>NZ_BMDW01000058.1 GCF_014636175.1 Sphingomonas psychrolutea | reverse complement strand
CCTCGAGCTTGAACTCTCGGCTGAACTTCCGTCGTTGCATTTACACCCTCCGGTTCCGAAAACACCTTATCTTGGTGTCCACGAAACCGGCAGCAGCTCACTTCGAACCACCACCCATGGGCACTGTCAGTCGAAAAGGTGCCGTTCCGCTTCCCTGAAGAGTTTCGGGCGCCGGCAGGCGTACGAAAGTCTGGGAGGCCCGAACCCGCGGGCCCCGAGCAATGACTATGGGGATTTCGGATTTAGACGGGTTGGAGTGGTCGCTGACCTGACGGATTTGTAGTCGTCGGTCGCCCCAGGTCGGCCTCGCGCTCGGCAAGCCAGGTGCGCGCGGCGGCACCCTGGCACCGCGGGCAGTGCCGGTTGCGACAGCTATTGTAGGCGACCCGCCAGTGCCCGCAATCGGTGCAGGCCTCAGTGTGACCGCCCATTACGGCGGTTCGGCAATGCTCGATCGCCGAGGCTTTGTTGCAAAACTGACGTTGGGGATTCACGTAGGGAATCGAGTGGGATAGATGGGCGTGATGCCCAAACCTGCCGCACCTGTGTATCGCACGACGAACTG
>NZ_BMDW01000057.1 GCF_014636175.1 Sphingomonas psychrolutea | reverse complement strand
TCGGGTTCCACATCGGTTCTTCCAGATCAGGTGTCGCAACCCTCTGGAATCATACCGGAGCTCGATCGTCCACTATCATTACGCCGCCGTTTCGAGACAGCCTCTCAGCCCCATGGACTTCGAGAAGCAGGCTCATGTAGTCTAACTTGGTGTCCATGGGACCGGCAGCAACTCACCTCGAAGCCCTGCCGACCTGATGCAAGCCCGAGGCTGCGGCCTCAGCCGCAACCGTCTGGACCAAGTCCGTAGCGTTGAGCCGTTACTACGGCATTCAGGGCAACGCCGCGGTTGGTTGGCGCCTGAAAAGATCATTCAGGTGAAGCGGAAATTCAGGAATTTTTCAGATCGGGATATATAGCAAAAGCATCCCAACGAGACCGCGGGCACCCGATCTCACCCCAAGCGCATACTGAATTCCTGCGTACCACTCGCAACAAAGGGTGTCGGCCGTAGTGTTTTGCTCAAAGGGTACTACGTACTTATTTCCGGAGGGCCGGGGCCAGTCGGTCATCATGCTTCAACAATATTCGCCG
Source organism: Sphingomonas psychrolutea (assembly GCF_014636175.1). Lineage (GTDB taxonomy): Bacteria > Pseudomonadota > Alphaproteobacteria > Sphingomonadales > Sphingomonadaceae > Sphingomonas > Sphingomonas psychrolutea. The sequence goes on along the minus strand of NZ_BMDW01000057.1, from coordinate 121 downwards.
GATTTTCGGCGTTTGCCTAGAGTCTGATCCATTTATGTTGAAGCGTAGCCGGAGTTTCTGAGATAGTTGGCGCATTCCTGAGGCGGGAAAGCGTCGAGCAAGGTGCCGATGCGTTTCCAGG
>NZ_BMDW01000056.1 GCF_014636175.1 Sphingomonas psychrolutea | reverse complement strand
GCGTGTGGCAGCATCGGTGCTGTCAGGACGCAGTTGCCGGGCGACGGCGGCATTGTTCGGGGTGAGCGTAGCGAGCGCGGTCAAGTGGTCGCAGCGTTTGCGTGCGACGGGGACGGCGGCGGCACGGCCGTCGGGCCGGCAGCAGCCACGCTCTTTGGCGGGGGAGCGGGAGTGGTTGCTGGCGCGGCTGGCGGCGGTTCCCGATCTGACGCTGCGCGCGTTGGTGATCGAACTGCGCGAGCGCGGTGTGGTGACGAGCTACGGGTCGGTGTGGCGGATCGTGCGCGAGAGCGGGGTCACCTTCAAAAAAAACGCTGTTCGCCACCGAGCAGGATCGGCGCGACGTGGCACGCAAGCGCGAGCGCTGGAGGCAGCATCAAGGTCGGCTTGATCCACGCCGCCTGGTGTTCCTCGACGAAACCTGGGCGAAGACCAACATGACCAGGCTGCGCGGCTGGGCACCACGTGGGCACAAGCTCATCGACAAGGTGCCGCATGGTCACTGGCAAACGCTGACCTTCCTGGCCGCGCTGCGTCACGACCGGATCGATGCTCCGCTCGTACTCGACGGCCCGATCAACGGCGCAAGCTTCACCGCCTATGTCGAGCAGTTCCTCGCGCCCACGCTCAGCCCCGGCGACATCGTCATCATGGACAATCTGGGCAGTCACAAAGGCCCGGCGGTGCGCGCCGCAATCCGACGCGCCGGTGCCCATCT
>NZ_BMDW01000055.1 GCF_014636175.1 Sphingomonas psychrolutea | reverse complement strand
GGCGTCTGTTTCGGTTGATCCATGCGAAGGTGCGTTCGACGACCCATCGGCGGGGGTGAACGACGAACCCGGTCTGATCTGCGAACTTACGAACGATCTCGATGGTGATCGAGGTGGCATTGGCGACGCGTTCGCTATTGTATGCGCTGTCGGCGAAGGCATGTTCGACAAAGGGATGCCGGCGGCGCGATTGCTTGAGCAAGGGCACCGCGCCATCGCGGTCCTGGACATCGGCGGGATGGACCAGCAGTTCGAGCGCGCGTCCGTCGGTATCGACCATGGCGTGGCGCTTGCGCCCCATCACCTTCTTGCCGGCGTCGTAGCCGCGTGGCCCACCGGCTTCGGTCGTCTTCACGCTCTGGCTGTCGATAACTCCCGCAGACGGGCACGGCTCCCGACCGCTGCGAACCCGGTCGAGCTGGACGAGGTGATGGTTGATGCTCTCGAAAATGTGACGATCGCGAAACTCCGAAAACCAACGATATACCGTGCGCCACGGCGGAAAACTGTCGGGCAGAAGCCGCCATGGGCAACCCGACCGCAGCACGTAGAAAATCGCCTCGATGACCTGACGCATGGACCAGCGCCGCCGCCGACCCCGGTGTCGAGGCGGTGGCAGATATGGCTCGATTAATCGCCACTCCGCGTCTGTAAGATCACTTCCATAGCGAAGGTGCGCGCGGCTATGCTCCACGCGGGCGGTCGGGTTCCACATCGGTTCTTCCAGATCAGGTGTCGCAACCCTCTGGAATCATACCGGAGCTCGATCGTCCACTATCATTACGCCGCCGTTTCGAGACAGCCTCT
>NZ_BMDW01000054.1 GCF_014636175.1 Sphingomonas psychrolutea | reverse complement strand
TGAGCTGCTGCCGGTTTCGTGGACACCAAGATAAGGTGTTTTCGGAACCGGAGGGTGTAAATGCAACGACGGAAGTTCAGCCGAGAGTTCAAGCTCGAGGCAGTGAAGTTGGTCCGAGATCGGGGCGTGGCGGTAGCGCAGGCCGCGCGGGACCTGGACCTGCACGAGAACGTGCTGCGCAAATGGGTCCGCGAAGCGGAAGCTGATCCCCAGTCGGCATTCCCGGGCAACGGTCAGATGAAGCCCGAGCAGCAGGAGATTGAGCGGCTGCGCCGCGAGTTGGCCAGGATGAAGGCCGAACGTGACATATTAAAAAAAGCCGCGGCCTACTTTGCCAGGGACTCGATATGAAGTTCGGGTTCATCGCAAAGCATCGAGGGATCTGGCCGGTATCGTGGCTTTGTGGGGCGCTCGATGTCTCGCGCAGTGGTTTCCACGCCTGGCTTGTGCGGGCGCCAAGTGCCCGGTCGCGCAGCGACGAAGTGTATGCAGGAAAGATCCGCGCCAGCTTCATCTCCAGCTACCGAACCTATGGCGCGCGTCGCGTCTGGCACGATCTCTTGGCCGAAGGCCTTTCATGTGGCCTGCATCGTGTCGAACGGTTGATGCGTGTGCACGGTCTGATGGCGCGACCGCGGCGTCGCGGTCTGCCCAAGGATCATGGCGAACGCTCGGTGATCGCAAGCAACGTGCTCGATCGACAGTTCAGCGCGGAGGCGCCGAACCAGAAGTGGGTGGCCGACTTCACCTACATCTGGACTGCCGAAGGATGGCTGTACGCGGCCGCGGTGATCGACCTGTTCTCGAGGCGCGTCGTGGGCTGGTCGATGAGCGACACGATGACGGCGCAGCTCGTCACCGATGCGCTGGTCATGG
>NZ_BMDW01000053.1 GCF_014636175.1 Sphingomonas psychrolutea | reverse complement strand
GAAGGAACTCCATCGTCCGCCACCGCCTCCGCGGGACCAAACCTCAGCGCACGCGCGCTACCTCACCGCAAACTCCACTGCCGCGCAGCGGCTTCGTGCTATGGGCGAAAGCGGAAGGGCCGCTCCAGGTGGTCTCGCGTCGTGCCGCCCCGCGTTTTCCGAACGGCCACAATGGCCGCAGGAGAACGATCATGGGAATGTTAGAATTCGATCCGGGTGTTGCGGACCGCCGGGCGTGGAACGCCGGACGAAAGGTCGGCGCGAAGCGTGCGCTAAAGCCGAGACAGGTGTGGGCCGTCCGCTTCTTTCTCGATCAAAACCGCCGTATGCGCGATCGCGCCCTGTTTGACTTGGCGGTCGATAGCAAATTGCGTGGGTGCGACATCGTCGCGGTAAAAATAGGCGATTTGGTGATTGGCGGCCAGATCCGTCATCGGGCAATCGTCACTCAGCGCAAGACGGGCAAACCAGTCCAATTCGAATTGATGGGCAACGCGCGGGCAAGCTTGCTGGCCTGGCTAGAGCGGCGCGGCGGCACGGTGGATGACTACGTATTCCCCAGCCGCGTCGACCGCGCGAGCCACCTAAGCACTCGACAATATGCCCGGTTGGTTGACGAGTGGGTTGTCGGCACCGGGCTGCGCCGCGAGGAGTACGGAACTCACTCGCTGCGGCGAACAAAGGCCTCAATAATCTACAAGGCAACCGGCAACTTGCGAGCGGTGCAGATTTTGCTCGGACACACCAAAATTGAGAACACGGTCCGCTATCTCGGCGTCGACGTGGAGGATGCGCTCGCCTTAGAGCCCGTCTTGAATCTCAAGCGTAACGAGCGAGGCGTCGGAGGATAACGAGGGCGGCGGCAGCGTAGAGGAAGGCTGTTGCGGAACGGATGGTGTTTTC
>NZ_BMDW01000052.1 GCF_014636175.1 Sphingomonas psychrolutea | reverse complement strand
TTCCACATCGGTTCTTCCAGATCAGGTGTCGCAACCCTCTGGAATCATACCGGAGCTCGATCGTCCACTATCATTACGCCGCCGTTTCGAGACAGCCTCTTAGCCCCTTGGATCGAATCGCCAAATATTCCAACAATTGATGAAACGAAGTTTTCGATCGTCCGAATTACGGCAAATGCAGTCCTCTTACTGGCCTTTTTGCCATCTCCATAAGCCTCTAACACAAGTTTGATAGACTTCGGTACTTCTGGGTCTATCAGTCGGTTCGGCTTCGACAGTTCATTTAGAAGATTTTGTCCCGATCGATGTATCTCTTTTCTATCATGCTCGGTCAATTCGATTGAGGCGGCATTCTCCGTAAATCGAACCCAGTCCGGAAATTGCGCAAGATATTGGCTGATGCCGATGGAATATGCACGCATTGCTGCTAGAGCGATTACTGAAAGCTCACCGGCGTATGCGTCACAAAGCATATCGCAGTAAGTATTTTCCAAGCCTAGTTGAATAATATCTACATCTTCGATTAGCTTATTCTGCATCGAAGATATCGCTGCCGCAACTCTCTTATCGTGATTTGATGACAATAGCTCATCTAGCAACATTTGACCACGAGATATTATGCTATCTCTTGCCGATCGAGCATTCTTGATGTTCGGTTGGCCTGCGCGTGAAGCGGAGTGCTGAATCTTTAGCATATCATCGTCAATGATAAATACGATAGGCCCGACCTTTTGAGGTGGGACGGTTATCCGCAAATCCTCTATAGTCTTAGCAGTAGCCTGATCCGATATCAGCTGTGGAAGTTCTAAATCGACTAGCTCGTGTAGTTCCGAAAGCTCATCGTCTACCAGATCGCCCAGCACATAGCGTTGGTTTTCGACTTTAACGGGACTTTTAATCAGGTCGGAAATGAAGAAAGTGTTGCTCCGGATTAGCGCCAGCTCGCGCATTGCGTTTGCGAAGGTCGGCAGCATCATGTTTGGGTGGCTAAGCTGCGCCGTGCCTTCTAAGATTCGGTAGATGCGCTCCGAGCCTGCCTTAACCGCCCTCCCGGCTCCCCCATCCGTTCCCCCTATGGGCCAACGGTCAATGGAGCGCATCGCGACGGTGCCCAGCAAGTTTGCCAAGGCTCTCAACTTGACTTGCCTAAGCCGAATTTTTGTATGGATGTTCGTGTTGCTCATACGTCCCCCAGGGAAGTAGCACGGTGGCTTAGTTATTTGTTGTTGCCAAGGACCTTGCTCCACCTGTTACATTAGGGTACGCCAAACACTCAGTCGTCAGAAAAAAAGCTATTGTTTTCCAGCGCTTGTAGCCGATTACGTCGATCCCCCTCGGCTCCACCATTACAGTCTTTCGCGGCTTTGTTGCAAAACTGACGTTGGGGATTCACGTAGGGAATCGAGTGGGATAGATGGGCGTGATGCCCAAACCTGCCGCACCTGTGTATCGCACGACGAACT
>NZ_BMDW01000051.1 GCF_014636175.1 Sphingomonas psychrolutea | reverse complement strand
CACAACGCGGCGAAAACCGAAATCCCCATAGGTCAGCACGCGTGGCCCGCGGCTTCCTGCTTTGGAGGATATCGTACGCCTGCCGGCATCCGATATCCTTCACAAACCTTGCCGTTAGCTTCCCGAATTGCCGATCCCGAAAGCTGCCGTCGCTTCTCCCTAGTCGGTCCCGTCCAGAAAATGAGTGCCCAGCATCATGCCGCCAAAAACTATTTGAGGTTTCATAGGTGAAGCAGAACCGCCTCGACGATCTGTTGACTGCATTCAGTTTATGCGACCACCATCCGGCTTTGCCGTGCCAATGCTACCGCTCTGGCTAGGCCGCCAGGCGGTCTTTCTTCATTTCCAGCTTAACGACCATGCCATTGATCGACCATTCGCGAGAAAAGGAGCCTCCAAGCCGTGATACCATTCGGGTAACCAGCTTACTGCCGAACCCCATCTCACTCGGTTCTACTACCGCTGGGCCGCCATGCTCCGTCCAGACTAGCATCACGTCATTTTCCTGACTCGTGCAGGTAATATCGACAGTTCCTGTGCCGACCGACAGCGCACCGTATTTGACCGAATTGGTCGCCAGCTCATGGAGGATCAGCGCCAGATTGGTAGCGGCACCGTCGCCAGTGGAGATCCTCGGCGCGGACACGCGCACGCGGCCTGTATGGGCTCCCAGGTCGTCATAGGGCGCTAGCACAACAGAAATCAGGTCGCCGACAAGCGCGGCATTTTCTTCGTCTGGCCTTGGTCGAACAAGGTCGTGGGCACGACCTAACGCCGACAAGCGCGTCGTCAGGTCATTGGCCATCTCTTCCGCGCTCGTCGCCGATCTCGACACAATTGTGGTCAGGCTCGACGCGATTGCCAGCAGGTTCTTGACGCGGTGGCTCATCTCACCCGCCAACAGCTCGTGCGCCTCCTCGGCCTGTTTGCGGTCGGTCACGTCCAGGAAGATACCGAACATGACAGCTCCGACGATCCCTGCATCGTCACCCTGGCCGCGAGCCGAAATCCAACGCACGTCGTCAGCGCACATGATCCGAAAATCGATATCATAGGAGCCGGCCAATGCGCGGGTAGCCGAAAACGCGTTCCGAACTCGGTCGCGATCGGAAGGGTGTATTTTTACGGACAAATCCTCGAACGTAATTTCGCCCTGAGCACCTACGTCCCACAGCTGAAAACCGTGTTCGTCCATCGTTATGCGGTCAGTCTCGACGTTCCACGACCACAGCGCGACGCCCGCTGCCTCCGTGGCGCGACGTAAATCAACAACTCCCCACTGGGGAGTGTTGGCACTCTGTTCCGAGTCCATCCGCCGCCCTTCAAATCGTGTGCTGCGGCTAATCGAGGATTTACTGGAGCCGCACTCTCTAACACGTAGCCGGGTTAGCATAGTCTTGTCCTGAATGACCATTATTAACGAAAATCAACAGTTCACTGACGGGCTCGCGGGAATTCGCGCAATCTGATGGACACGGCACTTATGGAACCGCTTGTCATTCCAACGTGCATAACAACCGAACGGTTCTGACACTCGGAGAATAGCGGCTTTCAATCACCTCAATCCCGAAAGCAGCCAGACCGCTCTCCACCATCTATCGCCGTTCAGGTGCCACCGATCGATGCTGGGGCTCCAAGCGGTCAATCCGCCGGATGGCCGGGCGCTTCATAGAAAATTGGGTTGCGCAGCCAGTCGTTGATTGCGGCTTCGCGCCAGCCGGTGCAGCCGGTGCAGCGGGTGCTGTGAGTTGCTGCCGGTCCCATGGACACCAAGTTAGACTACATGAGCCTGCTTCTCGAAGTCCATGGGGCTGAGATAGCCCAAGGTCGAGTGCCTGCGTGTGGGAT
>NZ_BMDW01000050.1 GCF_014636175.1 Sphingomonas psychrolutea | reverse complement strand
TGGTGCCCGGAAGAGGAGCGAGCGCGTTCTTCTGGCCGAGTTCCTTGGGTGAGGTGGGATTAAGTCCTGCTTTTTCAGTGATGGGTGGTTCGAGTCCCGGAAGAGGCATCACATCATGACGGGTATTGGATGCCCCGTGAGGAGCGAGAGGGGCCGCATTTTTACCATTGAGGAGAGCCTTCAGTAACGCCTGCTTTTCGCCGATCGAGCGTGATTCGAGGCTGGCTATTACGGTCTCGATCGAGAGTTGTTCATCACGATCGGCAGGAGCATTTTCGAACGATTCCTCAACCCCTGTTGATCGTGCTGGGATGCTGGTCGCATCGTCGGTCATCATCATCTCCGGGAGCATGGGGTGAAGGCGTCGAGCCTTTGGGCGATGCTGGGTCGATGATCGGCTCGACCGTGGGCATGAAGCTGCTCGATCATGTTCGAGATCATCAATGCCGTCGTGGGAACTCGATCACATTGCCACGGTCGAGGAAGGCGTCGATCCCCTCCTCGGCAAGTGCCAGTTCGAACGCCTGAAGGGCTTCCTCGTCGGTATCGAAGAGAGCATCCCAGACCGTTGACGTCTTGGCTTCGTTGACCACTTCCAGCGCCCATTTGGGATCGTGTTCCAGTCGGTAGATCAGAACCTCGACGCTCGCGCCCTGCACAGTGACGGTGCGCGATAATCCAGAGTGGATGATGTTGGGGTCACGATCCTGCACGCTCGGCTCCATCTCGATTGCGGTGTCGATTATAGCTGGTGATTATCGGGCGGTCATGCGGCTTGGACCATCATCTTGAAGAGCATGCAGGGAGGCTTCTTCCGCGTCCCGCGAGCCCGTTTCGATGCTGTTGGTCATGATGATTTCCTACAGTTGTTCGAGCGTGATCCCGACTGTCATGGCGTTGGTCGGCGCGACGATCTCGGTGACGATGTTCGGCGCGACCGCCATGATGACGCTGGCGGCTATGCTGCTTGGGCCAACATCTTGGTTTTGATCCTGTGGACCGTGGCGACGCCGATCTTGAGATGCTTAGCCGTGGCGTTGATGCTGGTGCCTTCGGCCAAGAGCTTGCGGGCACGACGGTTTTGGTCAGCGTCGAGCGACGGTCGGCCCGATCGTTTGGTTGATCGTGCCAGTCCAGCCATGATCCTTTCGCGCAAAATGGATTTTTCGAACTCACTGAAGACGCTGAGCATGGCGAACATCGCGCGGCCAGCGGGTGTCGAGGAGTCGAGGCCTTGGGTGTGAACGTAAAGATCGACGCCGCGATCATTGATCTCGCCGAGGAAGGCGACGAGGTGTTGGAGCGAACGACCAAGGCGATCGACGGACCAGCAAGCGATGAGGTCGATCTCTTTCCTCGCCACCATGGTCATGAGCCGATCATATGCGGGACGCTTATCCCGACCCTTGGCTCCCGAGATACCTTCATCGGCCAACCGCTCGACGATGATCCAGCCCATGCGCTCGGCGACGGCATCGAGTTCACGAAGCTGGTTCGCGATCGTCTGAGTGTCAGTGCTCACCCTTGTGTAGATCGCGACCCTCTTGCTCATGGTTGGATTATACCATGGCGGGCATCCAAGTAGTTCATTTAGTTTGATAAATCGTGGTCGCTTGGTGGTTCCTCACCGAGGTAGCAATGCTCGGCCGCACGAACGCAGACCGCATTCTTGGCTTTTCTCGACTGCCCGTTGGCCGCGAGGACGAGACCATCGAGCAGCCGTTCGATCTCAGCGACGATCTCCCCTTCGAAGCAGGCGATTAAATCGGGTCCGTCGCGCGGGCCGCCCGATACCCGTTCCAAATCCATTCCATTGCGGAATCGCCACTATGGGCCAACATTATCGGCGGAAAACCGTGGGTTCGAGACGGTGATTTCCGACAGGGTTTTGGAATG
>NZ_BMDW01000049.1 GCF_014636175.1 Sphingomonas psychrolutea | reverse complement strand
TGAAAACACCATCCGTTCCGCAACAGCCTTCCTCTACGCTGCCGCCGCCCTCGTTATCCTCCGACGCCTCGCTCGTTACGCTTGAGATTCAAGACGGGCTCTTAGTGAAGTAGTCTTGTGCCTGCTGGCTTTCGATGATGTCAGTCGTTACGAGGGTGGTAGCCATATGGTTCCTTTATGTTGATGTATTGGTATGGGGGGGGCTAACTAATCTTGAGGGTTGTTCTGTCCCGATGTGTAATAGAGATGGCTCCTGAGGATGCGGAGATTATGTTGCGGTTATCCCTATCATATCAGATAGCAGGTATAACCGGGATGTTTATCCCGAGGGTATCTCTACCGAAATGACATATATGTTATCCCGAGCTTATCCATATTATATGTTATCCCGAGGATATCCATATTTTATGTTATACTGAGTATATCCCTATTAGAGGTGATACCTAGGGTATCTCTATTGGATGTTATAACTAGGGTATGCATACTAGATGTTATGCCTCGGTTATACATATTAGATGTTATCCCTAGGGTATCCCTATGGGATGTTATCCCTCGGTTATACCTATCGTTCTATCCTTGGCTGTTATTCCGTCACTTATCCCGACCATTCCATCCTTATTCAGATGGGAGGGATGCAAGGGATGTTACCATGTCGAGGGAAGCCGAGGCATAGGTGACCACCGCCGCTAATAGATGCAGGTTTCATTGTGGCTGATGGTATCAATTCAGTTCCGAGCAGGTCCCGCAGCCCGCGTTCAATTCCCCGCCCGCGCTCGTGGAGTCCCCATGCCCTAGAAACCCCCTAGGAGGCCCGTACAGCGTATCGGACGCAATCCGGGCAGCGACCCATCGGCATTGGGGCAACCCTGTTGCGACCCTCAGGCGGCGTCTTTCTGCCCCGCGATCTGACCAGCGGCGATAATATCGCTTACGGACTGAGGACCCCATTTGCCCCCGCGTGCCGTCATGATCCCGCGAGCGTTCAGTTCGGCGGCAATTGCCCTCAGGCTTCCATGCCCATCAGTACGTATCGCAGAGATGATAGGGGCAACATCGGCGGCAAATGCTGCGGACTTCGCCTTGATCGCTTCCACTGCCGCCACATTCCCCTTGGCGTCCCCAAAGGCCTTAGCGCCCATCGGGTTGCCTAGCTTGGTGCCTCGGGCTTTGGCGGCCGCAAGTGCCTCCTTAGTGCGGCGGCTAATTGCTTTCCGCTCCGCCTGAGCGATCACCGCCATGATGTGAATGGTGACCTCGTTGGCCTCGGGCATGTCTGCCGCGATGAACTTGGTGCCAGCTTCCTGTAGAGTGGCGAGGAACGCGAGGTTACGGCTTAGGCGGTCAAGCTTGGCAATGATGAGAGTTGCCCCGGTGACCTTGGCATGTTGCAACGCTTTGATAAGCTCTGGCCGATCATCCCGCTTGCCGCTCTCAATCTCGACGTACTCGCCAAGCTGTTCGCATCCGCGCTCTGTGCAAAATGCTTCGATAGATGCCCGCTGTGCCGCCTCACCTAAGCCGCTACGCCCCTGCTTTGCGGTCGAGACACGGTAGTAATTGATGGTGCGCACTGGGCTTGCTCCGGGTGGTGAGCAGCCCGTTTAGGCGGGTGTCCAAGATTGTCAAACGTTCGTTAGGGAAATCCGGACAGAAGGCCAAATAGATAACGGGCTTGTTTTGTTCTCTCGACCCGACGCCATGATGCTATCATGTGTGCGAGCGGAGGTTATCTCTATGACAAAATGGGAAGCTGAGACATTGCAGACGCGGGCGTTGATCGACGCGGGGTATCCGAGGCTTGCTGCGGGTCTTGCGGCATTGCGCAGCCCCGTCGCCCGCATGGTTGCCGGGGCCGCTGCGAGCGGTGCCTTCATTTGGGCTGGCTTGCCATCCGCCGTTCTACACGTGTGCGGCTAGGGGGTATGGGGGACGGTGCGCGCTACTGAGATTGGACTTACCCTCTCGCATGGCTTTATCGTTTTCAGGTTGTTGGCGAAGTGGTCGGCGTCCCTCGGTTTCAAATCGCAGGCATTCGCAGCTTGAGACGTTCAACGTCCGCCGCTATTCAGCTGACAGGGTTTCCACCAACTTCGCGGCTCGCTCCATCCATGTAATACTCGCAACCCTCGCTGCCGCTGGCGATATGCTTGTCGCTACGGAGGCAGCCAGCGCAAGCAAAGCTGCTGCGACGAAAGCGGTTGTAGCCACTTTTACTCCCCCCTTGACGCCTTCTTTAGAGCCCGTCTTGAATCTCAAGCGTAACGAGCGAGGCGTCGGAGGATAACGAGGGCGGCGGCAGCGTAGAGGAAGGCTGTTGCGGAACGGATGGTGTTTTCAA
>NZ_BMDW01000048.1 GCF_014636175.1 Sphingomonas psychrolutea | reverse complement strand
CAGTTCGTCGTGCGATACACAGGTGCGGCAGGTTTGGGCATCACGCCCATCTATCCCACTCGATTCCCTACGTGAATCCCCAACGTCAGTTTTGCAACAAAGCCGGTCTTGACCATGATAAATCTCCAAAGCTTAAGGTTTAACGGGTGGTAATGTTGCCCTTGTAGTCGAGCAAAACGGTCACACGCTTGGAGCCCCTCATTGCGGTTCCCTGCCAAAGGCCATCGGCTTTCATGATTTTGGAGATGTGAGTGTAGCCTCCTTTGGCGAAGCGTCCACGAGCCTGGTTTTCAGTAAATGAATTTGCACCTTTCGCCGGCGCCCCGATCGTGTGTGGGGCACCATTTTTTAGTGCAGGGTTGTGAGATCCTGCCTGAGCAGATTGCGCACCTGCGCTAGACGCTAGGAACACGACCGCTGACGCGGCTGCAAAAATACGTAACATACCTCTCTCCTTTGTTGCAGTTCGACGCTAACGCTCGATCTCGGAAAAAGGTGCCTTTTGCGGGCGCGCGCGACGGTCGGATTTAAACAGATCTTTTTGATTTAGAACCGATGATAGGTTGCTCGGTTTGAATGCCCCGGGGCAACGTGCGTCTCTATCCTCCCCGAACAGCGGCCAAACGCGCACGCGTGCTAAGAAGCAGCGTCGCGCAGGCGGCGAGCAGCACGGCATCTTTGATCAGGAACTGTCCGGTCGATCCCAGGAACGGGAAGCCGTAGCCTTCCTCGAACAATTTGGGTGCCTCTAGCGTGAAGCTCAGCGTCAAAAGATAAGTGCAACATCCCATCGCGGCTCCGGCGACGGAGGCTAGTAGAGACCTCGCGCCGATCGCTAGAAGTGCCCCTGTAGCAAGCTCGATCGTTCCGATCACCGCACTCGCGCCCCGTTCGCCTATCAGCGGGTACATCCAACCGAAAAGCCAATAATTACTTGCGATCCCCGCTACACCGTGCGCTTCATATGCAGCGAATTTAGCGGTGCCAAATAGTAGAAATACAAGCACTAGGGTCCAACGAAGCAGGTTTTCAGCCAATGGATCAAGGCCCGCGCGCGCATTTGTCATTTCTAATGTCCCTGTGTGCATATTTCTACCCATTCGATGTAGGGGGGCAGATGGTTACGCCGAAGTCACAGGGTTGGCGGCTACTTTCGATTTTAGGTAATGTCTCAGCTTGAATTTTGACGCCGTCTCAATGATCTTCGTTTTCGTGTTATCGGCTCGCGCTACTAGCCGAAGTACTTAACAAATAAAATATGCAATTTTGAGACAAAATCGCAGATATATTAGCGCCTGTGGATGGCATAGCCCCAAATCACTGCCATACATCGGCACCATCCGGTTGCGAGGTTCGTAGAAAATCTAAGGTATACTGCTTACTATTGAAAAATACCGTTATGCAAACCTAGCCGTATCCAATATTTTACGGTGACCTCTCGCTGCGGTTTTGATCAAGGATTACACCAGCTCCGTGAGTGAACCCGGCTTTGATGGCGATCGTCCGGCACTATAGGTGCTCTTCGCTATCGGTGGGCTCGTTGGCAGTATGTTGATATTTGCCTTAGCCATGCTTTTTGCAAAATACTGCCTCCGCTGACAGCCCCGACATCACTCCGCCCCCCCCCCCCCCCGCCAGGTCAGCTGGACAGCGCGCGATAGACGCTTGCGCGGCCGATCCCCATTCGTTTGGCGATTTCACTCGGCCCGACGCCCTGGTCCTTCAGCGTGCGGACTGTGGCAACGTCGACCGAACGTTTGCGGCCCTTGTAAACCCCCGCAGTTTTCGCACGGTCGATGCCCTCGCGCTGACGTTCCTTACGAATGTCCGTTTCGAACTCGGCGATGGAGGCCAGCACGCCGAGAAGCAGCTTCCCCGTAGACGTGTCGGTATCCATTCCCGGTTGCTGAAGGCATCGAAACCCTACCCCCTTCGTGGACAGTCGTGCGACGATCGTGTGGAGATCAGCTGCTGACCGCGCAAGGCGGTCGAGACGGGTCACGATGAGGGTGTCTCCTTCGCGGACGAAGTCCAGAGCTTCGGCAAGCTCATCGCGCCCCATCACGCTGATGCCGCTCCGTTTCTCGGAGAAGATTTTGCTACACCCCGCGGTCGCCAACGCCTCGAGTTGGACCTCGAGCGACTGACCAGCGCTGCTCACTCGACCATAACCAACCAACATCAATGATACCTGTCTCAATAGACTCTAGATCATCGACTATGATGCCCCAAATTTAGCGGGGCAACCCAATTGAGACAACCCGGGCTGGGTTCGGGTGTCTCATCGTATTGTACCGCGAGAGTATGAGCTGCTGCCGGTTTCGTGGACACCAAGATAAGGTGTTTTCGGAACCGGAGGGTGTAAATGCAACGACGGAAGTTCAGCCGAGAGTTCAAGCTCGAGGCAGTG
>NZ_BMDW01000047.1 GCF_014636175.1 Sphingomonas psychrolutea | reverse complement strand
GAAAACACCATCCGTTCCGCAACAGCCTTCCTCTACGCTGCCGCCGCCCTCGTTATCCTCCGACGCCTCGCTCGTTACGCTTGAGATTCAAGACGGGCTCTAAGGAGCGAAACTGGATTCCACTGATTGCGTCGGTAAGCAGACGGACTGCCTTCCACCACCTATCGCCGTTTAAGTGTCATCGATCGATGACACCCACCTGAAAGCCGACCGGCAGGTATCAGGTTAAAGCGCGGCCCGACCTTTGCCGCCCCAACGCCTGCCGTTGACCGAGCAATCGCTTCTCGGCGCGACTGGCCGGCAAAGGTCGGGCGTTTCTCTATACGGAGTGCTTTTGCTCGAGCGCGAGACTCTGTCGCCTAACATATGTTATAAAACCATATTGCCGGGACTGGCGATGGCGAGTCGGTGACTGAGAGTATTTGGAAAGCTCCCGCTTCAGGAAGGAGAATTCCAATGCAGAATCAGATTGAGGCTTCATATTACGCCGTTCGCGCCTCCTCAGCGCGCGCCCTTGCGGACAAGGCAACCGACGCAGGTATTCGGCAAATCCACATCGAAATGGCGACACAGTATGAGATGCTGGCGCACGGCGACGACGCGTTTCCATTCCGTCGGGCTGTCGAATGAAACCCGGACACTTCATTGACTATCAGGAACGTCGGCTCCGCCGGTCCCTCAGCGCCGCGGAGCTCATGGCCGTCAACATTGCCCGCCTTGGCTGCTCAACCGGAAAACGTGATACGGTCAAGGCGATGTGGGCCGCGCTGACACTGGAGTTGAGCGAACGACCAGTATCGGTTCTTTTGAAATCAATCGCGAATGATCTCGATTAGAGGGCGTTTAGCTGACCTGCCGAGGCGCGAAGATAAATGCCGGCTTACTGCCAACAGTCGCTCCAACGCTGCCATTTCGGTTTCCACCACCTTTCGCCGTTCGGATCGCCCCCGCCGCGCTGATACGCCTTAAACCTGACCGGCGGGTTTCGGGATGAGAAGCGGGCCGGCGGCTGCCGCCAACGCCCCAGGCACGTTCCTTCACAAGCACAACGACAAGGTTCATAAGCGCTGCGGCGTTTCCATTAAGGTGTCAGATGTCGGCTTCCTTCGTTCATCGATTAGGCTTGTCGGTTCCCATCGTTCAGGCGCCGATGGCAGGGGTATCCACGCCGGTACTTGCAGCAGCAGTCTCGGAACAGGGTGGATTGGGGTCGATAAGCGTTGGAGCGACGGATGCCCCCGGCGCACGCGCCATGATCGAAGAGACACGGGCGCGAACGAACCGAGCATTCAACGTCAACCTGTTCGTTCACGGCAGCGCCACGCCAGACCCCGTCAGAGAAGCCGCCTGGCTCGATTGGCTTGCGCCTGTTTTTAATGCGTTCGATGCCAAGCCGCCGGCAGCGCTCCGAGCCGTCTACAAGAGTTTCGCCGACGATCCCGACATGCTGACCATGCTGCTCGCATTAGCGCCGCCTGTCGTCAGCTTTCACTTCGGTCTGCCACCTGTCGCGATCATCAATGCCCTGCGCGACCGGGGCATCGTCTTAATGGCCACAGCCACTAGCCTGGCCGAGGCTTGTGCAATCGAGGCGGCGGGAATTGACGCGATCGTAGGACAAGGGATTGAAGCTGGCGGCCATCGAGGTGTGTTCGATCCTTTTGCGCCCGACGACAGGCTCTGTACGGTCGCGCTCACACGTCTTCTGGTGCTCAAGACCGGGCTCCCAGTAATAGCGGCCGGAGGCATCATGGATGGCGCGGGGATTGCCGCGGTCCTCGATCTGGGTGCAGTTGCCGCGCAGCTTGGCACCGCCTTTATTGCCTGCCCTGAGAGCGCAGCCGATGAAGGCTACCGCACTGCTNCATATGACGCAGGCAAAGCCCTGCATTCGGTCGCCAAGGCAAAGGGCGAGCATGGGTTCGGTGCTCAATGGGCTGGGCAAGGCGCTCCCCTCGCGCGTCCGATGACCGCCGCCAAGCTGGTCGAGGTACTCCGAACCGAGTGGCAGAGCTGCCGCAACGCGGGTTGAGAACGGTCGTATTGCTTAAGTCTTGCCGAGGAGCAGCTAGACCGAGTCCCACCAAATTTAACCGTCAGATGGTCGCACCGCCTAGATCTGGCTAACGTCCAGCAGGTCGAAGTCTGCGCGGGTGCCGATCACTCTTACCCTACATCCAACCATCCGCGTTGCGCTGGGCGACACGTCCAGCCGCCAAGTGCCGCCCGCATCTCGCGATAGGGATAGCTGCCCGTGATCTTCGAGCAGCAACCCGGTCTCGTCGTGATGCGAGCCGCGTGGCATTACATCGGTTTCGCGCCAGGCGTGCCGCACTTGGCGAACTTGCCATTGGCTGCCTTGCAGCGCGTCGTCTTTGCGGGAGCAGTTGTGGCGCACTTGATGAACTTCCCCTTGGCGTCGCGGCATGGCGCGGCAAGCGCAGGGGTTGACAGCAGCGCGATCGAGGCGGCTGCGAGCATCATGTTACGGATCATGGTTTTCCTCCCGCCGTTGAGTCGGCGGACCGGAAACTATGCTTGAGCCGCTCGGCAGTCGAGCACCAAGATGCCTTTTATTGCTCGCGTCGCGTTTTCGCGACGTGGTCATCAATCCACGCAGAGACGGCCTTCAGCCCACTGCTCGGATCTTCCGCATCTGGCGCCGGCGCGACTGACGACCCAGCGATTGCCGATGTTGATGGGGAATCCGCGGATGCAAATGTGTCCGGCTCCTCTTGCCGCTCGCCGTAAAGAGCAACGTATCCTTCTCCCATCGCATCCGCCTTCAGCTGCGCCTCTTCCTGCGAAGCAAACAGCCCAGCGAAGTGCCAAGGCGACTCTCGCACCGCTCCCCAGCCAATCAGAGTCTTTCCATCAACGATAGGCATCGGCCGTCTCCAGATGTCTCCCATATAGGGATGCAGGTGTCGGTCGGTTAGTAGGTCCTGCTGTCGGCAATGACTCGACTCCGCCGACACTCTGGCGCAGCTTCGCGAAGTGGAGGCTCTCCGACAATACCAATACTGTGTTGCGGCTGCCGTGATGCAGGCCACTTTAGAGGCTGTCTCGAAACGGCGGCGTAATGATAGTGGACGATCGAGCTCCGGTATGATTCCAGAGGGTTGCGACACCTGATCTGGAAGAACCGATGTGGAACCC
>NZ_BMDW01000046.1 GCF_014636175.1 Sphingomonas psychrolutea | reverse complement strand
CACAACGCGGCGAAAACCGAAATCCCCATAGGTCAGCACGCGTGGCCCGCGGCTTCCTGCTTTGGAGGATATCGTACGCCTGCCGGCATCCGATATCCTTCACAGTTGCGGACGCTACCGATCTACGGCAGGCTGCCTGAAAGCGGACGGAGACAGTGTGCGCAAGAGGATCATAGCGGCGACCGCGTTCGCATTATCGATCGTGGCGGTCTCAGAGTCGGCTCTCGCCGACGAAAATCATCGAGTGGTAGCTGTGCCGGTCGTGGTGGATTTTGGTGACTACGACCCTGCGCACGAAGCCCTTCAAAACGCCATTGGCGCCAAACTGATGAAATCTACGCTCGTTACGCCCAATGTTGATGCCTACCGAGCGCTACGATTAGCAGTTCGGATCAACCGCCTTCAAGGCAACAGGCAGGTCGCTAACGTCACTTACTCATGGGATCGCAAGATAATCCGCAGGACGACTTTGCCATGTTCATCGGCACAGTTTCGAGGTTGCAGCACCGCAATCGTTAGCGGTGCTGAGCAAGCTTCTCACACTGTGCGGCGGTCGCCGTCTTGGTTGCGGTGAAGGGCCGCTTCTCGACCCAAGCGACCAAAAGCAGACGGTCGCCTAACCACCAATTGCAGACGTTCGCGGAGCGTAGCAACACACATGCGCTGCATGTCGTTTGCAACGCGCCCCCGCCGTCTGCTTATAGAGCCTCCACCGCACGAATCACCGGCGGGGGAGACAAGACATGACCACACCTATCAGCGGCCCGATGAAGTTGGCCGATATCGTCGAACTCAGTGTGATCGGCGATGCGATGTTCCACGAATGGTATCCGTTGTGGCGCACCGGCGATCCCATCCCTGCCCGCCTCCCATTACACGTTCAGCTTGAAGCGCACGATCTCGGCATGCGCCATAAGCACGCAGCGGCGCGCAACCGCACAAGCCTGGACGCACAATAATAAAGACTTGGGGACGGAGCTGTGGTAAATTTGTCACATGCTGCCGTCCCCGCGTTTTGATAGTGAAAACCCATTCGGGAACGCTGCAACCCTCCTCGCCGAGCTGTCGCGTGCGACACCATCACGCCGGCTCAACCCTGGGTCAGCAGATTTCGAGCGCCTTGAAGCACTGCTACCGCGCGTGCTCGACAGCGCCGCTACCAGAAACGAGCAATGCCTTGCGGCGCGCGAGCTTTGGGCCTTCCTCCTGGACCTAGCTGGCACGAAGATAGAGGCTGGCCTGGAGGTCAGCGCGGCTCCCGCGCGGTGGCTCTACGTGTTCCGCAAAGCATTCAACCAAGGGCTCATCGGTCCAATAGTCTGGGGGGCGATTATTCGCTTCCTCTAGCCCTCTAGCTCGCGACCGAGCTGGTCGGTCGTGATCGTGAGTGCGCCCAGTTGGCGGGCCATCGCGCGGACGGTGCGCCGCATCGGCTTGTTGAGCAACAGCATCGAAGGGGTGCCGCGCACGGCATCGACAAGCTGGTCCAGCATGTCGAACGTGAGCGCGCCGCCGTTCGTGCCGGCGGACAGAACTTGATTGCCAGTGAGGCGGCGGTTGAGGCCGTCGAATTCCTTGGGATTGGTCGTCGCGTTGCCGTCAATGAAGGTGCGTAACCAAGTGAGGGTCGCGGCCTTGGCCTTCAGCGCGTCGTGCACGGCGCGGGTGTCGTTATCGCCCGTCTGCATTGCGATTTGCGCAACATCGAAATCGCTGTCGCCGCCCAAAATAGTCAGCGTCTCGGTCAGCGGGTTGATGACGCCGGTCGATTCCACATAGCCTTCGTTGAAGCCGCGAAACGCCACGCCGGGAAGCGAGGTCTCGCGATTATAGGTGTAGGCGTTGCCCGCGATGTTGATGAAGGGCAACGCAGCGAGGATCGGGTTTTCGGCGACGAAAATTTCAACGATCCCACTGGTCAGCGGGTTCGGATTGAGCTTCGCCCATTCAGTGATCGTAAGCATTTCAGATATCTCTCTTTCGTTGGTTTACTTGTTGTAGCCAGCGGCGATGCGGGCGAACGCCGGCAAGGTCGAAGGATCGGGGGAGGTCGGCGTCACGGTCGGCTTTGTGCCGGTGTCGGTCGTTGGGACGGCGGGTTTGCCGAACACGCCGGTTGCCTTCGCAGCGTGGAACCACGCCACCTGTTCGGCCGGCGTAAGGTTGGTCGGCACGAGTGCTTTCAGGTGCGCCGGCACGTCCGCCAACACGGCGGTTGCAGCTTCGCTCAACTGCTTTTCGGTTGCCGCCAGCTTGGCTTGAAGGTCCGCCAGCTCGGCGGCATTTTCGGTGTTCTCGGGTTCCATGTCGTCTCCGTTAAAGTGGGAGGGCAAGTTCGATGGCTTCATCGCGACGGCGCATCAGCTCCGCGTGCGCAGCGTTGCGATCGGGGAAGCCGTCGGGATTGAGCGCCATCAAGGCATCGACTTGCGACCAAACGCCCATGTCGATTTTGGCCTGCGAATTTTCGATTTGCTCGGCTTCAGTCAGTGAATCTTGCAGCTCCGCGAAATCGACCGTGATGCTTGCGCCCTCCGGTATCGTGCCGGGGCGGTGCGTGTTGACCACGGCTTTGACGACTTCGAAAAGGCGGGCTTCCGCGATCCGCCACATGGCGATGTCGTCTAGCCGTTCCTCGCGTAGTTCGATCCGGCCGGCGTGCTTCGCGCTGCCACTCTCCGCGACTTTCGATAGATCGAAGATGTCGGCACCAACGCCGTGCGTGGCCGCCGTCTGGCGCAACACGAACTCGATTGCAGAAAGGATCGACGTGATAGGCGAATTCGGGCTGGCGAAGCCGAACTGGCCGCCCTGAGGCAGCGCGATCGCCCGATCGGGGCCGAACTGCAAAACTTCGTTGGCACTGATACCGGATGCCCAAGCCTGCCCGTGCGCCTGGGATTCGACCGACCGCCACAAGTTTGCGAGCGCGACGTTGACCGCGTCCTGTGCCTCCATGAGGTCATCACCGCCAGGCAGCCAAAAACAGTCGTCGGGCAACCGATCGAACAGCGGCACGAAGGGCAGCACGCCGTATGGGTTTACGCCGGCCGGGTTGCCGTTGATCCGCATTGGCGCACCGCGGAAGTTGAGATTTCGGAAGCCGGTTGCAGTCCAATCGCTGTAGGTCACGTCTTCGGCACGCGTGGCGTTGTGCGTAATGACGACGCGGCTAGCTCAACTCGATCCGCGAGAATGTTGACGGTGCCAGCGGCAACTAGCTTTTTCAGCAGCGGGGTTTGTTCGAAGGCTTCGCGAATGGACCGGAACGCGGTGTCCACCACCTGTTTCTCAGAATTTGCGACAACCGCCGTCATCTCGGTAGCGCGCGTCAAAAACCGCCACACGATGATCATCGCGGATGTGACTGACTTCCCGTGCCTGCGCGGCCAACAGAAAACCGCGATCGAGATGTCTGTTCCGTCGAGCGCCTTTGCAATTTCGGCTGCCTCGCGCGGTCCCGCCTGGTAAGGGATAAACCCCCCATCGGCCGAACGAACACGCGGCTGGACATCGGCGAGGAACTTAAAGAAGCCCTGCGAGCCGTGACGCCAAGATGCAATCGACGCTGAGAGGTTGGACGGGGAAGCGGACAAGTGCGGTGGTCTCGGTGAGAATGACAACTGGGTGAAAGCGCCGACCCGCTTGGGTCACGCCATCCCGAGTTTATCGCCGGGGGTCGGCCTCACGAGTTTATCCACCGAGTGTCAGTGTCGGACGATCACCACCCTAGGCTCTGTCCAATTGAAGAACATAGTACGCGAGCCGCGACCTAATTGCAACACCAAAGTGTAAATATTGAGTTGCTGCCGGTCCCATGGACACCAAGTTAGACTACATGAGCCTGCTTCTCGAAGTCCATGGGGCTGAGATAGCCCAAGGTCGAGTGCCTGCGTGTGGGAT
>NZ_BMDW01000045.1 GCF_014636175.1 Sphingomonas psychrolutea | reverse complement strand
TCCACATCGGTTCTTCCAGATCAGGTGTCGCAACCCTCTGGAATCATACCGGAGCTCGATCGTCCACTATCATTACGCCGCCGTTTCGAGACAGCCTCTAAGCAAAATAAAGAGACCGAGAGGTTTTTTCTTCAACGGCTCGCGATCGGTAAAAGACATTCGGATCGTTATTCGAGTTTCAGCTAATAAAGATCAGCGGGTAGCATTTGCGTCAACCGGCGCGGCCGGTACTTGACGAACCTTCGCCGCAAACTCGTCGATCTTGAACGGTTTGCCGGTCTCATCGACGCTGGAGCGAGCACGCCGTTTTGGCCAATCGCGTTGCGCGTGTAAGCCACGCGCTGACGCTTGAACGTCGCGACCCGGTCGGTGCTCAAAAAGGTGTAGCGTCAAGCTCTGGTTACGCATCATAATAAATTCTTGACCCAAAAGTCGTAGTGGAGCCACCGGACGTGAACGAACCTTGCCTTGGCGACCCCGCTGAACACGCGCCGCACGCCGATTTCGCGTCACAGTATTGGCGAGCACAGTCGATCGTCATCGGCCAACCTGCCGCGATCACCGCAGCCGACCTAGGCGAGGATGCCTTCCGCCTTTTGGCGGATAACATCCCGACGCTTTGCTGGATCGCGGACGGGACGGGATACATCGTGTGGTATAATGCGCGTTGGCACCAATATTGTGGGACCACTCCCGAAGCGATGGAGGGTTGGGGCTGGCAGGCGGTCCACCACCCCGAAACGCTCCCAACCGTCATGGAACGCTGGATCAACGCGATAGCGGTGGGTGAATCGTTCGAAATGACATTTCCGCTGCGCGGTGCAGACGGCGTGTTTCGGCCCTTCCTGACGCGCGTCCACCCACTCTATAACGATTCTGGCGCAGTTATCCGCTGGTTCGGGACCAACGCCGAGATTTCCGACCAGATTGCCGCCGAGGAGGCGCTGCGAATTGAGCGGGATCGCAGCCGCGGCGTACTTGAAAACATGGCGGAAGGATTCTTGCTCCTCGACAAGGACTTTCGCATTCTCGACATCAATGCCGAAGGATTGAAGCTGGAGGCGCGCCCGATCACCCAAATCGTCGGCCAGACGCATTGGGACGCCTGGCCGGGGAGCGAGCACACCGAATTGGGCGAGTTCTATAAGCGAGTGATGGCAACGCGCAGGCGCGGCGAAATCGACCATCATTACGTCTGGCCGGACGGACGCGAGGCATGGCTCGAGGCCCGCGCCTTCCCGTCGGGCGACGGACTTGCGGTTTTCTACCGCGATGTCAGCGATCGTAAGATTGCGGAGATGCGGCTGCGCGACAGCGAAGCGCGTTTCCGGACTGTCGCGGAGACCATGCCCGGGTTCGTATGGACCGCCGACGACGCGGGCCAGCTCGACTATACCAGCCCTAACTGGCATACCTATTCCGGCACCACGCCAGACGCCAGCAACGGGCAAGGTTGGGCCAATTTCGTCCACCCAGAGGACCAGGCCGGTGTCTTCGAGCAGTGGGGCGCTTCAGTCGCGAGGGGGACGCCGTATGAGGTCGAGTTCCGGCTGCGCCGCGCCGACGGTGTGTACCGCTGGTGGCTGGCACGCGCACGGCCGGTGTCGGATGCCGGGCGCACCATCTGGATCGGCACGTGCACCGATCTCAATGATATTATTGCGGCGCGCGAGTTCCTCGCGCGATCGAGCGAGGAGCTTCAGCACACCGTGGAGGCACGCACCCAGGAACGCGATCGAATCTGGAGAATGGTCCCCGACCTGCTTATGACGGGCACGCTCGACGGACGCATACTGTCCGTCAATCCTGCCTGGAAGCAGTCGCTTGGTCATGACGAGGAGAAACTGCTCGGCACGCCCTTCTGGGAGTTCATCCATCCCGCGAGCTATGTTGACAGCGAGCGCGCCGTCGAAAAAATGCGCGGCGGGGAAATCGCTCGACACGAGAACCGAGTCGTGACGGCCGATGGCGATTACCGTTGGTTTGACTGGGTTAGCACGCCAGTGGGCGAAGTCTTTTACGCGGTGGCGCGCGACATCACTGACGACAAGCTCATGCAAGGCGAACTCGAACACGCGCAAGAAGCGCTGCGGCAAAGTCAGAAGATGGAAGCGGTGGGGCAGTTAACCGGCGGTATCGCCCACGATTTCAACAACATGTTGGCGGTGGTGATCGGATCGTTGGATCTTCTATCGCGGCGAATGGGTTCTGAAGACGCGCGGTCCAGGCGCTACGTTGATGCCGCTGCCGACGGTGCGCGCCGCGCCGCCGTTCTTACACAGCGTCTGCTCGCCTTCTCACGGCAGCAACCGTTGCAGCCGGAAACGATCGACATAAATCGGCTGGTCGCCAACATGTCCGACCTTCTCCGCCATTCGCTCGGCACCGACGTGCGACTGGAGACCGTGCTCGCCGGGGGGCTATGGCGGACGCACGTAGATCCGAACCAGCTAGAGAACGTCATCCTCAATCTCGGCGTTAACGCACGCGACGCGATGCCCGGAGGTGGAAGATTAACCATCGAGACGCAGAACGGGCACCTCGATATGCGCTATGCGACAGCGCACATCGGCGTGCCGGCAGGACAATACGTCGTCATCGCGGTGACTGATACGGGGACCGGCATGCCGCCCGAGGTCATCGCCAAAGCGTTCGACCCTTTTTTCACGACCAAGCAGGTCGGCAAGGGCACTGGGTTGGGCCTGAGCCAAGTCTACGGCTTCGTCAAACAATCGGGTGGGCACGTGAAAATCTATTCCGAGCCGGGCGAAGGCACTACAGTGAAGATATATCTTCCGCGCCTTATAGGCGCCGCTGACGAAGTGGAAGCCAAGATAGGGTCGAGCGAGATTCCGGAGGGCTATCACGACGAACTGATTTTAGTGGTCGAGGATGAGCTCGCCGTTCGCCAGCTGAGCGTCGATGCGCTGACCGAGCTTGGCTATCGAGTGGTCGAGGCGGATGGAGCGGCGGCCGGGTTGCGCCTGCTCGACGCGCATCCCGACATTATGCTGTTGTTCACAGACATCGTGATGCCTGACATTAACGGGGCCAAGCTGGCGGAAGAGGCGCGACGCAGAAGGCCCGGTTTACGGGTGCTGTTCACCACGGGCTACACGCGCAACGCGATCGTCCACAACGGCGTGCTCGATTCAGGCGTCGATCTGATCAGTAAACCCTTCACTATCGAGGAGCTTGCGGCGAAGGTTCGGGAAGTGCTGGACGCGCCGGTCGACGTTTCGGATGCGGCCGATTAATGCGATTGTTCAGCACACGGCAGGTTTCAGGAGATTGAAAGTTTGCGCTGACCGGCACAGATTGGGCGTTTCCGCCTTGTCGGCTCGGTGCACCGTCGCGCTATCGATGAATGTGCGGCGCTGAATAACGTCTGTGGTCGACTTACCGGCAGGGGACAACTATGTATTCTATCCCTCCGTGGCTGTATCTTGCCGCGACGCCAAGGGGAAGTTCATCAAGTGCGCCACAACTGCTCCCGCAAAGACGACGCGCTGCAAGGCAGCCAATGGCAAGTTCGCCAAGTGCGGCACGCCTGGCGCGAAGCCGATGTAATGCCACGCGGCTCGCATCACGACGAGACCGGGTTGCTGCTCGAAGATCACGGGCCGCTATCCCTATCGCGAGATGCGGGCGGCACTTGGCGGCTGGACGTGTCGCCCAGCGCAAAGCGGATGGTTGGATGTAGGGTAAGAGTGATTGGCGCCCGCGCAGACTTCGACCTACTGGACGTTAGCCAAATCAAGGCGGTGCAACCATCTGACGGTTAAATTTGGTGGGACGCGGTCTAGCTGCCCCTCGGTAAGACTTGAGCAATACGGNCACCGAACCCATGCTCGCCCTTTGCCTTGGCGACCGAATGCAGGGCTTTGCCTGCGTCATATGCAATCGGATAATCAGGAGGCCGGAGATCGCCGATTCCGGCCTCCATTCCCGTGAACCTATTGGCGAGCGCCCGAGCCGGTCGACCCGAGATGACCGATGTCAGAGACGTGTGGTATGCGCCCGGTCCCAATAAGGCAGTGCGGTAGCCTTCATCGGCTGCGCTCTCAGAGGCTGTCTCGAAACGGCGGCGTAATGATAGTGGACGATCGAGCTCCGGTATGATTCCAGAGGGTTGCGACACCTGATCTGGAAGAACCGATGTGGAACCCGA
>NZ_BMDW01000044.1 GCF_014636175.1 Sphingomonas psychrolutea | reverse complement strand
GTCAGGCTCATAACCTGAAGGTCACAGGTTCAAATCCTGTCCCCGCAACCAACCAACCCAATACCAAACCGTCTCAGGAGATCCTAAGGCGGGTTTTTTTTGCCTATTCTCGGCGGCTTAGGCCTGTTTCAGGGCTCACTATCGCGTCCCGCTGCAACCCCCGAAATGCCAGGACGTTGATTTGCTTTTGGGGGTATTTTTGGGGGTATGATCCTGCACTCGGCAGGAGATACCCCCAATGGCCCTCAAGGAACTCGAAGTCCGTTACGCGACAACGCGGTCGAAGGATTACAAGCTCGCCGACGCAGAAGGACTTTACCTTCTCGTCCGACCCAACGGCTCGAAGCTCTGGCGCTTCAAGTACCGATACCATGGCAAGGAGAAGCTGCTGTCGTTCGGTAGCTATCCCGGCGTATCGCTGGCAGCGGCACGGTTACGTCGCGCCGAAGCAAAGGTCGCTCTGGGGCAGGGGATCGACCCTGGCGCGAAAGACAAACCTGCCCCGGTCAAAACCTTCGAGGAGGCTGCGCGCGCGTGGCATGCCAATCGGCTTGCCTCACTCGACGAGGGGCACGCGTCCAGGCTGCTAACCCGGCTCGAACGAGATGCTTTCCCGGCATTCGGAAATTGTGAACTGCGCACCGTCACGAGCGCCGACGTACTGGCGATGGTACGTCGCGTAGAGGCGCGTGGAGCGCTCGACGTTAGTCGCCGCCTGAAGCAGCATGTCAGCCAGATCTACCGGTTCGCGATCCCGCATGAATGGGCCAGCACGGACCCGGCAGAGCATTTGAGCGAGTTGCTCAAGCCGAAGCCGCGTACGCGCCATATGGCGCGCGTTCGTATCGACGAACTTCCCCAGCTCGTTCGAGCGATCGACCAGTATGATGGAGACGAAACGCCCAAGCGCCGGGCCGTCACACGGGCAGCGCTGCTGTTTACCCTCCTGACTTGGGCCCGGACCAACGAAACCCGGCTGGCGAGATGGGATGAGTTCGAAGGCCTTGACGGACCCGAACCGCTTTGGCGCGTGCCGGCGTCGCGGATGAAAATGGAGCGCGAGCATATCGTGCCGCTGGCTCCCGCCGTCGTCGCATTGCTGGCCAAGCTGAGAGCGCAGAGCAGCGACACCTATGTGTTCGCCGGTGATAAGCTGGGCCAACCCATCTCGCAGAACACGATGATCTACGGCTGCTATCGCATGGGCTATCGCGGCAGGCAGACCGTTCACGGGTTTCGTGGTATCGCGTCGACCTGGGCCAACGAGGCCGAATGCTTCCGACCTGACTGGATCGAGATGGCGCTCGCCCATGCGGAGCAGGATGAGGTGCGCGGAGCCTATAACAGCGCGCTCTATCTTACCCCGCGGCGTCGCATGCTGGAGGCGTGGGCCGCCGTTGTGACTGAGATGATTGCAGCTTGATCGCCATACGCGGATAGGCTTCGGAACGGCGGGGATTGGGCCGATTCCCGGCGGGCAGCTTTTCGCCCGGACACCCGCCGGTCGGCTATCAGGCGGGTCGCGCCGATCGTCAGGCCGCGAACGGCGATAAGTGGTGGAGGCTGTGTGAGAACGGTGACGGAGCTTCGCTGATTGCGACGCGCGCGAACGCGGTGTTCAGGCCTGCATCGCAGCGATCAGCCCTGGCACGCCGACCAGAGCGATGGCGCGCTTGATGTTGTAGGCCAAGGTGTGAAGGCTCATCTCGGTTGCTACGTTCTTCCGGGTGCGCGTCTTGAAGTGGCTTCGCCCCATCCAGTCTTTGATGGTGCCAAAGACGTGCTCGACGGTGCGTCTTCGGACGCGCATGGCACCAGACATGCGGTCGAGCCGAGCCTGCATGGCCTCGATCACCGCTTCATGCTCCCACCGCTTGATGCGGCGCTCGAGGCTGGTGGTGCAGTTCGCCTTGACCGCGCAGCGGTAGCGACAGGCAGGCGTTGCATAGGCGTGCAGCGTCATGCCGTGCTCGATATTGGAGAAGCGCCGCGTCATCGTCTCGCCGGCCGGGCAGCGGTAGGTGTCGGTATCGGGCTGGTAGAGGAAGTCCTGCTTGCCCCAGCGGCCATCGGCCTTGGCGCCGGACGTGAGCGGCTTGGGGCAGATCGGCGTAATGCCGGCCGCTTCGCACGCGCGTATCTCGGGGCCCGAGAAGTATCCGCGATCGGCAAGCACGGTGAGCGCATCCGTGCCCGTCGCCGCGCGCGCTTGCTCTCCCATCTTCGTCAGCGATGTGCGGTCGTGGCCGAGATTGATGACCTCGTGCGCGACAATGATGTGGCTGTCGGTATCGACCGCCGCCTGAAGGTTGTAGCCGACCTGCCCGGTGCCGGTACCCGCCGACGCCATCGCGCGCGCGTCCGGGTCGGTGAGCGAGATCTGCCGGTCGGGCGAGGCTGCCACCGCCTGCTCCATGGCTTCGAGTTCGCGCATTTGCCGCCGCAGCTCGCCGAGCCTTGTCGTCAGCCGCGTCGTGCGGAGTTCGGCGGCTTCACCGTCCTGCCGGTCGGCGGTGTCGAGCATGCCGAGATAGCGCTGGATGCTGGCATCGACCTGCTCTATCCGACGCCGGATCGTCACCGGCGTGAAGTTCTTGTCGCGCGCGTTCACCGCCCGGAAGCGGCTGCCGTCCACCGCGACCGTGCCGCCCGCAATGAGCCCGAGGTTGCGGCACAGCAAAACGAACCGGCGACACGCCGCCTGGATCGCTGCGCCATGATCGCGACGGAAGTCGGCGATCGTCTTGAAGTCGGGCGCGAGCTTGCCGGTCAGCCACATCAGCTCGACGTTGCGGCCCGCCTCGCGTTCGAGCCGTCGGCTCGACTGCACCTGGTTCAGATATCCATAGATATAGAGCTTGAGCAGCATCGCCGGATGATAGCCGGGCCGCCCGGTCGCCGCTGCATCCGCAAAACCCAGCGCCGCCAGGTCCAGTTCATCGACGAACACATCAACGATCCGCACAGCGCTGTCCTCGGCCACGTAATCGTCGACGCAATCGGGCAGGAAAAGCTGCTGCCGCCGATCGCAACCCTCGATGAAACGCCCCATCATCGGCCTCCCAAATCAGGCCCCAATCATAGCATATCAGCGCGTTTTCACACAGCCTCGGTGGGTTGCAGACCGTAAGCTACTATTTCTTGCTGTTAGCAAAAAAGCGCTTGGCGAATTACGGCCGTGTACACTTGAATGGTATCAACCGTGAGTAGTTACCCGACGCGGCGACTGCACGCCGCGCCGGGCATATCTTATTGATTAGTTTTTACGGTCGTCGTCGTTTTGACCGACGTTGCGCCATCCCTGGGACGTGTTGCTCTATGGCGAACAACGTGACGCACGCGCGGACGCATCGGCATGCTCCTGCTGCGCTTGGTTTCGGTTGTCACAGTCGTCATCGTTGTAGCAGGTTGAGCAGGTGCAATTACGATTGGACGTGCGTTGCGCGCCGCCTGCGCATCGGCTGCTGCTGACGCTGCCGCTCGCTCGGCGCTTTCGGCTCTTGAATTTGCGACTGAAGCCTGGCGCTGGGCTGCATCCGCGGCTTCTTCGGACTGGGCACGTTGGCTCGCGGCAGTTTCAATCCTCATCCGCTGAGCCTCACCTAGTGCCGTATCGGCTAATTGGGACGCACGATTGGCGGCCGCAAAAGCCTGTTCCTTGTGTCCGCTCGCCAAATCTTCTCTCGCTTCGCGAAGGGCTGCCGCGGCAGCCGCTTGCATTCGCGGAAGTTGACCAGTCGCTCCAACCTTATTTGCAGCATCGATTTTAGTACTCGCGATCACAATTGCTTGTTCCGCGCGGTCTTTTTTCCCCTCTGCAAAGGCAAAGCTGGGCGAAGTAAGCACAATCGCGGCGCTAATGCCCGCGATAAATCTGGCGCTCATCATGCTAAATCTCCGATATTTTTTGTACGAGTCCCGAACGAGGCTTGGCTGCGTATGTTCCATTATCGACGATTTGATCACATTTTGATTCGATTATAACAAATAACCAATCTTTCTTGGATATTTCAGGCTTGTTTACCGGCTCGCCGTCGACCCGTCGCGCGAGCGGCGATCGTTCAAAAAGTTTCGCTCGCCGAACGGCAGGTTTAAGGGAGCCGAACGTCCAACTGAACGGCAACATCTGGGTGGAAGCGGCCCGGCTCCTTTTTTGGGGTGAAGCCGGGCCATCGTCAGATTTCTGTCGCCTCGGCTAAGAGGCTGTCTCGAAACGGCGGCGTAATGATAGTGGACGATCGAGCTCCGGTATGATTCCAGAGGGTTGCGACACCTGATCTGGAAGAACCGATGTGGAA
>NZ_BMDW01000043.1 GCF_014636175.1 Sphingomonas psychrolutea | reverse complement strand
TCGCTTCTCCGAAATAGGAACACCGGTGACCGTCCGCCTCTCATAACATCTTCAAGTAAAAGCGCGGTTATGCTCTCGCGACGTTATGCAACAAAGCCCATCGAATCTGGGATACGCTATCCCCGTCGATGATCATGCTGGCATTAACAGACTTATCGCACCGAACAATGTGTCTGCATATTATCCACCCTTTTTGCCGAAAACGTGCTACGTGTCGAACATGCACAGTCTAATCCGAAAGGTCGCATCTCTCCGAATACATTAATCGGAGGATCGACGTGAACCCCATCACCCCAATCAGCGGTTGGCTGCTCTTCAAAGCAGTCGAGATTGATGTCGTGCATCCGGGATTCGCCGGACACATATTGCGCTGTTCGACAGAGAGGCGGCATGTGATTGCCGCATACCTGTCCCGACGCATGCATGTCCTCAGGTTCGAGACGGAAGGCGAACTGGGTGCGTTTCTTTCGTGCGCCTCGCATGACGAGATTCTTCGCGCCGCATTTACATCAGTGCCGGTCGGCTACCGCAAGGCACTCGGTCGTGGCGGGCACCAGCCCTATATTCGCCGTTATTACACCTACCTGCACGCGCTGATGTCGAGTGACCGACGACCATCGATGTTGCGGCTGATCTCACATCTGCCGAATGTGAATCCAACTCGCCTGCGGGTTGCGCGGGCCTTGCCTGCCGACCTCCGCCAACCCAATCTGGTCATGGCTCTCAAGGATCAACGTATAGCCCGTGATGTCGCTGATCTGATCCAATTGCTGCAAGAAGCTGGTTCGGATCGGAAAGCCATGGTCCGGTCGATCGCGGTCGTTGAGTCGTTCGGCGAGCTTCGTGACTGGGCAAGGCGATGGGCTTTTCGGGTCCAACTGCCCGCCCACCCGGTGCCACACGGCGATGGCTACACGCCGGTGCAGACGGGTGAAGAATTGAAAAGGCTGGCGCTACGCCACAGAAATTGCGCGCGAAATTATCTCGCCAACACACTTGAGGAACGGTCGGCCTTCGCGATCGTCTATCAGGGCAAGTCCGAGGCCGTAGTCCACCTTATCCGCGAAGCGGACGGTTGGGTGCTAGACGAGCTATATGGCATCGAGAACTCCGAGCCCGACGCCGAACTTGTCCAACGCGCCGAGACCCACCTTGCGCGACACGGCATCAGTCGGCGTGGTCAACGCCCGCGACCAGAACGTCGCTGGTCAGCCCTCAGGTCAATCGCGGGGCACATGGACTACGGGGGCGGCTGGCACTTGGATTGACCTGACTAAATACCCGTATGAACACCACCAGATTCGAGGCGCGCGACCTCGCTGCCGAACATGCTTGTTATCTCGAACGCATAACCCCAATCATCCGCAATCGGCTCGCCAGTCGCGGTGCAAATGATGCAGATATCGCAGCCTACGTCGCCGAGATGCCACCTGAGCACTTTATGATCCATATCAAACGTGCGATCGCGGCGATGCAGCTATCAGCAAATCTCAAATGACCCATTAACCAGATGTAGCGCGTGCGTAGGCGTATGCTGATCGTGGCGATCAGCCCATTTTCAGACTCAACTTTTTACGTCCGAGCCCTCGGGCAATACTCGCCGCAGATCGTGCCGCCGAATTGTTCGGCGCGACCATCGGATAGGAAGCAGGGAGCGACCACTTAGCCCGATACTCTGCCGGGGTGAGGGCATGCGATGTTCCCAGATGCCGCTTGAGCGCTTTCTGGACGCTCCCACATTCGAGGCACGTAAGGCTATCGGGCTTTAGTGAGGATCGCACCGACACGGCTGGTGTTGCTCTTCCGACGACAGTCTCGACCAGTGACGAGGTACCAAGTTTGGCCAACGCATCGTGAACCGAGACGATCAGCCCCGCGACATCGTTGGTCGAAATACGGTTATTCTCCATCGTCGCGGCGACGAGATCGGCGGTGAGTTCAAGTAAGGCTTTTTCGATCATGCGATCCAGATAAGCCACCAACCGAAAAGTTGCTACCCCGTGGAATGGCACCGCCGTCGCGAGGCCGTGAGCCCATAAGCATGCGCCATCATCGCTGTGTGAGAACGTCTAAAAATGGTGGATTCCAGCCCGGCAGCTTTGGGTTGAAGCGATCAAGGAAGCAGACGTTCAGTGGGATCGTGTCATCCTGTCAATGGCATAAATATATGCCGAGACCTCGATCAACCCGAACGGCAGAAGCATGATCGGCTTAAAATTGTGGTATGGGAAAAACCAGAAGGCGCAAAATAAATGTAGCATGGTGAGCGCAAAGATCAGCGCCCAGACTCGCGCCAGTTTTATCGACGGC
The DNA here is from genome assembly GCF_014636175.1 of Sphingomonas psychrolutea. Classification (GTDB taxonomy): domain Bacteria; phylum Pseudomonadota; class Alphaproteobacteria; order Sphingomonadales; family Sphingomonadaceae; genus Sphingomonas; species Sphingomonas psychrolutea. Next base: position 2,464 of record NZ_BMDW01000043.1, on the reverse strand, counting down.
CAGCCTACCACTATGAGCATAAGGGTCACCGATAATATCAGCCCAGCTACTAGCGATATGTCTCCATAGCCGACTTGGCCTAATACTATGCTCAAGCCGATACCGATAAGCGCGCAGACGAGCGATTGAAGCCCGGCGTATCTCCTATTCCCAAGCTCGAACATGCGGCCCCCTCTCGATTTAGTCGTATTACGCGACGGCAGCTATGGAGGAGCCTGCCATCGCATACCGAAGGCCGCAACTGGGCGCTCGCCGTCGGTCCGCTTTTGATCCCGGAACCTGCCGGTCGGCTTTTAGGCTGATTGCATCGATAGATGGCGCGGAAACGGCGAAAAGTGGTGGGGAGCTGACTGTCCGCTTTTGAATTAATGGGATCTTAAGCAGTCATAAAGAATGCGACGGACTGCTTTCTTAATCCCGCCAGAAAAAATTCGGATTGCCCAGCCAGCGGAGCAGCTGCCTTAAGCGCCCGTTACTTCTGTACCGCGGGCAGCAGCAACATTGAGACCGAGCCCGGTACGCCATCGCCGCTGCTGCAGACGATCGCCTGCACATGCGGTCCGCCGCCCGGCCCAGCCGCCGCTAGCCGGTCGGCCTCGCTCGAATTGACGAAGCGAAAGTCCTGCATCGACACTTTGTCGAGGATCGGTGGTGGCGGCAGATTGAAGATCGTCACGCCCTTGCCGGGATTGATGCGGCAGGCGATCATCCCGCCCGTAATCCCGCCCATCATCGCTGGCGTGGTGCGCACATCTGGGCCGCCCGCCCCTTTGCTTTTGATGGCATGCGCGCAAACTTGCGGCGACAACGGCGACCCGTCACCGCTTGAACGATTGCCCGACCCCATGCCCTTGGTGTTGATGGCGTGTGCGGTCACTTTCGGAGGTCCGCCATTAGACGACGGGCTCGAAATCACCCGCAGCGTTTCGTCGACAATCCTGCCTTTGCCCGGTGCAAGGTCCCAACCACCCCGTCCGCGATCGACACTCATACCGCCCTTGGATGGCGTTGAGCCGGCATTCGATGCACCGAAGCTGTAGTCAAGACTCGAGACACCACCCTCGCTCGAAATCGAGCACACCATCTCTGACGCAAAAGTCGCATTGGGGACGACTGGCGCACGCTGCGCCTGAGCCAGCGCGGGAAAGGTCAAGGCGACCGTGGCAACGAGCGCAATCAGCGGTTTCGACATCATTGTCTCCTGCTCGACGTTCCAACTTTCGACCAGCATAAAGTAGCACAAGACATCGCCAGTTCAAAACGCCATCGTATCGATCGTCGTGACGGTGACCGCGACCGTGACCGTGACCGTGACCATGATTTGTGCCGAAGCCGCTCCCCTCGACGAGAGGTGTTGCGCAGAATCGTACAGGTGACGGCTACGACTTCCGCCGCTTCGCGCCCGTCTGGGCGGAACGCGGCGATACAATCGCGGATTGCATTGGACTTGAAAGGCGCATTAAACCGTAACGGCGGGCGTGGAATCAGCGCTGAACGAGGACGGCAATTGTGGCTGGTTCCACCTGTTCGACGCTCTCGCCCGAGCACGCAAAGAAGCGAGACCCCGGCTCAGGGCGTGGATGAAGAGAGAGACATTATGTCCGCTATCAACATGTCAGGTTGAAGCGGCAAGCGACCTAAAAGTTGTCGGAAGCCGACAGACCGCTTTCGGCGCTCGCTCAATCAGGTACAAGTGGCGGCAATTGGGCGGGAACGGTCGGGCTGCTTTTCCCGCCCGATACCTGTCGGTCGGTTTTCACGCGAACCGATGCCATGAGCACGATCCGAACGACGATAGCTGGTGGAAATGCGACAAACCGCTTTTGGTGTGACGCCTACCAAAGCAGACGTTGCCCAAGTAGTGTTAGCGCCTTCCCGCGTCATTGTCTTCTCGACCCCCACCACTCACCCGCAAAAGCCGCGCGAAACAGCCGTTCCCGCTGGACCATCTTCAGGCTTCCAGAAACGGATGGAATTGCTCGTTCGCGCCGCATGACGGTGATCCCCGCGACCGTCGGCAGCCTCACCGATGGAGAGGTGGAGACCCATGCAGCCTTCGGACCCCAACATCTCGGAGTAAAATTGTATAGATTGAAGATTCAGTCTCCAATGTCTCCATCTCCCCACTGGCCCGCAGAAATCCGCCGAAAAATCGGTGGGGACATGGTGGGGGCTCGCGTTCGGTCCCCACTGCGCGATCTTCAGCGCGACCAACCTGCAGCTTTTCCTCACCCGCGTCCTGTCCACGAGGTATGCCCTGCTGCGATCGTGCCGACATCCTGCGGACCGTGTCATCACACCCGCTGCCCCGACCCTGTTGCGACGATCTCGAACTTGATGATTTTCTACGACACAGCGGCATTCCAAAACCCTGTCGGAAATCACCGTCTCGAACCCACGGTTTTCCGCCGATAATGTTGGCCCATAGTGGCGATTCCGCAATGGAATGGATTTGGAACGGGTA
>NZ_BMDW01000042.1 GCF_014636175.1 Sphingomonas psychrolutea | reverse complement strand
TGAATCGCTTCTCCGAAATAGGAACACCGGTGACCGTCCGCCTCTCATAACATCTTCAAGTAAAAGCGCGGTTATGCTCTCGCGACGTTATGCAACAAAGCCGTCAAGACCGTTACTCGACTGTTCGACAATTATTCCGATGCGACAAACGCTGTGCGGGAGCTGGAAGCCCTTGGCATCCCACACGATCAGCTAAGTGTAGTGGCAAATAACGCCGACAAGGCCCACGGGGATCACATTCACCAGGATCACGGCGGGGTCGACGATCATGGCGACGTCAGTCGCGGCGTATCCACGGGGGCGGTGCTCGGCGGGGCCGGCGGACTTCTCGCCGGGCTTGGCCTTTTGGCGATCCCCGGACTGGGACCGATTGTCGCGGCCGGATGGCTTGCCGCAACGGCAGCCGGTGCCGGGATCGGGGCTGTCGGAGGTGCCGCAACGGGTGGCATCGTCGGTGCATTGAAAAATGCGGGCCATACAGACGAAGAGGCGCACGTTTATTCCGAAGGCGTGCGGCGCGGCGGCTCACTTGTTAGCGCAAAGGTCGATGATAATAAGGTAAATGAGGTAGAGGCGGTGCTGCAACGCAACAAGGCTGTTGATGCACAAAGCCGTGGGCAGGACTATCGCGCCGGGGGCTGGTCTGCCTTCGACGATGCCGCGCCGGCATTTACGTCTGAGCAGATGGAACGTGAACGCATGGCACATAGCTCGACAAGTACGATTCTCTGACGAAAAAGCCGCCCATGAGCACGTAACACATGGGCGGCTTACATCGTGATTCCAAATATGTGGCTACCTGAGGTTAGTGTTGTCCGATGCCTCGCTGTGTCCTGTAAGAATTGAGCGAGACACTGAGATCGACAGTGCGCTTCTACAAATCCTTCAGCTTACGTCCCGAGCAGAGCAAAGAGTAAGCGCATCGAGCCTCAAGGCAAAGCCCGTCCGACCCGCCCGCACAATCGAGATCGTCGAGACCGGAGGTGACGGGGGTAGGATGGGCGCCCTCCTCGGTCCGCGTGAAGGATTGCCGCCATTACAAAAGCCGCTGACACCAAGTCGATGCTCTGTTGACCGCTTGGCAGTGCGGGGATGGCAGCCTGTACGGAGCCACCGCGTGCGCGGGAAAACAGCATAATGTTAGACCCAATGTGACACCTAATTCATTTGCCAAAGGCAGATATGTGTCCGACGATCTGAATGTTAACTAGAGGAGGTTACTATGAAAAATACGTTGTTTGTTATCGTCGCAATCTCGATAGCCGCCACCGGCGCGCCGGTTCTGGCAAAAGGCTGTCTCAAGGGAGCGGTGGTTGGCGGAGTCGCGGGGCACATGATCGGCAAAGGTCACGGCGTCGCCGGAGCTGCTGCCGGATGTGCAATTGGACATCATCATGCTGCGAAGAAGATAAAGGCGCGCTGAACCTACAGTGATGCCCCTTGACCCCGGCCTGGGGAATCGCAAAACTTACTTCATTTACTCGAGCGCCGCTCTTGGCCGGGAGGTTCTAGGACGATGGAGACGAAGGTTAGGATGTTGCTTTTCGGTGATGCCGCCCGGGTGGGAAACAATTACAGCTCTTGCGCGAATTTGAGCCAGTCGAACGTGGCAACAACCTAATCTCGCCTAGCGGCGGTATTAAACATTTTATTGAGAAAAGTTGTTCGTCGGTGTTCGCCCATTCGCGGTCGCAGCGTCTAGGTCTCGCGCGGGAGGTCCGTATTTTTGCAAGGTAACTATCCATTCTTTAAGAACGTTGCAGACCGAAGGATGTTTTTTGAGCGATCAATCCGACCCATTGCAGAAGCTTCCAGCGTATGTTGAAGAAACCGTGCAGGCAATCGCAGAACTGCATAGGGAGCATCGTCGCAATGCCTCTTCTATCCATCATGTAGTTGAACGTTCGGTCCAATTTGTAGGAAGACCGCGTTTTGTCGCCTTTTTGACTGTGTTCGTTATTTTGTGGATTGCAGTAAATGTAGGATTGGCTCGTGTTGGAGCCGCATTCGACACTGCGACGTTTCAAACTTTGCAGGACCTTGGCGAACTCCTCGGTCTTTATATCACGATCTTAATCCTAATCACTCAGAGACGCGAGAATGAGTTAGTCTCCCACCGTGAACAGCTTACACTTGAACTTGCGATCTTGGGAGATCAAAAAGGCGCGAAAATTATTCAGCTCCTTGAAGAGCTCCGACGTGACAGTCCGCAGCTCCTTAATCGCACCGACCAACAGGCAGAAGAGTTTTCAGTGGCTGCTGATCCGCAGGCGGTATTTAATGCCATAAGAGAATGCCATGCAGAAATGGAAGCGAAGCTCGATGCAGAAGAATTAGTAGGGCCGCAGGACGAAAGCCGCCCGTGAAATGCGCAGTTGCCGCGATTGCTTTTGGCTTGCAAATAATCGCTGTTAAGCCTGCGATTGCTCAAGATGTCCCGGCGCCAACAGGTGCGCCATTACAGCCTCCACCGGCAACGACGCCGTTTGCCGAAGCTGGTCCCTGGAGCTTCACTGGGCTAGCCAACACCGACTTAATGGCCAACGTCGCTGGAGGATTGGAGCCCGCCATAAAAGGGCTCAGCAAATTTGTCGTTGCAGCAGCGTATGATGGTTCGCAAAATGATCGCGCGGGTTGGAACGCGCTAATCAGCGCTCAATTCACGCACGGAGGTCGACTGAGCACGAACGCGGTCGGTGATGTTCAGGGAGCAGATAATGTTGAAGCTGTCGGTGCGTTGCGCCTCTATGAGGCATGGGTCTCGCGCGATTACGATGGTGCGCAAGGATTGAAGGCGGGCCTTATTGACTTGAATGTGGATTTTGACACGCAAGAAGTCGGGGCGCTATTTCTCAACAGCTCCGACGGCATTGGCCCAGAGCTAGGGCATTCCGGTCTTAATGGACCCTCGATTTATCCTACGACCGCGCTCGGAGTGATCGGTTATCTGCGCAAAGGTACGGGCTTGACGGTCCGCGCCGGGGTTTTCGATGGTACCGCGGGTAGTCCATCCCACCCACGCGATTTTGCGATTCGGTTGTCGGGCAGTGATGGCATATTGGTCATCGGACAAGTTGAACAACGCTTCGATAGCGGCATCCGATTAGAAGCGGGCGTATGGGCCTATTCAGCGTATTTCGAAGCGACCAATCGATTTGATGGACAAGGTCATGCGCTTCGCTATCAGCGATCGCGCGGTATATATGCGCTGGCCGAAGCACCTTTAGTTCGAGCTGGGGAAGACGGCGAACGGGGGCTGGCGGGTTGGCTGCGAATTGGTCTTGGCGATCCCGTTGTCCAGCAAATATTCGGGTATCTCGGCGGCGGCTTGGTCTACACCGGGCCTCTCGTACGGCGTCCGCAGGATCAACTCGGATTCGCAGTCAATCGAGCCATTGTGAATTTGCCGCCGGATCCCGTGCTGTTCAATCCGGGCAGGCGCAGCGAAACCGCTTTCGAACTGACCTATCGTTATAATGCGACCGATTGGCTTGCAGTTCAGCCTGACACGCAAGTCATCTTCCACCCCGGCGGACATCTTCCTACTGCACTCGTCGTCGGAATACGGTTAAGCTTCACGTTGACGAAAAATTTTGCGGCTAAGCTCAAGGATGTCGCAAAATGATCATCTCGACATTCGACAGGGCTTGCCACGCTGAGCCAGACAAACGCGAACTTGAACTGTCGGCTGATCGTTCCTTTTTAGCATCGCGGCAAAACTACTACAGCGTTGATCTTCGCGCTGCGAAACGCGAGGCAGATACGCGTAGATTGTCGAAATCACATCGCCATTTGCCGAAAGCTGTTCAATCTGGGCGCGCGAAGCCGACATTACGCTCCGATTCGGCTTCCGGCAGAGCGAGCTCTCGATACGAAAGCCGTCACCCTTCGCGCGGATATGTGACGCGCGGAACACAAAATTAGTGGTGTCGACCGTTTGGATCTGCGGCAAATCAGTCTCAATTGCCGTTGGCGGTTCAATAGGCGATCCGATGACGATTGCTGACAGGAAGAGCGAGATAATCTGTGCTTGCATGCCTTACGATGCAGCGGAAAATCCCAAACGTCTAGTGAGTTTGGAACGACGGACGGGTCGCGCATTCCGTCAGCCAAGATTGGAAAGAATAGCCAAAATGGTGACGAGGATCGATAGATGGACATGAAACACGAGATTCACGAGAGCGAAGCGGTGTTGCTCAAGGAGCTGCGGCAACTTCGCCGTGAAGTCCGCGCGGGCCGGGAGGAGGCAGTTCACCCGACAGGTCTCACTGTGGGCCAACGTATCGCTGATCGGGTGGCGGAAACGATGGGGTCGTGGACGTTTATAATTATTCAATCGGTGCTATTGGCGGTGTGGGTGGTTCTAAATGTAACTGCATACATAAAGTCTTGGGATCCTTACCCATTTATCCTCCTTAATCTCGCGCTGTCGTTTCAGGCCGCTTACGCGGCGCCAATCATCATGATGAGTCAAAATCGTCAGCAGGATATTGATCGGAGGGCAGCAGAGACCGACTACCGGATTAACATCAAAGCTGAACTCGAAATTGAGCTGCTCCACCACAAACTTGACCAGTTGCGCGAGCAGGAAGTGCTTGAGATGACAAAGGCAATCGCGTCTCTGACGGAACTATTGGGTCGAGAGAGAAGAGAATGATATCAAATCGGTCTATCGGGCCGAGACCGCCGCCGGGTTGGTCGCCTCAGAGCCCGTCTTGAATCTCAAGCGTAACGAGCGAGGCGTCGGAGGATAACGAGGGCGGCGGCAGCGTAGAGGAAGGCTGTTGCGGAACGGATGGTGTTTTCAAAG
>NZ_BMDW01000041.1:0-2500 GCF_014636175.1 Sphingomonas psychrolutea | reverse complement strand
CTGGTTCTCCGCGAAAACTATTGAGGTAGTGCCTCGGACGAATACCTTGGGGGGTAGAGCACTGGATGGATGCGGGGGTCGCGAGACCTACCAACTCTAACCAAACTCCGAATACCCAAGAGTAATATCCGGGAGACAGACGGCGGGTGCTAAGGTCCGTCGTCAAAAGGGAAACAGCCCTGACCTACAGCTAAGGTCCCCAAGTCATCACTAAGTGGGAAAGCATGTGGAACTTCCAAAACAACCAGGAGGTTGGCTTAGAAGCAGCCATCCTTTAAAGAAAGCGTAACAGCTCACTGGTCTAAATAAGAGGTTCTGCGGCGAAGATGTAACGGGGCTAAAGTGATGCACCGAAGCTTAGGGTGTGGCGTAAGCCACGCGGTAGCGGAGCGTTCCGTAAGCCTGTGAAGCGATCTGGTAATGGGTCGTGGAGGTATCGGAAGTGCGAATGCAGACATGAGTAGCGATAAAAAGGGTGAGATGCCCTTTCGCCGAAAGACCAAGGGTTCCTGCGCAAGGCTAATCCGCGCAGGGTGAGTCGGCCCCTAAGACGAGCCCGAAGGGGGTAGTCGATGGGAACACGGTTAATATTCCGTGACCTGGTGGTGTGTGACGGATCTCGTGTGTTGTCTTCCCTTATTGGATTGGGAAGGCTTCGAAGAGGTCCCAGGAAATAGCCCCACCGTATAGACCGTACCCGAAACCGACACAGGTGGTCAGGTAGAGTATACCAAGGCGCTTGAGAGAAGTGTCCTGAAGGAACTCGGCAAATTGCCTCCGTACCTTCGGAAGAAGGAGGCCCCAACTAAGCGCAAGCTCTGTTGGGGGGCACAGGCCAGGGGGTAGCGACTGTTTAGCAAAAACACAGGGCTCTGCTAAGTCGGCTTCAAGACGACGTATAGGGCCTGACGCCTGCCCGGTGCCTGAAGGTTAAGTGGAGGGGTGCAAGCTCTGAAATGAAGCCCAGGTAAACGGCGGCCGTAACTATAACGGTCCTAAGGTAGCGAAATTCCTTGTCGGGTAAGTTCCGACCTGCACGAATGGCGTAACGACTTCCCCACTGTCTCCAGGACATGCTCAGCGAAATTGAATTCCCCGTGAAGATGCGGGGTTCCCGCGGTTAGACGGAAAGACCCCGTGCACCTTTACTGCAGCTTCAGAGTGGCATTAGGAAAGAACTGTGTAGCATAGGTGGGAGGCTTTGAAGCATCGGCGCCAGCTGATGTGGAGCCATAGGTGAAATACCACCCTGTTGTTTTCTGATGTCTAACCTCGATCCATGAAACTGGATCAGGGACCCTCTGTGGCGGGTAGTTTGACTGGGGCGGTCGCCTCCTAAAGAGTAACGGAGGCGCGCAATGGTGGGCTCAGGACGGTTGGAAACCGTCTGTTAGAGTGCAATGGCATAAGCCCGCCTGACTGCGAGACTGACAAGTCGAGCAGAGACGAAAGTCGGTCATAGTGATCCGGTGGTCCCTCGTGGAAGGGCCATCGCTCAACGGATAAAAGGTACGCCGGGGATAACAGGCTGATAACCCCCAAGAGCTCATATCGACGGGGTTGTTTGGCACCTCGATGTCGGCTCATCACATCCTGGGGCTGGAGCAGGTCCCAAGGGTTTGGCTGTTCGCCAATTAAAGTGGTACGTGAGCTGGGTTCAGAACGTCGCGAGACAGTTTGGTCCCTATCTGCCGTGGGCGTCGAAATTTGAGAGGAGTTGACCCTAGTACGAGAGGACCGGGTTGAACATACCTCTGGTGTACCTGTCGTTCTGCCAAGAGCGCAGCAGGGTAGCTATGTATGGACGGGATAACCGCTGAAAGCATCTAAGCGGGAAGCCTCCCTCGAGATAAGATTTCATAGAGCCGTCAGAGACCATGACGTTGATAGATCGGATGTAGAAGTGGAGTAATCCATGGAGCTAACCGATACTAATTGCTCTATTCGCGCTTGAGAGTCCCACCATCAATGACAATCCTGGGTAACCAGCATTGATCAGACGATGTGTCGGATGATGAAGAGCAACGCCTGATAAAACTACTTAATACATGGTACTGCGTGCATCGATTTTAAGGCTTTCCCGGCAACGGGGAAGCCATGAGAGAACCAAATCCCGCCGTTCACCCGCTTCATTGCTTGGTGGCTATAGCGTCTGTGCCCCACCCGATCCCATCCCGAACTCGGCCGTGAAACCAGACTGCGCCGATGGTACTAGCACTTAAGTGCTGGAAGAGTAGGTCGTCGCCAGGCATTGTAGCCGGTGAACAGCGCGGATTTTCTTTTAGAACCCATTCCCATGTTTTGCCCGTTAGGGCCGCACGCCTCCGATTCGTCGGAGGCGTTTGCGTCTCTCCCGGACATTCGGTTGACGCGGGGTGGAGCAGCCCGGTAGCTCGTCAGGCTCATAACCTGAAGGTCACAGGTTCAAATCCTGTCCCCGCAACCAACCAACCCAATACCAAACCGTCTCAGGAGATCCTAAGGCGGGTTTTTTTTGCCT
>NZ_BMDW01000040.1 GCF_014636175.1 Sphingomonas psychrolutea | reverse complement strand
TACCCGTTCCAAATCCATTCCATTGCGGAATCGCCACTATGGGCCAACATTATCGGCGGAAAACCGTGGGTTCGAGACGGTGATTTCCGACAGGGTTTTGGAATGGTCAGGATTTCAAGAATGAGCATCGTGATTCAGATGGATCACGATCCTGCACGCTCGGCTCATGGCGATGTCGATGAAGATAAAGGCCGCGCCGAGGCGCGGCCTCATCCCCTATCGAGAGCAGAAAAGTGATGCTCCAGATAGTCGGTGTCGTGTTATCTCGATCCGGAGGCCGGGATTTCGAGTGCGGCAGCGATGGCGGGATCGAGCCGATAGGCAACGGCTTCTCTTGCTCGCCCGCTAAACTTCAAGATCCCCGGTTTACCACCATCGGCACGAACGAAGCGGCCACCTTGCGCATGAACGAGAATCGCTCGTGCGAACGCCTCGATGTCGGTCGGCATCGCATCACGGGCTTTGCCGATCTGGAAGGTGCCGTTGATGATGGCGGGAAAACGTTCGTTGCCTTCGGTATCGACGAGGGCGAAGCGGGGATCGTAGTTCATATGGCCTCCTGTGGTTGAGGCCGAACCAGCTACATACGCGCTGGGGCGTTGACCAATGGCTTTTTCGTTACGAGGTTGAGCATTGAGCGCTCGAGCCTTTTCGCGGCGTTTTTGTCGGATGAGGTTGGCCTGTTCGTGTCTTTCCTCGTTCTCCCGCTCGAGCAGCTTCATGTTTTGAGCGCCTGACACCGAGGCCGCGACCGCCGCGAGTAGCAAGACGACCATCAAGGCCCCCACGATCCACGCGACGAACACCAGCACTTGCGCAGTAGCGGATATCAGCAAGAACAGCGGGATGCCCGCGATCATGCCGAACGCGAACGAGGGGCGGCGGTAGAAGTTAGAGTATCGCATTTTCGTTTGTTCACCCCATGATCGGCGCTGGGTCATCGGTCACGGCCAGTATCGCCAGCCCCTTCAGGTCCACATATCCGCGTTGGCCTTGTAGGATATGGCATCAACAAAGTCGCGGACCGCCTGGTAGCTGCCGAACCGACCCTTCAAGATGGACTTCAACGCCTCGGGCTCGCTCGCGCCTACTTTCGAGCAGGCAGGCCCATCTTCAACTTGAGCGCCTCGCAGTTGGGGTGCGCCTCTATATTTTTCGAAGGCCTGATGGCATCGGGCAGTTTGTAGGCATCGCGAACATGGCTGGCAGCAATGATGCGTAGGTCGGGATCGACCTTGATCAGTCCGCAGTCGAACAGCGTGTGCATGTCGGCTCGAAGAAGCAGGCCATTGGTCACATGGTTCGTGTGCTCGCCCATGTACGGACTGATATGCGCGGCTTCGAGCACTTCATCGATCTCGCAGGCAGTGATCGCGCAGCGGCGTTCGTAAGCCGCCATCAGACTATTGCGGAAGGATCGTTGCCCTTGCCTTAGGGTGACCATTCGCTCGATTTGGTTGTGGCCATCTTCTTGATTGGTTGGATAGAAGGGCGTCAACCCTGCCAGCGTGGCCAGGTCGTAGCGGTCGGTAGCACACACGACGAACTTGGCATCGGGCGTGGGATCACGCCACTGAACCGCTCGAACGTGCTTCCGCGACGAGTCTGTGAAGATCAGGCGGATGGTCCCGATGGAAAACTTGTTCTCGTTCCGCTCTTGGTGATCGCCTGCGTAACCCATGTCGGCGATGTTGCCCCGAACGCTCAACGAGCACCGAGCACGCCATAGGCTCCTCCCTTCGGACCGAGGACATCGTGCGTCAGGGAAGCGTGACCCCCTTCTTTTTCGAACCACCACGAGGGTAGCAGATCGCTATATCCTTCAGATATGCCATCCAGCCATTCGACGACGAGCATGCCTTGATCTCCTAATCACCTCGCTCGACGATCGGCTCTTGGCCGAACTCGCAAGGTCTAATTGTACTTATCCATTTATGTTTGGCTAGAAAACTGTCTACTTTTCATCTATTAAGCCCAAAAAGTGGCGAATGCTGGTATCGCCTGAACGGAGCGGAATGTCTGAATATCTCCCCATTCAAGCACATTATCATGCGCATCGCTTAACCGTTGCGGGAACTGCCGAAGACGCCTTCACTCGATCGCTTACCTCCGCGCGTGTGGAAATGAACCCGCATCAGGTCGATGCTGCGCTGTTTGCGTTGAAGGCCCCTTACGCGAAGGGCGTCCTGCTTGCCGACGAAGTCGGCCTCGGCAAAACGATCGAGGCTGGGCTCGTGATGTCGCAGAAATGGGCAGAGCAGAAGCAGCGAATATTACTCGTTGTTCCAGCGTCGCTGCGGAAGCAGTGGCAGCAGGAGTTATTCGACAAGTTCTCACTCAGAAGCCGCATTCTTGAATCGAAAACCTACAACGAGATGCGCAAGGCTGGTCAGGCGCGCCCATTCGAAGTTGGTGGTGGGGTCCTGATAAGCTCCTACGAATTCGCGGCTCGGAAAGCTGAGGAGATTCGAGCCGTACCATGGGACCTTGTCGTATTCGACGAAGCTCACCGCCTCAGGAATGTTCATCGCAAAAACACGGCAAAAGGGGCCAAAGCTCTAAAACACGCGGTCGATGGCAGGTTCAAGATTTTGCTCACGGCAACGCCGTTACAGAACTCGCTCATGGAGTTGTTCGGCATCGTTTCGATGATCGACGACACGCATTTCGGCGGTGAGAATGCGTTCCGCGCGCAATATGCTGGAGCGGCAACCTCGCCCGCGTCGCAGGAAATGCTGCGGGAGCGCCTAAAGCTCGTGTGCCATCGCACGCTACGGCGTCAGGTGCAGGAGGCTGGTCATATCAACTTCCGCCAACGTCACGCCGTCACATTTCAGTTTGAGCCGTATGATCAGGAAACCCGGCTATACGAGATGCTTTCCGAATATCTTCAAGACCCTGGCACAATCGCCTATGGTGGCAGAACCAACGCCCTCGTCGTTTTGCAGGCCCGCAAGAGTTTGGGCTCGTCCACTTTCGCTGTTGCGCGCTACCTGGACACGTTGCTCGGTCGACTACGCCTGAAGCAGCGTCCAACAGCGGGGATGACCGACGACTTCGAAGATACGTTCGACGAAGAGCGAGAGTCCGAAGAGGATGACGACGACGCCGATACCGATGTAGTGGACCCTGTTCAGTTAGCTGCCGAGATCGCGCTGGTCGAAGCCATGCGCGATCTGGCGCAGGATATCGGTGTAAACGCGAAGGGCGAGAAGCTCATCCACAACCTACCAGAGGTGCTCGATCGAATCAAAGCCAAGGGCGGCCAGCGAAAGGCGGTAATATTCACCGAAAGCGTCCGAACTCAAAAATATCTCCACCAACTGCTTACCGATCACGGATACGAAGGCCGGATCGTCGTGATGAACGGGTCGAACGGCGACGACGAGAGCCGCGCGATCTATGGCTCCTGGAAAGAGCGCCACTCGGGCACGGACCGCATTTCCGGATCGAAAACGGCGGATATGAAGGCCGCGATCGTCGAGTCATTCAAGAGCGATGACAAGACCATATTGATAGCCACCGAGAGCGGCGCGGAAGGCATCAACCTTCAGTTCTGCTCCTTGCTTATCAACTACGACCTGCCTTGGAATCCGCAACGCGTTGAGCAGCGTATTGGTCGTTGCCATCGCTACGGCCAGTTGGTCGATGTCACCGTCGTTAATATGCTCAACATGAAGAACCGCGCGGAAGCTCGCATCCATCAACTGCTGGAGCAGAAGCTCCACCTGTTCGACGGTGTCTTCGGGTCGAGCGACGAAGTGCTGGGCATCCTGACGGACGGCATCGACTTTGAGAAAGAGGTGCTGCGGATCATGCAAAAATGCCGCAGCGACGAGCAGGCCGACCGTGAATTCGATGAATTGACGGCGCGTATCCAGGACAGCATCGACGCGGACCTTGAAGAGGCCCGCGCGAAAGTCTTGGAGAATATGGATGCGGATGTCGTCGCCAAACTGCATCGTCGCAACGAGGCACTCGCGCAGATATTACCCGAATTCAAACAGCGCCTGTTGATGGTGGCGAAGGGCGAATTGCCCGATGCTGAATTCCCCACCCCAGACAGCGAAAACTTCGGTTGGGACGGCAAGCAATGGACCACGAAATGGCCCTTGGCCGACGAGAACGACTGGCAGTTCTTCCGCGTCAATGAAGGGCTTGGTGACGAACTGATTGAGCGTGCCAAGGCGCGCACCGTTCCGGACGGCGCGGAGATCGTGCGCTTCGATCCAGCGGCTTATCCCTACGCGGGTCAGCTTGGTGGCGTGCCCGAGCTTTCCGGCCAATCGGGCTGGCTCCGCGCATTCAAGGCGACGATGCCGACGCCCGGCGCGGAGCGCGAAGAGGTAATCGTCATCGCCGAAACCGATGGCGGCGAGATGGTGAAGCCGCAGGTCTGCGATAAGATGATGATGGCACCCGCGCAGTCGTTAGGATCGACGGCAAACGACATTCCCCACGATCGGCTGTCGCAGCTACAGGATTTCGAATTCGGCCATTTCTCCGAACGCGTGAAGCAGGAAAATTATGCCTGGCTGATCGAGGAGGAAGAGCGCCTCGGTCGCTATGCGCGCGACATGGAAATCGAGATTGAGGCCCAGATCGCCACGCTCGATCTCGAACTGAAGGATTTGCAGCGCCAGAAACTCTCGCCCAGCCTCAGCATGGAGGAGAAGGTCGCGGTGATGCGCGATATCCGGAAGAGAGAGACGGCGCGCGACGACCTGAAAATGAGCCAATTCGAAGCAAAGAAGGCTGTCAACAAGGATATCGGTGAGAAGCTCGACGCGTTTTCGACCCTGCTCGATCAGCAACCACGGTTGGAGGAGATGTTTACGCTACGCTGGTCTGTTGAGCCGGGCGCAATGGCAGCCGCTCGGGCGAAGGCTCAATAAGAGGTGTTCCCGGAGTTTGGGCAGTCCCCCCTCTCCCTCGAACTTAATCTCGATTCCTACGATGAGTCCTGGACCAACATTGCGGCCTTCCGGGGTCAATCCGGCTGGCTGCTTGTCGCGCGCGCCACGATCCAAAGCGAGCATGATCTACTGCGCGGCAAACTGATCGCCGCCTGCGACGACTATGAAACGCCCATCCCGGCATGGCGCGCGACGCACCTGACCCAATGCCGCTGGGATCGGCTCGATCACTGCTATGAAGATCCGCCCGAAATCCTCGATGACCTTTTGTGCGAGGAAGAGGGCGCATTCTATGCTCGCTGGCAGCGCGAGATGAACACTGGCCTCGCCGCGCTCTACGACCGTGGGCAGCGGAATATTGAGGCGCTGGAGGCAAGGGCTATTGCCCGCACTCGCGTAATCGATTTGCAGATCGCAGATTTGCGGCGACGGCGACGCATGGCCGATGCATCGGACGAAGCCCGCGCGATGTTTACCGAAATCATCGCTGAACTGGAGGCCGAACACGATCACGCAATAGCTCAGCTTGCCCGGCAACGTGCCGCGCTTCGCCGTGAAGCCGATGCGACCGAGGAGACCCTGTGGCAGCGCACCGATGTCCTGATCGAGGTCGAACCGCTGTGCCTCGTCCGCTGGCATGCTAAGAGCAATCATAGCGCCGCGCATTTGCTGGACCCGGAGCAGTCGGGATCGGGCGGCATAAGCCTGTTACGGGTCCAGCGAGCGGACCTTGTTGCCGTGGCCCGGCGACGGGCGAAAGAGGCGCTCGAGGAGGCGCGCCGGGTCGAAAAGACACGCGCGGAAGTCTTGGCGAAGACTGAGGCGGCGGAGTTGTCCAAAAAGCCTTCCCCGCAACCCGAGTCCGTTGCCAAGCCGCCACCTTTCAGTCGCGGCAAGCTACCGAAGGCATCCCCATTTCTGCGGAAGCTGGCAGCGGCATCTAAGGCTGCACCGGTTATCAGTGTGCCGCAGCCAAGCCTTCCGCAGGTTGTCGTCGCGGCCCCGAGTCAGCCGAATCACGGCAAACTCGCCATCGAGCGGGACCTACTCGCGGCGATGGTGGAGCGGCTGGAGGAGAGAGGGCGCAAGTTCTTTCTGGGCTCTCGCAAGTATCTCCAGAATAAAGAGGAACGCGCCGAACTGACGGGCCGTATCGCCGCGCTGGACGCGGTGATAGCAGCGCATGGCGGGCCACCGGAAATTGGCACCATCCGATCATTGCCGAATCCTCCGCCTACAGAACTGCCCGACGATCAGCCGAACGCATGGCCAGTTGATCGGGTGGAGATGCTGCGGCGGTTGTGGGGGCAAGGCATGTCGGCAAACGACATCGGGCGGGCCATTGGCGGTGTCAGCCGCAACGCGGTGATCGGCAAGGCGAAGCGGCTTGGTCTGCCGATTCGCGCACAAACCGAGATACCCGCGAGACAAGCGACCGAGAACAAATTAGCAGCGGAATCATGACCGACGCTTTCCCCTATTCCGATTACACGGTCTTTGCCGACGAGAGCGGCGATCATGGGCTGGATAAGATCGACCCGGAGTTTCCAATGTTCGCCCTGTCCTTCTGCATGATCGAGAAGGCCGAATATGTTGGGAAAGTGGTCCCCGCGTTCCAGCAGTTCAAATTCGACTTCTGGGGCCATGACGGCGTAGTCTTGCACGAGCATGAAATCCGCAAGCGCAAGGGTCCATTCACCCTACTGCTCACCAACCCGGATTTGCGCGCCAGCTTCTATGACCGGCTGAACGGCTTGATGGCCGATACGCCCATGTCCATCGTCGCGTCGGTGATCGACAAGGTGAAGCTGAAAGCGAAATACGCCCACCCTTCCAACCCTTATGAGATCGCGCTCCTGTTCTGCATGGAAAGGCTTCTGGAGCAGCTTCTGGCCAAGGGGCAGGCGGAGCGAGTGGTCCATGTGCTGTTCGAGAGCCGGGGCAAGCAAGAGGACGCCGATCTGGAACTGGAATTTCGCCGCATATGCGCGAACCAGCGCAATTGGGGATGGAAGCAGACCGATTTTACCCAAATGCGGTTTGAGCCGATTTTCATCAAGAAAGCCGCCAACTCGACCGGCCTCCAGCTATCCGATCTGACCGCGCGACCGATAGCCCTGCACTATATGCGGCCCGATCAGGCCAACCGCGCCTATGAGACCATCACGACCAAGCTGGGAGGCGTGAAATGCTTTCCGTGAGCGTCGCGCATAGCCCCGAAAAAACAAAAGGACCCCAGGTGTTCCCAGAGTCCGATTGCCGACCGGGTAAGTCCCAATCCAACGCCGCATATCGGCCATCCGCGCCAAAAAGTCAAGCAAAGCGGTATGCGCTGGCCCTCCGTGGCACGCGCTGGCACACCGCAAGGGTATCAGTATGACGAACAAAACGAAACTTGAACTAACATGGCCCGGCAAGGAGGAGCGCCCCAAGCTGGAGCCGCGCATCCTGATCGAGCATCCCGAAAAGAGCTATCACGCGGCTACGCGCGGTGAGGACGACGTGTTCGATAATTTGCTCATCAAGGGGGATAATCTGCTGGCGCTCAAGGCGCTGGAGGCAAGCTATGGCGGCGAGGTAAAGTGCGTTTACATTGATCCGCCCTTTAATACCAAACAAGCTTTCCTTCACTATGACGATGGTATGGAACATTCGCTTTGGCTCACGTTGATGCGTGAGCGACTGGAATATATCCGGGCGCTGTTGAGCGGAGACGGCACGCTCTTCATTCACATTGACGACAATGAAGTCGCCTACCTAACTGTGTTGTGTGAGGCTTTGTTGCATAACGTCGCGAGAGCATAACCGCGCTTTTACTTGAAGATGTTATGAGAGGCGGACGGTCACCGGTGTTCCTATTTCGGAGAAGCGATTCAGG
>NZ_BMDW01000039.1 GCF_014636175.1 Sphingomonas psychrolutea | reverse complement strand
CCTGAATCGCTTCTCCGAAATAGGAACACCGGTGACCGTCCGCCTCTCATAACATCTTCAAGTAAAAGCGCGGTTATGCTCTCGCGACGTTATGCAACAAAGCCACTCTGACCCCTAAGGCCTCGATGACCGCGTGGTGGATCGGCCAGCACTCAGCCAGCAACTCTGCCTTGTCCAGTTTCAGGGCCGCCTCGCTTCGGGTTCGAACAAAAACGGTGTTGCTAGCTGGCACAGCCTGCGGGTCGAGGCCGAGGACGCGTAGCATGTGAAGGACGCGGGGTTGCAGGCCCCATTTGCCAGGCTCGGCATTTGCCCATCGTGCATTTGCATATGCGGACCATGGGCCGGGGCGACTAGCAAAGTCGTCAAGGTCGTGCGCTATCGTCTCTTCCGACTGAATTTCGGGATCGCCACCGGGATTGAGACCCAAGACATACAGTGCTCGGGAACCCGAAAACGCCTCTTTGCCGGTGTAGAAAACCGCACCTGATCTACTCAGCAGTTTGGGAGAGAGCGAAGCGATCGCTTGGTGGATTTGGAGAGGAAGCGTACTTGAAGAGGGCATCGGGCATTTGGATATTGCATTCTATCGAGATCAACAACCTCGTTTCACCAAACCCCTTGCTGCGCTCTTGGCTGCCGCCAGCCGATCCCGTAACGAATGGCGTCGGCGGCGTGATCCGGCGCGGCGCTGTCGACATCTTCGATGTCACGCGGATCGCGCGGCAAGACAGGCAACGTCTCCCAGGCATAGTCGCAGGACCTGCTGAGATAGAGACCGGGCAGGTCGGGCTTGCCTGCCTGCGAAAGCAAGGTGCGCATCCGCTGCCAGCCCGCTTTGCGCGATCCCTTTCCGGCCGGATAGAAAGTGACACCCGAGCGCGAGAACTCATCCGCGATGGTCGCCGCACTATGGCCGCGAGCGCGCGCAAATATGGCGTCGTCAGCCGCGCCGCTGGGCTTGACTGACCATCTGCCGCACATGTCACGGATCGCTTCGGCAAGGCGGGGCACGGTCCATCCAAGGCCCTCAGACGGGCGATTTGGCCGTGTCGTTGCCAGTTCGTCGAGCGCGACGATGGAACCGCGGGGGTAAAAGCAAGCATCCGGTCCGGTGGCGCCAGGTGAGATTGCTAGCAAGTATGTCGCCGATGGCGAAGAGGAACCGAAATCGTGCGCAAGGTGGGTCCGCCAGCCATAAGGGACCGATTTCCATGGGTCGATCGCACACCGCTCAGGCGACAGGCAGCCCGCGAAGAAGGCTCCGCGTGCCACCGACCAGTCTCCCTCGGTCCAGGCCCGAAAAAGCTCGTCATCGCCCGCGCAGGCGGCGCGAAGCTGGAGGCGATAGTCGTCACCGTCCAAATGCGGATTGTCGAGAAACGTGCTCGGCGCGTGCACGCACGGGCGACCCGACGCAGTCGGGAATGGTGCCCAGGCTTTCCCGGTGAGAACATAGCGCGCCGCTACCCACTGGTGCCCTACCCCGCCCGGATTGCCCGCGTATACGGTTCGCAGCGGGATGTCCTTGGGCCCACGAAGGTTGGAGCGCAGCATGTCGATCACCTGCGGCGTGGCCCACTGCGTGACCTCGTCGACCAGGATCATCGTGAAGCTGCGACCCTGGACTTTATCGTAAGCCGCGAAGCTATCGACCTGGGCAAGCTCGACATAGCCATATGGGAGCCTGAAAACGTGCTCGGATGCGTTATATGAGGCCGCCGAGCCATAGGCAGCACCGAAGAGCTGTCGAAGGACCAGCTCGAAGTCCGACAGACCCTTATAGGTCTTGCGCACGTAGAGAACGCGTGCCCGATCGCGGTATTGCTCGATGTGCCGCAATATCAGCAATGCCTTGCAATGCGACTTGCCACCTCCCCGCCCGCCACCAAGGAAAAGGTCGATGGACTCGGGCACAGACAGCACGCGCTGCTGATAGGGCGTGGCCTCGACCACCTGCTCATCCTGATGGCGATCGGTCACGACGCATGCCCCTCAATCACGCGGGCATAGTCCTCGACGGTTGCGGATGCGGCCGGCAGGTTGATCGTGACGTTGACGCGGGCTTCGGCGGCAACAGTAGGCGTGCCATGATCGCGGTAGCCGTGCCGCCCTTTGAGCGCGAATATGATTGCCGTGGTCTCCCCGCCGCGCGCTTTATCCATAAGCAGGGAAACGAGCTCGTCCTCTTCCAAGGTGCGGGTCTCGGCCAGGGCGGAACCCACTCGCTCGTCTTCGACCCTCACCCGCTGCCACGTTCGGAAGTTGATGCCGAGGCCTCGGGCGATCCGGACCTCAGAGACGCCGCGCCGACAGGCATCGAGGACGGTGCCTATATCCTTGTTTGGGATAAGGTACTTTCTGCGATCCGAACGCGGGTCCAGCGCCATAGGCCCCCCGCCCCCCATGGGGGAGAGGGCCCCGCCCTCCCCTTCGACACGATGGTCTGTGGCTTGAGATCGGTGCTCAGCCCGGTGCTCATCGCGCCCGTCGTCGTCCAAGTGCATGATCTTGAATCCCTTTCCCGCCGCCGTGACCCAATTTCAAATCAGTGGGTCTGGCGCGTGGCAACGCATCCAGCCATGCCGGCCTGGGCATGGAGCATATGCAGCGGCCTGGGCTTTTTATTGCCGCGGCTTCTGCGCCTCGGGACGCCGTCATTGCCGGGATCCTGCCGCGGTTCCAGGCTATCAAATGTATTGAGGCGAAGGCTTCACCCTGCCGTGGTCGGCCAGGGTCTTTCTCATCGTGAATAGCGTGGCGGGCCTGGGTGGACAGGTAGACGCGCTGTTTCCGCTTCTTCCTAAATCCGGCCATCGTGGCCACCATCATGGTCAACACCGGAAGGATATGGATTTATAAAATAAGAAAAATAGAGCTTGTCTACCTGTCTACTGTCTACCTTGGTCAACGATCACATGAGAGGGTTGCGCTTCACATAGGCGTCGTTGCAGGCCGCAGCACCCTTCGCCTCCCAATGCTCATGGTCATATACCGACCAAAGCTGAATGGCTGGCCTGTCACCCTTCTTGTACCGCGCCAACTGAATTGCGTTGGCGTCGTCCTTCAACCACTTTATCAACCTGTTCCTAATGTTCCTAGGCTGGCGCGTGTAACGCTCGGGTACAGCGGTAATGATGTCGTCAAGTCGAACGAGCCCGAAATCGAATGGGGCCGACCTGGCCTCAAGCAGGTCGGTCAGGTGCTGCTCCGCGTCACCCATCGACATCGACCGCATCTCCGCCTTGCCCTTCGTCATGGGCGCAACCCCCTTGGGGTTGAGCTTGACTTCGCGCTTCCCAAGCTAATCGGCGACATGGGCTGGGCCATCGCCATCCAGATAAGCGAACAATCGGGTATAGTATTCTTCACCGGCTGGAACCGCTGGGGAGAACATCACCTGCCAGCGACGGTCGCCCTTTTCAATCGGAAGCGCATCGTCGTGATTGGTGAAGCAGATGAAGTTCAAGCGATTGGGTACTGTGTACGCCTTGCCGTACATCGGCCTGATGCTGAGATAGTCGTCGGTGATAGCTGGCTTCAAGCGGTTGGCGACCTCCTGCCTACCCAAAGCCATCAGCTCCTCGATGATCGCCAGTTGCGCGCCCACCTGCCAGTCAGTGTACTTTTCCACCACTACGCTGTTGGTCGGCCTGGTGACATTACCCTCCCCGATCATCCTGGCAATCAACGTGCCCAGCGCGCTCTTACCAG
Source organism: Sphingomonas psychrolutea (assembly GCF_014636175.1). Taxonomy (GTDB): domain Bacteria; phylum Pseudomonadota; class Alphaproteobacteria; order Sphingomonadales; family Sphingomonadaceae; genus Sphingomonas; species Sphingomonas psychrolutea. The sequence continues at coordinate 4,895 of NZ_BMDW01000039.1, read as the reverse complement.
TGCCCTGCACGCCTCGGACTAGCATGGCGAAATTGATCTTGGCGGCGGGCTTCCTGACAAGCAGCGCGAGGTAGTCGATGGCTTGCTCGCGCTCGACCTCATCTGGAAACAGATAGGCCATATGCTCCAGGAAAATGGACACATCGCCCGGCTTGGGTTCGACGCTGCAGTCTCGCCAGAGATTGTAGGACTGGCCCCCGTGCGTATTGGCCACGACCTCGCCTTCCCACGGCAGATAGACCATGGACTCGAATTTCCGCATTGGCAGCTTATCGCGCCATATCGCTGTAAGGATGTCACCCTCTGGCCACGCGCCCGCGTACAGCGATTTGAACTGCTGCGCTGTAAATCGCTTGGTGTCGGCGCACCTTACAAAACACTCGGCATCGGCGACCCATACGAAGCGATCGGCGATCTGGACCTGAACATTCGGCCTGACGATATCGTCCGAAACGTCGTGCGGCTCCTCCACGACCCCCTCGAAGTCACTGACAGCCGTCACGGCATTGACGACGTCCCGATGGCCGGCATCGGTAAGCGCCTTAAACAGCGTGCCGACTTTGATGCTGTTGGGTTTAACATCGAGACTGTTCCAGCGCATGCGGATTTCATCGGCGCTGCTCGCATAGCGGGGGTCAGCTAACGACCAATCGAGGAATACGTCGACGCCGGCGCCACCCGTTGCATGGTGACTGGCCATCATGAGCTCACGCCATTTCACCTCCTCTTGGAATTCGGTCACGTCGAGCTTGGCGAGCATGGTTGCGAGCTGATCGGCATCGAACTGGCCAGGTTCGACATCGCTGCTGACAGCGCTGCGCTTTATCAAATCCAGAAGTCCCTCGGGCGCAGCCTGGATGGATGACAGCGGCACAGCGAGCGGATCGTCGTTCCACCGATATGCCTTGCCATTGGCGTGTACCGATCCAGCCGCCACGACAAACCCGCCATGCGTCTTGATGTCGATACCTTCATATCCCACGATCTTGCCCGCAACGGCCATGTCTGCCGCCTTGATCAGGTAGATGTGCCGACCGCCCGATCCGGTGATGACGAACGGATGGTCGTCAAAATCGATGCCCAGATCAGTAGATAGGCGCGCGAGCGAAACGTCGCCACCGTTGCGCAGATCCACATCGAGCACGAGGTCGGTGGGCGCCAGCCTGGCACCTATGTTTTTGCCCATCGCCATATGGTCGGCAGCTTCGTTCGGTTCCAAAGGGGCTACCAATCGCCAATTCGAGACGGCTGGCTGCTTCCCACCCGGCTTACCGTTGCGCAACTCGGCGCGGCCGGTCAGCGGAATCAGATCGTAGCGACCTAAATACGGCTGCAAGGCCGATGTGTGATGTATTTCGCTCATCGGGCAGCCTCTCCACGTACGAAGGCGTCCAGATCGGTGACATGGTAACGGACCAGCTTGCATTGGACCACTTGATAAGCCGGGCCTTCGCCGCGCGAGCGCCAAGTCTTCAAGGTTCCGGGTGAACAGGACAAGTAAACTGCGGCCTGTGGGCTATCCTTCCAAGGCGAGGCATTGATGCAATCGCCAAGGGCACGCCTTACGGCGCCCTCGACGATCTCTGCGAGATCGTTGGACATGCGTTCATTCCTTCACGACCGCCAATTGGCGGTGGATTGATGGGAATGACCGATTTTCAAAAATTGATAATTACATAGGCTAGGCTTAGGGAGGGTATCGGTCAGGACCTACCGCGCTGCCCCTTCGTAAGGGCGTCCCGAACCGCGCGGCTGGGGCTTACTACGCCCGGTATTATGAATCAGATATCAACGTCACTAATCGAAATCTGTTGACGCGCCGCAACTGCAGCAGACTGGTCAAATCATATATTTTCTGGCTAAGGTCGGCAGATGGACATGTCTCAATATCTTCGCGAAATGGCCCATGCTGTGCAAACGTTCATACCTGCCGTGTGGGTTGAGCATGACAACGTCAACGTGATCTCGGCCAAGGTTGCAAAATTAGAGGCCGCGACCACCGACGGTTATCAGCGCGTTCAGGAAATTTTGCAGGTCGACGAAGCGGACGAAGATGGGCTTGCCACGGCGCTTCATTGGGACACATATTTTGGGGTTGATAAGGAGACCTATCACGCTGGCAAGGAGCTCGACGCACTACGCCAGCAGGAAGATGCGCGGGCCTTTTCACGGTCCGCTATGAGCAGCACAATCCTACACTTTGCAAAACAAGGAATTTCCGTCGTTCACGGCGACCTTAAAGGATCTCCGCCTGGGAGAGATGTACATGGGATTTGCCTTTCTGAACTCATTTGGATGGGACGAAACCAAGGATTGCATTGGGAGGAGGGTGGTTTCGGAAAAGGGGTAACGGCTGTTTTCGACAAGCTGGCCGCTGCCGACGCCGTGTTTGGTGACTACACCGATCGAAGCATGGGCTTTGAAATTGTGTCCCTTTTAGGCTGGCGGGACTACGCCGCCTTCGAGAGCGATTTGCAAAGTCTTTCATAATTACCCCTCCCATCGCAGACCAAATCCTCCAGCGCCTGGGAATGATTTCGCAGATGCTCAACGAGGTGCTCGGCGTGAACATAACCACCGGAAGCACCCGGCAACTTTTGACCGAGCAACAGCGCTCCTTCGGCGTATGGCACCCCTCCTGCGATAAGGAGCGTGCGGGCAAGGTGACGATACTCATGCGGGCTCGGCAATCTGTCGTCCCTGGGTTCCATCGTGTGGCCGCACTTGCTGGTCGCTGACGGCCACAGCCATTCGCTTGCCAGTGGTTCGTCCTCGGCCATTCGCGCCTTGAGGCGGGCGGCGAGATGCGGACCCATCGGGAACATCATCGCGCCGCCTACCTTCATGTGCCGAAACGTCAGCACGTCCTTTTCAAAATCGACATCGTCGCGCCGCACATTGAGCAACGAGGTTCGACGTGCGCCGGTCAGCATGAAGGTGATATGCAGGTCGCGTCGGGTGGGCGGCAGCTTTTCCACTTCCAGCCACCATGCGGTCAGATCGAGCGCGTCGACCTCACGGCGCTTCGGTGTCGGAATACGGAGTGCTGCTACCGGATTGCCACCGATAGTCTCGTCGATCCTCATGGCCGTGTTCACGGTCGCTCGGAGCGTTCGCATCACGCTGCCGGCCGTCGTCTGTCCGTGCTTCCGCTTGAGGGTATCGTAAAGCTCTCGAACCTCCTGGCGGGTGATGTCGGTCACAGCCCGCTTCCGAAACTTTGTGAGGTAGCGGTCCAAGTGATACTTGTACCCCTCGCTCGTGCGCGGGCTGTAAGTGCGCTCGGATAGATGGGCGTCCAAGGCCTGTTCCAGCGTGATGCCACTTTCGTCCGGCCCAGCAGTGGGATCGATGCCCGACTGGATTTGGCTCATCAAGGCCTTGGCTCGATTGCGTGCCTCGCGCAGGCCGATCCGGTCGCACCTGTCGATCTTCATTCGTACTGTTCGGATGTGACGACCGTTGCGACGGACATCGCCCTGGACGGCGTAAGTGCGGGAGGTCTGATGACAAATCACCATGAGACCCTTTACCTGCTCGTCGCGGTGGATGCCTGAACCCATGGGAAGGTCACGGATTCGCGCCTCGGTGAGATTTACAACGGCCATCTTGGTCTCCGAAAAGTACCGGCCTGAGCACCGTAAATGTGCTCTCTTCGAGCACCTCAGGTTGACCTAGATGTCGCTAAAAACAGCCCTTGCGAACCAACATTTACCCTGATCGACCTATATTCTCCTCAGATTCCTGATCTCTTAATCAGCGGGTCCTTGGTTCGAGCCCAAGTGCGTCCACCATATTTTTCAATGACTTAGCCAAAGAGCGGTGGGATGCGCTATTTCTTTAAGTAGCAAATAGGTAGCATTGCGTTTGACCGCGAAGGGTACCACGCACATTTTGCTCAGAAACCGGGCTTCCCTCGACCATTATCTCGCCCGCCTGCCCAGGCATTTTTCCCAATCGGCTAAACCGCAATTCACCGGTTCGAAGTTCGCAGCCGACCCTCGAGACGGGGGTAGCTTTAGTCCCGCAGAAAGCCGTGTTCGCTACTCGGGGTCGCGAAGTGCCTCGTAGAGCTGTCCGGGCCCAAGGAGGATTTCCTTCAGCCCATCGCGGACTTTCTGGCTGTTGAGAGCTTGGCTGCTCATCGTCTCGTGGGCGGTCAGTGCATCCATCACCGCGTTCAGGATTTCGGCTGCCAAAGTGGGGGAGGCAGCAAACTGAGCCTTGGTGTTGTTCTGCGCCTGCAATCGCAGGGATTCAGATTCGAGCAGCTTCCCCTTGATGACGTTGTTCACGTAAATGAGCTGATCGTCGTCAGTCAGCTCGCCTTCGAACAGGTCATTTACCTTGGCAATGATCGCCGCCAGCAGCGCTTTTTGCTTGTCCTGGACGCTACCCGAGCCAACGCCGGTGATCGGCGGCAGTTTCGGTAAGTCGTCGCCGCCGATGGACAACGCGCGTTTACCCTCGTTTTTCAGGTTGTGATGGGTGAGCTTTACGCTTGAGAGATCTACTCCTTCGCGTTCGCGGCCGAATTGCAGCAGGGGCAAGAGGCGCTTAAAGAACAGGAACCGCTTCTCGATATCGGTGCTGGCGTAGTCGAAGATCTGTGACAGGAAGGTGTAGAGGTGGACGAAGCCTCCCATGTCATTCTTGAACAAAAGCAGGGCGTTCATCTCATCCCGCACCTCATCCTGGGCGGTTTTGTCCTTGTTGGCCTGAGCCGCCTTATAACGGACTTGAGCCTCCTTGAACTGGTGGAGCAGCCGCTGGGCGACGGGCTCCAATGCCGCGCGCTGAGTTGCTGCCGGTCCCATGGACACCAAGTTAGACTACATGAGCCTGCTTCTCGAAGTCCATGGGGCTGAGATAGCCCAAGGTCGAGTGCCTGCGTG
>NZ_BMDW01000038.1 GCF_014636175.1 Sphingomonas psychrolutea | reverse complement strand
GAATAGGCTCGCACCGTATCCTCCCTGCTCAGCCCGCAGAGTGAATCACAAACGCAGCCCAATGGGAATCCTCACGATTCAAGACGGGCGAGTCAGACTCTAGCTGGCAGTCCGGATATTCGCCGCGCGGTCGCGTGCTATCACGCGACCGCGCGGCCGGCACCCTCCCAATATTTTGCGCGAAGGTCTTTTTTGGAGACCTTGCCCGAAGGCACGAGCGGAAACGCATCGACGAAATCGACACTCTTGGGGACCTTGTAGGCTGCCAGTTGCAGGCGACAGTGCGCGATAAGGTCGACCTCGCCGACGGCATGTCCATCGCGGACGATGATCATCGCCTTCACGCACTCGCCCCAGCGGTCATGCGGCACGCCGATCACCGCGACGGCGGCGACCGCGGGATGGGTCGACAGCACGTTCTCGATTTCGGCGGAATAGATGTTCTCGCCGCCCGAGACAATCATGTCCTTGGCGCGGTCGACAATGTAGTACAACCCTTCAGCGTCCCGTCGCGCGATATCGCCGCTGCTATACCAGCCATGGTCGATCGCAGCGGCGCTCATCTTGGGCTGACGCCAATAACCGCTGGTGATCGATGGCTGGCGGATCAGCAATTCGCCGTTCTCGCCATCAGGCACGTCGCGCCCCGCCGCATCGACGATCCGGAATGCGACCAGCGGGAGTGGCCGGCCGCAGCTCTTCAACTTCTCTTCGTCGTTCAGGTCGTGCTCGTCGGGGCGCAGAATCGAGCTGGCGCCGCCGGCCTCTGTGGAGCCGTAGAACTGCATGAACTTGCCCGGCATCGCCGCGATCGCGCGCTTGATAAGCCCGAGCGAGATCGGCGACCCTGCATAGAGCGTCAGCCGCAGCGACGAGAAATCCGCTGTCACCGCGGCCGGATGATCGAGCATCATCTGCAGCATCGTCGGCGTCAACGTGAGCAAGGTCGGCCGCATCCGGGTGATCGCATCGAGCATCGCCGGCGGGTCGAACTGGCGGACGATGTCGATCGCCACTCCGTTGTAGAGGCATTGCACCGTGATACCGATGTGCAGCAGATGGAAATTGGGCAATCCGTTGACGAAGCTGTCGCCCGCGCGCCACTCATAGGCTGGCTCGAGATGCTCGCACAACCGCATCATGTTGGTTGCACCATGCGCGACCATCACGCCCTTTGGCCGCCCCGTCGTGCCCGAGGTATAGAGCTGGAACGCGGTGTCCTCAAGGTTGACGTGTTCGGGCGGAGTGGTGTGGGGCGCGTCGGCGACGAGTGCCTCCAGCGTCGCGTCGGCGTCGATCCAGATCGTCTCAGGCGGATCGGGGATAACCGCGCATACCGCCACCCACAGCGCCTCGCAGTCGCGCTCGACGATCACCGTCCGCGCGCCACTGTCGGCGACCTGCTCAGCAAGCTCACCTGCGGCAAGCCGCCAATTGTAAATGACCAAGCCGCTGCGCGTCTTCGCCGTCCCGAACAGTGCGAGGTAGAAGTCGAGGCTGTTGCGGCCCATGAAGCCGATCAGCGTGCCCGGCACGGCGATCTCGTCAAGCAGGTAGTTGGCGACCTGGTTCGCCTTGCGGTCGAACTCCGCGAAACTTACCGTGCGCTTCAGCGTGCGTAGCGCGGGGCGGCCTGGGTCGTGCCGCGCCCAATATTCTGGATATTGGCCAAGCGTCCTGATCTCGGGATAAGCCCACATCGTCAGGCTCCCTGAAAGATCGGTTTGCAACGCGCGGCGAACTTAAAGGCCAAGACCCTCTCCTCTGTTACGTTGTAAGCAGGTTTACGGTATTTATTCGCGTCGTCAAGGCATGGGCATGCGCCGGTCCCGCCTATCCCTCTGGATTGCGGCACGCCCGTGATGCTCGCATTGCCGCATTTTTGCGGCGTTCTCGACCGCGGCGAGCGCCTTTTGAAAATCGACGTCCTGCGCCTTGAATCCCGGAGTCGAGGCGTTCGCGATGTTCGACGCAAGCACGCCCATCCGCTGCGAGCGCACTTCGAGTGCCGCACCATGTACCCCGAAAAGACCTTCGCTGGGCATCGCTCATCTCCTCACGCCCTATTGCGCGACGGGGTATCCGGGACGGCGTTAGGGTCGAACCACGGGCTGGCGGGCGACCACGCGCTACGAACCGGACCGGACCTCAAACGGCGCGTCATACACCGATCAATCCCGGGATTTTATCCTTGAACGCAAAGAAACCCTTGGAAGCGTGCGGCCAAGCGGCACTGTCCCACGCGCGGCGGATCGGCACCAGGATAATATCGGCCAACGCTAGCGCGGGGGCAAGGATTGCCAACCGGTCGCTGGCGGGGCCAACCGGGGCGTAAGCGGTCACGATGACCTTCAGCTGGTGTGTCTGTGCCCACGCGATCAAGCTGTCGCAGTCGGCCGTGTCCAGCATGACCGCCGGTGTTGGCAAGAGCGCCGCATTTCGCAACAGCGCTTCGCGAAGCGCAGCAGTCGTGAATCGCGTGACCGCCGCTGCGCGGTTCGCAACCGCTGGCAACGCTGCAACAGTGGTGATGTGCATTCCGCCAAGATCGAGGCTCTCTGGATTCAAATCTTCCTCGGTCAGCAGCAAGCCGACAGCACCCGTTGGAAGCGGCGGAGCCGCTTTTATCGGCAAGGCTGCAACTGGGCCTTCGGACGGTGGCCCGGCTGAATGCGCAAAAGCCGTGGGATCGAAGCGCCCGTTGGTAAATTTGAAAATATTGTCGGCTTGGGCGAGATACGTTTTCCCTGCGGTCTGTAACCCCGCGACCCAACGCCATGACAGCGTGTTCGACGCGGGATCGCCATCCAGCAAATGGTGAAAAAAGAAATCTGCCCCCAATTGCCAGGGTAGGCCAAGCGTAAAGATCCACAGGCTCGCAAACCACATCCGCGCATGGTTGTGGAGGTAGCCTGTTTGCTTCAGTTCTACCGTCCACGCGTCGAAACAGTCGATACCGGTCCTACCCGCGCAAGCGGCATCATAACCCGCTGACCGGGGCAACGTGGCGATGTCGGTCTGATACCCCGTCCACACCGACGGCCGCATTTCGAGCCATCCCTTCCAATAGGTGCGCCAGCACACTTCTTGAATGAACTTCTCTGCATCACCGAAGCGGTGCTGCGCCAGTACCCGAGCGATCACCTCCTGTTCGGTAATCATGCGATGTCGGAGATAGGGAGATAGCATCGAGATATTGGTCCGGTCATCGGGCCCATAATCAAAATTGCGGTGCTCGCTATAGCGGCGCCCGGCACGCGGCACAAAAGCGTCGAGCGCGGCCAATCCCGCGGCTCGTGACGGTTGAAATGTCTGGGGCATACATGACGATTATCAGCTTTGCGACGGCGCGAACAGCGCGCGGGGAAATCGGCATTGGTACTCCAGGGCCGTTTGCTGGATCGCAGGTTAATCCTTTGGAGGATCCAACGCGTCGCTCGTGAACGCCATCGGGGTCGTCTCCGCCACCGAGACTAGCCCCAGCGCGCCTCGAGCCGGGTCAGACCGCGGAAGAGGAAGTTGGCGCGCCACTGCGCCTTATCCAGATCGACCTTGAGACCGGGCAGTACCGTGGCCAGGTGTTCGAAGGCGATGCGTCCCTCGATCCGCGCCAGTTCGGCGCCCACGCAAAAATGGATGCCGCCGCCGAACGACATATGGTCTGCGGCACCGCGCGCGATGTCGAACCGTTCGGGATCGCCGAATTTGCGGCCATCGCGGTTCGCGGCACCGACGAGGGTCAGGACGCGTTCCCCCGCCTTCACCGGATGGCCCGCGATCGTGGTGTCGCCGAGGGCGGTGCGATAGGTCGCGACCAGCGAGCTTTCGTAGCGTAGCACCTCTTCGTTGGTCGATACGGCAAGACCGCTTGGATCGGCGACGAGGCGGTCCCACTGATCGGGATGACGGCGCAGCAGGTACAATCCGTTGCCGATGATATTGGCGGTCGTCTCGAAACCCGCCCCGAACAGCGCAATGGCGACCGTCGTCGCCTCGTGGATCGTCAGGCCGTCGGCCGCGGTCCCGGTTTGCGCCAGTGCGGTCAGCAAATCGTCGCGCGGGTGGGCCAGGCGATTTTCGAATTCGGCGCGGAAGAACGCTTCGAGCTCGTCGATCCGGCGATTGGCCGTGGCCAGTTCGTGCTCGGTCAATTTGCGCGCTTCGAACACCACGAAGGCTTCGGGAATCGCCGCGATCAGTTCAGCCATTTCAGGCGTGTGGTAATCGATCCCCATCAGTTCGCAGATGACCATGACCGGCAGTTGATAGGCGAACTGCGTCATCAGATCGGCGTGGCGATCTGCGACGAACGCGTCGGTCAGTTCCTGGCAAATCTCCTTGATCCGCGGCTCGAGCGCCCGCACGCGTTTGGCGGTGAGCGAGCCGGTGACGAGGCCGCGGATGCGCGTATGCTGTGGCGGATCCTGCGCGATGAAGACTTCGGACAGCCAGCGATATCCGGAATTGGCCAGCACGTCGAAATCCGAACCGTAGAACAGCTTCAGATTCGCGGCGAAATCCCCGGTGCCGAAATCCTTGCGGTTCATCAGAACCTCGCGGACATGGTCGTAGCGCGACACCACCCAATACCCGTGCTTCGACCAGTGGAACGGATCGCTTTCGCGGATCTGCGCGAAGATCGGATACGGATCGGTGATGAGTTCGGGCCAGGCCGGGTCGAACGGCGCGATTCTGGCAAGATCAGTCATGGCCTTATCTCTCCTGCCCGACGTTGTGCGCCGGCTCTTGTGGTTGCTAGGCCGATGCGAAGGTAAGATCCGCGGGATCGGCTGTGCGCGTCATTCGCCAGAAGGCATCGTTGCGCCACGGCGTGATCGCGATGATCCGCCCGCGCGAATTGCGGTACCAATTGTCGGCCCCGGGATGCGTCCACACGAGCTTTTCGTGCGCGGCATCGAGCTTCGCGACATAAGCGCGGTAGACATCGTCGCGAACCTCGACCGATGCCGCGTCCTGCACGATCAGGGCGTCGATGATCCGCATCGCATAATGCGCCTGGTTCTCAATATTGCGGATCATGCTCCCGCCATGCCCGGCGCCGACATTGGGGCCGAGCAGGATGAAGAAATTGGGGAAACCCGGCACCAGCGTCCCGAGATAGGCGGCGGCATTGTCGCCATCCCACACATCGCGCAGGATCAGTCCGTCGCGACCGATCACGTCATACGATCCGAGCACATTGGTGGTCTGGAACCCCGTGGCGAGGATGATCGCGTCGGCTTTCACTTCTTCCCCCGAAGCCGCGACAAGCGTGTCGCCGCGGACTTCGGCCAGATGCTCGGGAATCAGACGCACATGCGGTTTGCGCAGCGTGCGGAACCAGCCATTGTCGAGCAGCATGCGCTTGAGAAAGGGCGGGTAGTCGGGCAGCAGCAACGGCAGCAAATCCTGCCGGTCGCCGAGTTGCTCTTTATAATAGTTGGTGAAAAACTGGCGGTGCCCGTCATTGACCGCGTTGATCGATCGGGTCGGATCAACCCAGTCGGGATCGCGGGTCAAGGTGCCGTGGACGCGGTCGTTGAAGGTCCAGGACAGCCGCTGTTCGACCCAATGGCGATAGAGCGGGAACACTTTCATCAGATGGCGGACGCCGTCGGGAACCGCTTTGCGGAATTGCGGGAACGGCGCGATCCATTGCTTCGATCGCGCGAAGATCGTCATTTCGGCGACCGTGTCGGCGATCGCGGGGGCCACCTGCATGCCCGATGCGCCATTGCCAATGACGGCGACTCGCTTGCCGGCAAGGTCGATATCGTCGCGCCAGGCCGAGGTGTGGAGCACTTCGCCGGTGAACGTGTCGAGGCCGGGGATGTGCGGGAATTTCGGGATGTTGAGGATGCCGACCGCGCTCATCACGATATCGGCGACATGCGTTTCGGACGCGCCTTCAGCGTTGGTGGTGGTGACCGACCACTTGCTGTCCGCAGCGATCCACTCGGCGCGCTCGACCTTGGTGCCGAACTGCGCGTGGTCGTAGAGACCGAAGCTGCGCGCCGTCTCGAGCAAATAGGCTTCGATCTCGCCCTGTAGCGGGAAATGCTGCGACCAGTCGGCGGGGTTGGAGGAAAAGGTGTAGGTGAGGTTGGGGGTGTCGACGCCGCAGCCGGGATAGCGATTTTCCCACCACGTCCCGCCGAAATCGGCGTTCTTTTCGAAAATCGTATAGTCGATGCCGGCGCGCTGCAATTCGATTCCCGCACAGATGCCGGAAATGCCCCCGCCGATCACGATCGCGGTCAGCTTTCGCGCCGACCGAGCGGGCGGCGTGGGTGGATCGAACTGCATCGAAAAGGCAACGACATCGCCATAATCCACCGGAACCGGCTCGCACATCGCGATGCCAAGCATCGCGGCGAGTTCGGCATTGCTCGGGCGCGGTAAGGCGAGCGGCGTGCCGGTCGACCACGCCAAAACAGCCTTATACGCGGCATCCCGGATCGTGCGCTGAAGACCGTCGTCGAGGCCGCCCGTGTCATTATCGTCGAGGCCCCGGCCGCGGCGCGGGACGAAGGGCCCCGTCAGCCATGCCGGATCGCCGGTCAGCTGAACCAGGCACATCAATAATGCCGGTATGTTCGCCGCGTCGATCCCGGCGCGCAGCAGGAGCGGATCGAGCGCATCGCCGGAGGGGTGGTCGCTGCCTTGCGTGGCCGTCATTTGATTCCCTGACTTGGCACCGACGGCGGAACTATTACCGTCGATATAAAATATCTACTTGCCAGTAGCTCAAGTCAATCGACTTGGGCTGACATTAGCATGGCGGTTAGGTTGAAAACACTTCGCGGCGGATCCGCATTCCGGCCTTTTCGCGGTCCCACGTATCATCCGTAATGCCCTCTTTGCGCAGATCGCCTTTGAGCACTTTGGCCGAGGGCGTCTTGGGCAGTTCGGGCAGGATGCGGATATAGCGCGGGACCATGAAATACGGCATCTCGCGCATCAGGAACACGGCGAGCTCTTCATGGATGATTGTCCGGCCGGGAACGGGCGCGACCACCACCATCACCTCGTCTTCGGAAAATTCGCTGGGCACCGCGATCGCGGCGGCTTCGCGCACGTCGGGATGCGCGCAGACTTCGAGCTCGACCTCGAACGAGGAGATATTCTCGCCGCGGCGACGGATCGCGTCCTTTACCCGATCGACGAAATAGAAATAGCCGTCTTCGTCGCGCCGGAAGGCGTCACCGGTGTGGAACCAGCCATTGGCCCAGGCTTCGGCGGTCGCTTCGGGGTTGCGGTTATACCCGCTGTTCATCGCCCAGGGGCGATCGGTGCGCACCAGCATCTCGCCGATCGCACCGACGGGAACCTCACAATCGAACCGATCGACCAGCCGGACCTCGACATGCGGCCGCACCTTGCCGCAGGTCCCGCGTTTGACCGGATTGGCTTCCGACACGACGGGTGAGGAAATCTCGGTCATGTTGAAGATCGTATAGATGTCGATCCCGAAGCGCGCGGTGAACGCGGCGGCATCATCGGTAAGCGGGACCATAAAGGCGGCCCGCACGCTGTGGTTGCGGTCGTCGGGGGACGGATCGCGCTTCATCAGAAACGTCGCCATCACCCCCAGCAGGAACACCACCGTCGCCTGCGTCCGGCGCGCAATCTCCCAGAAGCGTTCGGTCGAAAAGGATTCGATCAACGCGACCGATGCCCCACGCGCCAGCATCACAAAGGGTGGCCCCATGCCGCCAATGTGGAAGATCGGCGCGACGCACATGTAGCGATCATCCTCGCCCACCATCGGCCAGGATTCGGGCCCGGCATTGGAAAACATATGCAGATAGGAGGACAAGACGCCCTTGGACGGGCCGGTCGTTCCCGATGTATAGATGATCGACTGGATGTCCCACGGCTCGATCGGCCGCTCCAGCGGATCGAGCATGTCCCCGCCGAGCGCATCGAAGCGCACCATCGGCAAACCGATATCGGGTGCCGTGCCGCCCGTGACGAGCACGAGCTGCTGCAGCTCGGCGCGATCGATTTCGGCGAGACGCTCGACCAGATCGGGATGCACGATCATGACCTTCGCGCCCGAATTCGCGACGACGTGCGCCAGCAAATTACCACGATAGGCGGTGTTGAACGGCACGAAGATCGCGCCGAGATAATTGATCGCATAGAAAGCGATCAACGCGTCGCGCCCGCTCGGCAACCACGCCGCGACATAATCGCCCTGGCGCACGCCAAGCCGCTGCAATCCCGCGGCCTTGTCGACGACGCGACGACGCAGCTCGGCGTAGCTCCATTCCTCGCCATCTTCGAAGATTACGTGGGTTTTGTCGGGGCGTTCGCTCGCCCAGCGATCGACGAGATAGCGCAGAACGCATTCGTCGCGATTGGGGATTCGCGAATCGCTAAAGTCGCGCGGCCGTGCCGCCAGGGTTGTCGTCACGCTACCTGCCTCCCGAAAGTTTGAATGCGGGCAGCCGTCAAGCGAGGCCGACCAGCCGCAGACACGCTTCGACCGCCTGATCGACGACCGCCTCGGCGGAGCGCTTGCTGCCCGGACGATAGCAATGGATGATCCAGGTCAGCAGCCCACCCATCCACACCGACATCGTCGCAGCATTGGCCACGCTGATCGATCGGTCGCGCACGCAGTTTTCGATCAAGTTGCCGATGCGCAGATCGAATTCGTGCCGCAGCCGCAGGATGCGCTGCGCGTCGGCGCGATCGAGGTTCATCATTTCACGCTGATAGATGACGAGATATTCGTGCCGCGCGACGATGATCTCGGCAACTTCGCGCAGCGACGCCTTAAGCTGATCGATCGGCAGCCGCTCGATTTCCTCGATCCGATCGAGCGCGGCGAGCGATTCCTGTACGCCCGCCTCGCAGATCGCGCTCAGGATCGCGCTCTTGCCCTTGAAATAAGTATACAGAAACGGCTTGGTCGCACTGAGCCGGTCGGCGAGCATTTCCAGCGTCGCCGATTCATAGCCCTTCTCGTAGAACAGCGCGCTTGCCTCCTCGAGGATGCGCGCGCGCTTGAACGCGACGACGCCGGGCTTGATTTCGCGGGCGTTCGGTTCGGAGACCGCTGGGGTCCTGACGGCGGCGCTGGATTTTGTCATGCGGCCCTTCTGAGAATTTCCATGATGTCAGCAGGCTGGGTCACCGGGCGCGGATTGGTCCGGCCCCAGATGTCGAGCATGGTATATTCGGCCACCTGCTGGAAGCGGTCTTCGGTGACACCCACCTCGCCCAGCGTGCGCGGCATGCCGAGCGAGCGGATAAAGGCGTCGAGGCTGGCGGCCGCGGTCGGATGCGTGTTGCCGAGACAGGCGCGGATGCGGTGCTGCCGACTATCGTCATGTTCCGCGTTCCACGCCAGCACATACGGCGCCATCACGCACGAACAGTGACCATGCGGCACGTTGCACGTCCCGCCGAGGATATGGCCGATCGCGTGGCTGGCGCCCATCGGCACACCGCCGATGATCGAGATCATCGATTGCCACGCACCGATCTGGCATTTCAGCCGCCCCGCCATGTCGGTCGGGTCGGCCTTGGTGCGCGGCAACCCCTCAACCAACAGGCGAAGCGCGTTGTCGGCCAGACCGTCGGCAAAATCGTTCGACATTTTGGAACCGAGCGTCTCGACCGCATGATCGACCGAGCGGACCCCGGTCGACAACCACAGCCATTCGGGCGTGTGCAGCGTCATCGCCGGATCGAGCACGACCATGATCGGTGCCATAGTGCGATGTTCATAGCCCTGCTTGTGCGCGGTCACTTCGTCGGTCGATCCCGACAGCGCGTTGAACTCGCCGCCCGACAAGGTCGTCGGTACGCAAATCGTGCGGATGTCGGGGCCGACCTTGACCGGATTGATCACAGTGCCCGTGTCGTCGACATAAACGTGCAGCGGCTCGAAATCCTCGACGGTTCGGACATTATGCTTCAGCAGCAGCGGGATAATCTTGCCGGCGTCGATCACCGATCCGCCACCAATCCCGACGATGAGATCGGCATTGACCGCGCGCGCCGCTTCGGCGGCAGCAAGAACGTGTGCGCGCGGCGCATGCGAGGCGATCCCGCTATGCGTGCCGGCGTGGCGATCGCCGAGGGCCGCCTCGATCTTCTTGATTTCATCGGTCTCGCGGCGAAGCGTGTCGGAGGTCAGCAGAAAAACCCTGCGCGCGCCCATCGTTTCGGCTTGCTCGCGAATGGCCTCGTGCGCGGGTTTCCCCATCGTGACGCGCTCGGTCACCGTAAAAGTCATTTGGCTTGGCGTGACGTCGTCCACGGCTCTCTCCTATCGGCCCGCATATCCTTGCGATCTGGGATGCAATATGCACCTCGCGATCTGTACTGACTAGTATATTTCTATACCGATGTTCACTTTTGACCTTATCCTCGCTTGACCGTCGCGCTACCACTAGGTAGCGCAACACTGCGTACCGGCACAATATGCTGCCGTTTTCGCGATACGGGAACCGAGATCGAGCTTCGATGAACCAGCGATTGCTCTCTCCTATTCTGGTCGCACACCCAGCGAAAGCCACTGCCGGACACGCCTGCAATCACCGCGCGGTCGCGCGATGAGCGGACCCTTGGCCGGTATCCGTGTGGTCGAATTCGCCGGACTGGGGCCAACCCCCTTCGCTGCCATGATGCTGGCCGATCTTGGAGCGGAGGTGCTACGCATCGACCGGCACCGGGCTGAGGCCTTTGGCGGTGGCGACGAACGCGACGATTTCCTCAATCGTGGCCGCCCCTCGATCGCAACAGACTTGAAATCGGCTGAAGGCAAGGCGCTGGCGATCACGGCAGCAAGCCGTGCCGACATTCTGATCGAGGGGTTTCGCCCCGGCGTTATGGAGCGGCTGGGCCTCGGCCCCGACCCTATGCTCGCCGCCAATCCGCGGCTGATATATGCGCGCATGACCGGGTGGGGACAATCCGGGCCGATGACGCACAAGGCCGGGCACGACATCAATTACCTGTCGATGACCGGGGGGCTCAGTCTCATCGGTCCGTTCGACGGACCGCCGGTGCCGCCGATCAACTATGTCGCGAATTTCGGCGGCGGCGGGATGCTGCTGGTGGTCGGGGCGCTGGCCGCGCTGGTCGAGCGCGGGGTGAGTGGACGCGGGCAAATCGTCGACGCCGCCATGGTCGATGGCGCGTCGTTGCTCGCCACGCAAATCTTCGCCTGGACCGCGATGGGCCGGTGGCGGCCGGGGCGCGGCGGCAATCTCCTCGACGGCAGCGCCTATTTCTATCGCTGCTATCGTACCGCCGACGACAAATTCGTCGCGGTCGGCGCGCTCGAGCCGCAATTTCATGCCGAATTGATCCGCGGCGTAGGGCTTGATCCGGCTGACTTTGCCGATCACCTCGATCCGGCGTGCTGGCCGCATCGTAACGCCCAGCTCGAAGCGATCTTCGCAACGCGCGACCGCGCTGCCTGGATCGCGCATTTCGCCGCGTTCGACGCCTGTCTCAGCCCCGTGCTCAGTCCGGAAGAGGCGACCCGGCACCCGGCAAATGTGGCGCGCGGCGTGCATGTTACGGTCGCGGGCGCGCTGCAGCCGGCCCCCGCCCCACGGTTCGATCGCACGCCGTCCGCGCTGCCGACCCCGCCCGTCCGATCCGGCGAAGGCGGTGCAGAGCGCTTGCGCGCATGGGGGATCGCGCCCGCGAAAAGCCGCTAGAGTCTGATCCATTTATGTTGAAGCGTAGCCGGAGTTTCTGAGATAGTTGGCGCATTCCTGAGGCGGGAAAGCGTCGAGCAAGGTGCCGATGCGTTTCCA
>NZ_BMDW01000037.1 GCF_014636175.1 Sphingomonas psychrolutea | reverse complement strand
GTCGTGCGATACACAGGTGCGGCAGGTTTGGGCATCACGCCCATCTATCCCACTCGATTCCCTACGTGAATCCCCAACGTCAGTTTTGCAACAAAGCCCATCGGATTGGCAAAGTTTTTTTTTAAAGTTTGGCAACCGGCGCCCTTCTACGAGGCGCACCCGTCAAACCTTGTTCGAGCGTCGAGACGCCGTTTGGCTTGACAGAATTTTCGAAACGTTGGTGGCTGGGGGCATGGGCAAAACCTACTGCATGAGCGGCGATACGGAGTCCGGTCTTCTTTTTGCCGGGCCATTAGAGATTAGTGCGTTTCGTAAATGCCGCGATGCGGCCCGACGCAAGCGAGGGAATAATCGCCTCCGGCCCGCCGACCTCGAAGCTCGGGTATCAGGGCGCATTTTGGTCGAGGGGAGACATCGCAAGCGGCTTGCGCGACAGCAACGATACGACCGAGCGATGGCAGATTGGATAGCAAAAGGCGGCTCACTTTTGTATGGTCCAGACATGCCGGTTTTCTAAACTCTCCCCGAAGGGGATAGGCTGCCCAATGAGCTCGACGACTTCAACTGGGGCGGATGGCCCCAGGGCCGGCCGGTCAGCGTGGTCGGCGGGCTGACCTTTGGCGGGGGACCGATCGGCAATTACATGAGCCATGCCGTCGCGGCCATGGTCGTGCGGCTGCGTGCGGGTGATGGCCGGAACGGTCTGCTGTTCGGTAACGGCGGCTTTGCGACGCACAACCACAGCATCGTCTTGTCGCGCGCGCCTCTATCTGCGGTACGTTTTCCGCACGATTTTGACTATCAATCGCGTGCCGACGCGTCACGCGGGTCAGCGCCAGACACGAACGAGAGCTATGCCGGTCCCGGAACGATCGAGAGTTATACAGTCATCTGTGCGCGGACAGGCGCGGTGAGCGCAGGCGTGATCGTCGCCCGGAACCCCGCCGGCGAACGGTTTTTGGCAGCTGTGTCCAAAGACGACACGGCTACAATCTGAACCGTCCCGGGTTTCCTAGAGGCTATTTGGTTTGAGTCATGCAACCATATCGAGGTTCTCAAGGGCTGCATAGTAATTGGCTTCGGCCTCGGCGGGTGGGATGTATCCGATTGGGCCGAACAGGCGATGGTTGTTGAACCAATCGACCCACCGCAGGGTTGCCATTTCCACCGCTGACACGCCTGGCCACGACCTTTGCCGCCAGATGACTTCGGCTTTGTAGAGGCCATTGATGGTCTCGGCCAAGGCGTTGTCATAGCTGTCGCCGACGCTGCCGACCGATGGCACCAGCTTGGCTTCGGCCAGACGCTGGGTATAATTCATAGCAAGGTATTGCACGCCACGGTCGCTGTGGTGGATCAGGCCGTCTGCTGGACCAGGCTTGCGGGCGTGGATCGCCTGTTCCAGCGCGTCCAGAACGAAGTTGGCTGTGGGTGCCGTGCTGACTTTCCACCCGACAATCCGCCGGGCGTAGGCGTCGATCACGAAGGCGACGTATACAAAGCCCGCCCAGGTG
The DNA here is from genome assembly GCF_014636175.1 of Sphingomonas psychrolutea. GTDB lineage: Bacteria > Pseudomonadota > Alphaproteobacteria > Sphingomonadales > Sphingomonadaceae > Sphingomonas > Sphingomonas psychrolutea. The sequence goes on along the minus strand of NZ_BMDW01000037.1, from coordinate 10,282 downwards.
TGAACGTATGTGAAGTCAACTACCCACAGCGCGTTGGGTCTGACGTGACCCCTGTCTTTCATCCAGCGGCAACCAGAGACCGGCCGGTGTTGTCGCGCATGAGCGCGGGTGATGCAACGGGCGGGGTCAGCCCCGCACGTTGCTGTTCAAGTTCGGCAGCGAACGCTGCCGGTGTGGCGTAGCGGAGCGATGAATGCGGCCGCTCGGTATTGTAGTCGTGAGCCCAGCGGGCGAGGATCGCGCGCGCCTGACCGATCGTGAAGAACAGCGTCTCGTTAAGCAGCTCGTCGCGCATGCGACCATTGAAACTCTCGACGAACCCGTTCTGCGTTGGCTTGCCCGGCGCGATATAATGCCACTCGATGCCGACGTCGCCGGACCAGGCGAGCACCGCGTTCGAGGTGAGCTCGGTGCCGTTATCGCTGACGATTATCTTCGGCGCACCGCGCCTGGCGATCAGCTCGGTCAGCTCGCGCACCACCCGTCGGCCCGAGATCGACGTGTCGACCACCGCCGCCAAGCACTCACGCGTCACGTCATCGACGATGTTGAGCACGCGGAACCGCCGCCCGGTGACGAGCTGGTCGTGGACGAAGTCCAAGCTCCAGCGCTGGTTGGGCAGCGCCAAGACGGGCGCAGGTGCTTGTGCGCCTACGGCGCGCTTGCGCCCCTTCCTGCGCCTGACCGTCAGCCCCTCCTCGCGGTAGAGCCGCTGAAGCTTCTTGCGGTTGATCGTGATGCCGTCACGGCGGAGCAGGATGTGCAGCCGTCGGTAGCCGAACCGCCGGCGCTGCTGCGCCAGCTCACATAATCTCGACCGCAGGTCGCCATCATCCGCCCGCCACGAGCGATACCGCATGCTCGTGCGATCCGCTCCGACGACAGCACACGCCCGCCGCTCGCTCATCCCCAACGTCGCCTGGAGATGCGCGACCGCTTGCCGCTTCGCGGCGGGCGCTACCATTTTTTTGACAGCAGATCCTTCAGACCCGCATTGTCGAGCATCGTATCGGCGGGCAGCCGCTTTAGCCGACCGTTCTCCTCCTCGAGCGACCGTAACCGCTTCGCATCGGACACCTCCAGTCCGCCAAACTTGGCCTTCCACGCGTAATAGGTCGCGCTCGACATCCCGTGCTTGCGACACAGCTCCGTCACCACCGCGCCCGCCTCGGCCTCCTTCAGGATGCCGATGATCTGTTCTTCCGTAAACTGCTTCCGCTTCATCTGTCCGTCCCTTCGAGGGCCGGTCTCTAGTTCCAGGTGGATGAAGAAACGGGGGTCACGTCAGTCACGTCAGATGAAATCAATGCCGTTGCGTCGACCAGTTGAACTCACCGTCGCTTTTTTTAGGATGTCGCGCTCCATACGCACCCGCGACAGCTCGGCCTTCAGCCGGGCGATCTCCATCTGTTCAGCCGTCACGGCTTTGCCACGGACATCGCTCAGCCGACCGGCCGCCTCCGCCTTGACCCAGTTATCCAGCGACTGACCTGACACGCCCAGCGTCCGGGCTACCGTCCCAACCTTCTCGCCGCCATGCACAAGTCGCACCGCTTCCCGCTTGAACTCAAGCGTATAGCGCGCCCTCACTCCGTCCTTCATCCTGATACCCCTTCGCTGATCAATTCCTATCAACCAAGGGAGACGTCAGGCAGGGGCAAGCTCAGTGGCTCGCAAATCAATTGGACGATCACGCGTTCACGTGTAACGGAAGAATGGGTAAATCGGGGAAAACAGATGGCGGCTTCCGTCCAAGACACCAATGCAACTCGCTCGGAGGCACAGGCCACGCGTGCCCCGTGGCAGCCTCTCGGCTTTGAAAAGGTCGCTGCCGCCGACGCAAAGGGCGGGACCGGTACGTTCAATCCCGGCGACGCGAACACCTATTCCTGATCGAGACCGGTCAGGCACGTTGCCCCACTGACCCCGGCGCGCCCTTCGTGCGCGTTGGGTTGCACGTCAAACGATACCGCTATGCGTTCGTCGGTCGCCACGTTCGCGTGAACGTGGTGATACGCATATCCGGGAAACACGATGAGAAGCCCTGGGTACGGGCGGACCAGACGTGTCGGCCAAATACCGTCGGGAAGATCGACTTTGTGAAGCGGGGGCGCGAATTCGAGACACCCTGCAGTGCCAGATTCGGGCGCCTCCACTGGGATTTTGACGTAATAGACCGCGCTGATCCACGCCGAGCCATGCATGTGCGGCGCGACGAACGCCTGACGCCCCGTGATCAGGCCGTCGGTCGATAGGCTCGTTGACTTTGGTTGCATCCGCATCAGTAGGGTGTTGCCGCCGGCGCTCACCCAGTGTTCATAAGCACTACGAGCCTTGGCGAAGGTGTCGAGCAGCGCCGCGCTCGCCGGGGCTCCGGTCCGTCCATGCGCGGCCACTGCCGCCTGCGGCCCCCCCTTAACGCGCAATCCGTTGCGAATGACGTCGAGCGCGATTTCGCCGCTCGCTACGGGTTTGAGTGCGTGGAACTCGGCGCTTAGCGCGGCATTGAAGGCGTCGAGCGAGGCAAAGCCGACCGGCACATCGATCGTCTGGTGCCGCAGCAGTGCATCATAATCGAGCAAGCGGTGCAATTCCACGGTGCGACCGAGCAACGCGAGCGAAACGCAATATTGCGAGACGATCCAGCCGCGTGAACCGAGGCGCTCGAATGATTGCAGGCAATGCGCCTCCAGGTCACTCCCGGCGCGGCGGCGGATCATCGCCTGTCCGATCCCGCGCGCCGCCAAGCCGTCAAACGGGTCGAGGGCGAACGCTTGCGCATAGGCGCGGTCCGCCGCGTCGTCCTCGCCGGCCACATGCAGCGCATAGCCCAACACGCCAAGGTAATTGGCGTTTCCAGGCTCCAGTGCGACCGCCCGCTGCGCCGCGTCAAGCGCTTCGGCAGCCCGCCCGGTGAGCCAAAGATACGCGGCCGCCTTTGCCCATGCTTGCGCGTCGTCCGGATCGATCGCAAGAATGTTTCTCCAAGCCATCACAGCGTGGCGATCGTCTCCTGCATTCGTGCAGGCCTGAGCATAGCGGCGTGCTAAAGCCATGTCGCCGGGCGCAGCAGCCGAGGCGTCGGCGAACAAATCGAGGATCACGGAGCGCGTGCGAGGCTGGGCCAGATCAATCATTGAAGCTCCAAGACGGCGGCGATGATGCAGGTTGTCATCACCTCTTGTGGGTCGTATCGGCTACTCCATGCAGTGCCAAGAAGTAACCCGCGTATTTCGGCCCGGCCAAGATGTGCAGTATCGCTACCTCGCCCACGGCCTCATCGTGAATTCGCAGTTTTCGTTGCCGCAGCTGCGCGCACTTTCCCCAGAATCCGCTCAGACACCTGATGTTACAATCGTGTTCGGTCCAGTCGCTGAGCCCGTCGTTTCGCAGCCGGGTCATCGCCGCGGCCTTATTCGCGGCCAATTTCGGTACGAAGTGCGCGAGGGACGCCACATCGTGATCGATCGGTTGCGGGGGTTTGTCGCCAAGAACGTTGCGGACGGCATCATGAGCCGCGTGCTGACGGTGCTTGTCTACCAACGCGGCATGCTGCCGCTGCATGCCAGTGCCGTCGCGACGGCCAACGGCGTCGTCGGCATTTGCGGTCAGTCGGGTGCCGGGAAATCGACGCTTGCCGCGGCCTTGGTCGCGGCGGGCGGCGTGATCGTCGCCGACGACATCCTCGTGCTTGGACACGCCGGGACCTTCGAAGTTTTTCATGGCGCCTGCGGCTTCAAACTGTCCGACGCGTCGCTCCATCACATCGGTCGATCCTCGGTAGGCCTTGATTTGGCAAATGAAGTCGAAGGTAAATATTTCCTGCCAGTCGCCAGCAACGGCCCCACCACGCCATTGCTACTGGACCGGGTGGTGCTCCTGCGCGAGGGGTCGCCCGAGATCACGCCGGCGTCGCGCCTGGAGGCGCTTGCCGAATGGACGAATTGCGTCCGCATGCCCGAGCTGATAAATACAGCTCCCAACGCTAAGGCCGTCTGGCAACGCTGGGCCGATTTGACGACCGCGATCGACTTGCTGTACGTCGCGCATGGGCGGCGCATGGCAGCGCTCAGTCCCATCGTCGCCTATCTCAATACACCGTACGCCCTTACACACTGACATGCGAGAAGAGCCGATGACCCCGCCAGCGAGCGTGCTCTCCAGCGAACAGCGCGTCATGCGCAAACACGATACGATCGAGTCGGGCCTGGATGACGCGATCTTCGTGCTCGATACCGCGACCGGCAATTGCTTCTCCTTTTCCGGGCCCAGCAAGACCCTGTGGGAATTGCTGAGCGCGCCGACGACCGCTGACGAAGCCGCGCTAAGGCTTTTCGCGGTCTATGAAATCGATCAGCTCGAGTGCCGCGCGGAAGTGCTCGCACATTTCTGCAACCTCCAGGACGAAGGCTTGATAACCCTAGTAGCCGGGTGACCGACACGATCGAAATTGCCTTCTGTTTTAACGACGGTTTCACTTTGCCCGCCGCCGTCGCAATGCTTTCGTTGCTGGAAACCAATCGCGGGCAGGTCAGGATCCACGCGCTCACCGATCCAGCGTCGCGCGCCGCGCCGCTCCTGCGTCAGATTGCCGCGCGCTATGCCTGCGAAGTGCGCGTGGTCGATGCGGCGCTCGAAATTGCGCATAGGTTCGATCCGACCACCAACTACGAGACCGACGCAACCGCGATCTACCGCCGCATCTTCCTGCCGAATTTGCTGCCTACGCTTGACCGCGTGCTGTATCTCGATTGCGACGCCATAGTTCGTGGCAGTCTGCGCGATGTGTGGAAAACCGATCTGTCCGACGCACCCATTGCCGCTGTGACCGACCCATGGATGGTGACGCTTGCGGACACGCGCCGCGACTATCCTGGGGGGTATTTCAATTCGGGCGTGATGCTGATGGATCTCGCGCGCTGGCGTGCCGAGAAGGTGACAGAGCATTGTATTGCCGACATACAGGAGCGGCAGACGCGCAATGTGGGCACGCGTGGCGATGCCGTTGGGCATCACAATGATCAAACGCCCTTGAACGCAGTGTTGCGCGGCCGATGGCGCCGCGTGCCGCCCCGCTGGAACTGCACAACCTACCATGCCCCGGGTCTCGCGACCGATCTCGACATGAACCCCTCAGTGCTGGCGGACTCGGTCGCAAATGCCACGATAGTGCACTTTCTTGGTGCCTATAAGCCATGGCTTGCGGGCTGCGAAGCGATGACCCTTTGGCATCGTGAATTCGACGCGACGCGCCGCCTGCTAGAACGCAGCTACCCCGTGGACCATTTCGTCTGGCCCGGGGCCTTCACCGTCAATGCGGCAGCGCGGCGGTTGCGTCGCATGATGGCGATGCAACTCGTCCACATGGCGCAGTCGCAAGGTTTTAGTCGATGCGCCGTCGTGTTGACGGGATTGCTCGCCCGCGAAATCCTGATCGCCGCCCGCGAGCAGCGTTTGTCGGTGGCATGTCTCGTCAGCGAAAACCCGGTCTTTTCGGGCGGTGTGCTCGATGACATCCCGATCCTGTCGGTCGACGAGGCGATCGCTGCGGGTCACCGCGATTTGATCATCGGCGACTTTCGTCGGTTGCCGCGTGTCCGCGAAAACCTGTTGGCGCAGGCGCGTCTTGCCGAGGTCGATCTGAGACTGGTGACGATCGATGGCTGATCGGTCCGCCACATGACCGCGCTGGCTGGCGTGTGGCTGCTTGACGGTCGACCAGAAGCGGCGTCGAGATGCCGCGCCATGCTGGCCGCCCAGGCGATGTACGGCGGCGCCGATGCCGCCGATGCCGCCGAATGGTCGAACGGCGACATCGCGCTGGGACGGAGCCTGGTGCGACAGTTGCCCGAAGATCGCTTCGACCGCGGTCCCGTGCTCGGCGGAGAAGGTCGGTTCGTGCTCGTCGGTGACGTGCGGCTCGACAATCGCGAGGAGATTGCAGCGCAAGTCGGGCTGCAGCGCGATCGCCTAGCGCTGCTAAGCGACAGCGATGTCCTTATGAGCGCTTATCAACATTGGCGCGACGATTGTCTCGAGCATTTGCTCGGAGATTTTGCCTTTGCCCTGTGGGATAGCGGGCAGCGGACCCTGATGTTGGCGCGAGACGCCTCGGGACAACGCCCGCTGCATTACCACGTCGGAGGCGGCGTCGTCGCTTTCTCAACGATGGCGGCGGGGTTGCACGCGCTCCCCGAAATCGATGCAGCGCCCGACGAGGAGCGGTTGTGCCAATTCGTCATGTCAGCCCCCGGCATCGGCGAACGTACGTTTTCCCAAGGCGTCCGACGTGTCGAGGCCGGTCACTCGGTGGTCTTGTCGACGTCGGGAGTGGTCCGTCGACGGCACTGGAATCCGGTCCGGGAGCCGATCCGTTTTTCCCGCTCCAACGACTATGTCGATGCGATGCGCGAACAGCTAGATCTCGCGGTCGGTCGCCGGTTGCGGAGCGTCGGCGCGATCGGCGCGCAACTGAGCGGGGGCCTCGACAGCAGCGCGGTCGCAGCGACCGCGGCCCGACTGCTCGCCGGGTCGGGCGGCAGAATAAGCGCGTTCACCGCGGTTCCACGATCCGAGTTCATGGCCGATACCGGATCCGATCGGATGTCGGACGAAGGCGCACTCGCTGGGGACGTGGCGGCAATGCACCCCAATATGGATTGGTTCACCACCAGCTCCGTAGGTCGGTCGCTGATGCAGGACCTTACCGACAATCTGACCTTTGCCGCGCGGCCGGCGCTCAACCTTTCCAACGTTGGCTGGATTTTCGACACTTACGAGGCAGCCAGAACGCGGGGCGCAAAAGTCCTGCTCACGGGAAACGCCGGCAATATAACGCTGTCGTATTCCGGGTTCGAACGGCTACCCGAATTGCTCCGGCACGGGCGCTTGAGATGCTGGGCCCTCGAAGCAAAGGCGTTGACGGCACACGCCGGGATGTCTTGGCGTGGGGTCGCCGCGATGAGTTTTCGCCCGTTTGGCGCGGAGCGCCTGTGGCAATGCGCTGCGCACTACTTTGGCCGTGCGGAATCGAATGGGATGTCGTTTACCCTGCTTGCCCCCGCTAGACTCCCGGCCGCGAGACGAGCAATGGCCGCAACTGGTGCAGCCCGTCGACAGCGCACCGATCCTTTTGCCGCACGGCTGAGCGCCTTGCGCAGGGAAGATCCAGGCTTGGGCGTCAAGGCGGCACTGGCTGGCTGGGGTATCGACCTGCGCGATCCGCTCACCGATCGCCGTCTCGTGGAGTTCGCTCTGCGCGTTCCTAGTGCCGAATATCTCCGCGATGGCCAGCCCAGGTCGCTTGCGCGGCGCGTTCTCGCGGATCGTGTGCCCGCCACCCTCTTGAACGAGTTGGGAAGGGGGCGCCAGGCAGCCGATTGGTATGAACGTCTTGAGTCTGCCCGCCCCGCGCTGGCGGATGAAATCGATCATATCGGTGCCAATGTCGTAGCCAGCCGTCTGCTCGACGTGGCCCGAATGCGGAACATGGTGCAAAAATGGCCCATCAATGGCTGGAACGGCGCTGATAGAGTCGCTGGCTATCGTGTTGCATTGTTGCGCGGACTCTCGGCAGGCCATTTCGCACGAAGTTTTGCCCATCAAGAGCCTGTCGTTGCACCTCCGCCCGACCGCTGGTCTGATCGCTGATTTCTGGATCGTTCGGTCGCGCCGATCAGCCCGGGCATCGTAATAACCCGGCTGGCAAGTCGCCGAGCGAAACGGCTTTGTTGCAAAACTGACGCCGGGGGATTCCCGCAGGGAGTCGAGCGGGATAGATGGGCGTGATGCCCAAACCTGCCGCACCTGTGTATCGCACGACGAACTGGCCTGAGTATAATGCGGCGCTGAAGCGGCGTGGGTCGCTGGAAATATGGTTTGATCCGGAGATGCACTGGCTCTCGAAGCCGTGTGGTCGCCCTGGTCGCCCGATGCGGTTTTCGGACGGTGCGATTGAGCTGTGCCGCCGGCAGAAGACGTTGAAGGTCAACCTTGGCGGACGGGCCAACCCGGGCGGTCTGCACTTGCTGGTCGACAGCACCGGGATCAAGATGACGGGCGAAGGCGAGTGGAAGACGCGCAAACATGGCGCATCCTACCGTCGCCAGTGGCGCAAGGTGCATCTCGGGATCGATGCTGGAACGCTGGATATCCGGGCCATTGAGGTCACGACCAATGCGATTGGCGATGCGCCGACGCTCCCCGATTTCCTGGCGCAAATCCCTGGAGACGAGCAGATACTCAGCGTCGGCGGGGATGGCGCTTACGATACCAGGGCCTGCTATGCCGCCATCGCAAAACACGGTGCCGACGCGGTCATCCCGGTCCGCCGCAACGGCCGACCATGGACGAAAGATGGTCCCGGCGTTGATGCGCGCAATGAAGCGCTACGCGTAACAAAGCGGCTTGGTCGGGCCATCTGGAAGAAGTGGAGCGGCTATCATCGTCGCAGTCTGGTCGAGACCAAAATGCACTGCTTCAAACTTCTGGGCCAACGCGTTATGAACCGTCCCGGGTTTCCTAGAGGCTATTTGGTTTGAGTCATGCAACCATATCGAGGTTCTCAAGGGCTGCATAGTAATTGGCTTCGGCCTCGGCGGGTGGGATGTATCCGATTGGGCCGAACAGGCGATGGTTGTTGAACCAATCGACCCACCGCAGGGTAGAGGTGGCTCGGCAAATCTGGACAGGCTTCTAAGTGGAGTTTCTGCCTGAAGGCGGCCAGCATGGCTGCCGAACAGGAGATGAGATGACGAAGCGAACACGCCGGAACCACAGCCCGGCATTCAAGGCGAAGGTAGCCCTGGCAGCCGTGAAGGGCGAGAAGACGCTGGCCGAGCTGGCGCAGCAGTTCGACGTTCACCCGAACCAGATCACGACATGGCGCGGCCAGTTGCTGGAAGGGGCGGCAGGAGTTTTCGGGTCAGAGGGCCATAGCGAGCCGGCCGAGCCGGCGATCGACGTGAAGACGTTGCACGCCAAGATCGGCGAGTTGACGCTGGTGAACGATTTTTTGTCCGGGGCGCTCAGCAAAGCAGGACTGTTGCCGAGCGCAAAACGATGATCGACCGTTCGCATGCGTTGCCGGTGACACGGCAAGCGCGCGAGTTGGGGATCAGCCGCGGCAGCGTCTATTATCTGCCCAGGCCGACCTCGGCTGCCGACCTCGCGATCATGCGGCGGATCGACGCGCTGCACATGGATTTCCCGTTCGCGGGCAGCCGGATGTTGCGCGACCTGCTTGCCGCCGAAGGCATCAAGGTCGGCCGGCTGCACGTCTCAACGTTGATGAAGAAGATGGCAATCGAGGCGATCTACCGGCGGCCGAACACGTCAAAGCCGGCGCCGGGGCACAAGATCTACCCGTATCTGCTACGGAAGCTGGCGGTGACGCGGCCCAACCAGGTGTGGGCGACCGACATCACGTACATCCCAATGGCACGCGGCTTCGTCTATCTGATCGCCATCGTCGACTGGTTCAGCCGACGGGTGCTGGCATGGCGGCTGTCGATCACGCTGGAGACGGATTTCTGCATCGAGGCTTTGGAGGAAGCGCTGACGCGCTTCGGGGCGCCAGAAATCTTCAACACGGATCAGAGGAGCCAGTTCACCAGCATGGCGTTCACCGCCGTCCTGCACCGGGAGAAGATCGCGATCAGCATGGACGGGCGCGGCGCCTGGCGCGACAATGTGTTCGTCGAACGCCTGTGGCGCTCTGTGAAATACAAGGAAGTCTATCTGCGAGCTTATGGCTCGGTCAGCGAGGCCCGCGCCTCGATCGGCCGTTATCTAACATTCTACAATGGCCGGCGCCCGCACTCATCGCTTGACCGCAGGACGCCCGATCAGGCTTACTTCAACCAACCGCTTCTCGCAGCGGCATGAAACTGGCGGACATTCCACTTAGCAATCGCGCCGAGCTGTTCAAATGAACCGAGCCACCTCTGTCAGCGCGTGCAGTCGTACGCAAGCTTACCGAGGTTGCTAGTGGTAAGAATCAGACGGATGGTCCCCGCCCAAACTGCTAACGAGAGTGGTTTGCGGCCATTCTATGGGGATTCTTCCGTCTGATTTTGACCACTAGAATCTGACCTAATTAACGCCACTCCCACGATCCTGACGGTTTTGAGACACCTCGCGTTGCGTCCACTTTGACGAACGGAGACGGTGATGCGACAGGGCTTTGTTGCAAAACTGACGTTGGGGATTCACGTAGGGAATCGAGTGGGATAGATGGGCGTGATGCCCAAACCTGCCGCACCTGTGTATCGCACGACGAACT
>NZ_BMDW01000036.1 GCF_014636175.1 Sphingomonas psychrolutea | reverse complement strand
GAAGGAACTCCATCGTCCGCCACCGCCTCCGCGGGACCAAACCTCAGCGCACGCGCGCTACCTCACCGCAAACTCCACTGCCGCGCAGCGGCTTCGTGCTCTGGGTCCTTACCGCCATGGCCTAGGTTTTCATAAAGCCGCTCGTATCGAGGAACGCGAAACGGCCAGTGGCGGTCGGGCCATCCTCAGATTGGCGCCTGCGATGAACCCTCAAGCGCATCAGCACGCGTGGTCGTAAGGTATATAACCAACCCGACGATCACCATCAGAAACACAGGGCTAACGATCGTCGTTGAATATCCCAGCCCGCCGTCCTTCGGGGCTTGTGTCAGGAAATCGCCCATCGATGCGCCGAGCGGCCGGGTCAGAACATAGGCTGACCAGAAGGCAAGCACCGGATTGATGACTTTGGCATAAAAGCCGAGCGTGATTACTACGATCAGTCCTCCGAAGATCGCGCCCGACAGTGCGTAGCCCAAGCCCATTTGCTCGGAAACCAAGTCGCCAGCCGCAGTGCCCAGCGCGAAGGTGAACAGGATCGCCAGCCAATAAAATCGTTCTCGCCGCGGCGAAGTGATGTCGTGGATCGAAAGGGTGCGTTCGGCCCGGTACCAACCGATGAAGGTTGCAGCGAGCGCGACCGCAAAGGCAATCGTGGTGACGTACAGGCTGATCCCGAACGTGTCGCTCAGATTGTCGGTGATGAGCGTTCCGACAACGCTGAGCAAAACAACAGTGATCCAATAAATCCACGGGACGTAGCGATCCTGCCGCATCTGAATGACGAGGAAGATCGCCAAAACGGCCGCTGCTAGCAGCGACGTAATCGTTAATCCGAAGCGCAGATTGAAATTGAGAAAATCCGCACCCGTTTCGCCGACCGTGGTCGCGAGGATTTTGATCACCCAGAAAGCGAGCGTGACAAGCGGCACCTTGCTCAGCATCGCGCGATCGGACCTTGTCATAAATTCCTCGACCTAATTCCTGCAGTGAGATGCTAACCGAACGAATTGTCATTCGTTCCGAGTTCGCAACGGATTCAGGACACGTTGGTAAGAAACAATCTTGACGCAGCTGTAGGGTGAGATCGACGCGGAAACATCTGCCATCATAACGGGCGTTTGAAACTGTCAGCCATTTCGTCCCAGGATCGCTCATCTCTCGACGATTAAATTATGGCAGATTTCATGAAGTGCAGTGACGGAGGAGATGTCTCGATCTAGTTCGGGCGTGTCGCGGCCGGGAGCGCAGTCGATAGTCCTAAACAGGATCCCGCGCATGCCCAACGACGTCCCCGCGCCAAATCCACACGAAGCGGTAAAGCAGCCGGAAAGACCCAAGCTGCTTGAAGTGCTCGGACCGGGTCTGATCACCGGAGCATCCGACGACGACCCCAGCGGCATCGCCACCTATTCGCAGGCGGGTGCGCAGTTCGGTTATGATCTGGGCTGGGTGATGCTGTTCAGTTGGCCGCTGATGTGCGCGATCCAGGAGATCAGCGCCAGGATCGGGCGCGTTACCGGGCGGGGGATCGCTGGCAATTTGAAGCGGCATTATCCCCGAGCGCTTCTCTACGGCATCGTCGCGTTATTGGTGATCGCCAACACCATCAATCTCGGCGCCGATCTAGGTGCAATGGCAGCAGCGCTGAAGCTGCTGCTGCCCGGCCCGCATTGGGCATATGTCGTGGCGATCGGGATCGCGTCGCTCGTGCTGGAAGTGTTCGTTCGATATTCGCGTTACGTCTCGCTTCTCAAATGGCTGACGCTTTCGCTGTTCGCCTATGTCGCGGTCGCGCTGATGGTGAAGCTGCCCTGGGCGACGGTTGGCTATCACCTGATCGTCCCCCATGTCGCGTTCAGCACCGGTTATCTCACCGTGGTCGTTGCCATTCTGGGGACAACGATCAGTCCCTATCTCTTTTTCTGGCAAGCCGAAGAGGAAGTGGAGGACATCAAGGAGCGGGCAGGCGCACGCCCGCTCGAGCGAGTCCCTGATCAGGCGAAGACGGAGCTACGGCGCATTCGGCTGGACACGCTGGTGGGCATGGGGCTGTCCAATATCGTCGCCTTGTTCATCATCCTGACGACGGCGGCGACGCTGCACGCCCATGGTGTGACCGATATTCAAACGTCCGCGCAGGCTGCCGAAGCGTTGCGCCCGATCGCCGGTCAGTTTGCGTTCCTGGTTTTCGCGCTGGGGATCATCGGCACCGGCATGCTAGCGCTACCGGTCCTCGCGGGCTCTGCCGCTTATGCGATGGGCGAAGCCTTCGGTTGGCATGTCGGCCTTGCGCGAAAGCCGCAGCGAGCAAAAGCGTTCTATGCAACGATCGGGGTGGCCATGGTCATCGGAACGGTGTTGAACTTTACGCCGATTGACCCGGTCAAAGCATTATTCTGGAGTGCAGTGATCAATGGGGTCGTAGCCGTCCCCGTGATGGTCGCCATGATGTTGCTCTCGAGCAATCGTGCGGTAATGGGCGACTTCCGGCTACCGCCCATCCTGAAATTGATCGGGTGGATTGCCACTTTGGTTATGCTTGCGGCCGCAATCGGGATGCTCGCGACCTTCACAGGCTAGGCTGTCAGGCTGCGGTTATTAAAATGTTCGCGAGAAAGGCTGGCGTGTATGCCAGCCTTCCTGACGGTCAAATCAATGGCATTGGCGAACCCGGCGATGGTGATACCAGACCGTGCGGCAATGACGCTGCTGCCAACCATAGCCACGGCCGCGATCACCATATCCGTGGTCACCATATCCGCGATCGCGATAGCCCCGGCGGTCGTCGCGACGCATGCCATGGTCGCTGTTCGACTGCTGGTCGCCATTGCCACGATCGTCGCGCCGAGCGTGATCGTCCTGTCGCATTCCATTGTCGCGCCGTGCCTGTTCGTCGCGACGCATTTAATCATCGCGCGACACAGGTTGATCCCGTCGCATATTGGGGTCCGGCTACTGGTTCGGATAGTTCTGGGCCAAAGCCGGGCCTACCAGGCTGGCGGTGCCGACCGTCTGGGCAACTGCGGCGGCGAATTTCAGGAAGCGCATTTTCTCTCTCCGATGGTTGAGGACTTCAAGCGCAACCAATCGCGTTCGAGAACGGGTACATCATTCGCAATAACCAATGTGGTGACCCGGTTAGCTCTTTGATCTCAGCGAGCCGTGATGGGCGCTCTGAGCAAGCGACAGTTCCGCGCGGAGCCCGGGGGCATTGTCGAGCAAGCGCAACGTGGCACCGTGGATTTTCGAAACGGCGGAGACGAGCGACAATCCCAGGCCCACGCCGGGCGTCGCCCGGCTTTCGTCGAGCCTGTAAAAGCGTTCGAGCACAGGCTCACGCTCGTCGAGCGGAATGCCTGGGCCGTCATCCGTAACACTGAGAACGATCCTGTCCGCGCCCTGTTCAAGCGCCACCAACACGTGCGTTCCGGTTGGCGTGTGGATGATCGCGTTCTCGATCAGATTCGTGACTGCCTGTGTAAGCATCTCAGGATCGGCTAGACCGAGCACCTCCGGTTGAACCCTAGCGGACAGCAAATGCCCTGCGTCTTCGGCAACGACGCGATATGCTTCGACCACCCGCGACACGAGGCCGCTCAGATCAACCTCGATAATCCGCTGCCGTCCCGCTCCAGCTTCCAGTGCGCTGATACGGAGCAGCGCGCGAAACACGCTGAGGATTTCGTCGACCTGCGCCAACGCAGCTTCGACCTGCGGTTCGGCCGCCGACCCGCTCACGCTCTCCGTCAGCGTTTCCAGCCGCTGGCGCAGTCGCGTCAGCGGCGTGCGCAGGTCGTGCGCGATGTTGATCGAGACGTGCCGCATGCCGTCCATGAGTACCTCGATCCGCGCCAGCATCTGGTTTAGGTTGGTGGAGAGTTCGTCAAATTCGGCGCTCATACCGATCGTCGGCAAGCGTTCAGTCAGGCTACCTTCCATGATCCGCGCAACCGATCTGTTCACCCGATCGAGGCGACGTAGAAAGACGCCACCCACAACGAAGCCGCCAATGAGCGCGAGCGTCGTAATTAGCGTGCCGAAGGCAGCGCTCGCCGTCCCCAGGCTCCAGCGTAATTCCTCGAGATCCGATGTGTCGCTGGCGACGACCAGCATTGTGCGATCATCAAGCCGCGCGCCGAGCGCGGACAACGTCATGGTTGCGGCACCATCGTCATTATCGGCATCGTGGTTGGGAAGAGTGACCAGGTGCCACCCCGGCTGGGCCATCGATGTCGGCAGGCTGCCCGCAAGATATTTGCCGCCACGGTCCACCAGCAAATAGCGCAGTTGATGCTCGCGTGCCGCATTCTCACGGCGGACGACCGACCGGATCGTGTCCGCCGTACCGACCGCGCGGCTTTCCTCGCGCAGCACGGCGACCTCGGCGACGATGCTGTCGTTCGTGACCTCGCTTGCGTACCGACTGACCGACTGTTCGACCATGAACAGCAAGGCGATCGCGCCGACCGCGAAAATCGCCGCCATCATAAGCGCGAAGCGGAACGCACCGCTGCGAAGCGGACTAAGCCGCCGCATCGAGCCGATATCCAGCGCCGCGTACGGTATGGATCAGATCATGGCCGTACCCACGGTCTACTTTGGCCCGCAACCGACTCATGTGGCTTTCGATGAGATTGGTTCCCGGATCGAAATGGAACGACCAGACATTCTCAAGCAGCATCGTCCGCGTCACGATCTCGCCTGAATGCCGCATCAGAAATTCGAGCAATTTATATTCCTGTTGCTGGAGATCGATGCGTATGCCGCCGCGCGTGACGAAGCGCTTGAGCAGATCGATCTCCAGATCGGCGACCGCAAGCCTGGTAACGGTCGCCGTCACCGGGGGACGTCGCCCAAGCGCCCCGACCCGCGCTAGCAATTCGGAACCAGCAAAGGGTTTCACGAGATAGTCGTCGGCGGTCTCCAAACCTTCCACACGGTCATCGACATCGTCCATGGCAGTCAGGAACAAGGCAGGGGTCTGAATCCCCGCAGCGCGCAGCGCCTTTAGCACAGCGAGGCCGTCGATACCGGGCACCATGCGATCGAGGATCAAGACGGAATAGCTGTTGCTGGTCCCGAGAAAGATTGCATCCGGTCCTGTCGCACAGTCATCGACCACATGTCCGGCAGCCTGCAGCAAGCGCACGATATGCTCGCGAACCTCCTTGTCATCCTCCAGTAGCAAAAGCCTCATCGCAATATCCTCGTCATGCTGCATCCTCGTCATGCTGCGGCCTGTGCAGAGCAGGAGTGAGTGGGACGATCGGCTAATTCGCCAAGTTAGCAATTCCTAACCTTCGCCTCAGGTCCGGCGAACGCGGGGTCGTCTAAAGCCAAGGCCAAGGCGCTTCGCCTTTGTAGGAGACTCTCATGCGTAAACTCATTTGTCTGACCGCGGTTGCAATGCTCGCCGCGGCCGGCGCTTCGGCCGCCCCTGCCGAGCACGCGCTTAAGGGCGCTAGCCTCGCACCGATGGCCAAGGTGACACTCGCCACCGCTCGGACGACTGCACTCGCTGTCCGTCCGGGCGTGATTACCGATCAGGAGCTTGAGAAGGAGAAGGGCGGCACGGGCTTGCGCTATTCGTTCGACATCAAGAGCAACGGCAAGACGTTCGAGGTCGGCGTCGATGCCCGCACCGGCAAGGTGCTCGAGAACGGTGCCGAAGGTCCCAATGCTGACTGATCGTTAACGAAAGCCGACCGCCGTCGCTCAAGGATCGTTTGAGCGGCGGCGTTCGTTCGATGCCCGATCGTGCACATGCTCGATGATGAGGATTGCCAATGGCTGACGCACCAACCGAGCCCGAGAAGGTCAGCAAGGTGCCCGAGGTCGTGCTGACCTTCTGGATCATCAAGATCGCAGCGACGACGCTTGGCGAAACCGGCGGCGACACCGTCACGATGTCGATGAACCTCGGTTATCTTGTCGGCACGGTGATCTTCGCTTCGCTGCTCGTCGGCTTGGTCTGGTGGCAGATTAGCGTGAAGCGGTTCCACCCATTCCTCTATTGGGCGACGATCATCGCCTCGACAACGGCAGGGACGACGCTTGCGGATTTTGCCGACCGGTCGCTCGGTATCGGTTATACCGGTGGCTCGGCATTGCTGCTGACGGGCCTCCTCGGCACGCTGGCCTTGTGGCATTGGTCGATGGGTTCGGTTTCGGTCGATACCGTTCGGACGCCCAAGGCAGAGATTTTCTACTGGGTAACGATAACCTTTTCACAGACGCTCGGCACCGCGCTGGGGGACTGGATCGCCGATACAGGCGGGCTTGGCTATGAGGGTGGTGCGCTGGTCTTTGCGGCCGCATTGCTGGTTTTGGTCGCGTTTTATTATTGGACCCGTGTCTCACGCGTCTTCCTGTTTTGGGGAGCGTTCATTCTGACGCGCCCGCTTGGCGCGACGGTCGGCGATCTGCTCGACAAGCCGCTCGACAAGGGCGGCATGGATTTCAGCAGACCCCTTGCCTCGGCGATCTTGGGGGTCTTCATTGTGGCATGCATCCTGTTGCTGCCGCAGCGCGCTGGACAGCATCCGGAAAATGCAAGGTAAGAGGGATGGACGGTCAACGATGGATTGGCGCCCTATTTCGCGGCTGCGCGCCGATCGCACTTGTGGCTGCATCGCTCCCAATAACGCCCGCCCACGCTCGCGAGGTAGCGATCACGTTCGACGATTTGCCCGTCTTCGGAAAATTTAGCTCGGCGGCAGATGGCGCTGCAGTGACCGCTCAACTGCTAGCGGCTATGAAGCGCAATCGCTGGAAGGCGACCGGCTTCGTCAACGAGATTCAGCTCGACGCGGCTGACCGGCCGCTCCGCATAGCTTTACTGCAAAGCTGGATCGATGCAGGGATGGATCTTGGCAACCACACCTATTCGCATCTCTCGCTGAACCGGACGCCGGTCGACGTTTATATGGCCGATGTCCTGCGTGATGAAACGGCTACCGCTCCAATGCTCGCCACAATCGGGCGTCACGAACGCTGGTTTCGGTATCCATTCCTTGAAACCGGTCTGACCGAAGCGACGCGTTCCCGCTTCGAGGCTTGGCTTGGCACACATGGTTACCGGGTCGCCCCCGTGACGATGGAGAATAGCGATTGGCAATTCTCAGGCCCCTACGACGAGGCGATGGCACGCGGGGATGCGCGACAGGCGCGTCACATCCAGCAGCAATATCTCGGGTTCACCGGGCAAATCGTGGCATGGTATGTGAAGGCAGGACATGGCTTGTTCAAACGCGATCCCGCCTTTGTCTTATTGCTCCACGCTAGCAGACTTAATGCCGCCAGCATCGATGGCGTAGCCTCGATCCTTCGTAAGGCAAAACTTCGCCCGGTTTCGCTTGCTAAGGCGATGCGCGATCCTGCCTACCGGACGGTCGATGGTTATACGGGTCCGGATGGGATCGAGTGGCTCGAGCGTTGGTCCCTGACCTTGCATCGCGACTTACCCTTTGAGAGCATCCCTAAAGTGCCTGCTGATATTGCCAGGTCCGATGTCCGCTTGGAAGTCGGAACACATAATTCAAATCCGTATAGCTCACCGCCTGGAAAATCTAGCCATCCACACGCGTCCCCGATTCTCGGTGACAGTGATAGCCACTGATCGTTGCAAAAGGGGCCGCTGCGCTAGCTTGGACGCAAACTATGCAGCAGTTTGCTCATACCCAGTCTTGATAACGTGATGCGGTGGATGGTCCCGGCACCCGCTTGCTTTCACAGACCTTGGCGGTGGCAAGGCTGCTGCATGTGGGCCGGGCCTGGCAGGTCCAACTGCCAACGCTCAGCGCACGACCAACGGCAAGCCGCACAACGACGTGTGCATAGCAAAACCTGGTGTCCAACCTTCTCGCGAAAAACTGTTCGGGCTGTTTTGAGACGCATCAGCGCCGGGTAGGAAATGAGGCCGTCGCATCTGCTTGGGAGCTAGGGACGCGACGGCCCACGCGGACCGTAATCCGCGAGGCCTAAAACGTAGCATGTGACCTTTGGTAACGCCATACGGCCGAATCCTTTGGGCTTGCCGACGTCGAAGTTTTCAGGGACACCGCTACCGCGCCGACGATGCAGTTCGGCAGGTCCATAAAGGGATGCAAATGAACAAGAAACTCGTGCTCGCAGCAGGCGTCTGCCTGCTTTCGCTCAGCGCCTGCGGTCACAAGACCAAAGCCGCCGAGAATGTTGCGGCGATGGCTGACAACGCCGCCGACAAGATGGACGCAAATGCGTCCGCAATCCAAACAACCGCCGACGCTATGGGCGGTAACACCGAAATGATGATGGACAACCGCGCCGACGCTTTGACCAACAAAGCTGATGCGGTCCGCGAAGCCGGTGAGAACAAGGCCGACGCAATGGACGCGGCTACCAAAAAGTAAGCGCGCGAACCTGGAGACGATGGGGCCCGACACAACCCTCATCGTCTCAAGGTCGGACACCGACCGAACTACCTGCCTACGACTAAGATCTCGAACGAACCCGGCACCATCGGCGGGCGGCTGCCAACCGCCGTGGGTGGGGAATACTTTACCGACGGCAGGTAGACCCTGCCTGTTTTTGTATCGACCATGCCAAGTCGCGCGCCCTTGGCGGTCTCGACAGTCTCCACGATCCTCGCAGTCTGGCCCAAAACAGCAATGACGGATAGCGTGCCGGTTGCACCGGATGGCACGTACGCGAGCTTGCGGACACTATCGTAAAAAGCGGCATCGGAGCCCTCGCCGATCTTCAAGGCCTGCACAACCGAACCCGTGTTCGGTGACACGAACGCCGCGACACCATTGCCACAGGCGGCAAGCAGCAGATTGTTAGGCGCCAGATATGCGAGCCCTGTCGGTTCTTCGCAGCCGGCCATCTTATAGTGGCCGAGAACGGTGCGGGTTTTCATGTCGATTGCGACCAGCTCACCCTTGTCCTCGACATTGACGAATGCCTTGCCCCTACCGTCAGCCGCTGCGTACTCGAGCGTACCTCCAACATCGATCGAGCCACGGAGCGCCCCACTCTTGGGATCGATCAGGTCCACCTTTCCACTTTTGTGTCCCAGCACAAGCACGAGCCCAGTTGTCGGCTCGAGGATCGCAGCGTCCGGACCTGCACTGACGGTCGTCGTGATACGGGCCTTACCCGTAGCTGCGTCCAATATGGTGACGGTCGCATCGCCGCCGTTGGTCACCAAAAGCTCCTTGCCGCCATTGATCGGGACGACCTGATGAGAGCGGTTCGTCATCGCAAGGGCCAGGGTCGGCTTACCTGTATCGGCGTCGAGCGACATGATCGATGCGCGACGGGTGATATAAAGTTTTCGGGCCGCTTCATCGATGGAGACGTAGTCCCATCCGCCATCTCCTCCAGCCGCGATCCGTCCAACGACTCTCATTTGTGGCGCGCCGCTATCAGCGATCGCCGGGACGGCTGCGGTGATCGCCAGAAAACTCAGTCCGGAGATCAATCGAGCTTTTATATGCACAGGGTGAGTTCCTCGGCTAGGTCGCGCTTAGTAATATGAATGGAGCATCGCGCCGCGCCGCGAAAGGCGAATTGTTGTCTACGGACGCTGGTAGGACCTGCAGCATCGGTGCCCCGATACAATATGAGGCCGCATGATATGCAAGGCTGACCGTCAGCACGGTCTGAGGACGGCAAACCGCGGGACAAGCGGACCCGGGAAGGGGTGACGTCGCGAGCAAGAGCATACGAGGATCGGCATCTATCTTCTCCAGCAGGCGATACTATTCGGCCAGCTCAGTTGAACGGCCGCTGACGGCTTCAGTGGCCGCGCGGGGGTCCACACCACGCAGGCTGAGCCGTATTGATACACTTGACTGCGGGCAGATGCAGCTAGCTGGCATCGCTAAGCGCAATGGAGAGCGATCCCAGGTTACCTTTACTCGGTCGCGTCGTCATCGACCGCACGAAGGCTGATCAACCGTCCTTCTCGGCGCGCTTGCGATCAGCCTTTTTCGCGCGACGGATGGCGGCGGCATGCTGACGGGCACGCTTCTCCGAGGGCTTCTCGTAGTGTTTCCGGAGCTTCAATTCGCGATAGACGCCTTCGCGCTGCAGCTTCTTCTTCAGAACGCGGAGTGCTTGGTCCACATTGTTGTCGCGTACAATGATCTGCATGTTGGCCTTCTCGAGATGTCGTGCAGCGCCGAAGACGCAACTCGCTCTATGGTCCGGGGCGCCTCAAGCCAAGACCCGATGCGCGGCTCGGTGCCTACGACTAAAGCGGATCGGCGACATTAACAGATGTCTGAAGTGGGGGATCGCAAAAGAACCGTCCGACGTCGCCTTCGGGGTCCTCGCAGCCGCGAAGCTGCCGGACGGCTGCCGCCCAAAAGTCGTCGTTCTTCCCCTCGACAAGGCAGGCCAAAAGCGATCAGTTATGTCCGCCAGCTCCTCGGCGGTATGAGAACCCGAAGATGTTTATTGTCGCCGTCATAGTCCTTCAGGTCGCGCAACGCTATCTGCGCCACTGATGGCAACCACGCGCCCGCCCATGCCACGCACAGTCTGGGCACTTGGGCTGGTCAGCCTCTTTATGGATCTGTCGTCGGAGACGATCCATGCGCTGCTGCCGCTGTTCCTGACTGTGACGTTGGGCGCGAGCGTCGCCCTTGTCGGGCTGATCGACGGGATGGCCGAGGCGACGGCCTCGATCGCCAAGGTTTTCTCAGGCTACCTGTCCGACCGGCTGCGTAAGCGCAAGGCGCTCATCCTGATCGGCTATGGCCTGGGTGCGGTCACCAAGCCGCTGTTTGCGCTCGCAGGGTCGCCCGCCGTGGTCTTCGGCGCACGTTTTGCCGACCGCATCGGCAAAGGCTTGCGAGGCGCACCGCGCGACGCACTCGTCGCCGACGTCACCCCGCCAGAAATCCGCGGGCGTGCGTTCGGGCTGCGCCAGTCGCTCGATACGGTCGGAGCGTTTGCGGGGCCGCTGCTTGCGATCGGACTGATGGTGCTGTTCGCCAATGACATCCGCATGGTGTTCTGGATCGCAGCCATCCCGGCAGCGCTCGCTGTGGCGTGCGTCGTGTTCGGCGTCGAGGATGCGCCTGTCGCGATCGCGCCGCTGGCCGCGCCGCCCGTCCGGCTGATCGACCTGAAGCGATTGCCGCGCGCCTTTTGGATGGTCACGCTCGTTGGCATGGCATTCACGCTCGCACGATTCAGCGAGGCGTTCCTGATCCTGAAAGCAAGCGCCGAGGGGCTGCCGCTGGTGCTTGCACCGCTCGTTCTCGTCGTGATGAACCTCGTCTACGCGCTCGGTGCCTATCCGGCTGGAATATGGTCGGATAGCGTGCCCGCACGGTGGCTGTTCGGATGGGGCTTGGTCGCGCTGATCGCCGCCGATCTTTCGCTAGGACTGGTGCCGGGCCTCGGCGGCGCGTTCCTCGGCATCGCGCTTTGGGGTGTCCACATGGCGCTGACCCAAGGGTTGCTCGCCAAGCTCGTCGCCGATCACGCCCCGGCCGACCTGCGCGGCTCGGCGTTCGGCGCGTTTAACTTGATGACCGGCGTCGCGATGCTGTTCGCCAGCGTTATCGCCGGGCTAGTCTGGGACCGCTTCGGCGCGAACGCGACCTTTCTGGTCGGTGCCGGGTTTGCGGCTGTCGCACTGCTGATAGCCGCTCAGTTGAAGGCAGCCTCTGAGACGGTCTGATTAGAACGACATTACCAGATGCATATTGAAAGTGCTGAATTCCAGATGCACTTATGTCGATGATTGGCTTCCGGTCGATCCAGGGACTTCTGATCTGACAGGTGTTAAGCAGTACGAGCAGAACAGATAGGATCGCGCGATGAATCCGAACAAGGCTTTGTGGGAAAAGGGCGATTTCACCCGACTCGCCGCGACGATGCGCCAAAACGGCGACGACCTCGTCGAGAGCCTGGGCGTAACGCCGGGGATGGACGTACTAGATCTGGGCTGCGGTGACGGAACGACGGCGATCCCAGCAGCGCGGCGTGGGGCAAACGTCCGTGGCGTTGACATTGCAGCGAACCTCGTTGCTGCTGGCAACGCTCGAGCCGCAGAAGCGGGACTAGACAATATCCGGTTCGAGGAAGGCGATGCGTCCAACCTGGATGGTATTGCCGACGAGAGCTTCGACTTGGTCGTAAGCATTTTCGGCGCCATGTTTGCGCCGCGGCCGTTCGACGTTGCCCGCGAAATGGTACGCGTTACGCGGCGCAGCGGCCGGATCGTGATGGGCAACTGGATTCCCGGCGACCCCACACTCGTTGCGCAAATACTGAAGATCAGCGCTGCCTATACGTCGCCGCCGCCCGACGGGTTCATTAGTCCGGTCACATGGGGCCTCGAGGAAAGTGTTCGTGAACGCTTCGAATCGGCCGGCGTGAGCCCGGAAAACATTTCTTGCGAACGCGCCACCTTCGTATTTCGGGATGAGCGATCGCCGTCCGCATTTTTAGGGCTCTTTCGGGATTATTATGGGCCGACGATGAATGCGTTCGAGGCGGCAGCCAAAGACGGCCGCGAGCCGGAGCTTGCCGCAGAGCTGACAGCACTATTTCAAAGTCAGAACCGGGGTGGCCCCAATGCCACCGACATACCAGCCACGTACCTGAAAGTGACTGTTCGGCGGACTTAACACTGCGTGCCTCTCAATGCAGCGTCTGAACTGTCGATGCCATCCTCCTGAGTTTTGACGGCCTGGGCGACGATTGATCCACCTCGATAAATTGACTCATGGCTATTAAGCGATCCGATCGTACGCGGCACCGGATCATTCAGGATCGGTTGATCCGCGCCGAAAACGCAAGCTGAACAAATGGCAGAAGTTGGGTAGCCGTCAGAGACGATCGGACGTCGGGTTCTGTGAAGGATATCGGATGCCGGCAGGCGTACGATATCCTCCAAAGCAGGAAGCCGCGGGCCACGCGTGCTGACCTATGGGGATTTCGGTTTTCGCCGCGT
>NZ_BMDW01000035.1 GCF_014636175.1 Sphingomonas psychrolutea | reverse complement strand
GTCAGGCTCATAACCTGAAGGTCACAGGTTCAAATCCTGTCCCCGCAACCAACCAACCCAATACCAAACCGTCTCAGGAGATCCTAAGGCGGGTTTTTTTTGCCTTTTTTTAACATTTTGGTTTGTCCCAAGGCGCACTGATCTGTTCCACGCTAGGTGTCACGACGATGCGGAACGCCTAGTCATATTGGCGAGGGAACTTCACGATAGCAGGATCAACTTTCTCGCACGCTGGTGCGCGGGCTCGACGCCATATGATGCGCAAAACCGCGGCAACGTCGCAGTTCGAGCAATTAAGCCTGTGTTTGATGACGCCGACGTGTCGGTCCCGCTCCCGGGTGCGTGAAGAGCACGACCCTGCGTCACACACATCGGCTGAACTAAATCAGGCTTGGCATAGATATGGTCGCCGCCGCCTGAGAAGGCGGCTACACGCGCAGCGATGATGATCGTCCCGCCTCCCCACGCAATCGGCGCGATGTTGCTGACGTTCGCCATGTTCTACGGATTTGTGTCCGGTCGCGCGCGTGTCGAGATCATTTCGCTCCTCACCGTCACCGCGATCGCGCTCGGTTTATACATGTTCCCTTTGCCCGGCCAAGCGCCAACCGACGGGCTGAAGCTCGCGTTTGAAGGGTTCGGACACTATGCGCTCGTCACGATCTGCGCGCTGATGGTGCTGGGGCGCGGGCTCGTTACGACGGGGGCACTGCAACCGGTGTCGCGTCTGCTCACCCGTGTATGGCGATACAATCAGCAGGTCGGGCTTATCATCACGCTCTTGCTCGCGTTCGCGATGAGCATGATGGTGAACGATACCCCAGTGCTTGTGCTCATGATCCCCATCATGGCGGCGATTGCCGCGAATGGCGGTCTCCCGGCCTCTCGCACGCTCATCCCCATCAACAGCGCCGTGCTCATCGGTGGCATGTCGACGACGATCGGAACGTCGACAAACCTTCTCGTCGTCTCGATCGCGGGCGATATGGGTATGCCGCCGATTGGCGTGTTTTATTTTACGCCGATTGTGCTGGCTGCTGCTGTCATCGCACTGCCCTTTATTTGGCTGGTGATGCCGCGTTTGCTGCCGGACAATTCAGTCGCGGCGGGACACGAGCCGCGGCGCTTCAGCGCTTTGCTGCGGCCGGGCGAGAATTCCGCAGTACACAGTTTGTCACGCGCTGAGCTCGAAGCGCGGCTTCCCGCGGGCATCGATCTTTTCGGTACGGTCGGACACGATGGGCGATTGCTGGTCAGCGCGACGCCTGCCGCGCTCGAGGAAACGATGCGTGTGCTTGATGCGACTGCGGCACCGGCGTGGCTGATGGAGCGACTCAATCTGGGCTACAGTCAGAGCGGGGAAGATTTGAACGTCGTTGAACTGGCGGTGGCCAGGGATTCGGGGCTGATGGGCAAGGGTGTACAAAACGCCAACCTCGCCGAGCTTTACAATATCGCGATCCTGGGGGTTCATCGCGCACAACGACCATGGTTGGGCGTTTTGTCGGCGGAGGCGACCGTAGACAATTGCTTCGATGAAGGCGACATCATCCTGGCAGTGGGAACGTCCGCCAACATCCGACAGATGGCGCTCGCCGAGAACGTGCTCATCCTCGAAGGCGCGAAGGAGATGCCACGTTCCGCCAAGGCGCCGCTCGCACTGGCGATCATGGCCGCCGCAATCGTTCCCGCGAGCATTGGTTTGGCCCCGATTGCGATCTCCGCTCTTGGTGGCGCGATTGCCATGCTCGTTACCGGCTGTGTTCGCGTCGATCGCGTCGGGCGTGCGCTTTCGGCCCAGGTGATCCTGCTGGTTGCCGCGAGCATTGCAATCGGGCGCGTCGTCTTGGAAAGTGGTGCCGCGACGTGGCTGAGTGAGCTTCTGGCCATCGGCCTACAGCACCTCCCACCGGCTGGCGTTCTCGCTGCGGTGATGCTGTTCGTGACGCTGCTGACGAATTTCGCTTCCAATACGACTGCGGCGGCAGTCGGCACGCCAATCGCCTTCAGCCTTGGCCAGCAACTTGGCATTCCGGTTGAGCCATTGGTCCTTGCGGTTCTGTTCGGTTGCAACCTGTGCTATGCAACGCCGGTGGCGTACCAAACGAATATGTTGATCATGTCGGCGGGAGACTATCATTTCAGCGATTATACGCGGACCGGCTTTCCACTCGTTGTCTTAATGATTGTGACATTGTCCACGCTTTTGGTCGTGAGATATGGGCTGTACTGATGAAATTGGTCGTATGCTGGCGGATCATCTTTGCCCGGTGGTAGCGCCGGATGGGACCAGCCTGCAACGCGGTACGATCAAAACCAGATCCGTATCCCGGCAACGAGTCCGGCGCTGATGGCGTCTTCGCCATCAACGTACGCATAGCGCCCGGTCTGTCCGATCTTTCGCTGCCAGGACACGCC
Organism: Sphingomonas psychrolutea; assembly: GCF_014636175.1. Classification (GTDB taxonomy): domain Bacteria; phylum Pseudomonadota; class Alphaproteobacteria; order Sphingomonadales; family Sphingomonadaceae; genus Sphingomonas; species Sphingomonas psychrolutea. The sequence continues at coordinate 12,487 of NZ_BMDW01000035.1, read as the reverse complement.
GACGTAGGGCGCGAATTGGCGCTGAATCTCGTATCGGAGTCGCAAACCGATTTCAGCTGTGGACAGTCCCGCGCCGATTCGGCTCGCAGGCACGTCCTGCGCGGCAAAATTCAGTTCAATGCGGGGCTGCAAGATCAGCCGTTGCGTGAGCCGCTGGTCGTAATAGCCGGCGAGGCGACCGAGAACGTCACCTTGATCCGACACGAACAACGCGCCATCAACCTCGAACCAATAGGGCGCCAGTCCTTCAAAGCCGACGGTGGCATAGCTCCGTCGCGCGCCGCGTCCGAGGTCCTGGCGAAGGCCGACCTGCGCGTTGAAATACGGATCGATTGCCCGGCTGTAGAGCAACTGCACTTCCGCTTCTTCGAGGCGACCGGCTGACCCTTTGCCTGCAAACCGGCCTTCGCCTTCGGTTTTGATCGTCAAGCGGTTGATGTCGCCACCATACCAACCCTCGCCTTCCCATCGGAAGCCGTCCTGCCCGCGACGGGGCTGATACTCGGCGAGGTTGAACATCGCGAAGCCGAAGGTCTGCGCTCCGCTGTCGTTCATCATCTGCCGATGCGCGCGTTCGATCTCGGCGGCGGGGAAGATGCGCGTCGCATAATGGTCGGTCGGCGGCGCTGGAGCGGGCGCGTTGCCTGCGGACAGATCTGTGCCGCTTTTTGCCATGTCGGGGATCGTACCCTGGTCCGTCGCCACGCCGGACATCGCCATCCCCGGGATCGATGCGTGATCCATCCCGTCCCTGTCGCCCAGTTTCAGAGCGGGCGATGCGGACGCCTTGTCCGGTGCGCGATTGACCGGCTTGGCCTGCGCCTTGGAAGCTGCGGGGTTGCGCGGCTTCGCCACAGGCTTGGCCGCAGGCATTTTCATGCCCGGCATCGAGCCATGGTCCATCCCCGGCATGCTTTGCGCGAACGCGGGAGCACTCGTGCAGAGCGACGCAATCACAGCAAAGCCGAAGGCGCGACTCACGCCGCTTCGCCGCGCGGGCGGACGCTGACGACGCGCATCATGCCCGCCGCCATATGGTAGAGCAGGTGGCAGTGAAACGCCCAGTCGCCGACGGCATCGGCGGTAACGTCGAACGTCACCTTTCCGCCGGGTAATACGATGACGGTGTGCTTGCGCGGAGCATGGTCGCCATGCCCCGTCACGAGCTCGAAGAAGTGACCGTGCAAGTGGATCGGATGGCTCATCATCGAATCGTTGATCAGGTTCACCCGCACCCGCTCGCCTTCGATAAACGGGATCGGCGCGTGATGATCGGACATCTTCACGCCGTCAAACGACCACATGAAGCGTTCCATATTGCCGGTCAGATGGAGATCGAGCGAGCGGTCCGGCGCGCGCACGTCCGGATTGCGGTCGACCGCCACGAGGTCGCGGTAGGTCAGCACCGCGTGGCCGACATCCGCCAGACCCTGACCCGGCTCGCCGGTGCGATCCATCGGCATCGGCGAAATCGTCTGGACGCCGGGACCGCGTTGTACCTGTGGCGCGGCCGAAAAGTCGCGCATCTTCATGCTGCCGTGATCCATCCCCGCCATCGCATCGGCGGCGGGCGCTGGGCCCGACATGTCCAGCTCGGGCATTGATGTGGCCGGCGCTGGCGCCGACATGTCGAGTGTCGGGGCACCATGGCCCATCGCGGCATGGTCCATCCCGGCCATCGCGCCACCCGACATGTCCATGCCGCTCATGTCACCCATCCCCATGTCGGTCATGGTGACGAGCGGCCGTTTGCGGAGCGGCGGTACTTCGGCGGCCATGCCGGCACGTGGTGCCAGCGTGGCACGCGCCATGCCCGAACGGTCGCTCGCCTCACCAACGAAGCTATAAGCGCGGTCGTCGCGCGGCGTGACAATCACGTCATAGGTTTCGGCCACACCGATCTGGAATTCGTCGATTTCGACCGGACGCACGTTGAGACCATCGGCCTGGACGACGGTCATGCGAAGGCCTGGAATGCGGACGTTGAAGAAGGTCATTGCCGACGCGTTGATAATGCGCAGGCGAACGCGCTCGCCGGGCTTGAACAGCGCCGTCCAATTGTCGCGCGGGCCGTGGCCGTTGACGAGAAACGTATAGGTCGATCCGGTCGCATCGGCGATGTCGGTCGGGTCCATCCGCATCTTGCCCCAGTCGATGCGGTCCTTGAGCGGCTGATCGCGCCCCGCCAGCAACCCGCCGAGCGTCTGGCGCTGCAGGTTGAAGTGGCCCGGATTGACCTTCATGTTCCGGAAGATCGCTTCGGGCGTCAGCGGGCTGTGATCGGACAGGACGATGACATGCTCGCGGTCCGATACGATCGGGTCGACGCCTTCGGGATCGATCACGATCGGGCCGTAAAGTCCTTCCTGCTCCTGAAACCCCGAATGGCTGTGATACCAATAGGTGCCTGCCTGATGGACGGGAAATTCGTAGAGGAAGGTCGAGCGCGGCGTGATGCCGGGAAAGCTGACACCGGGCACGCCGTCATACTGGAATGGGACGAGCAGTCCGTGCCAATGGATCGAGGAATCGACGTCGAGGTCGTTCGATACCGAAAGCCGCACGTTTTGCCCCTGGCGCAAGCGGATCAGCGGTCCCGGCACGGTGCCGTTGATCCCGATCGCGCGGAACGGCTTGCCATCGATCCGCATCGTCTGCCGCGCGATCCGTAGAGCAACATCGGGACCGTTCACCGTCGGCAGGGGCGCGACAAGGCCCGACGACGCTGTCTGCGCCCAAGCGGGAAACCACGCGGCCAGCGCGGCGGTGCTACCGACCGCAGCCGCAGCGCGTAACAGCGCGCGGCGATCGATCACAGGGCGGATTGCAGAGCGTTCGTTTAGGGCCATGCACGTCATACGCGGCGCGGCAGGTCTTCCCTCAAAGCGTCGTTCAGTTTCTGACGCGCACGATAAAGCCGGGTCTCGACCGTCTTTTCGCTAACCCCGAGTGTGGCTGCGACCTCGGCTTGCGACATATCCTCGATCGTCCGGAGCAACAGCGCCTCTTTCAAACGTGCAGGCAAGGACGCAATGGCCACGGCGACGCGCGTCAGTTTCTCCCGATCCTCGGCGGTACGCTCTGCCCCCACAGCCTCGTCGGGGATAGACTGCGCGGCATGGTCCGGCATTGCGAAGCTGAACAACCGCCGCACTGCGCGCCGCCGTCCCCAATCGCGCGCTTTGTTGAGCGCAATCCGCGCGATCCAGGCTCGGAACGGACGTGCGGGGTCATAGCGATCGAGCGCACCGAAGGCCGCAATCAACGTTTCCTGCGTGACATCCATCGCTTCGTCGGCATCGCCGGTTGCACCGCGGACCAGCCGATAGACGGCCTCGCGATGCCGTTCCGTAAGCACGCGGTAGGCCGCCTGGGTACCGCTGCGCGCCAACGCCGCCAGTTCCCCGTCGGATGCGTCATCAAGCGCAAGCGTCACCGCGCGTCAGCGGTCAGCGCCTTGACCACAGCCTGATCGAACACCGCCGTCTGATCGGGCTTGAGCAGTGATCGCATGGCAAAGACGTGTTCGAGCGTTGCCTTCTGCAACTTTCCCATCGTCGTGTGGCAGGCATCGACGGCGGCGGCAACACGCGGACCGAAGCCGCGCTCGGTCTCGATTGCTTCCGCGAGACGGGCGTTGTCGGCGCGCAATTGGAGCTCGAGCGCTTTGCGCCGGATCGAAAAGGTCGCTTCAAGCGCGTCGAGGTTGGTGTGCTGTTGCACATCGAGGGTAAGCTTGTCGTGCAACACGGCGTGTAGCTCAGCCCCCGTGTGCGACGGCCCCGGAAGCAACACCCGCCCGATAAAAACACCCGCGATCGCAGCGAGAAACGCGATAACCCCGATGATGACGGTACGGCGCAGCACGGTCACGGCGTTTGTCCAAGCAAGGTCGAGGGCATGAGCGGGGAACTGGCTGCAAAGGGCGTCAGCGAGCCCTGCGCCGAGGCCGGCCCGGTCGGCAACCCGGCACCAGCCATCCCAACCCCAAGCGCAAAGAGGCTGGCCAATGCAATCGGTCGACGAAGATCAACGGCGCGTGCCGCCGCCACATCTGCCAGCATCGCACCGTCGATTGCAGCAAGCCTATGCGGCACCGGCAATTGACCCAGCTGGATCACCAAATCTTCGACAGTGCTCATCATCGACCTCCGCTCCGATCCTTACCATACGGCGCCCATCCACGTTTCCCTCAATTGACGGCTGTGAGGGGTCGCGCCGTGCGATGCGTATGCATAGCGACCCAACGGAGGAGTCTGCCATGACCAACCGCTTTCGCGCCGCGCTGTTCGCCATTGCCGCTTTTGCAACAAGCAACGCGGCACTCGCGCATACCCATCTGATCGCTTCGGCTCCGGCTGCAAATGCCAGCGTCGCGAAACCGACAACGATCTCGCTCAGCTTTGACGAGAAGGTCATGCCTGCATTCTCTGGGGCCGACGTGGTCATGACCGGGATGCCGGGAATGGCGAACCACCAGCCGATGAAACTGTCAGGGTTGAAAGCGAATTGGAGCGCTGACGGCAAGACGCTCACGCTCGTCGCTGGCCGCGCGTTTCCAGTCGGCACCTATCAGGTGACGTGGCACGCGGCGGGCGCGGACACACACCGGATGCAGGGCAGTTTCACATTTTCGGTCAAATGAAGGGTGACTGACCCGTTCTACATCGGCATCCGGTTTGCGCTCTACGCGGACTTGATGCTGCTGTTCGGGTTACCCTTATTTGCAATCTATACGCGGGAAGAGCGGGAAAACTTTCCCAATCGTCGCCGAATGCTCGGGTGCCTAGCCGTGCTCGGGTTAGCGCTTTCGGCGCTGTCGCTCGCGGCAATGACCGCATCCATGGCGGGCGTCGCGATTCTCGATATCGACCGCGCTTCGATCTGGGCGATGGTTTCCGAGACTCCGATGGGCAAGGCCTGGAGCGTGCGAATGACTGCGCTGGCCATGGTGGCGATCATCCTCGTCCATCCGCGTGCCCCCGCCGTTCCCGCCGCGCTGGGTGCGGTTGCGCTCGGTTCGCTGGCGTGGACGGGGCATGGGGCGGCCGGCGAGGGCAGCGCCGGGACGGTCCAACTGGTTGGCGACCTTGTCCACCTGATGGCGGCGGGTGCGTGGCTTGGCGCGCTTGTTGCGCTGGGCATGATGCTGTGGGCTGGCGAGACCGTGAAAGCGACGCACCGCGCGCTCGCGCGGTTCGCAGCGGGCGGCACGGTCATCGTCGCCGCGGTCGTCGGCAGTGGTCTGGTCAACGGCCTTTGCCTCGTTGGCTGGTCGAACCTCGGCCGGCTGCCGTTCACGCTCTACGGGCAATTGCTGCTGCTCAAGCTCGCTCTGGTCGGGGGGATGCTCGCGGTCGCCGCAATCAACCGCTTCCGCCTCACACCCGCACTCGGGACTGCAAAGAGCCAAGACGTCACCAGCGCGCGACGCGCGTTGTCGCGAAGTCTGATGCTCGAAACTGTTGCGGCAGTGGCGATCCTCGGTCTGGTCGCGTGGCTCGGCACGCTCGCACCACCGATGTCGCCATAGCCGACGCGAGGGGAACGGTATAAATCAGCGCCACGCCGCCCCGCGTCAGCGCACGACCGTTGTTCCGAAAATCAACGCGGCCTTCGATGCGTCCAGCCGCATCGTGTCAGCGGCGGGACGTGCAGATTTCGAGAAAGCCAGCCGCCATAAACGATGCCATGCGATCCTTTACCGCCACGAAATCCTCCGATTTGCAGAGCCCGCCCGACAATTTATCAAGCCGTCCGGTCCGCGCCAGCGTCAGCATCAGCGCACCGGTAACGAAGTGATAGCCCCAGAAAATGTCTTCCTCAGCGCTGTCGGGAAGTGCCTGTTTGAGCAGGCCGATCAGGCGCAGCACGACCGGATCGAAATGTGAATCCATCAGTTCGGCACCCCATTCAGGGGTATTGGCAACCTGTGCGCCAAGTGCCGCATAGTTGCGCCACCCCTCGCCACCCTCAATGTACAAATCGAGATCGGTGTCGAGAAAAGCGCGAAGTGCTCCCTCGACGGTCGGCCGACCCACGGTTGCAACTTCATAGGCATCGAGCGCGCGCATCCGTCGCTCGATCGTGACCACCGCGCGGCGCGCGAACACGGCATCGAACAGCCGGTTCTTGTCCTCGAAATAATAGTTGAGCAGCGTGTGGTGGACGCCAACCCGCGCGGCGACATCTTTGAGCGTCACCCCGTGCAGGCCATGGCGCGAGAACAGATATTCTGCCGCGTCCAGAATCTGCTCCATGGTTTCGGCGCGCTGTTCGGCTTTCTTGGAGCGGCGGGGGGCTTTTACGGTCTCAGGCACACCAACGTCCATCGTTCCTGCACGGGCGAGCGTCAAGACGCGCGCGATATTCTGGCCTTACCCACCATATTCGGACCGCAGCCGCATTTTGTCGATCTTACCGGTCGCCGCCAGCGGCATTGCCGAAAGCCGGATGATTTCGTCGGGGATCCACCACGGCGCGACGCGACCCTTGAGCGGTGCCAGCAAGGCTTCGTCGCTCAGCGCCGCCGCATCGAGCATCTCGACCAGCAGGACCGGACGTTCGCCCCATTTCGGATCGGGACGGCCGATGACCGCAGCGAGCGAGACCTCGGGAATCGCGCCGACCACGGCTTCGATCTCGGCGGGATTGATCCACTCACCGCCGGATTTGATCAGATCCTTGGCGCGCCCGGTGATCATCAAATTGCCCGCACGATCGATCCGCGCGAGGTCGCCCGTCGCAAACCACCCCGCGGCATCGGTCGCGGGTTGCGTCTGGCCGAAGTAGCGCTCGACCACCGCCGCGCCGCGGACATGGAGATGCCCCTCGGTCTCGCGCTGCTCGGGATGCGGCCTGCCGTCGGCATCGGCGACCATCAGATCGACTCCCACCGCCGGCCGACCCGAAAGCGCACCCGATCGCGCCGGATCGTCGGGTCGAGCAACCGTGCCCGAGGGGGAAAGTTCGGTCATCCCCCAACTCGTCTGGACCGTGACGCCCAAGCGCCGCTCGATCCGCTCCATCAAGGCGGGCGGCACTGGTGCGCCGCCGACGATGATGCGCTTTAGGCTGGGTAGGTCGCCGCCATTGGCTTCGACATGTTCGACGAGACCGAGCCAAATCGTCGGGACGCCGACGCCGACGGTGACGCCTTCCGAGCGGATCAGCCGGGCCAGGCTGGCACCATCGGCGTGACGGCCGGGCAGCACGAGCTTGCCGCCGGCGGCGGGCAAGGCAAAGGGCAGGCCCCAGGCATTGGCATGGAACATCGGCACAACGGTCAGCACGCTGTCGGTGCCCGAGATCGCCATCCCGTCGGTCTGGAGCAAGCGCAGCGTGTGGAGAAAGCTTGAGCGGTGGGTATAGGTCACGCCCTTGGGCGCCCCGGTCGTGCCCGAGGTAAAGCACAGGCCCGATGGCGCGGTCTCGGCAAAGTCGCCCCAGACGATGTCGCGCTCCGTTTCCCCGCGCGCCGCGTCGATCAGCGACTCGAGTCCACCGACCGTCGCGGCACCGGCGCGTTCGGTGGTGACGGGTTGCGCCGCGTCGATCACAAAGATCCGCTCGATCGTGGAGGTTTGCGCGGCGATCTGGCGTGCGAGCGGCAGCAGGTCGGCGCTGCAGACGAGAATACGCGCGGCCGACTGGCTCGCCATCGCCGCAAGCTGCGCCGCAGTCAGGCGCGGATTGAGGGTGTGACAGACCGCGCCGATCCCCATGATCGCATACCACGCCTCGACATGCGCCCGTGTGTTCCAGGCGAGCGTCGCGACGCGGTCGCCAATGCCGATACCGGCATCGCGCAACACCGCCGAAACCAGCACGCTGCGCGCGTACAAGTCGCGATAGGTGATCCGATCGACACCGCCGTCGTCGCGCGCCGTGACGACCTCGGCCTCTGGGTGCCATTTCGCTGCGTGTTCGAGAAATTTGTTAAGCGTCAACGCGAACGACTGCATGTCTCCATCGATCATCGACACATCGCCGCCTTGTTCAGGATGGGGGAGATGACCCCGGTATTCCAGTTCCACGCCTGATCGCCCGCCGCGCGGCGGCGGCAAACCGCCGCCTCGTGCAGAGCGAACATTCCGGGGAAAAGCTTCTGCCCCGGTTTGGGCGCTTGCGTGAACGCCATGTAGTTGGCGTCCTTGCCATAAGGCTGCCAGTCGGGCTGCCCGGTCGCGACCGGGGTGCCAGTCTTGGCAAAGGCGGTCCAATAGCTTGTCATCGCATCCGACAGGCGGCGCTCGGCGATCGTATCGGGCACCTTCGGCCAATACGGCGGCGTCTCACTGGCGGTGCCGAAAACATAGGGCAATTCGGAGGCGTGAAAGGCGTGGAGCCCGTTGTCGTCGGCGGCGGGGTAGCCATGGTCGAACAGATAGAGGTAGCCGCGCTGGCCGATCGCGGTCTGGCCGATCGCGAGCCGCATCGACGTCCAGCCGTACAGCGCGTCGCGGGTGGTGGCGAGCATGCTTTCCGTGATGGAGGTCGACGGGTAGAGGCGCAGGAAATAGTCGGCGAGGTCGCCGTAGCGGCTGCGGATCGCGCTTTCATACGCCACAGCATCTCCCGGCGCGGGCGGCAGCAGTATCCCTAGCGAGCGGATTTCACCGCTATTGAAGCCAGCGAGGATCGGCACCGGGGCTTGCTCGCCGCGATCCCAGATATCGACGAGCTGGCGCGGCAAGATCGCGCCGTCGACCGTTCCCCAAACACCATAGCCTTTCGCTGCCGCCTGATCGGTGAGTTTCCCGGCGTCCATCGCGCGCAGCGCGGGCAAGTCGGCAGCGCCGAGCGCTTTCATGATTTGCGTTCCGGCGGTTTCGGCGGAAGGCGTGCCGTGCGTGGTCAGCTTCAGATCGGGGCTCGACACCATATAGGCGCTTTCGGCGATCGCCTTGTGGAACAGCCCGCGCGCGCGCGGCGCTGCCATCAGGTACATCACGCTGAGCGCGCCCGCCGATTCGCCCGCGACCGTCACATTCGCGGCATCGCCGCCGAACGCCGCAATGTTGCGCTTCACCCATCCGAGCGCTGCGATCTGATCGAGCAGACCATAATTGCCCGAAATGTCGTCTTGTGACTCAGCGCTCAGCGCGGGATGCGCGAGATAGCCGAGAATGCCGAGCCGGTAGTTGATCGAAACGACGATCACGCCGCGCGCCGCCATCCGTGCGCCATCATAGAGCGGCTCATGGCTGTAGCCGCCGAGGAGCGCGCCGCCGTGGATCCACACCAAGACGGGGAGCCCCGTGGCATCCTTCGGCGCCCAGATGTTGAGCGTCAGGCAATCTTCGCTCATCTGCGCAGGCGGATTGGCGTAGATGCTGACGACGCTTGACTTCGGCTGGACGCAAGCCGGGCCGAATGCCGTGGCTTTGCGGACCCCTTGCCACGGTGGCAGCGCCACCGGTGGCTTCCAGCGCAGCGCGCCGATCGGCGGCTGGGCATAAGCGATGCCCTTGAACACGCGGACAGTGCCCTGCGCGCTGCCCTCGATCGTCCCCGCCGGCGCCGCGACCGTCGTTGATTGCGCCCATGCGGGGCCGGCGACGAACAGCAAGGCGGCGAACGCGGCGTGATACAGCTGTCTCATGCGGAAATCCCGGCAGCGGTGCGGCTTTCGCGGCGCAGAATCCGCGCGAGCCAGAGGAAGAGGAGGATGGCGACCACGTAGAAAGGCGTCAGCGTGTATAGCGCCGATTGCAGATAGCGGACGTGGCCATGCGCCTTGAACCAGTCGCTCGCTTGCCCGACCCAGGTTGGCCCGAGCCCCAGCCCGATGAAATTCATCACCAGCAGCAGCAGCGCGCCCGACAGCACGCGCTGATTGGGCTTCACTTCGTCCTGCACCAGCGCGACCGAGGCCGAGAGGTAGAAATAGTTGAACACCATCACCACCGCGAGCAGCATCAGCGCGAGCGGCCAGCTCGGTGCCCAGATGAAACCGAGATAGAACGGCATCGCCACCGCGAGCGACGCTGCGGGCGCGATCGCATAGCCGGCGCGCGAGCTGCGCGTCATCCGGTCGATCACACGACCCGAAACGACCATCCCGCCGCCCATGCCGAGGGCGAGCACCAGCGCATACCAGATGCCGACATCGGCCAGCGTCATGCCCTTGTCGCGCATCAGGAACAGCACCGCGAAATTGCCGAGGCCGTACGTCACGAACTGCGTCGCCCCGCTGCCAAGCGCCGCGAGCATCAGCACCGGATGCGTGAAGAACATCCGCAGCGTCGGCCAGAAAGCGGCCTTTTCCGACGCATCGCTCGCGCGCACCAGATCGGTCGCACCACGCTCGGGTTCGCGCAGAACCAGGCGGACAAGAATCGCCGTAACAATGCCGATGATCCCGATGATAACAAAGGGCATGCGCCAGCCGAACCGCTCGGCGATCGCCGCGCCGAACGCCACGCCGATCGCCGCCCCCATCGCCGGCCCAAGATTATAGACGCCGAGCGCTGCCGCGCGTTTGCCGGGCGGGAAGGTGTCGGTGATGATCGCATAGGAGGGCGGCACCCCACCCGCCTCGCCGAAGCCGACGACCATCCGCGCCGCCACGAGCTGCGGATAACTCGCCGCCATCCCGCACGCGACCGTCGCGCCGCTCCAGATCGCGCACGCCAGCGACAGCACGGTGACGCGATTGGTCCGGTCGGCCAGCCAGCCGATCGGGATCGCGATGAAGCAATAGAACATCGCGAAATACAGCCCGCCGATCAGCCCGAGCTGGCCGTCGGACACGTGCAGCGCGTCCTGGATCGGCTTGGCAAGAATGCCGATCAGCTGCCGATCGAGGAAATTCAGGACATAGACGAAGGTGAGCGTGACGAGCATGAACCACGCCCGCCCGCCAATCGCCGCAGCGCTAGGCGCGCCCGCCGGCACCGTCGATCCGATCGAAGAAACGGTGCCGGTCGCCACCAATCAGAGCCCGTAGCCGAGACGAATGCCAACGGTGCGCGGCCGCAATGTGCCGAAGCGGCTGACGAGAAACGCTTCGGGGTGGATGTACACGACCGAATGATCATCGAAGACGTTCTCGACATAGACCTGCGCCGAGATCGGTCCCCGCTTCAGGCCAAGGGTCAAGTTCGTGTTCACATATTCGTCGGTCTTGCCGTAGGTCGAAAGCCGCACCGTCGGCGCGCCCGGCGTGTTCGGGAACGAGCTGTTATACGATCCGACATATTGCACGTTCGCCGCCAGATTGGCCTTGATGTCGTGGCCGAGATCGAACGCGTAGGACGTGTAAAGCGCGCCCTGCAGACGCGGCGCCGAGAGCCGGTGGCCGAGCACCGCGCCGGAAATTGCGGCTTCGGTCGCGCTGAGCTTGGTAATCTTCGAATCGTTATACGCGGCGTTGAAACCGATAAAGACGTCCTTGGCCGGGATGATCCCCATCTCGACCTCGAACCCCTGGCTGCGCGCCCCACCGATATTGGTGGCGAACTGCACCGAGTCCGAGACGCGGTTGGCCTGCGCCTGAATGTTGGTCCAGTCGATCAGATAGGCAGCGGCGTTGAACGTCACGCGTCCGCCCAGGAAGCGCGCCTTGGCTCCGATCTCGTAACTCTTGAGATCATCGGACGAGGCGCCGTTGGGAATGATAATATCGCTTGGATTGACCAGGCTCGCACGCCCGGCAAAGGCATTGACGATCGGGGCGCGGAAGCCGGTCGCGAAAGTCGCATAGGTGGTCAGCGCCTGGCTGGGCTTGTAGGTCAGGCTCGCCTTCCATGACGGCTTCGACCCCGTGGCCTTGACGCCCGCTACGGCGGTGTAAGGCGTGAAGGTATTGAAGTTCACTGGGATGCGCAGCAGCGCGTAAGTGAAATAGTTGAAACCGCCTGCAGTCGCGAGATAGCCGCCTGCCTTGGTGAAGCCTTGCGCCGAAATGCTCCCATAGCGCATGCCGCCGGTCAGCCACAGCTTGGGCGAGAAACGGTAGGTCAATTCGCCGAACCCGGCGAGCTCTTCGCTCGTCGAATAGGTGTATTGCTTCTGATAATATTGGTCGGGCAGGCCAGTCAGCCCGCGCGCCGCGAGGAATTGCGGGCTCGAGCGATAGAGATAGTCGACGTCACGGCGGCGATTGAGATAATAGCTGCCGATCACGAACTGGAACGGCCCGTCGAGCGACGAGACCAGGCGGGTTTCCTGCACGACCACATTGTCACGACCGTTCGCGTCGAGCCCGAACGCGATCGGCGCGCCGACATACGACCCCGGCGCGAAGGTGCCCGCAAGATCGACATAGAAGCGCTGGTCGAAATGCGAATAGGTGGTCGAACTGGTCAGCTTGGCGAAGTCGAATTCATATTCGATCGTGCCATTGACGATGGTTTGCTTGCCGGTGAAGCGATCGTTCTGATCGGCTTTGTTGCATAACGTCGCGAGAGCATAACCGCGCTTTTACTTGAAGATGTTATGAGAGGCGGACGGTCACCGGTGTTCCTATTTCGGAGAAGCGATT
>NZ_BMDW01000034.1 GCF_014636175.1 Sphingomonas psychrolutea | reverse complement strand
TCGTTGAAGGAACTCCATCGTCCGCCACCGCCTCCGCGGGACCAAACCTCAGCGCACGCGCGCTACCTCACCGCAAACTCCACTGCCGCGCAGCGGCTTCGTGCTGTGGGGTGCGCCGTGCAAAGGCGGCGCTTTCTAGTGGGTGCAAGTCCCACCCGGCTAATTGCTCCAGCCGGAAGCAACCGGGGCAGGCATGGAGGTGACGAAATGTCTGAAGCCCCCGGATGACGGTCACATAGGTGACCGTGCGAGTGTGCAGGCCGCAACGTGAGTGAACGCTGAGCAATCCTCGAAAAGGACGATGTGCAGGCCGACCCGACACCCATTTCGGGGAAGGCTGATACAGACGGGCGAGTTTGAGCGACGTTTGAAGCCTGTCTGCTGCACCGGGGTAATGGCGGCAGCATGTACACAAGGAAAGCGCACGCAACACGGGAAGCCCCATCACGTGCTCAGGGATGAGCAACCGGACGCCCGCGAGGGATGGGACGGGCGCGGTGGGGTGGCGGAGAGGCCCGTAGTACCGGGGAAACCGGGTAATGCCGGTGGAGGGAAGGGGCCTCAGTTCAAGGCGAACGCAACACGTGGTGAGGGACAGGGGATTGGGAAACCTATCAACTCCGAAAAGCGTCCAGAAACTGCAGATGGCGTTGCACGCGAAAGCGAAGGCGGAAGCCGATTATCGCTTCTACGCGCTGTACGACAAGATCAGCCGCGACGACATTCTGGCCCATGCCTATGCCAAGTGCCGCTCCAACAAGGGCGCACCGGGTGTGGATGGTCAGGACTTCGTGGATATCGAGGCGTACGGCGTCGAGCGGTGGCTGGCGGAACTGGCGCTTGCGCTCAGAGAGAAGACGTACCGACCGGAGCCGATCAGACGGGTCCATATACCGAAAGCCAACGGCAAACTCAGGCCGCTGGGCATCTCCACCGTGCGGGATCGGGTCTGCATGACAGCAGCGATGCTGGTGCTGGAACCGATCTTCGAGGCCGACCTTCCACCGGAAATCTATGCCTATCGCGCCGGGCGCAATGCCCAGCAGGCCGTGATCGAGGTGGAAGATCAGCTGTACCATGGCCGTCCTGATGTCGTGGACGCCGACCTCGCCGATTACTTCGGCAGCATCCCTCATTTCGAGCTGATGAAGTCCGTGGCACGCCGGATCTTCGATCCAGCCGTGCTGCATCTGATCAGGTCGTGGCTGGACTGCGCTGTCGAGGAGACGGACGATCGAGGCCGGAAAACACGAACGACGGTGGCCCGGGATCAGCGATGCGGCATCCCGCAGGGCTCACCCATCTCACCCTTGCTGGCGAATCTATATATGCGCCGGTTCGTGTTGGGGTGGCGGAAGCTCGGCCTTGGGCAACGCCTCGGCGCTCGGCTCATCACCTACGCCGACGACCTCGTCATCCTGTGTCAGAAGGGCAACGCGGAAGCGGCGCTCGACGAAATGCGCAGGCTGATGGGCAAGCTGAAGCTGACGGTGAACGAGGAGAAGACTCGCATTTGCAAGGTGCCGGACGAGACGTTCGACTTTCTGGGCTACACCTTCGGGCGGATGTACTCGGCGAAAACGGGGCGAGCCCGCATGGGCTATCGACCGTCGAAGAAGAGCATCAAACGGGCCGTGGACACCATCCACGCGCTCACCGAGCGAAGGTTTACATGGCAGGATGCCACAGTGCTGGTGGCCAAGATCAACCAGGCGCTGCGCGGATGGGCCAACTACTTCTCGGTTGGGACCACGAGCCAGGCGTACCGCGCGATCGACAGCTACACAGTGGTGCGGCTGCGTCGGTGGCTTCGGCGCAAGCACGGGAAAGCCGGCAAGAGGGCGGGAGCCTATCTACCCCAGCATCTCTACGAGCAATACGGGCACGTCCGTCTTACCCAGCTTGGTCGGGGCGCGCCGTGGACGAAGGCGTGATGCTTTGTCCGAGAGCCGGATGCAGGGAGATCCGCATGTCCGGTTCGATGAGCAGGGGGTGGAAACGGGTCGTCTGGTAAGCCCCACAGGCGAACCGCACGATACCGCGCCACCTCCTGACTCTACTCTAATCGGCCCGATCAGATTTCCGTGCGCTTCGAAAGTTCGAGCGCGTCTTCGACGTCAACGCCGAGATAGCGGACCGTGCTCTCGATCTTGGCATGGCCACGAAGGATTTGAACGGCGCGAAGGTTGCCGGTCGCCTTGTAGATGATCGATGCTTTGGTGCGCCGAAGCGAGTGCGTGCCGTAATCCTCGGCCTGAAGGCCGATCCCGGTCACCCACTCCCGGACCAGCCGGGCGTATTGCCGAGTGCTCACGTGTCCCATGTAGTCGTTCCGGCTCGGGAAAACGAAGTCGTTGAGAGTGCCACCACGGCGCTCAAGCCAATCGAAGAGCGTCTTTCGGGCCGGTTCGACCAACTCGAACTGGACGGGCCGTTTGGTCTTCTGCTGCACGACAATAGCGCGATCCCTTATGCGACCGCCCGCGACGATGTCACCGATGCGTACCTTGACCACGTCGCAACCGCGAAGCTTGCTGTCGATGGCGAAGTCGAAAAGGGCCCGGTCGCGCAGTCGGCGATGCTGATCGAGCCAGAAACGGATCGCCCATACTTGCTGCGGTTTGAGCGCACGCTTGGCGCCGAGCAGTCTGCCTTCGTTCCAGGGACGAAGTTCATGGAACGCGGGATCCATCGAAGAATGCCCCATCGCTCATCTCCATAGAGCAGGGTTCACACTCCGACATAGATGAAAGCCGGTGAAACAGTGGTTTGCATTTGTGGTTCATGCCGAGTTCCGCTCGAATCGACGGTCGGCTTCCGACTCAATCACGGTCACTCCGCAGCTAGCGTGCGAGCGACGGTTTTTGCCAAAACCATCCATTGTTCAAGGGGCGTACCGCCGGCCGACTTTGCGCTCATCTCTGTCACTCCGCAGCGATAACGCGACAACAAGATGGACGTTACGGTAGCCAACAGACGTTAAATGGCAATCATTCGGCGTTGCCGTACCCGTCAGGCAAGCTGGCGCGGAGCCACCCGGTCACCGCGAAGCGCCGGACGGGTGCGGATGGGGTGACCATCGACACGCTATGCTGCTGTGGTACTGCAAAGAGGTCGAGCGTGTTGAATCGGGGGACGTGGCCGTCGATCATCGCGCTATCGTCCCGATGGAACATCAAAATGCCGCCCCATTCTGGGCGCCACGCCCGCGTCAGGCCATATACATAGGCGGCCAACCGGCCTTTGCCGGGCACGTCATCGTCATGTTCTGTCAGGAAATCGCCGGGCGAATAGGCGGTCGCATGGCCATCCGAGAAGCCGATGTCGCGCTGGCCGGTAATTCGTCGCAGCATGCGAAGCATGTCGTCGCTGTCCATCAAACGGGCGAACGCCGTCAGCGGATCATCATCCTCTTCAAGCCGATCGGGGTCGTCGGGGACCCGCAACCCTTCATAGCGATACTGAAAGCCATCGCGGGCTTGCGCAAAAACTTGCTCGTCGAGCGCGCGCCGCCGCCGAACGCCAAGGCGCTGCCATGCGCGCCGATCATATTCCAATATGCCATCCGGCGTATTGATCAGCCGCCACCAATCGTCCTGATCTTCCAGATGGGCGTGCAGCGCTTCGGCGTCTTCCCGTTCCAGGAGGTCGTAAATCCTGACGCGGCGGTGCTCCTTAAATTCTTGCGCCAGGCGATCAACATTGAGCCCGGTATTCAGGCGCAACGCGGTCATCCTTGATGCCGCAGCGGCAGTGGGGTCGATGAACAGCTCGTCACGCTCACCTGGATATCGACCACCGTCTGGATCGGCAGAACCTGCAATCGCTTGGCCAGCTTCGGATCGAAGAAGTCCCGCAGCAAGGGCGGTCGGTCTGCTCTGAAGTAGAAGGCTGGATCGCCCGTAACGCGCGGATCGGCGGCATATTTCAGCTCATCACGCCGCGTGACGGTCTGGACGACGCAGGGCGCGTAGCGGATCCCGAGCGCGCGCAAAGCATAAGCGCGGTGATAGCCATTGTGCAGCAGGAGCCGATCGTCGCTGCGGATCGCGCTCAGGAAATTGGCACCGAACCCGATCGGTATGGTCAGTGCGGCCGCGAGCGGCCCTGTCGCCTTCAGTGTATCGAGCAAAGCTTCAGGAAGAAACTGGGGTGTCTGCGCGCCGAAGTCGGTGGCGTCGGACACGAACTGATAACGATCGGCACTCAAACGCCGGATCGAGACAGCGGGCAGATCGCGCTGAAGCGGCAGGCAGAAACGGAACAGCGCGTCGGGCGTCGGCGTCCGGCCGAGCATTTCGCCGCGCAGTGTCGCGAAGCGATCTGCCACCTGGCCTTGCCACATCACCAACCGATCGATTTCAACCATCTCGATCGTTGTCGGCAAGGCATCGAAAATCGCTTGATAATACCGGTCTGCCCGGACCTCATCAGCAAGGCTGGCCAGCGCCTTGGGCAGTGCGCGCGTCTTGATCCGGTCGGCCTCGCCAGCCTCGGCCTGCTCGAGCGCATAATAACGATCATTGGCCGCGCGCCATTCTTCAGCGAGTTGGAAGGGCGGTATTGCGTCGCCGCCAACGACTTTGCGCGCGACGAACGAAAGATATTCCTCAAGATGCGGCTGGCCGAGCAACCAGATCAGCGACGAATTGGCATCGACCGATGCAAAATCGGCGGGGCGGCGGTGGACGTTCAATGCGGACTCCCGTTTCACCCTCGTTCGGGCGTGTCAGGAGTTCAGCACAAAAGGTTGAACTTTGCGTTGAAACCGCTTGGTGGGGGGCAAAGAAAGGGGCGGAGGACTAATCGGTCGCTCCGCCCCGCAAGATACCGCGTTTGATGGCGGCTAATCAGCCGGAATAATTACCCTTGGAGCCGCCCTTCTTGGAGCCGCCCTTGGCCTTGCTGCCGCCCTTGGAGCCACCTTTGCCCTTGCCGCCGCCCTTTGAACCGCCCTTGGGCGGCTGCGACGGCGGGCAAGGCGAACAGCCCGTGCCACCGGCGCCATAGACGTGGCCGAGTTCGATGCTTGTAAGATCGCGCATGATTAACCCTTTCATCCTAACAACCGGTTTTCATTAACGATTGAGCGAAACCGATGGATGAAACTTATCGAGTTTTTTGTTCAGGTAAATCGGCTATTTTTAGGCGCTTCATTATGAAACATTTACCAATTATCGACTAATGGCATAAATTAAATGGTTAATATAAATATCTATAGTTAATTTAACTGCACTTAAAGGGCAGAATGGAGTCTATTGTTTGTCGCCGTAGCTCTAGCGCGAGCGAGCGGCCCCTCGCGAACATTGATATGACCATTGCCGAGGGTGAAGACGAAGTCCGCACGCTCGACGAGTGCTGGGCGGTGCGCAATCACGATCCGGGTCATCGGCAAGCCAGCGATCATGTCGGCAATCCGCGTCTCGGTGGCGGGGTCGAGATTGGCGGTGCCTTCGTCGAGGAACAGCACATCGGGATCTCGAAACAGCGCGCGGGCAAGGAAGATACGCTGGCGCTGGCCGGACGATAGTGCCGCACCCATATCACCGATCAGGCTATCATAGCCCATCGGCATGCGCGCGATGTCGGTGTCGACTTCGGCCATTTTCGCGGCTTCGATGATGCGGTCGCGGTCGGCTGTGGGATCGAAAAAGGCGATGTTGTCGGCGATCGTGCCCGTCAGCAGGCAATCATCCTGCAACACCGCACCAATCCGGCCCCGCCACCCCGCCATGGTCGCGCTGCCCAACGGCACGCCATCGATAATGATTCTGCCCAATTGTGGATCGAGCAGGCCCAGCATCAAGCGGAACAGAGTTGTCTTGCCCGCACCGCTCGACCCAACGATCGCGACAAAGGCGCCACCTGGAATATCGACGTTGACCCGGTCGATGACCGGGGCTTCACCCTCATCATAGGCAAAGGTCAAATGATCGAGCGAAATCGCGGGCGCAGAGAGTGGGCCCCGGTTGATCTGCAGTGCAAACTCCTCCTTGCGCTCGGTCACGATGTCCGAGAGTCGTTCAAGGTGAACGCCGAGTAGACGCCAGCGCTGGACCTGATCGACGAGCGACGTGGCGCTGGTTACGAAATTGCTCCGATAGGACAGGAAGGCGAGCAGGGTGCCGATCGTCATCGTGCTTCCGATCACGCGCATCGCGCCGAAATAGACGCAGATCAGGAAGGCGGCGCTGAACAGCAGATTTTCCGCGAGGCCGACCCGGATATCGAGCAGGCGCGATCGATAGGACGCCGAAATGACATCGGCATATTGGTTGCGCCAACCATTTTCCCGCTGCGCCTCATGCCCGAAAATCTTGACAGAACGGACCGCGCGGATGGTCTCCATCAGATAGGTTTCTTCGCTCGCCCGCGCGATGATTTCTTCCTCGGCGCGCAGCCGCATCGCCGGATAGACCAGCTGATTATAGCCAAGATAGGCAAGCGTGCTGGCCAGGACGATACCGGCCAGCAACGGGCTGATCACCACCATTACGACGAGTGTAGTCAGAAACAGGACCGAGTCGATCAGGATGTTGACCAGCCCGCGCGACAGCAGAGATTGAATTGGTTGAATCGACCCGACGCGCGACATCAGGTCGCCGACATGTCGGCGCTCGAAATAGGCAAGCGGCAGTCTGATCAAATGGCGTACGACATTGCCGCCCAGATCGAACGACAGCGATTGTCCGAGCGTCAGCATTACCCATTCGCGGAGCGCCTTGGTCACGCTGTTCAGGCCGTAGACGACCCCAAAGCCGAGCAGCAGCAGCAGCAGCAAATTGGCATCGCCCTGCGCGATGGCGTCGTCGATCACGACCTGAATGTAGAAAGGCGTCAGCAGTGCTGTGAATTGCAGCACGAACGATAGCAGCAAAACCTGGCCAAAGGCCCGCCGGAAATTGGTCATCCGGCTCCACAGATCGGTCAGCCGGGTGGTTGCGCGTGCCTCGATTGGCGTGAACGAGGCAGTCGGCGTCAATTCAAGCGCAATGCCGGTGAAGTGGCGGCTCGCCTTCTCGATCGTCATCCGGCGACGGCCGACGGCGGGGTCGAGGATGGTCACGTCTTTGTCGGCGGCAACCGATTCCAGCACGACGAAGTGATTGAGGTCCCAGTGCAGAACGGCTGGCAGTTTCAGCTGGCTGAATTCGTCCAGTTCCAGCCGCACCGCGCGCGGGGCCAGCCCCAGATCGGCGGCGATCACCATCAGATGCGCCATCGTCGCGCCCTTGATGGAAGTCGGATAGCGTTGCCGCAGGCCGCTCAAGTTGACGCGGTGGCCGTGATGGCTCGCGACCATCGTCAACGCGGCAAGGCCGCACTCGGCGGCCTCGGTCTGTAGCACCGCTTTGGTGTCGGGTTTGCCCGACCACGGCAGGGTCATGTGCCGATTGCCCCCGTTACGGGACCAAACATCAGCGCCCAGAGCGACCGACGTTTGAGCGCGAGATCGGCGGCCAGCGTCATGCCGGGGCGCAACGCATCCTTTGGCATTTGGATCGACCCCATCGAATCGATCCGCACCTTTATGCGAAAGGCGGGCTCGGACGGGCGGATGGCGGCATCGACATTAGCCGGATCGATCGCTGCACGCGAAATCGCGACGACCGTACCACGTCCCCAGCCATATTTTTGATACGGATAGGCATCAAAGCGCAATCGCACGCGTTGCCCCGGTTGCGCGAATCCGATCGCGTTGGAGGGCGCATAGAGCCACACCTCGGTACGGCTGCCGTGCGGGATGATGGTAATTAGCGACTTTTCGGACCCGATATGTTGCCCGATCTCGGTCGATATGTCGCTGACAACGCCGGCGACCGGCGCGGTGAGCACCAGATGGTCGGCCCGCTTAATATCCTCGCGCTGGGCGGTGAGCGCTGCGCGCTGCGTCAGCAGCATCGACCGCGCCTTGTCGCCGTCAAGCGCGCGCTGGCCAAGCTGGATGGCAATCGCACCGATCTTCGAGCGCGCATCGACCAGCCGCTCGCCGAGCGCCTCGCTTTCCGCGCGGCGGGAGAGGAGTTCGGCGCGGGCCTCATCGGCCTGGCGCTGGCTTCCCGCGCCCTGCTTGGCGAGCCGCATAAAGCGCGCCAAAGTTTGCTCGCCGAGCCGGACCTGACTCTCGCTGATCGCCTTTTGCCGTTCGAGCGATGCGACGGT
This sequence comes from Sphingomonas psychrolutea, assembly GCF_014636175.1. Taxonomy (GTDB): domain Bacteria; phylum Pseudomonadota; class Alphaproteobacteria; order Sphingomonadales; family Sphingomonadaceae; genus Sphingomonas; species Sphingomonas psychrolutea. The sequence continues at coordinate 6,928 of NZ_BMDW01000034.1, read as the reverse complement.
ATCGACCAGGCCGCCGCGCTGCTGTCGCAATGCCTGCGTGTCGGCGTTCGATGACGCCACCGCGATATCGAGCTGACGATCGAGCTGGACGATCTGGCTGGTTATTTCGTCAAGCTGTGCCGACAATCCCTTGGCACCCTGCGCGGTCGACAGGTCGATCAAGGGTGCTCCAGCCTCGACTGTTTGACCGGACTTCACCCGGATGGCGCGCACATCGCCTGCCGTCGTGCTCATCACGCGGGCAAGGCCGGCATCGTAGGCGATGACCCCACGCACATTGGCGGTGCTGGCATAGCTGCCGAAAGTCAGGATCGCGAAGATCACCGCCGCCACAGAACCCGTGAGGGCGGTGTAGAGTTTCGATGAAGGCGGCACGGCAGCGATCACCGTTCCCGCCAGCCGGTGCCGACGGGCTTCGATCACTTCCGGTCGAAAAAGCGTATTCGCCACTTAAAGCCGTCCCATAGTCACAGCAACCGATATCGTCGGCCGGTAAAGGGCGCGTTAACCTGATGGGACAGTCCGAGAGGCCCGCAGAGCGTTTTTTTAACGCGAACGGATTATTGGTGGTCGCATGTCGCCACATCAATTTCGCAGAATTTGCCTAGTCGGCAGCTTCGTCTCGATATCGGGCTGTACCGGCACGCCTCAGCTGGATGCGGCCCCGCCAGTCGTGTCGCCCGCCTGGAGCGATACCGTAACTGGTAGCTACGAGGTATCGCCAGACGCTGATCTGGCCGCTCTGCTGGGGTCAACGCAACTAGCCGACCTGATCGATCGCGCGCAATCTACTAGCCCCGGCTTACTTAGGGCAAGTGCGCGGATCGATCAGGCGCGGGCGCTCCTTCGCCTCGCACGCGGCGCATCGTTGCCTTCGCTGTCGATCGGCACCAACGTCTCGGCGAATAGCCGCGCAGGCGGCAGTGCGTTTGATTTCGCGAGCAATTTTGCGACGATCGATGCGGCGCTGACGGTCGATTTCGCCGGCGGTGCAGCGGCCGGAAGACGCAGTGCCGCGCAGCGCACTATGGCGGCTCGATATGACCGTGATGCGCTCATCATTCTGGTGACGGCTGAACTCGCGCGGACTTATGTTACGCGGGCGGCGCTTCAGGCGCGCTTAGGCCTAATCGAGCAGAGCATTGGTCAGGCAGCGCAACTTCAGAGGATCATCGAATTACGCCAGCAAGCAGGTGTGGCGACCAAAGTCGATGTCGGCTTGCAAACGATCCGCGTCCAGCAGCTGCGGGCCGAACGAGAGCGGCTTCAGCAGTCGCTCGAGGAAACGCGTGTCGCAATCTCTCTGCTCGTCGGCGAGGAAGCACCCGGCTTTCAGATTGTGCCTGCGGACATCAATCAGTTTGCGATACCCGATATCGCGCCGCCATCGCCCTCCCGGCTTATCGCCACGCGCCCTGATGTGCGTGCTGCTGAGCTACGAATAGAAGCAGCAGGGGGTGATGTTCGACAGGCCCGTGCCGCATTTTTCCCGCAGCTCGACCTCTCGATTGGTCGCAATGCGCAATCGTTTCTCGGCAGCGGCCTCCTTTCCGGTCTTAGCATCGGTGCCGATCTCATGGCGCCAATCTTCAATCGGAATCGGCTCAAGGGCAATCTGGCGTTGGCAGCGGCGCAGCAACGCGAATCGGTGCAAAACTACCGCGAGGTGTTGCTTGCAGCTCTGGCTGACGTTGAAAATGGTTTGTCCGCCGCCGCCCACGCGCGGAACCGCGCCTCGATCCTGGCAGCCGTCACGAATCAAGCGCGCCAGACTGCATCGCTTGCCCGCGTCCAGTATCTGGAGGGCGACGCGGATTTACGGCATCTGCTCGACGCGCAGGACCTCCTCATCAATGCGCAAGACGCCGAATTGGTCAGCAGGCAAGAAAGATTGGAAGCCGCGATCGCGCTGTTCAGGGTTTCGAGGGCCTGAGAAAAGGTTGTCGGCTGAGCCAGAAACCGTTTCGCAAATTTCTCAGCATACGTTCGAGCGACTTACGGTAGTTGCCAGATCTAGCTGAGATATCAACCCGTCGGCCAGCGTTGGTGCGAGCTGACGAACGTCCATCGGTCAGAAACCGGCTCCAATCCGTACGCCCAACTTCACGGCCGGAGCCCCTTTACTCACTCCCGCTTCAGTTTGAAGTCCCAAGTTTAATCGGCGGCCAGCGGAGACACCAACGCCGAGGCCGAGGCTTTGGCGGTTGGGCAAACTTGTGGAAGCAGATTGCTCAAAAGAGTATGACAAGGCAGCATTGGCCCGCGATGATAGCGCCACGCGCGCTCCCCCACTCGCGGACAGGGTATTGCGGACCGCAAAGCCTTGGGGCTGGCCAACAATTGTGTATCCGACTGCAGCAAACGGCGAGATCCTTTTGCCGATTGGTCGGACGATTTGAGCATTAACGGCATAATCGAGCTTACCAGTCCCCAGCCCTTTGCGGCGCGAGGCAGTCGGTACTTTCAGCCCAGCACCAATAGATGCTGATAAACCGGCCAGGGGCACATCATAGGTCGCCTGGAGCGTCGCATCTCCCAGCCCTTCGCGGCTAATTCGTTCAGTCCGGCTCCCGGAACTGGCGAGGAGCGGTGTGCCGAACAATCCGCCTTGGCTTACCACAACATCAACTGGCGCTGTTGTCCGCAGATAAGGCGCGGACGCGGCAATGCGCACCCGCCCCTTGCGCACCGCGACGCCTAATGTGGTCGACACTGTTTCGACCTGTGCGCCGGTTCCGTAATCCCCTTGCTGGTAATCAACTGTAGCAAAGACCTCGCCTGCCTTATTGTTGGAAGTTGTGGGTTGCTGCTCCGGGTTCCGTCCACTCGCCAGAGCGGGCATGGCGGAGGCGGCGATAAGCCCAAACGCGAACGCAAGGTCTCTCGTGGGTGAACGCATAATTCGGCTCCCAGCGAACCCGGCACGGAGAGCTGGGCTCTCCAATACCGGGCGCACGCTTCTTAACGATAGGGTTTACTGCGCGCTGGCTGTCTTTTTGAGCGCACCCTTGCCCATCGCCGAGACAAGGACACTGCCTTCGCCATTGAAGCCGCCAGTGAAGTTGGACGCTGGCACATTGGCGAGGCGATCACCGACCTTCATGCGGATGGCCTCAACCCGACCCTTCGCATTGTTGCTGACCGACTGGACCGTACCGATCACCCGGCCCTTGGAGTCTGTAACCGGCATGCCCGGCATCACCGAAAACATGCCCGCACCATTGCCCGCACTGGTGCCGGCGAGCGCCAATTGACCCAGGCTTCCACTAGCCATGCCGGTGCCGCTTGCATCCGCATTACCGCTCGCATTGCCGACGAGATTACCCGCGCGATCACGTACGGTGCCGACGGTATTGGTGGCGCGATCCCTTGCCGCCCCGGTCACGTTCGTTGCCCGATCGCGCACTGTGCCGACAGCGTTCGTGACACGGTCACGAACGGCACCTGTGGTCGTCGTCGCGCGATCTCGGACTGCACCAGCGGTGCTGCGCACGGCGTCGGTGCCGATCAGTTGCGCTTCACCATTGGCGTTCATCGACCCAGACGCCGAACCATTGAGCGCGCCGGTCAGCGACTGGTTGGCGAAGTTGCTGCTGTTGACCATCGACCCATCGATCGCGCCGTCAGCCGAGTTGCTGGTAGCGATATTGCCCTTGCGGGCATCAACCTTACGGTCGCTCTTGATGCTGCGGCTGGTGCGAGACGTGATCGAGGATGCGCTGTCGCTGGTTGTCGGCAGGCGCGACATGGTCGGCAGCTGCGGGCGGAGCCCGCCGATCTGGCCACCCAGGCCGCCGCCGAGACCGCCGCCCAATCCGCCACCACCACCAAGAAGCTGTGCCGAAGCAGGGGTTGCCGCCAGCGCAAGGGCCAGCGCAGTCGAGCTGACCAAAAACTTGTACATGATGATTGTCCTTATCCCGTTTCAAGATTGTCTGGCGCGCCCGTCGATTGGCGTGCTCATCGAAACAACGGATCCGTCGCGGGCTTTAATCCCGACCGGCGAGAAAATTATTTTGCGGGTGTCGCGCAACCACCGCAGAGCAGGCCGCGGCCATAGCGGGGATCTGGACCGCGCTTGCCGAGATCGCTGGCTTCGCGATCGGCGGCATCGATGGCAGCGTTGATCGCCGCCGGGTCAGCGTTGGCATGGAAATGCGCGATCCGCGCGGCCACAAGCGGGGCAGCAAACGACGTGCCTCTGACGGTAACAGCGGCACCGGCAGCGTTGGCGGCAAGCATGTCCGCGCCGGGCGCTGCATAATCGACGTGCAAAGCTCTGCCAGCCTCGATCAGCGCGCGCGCCTTGGCGTCCACGCCTGTCACCGCGATGACACCGGGATAGGAAGCGGGATAGCTCGGCGGTGCGGCCGGCCCATCATTGCCGACCGCAGCCACGATGATCGTCCCGCGCGCCTGCACCGCCTGCACCACGCGCGCGAGCAATGGGTTGGCGGGGCCTACCAAGCTGATTACGACGACAGGCACGCGTTCAGCACTCATCCAGCCGAGCGCCTTGGCGATCGCGCTTGCATTGCCGCCGGCAGGGTCGCTGCCATAAACATCGGCCGCCCATAAGGTCGCCCCGGCAGCCGCACCGCGAACCTGGCCGCTGCCAATAATGAGTGAGGCGACGGCAGTGCCGTGGTTGCTGACACCCGGCGCGCCGCGCGCAAAGCCGTGGCGCGCTATCCTTGCACGGGTATTGGCAGGCTCGGCGACACCGCCATCGATCATGCCGAGACGCAGCGAACTCGCAGCGGCGGGCGCATTCTTGGCAGGCTGTTCGGCGGCGCCCATAAAGGAACCGCTGTCGAAGTGTAGCTGATCGGCGCTCACCGATCGATCGCCGGCGATCCGACGCATGGCCTTTATCGCGGCAGGAAGCCGCTGCCCAGCGGGACTGGCGAAGCGGGCAAAGCCGATGCCAGTGCCCTGGATGGTGCCACGCTCGATCAGCACGAACCCTCGCGCAACCGCATCGGCGACCAGCCGGTCATCGGGATCATCGACCAGCACTTCCCCGGCGCGGGCCGGTTCGCCCTTGTCGTCGAGCGCGATCGTGTCGCGGTTGGCGCGCACCAGCGTCGTTATCCGATCAAGCCGATCGCGGACGAGCGTTATTGCGGTGCGCGGAACATCTGTCACGTTTCCCAACTCGCGCGTCACGCCCGTTGCCACATCGCCGAGCATTGGCAGGCCGGGCGCACCGATGGGGGGCAATAATTGCGCTGCGGCAGCCACGGGGAGCAAAAGTGAAAGCAGAAAAGCGCCGCGACGGAACATTCAATTACCCTAGCAAAAACGCAAAATATGTCATGTGATGGATGAAACGCCTGCGGCGATCCGTTTCATCCATCGAGAAACAATGGCCCCCTGGCCGAAAGGACCGACCCGAGGTGAGTTTCGAGAGCGAGTTGCTTGCGCTGTTGCCGCGATTGCGGCGCTTTGCCCATGCGCTCGCCCGAAGCTCTGCCGACGCGGACGACCTTTGTCAGGCTTCGGTTGAGCGAGCGCTCAAGGCTCGCGATCAGCTCGTGGCGGGCACAAGGATGGATAGTTGGATGTACCGTATCATGCGCAATGCCTGGATCGACACGACCCGCGCCCGATCGCGCCACGGACAGACCTTTGTCGATGAAGAGGCAGGTCTTGCTGTAGGTGACGCCGGCGACAAGCAGATCGAGGCCGTGGTTGAACTCGGGAATGTCGGACGTGCGATGCAATCACTACCCGCCGACCAGCGCGAGGCGATCGCGCTCGTCCTCGTGGAGGGGTTTGCCTATAAGGAAGCGGCGGAAATTCTGGGTGTGCCAATGGGTACGCTCACCTCGCGGCTGGTCCGCGGGCGCGAGGCCCTGATGACCAAATTAGGAGAGGCGGCATGACCATCGACCCTGAATTGCTGCCCGAAATGCTGATGGCCTATGCCGATGGCGAGCTTGATCCGATCGGCGCGAAGCGCGTTGAGCGTGCAATTGCCAGCGACTCGTTGCTTGCCGAACAAATAGAGCAGCACCGCCAGTTGCGCGCAACGCTGAAGGAAAGCTTTGACCCGATCGTCAAGGCTCCCCTGCCAGGAAAGCTGCGCAGCCTGGTGCCGTCCGCGCCAGTCGTTGATATTGCAGCAGCACGCGCTGCACGGTCTGGTCCTCCGCTAACTCGCCGCTGGAGCGCTTGGGCCACCGGAGGGGCAATCGCCGCAAGTGTATTGCTTGGCTTAATGATCGGGCAGCGTATCGATCAGGGCCCCGTTGCCAGTCGGGGCGAGGCGCTTGTTGCCTCGGGCGGACTTGAACGAACGCTCGATACACAGCTTGCATCGTCCCAGCCGAGCAATTCGCCGCTGCGGATTTTGGTGAGCTTTCGTGATCAATCGGGCAGTGTGTGCCGCGGCTTCTCGGGCGAAGCGATCAGCGGCATCGCTTGCAGAGATGATCGCGGCTGGGTGCTGCGTGAAACACGCGGTGGTATGCGTCCTGGAACGACCGAGTTTCGTCAGGCGGGCTCAGCCGACGCCGCGCTGTTGGCCGACGCGCAGGCAATGATGGCGGACGACCCGCTCGATGGGGAAGCAGAGGCGAAGGCCAAAGCAAATGATTGGCGCCAGTAAGATACTTATCGACTATCGGCCAGCTTTGTCCGATCGGCAACGTGCCAGCGTCAAACGCGCGAAAGACGGATTCTGCCGAAAGCCGCCTTTGGACGATTATGCCATGAATGGTGACTTCGTCCCAGCTGCGGACCTTGAGCGAGGCGTGGCCGCGTTCCTGAATGAAAGGCAAGTTTAGGGAAGGACGCTCGACGCATCGAATGGCGACAATTGTGAAGGATATCGGATGCCGGCAGGCGTACGATATCCTCCAAAGCAGGAAGCCGCGGGCCACGCGTGCTGACCTATGGGGATTTCGGTTTTCGCCGCGTTGTG
>NZ_BMDW01000033.1 GCF_014636175.1 Sphingomonas psychrolutea | reverse complement strand
TTCGAATAGGCTCGCACCGTATCCTCCCTGCTCAGCCCGCAGAGTGAATCACAAACGCAGCCCAATGGGAATCCTCACGATTCAAGACGGGCGAGTCAGACTCTAACTCGCAAGCCGGTTCGGCGGCATTATTTTACGCAATCCGCACGATCGCACGAAATATTGCTAACGAATCTCGTCAAGCGCCGGTTCAGCTAAATCGAAAAGCTGCCGACGCGTCGCCTCGCGCTCTGCCAAAACAAAAAAATTCCCGCTGGCATGACGGATAAAGATTTCGTCTCTGCCTAGGGACCCTCAATACGGCGATTCGAGCCCGTTCAAGATCATTTCGGCAAATACCTTGCCGATCTCATCTGCCGACGCGCCACGATCTGGCTTGTACCAGCGGTGCGACCAGTTGAGCATTCCGAGGATCCCGTACGCGACGATCCGCGGCAAGCCGACACGGCGAAAGCTATTATCGGCATAGCCTTGCTCGACGATGTTAATCACCGATTGTTCAATATTGCGATTGAGCTGCCGCATATGCTCAGACCAAGTCGAGCGGGTATCGCTTACATGGGCCAGATCCTCGCGGATATAGATGTACAGGAGCGGATAATTGGAGCCATAGGAATTCATCAGCGCGGTGATCAACTCGCGCAGTTTCCGCGCCGGACTGATCGGACTGTCTGCAATGCGGCGCGCCACTTCGTCATTGATTTCCAGAACCGTGCGGACGATCTCGTCGAACATCTGCTCCTTCGACGAGAAATAATAATACAGCGTCGCGCGGTCGACGCCGAGTTCTGCCGCGACCGCGCTGACACTCGCAGCGCTGTAACCGAGCCGGTGGAAGACGCGGATCGCTGCCTCGGAGATTTCTTGGCGGCGATTCTGATAGGATTCGCGCGGCTCCTTGCCCGCGGCGGATCGTCGTTTGGCGATCAATGATGGTTGCTTTGCCACTCTCATACCCTTCGATGCGGGCTGTAAGACTAACGGCTCGCCTCGCGCTTGGCGAGGGTGCGCTGCCTCACGCTCTTGGCGCGCCTGCCACATAGAGCACTTGCCCCGTCACGAAACCGGACCGTTCATCGGTGAAGAACGCAACCGCCTGCGCGATGTCGTCGGGTACGCCGGGACGTCCGACATAGATTCCCGTCATCATGTCGGTCACCATATCCTCGAAAGGCATGTTCATGCGCGCGGCAACTGCACGCGTCATGTCGGTGACGACGAAGCCGGGGGCGACCGCATTTACGGTGATGCCGTGCCGGCCGAGTTCGATCGCCAGTGTTCGCGTGATGCCCTGAACCCCGGCCTTGGCGGCCGAATAGTTCGACTCGCCGATCACGCCAAGCGCAGCGGTGCTCGACAAATTGACGATACGTCCCCAACGCGCGGAGCGCATATGCGGCTGAACGGCGCGACACATCAGGAAGACCGAGCGCAGGTTGACCGCCATTACGACCTCCCAATCGTCCAGCGTCATCTTCGCGAGCGTCCGATCTCGGAGGATGCCGGCATTGTTGACGAGGACGGTCGGTGCGCCGAGTTCCTCTGCCACGCGCGCGACCCCAGCGACGACCGCGTCTTCGTTCGATACGTCCACGGCGAGCGCCAGCGCGCGGCGTCCCGCTGTCTCGATGCGCTCCACCGTCTCGGCGCAAGCGTCGGCATCGAGATCGAACACCGCGACGTGGTGGCCATCTGCGGCGAGCCGGGTGGCGATCGCTGCGCCGATGCCCCGCGCGCCACCGGTGACGATCGCGACCTTATGGTTCGGGGCGGTGAAGATCGTCGTCATGGCAACTCCAAAATATGCGCCGCTTGTTCGCTCAGCAGGAATTTGCGCGCCCGGCCGGATGCGGTGGTCGGGATTGCCGCAGCGTCCACCAGCAGTACATGCCGCGGCACCTTATAGCGCGCGAGGCGGTCGGCAATAAGCTGCTGAAGCTCAGATGGGTCGAGCGTCACGCCCGGCCGGGCGACTACAAAAGCGACGCCTACCTCGCCCATCCGTTCGTCGGGGATTGGCACGACATGCGCCTGCAGTACGTCGGCATGGGTGGCCAGTAGATCCTCGATCTCGGTTGGCAGGACCTGTTCGCCGCCGCAGCGATACGATTCCTTGATCCTCCCCAGCAGTGTAATATAGCCATCGTCGTCGATACGACCGAGATCGCCGGTGTGGAACCAGCCTTCAGTATCAAAGGCTGCGACAGTGGCCTCAGGCTTATTGTAATAGCCACGCGTTACACCCTCTCCCTTGGCGACGAGTTCACCGGTCTCGCCATTGGCCAGAACCGCCCCCGTTCCGGAATCTACAACGCGGTAGGTTACCAGCCGACCATCTTTCTGTGGATCGCCGGCGACCCCAACATCGCGTTGGCGACCGTTGGTGGTCAGCAACCGCGCGACTGGATCGTCGGGCCGCGTGACCGTGGTCGATGCGGTGGTCTCGGTCATGCCGTAGCCGGTCGTGATCTCCTTAACGCCCAGCGTCTCGCGGATACCCTGCCACATGCGGTCGGGCGCGCGTCCGCCCGATGCCAGCACCGATTGCCAGCACGACAGATCATACGTAGCCACCCCTGCGGCATCGAGCACCGCTAGCGTCATTGCCGGTATCAACAATGCATCGGTGGCGTGATGGCGTGCAATTGCCTCTAACGTGGCAGTGGCGTCGAAGCGCAACTGCGGAACAATCGCGCCACCGACGAACGGCACAGCCAACAATCCCTCTACATAGCCAAACACATGATACATCGGCAGCGAGAACAAGATGCGGCGGCCATCCTCGAATGCGCGTGCATAGGCGCTGCCATAGGCAGTACGCATGAGCATGTCGTGCGTCAGCAACACGCCCTTTGGCGGTCCGGTGGTGCCCGACGTATAAATGATGTCGCAAACGGCGTGCGGATCGACTGCGATCTCCGCCCAAACATCAGCGGCCTCGAGCGACGAAAGCGTTCGTGCGACGCTACGATCCGGGCCTTCGCCGGTCGGCAGCACCGCGACATGGCGCAGGTTCGGCAAACTATTGCCGCAACCCGTCGCCTCCCATCCGGGAGCGATCTGGTCGAGCATCTCAAGATAATCGACCCCACGAAACCGATCCATCGTGACGAGCAGCACCGAGTCCGACTGCTCAAGCAGGTAGCGGAGCTCGTCGCGGCGGTTGAGTATGTTGATCGGCACAGAGACCGCGCCGATCCGCGACACCGCATATTTGATCGCGACGAAGCCGGGATAGTTAGCCAGTACCAACGCGACCTTCTCGCCAGGTGACACTCCGAGCGCGACCAGCCCTGCCGCGAGCTGCTTCGACCAGGCGGCCATTTCCGCATAGGTCCAGCTCCGGTCGTCGGTGATCACGAAGGGGCGATCCGGCGTCGCTTCGGCCGCATCGTCGAGTACCGCGTGCAACGTTCGGGGCTCCCAGATGGACATCGCGGCTCGCAACGCCTGCTGCCGATCGGCGACCGATCCCATCATAGTCTGCGCACCTCACCATTGTCGGTTCGGTACGGCGCTAAGCCGTCCGGCCGGACGTTAATTTTTGGCCGACCGGAGCCGACGACGGCAATCTAATCCGGCGCAAACGCGATCGTCAATGCAGGCGTGGAAGATTTGTCAGGTTTCCGCCAGCGGACCGTCACAGTCACGCTATGGGCGCATTCCACACAGGCGTTGACGAAAATCCTGAAATGAGAGATTACCGCCGCACAGGAGAGAATTATGACGACGTTTGTTGACGCAGTGGTGGTCGGTGCCGGGTTCGGCGGATTGCGCACGCTGCATACGCTACGCTCGCAGGGATTCTCGGTCGCCGTCCTCGAAGCGGGCGACGATATTGGCGGGGTATGGCAGTTCAATCAATATCCCGGTGCGCGCTGCGATGTCGAAAGCTATGACTATTCCTATCGCTTCTCGCCCGAACTTGAACAGGAATGGCGCTGGAGCGAACGCTACGCGACCCAACCCGAGGTCCTGCGTTACATCAACCACGTCGCCGACCGATTCGACCTGCGCCGCAACATTGAACTCCGAACGCGCATGGAACGCGCGACGTTCGACGAGGCGACTGCGCGCTGGATCATCGAAGCAAACGATGGCCGACGTTGGAATGCCGGAAAACTGATCCTCGCAGTGGGGCAATTGTCGACGCCCAAGGATACGCGTTATCCCGGTCAGGATACTTTCACCGGGCGAGTGATCTCCAGCGCACGCTGGCCGAAGGACAAGGTCGATTTCGTCGGCAAGCGCGTAGCGATCATCGGCACGGGATCGTCTGGTGTGCAAATGACCCCGGTGATCGCCAAGGTTGCCGCCCATCTTACCATTTTCCAGCGCACCGCCAATTATTCGATCCCCGCGGCCAATGCACCGGTCACCGACGCGGAAGACCGTGCGGTGAAGCGGGACTATCCGGCGCGGCGCGAGGCGGCGCGCAATTCGCCGAGCGGCCTCGGCTTCGTGCCAGACAACCGCGCGGCAACCGACGTGCCGGAGGCGGAGCGTAACGCGGCGTACGAGACGGCGTGGAACCGACTGGGCTTCGGCTTTGCCCTGACGTTTAAGGATATCCTGCTTGACCAAAAATCGAACGACACCGCCTCCGCGTTCATCCGCGGGAAGATCGCGCAACAAGTCAACGATCCCGAACTGCGCGCCAAACTGATCCCCGGCGACTTCCCTTTCGGAACACGGCGCCCGTCGGTCGACAGCGGGTATTTCACGGCATTCAACCGGCCGAACGTATCGCTCGTCGACATCAGCGAAGCTCCGATCAAGAGTTTTACCAAGCAAGGCATCCGGACCGCCGATGCTGAATACCCGTTCGATATCGTCATCTACGCAACCGGGTTCGACGCGTTCACCGGATCGCTGTTGAAGCCTCAGATCGTCGGTCGCGGCGGGTGCACCCTGCGGGAAAAATGGTCGGCCGGGCCGGTCAGCTTTCTCGGGATCGGGGTACACGGCTTCCCCAACATGTTCGTGATCGTCGGACCGGGCAGCCCGTCGTTGCTGAGCAACGTGGTGCTGTCGATCGAGGAACAGGTCGACTGGCTCGCCGCTCTGTTCGACCATTGCCGCCGTGCTGGGATAAATGAGGTCGAGGCGACCGAAGTGGCGGAACGAGACTGGGTCTTGCATGTGAACAAACGGGCGCAAGAAACGCTCTATCTGAAGACGCCATCCTACTATCTGGGCGCCGAAATGCCGGGCAAGCCGCGAGTCTTCATGCCGTATTCCGGAGGCGTCCGCGGCTATCGCCGAATCCTGCAGAAGACCGCTGCCAAAGGTTATGATGGCCTGACGCTGCGCACGGTCGGGCAACATGCCAAGTCCTGACCAGGCCCCCGATGCGGCATTCGACGCCCTGCTGGCCGACCCACGCATGGCGTTGCGTCGGCCACCGCCACACGTATCGCTAGCCGAGCTGCGCCGGGCCGCAAACGCGTTCCAGGCACGCGCTCCCCGGCCAGTGGTCGCATCGGCGGTCGATCACGTCGTGCCCGGACCGAGCGCATCGATCCCGGTGCGCCTCTATCGCCCGACGCTCGACCGAACGGCCGCGATCCTGTTTTGCCACGGCGGTGGTTTCCTGCTGGGCAACTTAGAAACGCATGACGCGATGTGTCGGACACTCGCCAACGCGAGCGGCCGGACGGTCGTCGCGATCGACTATCGGTTGGCACCTGAACACCCGTTTCCAGCCGCGCTTAACGACGCCCAGACTGTGCTTGAATGGCTCCGGCGCGAGGCACGGACGCTCGACCTCGATTCCGGTCATATCGCCGTTGCTGGCGACAGTGCGGGCGGCCATATTGCGCTCGGCCTCGCTCTCCACTGCCGGGACGTGGACACCCCGCTCGACCATATCGGCTTGATCTACCCGTTGCTCGATCCCAGTGGCGACAGCGCTTCGATGGCGGAGTTCGCGCAAGGGTATATGCTGACCGCCTCGTTTCTGGAATGGGCATGGGAGGCTTATCGCGGCGACGGCCCAACGGGAGCATGGTTCGATCTCACACACGGCGACTTGCACGGTCTGCCGGCGACGACCATCGTTACCGCTCAGTTCGACCCGCTACGCGACGAAGGCGAGGCACTTGCCCGGCGGCTGGCGCACGCCAGCGTAGATGTCGCGTCACGTCGTTACCCGGGAATGATCCATGGTTTTGCCGGTCTACCCCAACTGACCCCGGTCGCAGACGAGGCGATCGAGTTCATCTCTACCCGGATGAGCGCGTCGCCAATCAGCGCCACACTAACCGGATCGCACCTTCAAGGCGAATAACGCCAGCGTTAGCGTCCGACCGACAATAAACCGCAGAACCAATCATACATCTTGGCGCGTGGTCCCGGACCACGATTGATGCGGGACCTCTGTCTCAAGGATATTATACGGGATCTTGTGCAGTTATTAATCAAAATACTTCGTATCGGCAGCGTAACAGGCACAAATCTTTCTACGTGGTCAGAGCATTTAGATTAATGGGCATTGATTTTGGCTCGGTCTTCATAAATGAAGGTCTTTGCGCTAACTGTTCTACCATCGTGGTTAGACACGGGTATCGCGCACGCCAAATTAGCACATCGATCGGCGCACACATACCGTCTAAGACGACAAATTCCCAAGCCAAAAGGCTTGTTGCAACCGCAATATGCCCTTGATGAATTGCGATCGTTTCATACGCCAACGGCATAGCCGACAATCGCTCAAGCTCGATTAGGCCGCCTCTGATCTTTTGCGTCTGACGCGCGATATAATGCGGGCTCGGCTGATTACGATGCATCTCGAAAATAAGGCTTTGCGCGATTTCCATCAACCGCTCACCCAATGCCTTCATATTCAAAGCGGCTATTTTTTCGGCGCGTGCATCAGGAAGAAGCGCCGGGGAAGGAAAAGAGATCTCCAACCAGTCGAGAATGTGACTGGAATCGCAGATACTAACGTCATTCGGCGTTATCAGGATCGGCAATTGCCGCAAAGGGCTAAAATCACCTGTTTTACTATGGTCGGACCAAGGCTCATCATAGATTACTTCAAACGCCATGCCCTTTTCGATAAGTGCTATTGCGATTTTACGACCATAAGGGCTTGGGCGCGCGTTGACGAGGCGATACGGTTGTGAATCCGGCCTCACAGGAGGGTGTAACCGCCATCGACGGCGGTGAGCGTGCCTGTGATGAACGATGCCTCATCGCTGGCAAGAAACAACGCAAGGTTGGCAATTTCATCCGGGGTCCCGATCCGCCCCATCAGTGTCGCATCGATGGCAGCTTTGAGATAATCGGCTGGCATGCCGCGAGTCATCCCAGTGTCTATTGCCCCCGGAAGAATGCCATTAACTCGAATATTCTGGCTGGCATATTCGGCGGCGGTTTGACGTGTTAAAACTGAAACGCCACCCTTTGACGCGGAGTAGGCTGGCAGTTGCGGGAAAGCAACCAACGCGGCCATAGAGGATGTGTTAACGATCGCTCCTTTTCCTGCCGTTTTCAACATCAACGGAATTGCATGCTTCATGCCAAGAAACACGCCTTTCAGATTCACTGCCATTACCCGGTCCCAGTCATCTTCCTCATAGTCTGCGGTGAGCGCCAACGGACCTTGGATACCCGCATTATTGCAAAGGATGTCAAGCCGTCCGAAATGATCAATCGCCGCGCTCAGCATCATAATTACATCGACGCTGCGCGATACGTCCGCTTTAATGCCGACGCATGACGTGCCGATCGCGGCTGCCACATCGTCCTGCGCGCCGGTGATATCGACCGCGACGACTTTTGCGCCTTCGGCGCAGAAACGTTTGGCCATCGCCAAGCCCATGCCAGATCCGGCACCAGTGATAACCGCAACCTTGCCTTGCAAGCGTCCACTCATTTTGATTCTCCGATCGTCAAAAGTTGAAGCGCGCTTCAATGAGGAAAGTCCGGCGATCACCCGGTACAACAGTATTTAGACTAAAGATATTTGCGAACCCAACACCGCCCGTGTAATATACTTTATCAAAGACGTTTTTCGCTACTACTGACAGCGACCAGTTATTATCGATATCGCCTATACCGGCGCGCAGATTTGCGAGTGCATATCCAGGTATTTTTGCCCCCGGAGTAAGACTTTTGGCGGTTGAACTGAAATATGTAAATGTCTGAGCATATATATCACCGCGCAGATTAGCTTTTAAATGATCTGAAACCGGTGCTTTGATGTTTGCATAAATTGCACCTGCAAATTCAGGGGTGTCAGGGTAGGTGTCGAACCTGGCCTGTGGATTATCGACGACGTTAACGATATTGCTAGTGAATCGCGCATTCGTGTAGTTGGCGCTTCCGCCAATCGTCAGCCACGATACAGGGTCGATCGATCCGTCAACTTCGATGCCGGTTATCTGAGCGCGAGGCACATTGACAGTGATCGCCGCAAGGTTGCCGAAGATCTGGGCATAGAAGGCGCGCTGAACGTCGATGACCCACATATTGTACGCGGCAAAATTGAACCGGACGGGAAGGTTGCCGACAAACCCACGATATTTTGCGCCCAGTTCAACATCGGTTGCAGTTTCCGGGCGATACGCTCCGCCAGAGGCATTACCGAAACCGGCGGTTGGCGGTGCAAAATAGTTGAAACCCCCGCTTCGAAAACTGCGTCGCGCCTTTGCGTATAACAGCAGTTCATTGGTGACCTGGTCTTCAAGGCCCACGGTCCAGCTAAACTTCTTGAAGGTTGCACGCTGATTGAAATCATAGGCCGGAAGCGGTGCGGTGACGTAAGTGTCGTCGCTCGCGCGCACGAACTGGGTCTTTTCGATGCTGTAGCGGCCACCGGCTGTTAATTTCAACCCAGCCAAACCAACATCGTACGTCCCTTGCGCGTAGACGGCGTAGGTATCGTTGGTAAACTTACCATTATTGATCTGGTTTATCGGAGGCGAGACTGGCGCCAAGTCGAAAATCACGCTGGTTGATCGCGTATTGTCGGTCTCGTGGCTGTAATAGCCGCCGGCCACGTAATCCAAGCGGCCGCTAATGGTACCAAGGACCTGCAACTCTTCTGAAAACTGTTCGATGACGCCGGCGCGTCCATCTGGGCCATTCGCGTCGCCGCCGTAAGGCGTCCCGTCGAATTCGCCCGCACCGCTGAATTTTGCGCGGACATAGCCCAAGACGTTTTTGATCGTCGCTGCCGGACTAATTTTCAACGCGGTGACGTTCGAAACGATCACCTTTGTCTGGCGGTAATAATTGGGTGAGTCGACATCGACAATATAAGGGCCGCGAGCCTTTTGCTTCGCCGCGAACGGAATCAACCCATCGGGGTCAACTTTCGGATGTGCAGCGAGATAAGCCGCCCAGGTACCAGGACCGAAAGCCGAGTCGACCGCGGGCGAGAATAAAAAGTTAAAGGGCACGAACGCTGCAGCACCCAACGGCAGGACATTGTACACCACGCTGCTGAGGCTGTTGCCGTCGCTGTGACCGTAATCGACCACCAAATCGTTGCTGAGCCCACTGGTTGGTTTCAGAGTCAGGCTGATACGGACGTTCTCACGACGGATTTCCCCAAGACGTTCGTCGCGGTAGAGGTTGCGCTGGAAGCCGTCGCGGCGTTGAATTTGGCCAGCAACTCTCAACAGTGCGACGTCGCCGATCAGCGGCACGTCAATTGCGCCTTCCAATTGCCTCGCGCTAAAATTTCCCACTCGCGCCAATATATATCCGCCGAACTCTTTGGCGGGCTTTTGGCTGGTGTATAAGACGGCTCCGCCGGTGGAGTTTCGCCCGAACAAGGTGCCCTGGGGACCTTTCAGAACTTGGACGGACGAAAGGTCGTACAGCGCAGTGCCACCGACACCCCCAACCTGAACCTCGTTGAAATAGGGCAGCACTGATGGCCGCGAACTCGAGAACGGATCAACCGACTGGCCACGCAACGAGAAGTTAAGCTGATTCTCGTTCTGACCCGTTTTCACGGTCAGGCCAGGAACCGCCGACTGCAGATCGGTTTCGGTTGTGATCGCACGCTCGATCAACGTTTCCGCCGATACGACGCTGACAGCAACCGCCGTCCGCTCGAGCGTCTCCGCCCGCCGCTGCGCCGTGACGATGATATCCATATCCGAATCGTTTACGCTTGTCGCCGGGCTTGCGGCGGGATTGGCAGTAGCGGGTGTAGCTGGGGTGACGGGGGGGGAGATGGTTGGCGGCACTTGCTGCATCGATGCGTGTGCGTTTCCGCTTACCATTAACGCAGCCAGAGCCACCGTCGACGTCGTGTATATCCGTCTGGACATCTCGTCCCCCCTTTGCAGACCATTATGATTATTCAGGAAATGATTGAGGCATTCTGCGCGGCTAGATGAACCGCGCGCTTCGCCTTCGCCGCGACACTCATTAAAGTTGGCGACCAATCGAGCCCGTTATCGGCTTTCAAGGTCACCCGCTCTGCGCCGCATATCGCCTGGACCCGCCGCGTCGCCTCCTGTTGGAAGAAACCGATCATGTGGCAGAATGGCGACGTAAGCCTTAGATCAATGGTGACGTCGCCGTTGGCGGCGATGATCACATCGCGCACCAGACCCATTTCATCCAATCCTAGCGGCGTGCCAGCCGCCATGCTGCACGGATCCTTGATCGCGTCCAGTTCGGCAAGAATTCGGCTGCGAAGATCAGGCATAAACTGTCTCGCCCCGCGCCGAACTGAGAGTGGAGAACGGCTCGGCCGGGCCTTCCCCGTTGCGATCGAATTCATCGCCAACGATGCCCTGCTTCAATGCCTCAACGTCGAGGCCGTGAAGGCGGCAAAAGTTGTTGGCAAAGATATTCGCCTTATTCTCTGTAGTGATCTGCTTAATCGGCTTGAAAAGGCCGGCACCATTAAGAAGATCGTCTGGAAATTCAAAAGCGGCGAATGCCTCGAGCGCTGGTTGATTGTGCACCAATGTTCCGCCTGATCCCCAGAACATTCGGTCCAACATATCCGTTCCGCCGACGCGGCACAGACCCAAGAGCACTTCGGCAAATGCTCGTGGCCGACGTTCGACCAAGATATTCTGGATTTCCATGTTAATGGATATGTTGCCAAACCTGGCAAGCAGCCATGCTGTCTCTTCCATGAAGGCGAGGCCGCCATGGACGATCTCGAAGTTCAGGTCGGGGAAGTCGTTTGCTGCGTTCTCGATGTCGCGTGGATTATACGCATCGCCCACTGCGAACGGACCGATCGGTACGGCCTTGTGCACCGCAACGGTGGTAAGACCGAGTTGCTGCGCCTTTTCGTATAGCGGGTAGATCAGCTTAGGATCATCCATCCGCCAACTCACCGGGCCTTTGCCGTCCCAGCTTGTCGGATAGAGCTTCAGCCCAAGTGGCTTCAGCACTTCGACCTGCTCAGCCATCGAACGCTCGGCATCCTTGCCCTTCAATGGATCGACGCACGCATAGGCACCGATAAAGCGCGACGGATACCGATCAAGGGCCTCCACCGCCTTTGGCACCGAACAGTATCCATCTTTGAAAGATGCGATCGCAAGCGGATGCATTACCGCGACGTCGGTATCGCTTTCGCGAAAGATAAAGTTGGCGACGTCGGGCACTTGCCAATCAATCAGATACTGTTCCCGCGTGAACGCGTATTTCGGGTTTGGCGGATCGGCTGCCAAGTGCCACGCCAGTTCGACCATAGCCTGCCCCAGTACTGGATCTTCCCAATTTGTGGGAAGGTGGTTGTACGCGTGCGTAACCGCGTCGAGAACGAAGTAATCGTTTATCACTGTGCCAAAACCTTTCAGACAAATTACAAAAACGTCGGGGTTGTTAAGTATAACGGAGTCAAAAAACTTGGCGAGCTACTGCGCAAATTGCGTTTGTAGCGAGAGTGACTGGGCCAAAGTACAGCGGAGATAAGCGTCGGCCGCAGTTGCGGCACGATCACGTAATGCGATCATGGTTCATCCTCTCTGTCAGGCTGCCGTACATTTTCCGGTCTGTGGCCTGTAATATGGATGGGCTTCAAGAAAACCGGAGTCAATACACTCGTTGAAAAATAATCCACGGATGCGTTGATTTTAGTTGAGGGTCTTTTTCGTAAGCACGCCGCAATTTCGGACATTTCATCGGGTCGCATCGCTCAGGCGGCCTTAGGGGCAATTGGTAGCGGTAGCGGTAGCGGATGCTCGATCGGAAGGGCGACAAAGGCGGCCACGCCCGCGATCTGCATGTAGCGGTTCGAGCGCTGGCACCCGTCGCCTTCGTCGAAGCGTGCGGCGCTGATCAGCGGGGTAATCTCGTCTGTTGAGGAAGATGATGGCGACGCCTGCGCGGCGCTCAGCTCTTTGGCCGACCGCTCAAGCCAGTTGGTGGCCTGCAACTTGACGGCGCGTTGCCCGCCGAAGCTGGGCGTCGTCGCGATGCCAGCGCGGGATTGCTGCTTAGCGCGAACGCGGATCTCGGGCGTTGCAGACGCAAGCACGAGGAGGTTCTCAGTCCCACTCGGATCACTTTCAGTTCTATCCACGAGCACATTGAGAACCTCGGCACCGAGATCGGCATGGCGCGCGCGAGCCAGGCTATCTTTGATGCGTCCACCGAGTGGGCGCACCCGTCATCGACAAGCGCCTCCGCCGTTGAATCCATCCTAAGCCATTTGCTGCGAACCACTCTCATGCTCAAAGCGATCCGCTGCTCGGCACCCCCGTCTGAACTGCGCAATTCGTCAACGCCTACATTGACAAACATCAACGTGTGGGTCAGTTGTCTACTCGCGCCTGCCGAAATTGAGGTGTGACGCGAGGATGGAAACAGGAGGCTTGCAATGCGCACGGTACAGCGAGCTCCAGACAGCAAGTCGATGCTGGCGAAAGACGAGCCTTCCAACAGTTTCACGTTCCGCGTGAAATCCATTTTTTGCGCCGAATAAGGATGGCGGGCCGCGGATTTTGCTGCGCGCTCTCTGGCCCGTTGACACAAGCACTCGCATCGCGCCGCCCAAGGGTCGCTGGGCGGTGTCGGTGAGCGACGACTACCTCATAAAAAAATATCTACTCGACGCAGCGCGCCGCTCGCTCGCCGTAGGCGTTCTAGTAACCGTCAGCGAACAGTGTCGGGTCATGGCTTGCGGCGATCGAGTCGCGGTAAATCTTTTAAGGAAATTTTGATGGACCTGAAAGATCTGTTGGTCACCCGCGACACGCCGGTTGGCTACGAACTGCAACCGCTCAAAAAAAAGGCGGCGATCCAGCTGATGGGATCGCGCCTGTGGGGACGGTTTAATCCAAACCACTGGGATACGGTTTATGCCGGCGCAACGGGCCTGAAGGCACCGATCCAGACCGGCGAGATGTCTTCCGCCTACATCTCAGAAATGTGCGTCAATCATTTCGGCGAGGCGATGTTCACCGGCGCACGCATAGTCTGCAAGTATATCGCCTCAACGCTCGCAAACGAAGTCATCACGACACACGGCGTGGTCCGCGAAAAAATCCCAAAGGGCGACGGCTTTCGGTTCATTGTCGATATCTGGACGGACAACGAGGATGGCGAGAAAAAGACGGTTGGTTTTGTCGAAGTCGACGTCGACGTAATGGGAGCGCACGCATGAGCACAGATCAGCTACGCCCGATGTCACCCGTCCAGATTGCGCAGACGCGGGACTTTATCGACGGACTCGAGGCTGGTGCCGCAACCTATTGGGACATGGTCAAAATTGGCGACGAGCTGTCACGTGAGCTGACGATCAGTGCCGAACTGGTGATTCTGTACGCGGACGGCGTCGAGGACTTCAATCCGTGGTACGAAGGCTGGCGGATGAACAGCTGGAAGATCCCAGGCCAGTCCCCGTTCGGCGGCGCGATCGTGCCGCCGTTGTTGGTATCGCATTTCGTGCTGTCGGTGCAATTCGATCACACGAGGCCGTTCGCGATCGGATCGATCCACACCAATCACGACTCCGAGATACTGGCGCCGATCCCCATCGGCGCGACGGTGCGGATTACAACTCGTGCGACCGACAAGTACGTGAAGCGCGAGCGCCGCTATGTACGTCATTCGGTGACGGTCGAGGATGTTGGGAACGGCACGCTCTATTTCCGCGAGACGCGGGATATCCTGTCGCTATGAGTCCGGGCGCTCTGACCATGGTAGCGGACGGGCTGCTCGAACTGCACGGGGAACAGCCGCGGTTGATCGGTACGCGGTGTACGGCCTGCGGTTCGTTGTACTACCCGCAGGCGCTGAGCTGCCGGAACCCCGGGTGCCGCGAAAAAACTATCCAACGCGCGATGCTACCCACGCATGGGGTGCTCATTAGCTACACCGTGCAGCGTTACCAGCCGCCAGCGCTCTTTCGAATCGACGATTGGAAGCCTTACGCGATCGGGCTGGTCGACATCGGCGACGGGCTTGAGGTGATGGGCATGCTCTCCGGCTTTGCGCTCGACGCTATCGCGATCGGGTCGCGTGTACGACTGGTCGTAGAGCCACTCTATATCGACGCCGCGCGCGGTCCTGTCCTGACCTACAAATTCGCGCCGGAGACCGAGACATGACGCAGTCCGTTTACGTTCTCGGTGCAGGGGCACATCCGTGGGGCAAGTGGCCGGACAAGCCGCAATTGCAGCTGGCGCTCGAGGCGATCGATCTGGCACTGGCAGATGCGGGGCTTTGCTGGCCCGACGTGCAGGGTCTTGTGGCGGCAAGTTCGCGGTTCGAGGGCGGCATGGGCTGGGGGCTCCATGCTAACCAGATCGTCCAGGCGGTGGCCGAGCAAGGTATCCCCTGCGTCAACGTTGGCGGCTCCTGCGCAGCCGGGGCGATCGCGTTCCACACCGCATACGCTATGATCGGCAGCGGCGAGCACGAGGTGGTGTGCGTGATCGGTGCCGAGCGGATGCCCAAGGGTTTCATCCCGCGCCCGCCCGGTAGCCAAGATGATATCACTGACAGCGATTATCTGCGCTGGGTGGCAATGGGCGCGACCAATCCCGCGTATTGGGCAATCGAGGCCCGGCGTCGGATGCACGATTTCGGTACCAGCGAGGAGACGCTCGCGCGTGCCGCTGTGCTGATGCGCCGCAACGCCGCCGGCAATCGTCTCGCGCGGTTCCGCAAGGAAACAACCGTCGCCGAAGTGCTCGCCTCACCTATGGTTTCCGATCCGCTACACCTGCTCCAGATCTGCCCGGTTAGCGACGGAGCCGCCGCGATCATCCTCGGCAGCGAGGCATGGATGAAGCGGAGCGGGCGCTCGCCTGTGACGGTCGCGGGATGCGCGATCGCGACGGGTAGTTTCGGCGATCCTGGTCGTCGCATCCCGACGATTGCTTCGACCGTGCGTTCCAACGTGGCGCATACGAGCGAGGTAGGCAACGCGGTAGCGCGTGCCTGCGCGATGGCGGGAATCGGCCCTGGCGATGTCGATGTGCTCGAAATGGCGGACAATAGCGCATGGCATATTCTCGCCTGGCCCGAGCAGTTTGGCTTCTACGAGGCGGGCAAGGGTGACTGGATGCTCGAACGCGGCGAACTCGACATCGATGGATCGCTACCGATCAACCCGAGCGGTGGGTTCCTGTCGTTCGGCGAAGCGACTACCGCGCAGGCCGTGCTCCAAATCTGCGAACTGACATGGCAGTTGCGCGGGCAGGCCGAGGGGCATCAGGTGCCTGACGCGCGCATCGGCATGTCTGCGGTACTCGGGCTTGGCGCGAACGGCGGCTCGGTAATCCTGAAGGCGTAAGAGCCAGATTCAAAAGTCTTTTAGGCTTAGCAACATCTTGCGGTACGTCGCGTAAATATGCCGACCAACGCAATGATATGGAGAGAGAATTCAGTTTTCCAGTCATTTGCGAAGCGTCGGGATCTCCCGAATCATGCGAATGCGCGTTCGACAATCCAGGGCCGTAGGAGGATCTGGAGGCACTTTGCGGTATTGAATCGGCTTTGTTGCAAAACTGACGTTGGGGATTCACGTAGGGAATCGAGTGGGATAGATGGGCGTGATGCCCAAACCTGCCGCACCTGTGTATCGCACGACGAACTG
>NZ_BMDW01000032.1 GCF_014636175.1 Sphingomonas psychrolutea | reverse complement strand
TGAATCGCTTCTCCGAAATAGGAACACCGGTGACCGTCCGCCTCTCATAACATCTTCAAGTAAAAGCGCGGTTATGCTCTCGCGACGTTATGCAACAAAGCCATTGGACGGGCGCACCGCCGGTTGCTGCGCCAGCCATCGTCTCACCGGCGCCGACGCCGGCGGACGTCGTAAAGAAAGAAGCTGTGGTGAGGCCACCGGACGAGGGAGAAATGGAAGTTATTCGAGACATCACTCCGACGGGCGATCCCGCGAACGCAGGCATACGACGCGAACCCGATTTGCCAGTGCAGGAAGAGATCGTGCCGCTACCCAAGGCACCACAAAGCGAATTCGAGTTCGGAATCCTGACAAACCCGGAAGATGAGATCGCTCGACGCCGGCTACAGGATCGTGCCGCTGGCCTCGCGCGTCAGGCGTCGCTCGATCCCGGTGACGGGATTGCGCTATGACGATCAAGCCGCGCGTGAAGCTGACCTTTCGTCTTCCGGTTCAACTCGGGCGTGACCTCGCCGAGCATGCTCGGACACGAAAGGTGCCGCAGGGAGCGATCCTCGAAGCAGCGCTGACCTCGTTCCTGTCGCCCGATGGAGCCGACCGCCTCGAAGCGGCGCTGGCGCGGCGTCTGGATCGACTGACCCGTCAAGCCGAGCGGCTGGAATGGAATGTCGAACTGACCAACGAAACGCTCGCTTTGTTCATCCGGTTTTGGCTGACCAACAATGCGCCGCTCCCGGACACCGCATTGGCAGCGGCGCAGGCGATGGGAAAGGACCGCTGGGAGCGGTTCGTGGAATCGCTTGCGCGAAAGATGGAAAACGGCCCCCGTCTCAGCAGGGAGGTTTCGCGCGACGTGCCCGGGCGCTGAAGGCCGCATGGGCCAGCTGCGTAGGGTGTGCGGTCCATATCGCATTTTGGGCGTCATGGGCGTTCAGAAGTGGTCGCGTAACTCAGTTCGAAACGCGTTTCTCGCTGGCACTTAGGCGCGCGTGAAAGCGTGATCCGTGCCGATCGTCCGAGGCGAAGGAGGCGCTGTAGTCCGCATAATGTTGTGAATCCGAGAGCAAGAAGCCAACAGCCGCATGCGACCCGCATTGTCCGGTCAAATTGCGTTCGCGAACCGCCATGGCGCTCGCGATTCGGGGTCCGCAAAAGCCGAGAGTCGAGGTACCTCTGCCGCCATGACTATTCAAGCGACTCGCCTTCCATGGCCCGCCGATTTCCCAAACGCGGTAGTCCACACGACCGTTCTGAAGCGCGACGGCCATCCATCTTATGCGAGCGCCAAGTCAGGCGATCCCGAAGCCGCGTTGACGCTCGCCAGCGACCTTCTCGATATCAAGTCTGTCGAGGTGTTGCGCTCGTTCATCGGTCCGCGCGAGGCGTTTCTCCTGCCGGTGATCGCGGATGAAACCCATGGCTTCAACGCCATCCCTGACGCGATGGCGCAGGTGCTCGGCCGCACCTACAACCTGACCGTGGTCGCCGGCGAGATCGTGCAGACCAACAAGGTCGGCCATACCCGCGCCCCGGCGTTCCAAAGGCTGGTCACGCCCGCCGTCTTTGACGGCGATGTGCAGAGCGGTGCGGCTTACGTGCTGGTGGACGATCACGTCGGGCTGGGCGGCACGCTGGCCAATCTGCGTGGCCACGTAGAGGCGCATGGCGGGCAGGTCATCGCGATCACCACGCTGACCGAAAGCCGCGATGCTCGACGCATTTCGTTGAGACCTGAGACGCGCGATCTGCTATGGGAGCGGCATGGCGAAGAACTCGATCAACTCTGGCGAGCCCAATTCGGGCACGGGATCGACTGTCTCACCGAAGTCGAAGCTCTCCAGCTATGTCGTCAGCCATCCGTTGCCGGCATCGAGAATTTTCTGGCTAAGGCAGCAGTCGAAGCACGTAGCCGCGGTCTCGCACCAGCGGTTTAGCCAGCAGTCTCAAGGTTAGCTCGGCTTTCTTCGACATTCGCCGCGACGCGCGGGGCGTGCATGAAATCGGGAAAACGTGGCCCTAGCTAGAGCCGGCAACCGTCTGTGCCTAACGTCCGATATGGAACGCAAACCGACTGTGTCAGGGTCGCAGCGTCGAAAGCCAGCAATCTACCTTCGCAGGAATCGGCGTTCGGCAGCGTCCGGCGCAAACCGCTGAAACGGCCTGAAGCGGATCGCGCCCATGAAACCGGTTCGCGAGTACGACGCCGATTGCAAGTCGTTCTACGCTACACCGCGACGCCCTGACTTTGCTGTTGAGTATCGGCCCTTTCTGTCTCTCTTAATCATCCCCGTCAGCCGCACCGCATGGGTGAGGCCATTTCTCGGGGTGTTGCGTGGCCGTTCTTCCAATCCGATCCGAAGCCGGTTTGCGTGGTGCTAGAATGCTGCGCACTGCCCTTGGCCCTGCCATTGCGACATGGCTTGATGATCCCAAGGTCATCGAGGTCATGCTCAACCCCGACGGGCGGCTGTGGATCGACCGGCTGGCCGAGGGCGTCAGCGACAGCGGCCACATCATGGCCAGCGCGGACGGCGAGCGCATCGTGCGCCTCGTCGCGCACCATGTCGGCGTTGACGTTCACGCCGGCAACCCTCGCGTCTCGGCCGAATTGCCGGACGGGGGAGAGCGGTTCGAGGGTCTGCTACCGCCTGTCGTCGCGGCGCCGACCTTTGCGATCCGCAAGCCCGCCGTCGCGGTCTTCACGCTCGACGACTATGTCGCGGCCGGGATCATGGCGGCTGATCAGGCGGCCGTGTTCCGCGCGGCGGTGCCCGCGCGCCTGAACATCCTTGTCGCCGGCGGCACCGGCACCGGTAAGACCACGCTCACCAACGCATTGCTTGCCGAGATCGCGCTGACAGACGACCGAATCGTTCTGATCGAGGACACGCGTGAGCTTCAGTGTTCTAGCCCCAATCTGGTTGCGTTGCGGACCAAGGACGGCGTCGCCTCGCTCTCCGACTTGGTCCGCTCGTCGCTGCGGCTGCGGCCCGATCGCATTCCGATCGGTGAGGTGCGCGGTGCCGAAGCGCTCGACCTCCTGAAAGCCTGGGGCACCGGCCACCCGGGCGGCGTGGGCACGATCCACGCCGGCACCGCGCTCGGCGCGATGCGCCGCATGGAGCAGCTCATCCAGGAAGCCGTCGTCACCGTGCCGCGCGCTCTGCTCGCCGAGACGATCGATCTCGTTGCGGTCCTCGTCCGCGATGGTCGTGGCCGGCGGCTTGCCGAACTCGCTCGGGTCGATGGGCTCGATACCGACGGCAACTACAATATTTTCCCTGCCGTCCCCGGCCAAATTGGAGCAAAAGCATGACCCTCCGCCTTCCTTTCGCAAATGAGCGCACGCTTCCGCCATTGCTGACCGCTGCGGCCGCTGCGTTCCTGGCACTTCCGGCCTATGCCGCCGGGTCATCCATGCCTTGGGAAGCGCCGCTTCAGTCGATTCTCGAAAGCATCGAAGGACCGGTCGCCAAGATCGTCGCAGTGATCATAATCATCGTTACTGGGCTCACGCTGGCGTTCGGTGATCGTCGGGCCGACCGGCGCAGGCAAGTCAGTATTGCTCGGAATGATGGCGATGCAGTTCCGGCGCTATGAGCGCGCGCAGATCTTCGCCTTCGACTTTGGCGGTTCGATCCGGGCCGCAACGCTCGCCATGGGCGGCGAGTGGGAAGACCTTGGCGGCGGCTTGCACGACGACGGTCCCGGTGGCGTGTCTCTCCAGCCGCTCGCGCGCGTCGATGACCCGGCGGAGCGCAACTGGGCCGCGGAATGGCTCGCCGCGATCCTCGCAGGCGAAGGCATCACGGTCGATCCGCAGGTGAAGGAGCATCTCTGGTCGGCGCTCGGCTCCTTGGGATCAGCACCGGTGGGTGAGCGCACTATCACCGGCCTCACGGTATTGCTGCAATCGCGCGCGTTGAAGCAGGCGCTCGCGCCCTATTGCGTCGGCGGGCCTTACGGGAATCTGCTCGATGCCGAGAACGAGCAGTTCGGTGACGGCCGCGTCCAGGCGTTTGAAACGGAGGGTCTGACCGGCTCGGGTGCCGCCCCTGCGGTCCTTTCCTATCTGTTCCACCGCGTCGAGGGTCGGCTCGACGGGTCGCCGACGCTCATCATCATCGACGAGGGCTGGCTCGTCTTGGACAGCCCAGCCTTCGCGCAGCAGCTTCGCGAATGGCTGAAAACGCTGCGCAAAAAGAATGCGAGCGTCATCTTCGCCACACAAAGTCTCGCCGACATCGAAACCAGTGCGATCGCGCCTGCGATCGTCGAAAGCTGTCCGACGCGCATCTACCTGCCCAACGAGCGCGCGATCGAGCCACAAATCTCATCTATCTATCGGCGCTTTGGGCTGAACGATCGGCAGATCGAGATCCTCGCGCGTGCGACCCCAAAGCGCGACTATTACTGCCAGTCGCGTCGTGGCAATCGTCTGTTCGATCTTGGCCTAGGCGAAGTCGCGCTCGCATTCGTGGCGGCATCTTCAAAAACCGATCAGCTCCAGATCGCGCAACTGCTCCAGCAGCACGGGCGTGCGGGCTTTGCCGCGGCCTGGCTGCGCGCACGCGGGGCCGGTTGGGCCGCCGACCTTCTTCCCACCGTCCATCAGGAGACTTCATCGTGAAGCGTTCGATCCTTTATCGTGTCGCCGTGCCGAGCCTCGCCGTCGCGCTGATGGTCGCGAGCGTGCCAGTCGAGGCGCAATTCGGCGGTATTGTCTATGATCCGAGCAACTACGCGCAGAACGTGCTGACCGCCGCACGCTCGCTGCAGCAGATCAACAACCAGATCCAGCAGCTCCAGAATCAGGCGACATCGCTGATCAATCAGGCGCGCAATCTGGCGTCGCTGCCCTTCTCCTCGCTCGCGCAACTGCAAGCACAGGTGCGACGGACCCAGCAGCTGCTCAACAGCGCACAGCGGATCGCTTATGACGTCCAGTCGATCGATCAGGTGTTCAGCACCAAATATCGCGGCGTCAGCATGTCGGCGAGCGATCAGACCTTGGTCGCTGGCGCCAAGGATCGCTGGGAGAACTCGGTCGGCGCATTCGAAGATGCGCTGAAAGTCCAGGCCGGTGTCGTCGGCAATATCGACGGCGCCAAGGCGACGATGGACCAATTGGTCACGTCCAGCCAGTCGGCGAGCGGCGCGCTGCAAGCGACGCAGGCCGGCAACCAGCTCCTGGCGCTGCAGTCGCAGCAGCTCGCCGACTTGACCGCATTGCTCGCTGCGCAAGGCCGGGCGCAGTCGCTTGACGCCGCGCAAAGGGCCGCTGCGCAGGACCAGGCGCGCGAACAGCTTCGGCGCTTCCTGACCCCGGGGACGGGCTATCAGCGCGGCGCCGTCTCCATGTTCCATAACTGAGGCGAGCATCATGGATGGCAAGACCCTTCCGCGCATTGGCGCCATCGCGTTCGTCGGGATCGTGATCACCGTCGCCGTTATCGACATGCGGCGTGCGCCCAGTAGCGAGGCTGTGGCGGCCCCGGTCGCTGCCGTAGCCTTGAGCGAGCCGTGGCGCGCCGAACTGATTCGCTGCCAGTCGATCGGGCAGGCCGGTGCGAACGACGGCGCGTGTCTGCGTGCCTGGGCCGAGAACCGGCGGCGCTTCCTTGCAACTGGTGCGCCGACAGCGCTGACCCCGCCGATCGCCACTGCCACTGCCCCGGCGTCCGAAACGCCGGATGTGATCACCAATGACAGCGAAGTTGCACTCCCGTCGTCCGACACGGGAGCGCGCTGAGATGGGTGGCACCGGCGTCATCGACCGCTTTCTTGAGGTCTTCACCTTCTATATCGATTCTGGCTTCGGCTTGCTGGGCGGAGAAGTCGCGTTCATCGCGACCACGCTGATCGTCATCGACGTGACGCTCGCGGCCCTGTTCTGGACGTGGGGCGAAGGCGACAACATCATCGCCCGGCTCGTCAAGAAGACGCTGTTCGTCGGTGTGTTCGCCTACATCATTGGTAACTGGAATTCGCTCGCGAAGATCGTCTTCAACAGCTTTGCCGGGCTCGGCATCAAGGCGTCGGGCGCCGGCTTCAGCGCCGACGATCTCCTCCACCCGGGCAAGGTCGCCCAGGTCGGGATCGACGCGGGACGGCCGATAATGGACTCGATCTCGGGGCTGATGGGCTATGTCAGCTTCTTCGAGAATTTCATCCAGATCGCGGTGCTGCTGTTCGCCTGGGTGATCGTGTTGCTCGCCTTCTTCGTGTTGGCAATTCAGCTCTTCATCACGCTGATCGAATTCAAGCTCGCGACCTTATGCGGCTTCGTGCTGATCCCGTTCGGTCTGTTCGGCAAGACCGCCTTCATGGCCGAGCGCGTGCTCGGCAACGTGATTTCGTCGGGCATCAAGGTGCTCGTGCTCGCCGTGATCATCGGCATCGGCTCGACCCTGTTCAGCCAATTCACCTCCGTCACCGATACCCAGCCGACGATCGAAGATGCGATGGCGATCGTGCTGGCATCCCTCTCCCTACTGGGTCTCGGGATTTTCGGTCCGGGCATTGCCAACGGCATCGTCGCAGGGGGACCGCAGCTCGGCGCTGGTGCCGCCGCTGGCACCGCGCTTGGTGCGGCAGGCGTTGTCGGTGGTGCGGCCGCTGCGACCGCACTGGCGGCTGGTGCCGCTACCGGCGGAATCGGTGCAGCCGCCTCGGCTGGCGTGCGCGCCGCCAGCGGTGCTGCTTCTGCCTATAAGTCGGGCGCAGCCGGTAAGTCAGGTGCGGCAAGCGTAGCCGGTGGCCTGTCCGGCGTCGGCAAGGCCGCCATGAGTGCCGCAGCCTCTCCGCTTCGCAAAGCCGCTGATGCCGCAAAGCAAGCCGGGGCCGGTGCTGGCGAAGGCACGTCTGGCGGGGGTGGGGGCGCTGGCGCATCCGCACAGCCCGCTTGGGCTACCGCCATGAAGCGCCGTCAGGCTGTCGGGCAAGCCGCGGCCGTCGCCGCGCACACCGTAGGCTCCGGTGACGGCGGCGGGGCTGGCTCTTCCATCGATCTCAACCAGAAGGATTGATCGTTCATGTTTAAACGCCCCTCGATCCGCTACGGGCAGACGCCCGAGCCGGTCACCCCCTATCAGCGCGCCAGCCAAGCCTGGGATGATCGGATCGGTTCTGCCCGCGTGCAGGCGCGCAACTGGCGTCTCGCCTGCTTCGGCTCGCTCGCGCTGTCGGGCGCACTGACCGGCGGGCTGTTGTGGCAGAATGCACGCGGGACGATCGTCCCCTGGGTCGTCGAAGTCGACAAATTCGGCGAAGCGAAATCGGTGGCACCGGCCACCGCTGACTACAAACCGACCGATCCGCAGGTCGCCTTCCATCTGGCAGCGTTTATCGAGGATGTTCGCGGCATAGCCGCCGACCCTGTCGTGGTCCGCGAAAATTGGCTTAAGGCCTATGATTTCACGACCGAGAAGGGTGCAATCGCGCTCAACGATTATGCGCGTTCCAACGACCCGTTCGCGCAGATCGGCAAGGTGCAGGTCGCCGTCGATGTGTCGAGCGTCGTGCGCGCCTCGGCCGACAGTTTTCGCGTCGGCTGGACCGAGCGCCATTATCAGGACGGTAGTCTGGCGCGGACCGAGCGCTGGTCGGCGATCATCACCGTCGTGGTCCAGCCGCCGCGCACCGCCGACGCACTCCGCAAGAACCCGCTTGGCCTGTTCGTCAACGCCATCAACTGGTCGAAGGAACTCAGCCAATGACCCGCCTGAATCCTCGCTTTTCCGTCCAAGACATGTTGCTGGCCTCGGCCACGATACTGACGGGCTGCGCGACGTATCAGGCACAGGCGCAGTCTTTGGACCTCACGACCACGACGCCGGCGCAGCACGCAGCAGAGCCTGCCGGGCAACGCGAGATCATCGCGATACCCGTTCCGCTGCCGCTGCCCGGCCAATTGAAGCGGCTGCCGAGCCTCAGCGCGAGAATGATCGACCCGGATCCCAAGATTCGGGTTGTGATCGCCAATGCCGCCGCGCGCATCCAGCCAGCCAGCGACGGCTTTCTCAATGCAATCCAGCAATATCCCTGGACCGAAGGCGCACTGTATCAGATCTACACCGCGCCCGGACAGGTTACTGATATCGGGTTGCAGGAGGGTGAGCAGCTTGTCGGGGCCGGACCGGTAGCAGTCGGTGACACCGTGCGCTGGATCATTGGCGACACGACCAGCGGTGCTGGCACAACGAACCGGGTCCATATCCTCGTGAAGCCGACGCGCGGCGACCTTGCCACCAATCTGGTGATCAACACCGACCGGCGGACCTATCATCTCGAGCTGCGCGCGACGCCGGCCACCTATATGGCCTCGGTCTCCTGGACCTATCCGCAGGACCAACTGATCGCGCTGCGTCGGCAAAACGCCGCTGCGGTCGCCGTCGCTCCGATTGCGGGCGACCTCGATATCGCGACACTCGAATTTGGATACGCGATCGAGGGCGATCGTCCCGCCTGGCGGCCGCTCCGTGCGTTCGATGATGGTCACCAGGTCTTCATCGAATTCCCGGCTAGTATTGCGCAGGGTGAAATGCCGCCGCTGTTCGTCGTGGGTGCACGCGGCGCGGGCGAGCTCGTCAACTACCGTGTTCGGGGTCGCTTCATGATCGTAGACCGGTTGTTCGCGGCCGCGGAGCTTCGCATGGGCGGCAAGCAGGGCTCCGAGACGGTAAGCATCGTTCGATCCAACGCCATGGGCCGAAAGGGTAGGAAGTGACCGAGGCCGTCGCAGAGCCTGCCCTAGCAGTGACAGCGACCTGGTGCGCGCGGTGCGTCAGGGCACGTCCGACACCGTCAGCCAGACCGGTCAGCAGATCGTGCGCCGCGAGTTGAATATCCAGCCGACGCTGACGATCCGGGCGGGCTATCCGGTGCGGGTCATCGTCACGCACGATTTGGTGCTTGCACCGCCCCGAACCGGAGACAGATGATGGGCAGGCTGAAACTTGGGGCATTGGTCGAGGACAAGCCGGTCAAGATTTCCGTCGAGCTACCGGCTGCCATCTACCGCGACTTGGTCGCTTATGCGGCGGTGCACGGGGCCGAGAATGAGCAGCCCAACCAACCGCCCGAGAAGCTCGTCGCTCCGATTCTGGCGATGTTCATAGGCGCGGACCGGGAGTTCGCTAAAGCGCGCCGCGTCCTTTCCTCGGCGTGAAGTGCCGAAGCACAGTGCCGGAAAAAAGGCGTGTGTCTCCGCGTTTCAGTGCGGCTGTGCTCTACGACCCTGGTTGCGTCGCCAAGCGGCTCAGGCGTCTCAGCCCTTGCGGGTTGCGATCACTGACGTGGCATTGGCGACCGAACGAGCATAGGCTCTTTCTCGACTGTGCA
This sequence comes from Sphingomonas psychrolutea, assembly GCF_014636175.1. Classification (GTDB taxonomy): domain Bacteria; phylum Pseudomonadota; class Alphaproteobacteria; order Sphingomonadales; family Sphingomonadaceae; genus Sphingomonas; species Sphingomonas psychrolutea. The sequence continues at coordinate 8,366 of NZ_BMDW01000032.1, read as the reverse complement.
GAGACTCCACCATGTTGCTAGTATGTGCCGATGCGCGACCTTCTCGACCATTTGCCACAATCGAAACAGCGCGAGTTGGCGCACGTCGTTCGCGTGCTGTTCGAGGAATTCGGGGCGGTTCATGCGCGCGGCAATTCGAAATGGGCGAAGCAGGGGCGCATTTTCAAGATCGTGCTCTATGGCTCCTACGCGCGCGGCGATTGGGTCGATGATCCGGTTGGGGGGTATAAATCCGACTATGACATCCTGATCGTCGTCAGCGACGACCGACTGGGCGATTTCGAATTCTGGTCGCCGGCCGAGGATCGGCTCATGCGCGATCTGACCATCACTGGCGTGCTGACGGCACCGGTCAATTTTATCGTGCATACGCTCAACGATGTGAACTCGCAGTTGGAGCGCGGGCGACCGTTTTTCATCGACATCGTCGAGCAGGGGGTGGCGCTCTACGAAGCCGAAGGGTTTCCTTTCGCTCAACCGCGTAAGTTGCCACCGGAAGAGGCGTTCGCCGAAGCACGAGCCTATTTCGAGAAGTGGTTTCCAAGCGCTGTAATGTTCACCCAGACCGCCGATTTTGCGATTTCCAAAGGGGGTCGTAACGAGGCGGCATTTCTCCTCCACCAAGCCACAGAGCGCTTGTACCACAGCGTCCTTTTGACTTTGACACTGTACAGTCCGAAGTCTCACCGCCTGAACTTCCTACGATCCCACTGCGAGGAGATCGCGCCGGAATTGATCTCGGCGTGGCCCCGCGAAGACAAGTTCAGCCGACGTTGTTTTGATCTGTTGCGCCAAGCCTACGTGAACGCGCGCTATTCTCCGCATTATGAGATCAGCGCCGAAGAGTTGCGGTGGCTGGGCGAGCGGGTCGGCACGTTGCAAGCGCTTGTGCGCGATGTTTGCGAACGCCGAATAGCCTCGCCGGAGTTGGAGGAATAGACGCGCAATCGTCTTTTTTTAACGATTTTGCCGAACGAAAGCCGCGGAATTCGATGGCAAACCTGGGGAAAATGCAGAGCGTCCGCATTTGGGCAAAATGGGTGGAAACGGGCATGTCCGCTTTAGAGCGCCGAGTGGTCTATTTTGCGCGTTCGTTCAGGCATGCGTGATTGATCCGGCCAAGGCCGCGCGCACTCCATTGTAGGTGGCGGCACCGGTGGCGTCGTTTTGCGCCCAAGTCAGATCCGCACTCGAAAGCGAGATGCCGTAATGAGCGCAATTTTACGCGAAGCGGTCTAATCCGGCCGCAATAGAGGCTCCGATCCGTGCGTTCGCATAATCAGTCATGAGGCTCATTTACATAAAGCCGCGGTTGTCTCTGCTTGCGCCGCCGCCGACAGGCGTAAGATCTGCGTGGCCGACTGGAATCGATCCGGCGGTCGACACTGGCTGATCCAAGGCTTGGCGAACCCTGAGCGCAAGTTCGTCGTAACGGAAGGGCTTTTGCAAAAGATCGATGCCGGTAGCGAGATGACCGGTATCGGTGACGGCATCACGGATGTAACCGCTTGCAAATAGCACCTTGAGACCGGGGCGTAATTTTTGAGCCCTTTCGGCAAGTTGCGGCCCGCTCAAACCACCAGGCAGAATCACATCTGTTAGCATAAGATCAATACGATCGATCTTACCCAAGACGTCCAGAGCAATAACGGCATCGTCTGCCCGCTGAACCCGGTAGCCAAGCTCGGTCAACGCTTCGACCGTATAATTTTGCACCTGAAGATCGTCTTCCACCACCAACACCGTTTCCGACGGCGCGGCTTTCATCGTCGGTTTGAGCGTTGCGACGAAAGCTTCGATCGGAGCGTCCATGGAACGGGGAAGGTAGATGGTTACAGTTGTGCCCTCACCAACGATGCTGTCGATCTTGACGTGCCCGCGTGACTGTTTCGCAAAGCCGAAAACCTGGCTGAGACCAAGACCGGTGCCTTGGCCGACGTCCTTGGTGGTGAAAAAAGGCTCGAACACACGATCCAGAATATCGGGCGACATACCGGTCCCCGTGTCAGAGACGCAGATGGCAACGTATTGCGCTGGCTCCAACCCGACCACCGCGTGGCTTGCGGCCGCATCGACATTATGAGCCGAAACGATTGCGGTCCCGCCCTGGACCAAGGCATGCCCGGCATTCACGGCGAGATTGACGATGGCGTTTTCGAGCTGATGGGGATCAGCCTCGGCGAACCACAGATCGGGATCGATCCGGATCGCTAGTTCAAGATGCTGACCGAGCGTTCGGCTCAAGATATCAAACATGCCGTGGCTGAGTTGAGCAACGTCAATCGGCTTTGGATTGAGCGGCTGGAGCCGTGAGAAAGCCAAAAGGCGTTGCGTGAGGATCGCAGCGCGGTTCGCGCCCTCCATGGCGTTCGACACCGACCGGCGCCACCGCGGTGCATCCTCAGGCAGCTGCCGGTCCAACAGTTCTAGATTGCCGACGATGACCTGCAGCAGATTGTTGAAATCGTGCGCGACCCCACCGGTCAACTGACCAAGCGCCTCCATCTTCTGGGCTTGACGGAGTAATGCCTCTGCCTCGTCGCGCTCCTTGATCGCTGCCGCGATGGCGGCTTCGAGGCCGTCATTGAACCGCTTGAGCTGTTCGGCACGGTTCTCTAGTTCGGCATGGAGCGAGATCATGCTGCGGTTGGTCTCGACAAGCTCGGCGTTGAGCCGATCGAGTTGAACCTGGCGATCCGTTGTCACCTCCAGCGCGCGCGTCAGATCCTCGTTCTGAAGCCGAACTTCACCGTCCGCATCGGCCATCGCATCAGCGGAAAGGCAGTCGACAAGCCGTGCAATCGCAGCGTCGGTGCCCAGCGCGGAAACCGGCAATATCTTTTCAAGCGTTACGCACGTTCCTTCGGCGGACGTGTCGATGTCGAACCGATCCATCAAGCACCGAGCGCCGGTGATGCCAACGCCCATGCCCTGCGTGCTTCGATACCGCCCTTCCAAAATAGCCGTCAAATCATCGATCCCTGGACCTTTGTCGATGATACGGATCTGCAAGTCTCGGCCGGATTCGGCAGTGCTGACAGCCAGCTCGGCCTGGCCTCCGCGCCCGTAGCTTAGGGCATTGCGCGCAATCTCCGACACCGCTGTGGCGATCCGTGTCTGGTCCTGCTGGCTGAAGCCGAGGAGCTCAGCTACCCGACGGGACCGTTGCCGCAGAAATGCGACATCGCCTTCGGACACGATAGGAACGGTCAGAATAGATCGTCTCATTCCGGCTCTGACCTCACAACCATGATGGTGACGTCATCCTGCTTGCGGCGGAAATCGCGATACAGCACGCCAGCGATCAGGGCTGGGTGACGCGTCTGCAGGCCGGGATAGCTCTCCAGGTTCCAACTGGTGCTTAGCCCGTCCGACGCGAGCACTGCCACAAAAGGCGCGACAGCGGGATAGTCGAAGGTCTGGAACTTGCGCGCAACATGGCCGACCGTACCGTTATGCGACACCATTCTGCGTGTCTCTCCCCGTCGGAAGATTGCACCCGCGACATTCCCGACACCGGCAAACCTGACGAGCCCGTCCTGCTTACGGTAGCACATGATACCTACCGCCGCCCCGCGAGTCTTTCGCAGATCCGCGTGCATCGCTTCAGCAATCTGTTCCGGTGGTTTGCCGACTAGCCTGTTGAAAGTCATAACAGCCGCATTCGAAGCCTCGGCAGCGTAAACCCCATGGCCTAGGCCATCGACGACCATGGCGCTGAACCCGTCCTCTGCTTCTATAAAACGGAAGCCGTCGCCACAGACGGTCTCGCCCGGATAGGGTGCCGATACAACGCCACAGCGCGACATTGGCGGCGTCTGGCGAGGCGGGTTTATTGCTATGCGAGAAAGGATTGCTGTTCCGCGCCCCGGCTGCGAAAAGATGTCCAGAACCAAAGATTGCCGCCGGACTGCGCCAAGACCATTGCCGCTGGTGCCGTAGGTGGAATAGCCGTCTTCTAGACACGCTGCGACGTTCGCCATGCCCGGGCCATTATCGAGAGCGAGACATTCGAAGCCGCTGCCTGTCTCATCCTCATACCCGCCGATCAACAGCTCGCCACCGCCGGCGTGTTTTAAAAGATTACCGGCCAGCTCGGTCGCTACAATGCCGACCTGGCCGATACCCGTTTCTGAAAAACCCAGACGTTTGGCCAGCGCCATCGCATTGCGACGTGCGTCACCGGTCTGGGAGGGATCGGCGATGGGGATCGAATCCATGGACTAGTTCCACCGCGTGATGACGACACGCGTTCCCTCGCCAACCACGGACGTAATTTCAAATTCGCTGGAAAGCCGCTTCGCGCCGCTGAGGCCAAGCCCCAGCCCGCGGCCGCTGCTGTATCCGTCGATCATCGCTTGTCCGATGTCGAGGATACCCGGACCGTGATCTTCAAACGAGAGCCGCAGTCCCCGGCGTCCTTTGCCCTCCACGACTTCAAGCACCGCATGTCCGCCGCCACCATAGACAAGGGTGTTGCGGGCCAATTCGCTTGCCGCGGTCACGATCTTGGTCTGATCAACGACACCTAATCCCAGGCCGATTGCAAGACGCCGGACTTCGGCCCGTACTCGGATGACGTCAGAGGATTCACGAATGGGAATGGTCTCACCCCCCGTCATGCCGGTCGACTTCCTCGAAGTCGTCGACCGAGATGCCGATGAGCGCCATACCCCGCTCGACGTTCAGCGCGGTTTTGACGCCAACCAGCGTTAGACCAAGTTCGACCAGTGTGATGGCGACGGGCGGTCGCATACCTACGACGACCGTCGTGGCGTCCAGCATCCGGCCGACCGAGGCAATCGTGTCGAGCATTCGCCCCATAAAGCTATCCACGATATCGAGGCCTGAGATGTCGATCAACACGCCCTTGGCACCCGTGGTCATGATCTTCGCCGTGATGTCGTCCTCCAGCGCTTTGGCGAGACGGTCATGCATATCGACCTGAATAGTCACGAGAAGCGCGGAGCCGAGCTTCAGGATCGGAATGCGATCCATCTCAGCTCTTGCTCGCAATCGGCCGAGGCACGACCATGCGGCCGGTGCGCTTCAGCGCGAGTGCCAGCGCGTCCGAAAGCGATGCCTTCGACACCATGTTCAGCTCCACGCCCAAATGGACCATCGTCTGGGCAATCTGCGGACGGATACCGCTGATGATACAATCCGCGCCCATCAACCGCGCCGCTGCAACCGTCTTCAACAGATGCTGCGCCACCAGCGTATCGACTGTAGGAACGCCTGTGATGTCGATGATGGCGATTTCCGCTTCCTGATCGACGATGCTTTGCAGTAAATTTTCCATCACGATCTGAGTGCGCGAACTGTCCAGCGTGCCGATAAGAGGCAGCGCGACGATGCCGTCCCACAGTTTGACGACGGGCGTCGAAAGCTCGCTGATCTCCTCTTGCTGGCGCTTGATCACTTGTTCGCGACTGGTCTGATAAACCTGCATCACGTGAAGGCCGAGCGAGTCCATCACTTCGGTCAGCGCCCAAGCCCCGTCGCCAAGGGCCTCGACGTCCTTGCTGGAACGTCTCAGCCTCGCGAACAGCGGGTGCTTCAGCGAAAAGACGAATGTTGCCGTCTCACTTGGACTGAAGCCCTGCAGCGCACGCGAGCGGGACATCTCGTCAAGTATGGCCGTTACTGGCTCGTATGCAGCAGTGTGCGTATCCGTTGGCGCATCGGACTCGAAAGCACCCTGTAAGGCTGCCAGGAAATCCCGGCACTGCGTGCGTAGCTCGTTCTCGTTAACACGCCCATTGGCAGCACCACCTGCGGCTTTCAACGACAGCAGCCATTCGTCCAAGAGCGTACCGCCATCGTCAGCAATGAGCGATCGCAGTGCATTGATGGCGGGGGTGTTCATGGTGGTTCTCCTGGCCTTTAGTCGGCCAGCACGATCGAGCTTGGCGAGCGCGGTGGTCGTGCTATTGTGTATCCACGACTTTCAGACGTTAGCAAGCGTGCCGAACGCTAATTCCGTGCGGTTAGATGACCCACGTCGAGGTCGAACGCCGGCCGACCACCGTGGACGCAGCCTCGATGAGGCGGACGGCTACGGCGCAGATACGAAAAACCCCGCCAAAAATTGGCGGGGCGATCGTAGGCTCAGATGCGTTATTTCTTGCCGTCATCTTTTACGCCGACGGTCGGCACATCGATCGTCGTTTTCTGCGTTTCGACCTTGGGGACGGTCACGGTTTGCTTGGTTGTGCCGACAACCAGCTCTTTCGAGTGAACATCGACGCTTGGCATGTCACCGCCTTTCGCGCTGACATTGACGGTTGGCAAGGCGCCGCCTTTGACGTTCGCGCTCCAGAACCCGGTTGCAAAAAGAAGCCCCACGATGATGAGAACGGCTAGCACGACGCCGCCAATGACAAGACCGGTATTGCCGCGCTTTTCTACAGCGGTCGTCCCGTCGGTGTTGCGATACTCAGCCATTTTTATTCTCCCTTTAACTTAATTCACAAACGGGCCACCGCAGAAATGGTTCCACATCGGTAACAGTTGTCGCCAGCGTAGCGCGTCGGCTCAGGGAAAGGACAGCGACCCGTGACGATCGCGTCCTGACGAACTCGCGGCCCGGTTTAGTTACCGCCGGGATGACGCAGTCGCCTCAACAATCCCTTGCTGGTCGTCGCTTCGAACATCTCTGACGCGCTTTCGGGATCGAGCACTTCGTTGTCGGCGAGCCATTCTTCCACGGAAGACAATTCTGGGATTTCGTATGGACGAAGCGACCGGCCGGTGCCCCGCAACGCCTCGATCGTCGCAATGATCGATCCGCTTGCCTCGATCTCGCCCGCGACCATTTCAACGGAAACGCCAAGATGTTCAGCAATCAAACCATCACGGATCGCGCGGATCGAGACGCTGCCTTCTTCGCCAGCGTCGATTACCACGTCACATTCCGTGTCGAGCCCCATCGAACGATTGTTCATGTTGGCCGATCCAATCCGTAACGTTCGCCCGTCAACAATCATCACCTTGGCGTGGACGTAGATTGGCTCGCCCTGTGCAGTAAATGGGTGATAGATTCGCAATCGTCCAAACCTGTCGCGCTGTATCAGTGCCGCCACGAGCCGGGCCCGGGCGGTATCCATCGCGACCGGCTCAAGCCAGCCCTGGGCTGCGAGCGGATTGATGATAACGATTTCCGGACAGCCCGTTTCGGCAAGACGCTTGGCGATAGCTTCCGCGATCTTGCGCGACGCGAAATATTGGCTCTCCGCATAAATATTGTGTTGAGCTGCCGCGATCTGGGCAACGAACAGCGCCTCGATCTCGCGCACTTCGGGGCATTCGGGCATCTCAGGCCGGGTTCTTGCAATGCCCACATGCACGTCGTGAAAATCGGGTGCCAGACCCTCGGGCCAACAATCGGTCTGCTGGTCGACTGGATCAAGCGGATCGCCTCCGGCACTCGCCCAACGCTCACGCGACAAGTCTCCTAGCGCAGCGGCGACTGGTCCCTGCAGGGCCGTCGTCGCATCATGCCAAGGTTTGTAGGTTTTGCCCTTCGGATTGATGCGGCGCGGTTCGACATCCCGGTGTTCGCGCATGTCCCACCGCTCGCTGGTCATGTCGATGCCGCCACAAAAGGCCAGGCAGTCGTCGATAACGACGATTTTCTGATGATGCGATGCACCGGTTGGATGGGCACCGTCGAGGCNGACCAGTGCCTTGTTGTGGAACGCGACGTCGGCGACCTCGGCGGGCAGCGTGAACACGACGTGGAAGTAGCCCACGGGCAACAGATCTGCCTCGCGCTCCGCCAGCCAGGTACGTGCGGCCGCACCCTGGCACCGCGGGCAATGCCGGTTGCGACAGCTGTTATAGGCAACCCGCCAATGCCCGCAGTCGCTGCAGGCCTCGACGTGCCCGCCCATGACGGCGGTGCGACAATGCTCGATCGCCGACATGACCTTGAGCTGGTGCAGGCTGAGATGCCCGACATGCGCGGCCCGGTAGGCAGGTCCTGCGCTGCGGAAGATGTCGGCGACCTCGAGCGAGGCGCGCATCGGCTCAACCGGCGGGCGGCCCTGTTCGCTCTTGGCCCTCCATCAACGCCATCAGCCGGTCGAGCGGACCGGTCACGGCATGGATCGTGCGGGTCGCGACCTTGGTGTAGAGCGCGGTGGTCTCCAGCTTGCTGTGCCCGAGCAGCACCTGGATCACGCGGATATCGACGTCCTGTTCGAGAAGGTGGGTGGCGAAGCTGTGCCGCAACGTGTGCGGGCTGACACGCTTGCGGATCCCCGCGGCGTCGGCCGCCTCACAGACCGCGCGGTGAAGCTGCCGCGTCGAGATCGGATCGGTGTAGCTGCGCCCCGGAAAGAGCCAGCCGTGCGGCAACAGGA
>NZ_BMDW01000031.1 GCF_014636175.1 Sphingomonas psychrolutea | reverse complement strand
AGTTCGTCGTGCGATACACAGGTGCGGCAGGTTTGGGCATCACGCCCATCTATCCCACTCGATTCCCTACGTGAATCCCCAACGTCAGTTTTGCAACAAAGCCATTATCAATATGAAGATTCGAACCTTGTCGCTTCTTTCAGCGACAGCCTCGGCGCTCGTCCCGCTCAGCACCCAAGCCCAAATCGCCCCGGGGCCCGCGGTGCAAGCCGAGAGCCGGGATATTGTCGTAACCGGAAAACGCGCGGCCAAAGATGCGCGCGCTGAGGAGAAAGCGGCACCCAATCTGATCAATGTTCAAGCCGCCGAAGACATTATCAAATACCCCGATTTCAACGCAGCCGAGGCGCTTGGCCGCGTTCCCGGCGTCAGCCTGGCGATCGACACTGGCGAGGGGCGCTTCGTCAATATCCGCGGCATCGACGGCAATCTCAACGGGACCACGTTCGGCGGCGTCACCTTGCTCAACACCCAGCCCGGCGGCACCTATTTCGGCGGTGGCGGGCGCGCGGTCGAACTCGATACCGTGCCGATTGGCGCGGTCGATCGGCTCGTCGTTCGCAAGAGCGGGATGCCCGATCAGGAAGCTGAAGGCCTTGGCGGTTCGGTCGAACTTACGCCGCGCACCGCGGTCGGTCTGACCAAACCGTTCTTCGAAGGGACGATCGGCGGCGGCTATCAGAACGCCCACAAGAATGGCGACATCTTCATCGGCGAGGCGGCGGCGGGCACCGCCTTTGGTCCGGACAAGCAGTTTGCGATCGTGCTGACCGGCTCGTTCCACACCGACAAGCGCGGGTTCGACGACGTCGAGCCTGGCCTGCTCGATGCCGTGCAGCCGGGCACTCCGGGCGACCGCGTGCTCGATGCGCTCGATTTGCGGCGCTACGATTATAATCGTCGGCGCTTTGGTTTTGGCGGCGAGCTCGATTGGAATCCCGACGCGCAGAGCCATTATTTTATCCGCGCCAACAATGCTGGCTATACCGAGTCGGTGCATCGCTCGATCCTGCAATATCGCGGGCTTGGCGACACGATTACCACCAACGGCAGCATCATCACCGCGACGGGTGTCGATGCGCGCGTAACGCTGCGTGACGAGCAGGAAACGCATCTCAACTTCATCGCCGCCGCAGGTGGCCGCAATGACTTCGGGAAGGTGATCGTCGACTATCAGCTATCCTACACCGCCTCGACCTATCATCGCGATTATGATCGGGGTTCGACGTTCAAGCGCACTGGTCAGCCGACATTCACGGTCGCTTATGATAACACGACGCGCCTGTATCCGACACTCACGCCGACCGGCTTCAACCCAAGCGATCCGACGCAGTTCACGCTGACTGGCGCCACCAACGCGACCGAGCGCGCGAAGGATCGCGAATATGCCGCAGTGCTCAACTTTACGGTTCCGACGACATTGCTCGGCGGCGACGGCAAGTTCCAATTCGGCGGCAAGCTCCGCTTTCGCGACAAGATCGATCAGCCCAACAATCTGAGCTACACTGGCGTGCCCGCGACATCGCTGAGCGCGGTGCTGGGCGGCGGACCCTATACCGACTATTACAACGGGACCTATAATGTCGGCTACGCGCCGAGCATTCCGGGCGTTCGCGCGATTCTGGCGCCGCTGGCCCAATTTACCAGCGCGGCCAACGCGCAACGCAACGCACAGGGCTTTTTCAACGACACCGAAAACATCTATGCCGGCTATGCGCAATATTCGGGCACGTTCGGCAAGCTCGGCATCCTCGCCGGAGTGCGCGTGGAAAATACCGACGGCACCTATCGCGGCACGACGATCACCAACGGCAACGTGTTCACACCGGCGTCGCGCAAGTCGAACTATACCAATATCTTCCCGACGCTGCAGCTACGCTATGATCTCGCGCCGAAACTGGTCGCCCGCGCGACCTATTCGACCGGGATCGGTCGTCCCGGTTTTCTCCAACTGCTGTCGGGCGCGGTCATCGATACCGGCAACCTCGCGGTCTCGGTCGGCAACTCCAAACTCAATCCCACCACGGTCAACGCGTTCGATGCGCAGCTCGAATATTATTTGAGCAATTCCGGGATTCTGTCGGTCGGCGCGTTCGACAAGGAATTCAATAATTACATCGTCAACAATCTGCAGCAGAACACGACCTACGTCGATTCGAGCGGCACGTCGTATGTGGGCTATGACGTGACCAGCTACACCAACGTCAAAACCTCGCACGCGCGCGGGATCGAGGCGCAATACAATCAGAAACTCAGCTTTCTGCCGGCGCCATTTGACGGTTTTGGCGTGCTCGGGAACGTTACCTATGTCTGGTCGACGTTCGCGATTCGGCCCGGCCAGACAAGCCGTCTGCCGGGGACGTCGCCGCTAACCTATAACCTCGCGGCTTATTATGAAGCGCACGGTCTTCAGCTGCGGCTGTCGCTGAGCCACGTCGATGCCGCGATTTTCGGCGTTGGTGGCGACGCGGGGTTCGACACGTTCCAGGATCAGCGCACCCAGCTCGATCTGACGTCGTCATTCCAGGTGACGCGGAACATGGCGGTCTATTTCAATGCCAAGAATCTGAATAACGCGCCGCTGCGTTACTATGAAGGCTTTGCGAACCGGACGGTACAGCGCGAGTTTTACAAGCAGAGCTATGAGGCCGGCTTCCGCTTCAAATTCTGATGTCGATCGAGGCAGCGGGACCATTGTCGGCCACGCTGCCTCGGATCGCCGGTTGGCGAGAGGATTGATCTTGTCGGCGCCGCAGCAACCGGCGAAAAGCACGGATGGCTGATCCTTTCCTGCTGACGGTGCGTGCGCTCGCCAAGAGCGTCCCTGGCCCGCGTACGTTGTTTCGTGCGCTCGATTTGGCGGTCGGTGCGGGGGAGATCGTCGCGATTACCGGCGAATCCGGCGTCGGCAAATCGACGCTGCTCAACATCCTCGCCGGGTTGGACGACGCCGATGCGGGCGTGGTGGCGATTGAAGGGATCGCGCTCGGCGGTCTCGACGAGACCGCGCGCACCCGGCTGCGGCGCGAGCGGATCGGCTTCGTCTTCCAGGCCTTTCACATCCTGCCATATCTAACCTTGCAGCAGAATGTCGCGCTGCCGCTCGCTTTGGTCTCGCCTGATAGTGCCGCAGCGCAGGCCGAAGCGGATGCGATGCTCGCCGCGGTCGGGCTCGGCGGGCGCGGCGCGGGCTATGCCCGCGATCTGTCGGGCGGCGAACTGCAACGCGTCGCGATCGCGCGTGCGCTCGTCCACCGCCCGGCGTTGATCCTCGCCGACGAGCCGACCGGCAATCTCGATTCCGCGACCGCGGCGCGCGTGCTGACGTTGTTCGCCAACGCCGCGCGCGAACGCGGCGCGGCGGCGGTGCTGGTCACGCATTCTGAGGCAACCGCCGCGATTGCCGATCGCGTATTGACGCTGACGGCCGACGGTCTGGTCGCACGTGCGCGCTGAGCCTGGGCTATGGTCGGGGCGGCTGGCGCTCGGCTGGCTGATCGGCGGCGAGTGGCGTTTCCATCCGGCGCGCTTTCTGGTCACCGCGGTGGCGATCGCGGTGGGGGTCGCGCTCGGCTTTGCGGTGCACCTCGTCAACGGCTCGGCGCTGGCGTCGTTCGACAGCGCGGTGCGCGGGGTGAATGGCGCGGCGGACCTCAGCGTGAAGGCAACCAGCCGGCTCGGCTTTGACGAACGCCTCTACCCGCGCGTCGCGATGGCGCGCGGCGTGGCGGATGCAAGTCCGGTCGTGCAGCTCGAAGCGCGGATCGGCGCGGCGCGCCTGACGCTGCTTGGGCTCGACATCCTGCGCGCGGCGGCGGTGACTCCGACGCTGATCGGGGTCCGCCCGCAAGCGCCCGATACCGACAGCGCCGCAGTGTTCGACGAAGCGAGCGTGTTCCTGTCGCGCGCGGCGCTCGCGCAAAGCGGGGCGAAAGTCGGGGAGGTGGTGACGGTTGCCGCCAACGGGCGGGAGGTGCCGCTCCGCATCGCCGGCACGCTCCCCGGGGTCGCCGAGGGTAGCGCCATCGCGGTGATGGACATTGCCGCAGCGCAGTGGCGGTTCGACCGGATCGGACGACTGGATCGGCTCGACGTCAAGGTCACGGATCGCACGGCGGCGGACGCGGCGCTCGTTGCGGTCATGCCCGGCGACGCGGTGATCTCGACCGCGCAGGCGCAATCGCAGCAGGGCGATGCGCTGTCGCGTGCGTACCGGGTCAATCTCGACATGCTGGCGCTGGTCGCGCTGCTCACCGGCGGATTTCTGGTCTATTCGGCGCAGTCGCTGTCGGTGGTCCGGCGCCAGCGCGCCTTCGCCCTGCTGCGCACGCTCGGCCTGCCGCGCAGCGGGGTGATCGCCGCCGTTGTGGCTGAAGGCGTGGCGATCGGGGTGATTGGGTCTGCCCTTGGGCTGGCGGCGGGGTATGGCCTTGCCTGGGCGGCGGTGAACTGGTTGGGCGGTGACCTTGGCGCGGGTTATTTTCGCGGTGCTGGGGCAGGATTGGTGTTCCAATCCTGGGCCGCGCTCGGCTTCTTCGCGCTCGGCTTGCTCGCCTCGGTTGCGGGAAGCGCAGTCCCGGCGCGCGTGGCGGCGCGCGCCGCGCCTGCCGCGGCGCTCAAGAATGCCGGGGACGTGCTCGATCCGCGCCAGCGTGTCGCGTGGTGGCCGGCCGCCGCGCTGCTGATTGCAGGCGGCGCGGTAGCGTTGCTGCCACCCGTCGCGCACTTGCCGCTGTTCGGCTTTGCCGGGATGGCGCTGTTGCTCGCCGGTGGCATAGCGGGGGTGCCGTGGTTCGCGCGGATGCTGCTCGGGCCGATCGCCCGCCGTTCGATTCATACCGTCCCGCGTCAACTTGCGATCCGGCACTTGCACGGCGCGCCGGGCGCGGCCGCGACCGCGCTGTGCGGCATCGTCGCCTCGACCGCGCTGATGATCGCGATGGCGACGATGGTGACGAGCTTCCGTGGCGCGGTCGACGATTGGCTTGGCGATGTGCTCAGCGCCGATCTCTATCTGCGGACCAATGCGGGCGCGAGCTTCGACCCGGCGACGCGCGCTCGGTTGGCCGCCACGCCCGGCATTGCGCGGCTGGCGTTCGGACGCCAGCTCGCGCTGACGATCGCGCCCGATCGTCCGCCGATCGCGCTCGTCGCACGGCCGCAGCGCGGGGCGGAGGATCCGCAATTCGTGCTGATCGCGCGCGCCGCCGCGCTGCCAGCGGGGATTTTGCCGATCTGGGTGTCGGAGCCGGCGGAGCGGCTTTACGGCTGGCATCCCGGCACCGTAATCCGTTTGCCGATCGGTGGCGGCACGCGCTTCGCCGTGGCGGGCGTGTGGCGTGACTATGCGCGGCAGGGCGGGGCGGTGCTGATCGACGACGCGGATTACCAGCGGCTGACCGGCGACACCGGGCGTGACGAGGCGTCGGCGACGCTGCGGCCCGGCGCCGACGCGGCGGTGGTGCTGCAAGGATTGCGCGCGCGCATCCCACCGGCGCTGCGTGGGCAAGTCGATATCACACAGCCGGCGACGCTCCGGCGGTTCGCCTTGATGCTGTTCGACCGGAGTTTCGCGGTGACCTATCTGCTCGAAGCGATCGCCATTCTGGTCGGGCTGGCGGGGGTCGCGGCGACCATGTCAGCGCAGACCCTCGCAAGAGAACGCGAGTTCGGGATGTTGCGCCATTTGGGGCTCACGCGCGGCCAATTGGGCGCGATGCTGGCGACCGAGGGGGCGATCGTCGGGCTGACCGGCGCGCTGGCCGGGATCGGCCTCGGGCTGGTGCTCGCGCAAGTGCTGATCCATGTGATCAATCCGCAATCGTTCAACTGGACGATGGCGACGCGGATCCCGGTCGGGACCTTGCTGGCGGTGGCCGCGGCGTTGACTGGTGCGGCGGCGGTGACTGCCGCGCTCGCGGGCCGACGTGCGACATCGCGCAGCGCGGTGCAATCGGTGCGGGAGGATTGGTGATGCGCGTCTCCCCGATTGTCGCGCTGATCGCCGCCGCAAGCCTGACCGCGTCCGCGCCGGTACCCTATCCGGTGGTGAAGCCCGGCATCACGCTCGCCTTCCCGCGCGATCACGGCGCACATCCGCAGTTTCGCACCGAATGGTGGTATGTGACCGGCTGGCTCCGCACCGCGGACGGTGCCGATCTCGGCTTTCAAGTGACCTTCTTCCGGACTCGGCCGCCGGTCGATCCGGCCAATCCAAGCCGCTTCGTCGCCGGGCAAGTGCTGTTCGCGCACGCCGCGCTGTCGGACCCGAAGATCGGGCGGTTGCTGCACGGCGAGCGCTCAGCCCGGGCGGGGTTTGGCCTCGCTGGTGCCGACAGTCGCGATGCCGATGTCACGATCCGCGACTGGCGGCTGCAGCGGCGCGCCAATGGGCGTTGGACGACGCAAGTGGTGGCACCCGACTTCGCGCTTGCGCTCACCTTCGCGCCGACGCAGCCGCCGCTGCCACAGGGCCAAGGTGGGTATAGCCGCAAGGGGCCGCAGCCCGAGGCGGCGAGCTATTATTACTCGATCCCACACCTGAAGGTCTCGGGCACGGTGCGTCGCGGTGAGAGGCGGGTCGCGGTCACCGGCGAGGCGTGGCTCGATCGCGAATGGTCCTCCAACTATCTGCAGCGCGATGCGCAAGGGTGGGACTGGACCGGCCTCAACTTCGCTGACGGCAGCGCGCTGATGGCCTTCCGCATCCGGCGCAAGTCAGGCGGCACGCTCTGGGCGGGCGGATCGCTGCGCCGCGCCGACGGCACGACGGTCATGCTGGCACCGGGCGACGTGCTGTTCCGTCCGCTGGCACGGTGGCGTAGCCCGGTGACGGGCGCGGTGTACCCGGTGCAGCAGGAACTTCGCGTGCGCTTGCCGGGTGGCGTGCACCGCTGGGTGCTGACCCCGCTGTTCGCCGCGCAGGAACTCGACGCGCGGCGTAGCGGCTTGCCGGTCTATTGGGAGGGCGCGGTGCGGACGCCGGGTGGGCAGGGGTATCTCGAGCTGACGGGCTATGATCGCGCGCTGGCGATGTGAACGCGCGCGCGGATCACTTGACCTGCTGCTTCTCCAATTTGCGCGCCAGTGTGCGGCGATGCATGCCGAGCCGCCGCGCCGTCTCCGAGATGTTGAAGCCAGTGTCGGCGAGCGTCTGGTGGATATGTTCCCATTCCAGCGTCTTGATCGAAGTCGAGCGACCGACCACGGGGACCGCCGCATCGCCGCCGGCTTTGGCGAAGGCGGCGATGATGTCGTCGGTGTTCGACGGTTTGGGCAGGTAATTGGCAGCACCCAGCTTGATCGCCTCGACCGCGGTGGCGATGCTGGCATAGCCCGTCAGCACGACGATCGTCGCGTCCGGCGCGCTCGCGTGGATCGCCGCGACACAGACCAGGCCAGAGTCCGCACCGAGCTTCAAATCGACCACGGCGAAATCGGGCGCGCGTTCCGCGATCACCGCGTTGAGCGTCGCGAAGTCGGGGGCCAGCGCGATCTCATAGCCGCGGCGTTCGAACGATCGCCGCAGCGTGCGCGCAAAGGCTTCGTCATCCTCGACGATCACCAGGAAGGGCAAGGTCATGATGCGGTCCACTGCAGCGTCGCCAGCGGCAGCCGCAGCGAGATCATCGCGCCGCCCTCGGGATGGTTTGCGGCCGCGACCGTGCCGCCGAGCTTGCGCATCGCGTTGACCACGAGGAACAGCCCCAATCCGCCACCTTGCCGCGCTTTGGTCGAGCGATAGGGTTGTCCGAAATTGGCGAGCATCTCGTCGCTAAAGCCCCCGCCATGATCGCGGATATCGAGCGCGAGCCTGCCGCCGTCGCGCGTCGCGCGCAAGGATATCGGGCTCGCCGATGCCTCCAGCGCATTGTCGAGAATGTTGCGGATGACCTGGCCGAGCGCGGTGTCCGACACGATCGCGACATCGGCACCGAAGCGGTTTTCATAAGCGAGCGCGGTCTCGCCATGCTGTGCGCGCCAGTCGGCGACGACGCCGTCGAGAAACGCGTGGACGGTGGTGACCGAGGGATGTTCACCCTGCGCTTCTCCGGCCGACGCAAGGATGCCCGTAACGATCGTCTTGCACCGCGCGATGGCGATTTGCATGTCCTCGATTTCCTCGGCGAGGCCGGGCGTGGCGATCAAGCCGGGGGTCTGGCGCCAATCGTTGACGATCACCGCCAGCGACGCGAGCGGCGTCCCCAATTCATGCGCAGCGCCCGACGCGAGCAGGCCCATCCGCACGATATGATCCTCCTCCGCCGCTTGTTGTCGCATCGTCGCGAGGCGCGCGTCGCGGTTCCGCAGATTGCGGTTGATCCGCGTGACGAACGCCACCAGCAGCACCGCGATCAGCCCGAAGCACAATAGCGCGCCGATGATATAGAGATCGTTCCAGCCCGACACGAAGCGCGGCGGCAGCGCGAGCAGAAGATGGCGTTCGATCAGGAACACGAACGCGATGCTAGTCACCGCGACCAGCGCCCAGCTCGACCACGTCTCGAGCAACACCGCGCCGAGCACGACCTGCAGCAGGAACAGTGAAATGAACGGGTTGGTTGCGCCGCCGCTTTGATACAGCAACGCGGTTAGCGCGGCGACATCGAGCAGCAGGCTGGCGAACAGCGCGCCGTTCGAAATCGTCGCGCGGCGCGGCACTTGCCACAGGCTGACGAGGTTGAGCAGCACCAGCGCGGCGACCACGCCGAGCATTGGCAGCACCGGCAGCGCGACGCCCATCGCGAACTGCACGATCAGGATCGTGGTGCATTGCCCGATCACCGCGAGCCAGCGCAGATTGACCAGCTGGCGCATATTGTCGCGGCCGGTGGTGTCGATCGCTGGCGGGGTCAGCGGGGTGGTCGGGATCATCCGCGGCGCGCCTCGCGCAGCAGCCAGACGCCGCCCGCTGCGGCCATCGCCGCTAAGATGAACCAGGTAATCGCGTAGACGAGGTGGTTGTTGGTGAAACGCACCACGGTCAGGCCGCCGACCGGTGCTTTCGCCGCCGCGCCGGGCGTGGCATCGGCATCGATGAAATAGGGCGCCACCGGCCCGGTCCCACGCGCGGCGGCGATCGCGGCGACGTCGCGCGAGAACCAGCGGTCGTTTACCGGATCGTTACGGCGGAGAAAGGCACCGCCTGGCTCGGACAGGCGCAGCAGCCCGGTGACCGCTGCCGCGCCGTCGCGGGGCACCGCGCCGCGTTCCGCGACGAAGCCGCGATTGACCAACACGGTGAAGCCGCGGTCGGTGACGAGCGGAGTCATCACCCAGAAACCGGGGCCGCGCTCGGTCACCGCCTGGACCAAAGTTGCGTGGTCGTCGCGGTAGCGGCCGCGCGCGGCGACGTGGCGGTAGGCGTCACGTTCGGCGGTGATCGCCGCCCATCGCGCCGGTCCCGGTGCCGCCACCGGCGCGGCACGCACCCGCGTATCGACGTGCACGATCAGCGCGCGCTTCCACGCCAGCCGCTCGACTTGCCAGACCCCGAGCGCGATCAGCCCGGCACACAGCACACCCGCAACGGCCGCCAGCAGCGTGCTCGTCACGGGTGCGCGCGTCATTGCTGGCTCATCGTGGCGGCGCTCATCGGCATCATGTTGGCGTTCATGTGATACATCACCCAGATCGACCCCGACAGCGTGACGACGACCACGACCAGCGTGAACATCAGCGCGAGGAAGGACCAGCCGCCTTCCGCCCGCGTCGTCATGTGCAGGAAGAACACCATGTGGACGACAATCTGCACCAGCGCCATGCCCAGCACGACGATCGCAGTCGTCGTTGCATCCAAGCGCCCGGTCATCACCAGCGCGAACGGGATCGCGGTCAGCACCACCGAGAGGACGAAGCCGATCAAATAGCCGCGCAGCGTGCCGTGCGGCGCGGCGTCGCCATGGTCATCGTGCGCGGCGGCGGGGGTCAGCGTATCGGCGCTCATGCGAGCACTCCCATGAGATAGACGATGGTGAAGACGCCGATCCAGATGACGTCGAGGAAATGCCAGAACATGCCGAGACACATCAGTCGGCGCTTATTGTCCGGGCCGATGCCGTGCGTCTCGAGCTGGACGACCAGCGTCGCCAGCCAGATCAGCCCGAAGGTGACGTGCAGCCCGTGCGTGCCGACCAGCGTAAAGAAGGCCGAGAGGAACGCGCTGCGCTGTGGCCCGGCACCCTCTGCGATCAGGTGCGAGAATTCGTAAAGCTCGATGCAGAGGAAAGCGAGGCCGAACAGCCCAGTGAGGATCAACCAGCCCTGCACTGCTCGCACGCTCGCGCCCTTGCGCTCCAGCGCCAGCATCGCGAAGCCATAGGTCAGCGACGACAGCAGCAGCATCGCCGTGTTGAGCGCGACCAGCGGCAGTTCGAATAACTGCTTCGGCCCCGGCCCGCCGCCATAAGAGTGGCCGAGCACCGCATAACAGGCGAACAGGATCGCGAAGATGAGACAATCGCTCATCAGATACATCCAGAAACCGAGTGCGGTGCTGCCGCCGGCGGGATGATCGTGTTCGTCGAGATCGTAGAATACCGGCGTTGCGCCGCCGAAATCCTCGTGCGTCTGGGCGTTCATGCCGCAACTCCTTCGGCGGCGAGCTGGCGGGTCCGGGCATTCTCGATGCGCTCGACATCCTCGACCGGAATGTGGAAATCCCGCTTGTAAAAGAACGAATGGCCGATCGTCACCGCGAACAAGCCGACCAGGCTGACGGCGGCGAGCCACCAGACGTACCAGATCATCGCGAAACCGAAGGCCACGCTCAGCGCGGCGAGGAAGACGCCGGTGCCGGTGTTCTTGGGCATATGGATCGCGCGGAACCCGGTCGTCGGGCGCACCGCGCCGCGCTGCTTCATGTCCCACCACGCGTCATTGTCATACACCACGGGCGTGAACGCGAAGTTGTAGTCGGGCGGCGGCGAGGAGGTCGACCATTCCAGCGTGCGGCCACCCCACGGATCGCCGGTCACGTCGCGCAGCGCTTCGCGGTTGCGAATGCTGACGACGATCTGCACCGCCAGACACGCGATCCCGCCCGCGATCAGCAACGCACCGAACCCGGCAACGATGAAGAATGGCTGATAGGTCGTGTCATCGAAATGGCTGAGCCGCCGCGTCACGCCCATCAGGCCAAGCGCGTAGAGCGGCGCGAACGCGCACCAGAAGCCCGACACCCACAGCCAGAACGAACGCTTGCCCCATACCCGGTCGAGCTTGAAGCCGAACGCCTTGGGCCACCAGTAATTGATCCCGGCGAACATCCCGAACAGCGTCCCGCCAATGATGACATTGTGGAAATGCGCCACCAGGAACAGCGAATTGTGCAGCACGAAATCGGCCGGTGGTACTGCCAGCAGCACGCCGGTCATCCCGCCGATCACGAAGGTCAGCATGAACGCGACGGTCCACATCATCGGCAATTCAAACCGGATCCGCCCACGGTACATCGTGAACAGCCAGTTGAAGATCTTGGCGCCGGTGGGGATCGAGATGATCATCGTCGTAATCGCGAAGAACGAATTGACGCTGGCACCCGACCCCATCGTGAAGAAATGGTGCAGCCACACGAGATAGGCGAGGATGGTTATGACCACGGTCGCGTACACCATCGACGTGTAGCCGAAGATGCGCTTGCTCGAGAAGGTCGCGACGATTTCGGAATAGACGCCGAAGGCGGGTAGGATCAGGATATAGACTTCCGGATGGCCCCAGATCCAGATGAGGTTGACGTACATCATTGGATTGCCGCCAAGGCCATTGGTGAAAAACTGCATCCCGACATAGCGGTCGAGCGAGAGCAGAGCGAGCACGGCAGTCAGCACCGGGAAAGCGGCGACGATCAGCGTGTTGGTGCACAGCGCAGTCCAGCAGAAGATCGGCATCTTCATCAGCGTCATCCCGGGCGCGCGCATCTTGACGATCGTCGCGATCAGATTGACGCCCGATAGCAAGGTGCCGATGCCCGCTATCTGCAACCCCCAGATGTAATAATCGACCCCGACGTCGGGGCTCGCCACCACACCCGATAGCGGCGGCATCGCCAGCCAGCCGGTGCGCGCATAATTGCCGACGAACAGCGAAATCATCGTGATCGCGGCACCCGCCGCGGTCATCCAGAAACTGACATTGTTGAGATAGGGGAAGGACACGTCGCGCGCGCCGATCTGCAGCGGCACAACGAAGTTCATCAGCCCCGCGACCAGCGGCATCGCCACGAAGAAGATCATGATCACGCCGTGCGCGGTGAAGATCTGATTATAATGGTCGGGCGGCAGATAGCCGTGGTTTCCACCGAACGCCATCGCTTGCTGCGCGCGCATCATCAGCGCATCGGAAAAGCCGCGCACGAACATCACCAGCCCGAGGATGATGTACATGATGCCGATCTTCTTGTGATCGACGCTGGTCAACCAATCGTGCCACAGCACGCCCCAGACGCGATATTTGGTGATCAAGGCGAGCAGCGCGAGGCCACCGATTGCGATGACCACGACGGTCACCAGCACGATCGGTTCGTGTAGTGGCAGCGAGTCGATCGTAAGACGACCGAAGATCGGGCTGACCGGCGGGGTCGGATGGTCCATCGGCGACATCATGTCAGTTGGTCCTCTGTGCGCCGGGCATCGACAAGCCGGCACCGGTCAGGCGCGCGGTGTCGTCGGCGGAATTCTTGGCGGTGGTCGTGCTGGCTTCGATCGGCCCGGCGGGTTTGCTCATCGGCATGGCGGACATCGCCATGGCGTGTTTGCTCCCGGCATCGGCCATCATCATGTCGCGCATGCACGTCTCGCCCGGCGCGACACAGCGGTTGGCGGCGGCATCGAACAGCCCGGGGGCAACGCCGGCAAAGCGCATCACCGGCGTATCCGCGCTCGGCTTGGCGAGCGTGAGATAGCGTGCGCGGTCGAGCGTGCCGCCGCCGGTGCGGATTCGCCGCACCCACGAATCGAAGTCCTGCGCCGGCACAGCATGGAAGCGGAAATGCATTCCCGAAAAGCCCTCGCCGCTGAAATTGGACGAGAAGCCAGTGAAATTGCCGGGCCGGTTGACGATCGCGTTGAGCTTGGTCGTCATGCCCGGCATCGCATAGATTTGCCCGGCGAGGTTCGGCACGTAGAAAGAGTTCATGACGCTGGACGCGGTCAGCTCGAACGCGATCGGTCGGTCGAGCGGCGCGGCGAGTTCGTTGACTGTGGCGATCCCGTAATCGGGATAGATGAACAGCCACTTCCAATCGAGCGCGACCACCTGCACGCGCAGCGGCTTGGCCGCAGCGGAAATGGCGCGCTTGGCGTCGATCCGTCCGATCGGGCGATACGGGTCAAGCAAATGCGTGCTCGTCCACGTCACCGCGCCGAGGCAAATGATAATCAGCAGCGGCGCGGACCAGATCACCAGCTCCAGCGCCGTCGAATGATGCCACTCGGGCGTATACGTCGCTTTGGTGTTCGCTTGGCGATACCGCCAGGCGAATAGCGCGATCAGCACCATGACCGGCACGATGATCAGCAGCAGTAACGCGGTTGCCAGAATCACGAGGTCGCCCTGCTGCGCTGCGACATCGCCCGCTGGATTGAGCACGACGGCACTGCAGCCGGAAACCAGCGCGGGGACGGCCAGCAGGGCGATTGACCGGCGCATGCTGCGCGAAGGGAGGGGAGTGGGCATGGAGCGCAGATATGCCGAGCGTGGCGCCGCTCCCATTGGACACTTTGTCCAATCCCCCCCGCACTGCAACATCGCTAGATCACCGGGCGGGCGATGCTCGCCCGGAGTATCCGACTGCCATGCAAGCCACTGCTACGCCCAGCTCGCGCGCGATCGAGGTCGATGCCGGGCGGATCAATGCCGCGCACGACGAGGTCACCTCGGGCGAGATCGCGATCGGCGTGGTGATCGGCCGGACCTCCGAATTCTTCGACTTCTTCGTTTATGCGATCGCCTCGGTCCTGGTGTTCCCGACCCTGATCTTCCCATTTGTCGACCGCTTGACCGGCACGCTCTATTCCTTCGGCTTGTTCGCGCTGGCGTTCGTCGCGCGCCCGCTCGGGTCAGTCCTGTTCCTGGCGATCGATCGCGCGTACGGGCGCGGCACCAAACTGACCATCGCGCTCTTCCTGCTCGGCGGTGCCACGGTATCGATCGGGTTCCTCCCCGGCTATGCCACGGTCGGCGTGTGGGCGGCGATTTTGCTCGGCCTGTTTCGTGTGGCGCAGGGCGTGGCGCTCGGCGGCGCATGGGACGGACTATCCTCGTTGCTCGCGCTCAATGTCCCCGAGCATCGCCGCGGCTGGTATGCGATGATCCCGCAGCTCGGTGCACCGCTCGGGCTGATGGTCGCGGCCGGACTGTTCGCCTATTTCACCGCGACGCTCTCGGCGGTCGATTTCCTCGACTGGGGCTGGCGCTACCCGTTCTTCGTCGCCTTCGCGATCAATGTCGTGGCGCTGTTCGCGCGGCTGCGGATCGTCAGCACCAAGGCGTATCAGGACTTGTTCGAAAGCAAGGCGCTGCAACCGGCACCCGTGCTGCAAACCGTGCGCGGGCAGGGGCGCACGATCGTGATCGGCGCGTTCGCCCCGCTCGCCAGCTTCGCGATGTTCCATATGGTGACGGTGTTCCCGCTGTCCTGGGTGTTCCTGTATACCAAGGCCAGTCCCGAACGCTTTCTGGTCATCGAACTGCTGGGCGCGGCGATCGGCGTTGCGGCGATCGTCGCGTCGGGCTATCTCGCCGACCGCATCGGGCGGCGCTATTTGCTCGGCGTCAGCGCGGCGGCGATCGCGGTGTTTTCCGGCTTCGCGCCGCAATTGCTGGCGGCGGGCGAAGCGGGCGAAATCGTGTTCATGGTGCTCGGCTTCGCGCTGCTCGGCCTGTCGTTCGGGCAATCCTCGGGTACGGTCGCCTCCAACTTCAGCGGTGAAGCGCGCTATACCGGCGCGGCGTTGACGTCGGATCTGGCCTGGCTGGTCGGGGCGGGTTTTGCGCCGCTGGTGGCGCTGTTCCTGTCGTCGCAATTTGGGCTGATCGCGTCAGGGGCGTATCTTTTGTCCGGTGCGCTGGCGACGCTCGTTGCGCTCGGTCTCAATCGCGAACTGGCGAGCAAGGCATAACGCCGCCGACCTGCAGCCAGCGTGCTCCGCTATCGACATTGGAGCGAGACGGCGCTGCCGTGATCGGCAAAGCTTAGCGTGAAGCCATGCAAGTCCGCGATCGCCTTGACGAGGCTCAGGCCCAGCCCGACGCCGTCATGCTCGTGCCGACCGCGATAGAAGCGTTGCGTGACCAGCGCGCGCTCGGCCGCAGGCACCCCCGCACCTTGATCGGAAACGGTGACGATCGGGGCACCCGCGACCGATTGCAGCGATAGCGTCACCCGCCCCCCCGGCGGCCCGTACTTCATCGCATTGTCGAGCAAGTTCGAGATCGCTTCCATCAACAAGCTGGCATCGCCTTCGGTCGGACGGACCGCGGTGATCACGCAAACGAGGTCGATGCCGAGATCTTCCGCCGTCGGGCGGTGCAAGTCGCAGGCATCCTCGGCGAGTTGCGCGAGATCGACCGGCCCGAATCGACTTCGCCGCGCATGATCCGCGAGTTCGCGAATCCGCAGCAAGGCGGCAACGATCCCGAGCAGCTTGTCGATATCGACCAGCGTTTCGTCAGCCACCGCCCCGAATTCCGCCCGATCGCGCGCGTCGCGCACACCGCGTTCGAGCCTCGCGCGCAGCCGGGTGAGCGGCGTGCGCAGCTGGTGCGCGATGTCGTCGCCGACACCGCGGACTTCGGTTACGAGCAGCTGCAGCCGATCCAGCATCGCGTTGATATGCGCGCAGAGCAGGTCGAAACTGTCCGGGTGCGGCCCGACGGGCAGCCGCTGGTCGAGATCGCCCGAGACGATCCGCGCGGTCAGCGTCCGGACCGCATCGACCTGGCGCACCGCGCGTCGCCCGACCGCCCAGCCGAACGCCAGCGCCAGCAGCAAACCCGGGACCAGCGCAAAGATCAACGAGCGTTCGACCACGCGCAACGCGTCTTCGGCTTCGTCGAGATCGACCCCGGTCAACAGGCGCGTGCCGTCCGGCATCGCGCACACGGTCAGTCTTGCGGTATCGCGCGTCTTGCCCGGTAATTCGGTCGGCCGCACTTCTGCAATCAGCGATGCCGCGGTCGTGGTGAACGGCGGAAGCTGCGCGATGTTGCCTTCCACCAGCGCGCCATCGTTCGCAAACAGCGCGAGAAAATGATCGCGGTGGATGTCGCGATTGAGCCGGTTGCGCACTTCGCCGCGCCGGGCTTGCAGCGGAAGGGCTGCCATCACCCGACAATCGTCCGCGAAGGCGCGTTCGGCGGTGCCTCGGTGGCTGCCATTTGCCAACAACCAGAACAGGCCCGCGACGACAAGCGACTGAAAGACGAGCAAGGCCGCGATCGTGCCGCCCCAGCGCAGCGTGGTGCGCGACCGCGGATCAGGCACCGGCATCGAAGACATAGCCTTGCCCGCGCACGTTACGAATCAGTTGCGGCTCCCCCTCTGCATCCACCTTGCGGCGCAGGCGGCCCATGTGCACATCGACGACATTGCTATTGGGCTCGAACGTATAGCCCCACACATCGCGCAGCAACATTGAGCGGGTAACGATCCGCTCCGGGCGACGGACCAGATAGTCGAGCAATTTGAGTTCGCGCGGGAGCAGATCGAGCGCGCGGCCCGACCGCGTCGCGGACCCGCCGAGCAGATCGAGATCGAGCGGCCCGACGATCAGCCGCGTATCGCGCGATTCGTTGGGGCGGCGCAGCAGTGCCTCGACCCGCGCCACCAGTTCGACCAGCGCAAAGGGTTTGGGGAGATAGTCGTCGCCGCCAGCGCGTAAGCCCCGGACGCGGTCGTCGAGGCTGCCGAGCGCGCTCAGCACCAGCGCCGGTGTCCGCCGCCCCGCCGCCCGGAGCCGCGCGATCAGGTCGAGTCCCTCCCCGTCGGGCAATTGCCGATCGACGATCAGCAAATCGACCGCATCGTCCTGCGCTGCGCGAAACGCGTCGTCGATCGTGGTGCAGTGCGTCACCGCATAGCCGCCGGTTGCCAGTTCGAGCGCGATCTCGTTGGCGGTCCCAGGGTCGTCCTCGAGCAAGAGAATATGCCTCACCCCGCCAGTTCGGGCCTGCCGGGCAGCACGTCAACTGAATAGCAATTCATAGTCTGAACGCGGATTTAATCGACGGACCGCGGCATCGCGCCCTAACGGGCATCTCGGATTTTACGGAGAATCGACCATGCGAACCACGGTCCTGATGCTGCTGGCCTGCTGTACGACCCCCATTGCGGCGCAGGCACAGGATGTAACCGCGATCTCGCTCGACCGGCTCGCGCAGGATGTCGTTGCCAACAACCCCGAGCGTCAATTCTATCAGCGTCAAATCGAGACCGCCGGCGTCGAGCGCGCCGCTGCCGGACGCTGGGCGGACCCGGAGGTCGTGGTCGAGTTCGGGCAGCGCCGTGCGACCGACCCCGTCACCAGCTCGTTGCTCGGCGAGGGGACAACTTACGCCGTATCGATCGTGCAGCCGATCGAGTTTGGCGGGCGGATTGCTTTGCGCCGGGCGATTGCCGACCGGCAGATCGACCTGGCGAAGATGGGCCTGCAGCAATTCGACGCGACGCTCGCCGCGCGTGCGCGGACCTTGGGCTATGGCCTATTCGCGGCCGACGAAAAGGCGGCGGCAGCCCGCGCGGTTGCCGGGCGGATGCGGACGCTGGCGCGCGTGATCGTGTCGCGCGATCCAGCCGGCCCGGCCCCTCGGCTTGAGGCCGCATCGTTGCAAGCGAGCGCGATTGGCGCCGAGCGGAGCGCGGCTTCGGCCGACGCCGAGGCCAACACGATTCTGTACGAGCTCAATCAACTACGCGGCGCAGCGTTTGCGGCGCGCATTCGGGTGATCCGGCCCGACATGGCGCTGCCCGACCTTCCCTCGGGCGCTGCGCTTGCTGCGCTGGCCACGGCGAACAATTTCGAGCTGAAGGCGCTGCGCGCGCAATTCGAGCAACAGGGGCTGCGCGTCGATCTCGCGCGCAAGTCGCGCATTCCGGTGGTCAGCGTCGGGCCTTATTACGACCGTGCCCGCTCCGACATTCAAGAAACCAATTATGGGTTGCGGCTGTCGAGCGCGCTTCCGCTGTGGAACCGACAGGCCGGCGACGTCGCCGCCGAACAGGGCCGTCAGGCGCAGGCAAATGCAACCCTGATCAATGCCGAACGCCGCATCGCGCGCGACGTGTTCGAGCAAGCGGCGCAATATGAAGCGAAGCGCGATGCGCTGGGCAAATGGGCGGGGAACACGGCGGACAGTTTCGCGGCGTCTGCGGCGGATGCGGATCGCAACTATCGACTCGGGGCGATTCCGCTCACCACCTATATGCAGATGCAGCAATCGTATATCGAGGCGACCAACGCCGTGCTCGATACCCGGCGCGAAGCGCTCGAGGCCTTGCTCCGGCTGCGCGCACTTAACGGCGGGACCGCACTCGCGCGATGATCAGCTGGTTGCTCACGCTCGTGACGCGCCACCGGCTTGCCGTGGCGCTGGTCACCGCTCTGGTCGCGACGGTCGGGCTTTATGCCTATACCACGCTCAAGATCGATGCGATTCCCGACATTACGGGTGTCCAGGTGCAGATCAACACCATGGTCCCGGCACTCGCACCCGAGGAAATAGAGCGGCTCGCGACCTTGCCGATCGAACGCGCGATGGCCGGCCAACCGGGGCTCGAGGAAACACGCGCGCTGACCAAGACCGGGCTGAGCCAGGTCACCTTGCTCTTCAAGGACGGCACCGACCAGTTGCGCGCGCGCCAGCTTGTCGGCGAGCGCTTGGCGGCGGTGCGCGACCAATTGCCGACGGGGGCCTCGCCGCAGCTTGCGCCGATCACGACGGGGTTGGGCGAAATCTATTATTACACGCTCGAATGGCAGGCTCCGCCGCACGGCATGCCGCAACAGCGCCAGTTGATGGAGCTGTACGAGGCGCAGGAATATACTGCGCGGCCGATGCTGCGCGCGGTTACTGGCGTGGCGGACGTCAATTCGAATGGCGGGATGGAGGAGCAATATGTCGTTCAGCCCGACCCGGCGCGGCTGACGCTGCATGGCGTCACCGCGGCCGAATTGGCTGAGGCGGTGAGCAAGAATGTCGAGAAT
Source organism: Sphingomonas psychrolutea (assembly GCF_014636175.1). GTDB lineage: Bacteria > Pseudomonadota > Alphaproteobacteria > Sphingomonadales > Sphingomonadaceae > Sphingomonas > Sphingomonas psychrolutea. The sequence goes on along the minus strand of NZ_BMDW01000031.1, from coordinate 6,841 downwards.
GCCGGCGGCGGCATCATCGCGCGCGGGCCCGAGCGGTTTACCGTGCTGACCAAGGCGCGTGTGACCAATGCGGCCGAGATCGGGGCGATTCCCGTCAAATTCGCCGCTGGAGTACTGCCGCTGCAGGTCCGCGATCTGGCGAATGTCGTGATCGGGTCGGCGCCGCGCCAGGGTGCCGCAACGCAGAACGGACGCGAGACCGTGCTCGGCACGGTGATGATGCTGGTCGGCCAGAACAGCCGCGAAGTGGCGCTGCGCGTGCAGGACGCGCTGCCCGAGATTCAGGCCGCACTGCCCAAGGGGATGGTGATCGACCGGCAATATAGCCGCGCCGATCTGGTCGACCGCGCGATCGCGACCGTCGCCCGCAATCTCGGCGAAGGCGCGCTGCTCGTCGCGCTGGTGCTGCTGTTGGTGATGGGCAATTGGCGCGCGGCGCTGATCGTCGCATTGGTCATTCCGCTCGCTTTCCTCGTCACAGTGACGGGCATGACCGCGATCGGCGTGTCGGGCAATTTGATGAGTCTCGGCGCGCTCGATTTCGGGCTGATCGTCGACGGGTCGATCGTGGTGGTCGAGAACAGCCTGCGCCTGCTCGCCGAGCGGCGCCGCGCCAAGGGGGAAGACCTGACCGCCGAGGAACGCCGCGCGACCGTCGCCGACGCGGCGCGCATGGTCGCGCGCCCGACTTTGTTCGGGATCGTCATTATCGCTTTGGTCTATGTGCCGGTGCTGAGCCTTGGCGGGGTCGAGGGGAAATTGTTCCAGCCAATGGCGCAAGCGGTGATGCTGGCGATCTTCGCCGGGCTGATCTGGACCTTTACGATCGTGCCCGCGCTGTCGGCCTGGCTGCTGCGTGCGCCCGCGGGCGCCGCGGAGGATGGCCGCAGCACCGGGCTGATTGGGGTGGCCGAACGCGGCTATGCCCCTGTCCTAAACCGCGCGCTCGCGCATCCCAAAGTGCTGGTGATCGGCGCAGCGGTGCTGCTGGCGGCGACCTTACTCGTTTTCCGCACGCTCGGGTCGCAATTCACTCCGCAGCTCGACGAAGGGTCGATCACCGCGATGGTGTACCGCCCGGTCGGCATGTCGCTCGAGCGCAGCCTCGCGATCGAGGCAGCGACCGAGCGCGAAATCCGGCGGCAATTCCCGCAAATCACCCACACCTTTTCGCGCATCGGCACCAGCGAAGTGGCGACCGATCCGATGCCGCCGAACGAGAATGACCTCTACATCTTCTATGCCCCGGAAAAGGATTGGCCGACCGGCGCGGGCAAGCCCAAGACCAAGCAAGAGCTGATCGCGGGGATCGGCAAGGTCGGCCGCCAGGTCTATCGCGGGCAATCGTTCGAATTCGCCCAGCCGATCGAAATGCGCTTCAACGAAATGCTCGAAGGCGTGCGCGCCGACGTCTCGGTCAAGGTGTTCGGCCAGGATTATGACGTGCTCGAGCGCGCCGCCCGACAGGCCAAGGCGATCCTGGAGAAGCAACCCGGCACTGCGGGGGTCGAGTTCGAAACGGCCGGTCGCCCCGAAAGCATCGTCGTCGAGCTCGATCACGCCGCCATGGTCCGGCTCGGGCTGGGGACGGCGGAGGTCAACAAGGCGATCACCGATGCCGTCGCGGGGGCCGAAGTCGGGTTCATCCCGCATGACGAAGCGCGCCATGCGATCGTCATCCGCATGGCCGAAGGCTTGCGCGCCGATCCGGCGGCGATTCTCGCGCTGCCGTTGCGTGTGGGCGCTTATGGCATCGTGCCCTTGTCGCGCGTCGCGCATCTCAACCGGGTGCGCGCGGTCGAGCCGATCCTGCACGATGGCGGAAAACGCCGCGCGGCGTTGATGGTCAACCTCAACACCAGCGATCTGGCGGGTTACGTGCAAAAGGCGCGCGCCGCGGTCACTGCGCAAGTCAAACTGCCACCAGGCTATCGCATCGAATTTGGCGGGCAGTTTCACCAGCTCGAGGCCGCGCAGCGGCGCTTGTCGATCGTGGTTCCCGCCGCGCTGATCCTGATCTTCCTGCTGGTCTATGCGGCGCTTGGGAGCGTGAAGGAGGCGGCGATCGTCTATACCGGCATTCCGTTCGCGGTCACCGGGGGCGTGCTGGCGCTATGGCTGCGCGGGATGCCGTTTTCGATCACGGCGGCGATCGGCTTCATTGCCTTGTCGGGAATCGCGATGCTCAACGGTTTGGTGCTGATCGACCATATCAACAGCTTGCGCGACGGTCGCGAGGGCGGCGAGAAGCGCTCGATTGTCGATGCTGTTCGCGAAGGCGCGCGGGACCGGCTGCGGCCAGTGCTGTCGACCGCGCTGGTGGCGGCGATCGGCTTCATCCCGATGGCGATCGCGAGCGGCGCTGGTGCCGAGGTCCAGCGTCCGCTCGCGACGGTCGTCATCGGGGGGATCGTAACGTCAACGCTGTTGACGTTGCTGCTGCTGCCCAGCCTGTATCTCTGGCTGGTTCGGGGCAGCCCCGTCGTGCCCTCAAACCCCGATCAGACGCGCACGTCGTAGCGATCGAGCATCATCACCTTGTCCCAGACCTTCACGAAATCGCGCACGAAACAGCCATGTCCGTCGCTGCGGCTTAGACTTCGGCAACCGCGCGACGCTGTGGAGTCCGTGCAAAAGATAGCCTGAGGCCGCCGACGCTACATGCGCTCGGCACTCACCGCGCGGGCTGCCCGCTGACCTCCGGGCGATCAAGGGCGCAACGCGATGCCCGATGCTCGGCGGCAAAGGGGAGCGGCGTCCCTGAAGGCAACCGCGCCGCGTCGAAGCACGGCGGACGGTTTACCAAGGCGATGGCAGGGGCGAGGGATTTGCGGGAGATAGCGAGGCTCGTCTGATAAACTGCCGACTAGGAAGAACATCCCGTCCTGAAAGCGACCGGTTGCGGACGTTAAGGCACGTTGGCCGCGTCAATCTGCCACCCCGCATTTTGTAAGCGCCCAACGATGTGCCCGTAATGGGCATGTCCGCTTTCCCAAGGGTGACGGGTCTTACTGGCCGCGTGCCGCCAAAACTCCGGCAGCGCCGCGCAATTTGGGAGGGACGTGTCGAGCACGTTAAGCGCCAGCCGGACTTCCGGGGTCGCCGCGCTCTGCGCCCCGCATCGCACGCAAGCGTCCCTAAGCACGTGGAGGGCGAGGTTGATCTTTGCCGAATCGGAGCGAGCCATTCCGAACAAGTGCAGAACAAATTTGACTGCGCAATCGACGAATGCGATCGGACAAGATGTTAGACCGCCACCGACGCACCTTTGGCGCGGCCAATTCGGGGTATATCTCACTCCCGGTCTCCCATGCTCATTCCATACGGAAGAGATTGAGTGGCGCTAAGTCATTGAAAAATTGGTGCACCCGACTGGATTCGAACCAGTGGCCTNTGCCTGATTGCCCGCCTAGCAAAGCCGGGGGCGCTGCGCCAGTCCCTTGCGTGGCGGCTATTTGGCCAGCGTCACCGGCTGGAACGGGCCGAGGCCGCAACTGGCGCCGCGTGATGGAAAGCCTCTTCTGAAGCTCGCTTGACACAACCGTGACACAGCGAGGCAACATGGCAACGATTACGAAGCGCGGAAATGCATGGTCCGTCCAGGTCCGCCGCAAGGGCTTCTCGGCACAATACAGGACGTTCCGGCTCAAGCGCGATGCGGAGGCTTGGGCGAGGATGCAAGAGGCCGGGGTGGACCGTCAGGACGCTCCTACCGACTTGCGAGCCTTGCGCCGAATGACCTTGGGGGACGTGCTGCGTCGATACTTGATTGAGGTAACGCCCCGCAAACGAAGCCCGGACAGCGAGCGCTGGAGGCTCGGCAAGGTCCTACGGTCCCCGGTGTGTGAAGTCGCCCTGTCGGACCTTACAGCGGCCCCCTTGGCGGCTTACCGGGACGAACGGCTACGCGTGGTTCGACCGGAGACGGTTAAGAGGGAGCTATCGCTAATCCGCCATGCGCTGGGGATCGCCCGCCGTGAATGGGACGTCGCCATTCCAGACAATCCGATCGGGCGAGTCACCTTTCCCCCCTCTGGGAACGGTAGGTCCCGGAGGCTCGACGCTGGCGAGATGGACCGGCTAAGAGATGCTTTCAGGCGGGTCCGTAACCCCTTGTCCCTCGCAATCGTGAGCTTCGCTATCGAGACAGGATTGCGCCGGGGCGAGATACTGCAATTGCGATGGTGCCATGTCGATGTATTCCAACGGACGGCTCACATTTCCGAGACAAAGACCGGGCACCCGCGCACCATCCCGCTGACCGATGGGGCTTTGGCTGTCCTTAGCGCCCTAGGCGGGGGAGACGGGGAACGCGTGTTTCCAATGTCCCCTGTCGCCCTACGGAGGGCATGGGAGCGTGCTTGTAGCCGCGCTGGGCTTGCGGACCTGCGGTTCCACGACATGCGCCACGAGGCCCTTTCCCGCTTTGCTGAGCTTGGTCTCACGGTGCCCGAATTGGCGGTCATCTCGGGCCACCGCGATCCGCGCATGTTGTTTCGCTATACCCATCTTCGGCCCCACGAGTTGGCTGCGAAATTGGCGGGGCGGTGCTGGACCGATCAATCGGCGCGGAAGTGAGCGTCCAAAACCTAGAGGCGATGCTAGCCCACGTGCGTGGGCGGGAAGAGCCGCAGAGGGTCGCGTGTTGGGGCAAAGGGCGCAGGAACGTCTAAGAACCCTGCACAGCGCCTCTGTGTCTCGTCGCAGCAAGGTGCAGAAGCCCCCGCTGTAGGACAGGCGGGCGGTGCGGTGCGTTTTGGCCTGTGGGGACTTTTAGGGCCGGGGGGGCTTGGCGTGGCGGGCTGGCGACATTCAGCCCCCTAGTCGCAATCCGCTGTAAACACCTTAGCGGATGAGAGGCGTTTGCCCGGCCCGACATGGGCCTTATTTTGGGTCCACACGACTTGCCGCTTGCCGTTCGCGAGCCTGAGAACGTTGTATGTTTCGGCGGTGCCCGCTGCCGGATAGATTATGACCATCCCGAACTCTCCGGTCGAGACATCTCTTCTAATCAGGTAAACAAGGCCACCGTCCTCTAGCGTATCTATCGCCCCGTCATGCTCCGAGAGGTAAATCAGATTGGGTTTGCCGTCTGCGCCGATCAAGAACGTCAATCGCCCGCCTTGCTGGGCATCGGATGTCCAACGCCCTGCACCGTCGATTACATAGTAACCCGTACCAGCGGACGCTCCGCAAACCGCCAGTGTCTTTGTTGGCGCAGAAGCGCTCGCGCTGACACTGAGGGTACACGCGGCTAGGCCAAAGCATAGTGAGCGAATTGCAGTTCCAAGCATGGCTTTGCCCCGTTTCGCCTCCGGAGGTCCCCGTTGGACGGCTGCGCAGTGGTCGAATAGACTTTCTCAATTGGCCCGTAAATGCCGTGGCCGAATAACCCGCCTGAGACGACGTGTCAGAGGTGGTGCGGATATCGGGGCAGCGAGACGGCGAAGGCTATTAATCAAGCTTGGCGAGGCTGTGCGGGCCGCACGGGCGGCACGGGCGGTTGCCTTGCTCCAGCCTGAGGGGAGGGGAGCGTGAAAACCTTGGGGGAACGATAGACCGTTTGGCCCTTAACGCAGCACTGCGGGGCCTTTTCAGCCGCGTGGTCGTCAACTGGAAAGAAGCAACGCTCAAGTTTGAGTGGAAGCATGGGAGCGTTACCGAGCTTGTTTATGGTATGTCCGCAATTACAAATTAGATATGTAAGTATTAGCAATAATAAACTATTGCCAAGTGTGGACAATTGCTAAGTGTGGACAATTGCTAAGTGTGGACAATTGTCAATTGGAGAATATCGGCCGGTCTATGCCGCAATGTTGGTGGTTATTATATTGATATTGTCATTCGGCTCGATATCACTCATGTTGGTATTCAGGGGGCCGCTTGGGCCGTCTTTAAGGGAGCGGATGCTATGACGATCACTTTATCGGAGAGCCGGGCTGAGAGCATGGGGGATGGCTTCTACCTTGTAATGGCAAACGACGGTGAAGAGGGTGCCGGGTTGAATGTCCGGGATTTAGAGGCGATGCTGGCTCATGCGCGAGCGCGAGGAGAACTGGCGGGTAGCGTGCCGAGAGCATAGCCTACAGAAGGCCTCTGGAGGCCCCTTAGAGGACCTTGCGGGTCCAGGTACAGTCTGTACTTTGAGAGCACGTCAGTGCGTGGTGAGGCTCTGAGCGGGCTTACGGGCATATTGGCCTGTTAGCCCCTCGGAGTACCCCCCATTTTAACCAGAGCGATTGCCACAGGATTAGTTACAGAGGCAGAGTGCGCGTTGCCGCAATCCCAGCGCAGCGAAGGCGTCTAATTTGGATCGCAATTCCCCTGCGCCGCCCGGTACCATAAGGGGAGGTGCCCGGATGGTACCTTAAAAAGTCGTTCATTCATTCATCGAGCATTGGCGAGCGGGGCGATGGAGGAACCGAGGCGGCGGGCCTTCGCGGCGGGCAAAGTCGGGCGGTAAAGCGCGTTCGGATCTTTAGGGACATTCCGGGCTAGGAAGGCCAGCCGGTCGGAGCGTGGGCGACATTGTGGGCCTTGCGGCCCTGTCGGGCCTGCGCGGCGACATTAGGCCGGTAACCCGTCGGGCCTAGTCGCCCTCGGCGGCGTCCACCGCACTGTCCCGTGCCAAGGTTACGTCGGCCTGCGCTGCGACCACATCGTCCCTAGCGTCCTTCACGTCACCCACAACATGCTTCCAATCCTCGCTATCAAAGCGGTCGGCTTCGGAGTCCAAAGGGCTTTGTTGCAAAACTGACGTTGGGGATTCACGTAGGGAATCGAGTGGGATAGATGGGCGTGATGCCCAAACCTGCCGCACCTGTGTATCGCACGACGAACT
>NZ_BMDW01000030.1 GCF_014636175.1 Sphingomonas psychrolutea | reverse complement strand
TCGAATAGGCTCGCACCGTATCCTCCCTGCTCAGCCCGCAGAGTGAATCACAAACGCAGCCCAATGGGAATCCTCACGATTCAAGACGGGCGAGTCAGACTCTAGAGCGTGGGCGACAGGATCGGGCGAACGCCCGTCCCGTCTCCAACCCCTCGTGGCGGCCCTACCCTGCGCCTCAGAAATTGAAGCTCAGCGTCGCCCCATAGGTCCGCGGCGGCATCACCGAGCCGACGCGCGGGAATTGATAGGTCGCCGCCGCGATGATGTTGTTCGCGATCACGAACTGGTCGCCGACATTCTTGACCCACGCCCCCAGCGACCAGCGATCCCGCGCCGCGTGATAGGTCAGGCCCAAATTCGCCATGACGTAGGCGTCCTGCTCGGCATCGCGATTGTTGAATTCGGTGAAATACACTTTCGACTGCCACTTCGCGTCGCCGTTCAGCGTGACCTTGCCATCGCCGAGCGGCACATCCCACGAAAAACCGCCGCCGAGCGAAAAGCGCGGTGCGTTGGGCAAACGGTTGCCGCTTAGATCGACCAGGCCGGGCTGGCCGGGGCAAGCCGCGTAGGAAATGCCCGCTCGCGCCGGATAGGCGGCACCGTAATAGGCATTGCAGAATTTGGTGAACTTGGCGTTGAGGTACGATGCATTGGCGTTGACCGACAGCCCCCCCACGACACGCGCCTCCAGTTCGAGCTCGCCGCCATAGTTGCGGGCGGTCGCGGCGTTGATCGTCTGGACGATGCTATTAGCGTTGACGAAGCTGACCTGCAGGTTCTTGTAATCATAATAGAAGATCGCGCCGCTCAAGCGCACGCGATTGTTGGCGAAGCGCTGCTTGAAGCCCGCTTCATAGCTCCACACCGTTTCGGGATCGACTGCCGGATCGGTGCTGCCGACGTTGATCACGCCGGATTTGAAGCCCTTGGTCACGCTGGCATAGAGGAGCGTCGTCGCGCTCGGACGATATTCGACCAACGCTTTGGGCGTGACCGACGACCAGCCCTTTGCCACGTTGGTCGGGATGTTGAGCCCGATCGCGTCGAAGCGGAAATAGCCGACGCCCTTGCGGTGTTCGTAATTGTACCGGCCACCGAGCGTGATCTTCACCGCCGGGCTGATCTCATAGCTGCCCTGGAGATAGACGCCGACGGCATCGATCTTGACGACCCCGTTCTGCTCATAGGCGCCATTGTCAAACGTGTTGGCGGGCAGGCCGAACAATACGCCGAGATTGGTTGTCGGAACGAGCACTTGTCCCGTGAGATTTTCGTGCAGATACATCGCGCCACCCAGCAGCGAAAAGCCGTCATGCTGATAATTGGCGGTGATTTCCTGGCTGATCGACCGGCTCTTTTCGACATAATTGTTCTGCCCGGCGAGGTTCACTTGCGACGAATCGAGATCGTCGCGCTGGAAGCGGTCGAACGTGCGGTAGGCGGTGATGGTCTTGATCGTGGTCGCGCCGAGGTCGAAATCAAGCGTGCCGGTTGCGCCATAGCCCTTGCGGCGATTGATCGCCTCCTGGTCCGAATAGATGTTGCGCAGGTTTGGCGTCTGCCCACGCGCGGCATAATAGCCGATGACGGTCTGGCCACCGAGCAGGGTGTGCGGCAACTGGCTTTCCGGCACGACCGATGGGCCGAAATAGTGGAACGCGTAGTTATGATCGTCCTCGTGGAAATGATCGAGGACGAGCGTCGCGTGCACCGACGGGCTGAGGTTGGCGACGATCGTCCCGCGCACCGCATAGGCGTCGCGATCGTCGACCGGCGTGCCGGTGAAGAGGTTGGTGCCGTAGCCGCCGCGCTTTTCATATTTGCCGGCGATGCGCACGAGAAGCCCATCGCCACCCGTCACGCTCCCGCCGACGGCGCCTTCAAGGATCTTCGAATCGTAACTGCCGTAAGTGGCGCGCAAGAAGCCATCGAGCTTTTCTTTGGGACGTGCGGTGACCAGGTTGATCGCCCCGGCGGTTGCGCCGCGACCATAGAGGATCGACTGTGGCCCGCGCAGCACTTCGATCTGCTCGAGATCGAAGAAGCCGCTGAGCTGCTGCGCCGGGCGCGGCAGGATCGCGCCATTTTGCAGGAAGGCGACCGCGCCTTCACCCCCGACATCGAAATTGTTCAGTCCCACACCCCGGATGAAAGTTCGGTTCACACCGAATTGATCGCCGATCGAGACGTTGGGGACGACGACCTGGAGATCGCCGATGTTCGAAACACCGCCCGGGCCAAGATCGGCCGCCGTGACCGCAGTCACCGCGCCCGCCACCCGGCTGAGCGCAGTATTTTCGCGCGTGGCGGTGACGATGATGTCGCCAGTGTCGTCCTGAGAGACGGCGGCGGCCGGTGCTGCATTGGTCGCCTGCCCGTAAGCGATGGTCGGTGCCATCAACATGGCCAAGGACGCATACCGCGCCACGCAAAGACGGTTTACCATCAACACTCCCCTCGTTTCGGCCGCGTTTTAATCCGCAGCTCCTTCTGATACCGACGGGTATATCTAGCTTTACGTTGGTATTCAAGGGGTGACTGGCGCAAATCCGAGCGCGCAAGTCGAGTGTTCCTTTATGACAAGGGCGCGTGCCACTGGCTGCGCCCGGCCGACACATGCAACCGGTCGGTGCCAGCGTCGAGCGGTACCGGCGCGACGGCTCAATAGGGTGTGGGCTGCGCGGCCCGTTGATGTGCGGCGGCAAAGGCCCACCATTCGAGATCGGCGGCAAAGCGGGGGAAGCGTTGGTCGAGCACCGCCCCACCCTGCCCCTGTGAATGGTTGTCGGCATCCAGCGCATCGCCGACGTGACCGAGTGCGATCGTGCTCGAAATCACGACCATACCCATTTCCGACAGCGTCGGGTGCCAGGCCATGGCCGCGCGGGCACCGCCAATCTGTCCCGGTGCGTAGCTCACGATCGCGGCGGGCCGCCAGAACCATTCCTCAAGGAAATGATCGGTCAAATTCTTGAGCCCGGGCTGCATGCCCCAATTATACTCCCCGATCACGAACACGAAGCCATCCGCCGCGCGGATCTTCGCCGCCAGCGCGACCATCGCTGGAGGTGCCTCGCCAGGCGGATATTCCTTGAACATCCGGTCGAGCATCGGCAGGTCGACGGCCTGCGCGTCGATCAGCTCGGCATCATGTCCACGATCGGCCAGCCCTTGCCGCACATAGTGCGCAAAGCGGATACCAACGCGGTCGCGGCGGTAGGAACCGTAGAAAACGAGCAATTTCAGCATCATCTCACCTATCGATTTCAATCGGTTGATCGGCACTGGTGTCTAACGATCGACGCAAGCGAAGGGGGCCCGCCTGCCTTGGCAAACGGGCCCCCAACGATGTCATCGACGCGGTCGACCGGTTCAGTTGCCGTGATGGACGTCCGACGACAGCAACACGGTTGGCACCTCGCCGTGGTTGATCCAGTAATGCGAAATGCCGTCGGCTTCGCGCGCGATATCGCCTGCCTTGTGCAGGATCGGCACGGCGCAGCTACTGCGATATTCGGTGATCTGTCCGCTGACGGTATAGATCAGCGCCGGACGATCCTTGTGGCTGTGCAGCGGAACGATACCACCCGGCTGTACGACGAGGCGGCGCGTGCGCAGCTGGCGATCGGCGACGTTGATTTCGGCACCGAGATCGACCGAGCCGATGACAGTATCGGTCACGCCCTTGGGCATGGTCGGCGCGCCGGTCAGCGCGTTGATCGCCTTCTTATTGGCAGGGCATTCGCCAGCGAAGGCGGGTGCCGCGAAAGTGGTTGCTGCGAGCAGCGCGAACACGGCGCTCTGAAGGGTCGTTCTGGTCATGATCAGTCTTCCTGCTGGTGGGGCATCACGGTCGGAAAACCGGGAGCCGGTTTGCTGACACCCGGCTGATTTATGCCGTGGCCTGTCCCGCGCCCAATCGCTTTGGCGCATTGAATTCATGCACAAACGGCATTTCAAACAGCGCGGCGCATTGGGCAACTTTACGGCATCGTTCCTACAAGGATACCCGTCATGGACTTGCCAATTGCCCCGACCGCCGCGCCGAAACCCCTTGCCGGACGGGTCGCCGTCATTACCGGATCGACCAGCGGAATCGGGCTGGGGATCGCGCACGCCCTCGCCGAGGCGGGCGCGGACCTCGTTATCAACGGCCTGGGCGACCGCGATGCGATCGACGCGACCTGCACTGCGTTGGCCGCGCACAGCGGGCGCGTGGCGTATGACGGTGCCAACCTGCTCGATGCTGCCGGAGCCGCGGGCTTGATCGACAACAGCATCGCGCAATTCGGTCACGTCGACATCCTGGTCAACAATGCCGGCATCCAGCATGTTGCGCCGATCGAGGATTTTCCGGTCGATAAGTGGAACGCGATTATCGCGCTCAACCTGTCGGCGGCGTTTCACACGATCCGCAGTGCCTTCGCCCCGATGAAGGCGTCGGGCTATGGCCGCATCATCAATGTCGCCTCGGCCCATGCGCTGGTCGCGTCACCGTTTAAGGGCGCTTATGTTGCCGCCAAGCACGGCGTGCTCGGGCTGACCAAGACGGTCGCGCTCGAAGGCGCGCCATTCGGCGTCACCTGTAACGCGATCTGCCCCGGCTACGTATGGACTCCGTTGGTGGAGAACCAGATTGGCGACACCGCCCAGGCACGCGGCATCGAGCGTGAGGCGGTGATCCGCGACGTGCTGCTCGCGGCGCAACCGACCAAGCGCTTCGCTACGGTCGAGGAACTCGGCGCGCTTGCGGTGTTCCTATGTGGTCCTGGCGCTGCCTCGATCACTGGGGCCGCGCTCCTCGTCGATGGCGGCTGGACGGCGCAATAACGGCGTTCTGCGGTGTAAATTCAGACTTGGAGAGACTGCGATGAAAACCCTTCACGACGAAATTTCAAGCTACGGCCAGATCGTTCTGGTCCTGCAAGGCGGCGGTGCGCTCGGCGCGTATCAGGTTGGCGTGTATCAGGCGCTTGCCGAAGCCGGAATCACGCCCGACTGGGTGGTCGGCACGTCGATTGGTGCGATCAATGCGGCGTTGATCGTCGGCGGCCCGCCGAAGGACGGCCTCAGTCGCCTGCGCGAATTCTGGAAGCGCGTCGAAAGTGACCGCTTCATGGGCGTGCCGCTCCCCAGCTGGTTTCCCGCAACCGCACGCAACATGATGGCCGTCACCACCGGCATCCCCTCTTTCTTTCGTCCCAATACCGCAGCTTTCATGAGCTCGCATGCGCCGCTGGGTGCCGAGAGCGCTGGCTATTATTCGGTTGCGCCGCTCGGCGAGACGCTTGCCGATCTTGTCGATTTCGACCGGATCAACACCGGCCCGACCCGGCTGACGGTCGGCGCGTCGAACGTCCAGACCAGCGAAATGACCTATTTCGACAGCCGCGATCAGACCCTCGACGTGCGTCACGTCCTGGCGTCGGGGGCGCTGCCGCCGGCTTTTCCGGCGGTGCGGATTGATGATCAGCTCTATTGGGACGGCGGGATTCTGTCGAACACGCCGGTCGAAGTTGTGTTTGACGACAATCCGCGCAAGAACGGGATGGTCTTCGCGGTCCACCTCTGGAACCCGCATGGCAAGGAGCCCGAGACGATCTGGGAAGTGATGAACCGCCAGAAGGACGTGCAATATTCAAGCCGCTCGGCCGCGCACATCAAGCGCCAGCGTCAGCTCCACAAGATGCGCCACATCATCGCCGAGATGACCGCGCTGATCCCCGAAAAGGCGCTCGAAGGCCTCAAGCAGCGCGGCCTTACTGGCTATGGCTGCACCACACAGATGCACGTCATCCGCTTGCTGGCGCCCGCACTCAATTATGAAGACCATGCCAAGGACATGGATTTCAGCGCGGATGGCATCCGGCAGCGCTGGGAGGCAGGCTATCGCCATACCTGCGAAACACTCGAGAAAGCCCCGTGGCGCGCCGAAGTCGATCCGAGCGAAGGCTTTATCCTGCACGAAGCGTGTGCCGGCGAAATGATCGAGACCGCCGCCGCGAAATGACCGTCACTCTACGCACGCCGGGCCAACGTGATATACAACGTTTCGGGGGGACCCCTTGATGCCTCATCCGCTCGTCGCAGCCCTTGAAGACGCCTTTCAAGAGGTGCGCGATCGCGACCTGACGCTGGGCGAACGGCTGAAATACATTGCCGATTGTGTCCGCACGAAGGGGCCGGGCTTCGCCGCCGCCGTCGACGCCTTTGTCAGCCGATTGGAGGCAGCGCAGGCCGGCAGCACGGCGCCGATGGTCGGCGACATCATGCCCGATTTCTGCCTGCCCGATCATGAGGGACGGCTCGTCACGCTCCAGTCGTTGCTCGAACGCGGGCCAGCGGTCCTGGCCTTTCACCGCGGACATTGGTGCCCATATTGTCGGCTCAACATGGTCGGCCTGGCCGAAATCGAAGCGGCGGCGAGACCGGCGCAGATCGTCGCAATCTCGTCCGAAATCCAGCACTACACCCGGATATTGCGCGCCGAGGCCGGAGCACAATTCCCATTCCTGACCGATGTCGGCGGCGGCTATGCGCTGTCGATCAATCTGGCGATCTGGGTCGATGAGGCCATGGCGGGGATGATCGGCGGGGCGGGATGGGACATCCCCGGTTATCAGGGCGGCACACCCTGGGTGTTGCCGGTTCCCGCCGTCTTCGTCGTTAGGCAGGATGGCATCATCGCCGCGCGCCATGTCGATCCCGATTATCGCCGCCGGATGGAGCTCGATGCGCTACTCGACGCCGTCAAGCTGGTGCGAGATTAACGCCCGCGACCAGTCCGCCGACCGCACGAGGTTGAGCAATGCCGAAGCTTCGCGCGATCGCGCCCGGCCCGCGACCGAATAGATCGCAACCGTCCGCCGCAGATCGAGCGCCGAACAGGCGAGATGACGGACGCGCGCCGAATTCATCGCGCTCGCCGGCATGATCGCGACGCCGAATTCGGCCACCACCAACGCTTCGAGATCGCGATCCGAATCGACTTCGTGTGCGTGGTCGAGATTGATCCCCGCGGCATCGAGCCGCTCGGTTTCAAACTCGGCCAGGTCGGCGTCGGTGTGGATCAGAAAGCGCGTATCGCGGATCAGCTCGACATCGAGGTCCAGCGCGTTGTGCATCGTCAGCGGATGATCGACGCCGACGACAAGATCGAAGGCTTCGCTGAACATCGGCCAGGTTTCCAACCGATCCCAGCTTTCGCCCATCGGCCCGCCAATCGCCAGGTCGACGTCGCCATTCTTGAGCATTGCGGCGATTTGCGCGCCGGTACCGCGCCGCAGTTTGAGTTGAAGCCCGACAAAGCTGCGGTGCATCTCGCTCAACGGTCGCATCAAATGCACCAGATCGAGCGTGCGCGAGACCGCCAGCGACAGCGTCGGCACCTCGCCCTTCTTGATCCTGGTGGCGAGTGACTTCGCCGTCAGCGCACTTTCATAGCATTGCTGAAGCAATGGCTGCATCCGGTTGCCGAGATCGGTCAGGTGCGTATTGCGCCCCTCCCGGCGGATCAGGTCACCGCCGAGTTCATCCTCCAACTGCTTGATCGCGCGCGTTAAAGCTGGCTGCGTTACATTGCAGTCTTCGGCCGCCCGCGTGAAATTGAGCGTGCGCGCGACCGACAAGAAATAGCGGACCTGTTGCATTTCCATGTGGCGCGACCCCCTCCCCGGGAAGGCCGCGCTGATCTATCAGCAGGGGCCGCAACTGGCTAGCGCGCGATCAGCCGACGCTCGATCCCCATGCCAACCGCGATCGCAACGGTCATGCTTGCCAGCGCGACCCAAGCGTAGGGCTGCAACAAGGGCAAGCCGATCAGAATCAGCCCGTCATTGCTGCCGGGGATCAGCAGACTTCCCACGCCCATCAGCGAGCCACCGACCAGGCTGCGGATCATGTCCGCCACGGTCGGCACCACACAGCGCAACCGGCCAGCAGTCCAGCCCCCGATCAGCGCCCCGACCAGCAAGGCTGCAAAGAGCAGCATTTTGGCGGGACCACTGTCCGTCATCCCGTGCGCAAGCGATGCCAGCGCGTCGGTATAGGCCCAGCTGCCCACCGTCAGCAGCATCACGACGAACGCCAGGCCGATCACCATGGTCGCGCGGTGCGGTGACCAGATGTGCGCGGCGAACCGCCCGCTTCGCATCGCGCCAAAAGCCTCGATCCCACGCCAGGCCGCGAACACGAGAAATGGCACGACCAACGCCGGCGCGACCCCGAACAGCAGCGCGGCGGACGGGATGGCCGCAGCCGGCGCCATGAGCCTCCCGGCCACGAGGCAGCCGAGGAAAAAGCCAATAGGCGTCAGCGCGTAAGCCCATTCGCCCGACCCGAGCCGTGCGATCGCCCCGAACACGCACGCGCGATTGATGAGCGCGCCGATCCCGAGCAGGATACCGCCGCAAACGGTGGCGATGCCAAGCGGATGCCCGACCGGGGCCATTTTCAGATAGCCAAGCAAGCTGGCGAGGATCAGCCCGCCCGCGACCCAAATGGCAGCTTCCGCAAGCGCTATCAGCCGGTGGGCGCGCCGTCGGCTAATGATCTCATCGACCGCAGCGACCATGCACGTCGCGCCGCGCTGAATGGCGTAGCCCATGATCGCCGCGCACAGCGCAGCGATCACAAAGGCAAGACTCAGCAGCGCGACCGACATCGGCATCGCTTATTTAGCAGCATCGACGGCGATGGCGCCGGCGACTTCGGCCGCCATCTTGAACTGTGCAGCTTGCGTGGTGATGCCGTAGCGCGTTGCCATGAAGGCGAAATCGGTCCAGGCGAGCCAGACGCTGCCATCGGCCTCTTCGACGACCAACATCCGCACCGGCCAGTCCAGGCCCGCATAGCGGTTGGCCTGTAGGAATTGTACGCCGAGCGGCGGATTGCCAAAGCGCACGATGACCGACTTGCCGATCGTCAGATTGGCTTCCTTGCCGAGCGCTTGCTGGTCGACCGCATCGAAGAAGCGCACACCCTTGGCCGCGATCGCCGCCTTCAGGCGATCGACCGTTTCGTCAAATCGGTGATTGCTGCGGACCCGCACCACGCCTTCTGCCGTGGCGGCGGGGACGTTGGCTGTGGGGGCAGGTTGCGCTGCCTCGGCGGCGATGCCGGTGAGCGCCAAGGCAATGGCGAGAAGGACAGGACGAGCGAACATGGCGCGATCTCCGTTGCGGCGACGGTGTCGCCGGGACGCTCGCCTTGTCCATGATCGCACGCGTAAACGGGAATAAGAATGTCGCATCGATTCGATGCCCGAATGCTATCGCGCAACGCGCGACAGGCCAGGCGCATGCGCGTCTGACCCCAGCCGCCCCGGGATGATTCCCGGAGCGGTCGACGAAAATGCCCTCAGAAGCGCGAGCGCAGCGTCAGGCCGTAGGTGCGCGGCTCGGCCAGATAGGCCGAGTAAAGCGCGTTGCCGGTACCACCGAAGGCGGCGACATTGGCTGACGAACCGGCACCCTGGAACGGGCTGTTGAAGGCGACTTGGATATACTGCTTGTTGAACACGTTCTGCGACCAGAATTCGAGCGCCCAGAGCTGGTTGGGCCCACGGATACCGACGCGGGCATTGACCAAGGCAAAGCCGTCCTGCTTCTTTTCCGGTGCCAGATCGGACCCGGTGTTATAGTCCGAGCTCAGGCGGCTATCGACATAGACCAGCCCTGACAGGCCGCGCACGCCCAATTCGGGCGTCCATGCCACCGAGGTGGTGACGACATGCTTCGGCGCGTTCGACATTTGCTTGCCCGGCAACAGGAACAGTGCCGGATCGAGCGGGGCACCGGCCGAATTGCCGACCAGATTGCGCGCGAATTTGGTGTCGGCATAGGTGTAGCCTGCGGTCACCTGCAGCTGACGGATTGGCGACATCGTCGCTTCGAGCTCGACACCCTGCGAGATCACGCCGGGCTTGTTGGCGCTGCCGCTGCACTGGCCGGTGCCGGCCAGGTTATCGGTATCGCCACCGTTCAGGCTGGTCGAGCAGCCCTGGACATTCTGCACGACGAAGACCGAGCCGTTGAAGGTGTTGAGCTGGAAGTTCTTAAACTCCGAGCGGAACGCCGCGACGTTGAGCGTGAAACCACGCGTCTTGAACTTGGCGCCCAATTCGTAGCTGTTGACCGTCTCCGCATCGAACTTCAGGCCGGCCGCATCGGCATTGCTGCGCGGACCAAACACCCCGGCAGCACCACCGAGCGGTGAGCGATCGAGGTTGTAGCCACCAGCTTTGTAGCCCTTCGCATAGGAGGCGTAGGTCAACACGCTGGGGATCGGCTTCCACGACAGAACGGCGGTGCCGGTGACTTTACCCTGACCGAAATTATTCTGCAGGTTGAGTGCGTTGAGCTGCGAGGAGGAATTGCCCGTGCAGCTCAGCGTCAGGATGCCGCCGATATAGGCCTTGGCCGCGGCGGGGACGCCCGCACTGGCGAGCAAGGGCGAAAGGTTCGCCTGCTGCACCGGGCAGACGGTGTTAGTGTTGTTGAAGTTCGCGCCGAAATCCTTCGCCTCATGCGTATAGCGGCCACCCAGCGTCAGCGACAGCGTATCGGTCACGCGGAAGATGTTGTGCGTGAAGAAGGCGAAATTCTCGCTCTTCTGGCGATAGACCGAGCCATTGTCGCCGACATTGTTGACGGTCGACAAGCGATCAAGACCAGCGAGCACCGCCGACGAAAGTTGACCGGCACCGCCGAAGGCGCTGGTGACGGTCTGGCGCCCAGCGGCCGACAAGCAGCCGGGTGCTGCGTTGTCTTGCAGCACAGCATTCGTGCTGATGTTGGCGACAAGGCGGCAGGCGGCGAATGCGCCATATTGCGAACCGAACACGGCGTTATCGACGACGCGCAATTTCTCGTTCGAATAGAAACCGCCGACCAACCAATCGAGCCGGTTGTCGAACGCCGAACCCTGCAGGCGCGCTTCCTGCGTGAAGGTGTGGAACTGACGGTAGGCATTGCCGTCGGCCGCGCGGTGCGCCAGATCGACATTGGTATAATCGACATCGCCGGCATTGCCCGACTTATATTCGCGGTACGCCGTGATCGAGGTGAGCGTGGCGCCGCCGAGGTTCCAGTCAGCCTGAAGCGAGCCGCCATAATCGACGGTGGTGTTGCGATAGGTCTGGCCCGGGGTCAGCGCGACTTCGCGGTTGAACGGGTTGGGCGTGTTGCCCGCCAGCGGATACACCGCGCCGGCGCGGCGCAGGATATCGACGATCGGGTTGGCATCGCTGACCGACACCGCGCCGTCGCTGTTGACGCTGCTGCCATTGGCCTGGGCGGCGTTGGCGGTCGGATCGAAGGTTTGCGCCTGGTTGTAATAGGTCGCGCCGCAGCAGCTTTCCTTGCGATGCGAATAATCACCGATCAGGCGAAAGCTGAGATCCGCCGTCGGCTTGAACAGCAATTGTCCGCGGACGAAATAGCGGTCGCGGTCATTGATGCGGGCTTCGCTGCCACCGCCCTGCGTGACGTTCTTGTAGAAACCGTCGCGGTTCACGTAGATTCCGTCGACGCGGAAGGCGAGCTGATCGGTGATCGGGCCGGTCAGGCCGAAGGCGAGGCGCTTCTGGTCGTAATTGCCGTAAGTGCCCTCGGCATTGCCGCCAAAGGTGAATTCCGGCCCGCGCGTGATGATGTTGATGAGGCCAGCCGAGGCGTTGCGGCCGAACAGCGTACCCTGCGGCCCGCGCAGGACTTCGACCCGGTCGATCTCGCCGAGTTCGTTGAGGCCCACGCCAGTGCGGCTGCGATAAACGCCGTCGATGAACACCGCGACCGAGCTTTCGAGGCCGGGATTGTCGCCGACCGTGCCGACGCCGCGGATGCGCGCCGAAGCGTTCGATTCGCTGCCGGTCGACGAGATCAGCAGCGACGGTGCGAGCTGGTTGAGCGAGCGGATGTCCGAACCGCCCGAATTCTGCAGCGACGCCTGGCCGATCGCCGACACCGCGATCGGCACGTTCGACAGGCGATCGGCGCGGCGCGTTGCCGTCACGACGATGTCGCCACCATTATCGTCTTGCGCGGTTTCGGCAGGCGCTGTGGCCGGCGTGCCCTGCTGCGCATCCGCCTGAGTCGTGGCCGGCGCGGTCTGCGCAAATGTGGGGGCCGAGACTGCGATAGCGGCAACAGACAACAGGTACGCGGACTTACGCATTTTAGAACTCTCCAGATTTTTCAGTGTTTGAGTATTGCGGCGCGGCATAGCCCGACAGGCAAGCGCGTCCAGTAAAAATCATTTTTTTGAAGGCGTAACGGTTTCGTTGTGGTGCAAACAAGCCACACCGAACGACCATATCCGAAGATCGGGCATGGCCGAAACGACGCTACGTAACGTTAGGAATTTGGCACGAAGCGCCGCAGTCCGCCGTGACCGTCGGCCACGGCGTTTGCGAAATTATTTCGGCGCGAGCACCATCAGCATCTGACGGCCTTCCATGCGCGGATAGGCCTCGACCTTGGCGGTTTCGGCGACATCGGCCTGAACGCGCTGGAGCAGGACCATGCCGAGCTGGCCGTGGCTCAGCTCGCGCCCGCGGAAACGCAGCGTGATCTTGACCTTGTCGCCTTCGTCGATGAACTCGAGCACCTTCTTCATCTTGGTGTCGTAATCATGGTCATCGATGTTGGGACGCATTTTGATCTCCTTGATCTCCTGCGTCTTCTGGCTCTTGCGGGCGAGGTTGGCCTTTTTCTGGGCTTCGTACTTGAACTTGCCGACATCGAGGAACTTGGCGACGGGCGGATCGGCGTTGGGCGACACTTCGACCAGGTCGAGACCGACCTCACGCGCCTGCTCCATCGCCTCGCGCGTGTACATCACGCCAAGATTTTCGCCGTCCCCATCGATCACGCGGACCTTGGGCGACACAATGAATTCGTTGAAGCGAGGGCCATTCATCGGCGGCGCCTGGCGGGTCATGGGAGGACGGATAGGGGAGGCTCCTGTCGTTGTTAATGGTCGTATATAGGCGTTTTTGATGCGCGGCGAAAGATGGCCGCGCGGTCGCGCCCCAAGATTAGATCAAATCCGGCGGGGTCGCATCCCGGACCAGCATCGCGATCGCCTCGTCGAGCGGCAGGAATTGCTGCCGATCGCTGCCCAATTGGCGCAGCGCGACCTTGCCTTCCTCGGCTTCGCGCTTGCCAACAACCAGCAGGTTCGGGACCTTGGCGAGGCTATGTTCGCGCACCTTATAGTTGATCTTCTCATTGCGCAGGTCGGTCTCGACGCGGATGCCCGCTGCCGCCAGCTTGGCCTTGACCTCGGCGGCATAGCCATCGGCGTCCGAGACGATCGTCGCGACCACCGCCTGGACCGGTGCCAACCAGAGCGGGAACCGCCCGGCGTGATGTTCGATCAGAATCCCGAGAAAGCGTTCGAACGTGCCGAGGATCGCGCGGTGGAGCATCACCGGGCGATGCCGCTCACCATCGGCGCCGACATAGCTCGCATCGAGCCGCTCGGGCAGCACCCGATCGGACTGGATCGTGCCGACTTGCCACGTCCGCCCGATCGCGTCGGTCAAATGGAATTCCAGCTTCGGCGCGTAGAAGGCGCCCTCGCCCGGCAATTCCTCGAACTTGGCCTTGATCGAGTCGCTGAGCCCGGAGGTGAGCACCGCCTCGCGCAATTCGTGCTCGGCCTGGTCCCACATCGCGTCGGTCCCGAAGCGCGCGTCCGGACGAAGCGCGAGCTTGACCGCATAGTCCTCGAACCCGAGGTCGCGGTACACACTGTCGAGCAGCTCGCAGAATTGCTGGACCTCGGCGATCAATTGATCCTCGCGCACGAAAATGTGCGCATCGTCCTGCGTGAACTGGCGGACGCGCATGATGCCGTGGAGCGCGCCATGCGGCTCGTTGCGGTGGCAGCAGCCAAATTCGGCCATGCGGATCGGCAAATCGCGATACGATTTGATCCCCTGACGGAAAATAAGCACGTGCGCCGGGCAGTTCATCGGCTTCAAAGCCATCAGATCGGCGGTGCCGCTGAAGATCGCCTTGTCGTCATCGGTGCTGGGGATTTCGTCGGGAACGACGAACATGTTCTCGCGATACTTGCCCCAATGCCCCGACTGTTCCCACTGGCGGGCGTCCATCAATTGCGGCGTCTTGACCTCGGCATAGCCCGCCGCATCGAGCCGGCGGCGCATATACGCCTCGAGTTGCCGCCACAGAATGAAGCCCTTGGGGTGCCAGAAGACCGAACCCTGCGCTTCGGACTGCAAATGGAACAGATCCATTTCTTGCCCGATCTTGCGGTGGTCGCGCTTGCCCGCTTCCTCGAGCATCGTGAGATGCGCGTCGAGCTGCTTCTTGCTCAGCCAGCCGGTGCCGTAAATGCGGCTCAGCATCGCATTCTTCTGATCACCGCGCCAATAGGCGCCCGAGACGCGCGTCAGCTTGAAGGCATTGGGATCGAGCTTGCCGGTGGAGGCGAGATGCGGCCCGCGGCACATGTCGAGCCATGCATCGGGACCCTTGCCGGCCTTGTAGACCGTCAGTTCCTCGCCCTCGGGAAGTTCGGCGGCCCATTCGGCCTTGAAGGTCTCACCCTCGGCCTGCCAGCGCGCGATCAGATCGGCGCGGCTCCACACTTCGCGGATCAGCGGCTCGTCCTTGGCGATAACGCGGCGCATCTCGGCTTCGATCGCGGGAAGGTCCTCGTCGGTAAAGGGCCGGTCTTTCGGGGCAAAGTCGTAATAGAAGCCGTCATCGGTCGACGGACCAAAGGTGATCTGCGTGCCCGGAAACAGGTTCTGCACCGCCTCGGCCAGAACATGCGCAAAATCATGGCGCGCGAGTTCGAGCGCGTCGGCTTCGTCGCGCGCCGTGACCAAAGCGAGCTTGGTGTCGCCTTCGAACGGGCGCATGATGTCGCGCAATTCGCCGTCGATCCGCGCGGCGATCGCCGCCTTGGCCAGGCCCGGCCCGATCGCGGCGGCCACATCGGCCGGGGTAGTCCCCGGGGCTACCTCGCGGACGGAACCGTCGGGCAGCGTGATGCGGAACAGGGCGGACATGGGGCGCTTGGTCTTTCTATCGGTTGAGCCCCGGCGCTTAAGCCGGGTGCGCCGATATAGGCAAGCGCAGCGCCCGCGTCACCCCGCCACTGGCGCGCTACCCGGCCGCTCCCCATTTGGGTGCAAAGGGGACGAGACGATGCTGACCGGGCTAATGCTTTTCGCGACGATCGTGTTGAAGATGACACCCGAGACCGCCTGCGCGCGCTGGCTCGACCGGACGCTGGTTGCGGCACTGCGCAAGATTACGCGGACGCACCTGATTTTCCTGATCCTGATGAGCATCGTCCTGATCGCGGGGACCGAATTGCTGGCTATCGCGGGGCCGTTCGACATGGCCTTGGTCGTGCTGTGGGACGTGTCGGCCTATATCGATATTGTCGTGACGACGCTGGTGGTCGCCGGTGCGAGCCGGGGTGGTGCGGGGTTGCGGATGATCGTCGCGCGCGTTCTGCCGCGCCGCGCCGCGCGCGCACGACGGAGTCGGCGTTCGCGTAGTGCGCTGCCTCCGGCAAATGACGACGAAGACCGACCACTGCTTTCGGTGGCTGCGTAAACCGCCCATGCTTCCCCGGCGAAGGCCGGGGCCCAGTTGCGAAACGGTCAGCTTGGCGCGTTCCGGCCCGTTACCTGGACCAGCACGGCTGGGCCAAGGCCTTCGCCGGGGAAGCAGGACAAAACCTCACGCGATCCCGAACGGCACGACCATATTATCCTTGCCGTGCTCGACCGCCGCGCGCCCAAGATACGGCACGCCCATTTCGCCGCACCAGCGCACGATCATCGTCTCGAGCGTCTCGCCCCAAGGCGGATCGTTGGGCTGGATATCGCGCACCTGCCCCAGCCGGACGCCCGCCAGCCCCTTCAGTTGCGTCGCGTGCGCCATTGTGAACAACATCCGATCGATCCGGTAGAGCGGTTCTGACACATCCTCGATCAGCAGCACATGATCGGTCAGATCGGGCAGCCACGGCGTGCCGGTGAGTGCGGTGAGGATCGCGAGGTTGAAGGCGGCGGCGGGGCGGCCCTTGAACGCGGCGTCGAGGCCGGGGTCGAGCACCGACCGGTCCTTATGCACCAGCCAACGCAAGCTGCGGGCAAAGGCGGTGCCGCCGTCGCTGCGCGTGACGTCTGCCACCATCGGGCCGTGGACCGGGCGCCCAATCTTGGCCGCGTAAAGCGCACCGAGCAGGAACCCCATGTCGGAATAACCGAGATAGGTTTTCCGACGCGCCGCCTCGCCGAGCAGCGGGATCGCGCCGTGGAGAATGCGGTTCGAGCCGTAGCCGCCGCGCGCAAACCAGATCGCGTCGATCGCCGGATCGTTCGCCATCTCGACGAACGCGGCGGCACGCGTCGCATCGGGCCCAGCGAAATGCCCGTCGGACAGAAAGCATTGCGGGTGGAAAACGAGATCGACCGCCGGCATCGCCACGGCGGTCAGCCCCAGCGCACGCGCAGCGAGCGCTTCGTCGATGCCGCGTGCGGGGGCCACTACGCCAATCTTCATGCCTGCTCCGTTGCGCTCCGCGTCGTCGCGGGATAGCGCGCAGTGATGGACAACGGCAAATCCTACTTTTTCGTCGGGATCGGCGGGAGCGGCATGATGCCGCTGGCGATGATCCTGGCCGGGCGTGGCGCCACCGTCGCCGGATCCGACCGGACGCTCGACCGCGGCGCGCTACCCGCCAAATTCGCCGACCTTGCCGCCAAGGGCGTGACGCTGTTCGCGCAGGATGGATCGGGCGTGACATCCGCCGAGCAGATCGTCGTCGCCTCGGCCGCAGTGGAGGCGAGCGTCGCCGACATCGTCGCGGCGGCGCGCGTCGGCGCACGGCGGATGAGCCGGGCGGAGTTACTGGCGAGCCTGTTCAACCAGAGCGCGCTGCCGATCGGGGTCGCAGGGACGAGCGGCAAATCGACCGTCACCGGCATGATCGGCTGGATCCTCCACGCCTGTAGGCGCGACCCGACCGTGATGAACGGCGCAGTGATGAAAAATTTCGCTTCGCCCGAGGCACCGTTTGCGAGCGCCCTGGTCGGCAGCGGGGATGCCTTCGTCAGCGAAGTGGATGAAAGCGACGGGTCGATCGCTTTATATCAGCCCAAGATCGCGGTGCTCAACAATGTCAGCCTCGACCACAAATCGATTGAGGAATTGCGCGCTTTGTTCGGCGACTTCGCGGCCAAGGCCGAGACAGTCGTGCTCAACATCGGCGATGACGAGACGGCGGCGCTGGCGGCGACGCTGGACGCGGCGGGGCTCGTGACCTTCGCGGTTGAACAGGAGGCCGACCTGAGCGCGCGCAATCTGCGCCCCGAGCCGTTTGCGATCGCGTTCGACCTCGTGGCCGATGGTGCGACGCACGCGGTGCAACTCGCGGTGCCAGGCCGCCACAATGTGTCCAATGCGCTCGCCGCCCTCGGCGCGGCGCGCGCGGCGGGGGTGCCGCTCGGCGCGGCGATTGCTGCGATCGCAGGCTTTACCGGCCTCAAGCGCCGCTTCGAATTGGTCGGGGAAGCCGCCGGCGTCACCGTGATCGACGATTTCGGGCACAACCCCGACAAGATTTCGGCGACGCTCGCCACGCTGCATGCGTTCCCCGGACGGCTTCTCGTGCTGTTTCAGCCGCATGGCTATGGGCCGCTCAAAGTGATGCGGCACGAATTGGTCGCGATGTTTCGGGATTCGCTTGGAAACGACGACCTGCTGGTCCTGCCCGACCCGGTCTATCAAGGCGGCACCGTCACGCGCGCCGTGACGAGCGCCGATATCGTCGCAGCGATCGGCCCGCAGGCGCGGCACATCGCCGACCGGGCTGACGCCGCCGCGTGGATCGTCGCGCAAACGCGACCGGGCGACCGGATCGTGGTAATGGGGGCTCGCGACGATACGCTCAGCCAGCTCGCCGCCGACATGCTGCCACAAATCGCGCGCAAGTTTGCCTGAGCCAAAGGAGACTTCGATGATCCGCCGCCTGTTTCTTGATCACCCCGCCTCGGTCGGCGAGAGCTATGCCGAGCATTTCGGCGTCGCGTCCCGCTTCGGCATCACGATGATCGGCGCGGGGATCGCGGGGGTAATCCACGGCATCCTGCCCTTTGCGTTCAAGACCACCGGCAGCCGGACGGTGATGCGGCTCAACCAGCAGATCGTCGACAAGCGCGCCGCGGTGATGGCGGATGAGACGCAGCGGCGGACGGTTGAGTATGTGATTTAAGCGCGAGTGGCCGAACGCGGTACGCCACGCTAAAGCCCCCTCATGCTCCGCATCACCGAACTTAGCTTGCCGCTGCACCATGCGGATGAGGAATTGCCCGCCGCGATCCGTAAGCGGCTGCGTATCACGCCGCGCGACATGGTGCGCTTCGCCGTCGCGCGCCGCGCGCATGACGCGCGCGACAAAAACGACATCCAGCTCGTCTATTCGGTCGATGTGACGCTGCGCGACGAGGCCCCCGTGCTCGCGCGGATGAAGAAGGATCGCAACGTCCAGCGCACGCCCGACACGGGCTATCGCTTCGTTACCAAGGTGGCCGATTATCGCGGACCACGCCCGGTGGTGATCGGCGCGGGGCCATGCGGGTTGTTCGCGGGGCTGATCCTCGCGCAAATGGGATTGAAGCCGATCATCCTCGATCGCGGCAAAGTGGTGCGCGAGCGGACCAAGGACACCTGGGCATTGTGGCGGCGCGGCGTGCTCGACCCGGAAAGCAATGTGCAGTTCGGCGAGGGCGGTGCTGGCACCTTTTCCGACGGCAAACTCTACAGCCGAATCAAGGACCCGCGCCATCTCGACCGCAAGGTGCTGATCGAGTTCGTCAAGGCGGGAGCCCCGCGTGAGATTTTGACCGAGGCGCACCCGCATATCGGGACCTTCCGCCTCGTCACGATGGTCGAATCGATGCGCGCGACGATCGAGGCATTGGGCGGCGAATATCGCTTCGAGACGCGCGTCGACGGGATCGACGTTGCGACCGATGCCGCAGGCACGCGGCGGATGCGCGGGCTTCACCTGCACAACGGCGGCTATATTGAGGCCGAGCAGGTCGTGCTCGCGGTCGGGCATAGCGCGCGCGACACCTTTCACATGCTGCACGACGCCGGCGTGTTCGTCGAGGCCAAGCCCTTTTCGGTCGGGGTGCGGATCGAGCATCCGCAATCGTGGATCGATAACGCGCGCTTCGGCCCGAATGCGGGCAATGCGATTCTCGGCGCGGCGGAATATCACATCTCGCACCACGCCAAGAACGGGCGGACGGCGTACAGCTTTTGCATGTGTCCGGGTGGCACGGTGGTGGCGGCGACGTCCGAAATCGGCCGCGTCGCGACCAACGGAATGAGCCAATATTCGCGCAACGAACGCAATGCCAATTCCGGGATGGTCGTCGGGATCGACCCGGCGCGCGATTATCCTGACGGGCCGCTGGCCGGAATCGCGCTGCAACGCGAAATCGAGGAGCGCGCGTTCGTGGCGGGCGGATCGAACTATAATGCGCCCGCACAATTGCTCGGCGACTTTCTGGCCGGACGGCCGTCGACGAAGCTCGGCAGCGTCACGCCTTCCTACCGCCCTGGCGTGACGATGACCGATCTCGCATTATGCCTGCCCGATTTCGCCGTCACCGCGATGCGCGAGGCGCTGGTCCAGTTCGGTCGCGAAATCCCTGGCTACGACCATCCCGATGCGGTGCTGACCGGCGTCGAAACGCGCACCTCTGCGCCCGTTAGGACGACGCGCGGCGATGATTTCCAGAGCCTCAACACGCTGGGGCTGTACCCGGCGGGCGAAGGTGCGGGCTATGCCGGGGGCATTCTGTCGGCGGCGGTGGACGGGATCAAAGTAGCGGAAGCGGTGGCACTCGCCTGTATAGGACGCCTGACAGACAAGTTTCCTTGACTGTAAAGCACCCTTCACAAACGTGAAAGGAAGCTTTCCATGTCCTCGCTCGCGCAAAAACGCTACAACCGTCGCACGATCGCGCTCAGCATCGTCTATGCGCTCACGCTCCTCGGAGCAGTTTACGCGTTCAAGCATCATTGGGTGTCGGGCGCGGCAGCCGTCATTGTCGGGGTGCTACCCGCCCTTCCGATCATCGGTATCTTCGTAGCGATCGGGCGGCTGCTGGTCGAGGAAACCGACGAATATCTGCGCATTCTGATCGTACGCCAGACGCTCTGGGCGAGCGGCTTTGCGCTGAGCATCGCGACGCTGTGGGGCTTTCTCGAAAGCTTCGAGATCGTCGGCCATGTCGAATCCTATTATGTCGCCGTTTTGTGGTTCGGCGGGCTCGGGCTTGGCTCGGCCATGAACAGGCTGACGCTTGGGAAGGTCGGGGCATGACCAACCGCCTGCGCGTCCTGCGCGCCGAGCGCGGGTGGAGCCAGGGCGATCTCGCCGACCGGCTTGAGGTGTCGCGCCAGAGCGTCAACGCGATCGAGACCGGGCGGTACGATCCGTCGCTGCCGCTCGCCTTCCGCATCGCTGAGCTGTTCGAGCGCGCGATCGAAGAGATTTTCGTCAGTCCGTCGAAGGAGAAGTCAGCGTGAAACATCTTGCCCTGCGCCTCGCCGCCGCTGCACTCGCGCCGCTGGCGGTGCTGAACCCACATACCGCGCAGTGCGCGCCCGCCCCTGCCCCGCTCACGCAACTCGACCACATCTCGATTCAGTCGGTCGGCAAGGGACCTACGATCGTGCTGATCCCCGGCCTCGCTTCCCCGCGCGCGGTATGGGATGGGGTGGTGCCCGACCTCGCGAAGACTCACCGCGTGCTGGTGGTGCAAGTCAACGGCTTCGGCGGCGATGATCCGCGTGCCAATCTGAAGCCCGGCATTCTTGAGGGGATCGTCGCCGAAATTGATGGTTTCATCGCCACCAACAAGCTCGGCCGCGCGAGCGTGATTGGCCATTCGATGGGCGGGCTGGTCGGCATGATGCTCGCGCACGCGCATCCGGGCGATGTCGAAAAGCTGATGATCGTCGATTCCCTCCCCTATTTCGCCGTGTTGATGGCGCCGCCCGGAATCGACCCGACTCCCGCGATGGTCGCGCCGCAAGCCGCCAGGATGCGTGACGGCGTCGCCGCCAATTACGGCAAGCTGCTGAGCGACGACGCTGTGGCGGCGCAGACGCGCGGGCTGGCGATCAAGCCCGACAGCATCGTCACGATGACGGCCTGGGCGCGCGCCGCCGATGCCCGCGTGACGGGGCAAGCGATGTATGAGGATCTGACGACCGACCTGCGCCCGGTGCTGGGGACGATCACCACGCCGATGACCTTGCTCTATCCGTGGAACGCCGGCGGGCCGACCAAGCCGATGGCCGACGCCTTCTACCGCAAGCAATATGCTGCAGCACCGAACATCCGTTACGTCGATATCGGCGACGCGGCGCATATGGTGATGCTCGACCAGCCCGCGGCGTTCAAGGCGGCGGTGCTGACGTTCGTGGCGGGGAAGTAGCGCTTTCGCTTCCGCTCTCCCACCACCCCGGCCTTCGCCGGGGCCCAGTGGCGACACGGGTGGAGCAGGGCGAAGCGCTCGATCTGATAAACCTGCGCGACTGGGCCCCGGCCTTCGCCGGGGTGGAGCGGGAGGAATCGATGCCGCCGCTTTCCCGGCCCTGCCCCGCGCGCTAAGTCGAGGGCATGACCGACGCCCCCGCCGCACCCGCCCGCCCCGCCCTCGCCTATCACAAGACCGAAGGCACCGGCCCGACGGTCGTGTTCCTGCCCGGCTACGGCTCCGACATGGACGGCACCAAGGCGCTCGCGCTCGAGGCGTGGGCGGTGGCCAGCGGGCGCAGCTTCCTGCGCTTCGATTATGGCGGGTGCGGGCAAAGCGAGGGCGTGTTCGAGGAGCAGACGCTCGCCGGATGGCGCGACGATGTCGTGGCGATGCTCGATCAAGCGGTCGAAGGTCCGGCGGTGCTGGTCGGGTCGTCGCTTGGCGGCTGGCTGATGTTGCTGGTGGCGCGCGATCGGCCCGACAAAGTCGCAGCGCTGGTCGGGGTCGCGCCAGCGCCCGATTTCACCGACTGGGGCTTCACCGTCGAGGAGAAGCTGACCTTGCTCTCCGAAGGACGGCTCGAACGCGTCGGGCGTTATGCCGATCTGCCGATGGTTTACACCCGCGCCTTCTGGCAATCGGGCGAGGCCAATCGCGTGATGTTTTCAGGGCTCGCCATCGACGTCCCGATCCGGCTGCTGCACGGCATGAAGGATCTCGACGTGCCGTGGAACCGCACCGTGCGGCTGGCCGAATTGCTGCGTTCAGCCAATGTGCAGGTCCAGTTGATCAAGGACGGTGACCACCGCCTGTCACGCGATGCGGACCTCGCCGCGCTGATCGCGGCGGTCGAGGATGTGACGCGCGCCTTATGATCTTGCTGCTCTTGCTCGCCCAGGCCGCCACGCCGAGCGGCCCGCCCGCGCCAATCGCGGATCGCTACGAACATTGCCTTGACCGCGCGAAGAGCGATCCGACCGCCGCCGAAGCCGAAGCTGGCCAGTGGCAATTGGCGGGCGGCAGCTTCTTTGCCAGCCAGTGCCTCGGCATGGCCTATGCCAATGAAGCGCGCTGGTCGGCCGCCGCCGCTTCGTTCGAAAACGCCGCGCGCGCAGCCGAAAAGGCCGGCGATACACGTGGGGCGAATTACTGGGCGCAAGCGGGCAATGCCTGGCTGGCGGCGGGGGATGCACCCAAGGCGCGCAGCGCGCTCGACGCGGCGATATCAGCGGGCACGCTGAAGGGCCAGCCGCTCGGCGAAGCGCATCTCGACCGGGCGCGCGCAATGGTCGCGAGTGACGATCCCGAGGGCGCGCGCGACGATCTCGACCGGGCGCTCTCTGAAGTTCCGGCGGATCCGCTGGCTTGGCTGCTCTCGGCGACGCTCGCGCGGCGCGAGCAGCAAGTGGTGCGCGCCAAGACCGACATTGCCGAGGCATTGCAGCGCGGCGGGGACGATCCCGCCGTTCAGCTCGAGGCGGGCAACATCGCTGCGCTGGCAGGCGACGAAGCGGGCGCGAAGGCAGCGTGGCGGCAAGCCGTGACGCTGCGGCCCGACGGTGCGGCCGGCAAGGCGGCGGCGGCGGCGCTCAAGCAGTTCGACGCCAAGCCGTGATCGCAAATTGATATCGCCGGATCGCGGCATCGCACTGGCAAGCGACGCTGCGCACGCCTATCTGGGCCACGACAGCCGACAGGAGCCGCGTGACCAATGAAATATCTCCACACGATGATCCGAGTGACCGATCCCGAGGCGACCGTGGCCTTTTTCAAGCTGCTCGGTCTGGAAGAAGTGCGGCGGATGGAAAGCGCGGCCGGTCGCTTCACGCTGATCTTCCTCGCCACGCCCGAAGACATGACCGCACCCGGACAGCGCGCCAGCGCCGAAGTCGAGCTGACCTATAACTGGCCGACCGAGGGCCAAGCACCCGAAGTCTATACCGGCGGCCGCAATTTCGGGCATCTGGCCTATTATGTCGATGATATCTACGCGACGTGCCAGCGGCTGATGGACGGCGGCGTGACGATCAACCGCCCGCCGCGCGACGGCAATATGGCGTTCGTGCGCACGCCCGACCTGATCTCGATCGAATTGCTGCAGGACGGGGCGGCGCTTGCGCCAGCCGAACCCTGGGCCTCGATGCCCAACACCGGACAGTGGTAATGCCGAGCACGCTCGAAATCGTCCGCATCCCCGCGCTCAGCGACAATTATGTATGGCTGGTGCACGATTCCGCATCGGACGAGACGATCGTCGTCGACCCGAGCGAGGCAGCCCCCGTACTCGCCGTCGCCGAGGCGCGCGGCTGGACGATCTCGCAGATCTGGAACACGCACTGGCACCCCGATCACACCGACGGCAATGCCGCGATCAAGGCGCTGGGGGCAACCGTCAGCGGCCCCGCCGCCGAAGCCGACAAGATCCCGACGCTCGACGTGCCCTTGCGCGAAGGCGACAGTGTGCGGATCGGCGATCACGTCGCGCAGGTGATGGAAACGCCGGGTCATACCGCCGGGCATATCGTGTTCCACATGGCCGAGGATGCGGCGCTGTTCAGCGGTGACACGCTGTTCGCGATGGGCTGCGGCCGTCTGTTCGAGGGTGGGCCCGCGCAGATGTACGCCAATATGCAGCGGCTCGCGACCTTGCCGCCCGAGACGATCGTTTATTGCGCGCATGAATATACCCAGTCGAACGGTCGCTATGCGGCCGCGGCGGAACCCGACAATGCCGCGGTCACCGAGCGGATGAAAGATGTCGATGCCAAGCGCGTGGCGGGCGAGCCGACCGTGCCGACGACGATCGCGCTCGAGCTTGCCACCAACCCGTTCCTGCGCGCGACCTCGGCCGAACAGCTCGCCGAACGGCGTGCGGCAAAGGATGTTTTTTAGCCCCGACATGCGATATACCTCTGGCGGGGGCGAAGCTTTGAGAAGGACGCGTAATATGTACCGTTTCATTCTTCCGGCGTTCCTGCTGCTCGGCGGGGCATCGGCGCTGTCGGCAGACACCAAGGGCTATGAAGCCCGCCAGGCCGCGCAGGACAAGGTCGATCTCGACAAGCAACTGTCCGGACTTGTCGCCGGTAAGCCGCAAGGCTGTATCGACCCGATCCGCTACCGCGAGAGCACACGCGTCGGCGACACGATCCTGTACAAGAACGGTCGAAGCGACATCATGCGCACCGATACCGGCGGCGGCTGTTTCGGGCTGCGGCGCGGCGACGCGATCGTGACCCGGACGTTTGGTAGCCAACTTTGCCGCGGCGACATTGTCCGCACCGTGGATCTGACCAGTAGCATCCCGAGTGGCAGCTGCAGCTTTGGCGACTTCGTCCCCTATCGCAAACCATGATCCGCGCGCTGGCGCTGGTGGCGGCGCTCGGCGCGGTCAGCGCGTCGGACAGCAAGACGCTCGATCGCGCGCTCGCCGGACGGGTCGCGGGGAAGCCGGAGACCTGCTTGTCGAATAACCGGATTTCGACTACGCAAGTGATTGGCGACCGGATCCTGTTGTACCGCGACGGCAGTCGCGTGTGGCGAAACGATTTGCCCGAGGCATGCCCGGGGCTCGACGATGACGCGATCATCGTGACCGAGGTGTTCGGCGGGCAATTGTGCCGGGGCGATCAATTCTACACGCTCCAGCGCCCGGCGAGCGGGATCGCGGGGCCACGCTGCCGGTTGGGGAATTTCGTGCCGTGGGACCGGGTAGCGGCTCCGCGCTAGGGCGGGAGAGCGAGATGACATTAGACGGGCTCCCCTCCCCTTCAGGGGAGGGGTTGGGGGTGGGGCGTATCAGTCTCACCGAGACCTACGCACCCGTGGAGAGGCCCCACCCCAACCCCTCCCCTGAAGGGGAGGGGCTTGCCGGGTGAACATACTGTCATCCCGTCCTACAGCACGAACCGGCTAAGATCGGTATTGCGCGCAATCCCCGCCAGATGCGTCTCGACGTACGCCGCGTCGACCACGACCGTCTCGCCACCGCGATCCTCGGCGTTGAAGCTGACGTCTTCGAGCAGCTTTTCCATCACCGTCTGCAGCCGCCGCGCCCCGATATTCTCGATTTCGCCATTCACTTCGGCGGCGATCTTCGCCACCGCGCGAATACCCTCGGGCGTGAACTCCACACCGACATTCTCGGTCGCGATCAGCGCGACATATTGCTGCGTCAGCGAGGCCTTGGTGTCGCTCAGGATCGCGACGAAATCGTCCTCGGTCAGCGCCTTCAATTCGACGCGGATCGGCAAGCGGCCCTGTAGCTCAGGCAGCAAGTCGCTCGGCTTGGCGACGTGGAACGCGCCGCTGGCGATGAACAGGATATGGTCGGTCTTCATCGGGCCGTATTTGGTCGCGACCGTCGTACCCTCGATCAGCGGGAGCAGATCGCGCTGGACGCCTTCGCGGCTGATCGAGCCGCCGCGCACGTCCGACACGGCGATCTTGTCGATCTCGTCGAGGAAGACGATCCCGTTCGCCTCGGCATCGGCGAGCGCGATGCGCGACACTTCGTCCTGGTCGAGGCGTTTGTCGGCCTCTTCCTCGACCAGCTTGTCCCAGGCGGCGGGGACGGTCAGCTTGCGGCGCTTGAGCTGGCCCTGGCCGAACGCTTTGCCCATCATCTCCGACAGATTGATCATTTGCGCACCACCGCCGGGAACGTCGAACGGCATGTGCGGCGCGGCCTCAAGCTCGATCTCGATCTCGGTATCGCGCAAATGGCCGTCGTGGAGGCGTTGGCGGAAGGCTTCGCGTGTCGCTTCGCTCGCACCCTTGCCGGTCAGCGCGTCGAGCAGCCGCGTCATCGCGGCCTCCTCGGCCTTGTCCTTGACCGCGACGCGGCGGCGGTCCTTCTCCAGCCGGATCGCTTCCTCGACCAGGTCGCGCGCAATCTGTTCGACGTCGCGACCGACATAGCCGACCTCGGTGAATTTGGTCGCCTCGACCTTGATGAACGGCGCGTCGGCGAGCTTGGCCAGACGGCGGCTGATCTCGGTCTTGCCGCAACCGGTCGGCCCGATCATCAGGATGTTCTTTGGGCTGACCTCGTCGCGCAGATCGGGCGAGAGCTGCTGCCGCCGCCAGCGGTTGCGCATCGCGACCGCGACCGCGCGCTTGGCGTCCTGCTGGCCGATGATATGCTCGTCGAGCGCGCGGACGATGGCTTTGGGGGTAAGGGCGTCGTTCATTTCTGTCTTTTCGTAAGCGTCATCCCAGCGAAGGCTGGGATCTTTGTGGGAGAGTGCAGCACTTGCCACGCGGAGACCCCAGCGTTCGCTGGGGTGACGTGTCATGTGGCGGCGTCGAGCGCCTCCACGGTCAGCCGTTCATTGGTATAGACGCACAGCTCGGCGGCGATGCCCATTGCCTTGCGACAAATCGTCTCGGCATCGGCTTCGTAATCCGACAGCGCGCGCGCCGCCGACAAAGCGAAATTGCCGCCCGACCCGATCGCGGCGATGCCGCCTTCTGGTTCCAGCACGTCGCCATTGCCGGTCAGGATCAGCGTCACGTCCTTATCGGCGACGATCATCATCGCCTCCAGATTGCGGAGATATTTGTCGGTGCGCCAGTCCTTCGCCAGTTCGACCGCCGCACGGAGCAATTGCCCGTGATGTTGCTCAAGCTTGCGCTCGAGCCGTTCGAACAGCGTGAAGGCATCGGCGGTCGCGCCGGCGAACCCGCCGATCACCGAGCCGTCGCCGAGCCGCCGCACTTTTTTGGCGTTGGGCTTCATGACTGTCTGGCCTTGCGTCACTTGACCGTCCCCGGCGACGACGACGCGGCCATTCTTGCGCACGGACAGGATTGTGGTGCCGTGCCACACCATTTTGTTCTCGCTCATGCCCAGCGATATGGGAGCGCAAGCGCGAGCGTGCAATCCGCCGCACGTGATTGGACGATAGCGCACCGGACGCTGGCTTCCCTGTCGACCCCGTCGGGTTCACACTGCGGCATCGAACGTGAGGGAGTGGCACGATGCGGATCGGGATCTTGCTGAGCGGACTGGCACTCGCCGCGATCACGGCACCGCTGGCGGCCGAAATGACGCATGCCGAGATGGCGCTCGCCAACGCCTGCAAACGGCTCACCCCGCAAGCGATGCAGCGCGACCGACGCTGCGTCGCCCTTATGAAGCGCTATCCCGAGGCGCTGACCAAGGCACCCGACATGATGAGCACCAAGCCGCCGCGCTGATCCATGCTTGCACCTGCCGCGCCGACTGCCGATAGTGCGATGCGGCAACAAGCGGGGGCGACATGGCCGGACATCACGACACAGCGGCGGACGCGCGGCCCGACCATCCGCTCGAGCGGCTGATCTTCTTTTCCGATGCGGTGTTCGCGATTGCGATCACGCTGCTGATCATCGAGGTACATCCGCCGCATTTGCCTTTCGGGTCGCCGTGGCAAGCCTATGTCAACGCGCTGCGGACGTTGTGGCCCAATCTGTTTGGCTTCTTCGTCAGCTTCTTCGTGATCGGCGCGTTCTGGTCGGGGCACCACCGCGCCTTCGCGCTGGCGGGGCATTATTCGGACCGGCTGGTCGGCCCCAATCTCCAGATGCTGTGCGCGATCGTGTTCATGCCGTTTGCGACCGCGTTCATGAGCGCCAATGGCGGGATGCTGGTGCCCTCGGTCCTGTACGCGCTCACGCTGATCGTGACGGGCCTGCTCAACATCCGGCTCGTGCGGATGGCGACCAGGCCGGGCATCGTGCGCTCCGGCGTCTCGGCGCGCGAGATCGCCTATACGCGCGCGCGCGGCGGGGGCGTGGTGTTGGGGGCGATGGTGTCGATCCCGATCGCCTTCTGGATTGCACCGCTCAGCCAGTTGGGGCTGCTGACGATCCCGCTGTTCCAGTGGCTGTTGCGACGACGCGTGACGCAGCGGTTTGCGCGCGCCGCCTAGTTGGGCAGGCCCGGGGGCGGACGCAGCGCCTCGCGTTCGGCCGCGGTCATCGGCGCGGCCATGTCGGGACGAAAATCGGCTACCGCACGGTCATCGGCGTTGCGGTTCGGATCGAGCAGATCGGTCGGCACATGGCCTTCCTGGGGCTTGCCCGTGAGCAGCGCCAGGATGCGACCGCGCGTAAGGAAAGCGGCGATCCCGGCGCCGGCGGCGAGCGCCACCGCACCGAGCGACCATGCCGTCCTGGGCGTGACCGGCGGGAGCGATGCCGCGAGCGAACGTCTGTCGGCAGTCGCGACCTTTGGAACCGACGGGCTGACGGATTTGGGCGCAGCCTTGGCGGTTGGCTTGGGCTTGGGGCCGGGTTTTGCCCGCGCTGGCGGTGCACCGGCGGGCGCGACGGCTTTGCGGGTGGTGGCGCGCTTGGGCACCGGCCGGGCGGCGGCAGGCGCCTTGGGCTCGGGCGCAGCCGCGGCCGGCGCGGCGCGCGGCGTGGCGGCCTTCGGCGGAGCGGCCTTGGCCGTGCTGGCCGTGCGCGAGGACCGGCGCGGCGCCGGCGTCGCGGGCTTTGCGCTCTTGGGGGCTTTGGGGGGTTCTGGTGGAAGTGCCATGGTCGCGGTCTCGATCGGGGTTGCGTCAGCGTAAGCGGCGCAGTGGCGTGTGCCACCGCGCCGCCGTGAGATCAACGGCAGCGACCGCCGCCGTTGCTGTCCTTGTCGATCGCTTTACCGGCAAGCGCGCCACCGACGCCGCCGATCAGCGCGCCGAGCAGGCCCGAGCCGCCGGGTGCGATCGCCGCGCCGAGCGCGCCGCCCGCGACGCCGCCGACGATCAGGCCGGTCGTGCCGTCATTGCGGCGGCAATAGTAACGGCCGTCGCTGCCACGATAGACGCGGTCGTTGGAGCTAAGCTGACGCTCCTGATAGCGGCGGCTGTCGTTGCGATAGTAACGCGACGCATCATAGCCGTTATACGCCGGATCGGGCCGGTCATAATCATATTGCGCATAGCGGCTGTCATAGCCGCGCGCCGGGCCGTTGCCATATTCGGAGCAGCCGGCAAGGGCGACGGTTGCGGCCAACAGGCCGAGGGTGAGCGTGCGCATGGGGAATCCTCCTGGGTTCGTTGTGGAGGTGGAATGCTTGGGGCGGCGAAAGGTTGCGGCGCGCCGGGCCAGGTGCAGCAAAGCTGCACCGCGCGAGGAGGCGCGCTCGGCCGGCGCGGCCAGCAGCCGCGTCCGACGACGCGGCTTTGCCGCGGCGCGCCCACCCGCGCGGCGGAAGTTTAGGCTAAGTTTAGGCATAAACGCGCTCATCGCCCGCCAACCCGAGCGCCCGCTCCATCGCCGCGATCGCCCCGAGCGCATCGTCCGACAACGGCGCGATGATCCCGATCAAGCGCGCGTCGACCAGCCGCGCCCACTGCGCGCGGATGTCGTGCTCGGCGGCGGTGAAGGCGTCGCCGCGTTCGTGCCGCCGGGAGAGCGGGACGGCATCGGGGTGGCGGTTGGGCATGGAGGGCTCCTCGCTGGGGGATGAGGGGGCGAGGATACCGCAGCTCGACCCTTGTAGGACAGGCACGCGGGGTTTCTTGAAACCTTCAGCATTTGCTGACATCTCTGCTCACGTGAACCGCGCGACGATCCTCGACTGCCTCAAGCGCAACGAAGCGGGGCTGACTGCGCTCGGGCTTCAGCATGTCTCGCTGTTCGGGTCGGTTGCGCGCGGCGATGCGTCGGACGCGTCGGATGTCGATCTGGCGGTGACGCTGGATGCGGCGGCGGGGATCGACCTGTTCCGCTTTGCCGCGCTGACCGAGCAAGTGTCGCGGATGCTCGACGCGAAGGTCGATCTGGTGGTCGAACCGGCGCGATCGGCGCGGATGCAGGCCGAGATCGACCGGGACCGGGTGCTTGTCTACTGAGCGCGAGGCGCTGCGGTTGCGCGATATCGTCGACAACATTGACCGGATCGTTGTGCACGTTGAGGCTACGAGTTTCTCGACACTGCCTTGAGCGATTCAGTTTATGTCGGCTGACCCGCCCTTCAATAAGTCAACAAGAAGGTTTTCAAGGTCCGCAATGTCTTGCGGCGATAATTCGCTAATAGTTATAGCCTCCGCTTCCGCCTCACCCGGCTCCAGATTACCTGTATTCTGCTCTTCGTTTTTCTCAACAGTAAAGTTCCGGACCAAAATGGAGTGATCGCTTTCGTACCAAGGCGGCT
This sequence comes from Sphingomonas psychrolutea, assembly GCF_014636175.1. Classification (GTDB taxonomy): domain Bacteria; phylum Pseudomonadota; class Alphaproteobacteria; order Sphingomonadales; family Sphingomonadaceae; genus Sphingomonas; species Sphingomonas psychrolutea. The sequence continues at coordinate 1,531 of NZ_BMDW01000030.1, read as the reverse complement.
TATCTCTTATTTGTTGTTCGGTTTTTGATACGATGAAGGGAGGGAATGTATACGCCGTATATTCGTCATAAAAACCGTTACAATACTCTCGTAGACGATCTCTATCGACAGCCGCTAATCCCGTTAGCGTATCCTCGTAGCGATCAAGCGAGTCAGACGGGCTAAGGTCTAGCCAAAATACTGGGTAACGTAGGCCGCCTAGCACCCCTTTCAATATGTCAGATTGGTCATAATATACCGCAAAGACCGGGTCTTTCACCATCTGCCCCGGGTTGGCTATTGCCAATATATAAGCAATATCAACGCTGATTATAAATTTCCGCGAAGATGAGAATTGCGACAGTCGAAAACCGATATCAATCGACGGACCAATATAGTCAACAATTGCGTCTACATCGGGCTCTTTCGCATATATTCTATTTAGTATTTTTCCGCTTTCAAGAAACCAATCACCCGATCCAGATGACGACGGCGAAGCTCCGGATTCGACAGCGACTTCGGAATTTCGAAAAGGAAATCCTGCAATCCAGGCCGTACATTTTACATCTAAGCGGCTGTTACCCTTCTTAATGAAGGACCGCATTGAATCGACCGCACGCATCCAACATCGCAGTGTGTATATTAGCTGGCGATGATCCGAAAGCTCCTTTATGAATAGGACCTCGTCGCCGATAGTCTTCCACAATTCCGGATCGGGTCCGACGAGCGCATCGTCTACCGATGATGCTCGATGATCATCAAATTCTTTACGAAACGCACGATGCGCTTCAAAATAGAATCCCTGAATTTTCGAAAACCACGACGCCCGTTGATCGACTTTCGACTGAGCAAATGGGGATTGCTTAAGCGCGGTGGACCCTACAATATCCGCGCTTAGAAATAGGCGCAGCCGGGGCATAAGGAACGCAGGGCACTCATCTAAATTCAACTTACAGCCCCAAACTACGCGCCCGAATCTCGGCGGCCGACCTAGAAACCGAGAATGACGATGCGACGTCATCTATATCACCGCTGAATGCCGCATACCGCTCTTTGAATAAAGCACCAGGCATAAGGAAAGCCGCAGCAAACCAATTTGCTTCCCACTCCACCCGGTCCGAATCTTTCCGTAATGCCATCATCTTAAATGGCGGAAGATTGTGTTTCTTTTGACGCCACAGATAATGAACAATGAAATGCCCAAGCTCGTGCGCGATAGTAAAACGATCGCGTGAAGGACTCGTATGGGTAGGGACTATGATGGTAAAATCATTCGGATTTTCGACGTATAAGCTACCTGATTGCTCAGGGTCCTTATGCAGCGTCTCCTCGACCTCTACTTTGCCACCGAGTTTTTTAACAGTGACGGTGATGTCGCCACCCGGCTCATAGTTAAGCTGCGTCGCAATTGATTCTGCCAAAGCAGAGATTTGCTGCTTAGTTAACAGGGGCTTTGTTGCATAACGTCGCGAGAGCATAACCGCGCTTTTACTTGAAGATGTTATGAGAGGCGGACGGTCACCGGTGTTCCTATTTCGGAGAAGCGATTCAG
>NZ_BMDW01000029.1 GCF_014636175.1 Sphingomonas psychrolutea | reverse complement strand
GAATAGGCTCGCACCGTATCCTCCCTGCTCAGCCCGCAGAGTGAATCACAAACGCAGCCCAATGGGAATCCTCACGATTCAAGACGGGCGAGTCAGACTCTAGGGGACTGCGTCCCGTAAAGTCACACCAGAGTCACACCATCGACGCCTGTTTTCGTTCATTCGTGCGGATCCTGAGGGTATGAATCCGCCTCGAACGCGGAGCGATGCGGCCGAACGGTTCAAAGCGGCGTCCTGGGCAAAAGTCTCGGCGCCGCCGCAGACGATACCATTGAATGCTTGCTGTAGGACAGGCCGTTACTTAAGGCACTCGCCGAGATACGGCCTATGCTAGTTCACGGCCACTCGCGCCGTATCGCGATCGGAACTCGCGGCGCTAAGCGGGCGGCCAAGCCAATCGGTACCGACGAGCTGTTGATACAGCGGCTCGCATAGCATCCGCAATTCCGCTTCATCGCGCGCCGAAACCCGGTCGCGCCATTCGCCGACCATCGCCACTGTGTTGCGGACCAAAAAATGTGCCTTGTCGGCTGGCGGAATTACAACGTCGCCACCCGTCGCGCGCGTCACTGCTTCGCGCATCGTGTCAGAATAAACGATCCCGAGCGACCGCGTTACCCGCGCCATCTGTCCATGCGGATCGTCACAGAAATGTTCATGCGACAGCAGGACCGCCGAGTCCGGAAAACGCTGTCGGGTGGCAAGGACATGGCGGTTGACGACCAGCCATAAAAGGCCGGCTTGGGTTGCTTCCGTGGTCGCCATCGCGCGTTCGTCGGGCGTGCAAGATCCTTGTTTGGCCAGGTCGTCGAGCCATACGGCCGCATCCCAATGGACACGCCGCAACGACGCGAGGAAGGCACCCGGATGGCGGACGGTGAACAATACCCTGAAATCGTGCTGTTCGATCAGATATTGCGCTGACAACGTGAGATACGGGCATTTCACCACGATTCGGCGGGGCCGCAGGACGCGCGCCAGAACATATTGCCGCAACATCGGGGTGCCCTTTAGCCAACGTCGCAGGCTCCAGGAATCGCGCGGTGCGGTATGCCATTTGGTCTTGCGACCGGCGACAAAGCGGTCGATTACGCCCTGCCAGTTGCTACCCGGCCGATCGCCGGCGGCGTACCACGTGTCGACGTCTTCGATCCCGATGAGGGGGCAAAATGGCTCGAAGAGCTGGGCGCTGCGCGGATCCGAGGAGAGCAAGTCTCCAAGCAACGTCGTGCCGCTGCGATGGGTGCCGCACACCACGATGCGGCATTCCGCGTTCAGGCCGCCTCCCCTGGTTATGGAAGAGACGAATTGGTCAAAGACGTCGGACTGAAGTAGCATTCTGCAATGCGTACTCATCAATATTAACGAAATCATTAAAAATCGTGTATCAAAATGTAACAGGGTCGAGTCGGCTTTGTTACGATAGTGAACCTATCTTTAACGATACTTCAAATAATGCGTGCTCCGGTTTGAGGCTCGGATGTGACGGCGCCGACATGCGCCTCCCCACGCGCATCGGCGAGTTTCACCTGGCGGTGTCGTTCGGCAGCGGCGGCGCGCTTGGTGGCATCGCTGGTGGTGGCGCAGGCCGGGCAGGCGACGCCTTCCTCGTACAGCGCTGAAGTACGATCTTCCGGGCTGACCGGCATGCGGCAGCCGCGACAGAGTTCGTGCGTGCCCGGCGCGAGGCCGTGGCTGACCGCGACGCGTTCGTCGAAAACGAAGCATTCGCCGTGCCAGCGGCTTTCGGTTTCCGGCACCTCTTCCAAATACTTTAGGATGCCGCCTTCGAGGTGAAAGACGTCGGTCAGCCCCTCGGCTTTGAGGAAGGCGGTTGATTTCTCGCAGCGAATTCCGCCGGTGCAGAACATCGCGACCTTTTTGCCTTCCAGTGCCGCGCGGTTGGCGCGGGCCCAGGCGGGGAAATCGCCGAAACGCTCGGTCCGCGGGTCGATTGCGCGCGCGAAACTGCCGATCTTGACCTCATAGGCATTGCGCGTGTCGATCACGATCGTGTCGGGATCGTCGATCAACGCGTTCCAATCGGCGGGGGCGACATAGGTGCCGACGCCGCCGAGCAGGTCGATGTCGGGTTCGCCCATCGTCACGATCTCGCGCTTCACGCGGACCTTGAGGCGGTGAAACGGCATGGTCGCGGCGTGGCTGTATTTGACCGCGATGTCGGCGCAATCGGGAAGCGCGCGGATGTGGGCGATCACCGCGGCGATGCCGTCCTCGGGTCCGGCGATCGTGCCGTTAATGCCTTCGCGCGCGAGCAGCAGCGTGCCGCGCACGTCGTTCGCGGCGCACAAGTCGAGCAGCGGCTGACGAAGCGCTGCGGGGTGGGGGAAGCGTGCGAAGCGGTAGAGCGCGGCGACGTGGATGGGGGAGGGCATGATGCGGCCTCTAATGGGTGAGGCGCTCCATGCAAACCGTCACCCCGGGCTTGTCCCGGGGTCCACCGCAATCCGCGTCCTGCGGCTTAAGAATTTGCGGCACGGTGGACCCCGGCACGAGGCGGGGGTGACGGCGGAGGTTAGGCCACCGCCTTCAACGACTGCATATCGATGACGAAGCGATATTTAACGTCGCTTTTCACCATCCGGTCATAGGCGGCATCAATATCCTGGATCTGGATCATCTCGATGTCGGAGGTCAGGCCATGCTTGACGCAGAAATCGAGCATGTCCTGCGTCTCCGCGATCCCGCCGATCAACGATCCGGCAAGCGCGCGGCGCTTGAAGATCAGATTGCCGACGCTGGGCGAGGGATGCGGCGTCTCGGGTACGCCGACCAGTGTCATTGTGCCGTCGCGCTTGAGCAGCAGGAGGAACGGATCGAGGTCGTGGCTTGCGGCCACGGTGTTCAGGATGAAATCGAAGCTGCCCAGATGCTCGGCCATCGCCGCGGCATCCTTCGACACGATCAGGTCGGTCGCGCCGAGCCGCTTGGCATCGTCGCGCTTGCCCGGCGAGGTGCTGAAGACATAGACTTCGGCCCCCATCGCGGCGGCGATCTTGACCCCCATATGGCCGAGCCCGCCGAGGCCAACGATGCCGACCTTCTGCCCCGGGCCTACCTTCCAATGATGCAGCGGCGAATACGTGGTGATGCCGGCGCACAGCAAGGGTGCCACCGCCGCGAGATCCGCCTCGGCATGCGTCACCTTGAGCACGAAATCCTGCTTGACCACGATATGGTCGGAATAGCCGCCCATCGTATGGCCACCCGTCACCGTGTCCGGGCCGTTATAGGTGCCGACGAAGCCGGTCGTTTCGCAATATTGCTCTTCGCCGTCGTTGCACGACGGGCAATGGCCGCAGCTGTCGACCATGCAGCCGACGCCGGCGAGGTCGCCGACCGCGAATTTGGTGACGTTCGTGCCGACGGCGGAAACGCGACCGACAATCTCGTGGCCGGGCACGCACGGATAAAGCGTCCCCTCCCATTCGCCGCGCACGGTGTGGAGATCGGAATGGCACACGCCGCAGAACAGGATGTCGATCGCGACATCGTCGGCTCCGGGATCGCGGCGTTCGAAGGTGAAGGGCGCGAGCGGCGCATCGGCGACGTGCGCCGCAAAGGCGTGCGTTGTGGTTGTCATGGTTGATCTTTCAGAGCCGGCGCGGTGCGCGGGCGAATCCTGGGCCGGGGGGCACAGGCAGCGGTAACCAGCAACCCCGCGCAATCGTTCCACCGTCAGCGCGGGAAAGTTGCGCTCCACCACGCCGCGATGCGCGCGCGCTCGGTTGCGGTCACGTGCAAGCCGAGCTTGCTCCGCCGCAGCAGCACGTCGTCGGTGCTGCGCGCCCATTCGCGGTCGTGGAGCCAGCGTGCCTCGACTTCGGTGAGGCCGCCGCCCAGATCGGCGCCCATCGCGCCTTCGTCACTGACTCCGTCGAGCATTTCGGCCAGCAGCGATCCATAGGCATGCGCCATTCGTTCGGCCCGTGCGGCACCCAGGAACGGCCAGGTTGCGCGTACCTGCGCGATGAAGCTTGGCAGATCGGCGATCGCCCCACCGGGAAAGACACGGGCGCGAGTCACCGGATACGCCTTGAAGCCCATCGGGCCGGCGAGTTTCCCCAGCGCTTCCTCCGCGAGATGCCGCGCGGTGGTGATTTTGCCGCCAAAAATCGACAGCAGGGTCGGGCCGTTGGTGTCGAGTTCGAGCACGTAATCGCGCGTGACTTCCTTGGCTTCGCTAGCACCGTCGTCATACAGCGGGCGCACGCCCGACCAAGTCGAGGTGACGTCGGCAGGCCCGACTTGCTTGATGAAGTGGCGATTCACCGCCTCGCACAAATAGGCAATTTCGTCGGCATCGATCTGCGCATCTTCGGGCGCATCGACCGGAATGTCGGTCGTGCCAATCTCAGTGAAGGCACCTTGATAGGGGATGGCGAAAACGATGCGGCGGTCGGGTTGTTGCAGGATATAGGCGTGGTCGCCCTCGAACAGCTTGGGCACGACAATATGGCTGCCCTTGACCAGCCGCACGCCCGACGCGGCGTTGACGCCGAGCCGCCCGAGCAATTGATGCACCCACGGTCCTGCGGCATTGACCATCGCGCGCGCGATCACCTCGCGTCCATCGGACAGCGTCGCGCGCCACACATCGTTTTCGCGACGCGCCGATTCGAGCGCCGTGCCGACCACGATCTCCGCCCCGTTCGCCGCGGCATCGACTGCGTTGAGCACGGTCAGGCGCGAATCGTCGACGAACGCATCGGAATAGACGAAGCCGCTCGAGCCGCCCTTTAGCGGTGCGCTGTATTCCGTGTCGCTCTTGCGAAGTCCGCGCGAGCGCGGGAGCGACATCTTGCCGCCGAGGAAATCATAAAGATACAGCCCGATCCGCAGCATCCACCACGGCCGTACCGAATTTTCCTGCGGCAGCACAAAACGCAGCGGGTGGATGATGTGCGGTGCGGCCTTGACCAGCCGCTCGCGCTCGCGCAGCGCCTCGGCGACGAGCTTGAAGTCGTAATATTCGAGATAGCGCAATCCGCCGTGGATCAGCTTGGTCGAAGCGGACGAAGTGTGCGCGGCAAGATCGTCGCGTTCGACCAGCAGGACTTTCAGGCCGAGCAGCGACGCTTCGCGCGCAATCGCGCAGCCGTTGATGCCGCCGCCGACGATAAGAAGATCGTATGTCATCGCTGTCACCTAGCGGGGCGGGTAAGACGTGTCACCCACTGACGCGCCGTCGGTTGACCGCGGCCTGTTGACCATGGGCGAGTCGCACTGTATGCGCACCCCCGCTCGACTAGAAGTTCGCTTCCGGACGAGTGCCTGAACATTGCTGGATGCATTCCAGGGTCCGGGGGGCAATTGCCTCTGTCGGTCCCTTTTGTATTTCGAGCTTTCGGCTCCAGCAAAGTAACCAATTTCTCAAGGTGAAGAGATTCATGCCGACGATCAACCAGCTGGTCCGCAAGGGCCGCGATCCGCAGAAGGCCAAGAACAAGGTCCCTGCGATGGAAGCGAACCCGCAGAAGCGCGGCGTTTGCACGCGCGTCTATACGACGACCCCGAAAAAGCCGAACTCGGCGCTGCGCAAGGTGGCCAAGGTCCGCCTGACCAACCAGCGTGAGGTCATCAGCTACATCCCGGGTGAGGGCCATAACCTGCAGGAGCATTCGGTCGTGCTGATCCGCGGTGGTCGCGTTCGCGATCTTCCCGGCGTGCGCTACCACGTTCTGCGCGGTGTGCTCGATACACAGGGTGTCAAGGATCGTCGCCAGTCGCGGTCGAAGTACGGCGCCAAGCGTCCTAAATAACTAGCCAGAGTAAGCCCCGGACGTGTTCCGGACCCGCTGAAGAACCAAGGAATTTGAAATGGCACGTCGTCGTCGCCCAGAAAAGCGTATCATCCTCCCCGATCCTAAATACGGTGATGAGGTCCTCTCGAAGTTTATGAATTCGGTGATGCTCGACGGCAAGAAGTCGGTCGCCGAGCTGATCGTGTACGGCGCGATGGAAACCGTCGAAGCCCGTGCAAAGAAGGACCCGGTCGGGGTTTTCCATGACGCGCTCACCAATGTGAAGCCCGGCATCGAAGTCCGCAGCCGCCGCGTCGGTGGTGCGACCTATCAGGTCCCGGTCGAGGTGCGCCCCGAGCGTGCCCAGGCGCTGGCGATCCGTTGGTTGATCACGGCGGCGCGTGCGCGGTCGGAGAACACCATGTCGGCCCGTCTGTCGGGCGAGCTGATGGATGCCGCCAACAACCGCGGCAATGCGGTCAAGAAGCGTGAAGATACGCATCGCATGGCCGAAGCCAACCGCGCGTTCAGCCACTACCGCTGGTAACAGCGGCGTAATCGGCCTGTTGCCGATGACGTTTAGTACCTATATCGGGCAGGCCGGGGCATAGCTCCGGCCTCTCCACATTCCCAAGGAACCGATCATGGCCCGCAGCCATCCGCTCTCAATGTACCGCAACATCGGCATTATGGCGCATATCGACGCCGGCAAAACGACGACGACCGAGCGGATTCTCTATTACACTGGCAAATCCTACAAGATCGGCGAAGTGCATGAAGGCACCGCGACGATGGATTGGATGGAGCAGGAGCAAGAGCGCGGGATCACGATCACGTCGGCTGCTACGACCTGCTTCTGGAACGACCACCGCATCAACATCATCGACACCCCCGGCCACGTCGACTTCACGATTGAAGTCGAGCGTTCGCTGCGCGTGCTCGATGGCGCGATCACGTGCTTCGACGGCGTTGCCGGCGTTGAGCCGCAGTCCGAGACGGTGTGGCGTCAGGCCGACAAGTACAGCGTCCCGCGGATGTGCTTCATCAACAAGCTCGACCGCACCGGCGCGAACTTCGAGATGTGCGTCGAGATGATCAAGGATCGGCTGGGTGCGCGTCCGGCCGTGCTGTATTTGCCGATCGGTATCGAGGGTGGCTTCAAGGGCCTGGTTGATCTCGTCGAGGACCGCGCGATCATCTGGCTCGAGGAATCGCTGGGCGCGAAGTTCGAATATCAGGACATCCCCGATGATCTGAAGGAAAAGGCCGCGACCGCGCGTAGCGAGCTGATCGAAATGGCCGTCGAGCAGGACGACGACATCATGGAGGCCTATCTCGAAGGCACGCTGCCCGATGTCGCGACGCTGAAGCGGCTGATCCGCAAGGGCACGCTGAATTCGTCGTTCGTGCCGATCCTGTGCGGCTCGGCGTTCAAGAACAAGGGCGTTCAGCCGTTGCTTGACGCGGTCGTCGATTATCTGCCGTCGCCGCTCGACGTGCCGGCGATCAACGGCCTGAAGCTCGACGGTGTAACGCCGGATAGCCGTGCGGCCGCCGATGATGCGCCGTTCTCGGCGCTCGCCTTCAAGATCATGAACGATCCGTTCGTGGGAACGCTGACCTTTGCCCGGATCTATTCGGGCAAGCTGGAGACGGCGTCGTCGGCGCTCAATTCGGTCAAGGACAAGAAGGAAAAGGTCGGCCGCATGCTGTTGATGCATGCCAACGACCGTGAGGACATCCAGATTGCCTATGCCGGCGACATTGTGGCGCTCGCGGGTCTCAAGGACACGACGACCGGCGACACGCTGTGTTCGCAGGCTGAGCCGATCATCCTCGAGCGGATGGAATTCCCCGAGCCGGTCATCGAAGTCTCGGTCGAACCCAAGACCAAGGCCGATCAGGAGAAGATGGGCATCGCGCTCAATCGTCTGGCGCGCGAGGATCCGTCGTTCCGCGTTTCGACCGATCACGAATCGGGCCAGACCTTGCTCAAGGGCATGGGCGAGCTCCATCTCGAAATCATGGTCGATCGCATGCGTCGCGAGTTCAAGGTCGAGGCCAATGTCGGCGCGCCGCAGGTGGCATATCGCGAATATATCGCCAAGCCAGTCGAGCTGACCTATACCCACAAGAAGCAGTCGGGTGGGTCGGGCCAGTTCGCCGAAGTCCGCGTCAAGGTGACGCCGGGCGAGCGCGGGTCGGGCTTCGTCTTCATCGATTCGGTGAAGGGCGGCAACGTGCCGAAGGAATATATTCCTTCCGTCGAAAAGGGCATGCGCGAAACCGCGCTGACCGGATCAATGATCGGCTTCCCGATCATCGATTTCTCGGTCGAACTGACCGACGGCAAGTATCACGACGTCGATTCGAGCGCGCTGGCGTTCGAAATCTGCGCGCGGGGTTGCATGCGTGAAGCCGCGCAGAAGGCCGGGATCAAGTTGCTCGAGCCGATCATGAAGGTCGAGGTCGTGACGCCCGAGGATTATCTGGGTGACGTGATCGGCGATCTGAACAGCCGTCGTGGCCAAATCCAGGGCACCGACAGCCGCGGCAACGCGCAGACGGTCGAGGCGATCGTGCCGCTGGCCAACATGTTCGGCTACGTCAACCAGCTGCGGTCTTTCACGCAGGGGCGCGCGCAGTACAGCATGCAATTCTCGCATTACGACGAAGTGCCGAGCAACGTCGCGGACGAGGTGAAGGCGAAATTGGCGTAACGTCCTGCGTGCAGGGCTGGCGTTATCTGAAATAGGTCGTTAAGGGCGCGCGTTCGCGTGGTGCCCGGAAGGCCGCGAACCGAATCAATCAAGGTAGGAAATCATGGCGAAAGCAAAGTTCGAGCGGAACAAGCCGCATCTCAACATCGGCACGATCGGCCATGTCGATCATGGCAAGACGTCGCTGACGGCTGCGATCACCAAGGTGCTCGCCGAGACCGGCGGCGCCACGTTCACCAGCTATGCCAACATCGACAAGGCACCCGAAGAGCGCGAGCGCGGCATCACGATCTCGACCGCACACGTTGAGTATGAGACGCTGGCACGCCATTACGCGCACGTCGATTGCCCGGGGCACGCCGATTATGTGAAGAACATGATCACCGGCGCGGCGCAGATGGACGGCGCGATCCTGGTCGTGTCGGCAACCGACGGCCCGATGCCGCAGACGCGCGAGCACATCCTGCTTGCCCGTCAGGTCGGCGTGCCGACGATGGTCGTGTTCATGAACAAGGTCGATCTCGTCGACGACGAGGAAATCCTCGAGCTGGTCGAAATGGAAATCCGCGAGCTGCTTTCGAAGTATGATTTCGATGGCGACAACATCCCCGTCATCCGCGGTTCGGCTGTTGCCGCGCTGAACGACGTCACGCCCGAGATCGGCCATGACGCCGTGCTTCGCCTGATGGAAGCCGTCGACACCTACCTGCCGCAGCCCGAGCGTCCGCTCGACAAGCCGTTCATGATGCCGATCGAGGACGTGTTCTCGATCTCGGGTCGTGGTACGGTTGTCACCGGCCGCGTCGAGACCGGCATCGTCAAGGTTGGCGAAGAAGTCGAAATCGTCGGCATCAACGACACGCGCAAGACCACGGTCACGGGCGTCGAAATGTTCCGCAAGCTGCTCGACTCGGGCCAGGCTGGCGATAACATCGGCGCGCTGATCCGCGGCGTTGGCCGTGAAGAAGTTGAGCGTGGCCAGGTTCTCTGCAAGCCCGGCACGATCAAGCCGCACACCGACTTCTCGTCGGAAGTGTATGTGCTGTCGAAGGACGAGGGCGGCCGTCACACGCCATTCTTCGCCAACTATCGTCCGCAATTCTACTTCCGCACGACCGACGTGACCGGCACCGTCGAGCTGCCTGAGGGCACCGAGATGGTCATGCCAGGCGATAACGTCGCGCTCGGCGTCAAGCTGATCGCACCGATCGCCATGGATGTCGGCCAGCGTTTCACCATCCGTGAGGGTGGCCGTACGGTGGGTTCGGGTATCGTCAGCGGTATTTCGGCCTAAGCACTAAAAAATACTGCCGCCCCGGTCTCCAAAAGGAGGCCGGGGCGGTTGCTATTTGTGAGAGGCTCGGCTAGTGCGCCGCCTCTGATTTTGGTTTTAACAGTAGAGGCGGCCTTCTAGCCGTCATCCCAGCGAAGGCTGGGATCTTTTGGCTGGGCGGTATCCGCTCCACCATGAGACCCCGGCCTCCGCCGGGGTGACGAATGGAGGAGTTGCCCCGCTCTTTCGCATCGGTAGGGACTATGGACAGCAATATCCGCATTCGTCTTAAGGCGTTCGATCATCGTGTGCTTGATCAGGCGACCGGCGACATCGCCGACACCGCCCGCCGCACCGGCGCGCTGATCCGTGGTCCCATCCCGTTGCCCACGCGCATCGAGAAGTTCACCGTGAACCGCGGTCCGCACATCGACAAGAAGTCGCGCGAGCAGTTCGAAGTCCGTACCTACAAGCGCATGCTCGACATCGTTCAGCCGACGCCGCAGACGGTCGACGCTTTGATGAAGCTCGACCTTGCCGCAGGCGTTGACGTTGAGATCAAGCTCGCGTAATAGCGCGCCTCCACGAGATTCGGTGCCGCCCTTGGGCAGCACCAGATAGACGGGATACCGCCAAGTTCGCTTGGGTCTGCGTCCCCCGACACGCTCCACCGCCAAGGCGGGGAGCACCAGCCCGGGTCGGGGCCGCAGTATAAAATAAAACAGGGCTAGCACGCACCCTTCGGAATGGTCCGCGGGGTGCCTCTGCATTGAATGGAGCATTGATCATGCGCACTGGCGTGATCGCGAAAAAGATGGGGATGACCCGCTGGTTCCAGGACGATGGGCGCCATGTGCCCGTGACCGTTCTGTCACTGGAAAATCTGCAAGTTGTGGCCGTTCGCGAGGCCGATAAAGACGGGTATGTTGCAGTCCAGCTGGGCGCAGGTACCGCAAAAGCAAAGAATGTCGCCAAGCCGCAGCGTGGCCATTTCGGCAAGGCCGAAGTCGAGCTCAAAGCGAAGCTGGCGGAATTCCGCGTTTCCGATGACGCCGTCCTCGAAGTTGGTGCGACCATCTCCGCCGACCATTATGTCGCCGGCCAGATCGTTGACATTCAGGGCGTGACGCAGGGCAAGGGCTTCCAGGGCGGCATGAAGCGTTGGGGCTTCGGCGGTTTGCGCGCTACGCACGGCGTTTCGGTCTCGCACCGTTCGCTCGGTTCGACCGGTCAGCGCCAGGACCCGGGCAAGGTCTTCAAGAACAAGAAGATGGCCGGGCACATGGGCGACAAGAACCGCACCCAGCAAAACCTCGAAATCGTTTCCACCGACGTCGAGCGCGGTCTCATCTTCGTCAAGGGTTCGGTCCCTGGTTCGAAGGGTGGCTGGCTGCTCGTCAAGGATTCGGTGAAGGTCGCACGGCACGCAGACGCGCCGTACCCCGCCGGTCTGCGCGCCGTCGCCAACAATAACGATACCGCTCCCGCCGAGACGCCTGCTGACGTCGCGACCGTGGATGCGACCGACGGCCAGGAGGGCTGATCATGAAGGTTACATCTCAGTCTTTCGATGGTGCGACCGGTACGGACATCGAGCTCAACGACGAGGTCTTCGGCCTCGATCCGCGCGCCGACATCCTGCACCGCGTTGTGACCTGGCAGCTCGAAAAGCGCCGTGCGACCGCACGCGGCACGCGTGAGCGCGCCGACGTTGCTCGTACCGGCAAGAAGTTCGGCAATCAGAAGGGTGGCGGTACCGCCCGTCACGGCGATCGTCGCGCGCCGGTGTTCATCGGTGGTGGCAAGGCGCACGGCGCTCGCGTCCGCGACTTCAACCCGTCGCTGAACAAGAAGGTTCGCGCGCTCGGTCTGAAGATGGCGCTGTCGAGCCATGCCCAGGCTGGCACGCTGATCGTCATGGACAGCCTCGCGGTTGCCGAGAACAAGACCAAGACGCTGATTGCGGATTGGGCAAAGCTCGGCACCGGCAAGACCGCGCTCGTCATCGACGGCGACATGGTCGACACCAGCTTCGCGCTCGCCGCGGGCAATCTGCACACGATCAACGTGATGCCGGCCGCTGGTGCCAATGTTTATGATATCCTGAAGCACGACACGCTGGTCCTTACCCGCGCTGCCGTCGACATGCTGGAGGCGCGCTTCAATGGCTAAGCCAAAAACCGCGATCGACGCGCGTCATTATGACGTGATCGTCGCACCGCACATCACCGAAAAGGCGACCTTGCTCAGCGAGCATAACGCCGTCGTGTTCAAGGTCGCCAACGACGCAACCAAGCCGCAAATCAAGGCTGCGGTGGAAGCGTTGTTCGACGTGACCGTGCTGGGGGTCAATACGATCGTCCAGAAGGGCAAGACCAAGAAGTGGAAGGGCGCGCCCTACACTCGCTCCGACATCAAGAAGGCGATCGTGACGTTGAAGGACGGCCAGTCCATCGACGTGACGACGGGGATCTGATCCGATGGCACTGAAGCATTATAACCCGACCAGCCCGGCCCGCCGTGGCCTGATCCTGATCGACCGTTCCGGCCTGCACAAGGGTGGCCCCGTTAAGGCGCTGACCGAAGGCAAGCGCAAGACCGGTGGCCGTAACAATAAGGGCCATGTGACCTCGCGCGGCATTGCCGGTGGCCACAAGCAGCGCTATCGCATCATCGACTTCAAGCGTCGGTTGTGGGGCGTCGAGGGCACGGTCGAGCGGATCGAATATGATCCCAACCGCACCGCGTTCATCGCGCTGATCAACTATGGTCAGACCGAAGATGGCAAGGATAACGTTGCCTATATCGTGGCACCGCAGCGTCTGGCCGTTGGTGACAAGGTTGTCGCCGACAAGAAGACCGACGTGAAGCCGGGCAATGCGATGGAACTGGGCCAGATGCCGGTCGGCACGATCGTCCATAACGTCGAGATGAAGCCGGGCAAGGGTGGCCAGATCGCCCGTTCGGCTGGCACCTATGTGCAGGTCGTCGGTCGCGACAAGGGCATGGTCATGGTCCGCCTCAACTCGGGCGAGCAGCGTTACATCCATGCGAACTGCATGGCGACGGTCGGTGCCGTGTCGAACCCCGACAATGGCAACACCAACCTCGCCAAGGCCGGTCGCAATCGCTGGTTGGGCATCCGCCCGCTGACGCGCGGCGTTGCCAAGAACCCGGTCGACCATCCGCACGGCGGTGGTGAAGGCCGGACCTCGGGCGGCCGTCATCCGGTTACCCCGTGGGGCAAGCCGACCAAGGGTGCGCGCACCCGCCACAACAAGGCGACGGACAAGATGATTATCCGTTCGCGTCATTCGACGAAGAGGAAGGGCTAACATGGCTCGCTCAGTCTGGAAGGGTCCGTTCGTGGACCTTCATCTGCTCAAGAAGGCAGAAACCGCGCAGGAAACCAATGCGCGCGGCGCGATCAAGACTTGGTCGCGGCGTTCGACGATCCTGCCGCAGTTCGTGGGTCTCACGTTCAGCGTCTATAACGGTCGCAAGTTCGTGCCGGTTTCGGTCAACGAGGACATGGTGGGCATGAAGCTCGGCGAGTTCGCGCCCACCCGCTATTTCCCCGGCCACGCCGCGGACAAGAAGGGCAAGCGCTAATGTCTAAGGCTAAATCCCCCCGCCGGGTCGGCGAGAAGGAAGCCCTTTCGGTCGGCGCGCAGATCCGTGGTTCGGCGCAGAAGCTCGGCCTGGTCGCGGCGCTCATCCGCAACAAGCCGGTCGGCGATGCGATGAACATCCTGCAATTCTCGACCAAGGGTATGGCGATCGAAGCGCGCAAGGTGCTGGCCTCGGCCATCGCCAACGCTGAGAACAACCATAACCTCGACGTCGATGCGCTGATCGTATCGGAAGCATCGGTCGGCAAGTCGATCGTGATGAAGCGTTTCGCCACGCGCGGTCGCGGCAAATCGACCCGCATCCTGAAGCCGTTCAGCCGCTTGCGCATCGTCGTTCGCGAAATGGAAGAAGAAGAAGCGTAATGGGTCAGAAATCGAACCCCATCGGTCTGCGCCTGCAGATCAATCGCACTTGGGATAGCCGCTGGTATGCGGAGGGCGCCGATTACGGTCGTCTTCTGCTCGAAGATCTTCGGATGCGCGCTTTCATCATGAAGTCGTTGCCGCAGGCAGCGATCTCCAAGGTGGTGATCGACCGTCCGGCCAAGCTGTGCCGCGTCTCGATCTTCGCTGCGCGCCCTGGCGTCATCATCGGCAAGAAGGGTGCGGATATCGAAAAGCTGCGCCGTCAGCTCGGCAAGATGACCACGTCCGACGTGAGCCTGAACATCGTCGAAATCCGCAAGCCGGAAGTCGACAGCAAGCTCGTCGCACAAGGCATCGCCGATCAGCTTGAGCGTCGTATCGCGTTCCGTCGCGCGATGAAGCGTGCGGTACAGTCGGCAATGCGTCTGGGCGCCGAGGGCATCCGGATCAATTGCGGCGGACGTCTCGGCGGTGCTGAAATCGCGCGTTCGGAATGGTATCGCGAAGGTCGCGTGCCGCTCCACACGCTGCGCGCCAATGTCGATTATGCCGAAGCGACGGCCCACACTGCGTACGGTGTGTGCGGCGTGAAGGTGTGGATCTTCAAGGGCGAAATCCTGGGCCATGACCCGATGGCGACCGACCGGCTGATGATGGAAGCACAGACTTCCGGCGTCCGGCCTGATCCGCGCCGTTAAGGAATAGATCATGCTTCAACCGAAAAAGACCAAGTTCCGCAAGGCCTTCAAGGGCCGCATCCATGGCGACGCCAAGGGTGGCACCACGCTTAACTTCGGGTCGTACGGCCTGAAGGCGATGGAGCCGGATCGTCTCACCGCGCGCCAGATCGAGGCGGCTCGCCGCGCGATCACGCGTCACATCAAGCGCCAGGGTCGTTTGTGGATCCGCGTGTTCCCCGACGTTCCCGTCTCGGGCAAGCCTGCCGAAGTCCGCATGGGTAAGGGCAAGGGTTCGCCGGAATATTGGGCAGCGCGGGTCAAGCCGGGCCGGATCCTGTTCGAACTGGACGGCGTTCCGGGCGATATTGCCGCAATGGCATTCAGCCGTGCAGCGATGAAGCTGCCGATCAAGGTGAAGGTCGTTGCCCGTCTCGGCGACACCTCGCATCTGGGAGTTGCATAACATGGCCAAGATCGACACGCGTCGTTCCGACCTGGTCGCCAAGACCGAAGATCAGCTGGGCGAAGAGCTCGGCAATCTGAAGCGCGAGGCGTTTAATCTGCGTTTCCAGGCGGCGACCAACCAGCTTGAGAAGCCGAGCCGCGTCCGCGAAGTTCGTCGCGACATTGCTCGCATCAAGACCCTGCAGTCGTCGCGTTCGCGCGACGCGGCTGCGAAGTAAGGATTTAGACATGCCAAAGCGCGTGCTGACGGGGCTGATCGTCTCCGACAAGGGCGACAAAACGGTGGTCGTGAACGTTGAGCGTAAGGTGAAGCACCCGCTCTACGGCAAGATCATCCGTCGTACGAAGAAGTATCATGCCCATGATGAGGGCAATGAGTTCAAGCAGGGCGAGACCGTGCGGATCGAAGAGACCGCGCCAATCTCCAAGCTGAAGACCTGGAAGGTCGTCGATCGGGTTAACACCCACGCGACGCCCGAGCGGGTCGACGTCGACGCCTGAACACCTCCGCTTTACCCCAACGCAGGTTGGGGTTTCGTGGAAAGGGTCGGGACGATAACCGCAAGACCCCAGCCTTCGCTGGGGTGTCGGTTGGGATTTTTTAAGGCGGCACCGGTCGGTATCGGTGCCTGAGAAGAGAAGGACGCGGATCTATGATCCAGATGCAATCCAATCTCGAGGTCGCTGACAATAGCGGCGCGAAGCGGGTTATGTGCATCAAGGTGCTTGGAGGTTCCAAGCGTCGTGTTGCAGGCGTGGGCGACATCATCGTCGTCAGCGTGAAAGAAGCCGCACCCCGCGGCCGCGTGAAGAAGGGCGACGTGCACCGTGCCGTCATCGTGCGTACGGCGAAGGACATCCGCCGCGCCGATGGCACTGTGATCCGCTTCGATTCGAACGCAGCCGTGCTGGTCAATAAGAACGAAGAGCCGATCGGCACGCGTATCTTTGGCCCAGTGGTGCGTGAGCTTCGCGGCAAGAAGCACATGAAGATCATCTCGCTCGCGCCGGAGGTGCTGTAAAATGGCTTCCGCTAAGATTAAGAAGGGTGACCGCGTCATCGTCCTGTCCGGCAAGGACAAGGGCAAGACCGGCGACGTCACGCTCGCGCTGCCCAAGGCCGGTAAGGTCGTGGTGTCGGGCGTCAACATCGCGGTGCGCCACACCAAGCCGAGCCAGGGTGACCCGCAGGGTGGCCTGAAGCGTTCGGAAGCGCCGATGCACATTTCCAAGGTCGCGCATGTGACCGCCGACGGCAAGCCGACGCGCGTTCGTTTCGAGACCCAGGACGGCAAGAAGGTCCGCGTTGCGGTCAAGACCGGGGAGAAGATCAGTGGTTGATGCTACCACCAAGCCCCGGATGCGGGGCATGTACGACGACAAGATCATCGCCGCGATGACCGAGAAGTTCGGCTACAAGAACGCGATGGAAGTCCCGCGGCTTGACAAGATCGTCCTCAACATGGGCGTTGGCGAAGCGACGCAGGACAAGAAGAAGGTCGACCAGGCAGCCCAGGAAATGGAGCTGATTGCCGGGCAGAAGCCCGTCGTGACCAAGGCCAAGAAGTCGATCGCTCAGTTCAAGCTGCGCGAAGGCATGCCGATCGGCGTGAAGGTTACCCTTCGTCGTGACCGCATGTACGAATTCCTCGACCGTTTCATCACGATCGCGCTGCCGCGCGTTCGCGATTTCCGCGGGCTCAACCCCAAGTCGTTCGACGGACGCGGCAACTATGCTTGCGGCCTGAAGGAGCAGTTGGTGTTCCCGGAAATCAGCTATGACCGGATCGACAAGATCCGCGGCATGGACGTGATCGTCACGACGACGGCACGGACCGACGACGAAGCGCGCGAGCTGCTGCGTTTGTTCGGCTTCCCGTTCCCGCCGGAAGCACCTGAAGACGCGACCGAAAAGAAGGCAGCATAAGATGGCGAAGGTAAGTTCTGTCAACAAGAACGAGCGTCGCAAGATGCTCGTCAAGAAGTACGCGCCCAAGTACGCAGCGCTGAAGGCGATCGCAGCCGATCAGTCGCTGAGCGACGGTGAGCGGATCGAAGCACGGCTCAAGATGGCCGAGATTCCCCGCAACGGGAACCCGACGCGCATCCGCAACCGCTGCGAGCTGACGGGTCGTCCGCGCGCATATTATCGCAAGTTCCGCCTCTGCCGTATTCAGCTGCGCGATTTGGCCAATAAGGGCCTGATCCCCGGCGTTACGAAGTCGAGCTGGTAAGGATCAACAGATGGCATTGACCGATCCCCTGGGTGATATGCTCACCCGCATCCGCAACGGCCAGCGCGCGAAGAAGGACTCCGTCCTGACTCCGGGCTCGAAGCTGCGGGCCCGCGTGCTCGACGTGCTCCAGCGCGAAGGTTATATCCGTGGCTATAGCGAAGAGCAGATGGGCCCTGCGGCTGGCATCCGCATCGAGCTGAAATATTTCGAGGGCCAGCCCGCGATCAAGCACGTTGCCCGTGTGTCCAAGCCCGGTCGGCGCGTATACTCGGCTTCGACCGAGCTGCCGCGCGTCATGAACGGCCTCGGCATCACGATCGTCTCCACGCCCCGCGGCGTTCTGTCCGACGCCGAAGCGCGCGAACAGAATGTCGGCGGCGAAGTCCTCGCGGAGGTGTTCTGATATGAGCCGTATCGGTAAAAAGCCGGTCGCGATCCCAAGCGGTGTTACCGCGACGATCGAAGACCAGCTGCTCACGGTCAAGGGCCCCAAGGGCACCCTTGCTATGCCGCTGCGCGAAGAGATCAGCTATGTCCTCGAACAGGGCGGCGTTTCGGTCAATCCGGCGAACGACACCAAGCGTGCTCGCGCGTTCTGGGGCATGCAGCGGACGCTCGTGCAGAACCTGATCACCGGCGTTTCGGACGGCTTCACTAAGAAGCTGTTGATCAACGGTGTTGGGTATCGCGCTGCCGCACAGGGCAAGAATTTGAACCTGAAGCTTGGCTACAGCCATGACGTTAACATCGACGTGCCGGAGGGGATCGAGGTCAAGACCCCCGACAACACGACGATCGAGATTTCGGGCACCGACAAGCAGAAGGTCGGTCAGCTCGCCGCAGAAATTCGTCGCTGGCGTAAGCCCGAGCCTTACAAGGGCAAGGGCATCAAGTACGATGGCGAGTTCATCTTCCGCAAGGAAGGGAAGAAGAAGTAATGTCGACCAAGGGTATGTCTCTCTTCGAGAAGCGGCGCCGCCGCAACCGCACTGCGCTCCGTGCGCGTGGATCGGGCCGTCCGCGGCTGTCGATCCATCGCTCGGGCCGTCACATCTATGCGCAGATCATCGACGACGCACGTGGGCTGACGCTTGCTGCTGCTTCGACGTTGGAAAAGGACGTGCGCGACACGTCTGGTGCCAACATCGACGCGGCGACGGCTGTGGGCACGCGCATCGCCGAGGCCTGCAAGGCGGCTGGCGTGACGCAAGTCGTGTTCGATCGCGGTGGCTTTTTGTTCCACGGTCGCGTCAAGGCGCTGGCGACTGCCGCGCGTGAAGCCGGATTGGAGTTCTAATTATGGCTGACGACAACATTCCGAACGACGCCATTGCATCTGGCGCAGCAGCGCCCGACGCAGCGCCTGCTCCCCAGCAGGAAGCGCCGCGTGGACGCGGTGGCCCTGGCGGCGGTCGTGGTGGTCCCGGTGGCGGTCGCGGTCCTGGTGGCGGTGCAAACCGCGGCGGACGCGATAATCGCGGCGGACGTGACAATCGCGGTGGTCGTCCGGGTTCGGACGATGGCGGCGAAGAGCTGATCGAGAAGTTGGTGCACATCAACCGCGTCTCGAAGACGGTCAAGGGCGGTAAGCGCTTCGGCTTCGCAGCGCTCGTCGTCGTCGGCGACGGCAAGGGTCGCGTTGGCTTTGGTCATGGCAAGGCGCGCGAGGTGCCGGAAGCCATTTCGAAGGCGACCGCTGCTGCCAAGAAGGCAATGGTTCGCGTTCCGCTCAAGGACGGCCGCACGCTGCATCATGACGGTAACGGTCACTTCGGTGCCGGTCTCGTTACGCTGCGCTCGGCCCCGCAGGGAACGGGCATCATCGCCGGTGGCCCAATGCGCGCCGTGTTCGAATCGCTGGGTGTGGCGGACGTCGTGACCAAGTCGGTCGGCACGTCCAACCCGTACAACATGATCCGTGCGACCTTCGAAGCGCTGACCGCACAAGTTAGCCCGAAGTCGGTTGCGCAACGTCGTGGCAAGAAAATCGCCGACTTGCTCGGCCGTGGTGGTGCGGAAGCGCCCCAGGCCGAAGCCGAAGCGATCGTGGAGTAGACGATCATGGCAACCATCAAGATCACGCAGACCGGTTCGCCGATCCGCCGCGAATCCGACCAGCGCGCGACGCTGATCGGCCTCGGCCTCAACAAGATGCACCGCACGCGCGAATTGCAGGACACGCCCGAAGTTCGCGGCATGATCCGTAAGGTCGCGCATATGGTGAAGATCGAGGCGTAATGTATCTGCCTTCGTGCGCTGGCGTGCGAGGGTGATAGACAAAGACGGGGGAGGGGGCTAACGGCCCCCTTCCTCATTTTATCAGCGCGACAAAAGCGAAAGCGAGTGCACGACCATGAAACTGAACGAAATCCGCGACAATGACGGTGCCCGTAAATCCCGCATGCGCGTGGGCCGGGGTATCGGTTCGGGCAAGGGCAAGACCGCAGGACGCGGGCAGAAGGGCCAGAAGAGCCGCGAGGGCGTGTCCATCGCCGGCTTCGAAGGCGGCCAGATGCCGCTCCACATGCGTTTGCCAAAACGTGGCTTCAACAACATTTTCGCCAAGGATTATGCTGAGGTGAACCTCGGTGCAATCCAGAAGGCAATCGACGCGGGCAAGATCGAAGCCGGTGCGACGCTCGACCATGATGCGCTGAAGGCCGCTGGCCTGGCACGCGGTGGCAAGGACGGGGTCCGTCTGCTCGCCAAGGGCGAACTGACCACGGTTTTGAAGTTCACCGTCGCCGGTGCCTCCAAGGGTGCGATCGAAGCCGTTGAAAAAATCGGTGGTTCGGTCGACGTGATTCACGTCGTGCCTGCAGCAGAAAAGGCTGCCGCCAAGAAGGGCGTCAAGTATCGCGAGCGCAAGGCCGACAAGGAAGCCAAGCAGGCCGCGAACAAGTAAGCGTCGTTCCCCGGCGGAAGCCGGGGTCCAGCTTGCGATCCGCTCGATGCTGGGTTTCGGCTTTTGCCGGGGAACAAATTGCCGCTGAGGTTAGACAACCGGGCGGGCGTGACTATATGAGCGGCGGGGGCGGGTAACATCGTCCACCGCCGTTTTCGTTTTAGGGCAAACAGCACCCATGGCATCCGCAGCCGACCAGATGGCCTCCAGCATCAGCCTGTCGAAATTCGCACAGGCGACCGACCTCAAGAAGCGCTTGTGGTTCACGATCGGCGCGCTGATCGTGTTCCGCCTGCTCAGCTACGTCCCGTTGCCGGGGATCGACCCGACCGCGCTGACCGCGCTGGCGCAACGGACTAGCGGCGGCGTGCTCGATTTTTTCAACGCCTTCTCGGGTGGGTCGCTGAAGCGTGCCAGCCTGATCGCGCTAGGCGTTACGCCGTACATCACCGCCTCGATCGTGGTGCAGCTTGCGACCTCGCTGTCGCCAACGCTTGCCGCGATCAAGAAGGAAGGCGAGAGCGGACGCAAGCGGCTCAATCAATATACGCGCTATGGCACGGTCGCGCTGACGGTGATCCAGGGCTATTTCCTGTCGCTCGGGTTTGAGAGCCAGGGCGTCGTGGTCGAGCCCGGGCCGTTGTTCATCATCGGCTCGGTCATCAGCCTCGTCGGGGGCACCATGTTCCTGATGTGGATCGGCGAGCAAATCACCAGCCGCGGGATCGGCAACGGCATGTCGCTGATCATTATGGCGGGCATCGTCGCGAATCTGCCGACGACGCTCTACAACCTCGCGCAGACCGCGCGGACCGGCGGTGGCAGCGTGACGGGCTTTACCGTCGTGTTGATCGCGGTGGCGGTCGCTGGCCTCATTCTGTTCATTTGCTTCATGGAGCGTGCGCAGCGCCGCATTCTGATCCAATATCCCAAGCGGCAGACGCAGCGCGGAATGCAGGCCGATCGCAGCCATTTGCCGCTGAAGATCAACACTGCGGGTGTGATCCCGCCGATTTTTGCCTCGTCGCTGCTGCTCATGCCGCTGACGATCACGCAGTTTGCGGGCAAGAATGTTTCGGGGGACAGCTATTGGGGGTCGGCGATTATCTGGCTCAACCAGTATCTGCAGCATGGCAGCATCGCGTATATGACGCTGTATGGTGCGGGGATCATCTTCTTCTCGTTCTTCTACACCGCCGTCGTGTTCAATCCGGAAGAGACCGCCGACAATCTCAAGCGCTATGGCGGGTTCATCCCCGGGATCCGACCGGGCAAGAATACCGAGAATTATTTCGATTACGTGCTGACGCGGATCACGGTGATCGGTGCGGGGTATCTGGCGATAATTTGCCTGCTGCCCGAATATTTGGTGTCAGCGCTGTCGATTCCGTTCTACCTTGGCGGGACGAGCCTGCTGATTGTCGTCAATGTCACTATGGATACGGTGACGCAGATTCAGTCGCATCTGTTGGCGCATCAGTATGGTGATCTGATCAAAAAGGCGAAGTTGAAGGGTGGACGTCTCCGCTAAGAGCGACGGACAGCCAAACGGGAGTGGCGGCTTGAACATCATTTTGTTGGGACCACCGGGTGCGGGCAAAGGCACCCAGGCGAGCCGTCTTGAAGCGGATCGCGGCATGGTCCAATTGTCGACCGGGGACATGCTGCGTGCGGCAGTGAAGTCGGGTAGCCCGGTCGGTCTTAAGGCCAAGGCGGTGATGGAAGCCGGCGAGCTGGTTTCGGACGAGATCGTCTCTGGTATCATCGACGAGAAATTGGGCTTGCTCGAGCCGGGGCAGGGGGTGATCTTCGACGGTTATCCGCGCACTGCGCCGCAGGCTGAGCAGCTTGACACGATCCTCACACGCCACGGCCGCTCGCTCGATCATGTCATCGAGCTTGAAGTGAATGAAGACAAGCTCGTCGCGCGGATCGTTGGGCGGTTCACCTGCGCCAATTGCGGCGCGGGCTACCACGACGTGTTCAAGCAGACCAAGGTCGCAAACACGTGCGACGTGTGCGGTAGCCATGACTTCAAACGACGCCCCGACGACAATGAAGAAACGGTGCGCACACGCATGGCCGAATATCGCGCCAAGACCGAACCGATCATCCCGATCTATGCCGCGCGGGGTTTGCTCGCGCGGGTCGATGGCATGGGTGAGATCGACGCGGTGACTGCGGCGATCGAGGCGATCCTCGACGCAACCTGAGTGTCGCGCGTCTGCGCGACGCGTTTATCCAAGCATGACAGCTTCTTCACGGTCGCGTCATCGGCGCGTGCGGCCGACCGGTGCATACCGGTTGTCGGTCGATGCACGCGGCTGAGTACATTTTCACGAGATCGGCACTCGCACTCCCGGGGGTGTCGTTGGCCGGCGGAAGGCTTGCTTTCCGCCGGCCTCATTTCTGTCTAGGCTCGGAGGGAAACCACCCGGAATGCCGCCTGTGACTCGCAAGATCCTAATCGTCGAAGACGATGCCTCGACCGCCGCATATCTTGCCAAGGGGTTGAGCGAGGGCGGCTATTCGGTCGAGATCTGTGGTGACGGACGCGATGGGCTGTTCCTCGCGAGCGAGGGCATTTTTGACCTGATTATCGCGGATCGCATGCTGCCCGGACTGAATGGCCTGGCGATGCTGGGGGCAATTCGCGCCGCTGGCGTGCGTACGCCGACGTTGATTCTGTCGGCGCTGGGCACCGTGGATGACCGAATCGACGGGCTGAATGCCGGCGCGGACGATTATCTGGTCAAACCCTTTTCCTTTGCCGAACTCACCGCCCGGATCGATGCGATTTTCCGCCGGGTCGATCGCGGTGCCTCCGAAGGTCAGCCGACGCGGTTGTCGGTCGGCGATCTGGAGATCGATTTGCTCGCCCGCACGGTCGCGCGCGGCGGGCGCTCGATCCAGCTTGGCGCGCGCGAGTTCAACTTGCTCGAATATCTCGCGCGGCATGCCGGGCAAGTTGTGACGCGCACGATGATGCTGGAGAAAATCTGGAACTATCATTTTGACCCGGGATCGAACGTCGTTGACGTCCATATTGGACGGCTACGGCGTAAGCTCGAGGAGGGATTTGCCGCGCCGATCCTGCACACTGTGCGCGGGGCTGGATACCGGCTGTCAATCGAGGCCTGACAGGCCCGGTGAAACTTCGGCTGACCTTCACGACGCGGATCGCGTTGCTGGCGATCGCGCTGGCGCTCACGTCTAACGTCGTGCTCGTCGCGTTCGTGTGGAAGCTGGTGCATGACGATGCGATCGAAGCCTTGCGTCGAGACACGATCGCGGAATCGGATGCGCTGGTCGCGGTGTACCGCACCGGCGGCCTTGCAGCGCTTGGCAAGACTATTGCCGACCGACGTTCCCCTGCCGACCCATCGCGCATTCTCGCGGTGATCGCGCCCGATGGGCGCCGCGTGGCTGGAGGCGCCCCTGATTTCGCGCATGTCGCGGCACTGCAACCTACGCTGTTTCGAATCGGCCGGATGAGCGACTGGCAGCCGTGGTCGGAGCGCGAGGCGGGCTATGCCGTGCGGCGGATTGATGCGTACCGCCTTGTTAGCGGACGGCTGCTCGACGATTGGGAACAGGAGCAGCGCGGGATTGAGCGGGCGTTGCTGACCGCGATGGCGCTGTCGCTGGCGCTCGGCGTGGCGGGGGGATTGGTGGTGACGCGCTATGTCGGGCGCAGGCTGAACAGCGTTGCCGATGTGATTGAAGGCGTCGCGGGTGGCGACCTGTCGCGACGGGTGACGAATGCGGCAAGTGGTGGTGATGCGTTCGATCGGCTGGCGACGCGGCTCAACGCGATGCTCGACAAGACCGAACGGCTGATGACCGAACTTCGCATCGTCACCGACGGTCTCGCGCATGATTTGCGTTCTCCGCTCGCACGGTTGCGCGCCAAGGCCGAGGCGGCTGTGTTGCAGGCAGAGCCGGCTCAGCGCGAGGCGGCGATGGGCGGTCTGCTGATCGAGACCGATCTGGTGATGCGGATGCTGTCGACGATGATCGAGATCACGCGGGCGGAATCGGTCCCCCGCGACCGGCTCGCGGCCGTAGATCCGGCGGCGTTGATGGACGAAATTGGCGAGCTTTACGCGCCCGTGGTCGAGGATGCCGGAATGCGCTTCGACGCGGTGATCGCGCGCAGTGTGCCGCGCCTGGTCCTGCACCGGGAATTGCTGACGCAGGCGCTCGCCAATCTGATCGACAATGCGCTGCGCCATGCCGGGCAGGGCGGGGCGATCACGCTCCGGCTCGCGCTTGCCGATGGCGCGGCCCGGTTCCAGGTCGAGGATCGCGGCCCCGGCATCGCTGAGGCCGATCGTGCGCAGGCGCTGCGCCGCTTCGGGCGGCTCGACGCAGCGCGCAGTCTGCCGGGGGCGGGGCTGGGGATGGCGCTGGTCGAGGCCGTCGCGCGCCTGCACGGCGGGCGGCTGGAACTCAGCGACAATGCGCCGGGGCTGGTGGCGACGGTGGTGGTGCCGGTGGCGTTGTAAACCGGATCGGAGGGGCGTATCTTTTGCATATGAACGTGCAAGCGACCGTCATCCCTGGGCACCTCACCGAACCTCGTAAGTTCGCCTTGCGGGTCGAAGATTTTATCGTGCTGCAGGAGAGCGGCGCGTTGGATGCGTTTGCCAAGTCCGAGTTGATCGATGGAGACATCTATACCGTGAACGCGATCTATCGACCGCACGCCGGCACCTTGTCCGCCATCAATGCCGACTTGGTGAATGCGATCCGCGCGTCGGGGCTCGCGCTCAAGGTCTATTCGCCCGTTTCGACGAAGCTCGACGACCACAATCTGCCGGAGCCCGACTTGGTGATCGCGACGATCGAACGCGATGCACTGGTATCCGCCCAATCGGTCCGGTTGGCGGTAGAGGTATCCGCTACCTCCCTTGATTTCGACTTGGGCAAAAAGGCGCAATTGTACGCCGGGGCGGGTGTGCCGGAATATTGGGTCGTCGATGTGAATGGGCAAAAGATTATCCAGATGACGGCGCCGATCGACGGAGCGTACAGCAATGTCAGCGAGACCCGGTTCGGGGATCGTATAACTTCTGTTACCATTCCGCAGATTGCGATAGACACCACCTACCTCGCTTGACATCGCCCGAATCGAGGCTTAACGCACGACCATTCCGAAACACCGGTCTCCGGCGGCGCTGTTTGCGCTCGCCGGTGTTGTGCGTGTCACACGGTAGGCAACGCGATGAGATGGGGTCTGCAGCCATGCAGCCCTGTGGAGCAGGAGAAAAAGTTCATGGCACGTATCGCCGGGGTCAACATCCCGACCAACAAGCGCGTCGTTATCGCGCTCACCTACATTCACGGCATTGGCAACACCAAGGCCAAGGAAATCGTCACCAAGCTGAACATTCCGATGACGGCGCGCGTGCAGGACCTGACCGATCAGGAAGTGCTCCACATCCGTGAGACGATCGACGCCGACTATACGGTCGAGGGTGATCTTCGCCGCAGCGTGGCGATGAACATCAAGCGTTTGATGGATCTCGCTTGCTATCGCGGGCTTCGCCATCGCAAGGGCCTCCCGGTCCGTGGCCAGCGTACGCATACCAATGCGCGCACCCGCAAGGGCAAGGCAAAGCCGATCGCCGGTAAGAAGAAGTGAGCTTGAGCCGCGGGTGACCGCGGCTCGCTCTTGCAGCAAGGTTAGGACAAGACAATGGCACGTGAACCGCAACGCATTAAGCGGCGTGAGCGCAAGAACATCACTTCGGGCGTCGCCCATGTGAACGCAAGCTTCAACAACACCATGATCACGATCACCGATGCCCAGGGCAACGCGATTTCGTGGTCGTCGGCCGGCGCAATGGGCTTCAAGGGCTCGCGCAAGTCGACTCCATATGCGGCGCAGGTTGCCGCCGAAGACGCTGGCAAGAAGGCCGCTGAACATGGCGTGCGCACGCTCGAAGTCGAAGTGAAGGGCCCGGGTTCGGGTCGTGAATCGGCGCTGCGCGCGCTCCAGGCGGTTGGTTTCCAGATCACGTCGATCCGCGATGTGACCTCGATCCCGCACAATGGCGTGCGTCCTTCGAAGCGTCGTCGCGTCTGATTTCGTCTCGGCCGTGCGCGGTTGATCGCGCTGCACGGATTTGAGTCTAAACATGGCCGGGATCCCCCCATTTCGGCCCAAAACCAAGGGATAGCCCATGTCCGTCAATGCAAAGAACTGGCAGGAACTGAAGAAGCCGTCCGGCCTCGAAAAGAAGCCCGGCGGAGACGGCAAGCGCAAGGCGACCTTCGTCGCCGAGCCACTGGAGCGTGGATTTGGCCTGACTCTCGGAAACGCCTTGCGTCGCGTATTGCTGTCGTCGTTGCAGGGTGCCGCCGTCACCTCGATCAAGATCGAGAACGTGCTGCATGAATTTTCGTCGCTGGCGGGTGTTCGCGAAGACGTCACCGACATCGTCCTCAACGTCAAGCAGATTGCGCTGCGGATGCAGGGCGAAGGGCCGAAGCGCCTCCAGCTCTCGGCAACGGGCCCAGGTCCGGTCAAGGCGGGTGACATCGCGGTTTCGGGCGACATCGAAGTGATGAACCCCGCGCTTGTGCTGTGCCACCTCGATGAGGGCGCAACGCTCAACATGGAATTTACCGCAGACGTCGGTAAGGGCTATGTTGCGGCGGTTGCCAACCGTCCGGCCGATGCGCCGATCGGGCTGATTCCGGTCGATGCGCTGTATTCGCCGGTCAAGCAGGTCAGCTACAAGGTCGAGAACACCCGCGTTGGGCAGGAACTCGATTACGACAAGCTGACGCTGACGATCGAAACCGACGGCACGATCTCGCCAGAGGAAGCCGTGGGTTATGCCGGTCGCATCCTGCAGGATCAACTCGCCTTGTTCGTCGGCTTCGACGATTCGAGCGTGCAGCGTTCGGCACCGATCGGCCATGCCGCTCCGGCCTCGACCGGCGGCGAAGTGTCGGGCGATACGCAGCAGATCAACCGTTACCTGCTCAAGAAGGTCGACGAGCTCGAACTGTCGGTGCGCAGCGCCAATTGCCTCAAAAACGACAACATCATCTACATCGGCGATCTGGTCCAGAAGACCGAAGCCGAGATGCTGCGCACGCCGAACTTCGGCCGCAAGTCGCTCAACGAGATCAAGGAAGTGCTGTCTTCGATGGGGCTTCGGCTTGGGATGGAAATCCCGGGTTGGCCGCCTGAGAATATCGAGGAAATGGCCAAGAAGCTCGAGCAGGAGATTATGGGCTAAGCCGCACAGGATTAGCGCACGCTAATCCTGAGACGGCGTAAGCCCGGCCGGCGTCGCTTGCGACGTCCGACGACGCGGCTTTGCCGCGGCGGTCCTGAGTAGAAGAAGACTCACCCAACCCTCTCCCATGAAGAATGGAAGAGGGTTAAGGTAAGTAAGAAGGCGATCGGTGGCGGCCTTACAGCCACCTGGTCTGGGGTACCTCACACGGCCCCTTAACGAACGAAGGACAATATCATGCGTCATCGCGTAGGCGGTCGTAAACTGCAGCGTACTTCGGCACATCGCATTGCGTTGTTCCGCAACATGTCCGCTGCCCTGATCAAGCACGAGCAGATCACCACCACCGTCGCCAAGGCGAAGGAACTGCGTCCGTATGTCGAAAAGCTGATCACGCTGGCAAAGAAGGGTGGCCTGTCCAACCGTCGTCTGGCGCACACGCGGCTGCTCGACGATGCGCAACTGATCAAGCTGTTCGACGTGCTGGCCACGCGCTATGCCGACCGCAACGGTGGGTATACCCGCGTCGTCAAGGCCGGCATCCGCATGTCGGACGCGTCGCCGATGGCGATCATCGAATTCGTCGATCGCGACGTCAGCGCCAAGGGTCAGGATTCGGGCCCGGTGATGACTGACGGCGAGTATGACGAAGCCGCATAAGCGCTTCGCATTGTAGATCGAGAAAGGAGCCGTACCCGGGAAGGGTGCGGCTCCTTTTGCGTTTCAGTCGCGATCCTCGCGCCACACCAGCAGGCGCTGGCCGTCATGCACCCCGGCGATCTGCACGAACGTCCCAGCGGGCACATCGAGCGGCTCCGCGAACGGATAATATTGCGCCCCCCAATGCGATTTTGCGTCGGGCCCGGGGCGGTTCTCGTAAACCCCGTCCGCATCCATTTGCAGCCGAATCCACTGCACCACGCCGCCAACCGGACCGCCGGTAGCGGTCAGCGTCAGCGCAGCGCGATGCGGCTCGCGCGGTGGTGGCGCGGTGAAATCAAACGACAGCAGCGCGGCTGCCGCGCTCTGCAAGGTAAGCGTCGGATCGGCCACTGGGACGGTGCGCGGCACCTGCGCCAGCGCGTTGAACCCGCTGAGATCAAACCCATCGACAATGGCGACGTCACGCTCGTCGAGTGCGGTCCAGCTGCCGAGTGCGACCATTACGTCGCCGCCGGCCGGGATCATCTGGCCACCCGGCGCGAGCAGCCGCGTCGATGCGTCTGCCAGCGTTTTCAACACGCCCTCGGCCAGCAAATTGTTCGACACGATTTCGGAGACGATCACGTCGGCGCGGCCTTCAAGGTCTGCCTCCATCTCGAGGTCGGTGGAATTGCCCGTCACGACGCGAATGCGCTCGCCATAGCCATTGGCGGCGATAATCCGCGTCGCGACGTCGGCGATGGCGGGGTTTTCCTCGCACGCGACGACTCGTCCGGCCCCCGCGCGCGCCGCCATCAGCGACAGCAGCCCGCTGCCCGCGCCGATATCGAGGACGTGCGTGCCCGGCGTCACCGCGCGCCGGATCGCGGCGTCGAACGCCGCGTTACGGGGTTCGTCGCGCAGCATATTGAAATGCCAGCGCGGTACGCTGTGGCCGATCAGCTGCTGCGTGCGCGCGGCAACCTCGACATCGTCGGGTGCGAGCGCGCGTGCTTCGAGTGCCAACGGATAGACTCGCGCGCGCAGTCCGATCTTCGATGCGAGGCCCGCGAGGGCGGCGAGCTTGCGCCCATCGCGGCCTGCCGCTGCGACCATCGGCTCGAAGCCGGCGCGTGCGACCGCCCGCAGGTCGTCACTATCGTTCATTTCGTCCCCAAACCCCTTTCCTGCGCCCCCGCATCTGCTATCTGGCGCCATGACCCAACCGACAGACTCCATTCTCATCGTCGATTTCGGCAGCCAGGTAACGCAATTGATCGCGCGGCGCGTCCGTGAGAGCGGGGTGTATAGCGAGATTGCACCCTTCACCACCGCCGATGCGGCGTTTGCGCGGATGGCCCCCAAGGGCGTGATCCTGTCGGGCAGCCCGGCCTCGGTGCTCGACGACGGCTCCCCCCGCATTCCGCAGGCGATCCTCGACAGTGGCGTGCCGATCCTTGGCATTTGTTACGGGCAGCAAGTGCTGATGCACCAGCTCGGCGGGTCGGTGACGCTCGGCGAAAGCGGCGAGTTCGGCCATGCCGTGATCGAAGTGACCGACGCTTGCGCGTTGTTCGATGGCGTGTGGCAGACCGGCGAGCACCACCAGGTGTGGATGAGCCATGGCGACAAGGTAACCGCGCTCGCCCCCGGTTTCCGCCCGGTTGCGGTCAGCCCCGGATCGCCGATCGCCGTCGTGGCGGACGATTCGCGCAAATATTACGCAACGCAATTCCACATGGAGGTGGCGCACACGCCCGATGGCGCCAAGCTGATCGCCAATTTCGCGCGCCACGTCTGCGGCTTGACCGGTGATTGGACGATGGCCGAATTCCGCGCCGCGAAGATCGCCGAAATCCGCGCTCAGGTCGGGCAGGGGCGCGTGATCTGTGGGCTTTCGGGCGGCGTCGACAGCGCGGTCGCGGCGGTGTTGATCCATGAGGCGATCGGCGCGCAACTGACCTGTGTGTTCGTCGACCACGGCCTCATGCGCACCGCCGAGGCCGAACAGGTCGTCACGTTGTTCCGCAATCACTATAATATTCCGCTGGTGCATGTGGATGCCGAGGAGACGTTTCTCACCGGGCTGGCGGGCGTTACCGACCCGGAGGCCAAGCGCAAGTTCATCGGCGGTGCCTTCATCGACATTTTCGAGGCCGAGGCAAAGAAGGTCGGCGGTGCCGATTTCCTGGCCCAAGGGACGCTGTACCCGGATGTGATCGAAAGCGTCAGCTTCACCGGTGGGCCGTCGGTAACGATCAAGAGCCACCATAATGTCGGCGGGCTTCCCGCGCGGATGAACATGCAATTGGTCGAGCCGCTGCGCGAGCTGTTCAAGGACGAAGTTCGCATATTGGGGCGCGAGCTCGGGCTGACCGAGGCGTTCGTCGGGCGCCACCCGTTCCCTGGCCCGGGCCTCGCGATCCGCATTCCGGGCGAAGTGACCAAGGAACGCTGCGACATCTTGCGGAAGGCCGACGCGATCTACCTTGAGGAAATCCGTGCGGCGGGGCTGTACGACACGATTTGGCAGGCGTTCGCGGTGCTGCTGCCGGTGCGCAGCGTCGGCGTGATGGGCGACGGGCGGACGTACGACAATGTGTTGGCACTCCGCGCCGTCACCTCGACCGACGGCATGACCGCCGAGGCGTTCCAATTTCCCGGCGATTTCCTGCCGCGGGTCGCGACGCGGATCGTCAATGAGGTCAAGGGTATCAACCGCGTGACCTATGACTATACGTCGAAGCCGCCGGGCACGATCGAGTGGGAATGATTTTTGCCACTCCAGAGGCAGCCGACCCTGCTCCGAACTGCTACGTAAGCATCTGATAAAAAAATATTTTATCACAGCGACATTCAAAGACAATCGGTGGGTAGCTTTCAAATCTGCCGTCCGTTCTGACGGTATCGCCCCCTCTTGTTCAGCGCAAAAATCGCCGTTACCGTCAGGCTTACAATAGCCCTGACGGTAATTTCATTCGGCTAATATTCTGAAAAGCAACAGCTTTTCGGGCCGGGAGAGGTGCGTTTTGGGGTGACGGTAAAAATCTTCGGAGACCCTGGCAATGTTGACCGATTCCGCACTCAAGCATTTCAAACCCAAAGATAAAGCCTACAAGGTAACGGACCGTGATGGCATGTATGTGCGCGTCGGTACAAACGGGACGATCTCCTTCCGGCTGGATTACCGTCTCAACGGCAGGCGCGAGACCGTAACGCTTGGAAAATACGGAGCCGCTGGTCTGTCGCTGGCTCGAGCTCGCGAGAAATGCATCGACGCCAAGCGTATGGTCCAGGAAGGGCTATCGCCTTCGATCGAAAAACAACGGGAAAAGCGTCGGATCAAAGAGGCGAAGAGTTTCGGCGAGTTCGGCGAGAAGTGGCTGACCGCGAGCCCCATGGCCGACAGCACCCGCGCGATGCGGCGCTCTATTTTCGAGCGTGAGCTTCTCCCTGCGTGGCGAAATAGACTGCTGCCAGAGATCACTCCCGGAGATCTTCGCGCCCATTGCTTGGCCATCGTCGATCGTGGCGCGCCAGCGACCGCGATCCACGTTCGCGACATCGTCAAACAGATTTATGGCTTTGCCATCCTGAATGGCGAGAAGATCGCCAACCCCGCCGACGAGGTCGGCCCCGCGTCAATTGCAACCTTTACGCCCAAGGACCGGTCGCTATCGCCCTCCGAAATCCGCGTGCTCTTCAAGGTGATCGAGAAGGTCGCTACCCTGCCCACGATCCGGCTCGGCATGAAACTCTTCCTGCTTTCCATGGTGCGCAAGAGCGAGCTGCAGGATGCAGTATGGGACGAAGTCGACTTCGAGAACGCCGTCTGGTCCATCCCGAAGGAGCGGATGAAGCGCTCGAAGGCGCACAACGTCTACTTGTCGACCCAGATGCTGGACATCCTCATCGCGCTGAAGACCTGCGCCGGCAATTCCAAGTATCTCCTGCCATCGCGCTATGATGCGGACGCCCCTATGTCGCGCGCGACGTTCAACCGGGTCACCTATTCGATGGTCGAACAAGCGAAGAAGGACGGGCTGCCGCTCGAGCCCTTTACGGTCCACGATCTTCGTCGCACCGGATCGACCCTGCTGAATGAACTTGGTTTCAACAGCGACTGGATCGAGAAATGCCTGGCGCATGAGGACGGTCGGTCCCCGCGCGGCGTATCCACCGCTGGTGACGACCCATCGACCGCCGGTAGAGTCCGCCTTCGACTTCCTGTCAGCGCAGCAGGCAGCGAGCCATATTCAGCGACTAGCGCTTCGGCCCAAGTGTCCGCACGATCGCCGCCTAGACCTGCGAATAAGGTCGAAAGGATGGATCGATCCCGTAGCGCTTGAGCCGATGGCGATGTCGTACTGAGGCGATCGCTGTCAATGTGATCATAGGCCATGCGGTCAGGTTCACGACCGCGAAGTAACCGACGGGAAGCAGGTGCAGATCGATCAACTTCAGGAGGTGAACGATCACGCTCTGAGTCTGCAGGCCTACCAGCCACAGCGGCCAGAAGCGGTTGGCCCGAAACGCCAGGACGTATAGGGCGATCAAGAGCCCGGTATCGACCGCCCAAAGCTGGATCAGGACCGCGCCGTAATTGTTCGGGCTCAGCCAACCTAGAACCCGCGATACCACCAGCGCGATCAACTGGAGGAGCGCCGCAGTTCGTTCCGCGGCGCCCCCCATTGCGAGCGCCAAGCCGGAGCATATGACGAACCAGATGATAAAAGCGTCGGTGTGGGCCACCCCGCTGGTCGATCACCGAGACGTGCTCACGTCAAACGATTTTAACACGCTACGCGCAACGGCTGAAGTTCGCCGGCTGGCTCGCTAAACTTTGGAGTTTGGTCATTGT
Organism: Sphingomonas psychrolutea; assembly: GCF_014636175.1. Classification (GTDB taxonomy): domain Bacteria; phylum Pseudomonadota; class Alphaproteobacteria; order Sphingomonadales; family Sphingomonadaceae; genus Sphingomonas; species Sphingomonas psychrolutea. The sequence goes on along the minus strand of NZ_BMDW01000029.1, from coordinate 267 downwards.
CTCCGTAGTTGAAGGCGCTGAGACCTGCTTTCAGCTGGTCGTCATGAAGCGAAGCGTGTGCGGCGAGCAGCGATTGCCACGCCGACGCAAGGGCCCGACCGCTTTCGGCCAGGTGCAATAGCGCGTCCGAACCAAGATTCTTACGCACGCCAGATTCGCGTCGTGAGTTGCTGCCGGTCCCATGGACACCAAGTTAGACTACATGAGCCTGCTTCTCGAAGTCCATGGGGCTGAGATAGCCCAAGGTCGAGTGCCTGCGTGTGGGAT
>NZ_BMDW01000028.1 GCF_014636175.1 Sphingomonas psychrolutea | reverse complement strand
GAAGGAACTCCATCGTCCGCCACCGCCTCCGCGGGACCAAACCTCAGCGCACGCGCGCTACCTCACCGCAAACTCCACTGCCGCGCAGCGGCTTCGTGCTATGGGTCATTCCCACTTCCACTTCCACTTCACCGCAACGAGCGCTCAAGAAAGCGAAGCGTTGCGTCCCAGGCCTAGCTGTTCGCTGTACCGGCGGCATCGGCGGTGCCGCCGGCCTGTGCACTGTCGCCGCCGGCCGCGTCGCGGGTGGGCTGATCGCCTGTGCCGCAAATAAAATGGCCTGTCGCGGGGAAGTCTAGCCACTCGGTGGCGCGGCTCGCGGCCCGGCGGCGGGCGACGATCCCGCGGGACATTGCAGTCGAATACCAGACCGCATTTGCGCAGACCGACAGCAACAACAATCGAGCAGCGCTGTGTTCGATGGGGATCGTCGCTGCCTTAACGATCGCCGGGCTCGCCGCGGCGCGGTCCCGGATGTGCATTCCGTGCTGGTGATCTCACGACGCATTACCGGCCCATACCCACGACGCAACCTGGCGCCGCGTCGGCTCCTTGCTCGACGCCTTCAGCCCAGACGAATGCCGTAACTATCTCCGCAATGCCGGTATGGATCAATCTGATGTCATCTGATTCTCGTGCGAGCAAAATGAACAGCAGCGACACCGGCTCGCCCTACCTGGCCCCGATCGCGCCCAGCCTGACCGAGATAACAAACACGCGGTAACGCAGATCACTATCGGCTCGTGCGACGCTCGCGGGATCGTTGATCTCGCGCTCTTCGGCAAGGTCGCGGTTGAGCAGCGCGGCGACAGACTTGGCGATCGCAGGCTTTGGCGCGGTGAGCGTGGTCGGCAATGGATGCAGGCTACCACCCTCACGTTGCGAGAGGGTCGACAGCAGGATCGAAGAGGGGTCGGTAAGTTATGTCATAGCGGTGGTCTCCGCGTAGACCGGCGATAGTGCCAGTCCCGCCACCATAAGACCGGACAACCACCATCGTCCGGGCGGGTCGAGCGTGCTTCCCTCATCGACTCGATGCGATTACCGTTGGCTCTGCTTGGCGCGCAAGTCGAATGGTTTGCACACGTACGCTCGCTATGCACGCCGCTCACGTGGGAGACCCGCAACACTCTATGCTTGCGTTGTTCCCTTGCCGTGCGCTGGCGACAGCCTACCCTCGACCGTGAGAGGCGCGCTGTCCGCGTGAATTAGTCTGCTGTCTCGACCGGTGCACGTACTGCGTGAATGTCCGTCATCTCTGTCACCTCGCGGTGCAGATCGACACGGGTGGGCGAGGTCGAGTCGAGAAGTGACTTGGCTTGCGCCATTTCCTCGACCGACCCATGGGCCATCAGCAAGAAGCTGTCAGTCTTCAGCGCGGTCTCATATTGGATCACGCTATCCTCGGGGATGCCAAGGCTGGACAGCGCGCCGCCGAGTGCGCCCAGGCTTCCAACGACTACAGCGCCTTCAGCTGCAGCTAACACCATCGCGGCAAAATGTCCGAGCACGATCACCGGTCCCACAACCGGGACCGCCATGAAGAGACCACCCGCAAACAATCCCCATAAGCCACCCCAGAATGCGCCGGTCCCGCCCCAAGAGGCAATGCGGTCACCGACGTTATAGAAGCCTAGGACCTGCTCCTCCTTGTGGAATCCCTTGCCGATGATGCTGAAGTGCTTGATGTCGAGCCCGCCTTCGGAGAGCGTGCGAACGGCCTTTTCAGCCGCCTGATGACTGTCGAAAACGGCGACGATCGCGTGATTCTTTGACATGATGGTTTCCTTCGGTGTTGAATTGCTTGGAATGGGTGCGCGTTATCCGGGCACGGCAGAATGCCTGGATCGGGGAGAGCTCGCGGAAGGCGGCTCGGTCTTCTGCCGAGCTATGTGATCGACGAGGAGCTTCGGAAGATGCAGGCTCAGCAGGACGGCAACGAGCGAGAGCGCGGCGGCAATTGCGAACGAAGCGTCGGGTAGCCACGATACGTCGAACAGCAGCCCACCCGCGGCCGACCCGAAGGCAGCGCCCAGACTTGCGGCGGCGGTTTGCTTGCCGAGTTGCGCGCCTTGTGCCTTTCCGGCCTTGCTCGATATCCAGAAGGTCAGAATCGGTGAAAGCACCCCGGCGCTCGCCGCGACCGCTCCGATGACCGTGAGCATCAGCAGGAAAGTCGGTGCGTGCGGGACTAGAAATATTCCCGCAGCGAGGATCGCGAATGCGGGGGCGATGAGCCAGCGCGTCGTTTCGGGCCTGATCCACGGGGAGAAGACGACGGATTGGACGACAAGCATCACCAGGCTGCATTCGGTGAACATCGTCGCGATCTGATATTGCGACAGACCGAGCTCCTGTTTCCCGCGCAATGCCAGACCGACTTCGAAGACGCCGATTCCGACCGAGACGATGAACGAGAGCGCTAGCAGCCTTAGTACAAGCCGCTTGGCAGGGCGCGAGATAACGACCTTATTTTGCTGTCCAAAATCGCCTACTGTGGTCTTCGGAACCGTCAGCGCCATTGCCAAGGCGGCGACCAGGGCCAGCAGCGCAATTCCTACAAGCGGAATTCCAAGCGGCCCCATGCCGCCGAGGTCGGGAAACAAAATACTCGCGCCGCGCGTCACGAACACGCCCAACATCGGTCCCAGCAGAAACCCGCCGATGCCGGCGAGGCTGACGAAGGTCAGCCGGCGCGCGCGCACTGCTTCCGTGGCGGCAAGATCGCCGATCGTGGCGAGTGCTACTGGCGTAACGGCTGCGGCGAACATCCCGCTCACGAAGCGCTCGGCATAGATCGCACGCAGGCCTTCGATGAAAGCGAAGGTCATCATCGTCGCACTAAATCCCAACAGCCCGATCAGCAGGATCGATCGGCGGCCAAAGTGATCGGACAGGCGACCCCAGGGCGAGGCAAACAGGAACAGCGATAGCGTGTAGAAGCCAGTGAGCAGGCCTGTCGCATGCGACACCTGCGCTGCACTGCCGGCTGAGCCTAGCAACCGCTCGATCATGAAGGGCAGCGATGGCAACACGATGCCGAATCCGAGCGAAATCGTGAAAACCGAAAGCATCAGGGCCGCCATGGTGGCGTTCGGCACACCGCTCACTGGGACGGTCGCTGTCACGATGCCGCGCTCGCTGCCGGATTGGATTGCCGAACCGGTTGTCGACTCACGATCCCGGTCAACCTGGTGCGCTTCAGCAGCAAAGCATTAATCGCGACCAAAGCAGAGCTGCCCGACATCGCCAGCGCAGCGATGCTGGGTCCGAGCAGAAATGGGTAGAGCACGCCGGCAGCGAGCGGAAACGCAATCACGTTGTAGCCGACCGCCCACCACAGATTCTGATGCATCTTTCTGAGCGTCGCGCGCGAGAGTTCGATCGCTCCCACCACGTCGAACGGATCACTTTTCATCAGGACGATATCGGCACTTTCCATGGCGACGTCGGTGCCGGCGCCGATCGCGAAGCCGACATCGGCTTGAGTTAGCGCGGGTGCGTCGTTGACCCCGTCACCGACCATACCAACTTTCTTGCCCTGTGCCTGCAGTTCCTTGATTTTGCCGGCCTTGTCGCCGGGCAGAACATCGGCAAGCACAGTATCAATGCCCATGGCCTTAGCGATGCGCGCTGCGGTCCCCTGATTGTCACCGGTGATCATGATCACCTCGAGACCGCGCTCGCGCAGTGCTGCGACGGCAGCCTTCGAGGTCGGCCGCTCGGCATCGGCAATCGCAAGCAGGCCGATAAGTTTGCTGGAGACCGCGAGGTGAACAACCGTCCTTCCGGCACCCTGGAGCGCCTCGGACTTCGCGCTCAGCTCGCCGAGATCGATCCCGTTGTCCGCCATGAGAAGCTTGTTGCCCAGCAGAACCGTCTTCCCGTCAACGTTCGCCCGCGCGCCCCTGCCTTCGATGTTCATGAAGTCCGAGGCCTTGGGCGCCGCGATGCCCGCTGCACGGCGAATGATCGCTTGGGCTAACGGATGATCGGAGCCCGCCTCCACGGCGGTTGCGTTTGCGAGAAGCTGCCGCTCGTCGATTCCGGCAGCGACGACCAGTTCGACGACTTCGGGCTGACCCATGGTCAGCGTACCGGTCTTGTCGAAGACAATGACGTTCAGCTTGGTTGCGTCTTCCAACGCCGACGCGTTCTTGAAGAGCATCCCGTTCAGTGCGCCGAGGCCGGTGCCGACCATGATCGCCATGGGTGTCGCAAGTCCGAGGGCGTCGGGGCAGGCGATGACGAACACGGTGATCGTGAGACTGACGGCGAATAGAAGAGTTTGCCCCAGGAACCAGTACCAGACGACGAATGTGCCCAGGCCCATGATGATCGCCGCCAGGACGAGCCACTGCGCGGCGCGGTCCGCCAGAAGCTGCGCGGGCGCTTTAGAGTTTTGGGCGTCCTGGACGAGCTTGACGATCTGCGCGAGCGCCGAGTCTGCGCCGACTTTGGTCGCTTTGTATTGAAAGGTGCCGCTCCTGTTGATCGTCGCACCGATGACGGTGTCGCCGACCTTCTTGTCGACCGGCATCGACTCGCCCGTGAGCATGGACTGATCGACCGAGGACGATCCTTCCAGCACGACGCCATCGACAGGGATCTTGTTGCCGGGCCGGATCACGACGATATCGCCGGCAACGACTTCAGAGGTCGCGATCTCAACTTCCCTACCGTCGCGCAGCACCACCGCCTTGGGCGGTGCTAAATCCATGAGTGACCGGATCGCCGTGGAAGCACCCGCTCTCGCCCGCATCTCCAGCCAGTGTCCGAGCAGGATGAAGTCGAGCAGGATTACCGCGGCCTCGTAGAAGTTCTGGCCACCCCAGATGAACGTGGCTCCCACGCTGAAAAGGTAGCCGGTACCGACGCTCAGGACGACGAGGACAGCCATATTGGCGATGCCCGCCCGGATGGCGCGATAGGCGGCAACGACAAACGGCCAGACCGGGTAAAGGATCGCACCGCTCGCCAGGACGAACAGGACCAGTTCGAGTCTCAGTCCGAACGGAACAGGAACCTTGAGGAAATCCAGGCCCATCGGCGAGAGGATGAAGACCGGGACGCTGAACGCGAGCGCGATCCAGAAGCGGTTGCGCATGTCGCGAACCATGGCTGCCAGGGTTTGGCCGCCACCATGGCCCATTTCGTTGGCCATGGTGTCGCCGTTGCTCATGTTCTGCGCTTTGTGATCTTCGTCATGGTCCGCAGCGGTGACCGGCCCCGTAGGTGTCGCGTTTTCCTCGTCCGGACTTGCTGCTTCCCGCGCCGTCTTCTCGCCCGCCGATGCAGCGTGCGCATCCTGCGCCGCCGCACGGCCTCGCGGCATATCCATCCCGTCGGTCGATCTTTTTGGACTGGAACTTTCTGGCATCGCTTTTCCCGCAGATTTGTCGAGCGCTTCGCTCAACCGATGGAAACCCATGCTCGAACCCTCACCAGTACTGACGGTCGTTGACCGGCCTTGAGCCTGCTCTCTGAACGCTTCGCTGATTACGGCTGCCGACTGTTACCCGACGGGGCTGGCCACCGGCCGAGGCTCCGTGAGCACAGGCTGCAACCGATCGTCGTTACGGCCCAACAGCGGGGCTGCGGGCTCGCAGGATCGCCCTACTGGTGTTGGCCACTGGCACTGCCGCTGCCACAACAAGATCCCGATTTCTTGGGGGCAGGAGCGTCGCGCGTCGCGTCCGGCGATGTCGCGACCGCCGGCTGCGCGGCGGCTGGTGTAGCCGTTTTTGTTTCTTTAGCGCCGCCACCGCAGCAACCATGGGCGGTACCGGAATCGGACGAAATATCGCTTTCGATCGACATGGCTGTTCTCCTGTTGGCGTTGCCGCTCATCACGAATGCTGGGTCGGCGGGATGGGTCTTTGATCCACGAAATTGGCGCATCGGGGCGGTCAGCGCCCCAGGAAGCGGCCAGCGAGATTATAGCAGTGCGCGACAAAGGCGCCTGCGACGCCGCCAAAGAGGAAGGCGCTCAGGCTCCCCATCCACAACGCGTCGGTCGATCCGACGGGCTGCACGGTGAAGAGCGAGATGAAACTGTGCGCCAGCGGCGTATGCAGTGCGGTCGCAATCCAGCAGACCAGAAATATCAGAAGGGTGGCGAACGCACCTGTTGAAGCGCAACGCACGATGTCGAGTCTGCTCGCCTGTGGCACTGCAATGATTGCGGTCATATCTTCTCTCCTGTTCAACGGGAAAGTGCCGATTCGCAGTCCGGGCGACTAGGCTCGGGAACTACCTACGCCATTGCCGCGAGCAACCGATCGAGCGGCACCGTTGCAAAGGTCGTGAAGCTGTCGGCCAGAGCATAGGGAAGGATGAGCGTACGGCCATGGACCATCGCGCCGCAGGTATAGGCCACATTGGGGACATAGCCGTAGCGCTCTTCCACTCTTGGCTGAAGCAGCGGGTAAGTCGTTCTCGCCAGCAGTTTCGTGGGATCGTCGCGATCAAGCAGGCAGGCCCCAAGGCAATAGTTGCGCACTGCGCCGACGCCGTGTGTGATGACCAGCCACCCTTCATCGATCTCGATTGGCGAGCCGCCGTTGCCAATCTGAACGAACTCCCAGTCCCAACGGGGCGACACAACCCGCGTCCCTCCCTCCCAGTTATAAAGATCGTCCGACGTCAGAAGCCAGATATTCTCGTGATCCTGGCGTCCGAGCATGGCGTATCGACCCTTGATCCGACGCGGGAAGAGCGCCATTCCCTTGTTGGCGGTGGCGTCACCGCGAAGGGCAGTCAGCTCGAACGTCACAAAATCGGTCGTGCGCAGCAGTTCCTGTCGGATCGCTTCGCCGCTGAAGGCGGTGTATGTTCCGAAATAGGTGACGTTGGCATCGTCATCGACAAATCGAACAAGGCGCACATCCTCTATTCCGTGCCGCTGGTTGATCGTCATCGGAAAGATCACGACCTCGGAAAGGTCACGGCTGTCTTCACAGAATAGCCGTACGCCCGGATCATCGGGTGCGCCGCCCGGGATGTTCTCGATCCGCGGCGCGACTGCTTGCAGACCGGGCGTATCGACCGTGACGGTGCCGTCCGCGCCGCAGATTCCGGTGCGGAAGGTGACGGACGAAACATGGCCTTCGCCGACCCCGCGCAGCGACAGGATAAAGCGCACGTCGCCTGGTCGCACGCCTGACTGATCCGGGTGAGCGACGATGCTCGGGTTGAACAAGGCCGCCGCCTCGAACGCATATTCCTCGCTGAAATAGGCGCCGATCAGGAGAGCCTGCTCCTCAGCGACCGAACAATGATCGATCAGCAGCCCGTTGACTTCGTGGAACCGTCGCTGGAGGACCATGTTCACATTGCGGTGGTGCTCGGACAGCCCTGCCGTGACCCGCTCGAGGTCGACCTTCAGGTCGGCACCGCTGAGCGCCATGACGCGGTCGGCGATCCGCTGGGCGCGGGGAACAACCCCAACTGCGAAGCGCGGCGGATCGTCGGCGGGGACGAAGGGGCGGATCACGACCCGTTTTGGATCGGGCCGCAGCACGATCGGCAAATGCGTCGCCAGGTCGTCGTTCGCCATAATCACCTCTGCCGGATCATTGCGCGGCCGAGATATCTCGGAAACGTAGGGTCAATGACTTCATTGGCCGGACCGTCGCGAGGGTCGGAAACTACCTAATGACCGCTGTCCCCGCTTGCCGGGGTGACGGCAGCGGTGCCTTGCGTCCGCTCCAGGCAGGAAGTGGACGCGAGAAATGAAGAAGGACGAACCCGCTCATCACTGCCGCCAGGAAGCACCAGACGGATATAAACCATAGTGCGAAAAAAACATATGCGGCGACGAACGATATGAACGCCGCAACCCCGAATGCCCGCACCATCGCGTGGCTCGAAAAAAGCGGACTGATACAAGTTCCCAGAAGGTAGAGGGCCATTACGCCGGTCCCGTAGAAGTGCGGAGACACATAGGTAATGTGGTGACCGATCACCTGGGCGACGATTGGCTGGGTTATCAAGGCATAGAGTAGATACATCCCGGCTGCAGCACTTGCCACCGCGATTCCCACCGTGGCCTTGCGTCGCCAATTCGTGCCTTCAATCAACATCACTGCGACCGGCACATATATCGGCCAGAATACGTGCGAAAAAACAGAATAGGCATAGGTCAGGACGACGTTGAGCAGCGGATCCTTGTCCGGGAAGGTCAGCCAGAGTGCGCCTTCGATGAGCTGCTGAACGCCGAACAGCGCGGGAACCAGGGCAAACGGCAACTCCGCAGCCGTACGAGCGCGGCGTACCGTCACGAGACCTATAATCAAAAGCCCGGCTCCGGCGGTGAAGCTGGCGGTGGCGGAAAAGCACATTCTGTTTCGCCCGGGTTGGAGAGAGCCGTCCCCGGCCGAATGTGAGTTTGCGTAATCTGGCGCGAGAAGACGCGATACATTCGGAAACTACGCGGGAGCGTGCGTAGTTCCACCAATATCCCCCGAGACCCGACCCTGAGATAGATCGGAACGAGCGACACGGGAGCGACCCAATGCAACTATCGTCAATGACGCGGCCGGACTCTTCATCAAACGCGTCGTTCCACCGGCCGACGGTCGGGCTGGCGATATTGTCGCTGATGATGACGATTCAGTTGGTCGTCGCTTACGGGCACCGGATGCTATACTGATCAGCGATGCCGAAAGCTTCGCAGCATCCCAGGGTTGCCGGCGGATCGGATACGCCCCGACGGACCGTGACAACATCCGCCGACGAGCTGGTCCTGCTGATTGACGGCGCGACCAACTATGCGATCTACATGCTCGATCCCGAGGGTCGGGTGACGATCTGGAACCGCGGGGCCGAGCGGATCAAGGGATGGACCGAGGCCGAGATCGTCGGTCATCATTTCTCGAGGTCTTATCCGGCCGAGGAAATCGCGGCGGGCAAGCCCGCCGCCGACCTCGCGCGTGCGCACGCGGAAGGCCGGGTCGAGGAAGAGAGCTGGCGCGTTCGCAAGGACGGTTCGGAATTTCTGGCCAACATCACCATCACCGCGCTGTACGATGACGACGGCAAGTTGCGCGGTTTCGGCAAGGTGGTGCGCGACATCACAGAACAGAAATCCGCCGAAAGGGCGCTTGCGGGACGGGAACGGCATCTCGCTTCGATCCTGGCGACGGTGCCCGACGCGATGATCGTGATCGAGGAACATGGCCGCATTTCTTCGTTCAGCGCGGCGGCGGAGAAGCTGTTCGGCTATGCCGAAGCCGAAGTGCTCGGTGAAAACGTCGCGATGCTGATGCCCAGGGCCGACCGGGACACGCATGACGGATATCTTGCGACCTACAGGGCGACCGGCGAGCGACACGTCATCGGCAGCACGCGAATCGCGGTCGGGCTGCGCCGCAACGGCGAGACCTTTCCGATGGAACTGGCGGTCGGGGAGACGTCGAGTGGCGGTCAGCGCATCTTCACCGGTTTCATCCGCGACCTGTCCGAGCGCCGCCTGACCGAGCAGCGACTGCATGAGCTGCAGTCGGAGCTCATCCACATCTACCGCCTCAGCGCGATGGGAACGATGGCCTCGACGCTGGCGCACGAGTTGAACCAGCCGCTGACCGCCATCGCAAATTATCTTGAGACGACGCGCGACATGCTGGCCGATGCGCGGACGCCGGAACTCGAAATGATCCGCGAGGCACTGGATATGGCTGCGGGTCAGTCGTTGCGCGCGGGAGATATCGTTCGCCGCCTGCGCGAATTCGTCGCGCACGGAGAGGTCGGCCGCGCGTCCGAGAAACTGGACACGCTGGTCCACGAGGCGGCAAGCCTGGGACTGATCGGCGCACACGAAGCCGGCGTTCGCGTCATCATGTCGCTGGACCCCGAGCCGCACCAGGTGCTGGTCGATCGCGTCCAGGTCGAGCAGGTCCTGGTCAACCTCATCCGCAATGCGCTCCAGGCGATGCAGGATTGTCCGACGCGCGAGCTGACAATCACTACCGCCCGGGAATCCGCAGGCTGTGTCCAGGTGACCGTGACCGACACCGGCATGGGCATCGCGGCGGACATGTCCGACCGCCTGTTCCAAGCCTTTGCGACGACGAAGGAAGACGGCCTGGGCCTCGGCCTTTCGATCTGCCGCACGATCATCGAGGCGCATGGCGGACGGATCTGGGCGACGCCTGCCCCGGGCGGTGGCACCTCCTTCCATTTCACGCTGGTTCGCGCCGACCCGGAGAACGCTGATGCCGGCTGAACACCTCGTCCACCTCGTCGATGACGAGGAGGCAATCCGTCTGTCCGCAGGGTTCCTGCTGCGAACCAATGGCTATGTGGTCAAATCATATGTGTCCGGCGTCGCGTTCCTCGCCGACGCCGATCGCGAGACGCGCGGATGCGTGCTCCTTGATATCAGGATGCCGGAACTCGACGGGCTCGAAGTCCAGCGGCGGCTGTCCGAGCGTGGCATCGAAATGCCGGTTATCATGCTGACCGGGCACGGCGACGTTGCGCTGGCCGTGCGCGCCATCAAGGCCGGCGCCGTGGAATTTCTCGAAAAGCCGTTCCAGAAGGCAGCGCTGCTGGCGGCGATCGAGGAAGCCTTTCGCCGCGTCGACGACGCCGACCGGATCCACCTCGATGCCGCTGAAGCAGTCATCAGGCTCGCAGCGCTAACGCCTCGCGAGGGTGACGTCCTGCAGGGTATCGTGCAGGGACAGCCGAACAAGATCACCGCGTACGAGCTCGGCATCTCGATACGCACGGTCGAAGCGCACCGCGCCGCCCTCATGGTGAAGCTTCACGCCCGAAGTCTTTCCGAGGTACTTCGCATCGCCTTTGCCGCCGGGCTGGGGGAACGCGGATAGGCTGTCTTCAATTGCGCCCATTACCTACAGACGCAGCCTCTGATTGCTCCCACCGTGCGCGCGGGAACAAGGAAGATCATCAGATGCACGCTCTGGTAAAGGAGGAGCCGATCGCTCGGATCGGTATCTCGCTCGTCGATGGAGATGCGGCCGTACGGCGCGAGCGCCAGTTGATGCTCCGCTCCGAGAGTTTCGACGTCCGGTCCTATGCGACAGGTGCCGCCCTGATCGCCGACCCGCTTGCGCGTGCAACTGCCTGCCTCGTCGTCGATGTCGATATGCCCGGGCTGGGCGGCATCGAGCTTGTTCAGAGCCTGCGGATCCAGGGCTGGCGCGGGACGGCTATCCTGTTGCGGAGCATCGACGTCACCGACAGCATCGCTCGGGACGCCGAACGAGACGGCGACACGCTCCTGTTGAAGACGGTGGCGGATCGACCGCTGCTCGAGGCCATTCGCGCCGCGCTGGCACCGAGATTATCGAGACGCGAGGCGTGTCAATGAACAGACGCCAAATGCTAGTTGGCGGAGGAGCCCTTGCGGCCCTCGGTGGCAGCGCGGTGTATCTTGCCGCTTTGGGCATGGGCAATTCGTCGGAATATGCCAAGGAGATTGCCTCGTCACGAGCCCCGCTTGCGGACCCGGCGCTCAGCCGCGATCTTATTCGGTTCGCGACCCTCGCGCCCAATGGCCACAACACTCAGCCGTGGAAGTTCCGCGTTCGCGATCAGCGCATCGACATCCTGCCGGACTTTTCGCGACGCACCCCTGTCGTCGATCCCGACGATCATCACCTTTTCGTCAGTTTGGGCGCGGCGGCCGAGAATCTTTCGCTGGCTTCTGCCGCGCGCGGTTACCCGGGCACGCTCGGCTTCGATCCCGCCAATGGCGGATCGGTCATCTTCTCTTCAGCAGCAGGGCAGGCCACCCCTTCCGATTTGTTCGATGCCATTCCCAGGCGCCAGTCGACCCGTGCCGACTATGACGGTCGACCCGTCAGCCCGGCCGATCTGAGCCGACTGGCTGAAGCGGCCACCGTGCCAGGAGTCAATCTGGTCCTCCTTACCGACCAGTTCCGCGTCGAACGATTGCGGGATCTCGTGGTGGCGGGCAACAGCGCGCAGATGGCTGACGCGGCGTTTCTCCGGGAACTCAAGTCATGGCTGCGCTTCAATCCGCGGCAGGCGCTGCGAACCGGCGACGGGCTCTACAGCGTGGCGACCGGCAATCCGACTCTGCCCGATTGGCTCGGTCCGCTTGCCTTTGACTGGCTGGCGACGGCGCAGTCGCAGAATGAGACTTACGCACGCCAGATACGGTCGTCCTCCGGAATTGCCGTGTTCCTGGCCGAGAAAGCGGACCCCGCACATTGGGTGGCGGTCGGACGGGCATGCCAGCGCTTTGCGCTGCGGGCGACCGCGCTCGGACTGAAGCATGCCTTTATCAACCAGCCGGTCGAAGTCGCAGCGTTCAGGCCCGAACTCGCCGACCTAGTGGGGATGCCCGGCAGGAGGCCTGATATCGTCATGCGGTTCGGGCACGGCGCGCCACTTCCCTATTCACCGCGCCGCCCGGTCGATTCAGTCATGCTCTTGTGACCGAGGCGCAGCTGAGAACGCGAAACGGATCACTTCATGCGGTCAAGGTGGTCCACACCCTAATTTGGGCCTTTTTGGTGTGCGCGATCGTCGCGATCTGGGCGTTTGCCGGGACATCGAACTTTATCGGGGCTGCATGGGCCATCGCCATCGTTCTGGTCGAGGTTGCCGTGCTTGGCCTGAATCACGGGCGCTGTCCGCTTGACGGTATCGCGGCGCGGTACACCGATGACACACGACCCAACTTCGACATCTATCTTCCGGTCTGGCTGGCGGCCAGGACCAAGCCGATCTTCGGCACGCTGTTCGGAACCGGAATCGTCTTCACGCTCGCTCGGTGGCTGACTGCGGCGCAATGAAAAGGCGCAGTGATCCTGCGCCGCATCGGTCCTGGCTTGATCGCAGGTTAGCGGCGGGCCTTCTCGGTGCATGGGGCTCCTATCAGGTCGTCGCGGGTCTCTATTTCATCTTCTCTCGCCCGAGCTTTCTTCCGGAAGACCTGCGAGCCTCGGCAACGACGCTCGAGGCAGTTCGCGGTGCCGCACCAGGGATCGAAGGGTGGCTTCAACTGGTATTTGCCGTGATGGGTGGGCAAATGGCGGCCGGAGGCGTGCTCGTGATGAGCGGAGCCTTCGGCCTCGCTCAGGGTCGCCGCCCCAAAAGGGTGGAGTTGTGCGCATACATAGCGGCGGGCTTCCTGTCCGTAGTGCTGATGAGCGGCGTCAACTTCGCATTGGTTTCTGATTTCCGTTGGTTTCTGGTGGCTCCGGCGTTTCTCTGGCTCTCTGCAATCATCATCCTCGGGCGGGGAGCGCTTGGCAACGCGTCCCGGGTCGCGTCGGTGCTCGTTCGCCCAAACCAAGGGATGCCCCATGAATGAAGTCCGATATCAAAACCGCCTGCACATCCCCGACGCCGCGTATGATCTCGCGATTCGCCTCGGCGTGAAGCCACAAGATAATCCGGTCCGCGTCAGCCTCGAGCAGACGGGGCGGATGAAGCGGAATCTCAATTCAGAAGCGTGGATAACTTTCACGGCGGCCCAGACGATCTCGACACGAGCCTGCGAATTCGACTGGGTGGCGAACGCGGGTCCGTTCGGCATGATATCGGCCCGCGATGCCCTGGATCATGGCGAGGGACGGCTCGATGTCATGGCGCTCGGCATCATCCCGATCGCCCGCGCCGAACACACCCCCGCGCTCGTGCGCGGCGAGTTGATGCGGTACCTTGCCGAACTCGCCTGGGCGCCCGACGCCATCCTTGCGAATCCTTCCCTGCGCTGGCGCGGGGGGTGGAGCGGACGAAATAATCGTCGGCGCTGGAGACGGCGAGACTGCGGTCGAGGTGATTCTGACGCTGGACAGCCAGGGGCGGATTGCGACCGCCTTCGCCCCCGATCGCCCGCGTTCGGTGATTGAACCCATCCTGCCGACGCCGTGGTACGGGCGCTTTTCCGAGTATCGGCAACACCTGGGCAGGTGGCTCCCATTCGCGGGCGAAATCGCCTGGGAAATCGGCGGAGAGAAAATTATCTATTGGCAAGGCCGGGTCGAGAGCTGGACTTCAGCATCTTGATGCGGCCCTCCCGAACCGCAAACCGGCTGCTACCTGGGTCCTACAGAGCTAGGTAGTTTCCGATCCTGTCGCGCGCTTCGCCGCAGCTGCAATGCCCTGTGTCCCAAGGTGGGTCCCGATCGCTGCGACCACCGCCGTGAGGAATTCCCATGTCCGTTGACCCGAACGCTTCAGACCAGGCCGACGACTTTGGCCCCGTGCCGCGTCATGAAGGCAAGGTCTATCTGGTCGGCGGCGGAATTGCCTCTCTCGCTGCTGCCGCGTTTCTCATCCGCGACGGCGACGTCCGGGGGAGTGACATCACGATCTTCGACGAGGGCGCCGCGGTGGGCGGCAGCCTCGACGCCACCGGTTTCCCCGACAAGGGCTATGTTCTGCGCGGCGGTCGGATGCTCGAGAGCAAATATGTCTGCACCTTCGATCTGTTCGCGTCGATCCCGACGCTGGCTGCGGAGAAGACAGTCACCCAGGAGATCTTCGACTGGAACGCGACGATCGAGACGTCGTCCAAAGCCCGGCTCTTCGCCGACGGCCATCGTCAGGTCGCGCCGGAATTCGGTCTCGCCGAACGGCACATCCTCACCATCGAACGCCTTGCGATCGAGCCCGAGGCGATGCTGGGTCGTTCGACGATCGGCGATCAGTTCGACACGTCCTTCTTCGCCACTAATTTCTGGCTGATGTGGTGCACTACCTTTGCGTTCCAGCCATGGCATAGCGCGGTCGAATTCAAACGCTATCTCGTCCGGTTCGCGCACATGGTCGACGGGTTCAACCGCCTGAACGGGATCATGCGCACCCGGTACAACCAATATGATTCGATGGTGCGCCCGCTGCAGAAGTGGCTGGGCGACCACGGCGTTCGTTTTCAGCTGACCAGCTGCGTCACTGACATCCATTTGCACGAACGCGATGGGGAAACGACGGCGCGGAGCATCGATGTAAAGCATGACGGCGCAGTAAGCACGGTGAGCCTCGCCGAGGACGATTATGTGTTCGTCACGCTCGGATCGATGACGGAGGGTTCTGACGCCGGCAGCATGGACCAAGCGCCCAGGCTGCACGACAAGCGTAAGGGTGGCGCCTGGATGCTCTGGGAGCGAATTGCCCGCGACCGACCGGCATTCGGCCGGCCATCGGTTTTCTCGGACCATGTCGATCAGTCGAAATGGATTTCGTTCACCACCACCCTTCACGATCCGGCCTTTCTCGACCTCGTGCGCGACGCGACCGGCAATATGCCGGGCGAAGGCGGTCTCATCACCTTTCCGAAATCGGCATGGCTTGCGTCGATCGTCATTCCGTATCAGCCGCATTTTATCGGCCAGCCCGAAGACGTGGCAGTGTTCTGGGGGTACGGCCTTACGGTCGATGTACCGGGCGACTATGTAAAAAAGCCGATGTCCGCCTGTTCCGGCCGGGAGATCATGACCGAGATTCTCGGGCATCTCGGAATCCTGACAGAGGCGGACAAGATCCTTGGCAGCGCGACGTGCATCCCATCGATGATGCCCTTCATCACCAGCCAGTTCCTGCCGCGCGCCGCCGGCGATCGTCCGCAGGTCGTGCCAAGCGGATCGACCAACCTCGCCTTCATGGGACAGTTTTGCGAACTGCCCGACGATGTGGTCTTCACCGTCGAATATTCGATCCGGTCGGCGCAAACCGCCGTGTACGAACTGCTTGGCCTGCGAAAGAAGGCGCCGCCTGTCTACAAAGGCACGTTTGACCCCCGTATTCTCTACAGGGCATTCATCGCCCTCCACGACGGCAAGTCCGCGGCCGTGCCCGCCGCGCTGCATCCCGCCTGAGCGATCCCTTCATGACAGCGAACACCGTTTCGAGCGGCGCGGGCGGCGAGCGGCCGTTCTGGACGAATACGCCTGACGCGCTGCTGTCGAGCCTGCAAACCGACCGTAACGGCCTGAGCCGAGCCAATGCCAGCGAGCGACTCAGGCAGGCCGGTCCCAATGCCGATGCCGTCAGCGCCGGCCGGAATCCCATCCGCGCGATCATCAAACGGCTGGTCGAGCCGCTCTCGCTGATCCTGCTGGCCGCCGGACTGGTCTCGGTCGCGACCGGCGACGTCGTCGGCGGATCGATCATCGTCGCCATTCTGGTGCTGTCGATCGGGCTCGACACGTTCCAGGAGGGTCATGCGGTACGGGCAGCCGATATCTTGCGCCAATCGGTCGCGCTGAAGGCGACGGTCCGGCGCGACGGTGCCCTTGCCGAAGTTGACGTCGAAGCGCTGGTGCCGGGGGACATCATTCGCGTTCAGGCCGGGGATATCATCCCGGCCGATGCGTTGATCCTCGAGAGCAGCTCGTTTACGGCGAACGAGGCGGCGCTGACTGGCGAGCCCTATCCAGTGGAAAAACGGGCCGGCGCCATCTCTTCCCTCGCCGCGGCCGAGGCGTCGAACGCCATCTTTCGCGGCGCCGTGGCGCAGACCGGCGAAGCGCTTGCGCTGGTGGTCGGCACCGGACGTCAGACCCTCTTCGGCGCGGCTGCCTCGGCGCTGACCGAGGCGAACGAGATCTCGCCATTCCAGCGTGACCTCAACGCCTATGGCCTGCTTACAGCGCGCCTGACGATCGCGCTCGTGATCGTGGTCCTGACCGCGAGCATCTTCTTCGGCCGCCCTCTGCTCCAATCGCTGTTGTTCGCGGTCGCGCTGGCGGTTGGCCTGACGCCGGAGCTGTTGCCGATGATAACCACGGTCACCCTGTCGCGCGGCGCGGTGCGCATGGCGGGGCGCAAGGTGATCGTGAAACGCCTCGCCTCGATCCACGACCTCGGTTCGATGACCGTGCTGTGCACCGACAAGACGGGAACGCTGACCTCAGCCCGGATCAGCCTTGCCCGGAGCATCGGCCCTTACGGTGCGGACGATGAGCGGCCTTCCCGTCTCGGCGCGATCGCCGCAGCCCTATGCGGTGGCAATGCGGCGCTCGATGCGGCGCTGACCAGGGCGATGCCCGAGGCCGCCAGGGGCTGGACCTTGTCGGCGCAGCGCGTCTTCGACTTCGGCCGCCGGCTCGGTTCGGTGCTCGCGGCCGGTCTCGATGGTAGCCTGCTGATCGCAAAGGGAGCGCCTGAGGAAATATTGAAGCTGTGCAGCTCAGGCCGGGCCGGGGAGCGCACCCTTCCACTCTCGCCGGCGGAACATGATGCCATCCTTGCGAAAGTGGCGGAACTCGCCGCTCAAGGTCTTCGGGCGATCGCCGTCGCGACACGGCCCTGGACCGGAGCGGCGCGGGCGCTGGAGACCGCTGACGAAGCCGATCTCGTGTTCGAAGGGCTCTGCGCCTTTGCCGATCCTCCAAAGGCGTCGGCCGCAGCTGCTATCGCCCGGCTGAACGCCGCGGGCATCCGGCTGGTGATCCTTTCCGGAGACGATCCAGTGGTGGTCAAGCGGCTGGCGGGCCTGGTCGGGCTCGCGGCCGACAGGGTGCTTTCGGGCGTGGAGGTAACGGCGCTCAGTGACGCGGCGCTGGCGGTACAGGTTCGCACGATCCAGGCCTATGGCCGCCTCGCGCCGGATCAGAAGGCGCGGCTGATTCGCGCACTTCAGGCAGGCGGCGCGATCGTCGGCTATCTCGGCGACGGGATCAACGACGCGCCAGCCCTGAAGGCGGCGGATATCGGCTTGTCGGTGGACGGCGCCGCCGGCGTCGCCCAGGCGTCGGCCGACATGATCATGCTCGACACCGATCTCGCGGTAGTGGCCGACGGTGTCGAGGAGGGAAGGCGTACGTTTGCCAATATCCTCAAATATATCCGGATGGGGGCAAGCTCCAACTTCGGAAACATGCTGTCGATGGCGGTGGCATCCCTGTTCCTGCCGTTCCTGCCGATGCTCCCGACGCAGATCCTTCTGAACAATCTTCTGTACGACCTCTCGGAGATCGGGATTCCGTTCGACGGAGTCCGCCCGGAGGTAGTGGCGCGGCCGCAGGTCTGGGACATGCGCGCGCTGATCCGCTTCGCGGCGATCATGGGCCCGTTGTCGTCGGTCTTCGATCTTCTGACGTTCGCGGGACTGCTCCTGCTGTTCCATGTGTCGCCGCCGGAGTTTCGTACCGCCTGGTTCCTCGAATCGATGGCGACGCAAATCTTGGTAATCTTCGTGATCCGGACCAATGGCCGACCGTGGCGCAACCTGCCACGCCCGATCCTTGCGGCGTCTTCGCTGGGTGCCTTGATCGTCGCCATGGTGCTCCCCTTCACCCCCGTGGCGCGGTGGTTCGGATTTGTGGCACCGCCATTGGCGGTCACCGCCACGCTTGGCGTGATCGTCCTTGCGTATCTCACCTGTACCGAACTGCTGAAGCGGGTCGCGATCATCGAGTCAGTGCGGCTCACGCGGCCGGGAAAAGGAGCCTAGCCGGTCGCTTCAACGCAACCGCACGCAAGCCCGCGTAGTTTCCGACGCTGTCTCCCGCCGCCGGCTGCGACCATCCTGCATGCCTTGCAGGAGACTTCTGATGACCTATGCCAATTTGATGGTTCACCTCGAAGCCGGCCGGTCGAACGCCCATGTGCTCTCCGTCGCAGCCGGGCTTGCAAGCCAGTTCGGCGCGGGCGTGATCGGCATCGCCGCCTGCGAACCCGTGGAGATCGGGACCTGGGACGGTACCTTCTCGGGCGACCTCGCGAAGGTTGAGGGCGCGATGGTCGACGACGCGTTGAAGATGACGGAGACCGAGTTTCGGACCTGCCTAGCGATCAAGCCGCACATCCTGGAATGGCGCTCGTTTCCGACGGCGATGCCGATATCCGAAATTGTCGCGGTCGAGGCCCGAAGCGCTGATCTGGTTGTCACGGGCATCGTGTCGGGGCTGTTCGCGGATGTGTCGCGGCAGGCCGATACCGGCGATCTGATCAGGCGCGCCGGGCGACCCGTCCTTGTAGTCCCCGAGGCTGCAACGACGTCGAATTTCGAACGGGTTCTGGTTGCGTGGCAGGACACAAGGGAATGCCGCCGGGCGATCTCGGACGCGCTGCCGCTGTTGAGTGAAGCCGAGCGCGTCGTCATCCTCGAAGTGGCACCGGACGCTAGCAACGCGCGCAGAAGTGTAAAAGGGGTCGCTGCTTGGCTCGGACGTCACGGCATCGAGGCCGACCGGATTCTTGTTCACGCGCAGGGCAATGATGCCGATGAGATCGCGTCCATTGCCGACCGCCATCAGGTCGACCTACTCGTGGCAGGTGCCTTTGGGCATAGTCCGGCCCATGAATGGGCCTTTGGTGGAGTGACCCGGGACCTGCTGCTGGGCGGCACTCGATGCGCGCTGCTGTCGCACTGAGAACCGGATGCGACCTCAGGAAAGGCGTTGGCAGTCTCGTGCTCGATTGCTGCCGAACCCGGTGTCCAGGCTTCAGGCCCCGATCGGCAGACGAGGAGCGCGGGCCGTCGCATGAAGCGCGATGACCTTGACCGGAGCCCCGGGAGAGACCGGAGACTGGTGCTGTTGCGATACACGTCTGAGCGCCGCCAGCCTGCGACCATAGCGTGCCGCGAGCGCTTCATGGACCATCCGCGCGCAATCGCCTGTCGCTGCCCTTGCCATGCCGAGCGATATATCGATCCGCTGCTGGAGATAGGCGGCTTCGTCGTTGTCCGTGAACATGATGATTCCCCATTTTGGCGGCGGAAGCACTGAGGTCTTCCCGTCACGTCGTGCCGGTTCGGGCCTCGTGATGGCTAAGTTCTAGGGTCGCGACCGACATGGGTCAGGCCTCGGGAAACACCTATTCGCTACGGGTGATAGCAAGGGGCATCGCCGGGGACGCGCAAGGTTTCCCCCTACCGATGTCTGCGAGAACCCTGTCGGATTCCCGTGCAATCTGCTCGTCCTCTTGGGAGGCGATGACCCGAATCGCGAAGGCCCCTACCCAGCGCAGGTCCCGGCTGATCGAGCTGCGGATCATCTCGTCATTCTCGCCGATCCCGCCGGTGAAGACGAGCATGTCGATACCCCCAAGCGCTGCGGCCATCGCGCCGATCTGCTTGCGCACCGAGTAGCAGAACAGGTCGATCGCCAGACGGGCGTCCGCATTTTCCGTCGCCGCCAGATGCAGCGCTCGCATGTCGCTGGAGATCCCGGAAATGCCGAGAAGGCCGGATTGCTGGTCGACGAGCGCCTCGAGCGCCGCTCCGTCCAGCCCTTTCTCGCGCAGCAGGTAGAGCAGCACGCCTGGGTCAAGATCGCCAGTGCGGCTGCCCATGACGACCCCGCCGGTCGGGGTGAGGCCCATGCTGGTTTCCACGGAAAGACCTGCCTTTACCGCTGTCACACTGGCGCCGTTGCCGAGATGCGCGATGATCAGGCGTTCGGGCAGATCGCTTCCGAGCTGGCGAACGATCGATGCGCAGGAAAGCCCGTGAAAACCATAGCGGCGAACACCTTCGCAGGAGAGCGAGCGGGGGATCGGCAGGACGTAAGCGATCTCCGGCAGTGTCGCATGGAAGACGGTATCAAAACATACGACCTGCGGCAGCATCGGGTAATGGGTCTCTGCGAGGTGGATGAGCGCTAGCGACGCCGGACCGTGGAGCGGGGCAAAGGCAACCGCATCTTCCAGCTGCGCGATCACCTCCCCGTCGATCCGGCTGTGCCGCCTAAGCTTCGGGCCGCCATGGACGACGCGGTGCCCGATCGCGGTGGGAGCCGGCATATCCGCCTCCGCCAGCGAGGCTTCGATCCGGTCGAACAACTGGGCCTGGGAATGCGTCGCCTCCATGGAGCCTGCGAACAGCTCGGCAGCCCTGGTCCCGCTGACATCGTAGAGCCCGAACTTTAGCGACGACGAGCCGCTGTTGAGCGCAAGGACGATGTTCCCGTCCCGTGCCTGCGTCACCGGCTCCATCGCCAGTCGCGAACCTCCGGCAGATCGTCGCCGTGCTCGGCAATGTGGAGCTTGTGCCGCTCGATCGCCGCCCAGTAGCGCGCCGTGGCGGCGGGGACCTGGGCGCTCAGGCGCGGAATCCGTCCGATCGCGTCCAACGCGAGCCGGTAGCGGTCGAGGTCGTTCAGCACGACCATGTCGAACGGCGTGGTCGTGGTCCCTTCGCCCTTGAAGCCGCGCACATGGATGTTGTGGTGGTTGGTGCGGCGATAGGTCAGCTTGTGGATCATCGCCGGGAAGCCGTGGAACGCGAAGATCACGGGCTTGTCGGTGGTAAAGAGCGCATCAAACGCCCGATCGTCGAGGCCGTGGGGATGCTCGGACTGGGGCTGCAGCCCCATCAGATCAACGACGTTGACGACACGAATCCGGATATCCGGCACATAGTCACGCAGCAGCGTCACGGCTGCAAGCGTCTCGAGCGTCGGTACGTCGCCGGCGCACGCCATGACAATATCGGGTTCGCCGTCATCGCTGGCCCATTCCCAGATACCCGCCCCTGCGGTGCAGTGGCGCACGGCCGCATCGATACCCAGCCATTGCCATTCCGGCTGCTTGCCGGCGACGATCAGGTTCACATAACCGCGGCTCCGCAGGCAATGATCGGCCACCGACAACAGGCAGTTGGCGTCGGGCGGCAGATAGATGCGCGCCACGTCGGCGGTTTTGTTGGCGATATGGTCGATGAAGCCCGGATCCTGGTGCGACAGGCCATTGTGGTCCTGCCGCCAGACATGGGAGGTGATCAGATAGTTGAGCGACGCGATTGGCTTGCGCCACGGGATCGCCTTGGTCACCTTCAGCCACTTGGCATGCTGATTGACCATCGAATCGATGATGTGGACGAACGCTTCGTAACAGGAAAACAGGCCGTGACGGCCGGTCAGCAGATAGGCCTCCAGCCAGCCTTGGCAGAGATGCTCGCTCAGCACCTCCATCACCCGGCCATCCTGGCTCAGATCTACATCGACCGGGTCGATCTCCGCCATCCAGACCTTGCCGGACACTTCATATACCGATTCGAGGCGATTGGACGCGGTCTCGTCCGGCCCGAACAGCCGGAAGTTCCCGGCGTAGAGATTGAGCCCCATCACGTCACGCAGATATCCGCCCAGGACGCGGGTCGCCTCAGCCCTGGTCTGACCGGCTTCGGGTACGGGCACGGCATGGGCACGGAAATCCGGGAGCGACAGAGGCCGAAGCAACGCGCCGCCATTGGCGTGCGGGTTCGATCCCATGCGGCGGTGGCCGGTCGGCGCCAGCGAGGCATAGTCATCGCGAAACTTGCCGTCCTCGTCGAACAGCCCGGCCGGATCGTAGCTGCGCATCCATTCCTCAAGCTGGCGCAGATGATCGGGATTGTCGAAGCTTGCGATCGGCACCTGATGCGCGCGCCAGGTCCCTTCGACCGGTAAGCCGTCGACGACTCTGGGCCCGGTCCAGCCCTTGGGTGTCGCGAAGACGATCATCGGCCAGCGCGGGCGCTCGATCGGGCCCTTGCCTGAGCGTGCCTTTGCCTGAATGTCCTGTATCCGGGCCAGCACCGCATCGAGCGCCCCTGCAAGTTGCTGATGGACTTCGGCGGGGTCGTCGCCTTCCACGAACCAGGGCTCGTGGCCAAAGCCACGCAGGAGATCGGTCAGCTCGTCGCGGCCGATCCGCGCCAGCACAGTGGGATTGGCGATCTTGAAGCCGTTCAGGTGCAGGATCGGCAGCACGGCGCCGTCGCGCGCCGGGTTCAGGAACTTGTTGGAATGCCAGCTGGTCGCCAGCGCGCCGGTCTCGGCCTCGCCGTCACCGACCACGCAGGTGACGATCAGGTCGGGATTGTCGAACGCGGCGCCGTAAGCGTGCGCCAGAGAATAGCCGAGCTCGCCGCCTTCGTGGATCGATCCCGGCGTTTCCGGCGCGACGTGACTTGGGATGCCGCCCGGCCAGGAGAATTGCCGAAACAGACGGTGCATACCGTTCCGGCTGCGTTCGATTGCTGGATAATGTTCTGTGTAGGAGCCTTCGAGATAGGTGTTAGCAATTAGGCCGGGGCCGCCATGCCCTGGTCCAATCACGTTGATCATGTTGAGATCATTCTCAACGATCAGGCGGTTGAGGTGCACGTAGAGCATGTTGAGCCCCGGCGTCGTTCCCCAATGACCCAGCAGCCGCGGCTTGATGTGGTCCATCGTGAGCGGCAGCTCAAGCAGCGGGTTCTCGCGCAGATAGATCTGGCCGACCGAGAGATAGTTCGCCGCGCGCCAGTAGCCGTGCATACGCCGGAGCATGTCCGGTGACAGCGGGCCGACTGCGCCGATGGGGTCTGCGATGTCGCGTTCGATGGTGTCCAGCGCGCTTGCCGCCATGTCGGTATTCCTTGCTGATGAGTCCGGCGCGTGCGGCGTATCGCACCCAGCCTTTGGGCGTTTGCCTGCCTACGCCCTGACCTTGCCCCCGATGACCCTCGGAAAATACGCAGCCATACCCCGGGAAGGAAGTGCGGGGTCGGACGGGGTCGGCAGTTGTCCGGCCCTCTCCGTTGTAAGGAGGCTGTATCGACCGGTTCGAGGGTCGTCCTGACCACGACCGTCATCGGATCTCCCGGACACGCGTAAATGGTGAAGCCTATCTCACGCTCCAGTTCGATTACCTGGTGATTATCGCGGCCCTCCATCGATTCAAGTGTCTTGTTACCGCTCGACCTCGCGAAGCAGTGACACGGTCTAGCAAGGTTCAGCCTATACTGCGGTGTTTGAGGACGGCATGGATCGTGATGGCGACCTCAGCGCGTTGGAGCGTGACTCGCCCGTCCATCTCTTCGGGTCATCAGTCGTGTGCTTCGGTCCCTCGTCCGGCCATTTCGAACTGAACCGTTGCTGCACGGTTCGCTCAGTCATTGTTCAAGCCACATTGTTTAAGCAGTTCTGAGTTTGATGGAGGACGATATGCATAAAATGGGTCCTATATACGTGTGTGACCTAAAACGTCCCCGGCTCCCTCGTCGGGCGGCGACGGCGTAGCAAGCCCGCAAAGTAGATTACGAAATAGGCCACGGTCGGAAGAGACAAGGCCATCTGCAAAATGTCCGACACCTGTGGCGCAAGCCACCAACTCAGCATCCACGCTACCCCAAGCGATATGACAGCCCAAAAGATGCCGCCGTATATCCGTGCGTTCACGATGAGCCGGTAATCAGCCTTGCTTAGCTCCACGACCACTCCAGCCTCCTAGTTTTTGAAATATTCGCGGACAAAATCGAGCCCTTTGCGGGTAATCTTAAAGCCGCCGGGAACGTCCCGCGCGAAGCCCTGATAGATGAAATTCGATTTTGTGTTCTTATGAGATTTGAGGTTGCGCACGATCTGTGAAAATTTCGAATCCGTCCGGCTCGCATTGGCGGCGGCGTGCTCATCGGAGAGATGCACGTAGCTTGGCAATTCCGCGATGAGGTCAGCGGTGCTGATCTCGCTTTCTGGGCGCACTGACATAATCAGAAGCGCGTATTTCCAGAGGTCGGCGCGAAGGTCGATTTCCACTGGATCGGTCGCCTTCGGTCCCGCCAATGGTTCCTCAATGCGCTTCTGCGCAGGGATGGCGCGCATACGTTGCTGCTTACGCTCTTCGCGCGCGATCCGCTTCACGTCGTCAGCAACGGGCAAATCTTCCGGCATGATGCCGCTGAGGTCGCGCATTGTCTGCCGTACCTTCACGCCTACTTCATAGTGCGCGTCGCAGGCGGCCTCCTTGCCTTGGATATTCCGGCTCCGCAGCTTCTCCTCAGTTTGGGTGATGCGGAACAGGTTCGCGGCCAGCTCCGTGCTTCCCATGTGATCCAGAATGTTGGCCTTGGTAGGCAGGCCTTTATACTGCTGAATCTCTTCCTTCCCGCGCCCGCCGTAAAGGCCCTGATAGCCCCTGTTATTGAACTTGCCGAAGTCCGCGCCTGAGTGGACGCCTGAGGCCTTTCCCGCGCTCATGAGCCGCTTGTTTTCCGCTACCACTTGGTTCCGCAGATAGAGCCGCTTCTGATTCTCCGAGAGGGTGTCAAAATCGACGCCGTGCTGGTCCGCCAGCTCCTGACGACGTGCCTGGATAGCGAAATAGTTTTGCGCGAAACCGATCTGGCGCTTCCGGGGGTCACCGTTCTGCGCGATCAGATAACAAGCATAGCGGTCAAGGTGGATGTTATCGACCTCTCGGCGACCGCCTTTCCCGATCTCGATCATGTCGGTGACGTCAACAAAATGATCCTGAGGGTCGAGCCGCATCGTTCGGCACGCGGCTTTGGCCTTCTCGACGATCGTCAGGAAGTTTCGATAGTCCGAATATCCCAGAAGCCGCGAGAGGTCGCGGGATGTCCAAAACTCGTGCCCATCCTCAGTCTTGCGAGCGGCAGCTTCAAAGGCGTCCAAAAGCGTGTCTATCGTGTCGTCCGATAGGTTGCTTGTCGCAAGCGCCGTAACCTCGTCGGGATTGGTCTGCGCGACCCGCTGCATGGCCTCATCAAAGTCAAAATCGAATTTCACGGGATCATCTTTGGGAGCGTTCATGCGATCAGGTCCTTGTAGGTCAGACGACCGGAGGTCTGTTCAAGCAAGGTGTTTACCCGATCCCCCTCGCCGATGCTGCGGAGATTGAAGCGCCACGTCATCTCGCCGAGATAACGGCTCAGGTGCTTCGGCGAGAGGTAATGGTGGGTGCCGATGATCTGGCGCTTGAAGAGCGCCCACACGCTCTCAATGCCGTTCGTGTGATTGTAATAATCCTTCACATACTGCCCGGCGCTATGGTTCACCGTGTGGTGATTGTAGCGGCCTTGAAGGCCAACGAAGCCAACATGCTCGTCGGTCATAATATTAGCGCCGGGAGCGACCACGCTAGCGATTGCGCCCTGCACGTTGACGGCGCGCAGATTGCGCATCGTGCCCGTGACAAGCTCGCCGCCGCGCTCTAGGATGCCCATGACAACAACCTTGCCTGCGCCGCCCTGCTTGCCACCGGTGCGCTGCCACGCGTGCTTATTCTTTTCCTTGCCGCCGATGAACGTCTCATCCGCTTCAACTTCACCTTCAAGCGGACGGTTGAACGACTTCGTCTGCGCGGCATAGCGAAGGCGGTGCAGCATGAACCATGCGGTCTTCTGAGTAACGCCGATGTCCTTGGCGAGTTGGGTGCTGGCGATGCCCTTTTTGTGCGAAGTGATCAGCCAGATCGCCATCATCCACTGGCGCAGACCAATCTTGCTGTCCTCAAAGATCGTGCCGACTTTGATCGAGAAGCGCTTCCGGCAATCGCCGCACTTATGCGTGCGCTTGTCCGAAAAGTGGTAGACCTTGGTGCTGCCGCACGTGGGGCAGAATGCGCCGTTTTTCCAACGGATCGCGGTGAAATGCTCAATAGCCGCCTGCTCATCAGGAAAAGCCGACATCATCTGCATCAGCGTATCGAACTGCTGTTTCTTGGGGGCAATCTTTTCCATACCCCCTTCTGACATTCAAATCAGATTGGGTCAAACATGTATATAGGCCCCTTTTCAAAGACTGACGATAGCGTTGGGTGCTGGAGGCCAGTGGCGGGTCCGTCCGCGATCGTACCGGGCCGCAGCCAGTTCGCGAGATCGAACGCAACGATGGGGCCGGCCGAGACATTGGACAATGCGCCTCGATGGCACTATTTCGTCGCATGGCGGAAACACCATCCTCGCGCGACCGAGAGCCACGCCGACCAATACCGCGATGGTGGTATATCGTCATCAGTCTTGCCGTGCTTGGCGCCGCGTGGGGCAAGGTAGCCGGCGGATATCTGCCCGGCTGAGGACGCGGGCCGGACGACCGGTCTCGGTTCAGCGGCGTTGATTCTGCGCTGGACGATTCCCATCAAACCGTTCGGGAAACGGGGAGCAGGGCAACAGCGGATGATACGTTGCGTTGCGTCATGGGCTGCGATGTTGAACCGGCAACCGGCTTTGCAATCCTGGTGCTGTGCGGTATCGCGACGGTCGCTGCCATAGAAAGAGTGGATCCGTATGCCGATCAAACCGCTGCGCAAGGCCGTTTTTCCCGTTGGCGGCCTCGGCACGCGCTTTCTGCCGGCGACCAAGGCAATGCCCAAGGAAATGCTGCCGGTGGTGGATCGCCCGCTGATCCAATATGCGGTCGACGAGGCGCTGGAGGCGGGGATCGAACAGATGATCTTCGTCACCGGTCGCGGCAAATCGGCGATCGAGGACCATTTCGATATCGCTTATGAGCTCGAAGCGACGATGCGTGGGCGCGGCAAGTCGCTGGAGGTGCTCGACGCCACGCGGCTTGCCCCCGGTGCTGTCGCTTATGTGCGGCAGCAGGAGCCGATGGGCCTCGGCCATGCGGTGTGGTGTGCGCGCGATATCGTCGGGGACGAGCCGTTCGCGGTCTTGCTCGCCGACGACTTCATGGTCGGCAAACCCGGCTGCCTCAAACAGATGGTCGACGCTTATATGCAGGTCGGTGGCAACATGATCTGCGCGCAGGAAGTGCCCGAGGATCAGACGCATATGTATGGGGTCATCACACCGGGCCGGCGCGACGGCGCGCTGACGCAAGTCAAAGGTCTGGTCGAGAAACCGGCGAAGGGCACTGCGCCGTCCAACCTGTCGGTCATCGGGCGCTACATCCTCCAGCCCGAGGTGATGCGCGTGCTTGAAACGCAGGGCAAGGGCGCGGGCGGTGAGATCCAGCTGACCGACGCGATGGCGCGGATGATCGGCGATCAGCCGTTCCACGGCCTCACGTTCGATGGGCAGCGTTATGATTGCGGTGACAAAGCGGGTTACGTCACCGCCAACCTGGCGATCGCGATCGGGCGCGCGGATATCGGCGATTCGGTGCGGGCGTTCGCGGTTGATCTGCTGAAATAAGAAAAACAATCCAAGCGGATAGCGGCGCTCCTCGGATCTCGGCGGACCGCGCCCGACGCCACGCAAGTGTTTGAGCAAAGCGATCCGAAGGCGCGTCCTGTCACCTAAATCGGCTCGCGGCTCACCAATCTGCTCACAATCCCGAATAGCCGCGGTACCAGTCGACATAGGCCGGGATACCGATTTCGATCGGCGTCGTCGGCGCAAAGCCTAGGTCGCGGCTGATTGCCGAAATGTCGGCATAGGTGGCAAGCACGTCGCCCGGCTGAAGCGGTTGATAATCGCGCACGGCGGTGCGCCCGCATGCTTGCTCGATCGTCGCGATCAGATGGTCGAGCTCTTCCGACTGGTTGTTGCCGATATTGTAAAGCCGGTGCGGCGAGACGCTGCCGCCGGCCTTTTCCAAACCATCATCGGGCGGCGGATTGTCGAGCGCGGCGATCACCCCCGCGACGATATCGTCGATATAGGTGAAGTCGCGCTGCATCTTGCCCTGATTGAACACCGTGATCGGCTTGCCACGCAGAATCGCGTCGGTGAACAGCCACACCGCCATGTCGGGGCGCCCCCACGGGCCATAGACCGTGAAAAAGCGCAGCCCCGTCTGCGGGATGCGAAACAGATGCGCATAGGTCTCGCTCATCAACTCGTCGGCGCGCTTGGTCGCGGCGTAGAGCGAGATCGGCTGATCGGTCCGATCCTCGACCCGGAACGGCAGCGACGTGGTCGCGCCATAGACCGAAGAGGAGGAGGCATAGACCATGTGCCGCACATCCCGCGCGCGCGCCAGCTCGAGCATGTTGAGATGCCCGGCGAGGTTGGAACGCACATACGCGCGCGGGTTCTGCAGCGAATAGCGCACGCCGGCCTGTGCGCCGACATGGACGATCCGATCGATCGTCGTCCCGGCCAATGCCGCATCGAGCGCGGTTTCGTCGGCAAAGTCGATTGCATGAAAGCGGAAGGCACTGCCCCCTGGCGCAGCGGCGATATCTGCCAGCCGATCGCGTTTCAGTTGCACTGCATAATAGGGATCGAGATTGTCGATCCCGATCACCGCCTCACCACGGGCGAGCAGCACTTTGCTGATATACGATCCGATGAACCCAGCGGCCCCGGTTACCAGAAGCGTCATTTACCCTCCAATGCTTGGCCGAGCGTACGCGGCCCACGCGAGTCTCCTCACGAACTGCGCGATCGCGTTGCTCGAAGCGATCCGCATCAATGGCCCCGACAGGCGAGCGCCTCGAGAATTTCTTCGATCCGCGCCGGATCGCCCGCCGCAACCACTTTCCCTGCCGAATCCGCCGTGAGCGGGTCGCCCTGCCAATCGCACATGCGACCGCCAGCGCCTTCGACCACAGGCACGAGCGCGGCAAAATCGTGGAGCTTCAGCCCCGCCTCGACCACCACATCGAGCCATCCGCTCGCGACGCAGGCGTAATTGTAGCAATCGCCACCGAGCACGGTGCTGAGCACCGCGCCATCGAGATGTTCGAACGCGTGAAGTTGCGAATCGTCGAATAATGCGGGCGAGGTGGTCGCCAGCAGCGCCTTGGCGAGATCGGGACAGCGGCGCGTCTGCGCGGGGCGGCCGTTGAACAGCGTCGGGCGGCCCATCACCCCCACCCAGCGTTCCTGCAGGATCGGCTGGTCGATCACGCCGAGCATCGGCCATCCTTCGATCACCAGGCCGATCAGCGTGCCGAAGATCGGGCGACCGGAGATAAAGGCGCGCGTCCCGTCGATCGGATCCAGCACCCAGGCGCGTCCGGAGGTGCCCTCCTTGACGCCATATTCCTCCCCGATGATGGCATCGGTGGGAAACGCGCGTTCGATCAGCGCGCGCATCGCGCCTTCTGCCGCACGGTCGGCCAGCGTCACGGGGGAGGTGTCTGCCTTGGTCTCCAACCCATATTCGGCGCGGTAAAAGGGTCGGATCGCAGCGCCTGCCGCCTCGGCAAGGGCGGCGGCGAGGGCAAGATCTGTGTCGGTGACGCGCATTGCCTTTGCCTAAGCGCGCTGGCACAGTTTCGCCAGCCCCGACTGGGGCCATGCCCTCGGGGGGATGTGACGCGGGTTTGTCACGGTCGGGTGGCAGCGGGGATATCCATGCGCAGTCTTTCCATCATCGCCGCCGGAACCGCATTGCTCGGTGCCGCACCCGCTATGGCGCAACTGCGCCCGCTGCTCGATCCGCCAGCCTCGGCCGATGTGGCGCGCGCCGGGGTCGAGGTCTATCTGCTCAATGAAGGGCCTGGTGCGCAGCCTGCGCGCGGGCCCGATGAGATCGAGACGATCGCGCGCGACGGCACCAAATTGCGGCTGGTCGCGGCGCCAGACGAACCGCAAACCATCCCTGCGGGTGGTTTTGTGCGTGTGCGCTACCGGCTCGCCGCCTCCTATCCGGTCGCGCTGGCCGCTGCGGCGCCCACCGCCGCAATCGGCGCGCCCTCTGGCGGCGGTGAATCCGTGGCGGTCAGCTCGCGCGATGGATCGGCAGCGTTCCTCGACCGGCTCCACCCCTTCGCGCCGACCTACGGCGTGATCGGCGCGAAGAGTTCGGGCGCGAAATTGCAGGTTAGCTTCGATGTCCGCCTCCTCGGCCGCGACGACGGACCCCGGCTCGATTTTGCCTACACGCAGGCGATCTTTTGGGACGTCAATCGCCCGTCTGGGCCGATCCGCACCGAAATCTTCAGTCCGGAGGTCTTTTTGGACGTTCCGGTCAGCCCCACGCTGACGATCGGCGGCGGCTATCACCACGATTCGAACGGCGGCGGGGTCACCAATTCGGTCGACGTGAACCGGTATTTTCTGCGGGCGAACAAGACCTTCGATTTGGGGCGCGCGTGGAAATTATCCGTGCAGCCCCAGGCATGGGGGTATTTCGGCAATCAGGGCTTGGCGCGCGATCTCGATCGCTATTGGGGCTATACGTCGCTCGGCATAACGCTCGGTCAACGGGACGGGTGGAAAGTCGCGGTGACCGGTCGCGGCAACCCGGGGACGGGCAAGGGCAGCGCCGAGGCGTTTCTATCCTATCCGCTCCCCCGCATCGACGACCGGCTGCCGCAGCTGTATCTTTTTGGCCAATTTTTTGCCGGCTATGGCGAAACGTTGATCGATTATAACCGCACCGCCAGCCACGCTCGTTTCGGCATTGCGTTCACCCGGTGATGCAACCGTCTATACAAGAATATGTTACGGGGTCGGTTATCGATTCTTAGCAGATTAGGCTTAATACGGACCTATATCGACGGTCTCGCTATGACGCGACACCGAGTCCGAGGGGCGTAGTGGAGCGATGGGCGCGATGCGGGAGGCACGGTTGGTGGCGGTGGAGGAGCGTTCGGATCACCTCTTCGACCGCATCCGCGCCTTCCTGGCGCTGCATCGGCTCAGCCCGGACCCGGCGCATTATGCCTTTGCGCACCGCGTTATCTGCAATCCGGACGGCGCGCTCGCGCAATCGGTGGCAACGCTGACCGAGGGTGGCATTCGTCTGACAGCGCGCGACATCCAGATGCTCGGCGGACAGATCGGCGCGCTCGCCGTCGCCAATCCGGAGGAACTCTGCGCACCGGCCCCGGCCGACACGCTGGTGGCGCAGACGCAAATGCAGGTCGAGGGTTTCACCGACATGGTCCGCCGGGTCCGCGCCGAAACCGAGGATTTCGGACGCGATCTCGCCGCCAGCGCCGATGCGATCCGCAACGGTGGCGGTGCGGACAATGTCGTTTTGCTGACCGGGATTATGCTCAAGCGCGTCCACTCGGCCGAGGCTCGGCTGGCTGCGGCGACGAGCGAGGCCGACCAGCTTCGCGCAAAGCTCGAAGAGGCGCGCGGCGATGCGCGGCGCGACCCGTTGACCGGCTTGCCCAATCGCCGTGCGTTCGAGGAAGCATTTGCGGAGCGCAGCTTGTCGGGCGACACGCTCTGCCTGGCGGTATGCGATGTGGACCGCTTCAAGCGTGTCAACGATCAGTTCGGCCATTCGGTCGGCGACCGCGTGCTGAAGGCGATTGCTGACGCGCTGAGCACTGCCTGCCCCGACCATTTCGTCGGGCGCTATGGCGGCGAGGAATTCATCATCCTGTTTGGCGGTCTCGACTTGCCAAAGGCGCGCACCATGCTGGAGGCGGCGCGCACGTCGGTTGCGGGCAAGCGCTACCGGCTGCGCGAATCCGATGCGCCGCTGGGCGCGGTAACCTTCTCCGGGGGCGTGACCGAGGCCGAACCGGGCGAAGTGCTGGGGGCAGTGTTCGGGCGCGCCGATAAATTGCTCTACGCGGCCAAGGACGGTGGGCGAAACCGCGTTTACGCAGCGTAGCAATTTACCCCGATAGTTGGTGAATTTCACCGCACGTCACTGGGTTTCCGTCGGATGATCGACGGAAAACTGCCGGTTTTCGGTACTGCAAGAATTTGGCACGTCCTATGCAAATCCTTTTGGCATCGGCGGACGGATGGTCCGATCCGCCCGACCGCAAAGGAATCGCTATCATGCTCCGTTTCGAATCTTTCAGCCGCATCGCCGTTTCGAGCATTGCATCGTTTGTCCTCAGTGTCGCCTTGCTCTCCAGCGTCGTCACGCTCGCGCCGATGGTGTGATCGGCCATGTGCCGAAATCCCCGGAAATTTTCGCGCTTATCCCTCTCGGCACGTTGATTTTTATCACTGGCAATCCGCTGGACGCGCGCTAGTTTGCGGCAAGGCAGGTGGGTAATGACCAGATCGCGTATTCCAACGACGTTAGTGGCGCTGGCCACGCTCCTGGCATCGTGTAGCGGTGGCGGCACAACCAGCGGATCGGGGACAACGCCGACCGCCACGACGCCGACGCCAAGCCCCACCACGACTGCCGCTGGCTGCACGCTGCGCGATCGGCAGGACTGGGCGCTGTCGCAACTGCGCGAATGGTATCTGTTCCCGGATACCTTGCCCGCCACGCTCGATCCGACGCCGTACAGCACCGTCAGCGATTATATCGATGCGCTCACCGCGACCGCGCGCGCGCAGCGTAAGGACCGATACTTCACCTATCTGACCTCGATCGCGTCGGAGGATGCGTTTTATGCCTCCGGATCGAGCGCCGGGTTTGGCTTCCGCCTAACGCTCGATTCGACCGGGCGACGCGTCTTCATCGCCGAGGCATTCGAGGGCGCCCCGGCGCTTTCCGCCGGGATCGATCGGGGGACCGAGATCGTCGCCATCGGCACCAGCGCGAGCGACTTGCGGACCGTCGATGCGATCATCGCGGCAGAGGGCGGCAATGGCGTCACCAACGCGCTCGGGCCGAGCACGGCGGGGACGACGCGGGTGCTGCGGATCACCGATGCGAGCGGGACACGCAACGTCACGGTCAGCAAGAGCGACTATTCGCTCACCCCGGTGTCCAGCCGCTACGGCGCGCAGATCATCACCGATGGCGGGCGGCAGGTGGGGTATATCAACCTGCGCACCTTCATCTCGACCGCCGACCCGGCGTTGCGCAGCGCGTTCGCGTCGTTCCGCGCGGCGGGCATCACCAACGTGATCGTCGATGTACGCTACAATGGCGGAGGCTTGGTTTCGATTGCCGAGTTGATGACGAATTTGCTCGGCGCCAATCGCTCGACCTCTGACGTGATTGATTACATGACGTTCCGGCCGGAAAAGGCGTCCAACAACGTCACCGCATTCTTTGCGCCGCAACCGCAATCGATCGCGCCGACCAAGATCGCGTTTATCGGGACGGGCGGAAGCGCATCGGCGAGCGAGCTCGTCATCGCAGCGCAGATTCCCTATTTGCACGCCAATGCCGCGCTGATCGGCACCAACACCTATGGCAAGCCGGTCGGGCAAATCGCGCTCGATCGCTCGGCGTGTGACGACCGGTTACGCGTCATCGCTTTCGCGCTGCAGAATGCCAATCGCCAAGGGGCCTATTATGACGGCCTCGCCAGCATCGTGGAGGCGAGCTGTCAGGCCGGGGACGACTTGACGCATCCGCTCGGCAGCCCGCTCGAGACTTCAACGCGCGCGGCGCTCGACTATCTGGCGGGACGCAGTTGCACGACGATCACCGCCGCGAGCGGAACGCAAAGCGCGCAGGCACTGAGTGTGCGGGTGCCTGCGCGGCCGCTCGAACTGCTGACGCCCGAACGCCCCGACACCGTCCAACGCGAGGTGCCGGGGTCGTTCTAGCGCGGGGCGCTTACTGCGCGGGGACAGCGTCTTCCGCGCGGGCGTTGAGCTTGCCCGTCGCCATCGCGGTCAGTTTGTCGTCGGTCGCATATTCCTCGTCGAGCGTTTCCTGCAGGATCGCTGCGATTTCGGTGCGGCCGAGCTGGTTCGCCCAAGCGATCAACGTGCCGTAACGGGCGATTTCATAATGTTCGACCGCTTGCGCCGAGGCGATGAGGGCTGCATCGAGTACGGCCTTGTCAGCAATGTCGCCCGCGACTTCATTGGCTTCCTTGATGATGCCCTGAATCGCCGGGCAGGTCGCGCCCTTGGGCTGCTCGCCGAGCCGGTCGAACACTTGCTCGAGACGGCGGATCTGACCTTCGGTTTCGCTCAAATGCATCTGGAAACCAGCCTTCAGGCCAGCGTCGGTCGCCTTTTCGATCATCGTCGGCAACGCCTTGGTGATCTGGTTTTCGGCATAATAGACGTCCTGCAGCTGATGCAGGAACAGGTCTTCGAAGGTCACGATGTCTTTGGTAAACAGGCCCATGGCTTGGCTCCTCGGTCGATCGGGGTGGGACGCCGGACGCGGGGGTACGTCCGGCGCGCGGTATGAACGGGCCGACCACGCAAGAGTTGCAGGCGCGGACGCCACAATCATACTAATACAGATCAAGTGCCCGGCCCGCGCGCCCCGAGCGAATTGATGTGCGTCCGGCAGCACTTTGGCGCTAAGGAGGGCCGGGGCTTCCCGCCCCGGTCAGGACGCAAAATGGCCAAGAGCCAGAAGAAATCGAACAAGGAAACGCGCAAGCCCAAGGCCGAAAAGGCCCCCAAGGCGAATGCATCGAACCCGACCGCGAAAGGCCAGCCGGTCGCGATGGTCAATTTGAAGGGTTGATCGACGTGGACGACAATGGCGACGCGGACGCCTTCGTCTATGACGAGGTGAGCGGCGAGTGGGTCCAGGCCGGTGCCGCCAGCGCGGTCGACACCGATGCGGTGATCGTGCGCGACTCGGTCGGCAATGTGCTGGCCGATGGCGACCAGGTGACGTTGATCAAGGATCTGACCGTCAAGGGCGCTGGGCAAACGCTCAAACGCGGAACGCTGATCAAGTCGATCCGCCTCACTGGTGATGCGCAGGAAATCGATTGCCGCTATGACGGGATCAAGGGCCTCGTGCTGCGCGCCGAATTCGTTCGGAAACGCTGAGGCGCGCGCGGCGTGGAGCGGGCGGCGGCGCTGCATCCAAGCTGGCGCGCGGGCCTGCAGGCCGCGTTGGACAGCGCAGACATGCGCGCGCTCGACCGCTTTCTCGCCGCTGAGGCCGCGGCGGGCGTCAGAGTCTATCCGCTCGCGGCCGACCGGTTCCGCGCGCTCGAACTGACCGCGCGCGATGCGGTGCGTGTCGTCATCCTTGGGCAGGATCCGTATCACGGCGCTGGCCAGGCGCATGGGCTCAGCTTTTCGGTCCAGCGCGGCACGCGCATTCCGCCGAGCCTCACCAACATCTTCAAGGAGCTCGAGGCCGATCTCGGCATTCCGCGCGCCGCGCACGGCTTGCTCGACGCCTGGGCGCGGCAGGGGGTGCTGCTGCTCAATGCCGTGCTGAGCGTGCGCGAAGCTGCCCCCGCTTCGCACCGCGGGCAAGGGTGGGAACGCTTCACCGATGCCGTGATCGCGCTGGCGGCCGCGCGCGAGGAACCGACCGTTTTCCTGCTGTGGGGCGCGCAGGCGCAGGCGAAAGCGGCGTTGATCGACGGCGCCGCGCCGGGCGGGCGGCACCTCGTGCTGCGCTCGGCGCACCCCTCGCCGCTGTCGGCGCGGACCGGGTTCTTCGGGAGCCGCCCGTTCTCACGCGCCAACGCCTTTCTGGCGCAGCATGGTCGCGGGACGATCGATTGGGCGCTGCCAAAATCAAGTGTTTGATATCGTTGTAACAAGGTGCGGAAGTTTAGGCTAAGTTTAGGGATAAAACGTCCCGGCGTCAGCCCGGATCGTCGTCATCCCCCGCGCCGCGTTCGATCGATCCGTCCGCCGTGATGCGGACGTCACCGGGTTCGAGCGGGCGCGCGAAATCGCGCTTGCGGCGGGCGCTGGCGCGGGCGGTGGCCCTGGGGTGATCCTCCTCGCGCCGCGGGAAACGATAGGGCTCGCGGTCGTCGGGCGGATAGAGGTCCAGCACCTCGGCCACGCCGCGCGCGCCAAGGATGAGGTTCTCCATCCGCTCAGGCTCGGTCAGCAAATGCGGCGCGGCCGGGGTGACCGGCGCGAGCGCAGCGATCGCCTCCTCGACCGGGGGCAGCGCCGGGGCCGGGCGCTCGCCCGGCTGGATCACATCCTGATGCGCATGGCGAAAGCGCTCGGGCATGTAGGCGCGCAGGATGAACATCGCCATGCGATTGTCGACCTTCCAGCGCGCGCCGATGCGACAGCCGTCGCGGTCGAACAGCGGGATTTCATCACCCTCGATCGCGCGCGTGAAGGCGAGATCGAGCACGCGCCCCGCCGCGGCGGCAAGCGCAGCGCGCCACGCTTGCGCAAAGCCGCCGCCTTCGGGGGCGTTGCGCAGCTTGTAGGCGCTTTGCACCGACATGTTGACCGCGCGCGCAGCCTGTTCGACGAGGCCGGTATCGGCCAGCGCCTGGATGAAGCTGCGCTGCACATCCGGCGTCCAGCCATCGGCACGCGGGCGGCGCGGCACCGGGCGCCATTCGAACTCGGCGGGATCGAAGGTGGTGAGGTCGAGCGGCGGCTCGGGCGGATCCTCGTCCTCGATGATCCACTGAGGTGTGGGGAGGGATGCGGAGGGGGTTGCGGGGGCGTGCCGGGCCGGAGCGGGCGCGCGGTTGCGAGTCTTGCGGTCTGCCATCTGGCAGTATGGAACATATTTTGGGCGTGTAGGACAGAGCGCGCGCGTGCGCCGCTTGTCGGCATCGGCAGCTCGTTATATATTTCGGGGATGGCAGACATGATCGTATCCATCCCGGAAGTGCTCAAGAACTGGGCCGAGGCGCGCGTTGCCGAGGGCAGTTATAGCAGCACCAGCGACTATTTCCGCGATCTGGTGCGGCGCGACCGCGCGGACGCCGACGCAACGGCGCGGCTGCGGCAGGCGTGGAGCGATGGGGTTAACAGCGGCCCGGCTCTTCCGGGCACGTTCGACGTCGACGATATCGCAGCGCGCGGCGCGGCGCGGTTGAACGAAGTGCGCGCGGCGGAATGATTGTCCGCCGGTCGCCGCAAGCGATCGGCGATCTCGACGATATCTGGCTGTACATCGCGCTGGACGACCCCGCCGCCGCAACGCGTATGGTCGAGCGGATCGTGCGCGGCGTGGCACGTCTGGCGGACTTTCCGCGCAGCGGCCCGGCGCGACCGGAGATCGGCGAGGATGCGCGCAGCGTGACGATCGGTGCCTATCTCATCCTGTACCGGATCGTGCCCGACGCGGTGGAGATCGTCCGCATCGTCCACGGGGCGCGGGATGTGTCCGAGGTGATGGGCGGGGGGTGAGGGGGGGGGGGCGTGAGGCGGGGGGCGGGTGCTTGCCGATTTTGCAGCGGCA
Organism: Sphingomonas psychrolutea; assembly: GCF_014636175.1. Taxonomy (GTDB): domain Bacteria; phylum Pseudomonadota; class Alphaproteobacteria; order Sphingomonadales; family Sphingomonadaceae; genus Sphingomonas; species Sphingomonas psychrolutea. The sequence goes on along the minus strand of NZ_BMDW01000028.1, from coordinate 1,475 downwards.
TCGTATATTTCGGGAATGGCGCAGCTCAACGTCCAGCTTTCCGATGACCTCCAGCGCTGGACCGACGCGCGCGCCGTCGAGGGCGGGTTTGACAGCGGCAGTGATTATGTCCGCGATCTGGTGCGGCGGGACCGGGACTATGCCGTGAAACTCGCGGCGTTGCAGGCGGCGATCGACGTCGGACGTGCTTCGCCCGAGACCGACCTGACGATCGAGGACATCATTGCCGAGGGCAAACGGCGACACGCGCTGGCGTGACGCCGCTGACGTTCAGCGTCGAATCGCGCGGCGATCTCGCCGGTATCTTTGATTATGGTGTGGAGCATTTCGGACTCGCGGCAGCCGAGGCCTATCTCAGGCGCTTCGACGCGGCGTTTCATTTGATCCGCGCGCATCCGCTGAGCGGTGCGCTCCACGACAGCGTTCGCCCACCCATCCATAGTCTACGCTGCGGTCGTCACAGAGTGTATTACGACGTGTTCAAGGATCGTGCCGTCGTGCGGCGCGTGCTGCATCAGGCGATGGCGGTGGAACTGCATTTGTAGGGGTGTTGGTGGAGCCGACACGAGCATCGGTCGGTGTGTGGAGTGGCGGGGACCGGTACCGCGCCGACGTTGCAGGTGGCGCAGTGCCGGTAGTATTATTGATGCCGTGCACCGCTTAATCAATCAGAGGCAGCGCAACCCATCAAATGCATTCCCGCCAGCAGGCTTGCAGCCTTCTGCTTCAAATCTTCTGGAATCGATGCCCCGGGGTTACCGCCCCGTTCGTCCCGTTGATAACGGTATTGAGGTACGGGCACGTCTCTGGGCAACTCGGGCAGGAGTGTGGAGGCTGAAAATTTTGGTCGATCTTCAGACATGATCGGTCTCCAGGTTAATTTCGCGAGGATAGTGATGCTTTCGCCTTATCCACTTAAACCCTTCATAGCGGGTTACGGTTGCGATGTCGGTTTCCCCGCCCACCGTGTCGGCACCTTTCAGAAAGTGAACGTAGTGTTTGGTGGTCGATACGAGAAAATCGGCGAGAGCGATGGCGTCGCCCGTCGGCATCGGATCGGTAGCTAGCGGCGTAACGGTAAGGCCCCTAACGGCTTGCATAACAGGTGCAAGCTGCGAACCATCCAGCCCGCCCTGTAACAATGCCTCAGGCAGATGCTGGCTGTACCCCAGTATTAATCTGTTTAAAGCCTCAGGCTGCCCCGCCCAAAGCACAAATGCCGACTCTGTTCCAGGAAACTGCTGCTCTGGCGCGAAGCACTCGCCATTTCTGAGCACGATTTTCCAAACCTCGGCTATGTCAGAATTAGAACTATACCCTCCGATGAAAAATTCTAGCGAATGATCCGCTGTCGGCTTTTCATCCAACGGTAGGCTTTGTTGCAAAACTGACGTTGGGGATTCACGTAGGGAATCGAGTGGGATAGATGGGCGTGATGCCCAAACCTGCCGCACCTGTGTATCGCACGACGAACT
>NZ_BMDW01000027.1 GCF_014636175.1 Sphingomonas psychrolutea | reverse complement strand
TGAAAACACCATCCGTTCCGCAACAGCCTTCCTCTACGCTGCCGCCGCCCTCGTTATCCTCCGACGCCTCGCTCGTTACGCTTGAGATTCAAGACGGGCTCTTAGCGATGGATCAAAATCGCAATCAATGGCGATATCGCGGTCAGGAGATGCCAGAAGGCGAGCGCTGCCAAGGTGAAGGCTAAGACGAGCAGGACCGTTACCAACGCGACATCTGTCAGGTTCAGGCGATTTGTCCGTTCCCATTTTTGTACCAAAGCCGTGAAGATCGGCGGCCAGTCGTCACCCGAATACGCCTTCTGACATTTTTCGAGATACTCGGCCTGGCTTTTATGTTCGCGGATAGCGGCGTCGGGCGCGAGATTGCAGACCGTTGCAAAAATGGCCCATGCCGTCCCCGCCAAGGCTAGCAGAAACGCCGAAAACACCACGCTGGGGTAATGAATGCGGGCAAAATCCGGATATTGCGTCACCAGCGCCCCCGCCCTAGCCAGCAGCACTCCTGTGATCACGGGGATCCATAACCCGAAAGCCCAATAGACCGCTTGAGACTGGGAGAGTTGGCGCAAGATGGTCCATTTCATCTCGGCCTCTTGGGCGGCTTTGGCCGCTTAGGCGGCCTCGGCGGATAGTCGATATCGAACGGCGCGAGGACGCCGGCAAGTTCAGCCGCGAACTCCTTCGAATGGATAAGGCGTAGTAGCAAATTCATACACGATTCGGTCACGCTCCGAACAAGTGTCATGTCTCGAATGCCATGCTCGATCTCGACGATTTTGCGAAGGCACGACCGCGCCTGGTCTTCGGGGACGTAAATTTTCCGCTTCAAGGAATCGACGTTGAATTGCGGGTTCTCACGTCGATTTACGATCGAATCCAGAAGTGCGGGATTGATCAATCTGTGAAGGACCGGAGTCAATTCGTCCACGATCGGGCGATACCGAAGATATTCCGTAATTTGAGCCCCATGAACGACTCGGATATAGATCATTTTGGCTAGAACGGGATCAAAGATCTCTTCTTTGATCTCCGCTAAACTCAGTCCACCTCGATTGAAATCGCTCATTTTTCCCTCCCGGACACCGCATTAGATAAACTATGTTTTGCGTGGAATCTAGACTGCGACGTCCCGGCTGGAAGAGGCGACATGAGGCTTTAACAGAGTATTGGTGCGGAGCTGGTCATTGGGTCTTTGCTAGCGCAGAATTTGTCTCATCATTCCCTGATCTTCAACCACTCTGTCGCGGGAGCCCGTGGACTGCACAGGCGGTTCGCGGGCTCTTCAATATCTTCAAAGCCGATCGCCATCCCGCAGAACAGCATCCGTTCCGGCGGAACGTCGATCGCGGCCGCGACCGTCTCGGGATAGACCGCCCAGCATTCCTGCGCGCAGGTGGCGAGCCCGGCCTCGACCGCGAGCAGCATCACGTTCTGCAGATACATGCCGAGATCGGCCCATTGCGGTGGTCCCATCCGCCGATCGACCGTGCAGAACAAGGCGGCAGGCGCGCCAAAAAACTGAAAATTGCGCGCGAACCAGAGCCGCCGCGCGGCTTTGTCGTCGCGCGGGATGCCGATTTCGGCATATAGCGCCTCCCCCACCGCAAAACGCCGGTCGCGATACGGCGCGACGAGTTCGGAGGGATAGATGTCATACGCCGGCGTCTCGGTCTCGCCACGCCACAGCTTCGCGGCAATTGCTGCTTTCAGCGCCTCCAGCGGCGCGCCCATTAGAACATCGACGTGCCAAGGTTGCAAATTGCCCCCCGTCGCCGCCCGCGCCGCCTTGGTGACGATACCATGCAAAACCGCGGAATCGACCGGATCGGTGCGATATCCTCGCACCGATCGACGCGCCGCAATCGCCTCGCTCACGTTCATGCCATCTCGCCTTTCGATCATCGGGTACGCCAACCCACCTTGCCCAACGCGCGCATTCGCGGCAAGAGGTTGCAAACAACAACCGATCTGGAGAGTCGAGCATGGCCGAAGCCTATATTGTGGACGCAGTCCGCACCGCCGGTGGCAAACGTGGCGGCAAGCTCGCCGGAACGCACCCTGTCGACATGGCCGCCCACGTGCTCGACGCAATTATCGCGCGCACCGGGATTGATGGCGCAGCCGTCGACGATGTCATCATGGGCTGCGTCATGCAGGGCGGGCAGCAAGCGGGCCAAGTCGGCCGCAACGCCGTGCTCGCCGCGAAGAATCTGCCTAACAGCGTGCCTGCCGTCTCGATCGATCGCCAGTGCGGATCGTCGCAGCAAGCGATGCAATTCGCCGCCCAAGCGGTCATGTCGGGCACGCAGGACATCGTGATCGCAGCGGGCGTCGAAAGCATGACGCGCGTGCCGATGGGGTCGACCGCGACGCTGTTCATGAAAGAGGGGCTGGGCAATTACAAATCGCCGCAACTTGAAGAAAAATATCCCGGCATCATGTTCAGCCAGTTCATGGGTGCAGAAATGATCGTCAAGAAGCACGGTTTCGACCGCGCACAACTCGATGCCTTCGCAGCCGAAAGCCACAAGCGCGCCGCCGCCGCGACCCAGCGCGGGGCCTTCGCCGATGAGATCGTCGCAATCGATGTCGAGACCCCCGAGGGCGTCATCGCGCACGCGATCGACGAGGGCATTCGCTTCGACGCGACGCCCGAGAGCATCGGCCAGGTCAAATTGCTACAGGAAGGCGGCAGCATCTCGGCGGCCAATGCCAGCCAGATTTGCGACGGGGCGAGCGCGGTGATGATCGTCAGCGCGGCCGCGCTCAAGGCGCATAACCTCACCCCGATCGCGCGGATCGTCAATCTGACCGTCACCGGCGGCGACCCGGTCATCATGCTCGAGGAACCGCTCTTCGCGACCGACCGCGCGCTGCAGCGTTCGGGCATGAAGATCGACGAAATCGACCTGTACGAAGTCAACGAAGCGTTCGCGCCCGTGCCGCTGGCGTGGCTGAAGCACACCGGTGCCGACCATGCGAAACTCAATGTCAATGGCGGCGCGATCGCGCTCGGCCATCCGCTGGGTGCTTCCGGCACGAAGCTGATGGCGACGTTGGTGCACGCGCTGAAGGCATCGGGTGGGCGCTATGGCCTGCAGACGATGTGCGAGGGCGGCGGCATCGCCAATGTGACGATCATCGAGCGGCTTTGATTTTTGCGCCGTGCTCCTGCGAACGCAGGAGCTTAGGGTTATGAACGCCGCACTTGCGGCTCTGGGTTCCTGCGTCCGCAGGAACACAAGGGGAGAATGACACGATGAAACTCGACTCCACCACCGCTGCCGTCGTCACTGGCGGCGCATCCGGCCTCGGTGCCGCCACCGCGCGCGCGCTTGCCGCCAAGGGCGTCAAGGTCGCGATCTTCGATCTGCAGGCCGAAAAGGGCGAAGCGCTCGCCGCCGAAATCGGCGGCGTGTTCTGCGAAGTGAACGTCACCTCCGAGGAATCGGTCGACGCCGGCTTCGCCAAGGCGCGTGCCACCAACGGACAGGAGGCGGTGCTCGTCTGCTGCGCCGGGACCGGCAATGCGATGAAAACCGCGAGCCGCTCCAAGGAAGATGGCAGCATCAAGCATTTCAGCCTCGCGGCGTTCGACTGGCTGATCCAGATCAACCTCGTCGGCACCTTCCGCTGTGTTGCCAAATCGGCGGCGGGCATGCTGACGCTCGACCCCGGCACCGATGGTGAGCGCGGCGCGATCGTGATGACCGCTTCGGTCGCGGCGGAGGACGGCCAGATCGGCCAGGCGGCGTATTCCGCATCGAAGGGCGGCGTGGTCGGCATGACGCTGCCGATCGCCCGCGATTTGATGGGCGAGGGTATCCGCATCAACACGATCCTGCCCGGCATTTTCGAAACTCCGCTGATGCAGGGCGCGCCACAGCAGGTTAAGGACAATCTCGCCGCCTCGGTCCCCTTCCCCAAGCGGCTCGGCATGCCAGCGGAATATGCGCATCTGGCGCTGACGATGCTGGAAAATTCGTACTTCAATGGCGAGGACGTGCGGTTGGATGGCGCGATTAGAATGGCGCCTCGCTGACTAAGGCCGCCGTCTTTCTCCCCTCCCGCTTGCGGGAGGGCATGCGGCCGCTGAATTTAGACCCCGATAACAACCCCTCCCCTAACCCCTCCCGCAAGCGGGAGGGGAATTTGGAACCCTCCCCATGACCACCACGCTCTTCAGCTTCGTCGACCTGTTCCGTCGCCAGCTCGACACCGTCGCGCACCTGCTCACCAAGGGCAGCGCCTTCGCCGCGGCCAACAGCCTTCCCGAGGCGGACATGCTTGGCTGGCGGCTTGCCGAAGATATGCACCCGGTGTCATTTCAGGCGATGGTCGTCATCAACTTTTCGCAATCCTGGATCGCGCGCGCGATCGACATGGCCATCCCCGAACCGGTCACAGCCGATCTCGACGTCGCGGGCTATCAGGCCGCAATCGTAGCGGCAAAGGCGTGGCTCGCCGCGCTGACGCCCGAACAGTTCGCCGGTCGCGACAATGTCTCCATCACCGCCCAGTTGGGGCCAAACATGGAGCCTACCCTGCCCGCTGCGCAATGGGTCACGGTGTTCGCGGCGACCAACATCGCCTTCCACGCCAACATGGTCTATGCGATCCTGCGGTCGAAGGGCGTGCCACTCGGCAAGCTGGACGTGTTCCCGAGCGGCCTGTAGGTCGCCGCCATGTCCAAACCCGAATCCTGGCGGATCGACCCCGCATCCTATCCGCACAGCGAACCGATCCAGACCCGCTTTCAGGATCTCGACGTGCTCGGCCATATCAACAATGTCGCGATGGCGGCCTTGTTCGAAAGCGGACGGGTACGCTTCAACCGGTCGATGAATCTGGCCGGTTGGGCGGGGCATCGCTGGCTCGTCGCCAAGGTCGAGATCAATTACATCGGCGAGAGCTTCTTTCCCGCCGATGTCGAGATTGCGACCGGAATTGGCGATATCGGCAATCGCAGCTGGCACATCCTGTCGGCGGGGTTCCAGAAGGGCGAATGCGTCGCCACCTGCGACGTCGTGATCGTGATGAGCGCGAGCGGCGGGATCACAACGCTGCCCGACGATTTCCGCGCCGGTCTGGAAGCGCATAAGGTCCGGCGGTAAGCGGTCGGCTCAGCCGCGCACGATCAGATAATTCATCCGCGCCGCCGCGATCGGCTTGGCCGCGTCATCCTGCCACGCGATTGCTTCGACATTGGCGACCCGCCCGCCGAGCCGCGTGACCGTACCGCGCGCGAAGGTGGACTTTTCGCGCCCGCCGCGCATGAAGTCGACGGTGACGTTGATCGGCTTGATCTGGCCGCCGCCATCGGCCGCGAGCGCGTGACGCAATGCGATGATCGCCGCCATTTCCAGCAAGCCGCCAATTGCGCCGCCGTGCAAATAGCCGGGCCGCCCGAGCAACGTGTAGGCGCTCGGCATCGTCAGCAGCGTCGGATCGTTACCACCCACGGGCGCGATCCCCAGCAGATCAGCATAAGGCGGCAATTTCATGCGCCTGCTCCGACCGAAGGCTCGACCGGCGCATCGGTAAACATGAAAGTCCCCGCGACATGCGCCAGCGGATCGGCCGGGTCGCCATCATGCGCCTGCCCGCGCACGAACGAGATCGAGCGCGTGATCCGATAGCATTCGCCGCGCCCGAACACCGCCTTGCCCGGCGTCGCGGGGCGCAGATAATCGATCCGCAGATCGAGCGTTGCGTGCGGGCGGAAGCGACCGATCCGAGTCCACACCGCCATGCTGGTCGCCATGTCCATCATCGTCAGGATCGGGCCGGAGGCGAGCACACCACTGTCCAGATCGCCAATTAATTCCGCGCGATACGGCAAATGCAGCTCGACCCAATCGGGCCCGTGCGCGTGATAGGTCAACCCCAGCAGCCTGCCATGCCCGCCGACGCCATAGCGCAGGAAACGTTGCGGATCGAAGGCGGGGGGATCGGCAGGAAACATGCCACCTCCGTACCGCAAGGCAGCATCGGCGCAAGGGCGCGCGCCCGTGCACCACGTTACAGCGATTTAACTAAGCGCGCGACCAGCGATCGATTTAGCCTCCTAATGCGGGCTCATCCGCACCATGGGGGCAGGCGATGGAAATTTTCAGCATTGATATCAACCAGATCGTCGATCTTGCGACGCACGTCGGCACGAGCGGCGCGATCCGTTCGCTCGAAATCGTCGGCGACGATATCTTCGATTACATCATCGGCGTCGCGATTCTGATTTATGAGGTTCACCCTTGATCGTGCTGCCCGACCGGGTCAGTTTGGACGCGGCGGCGGCACGCTCTTTTGCCGCCGCCGCCGCGTTCCGGGCGAGCGAACCGTATCGCGGATTGGAGGATTTGTTCGCCGAAGTTGCGGTGGAGCGTGCGATTTCTACGCTTTTGCGCGATCACGACTGGGTCGGCGCGCTGATCGCGCCGCTGATCGCCGCGCTGGCCGAGGATCCGTGGTTCGAACCGCCGTTTCGCGTCGCGCGCGATGGCTTGCGGATCGGGACGGTGCTGTTCGAATCGGCGGCGGTGTCGATTGCGGCGACGGTGCTGTCCGCCGACGCGCTCGCGCACTTGCCCCCGCCGCGCACGGTCGTCATTCCGGGGCGCGTGACGGTGACGCGCTATGTCCGCGCCGGGAACGCGCGGCTGCGGCGGTGGGAGGCCGAGCCGATGCTCGCGGATTTTTCGGCGACGACCGCAAAGCCGTGCGCGCCGTTACCCGACCTGCGGCTCGGCGATGGCGATGTCGTGCGGAGCGACGGGCGGACGCAAGGCCATGTCATCGCCGATGCAACCAGCGATGTCGTGACGCTGAGCGCAACGCTGCGGGCGCAGACGATTCCCTATGCGCGCGAATATGCAATCGACAGCGGCGCGCTGGTGCGGGTCGCGACGAATGACGACCGTGCCGCGCGCACGCAGATGCTGCTGGCCTATTTGCGGCTGGCAGGGCGACGGGGGAGCGAAGCGTGCTTTGCCGCCGCGACGCGCGACCCGGCCTTTTTCCTGCGCTGGGCAGCGATGCGCGAGTGGTTGGCGAGTGATGCGCGGGCCGCGCTGCCACGCTTGCGCGAGATGGCGGGCGGCGACCCCAATGCGGAGGTCCGCGCGGCGGCCAACGCGACGCTCGCCTTGGTCGAACAGCGGCTGGCCGCCTGATGCCGCGCGTGATCGATCCCGGACATGGCGATGCGATCGGGCTCGACGATCTGGTCGACGCGCTCGACGCCAGCGCGTTCGATCCGCGCGACGCGGAGTCGCTCGCCGCGCTCGGTCCCATGCTCGCGCGGCTGGCGCGCAACCGCACGTTCCTCGCAGATCTCGTGATTGCCGAGCTGGAGGACCGCTGTTCGGGTCAGGCGGCGGGCAATGCGTATGGGGCGCAAGTGTTCCTGCTGCGCCCGGCCAATGGCCGGTACGTGTTGCGCGCGAATTTCTGGCCCGCCCGCGCCGATGCGGTGGTGCGCGCGAGCGGGACCGCGCCGTTTTTCTACGACATGCCGCACGACCATAATTTCTCGTTTCTGACGGTCGGCTATCAGGGGCCGGGCTATTGGAGCGATTATTACGAGTATGACGTGGAGGCACTGGTCGGGGTGGCGGGCGAAGAGGCCGGCCTGCGGTTCGTCGAGCGCTCGCGGCTGGAGGAGGGCAAGGTGCTGCTCTACCGCGCGCGGCACGACATGCATGTGCAATTGCCGCCCGACAGCCTGTCGGTCTCGCTCAACATCCTCGCGTTCGACCGCGCGCAGCCGTGGCGCGACCAGTTCCGCTTCGATATCGCGGCGGGCACGATCGCGGAGGGTCTGACGACCGCGCCGTCCGAAGCGCTGGTCGCCTTGGCGGTGCATTATGGCGGGGAGGCCGGACGCGGCCTGGCGAGCGAACTCGCGCTGCGCCACCCCGCCGCGCGGATGCGGGTTACGGCGCTGCGCGCGCTGGCGTCGTGCGAAGAGGATCGCGCCGACCGGATCGCTATCTTCGAACGCGGCGTGGACGATCCCGACCGCTATGTCGCGCACCAGGCACGGGCCCTCGTCAATCCATAATGGACTAGAATTGCGGCATTTGCGTATCGTGCTTCGATTATATGTCGTGATCGTGGAGTCCGTTCTCGCCTTTGGCGTCGTGCGCCCTGGTCTCGGGGCCGAAATGGCGAAACGCGGCTTGCGGCTGGTGGCGGGGGGCGGGGTCGTCAAAGCCGGCGTTCGGTTCGTGATCGACGGTGCTCCAGCGGGCCCCGAATATGCCGCGCACATCCCGACGCTGCACGTGGTGCGTGGCGGCGATGCTGCGGTTGCCGCTGCGATTGATGCGGGGGCCGATGACGCGGTCGCACTCTCTTCCAGCGACGGGCTGATCGCGGCGCGCTTGGCGGCGCTCGTGCGGCGGGTGCCGACCGCGGTGCGGATCGGGCCGCTGACGATCGACCGAGTCGAACGCTGTGCGATGCGCGCCGGACGCGCGCTCGATCTGTTGCCGCGCGAATATCGGCTGTTGCTCTATCTGGCCGAGCGCGCGGGTGCGGTGGTGTCGCACGACGAATTGCGCAGCGCGGTCTGGGGCCTGCGCTTCCACCCCGGCACGAACCTTGTCGCGGCGCATGTCTCGCGGCTGCGCGCCAAGCTCGATCGGGGATTCGAGTCCGCGATGCTGCACACCGAAAAGGGCGTCGGCTATCGCCTTGCCGTGCCGGAAGCGGGCGTATAGCATCGGGTTGCAAAACGAAACCAGAAGCCTGGAGAGGCCCAGAATGTCGCACCCTAGCATCCATGCGCGGACCGACCCCGCCAAACCTGCGCTGATCGTCGCGGAGACCGGCGAGACGATCACGTTTGGCGAGTTGGACGCGCGGTCGAACCGCGCGGCGCAGCTTTTCCGCGCGCGCGGGCTGGTGGCGGGCGATACAATCGCGCTGATGCTGGAGAATACGCCCGAATTTTACGACATCGCCTGGGGCGCGCAGCGCAGCGGACTGTTCTTCGTCTGCATCTCGACCAAGCTGACCGCGCCCGAGCTGGCGTATATCATCGCCGATTCAGGGGCGAAGCTGCTGATCGTCTCGGCCAGCCTCGCCGGTATCGCAGGCACCGATGCGGGCGGGCTGCGCTTTTCGGTCGGCGGTGCGGTGCCCGGCTGGGATGTTTGGGAAAATGCGGTCGCGGCGATGCCTGCCACCCCAATCCCCGACGAACGCGCCGGGATCGACATGCTCTATTCCTCGGGCACGACCGGGCGGCCCAAGGGCGTGCGCGTCGCACTTCCCGAAGACCCCGACATCACCGCCGCGACGGTGCTGATGATGCTCGCGCGCGGGCTGTACGGGCTGGGGCCGGACAGCATCTACCTTAGCCCCGCGCCGCTCTATCACGCCGCCCCCTTGCGCTGGTCGATGACGGTGCAGCGGCTCGGCGGGACGGTGGTGATGCTCCAGCATTTCGACCCCGACACGGCACTCGCGGCGATCGAGCGCTACCGCATCAACGCCAGCCAATGGGTGCCGACGCATTTCGTGCGGATGCTCAAACTCGATGCCGCCGCCCGCGCGGCGCATGATCTGTCGAGCCTCAAGGTCGCGATCCATGCCGCCGCGCCCTGCCCCGTGCCGGTCAAGGAAGCGATGATCGATTGGTGGGGGCCGGTGCTGTACGAATATTATGCCGGGTCCGAGGGCAATGGCCTGACGACGATCGATTCGGCGCAGTGGCTGGAACACAAAGGATCGGTCGGCAAGGCGGCGTATGGCGTGCTGCACATTTGCGGCGAGGATGGCGTTGAACTGCCCGCCGGCGAGGAGGGCCTGGTCTATTTCGAGGGCGGCGGCGCGTTCGAATATCATAACGATCCGGCCAAGACGGCGGAGGCGCGCAACGCGCTCGGCTGGTCGACGCTTGGCGATATCGGGCGGATCGACGCCGATGGCTATCTGTATCTCACCGACCGCAAGAGCTTCATGATCATCTCGGGCGGGGTGAACATCTATCCGCAGGAAATCGAGAACCGGCTGATCACGCATCCGCGCGTGGCGGATGTGGCGGTGATCGGCGCGCCTTGCCCCGAAATGGGCGAGCGGGTCGTCGCGGTGGTGCAGCCGGTCGACATGGCCGAGGCGGGCGATGCGCTGGCGGCGGAACTCACGGCGTGGTGTCGCGCCGAATTGTCGGGGGTGAAGACGCCGCGCCAGATCGATTTCAGCGCAGAATTGCCGCGTCACGCGACGGGCAAATTGTATAAGCGGCTGCTGCGGGATCAGTATTGGGGTGAGATGAACGCCGGGATCGTTTAAACCTTGCCGTCACCCCGGACTTGTTCCGGGGTCCACCGCGCCTCGCCAGCGAAAGGTTCGGGGATGGGTGGGCCCCGGAACAAGTCCGGGGTGACGAAAGATGGAGTTAGCTAGATGAACGACCGCGTATCCGTCACCGTCACCGATCATATCGCCGATGTGCGCCTGACGCGCGCCGACAAGATGAATGCGATCGACCCGGCGATGTTCGAAGGGATCGGCGCGGCGATCGACGCGCTGCACCCGCGCAAGGATGTGCGCTGCGTCGTGCTGTCAGGTGAGGGGCGTGGCTTTTGCGCCGGGCTCGACATGGCGAGCATGGCGGGCGGCGGATCCGGCCTCTCGCGAATCGACCGCAACGATCAGGGATCGATCCTGCCGCAACACGTCACCTGGGGCTGGCGCAATTTGCCGGTGCCGGTGATCGCGGCAGTGCACGGTGTCGCGATGGGCGGCGGTTTTCAGATCATGTCGGGTGCCGACATCCGCATCGCCGCGCCGGGCACGCGCTTTGCCATCCGCGAACTGTATTGGGGAATCGTCCCCGATATGGCGGGCTTCCCGATCTGGCGCGGGCTGGTGCGCGACGATGTGCTGCGCGAGCTGGTCTATACCGCGCGCGAATTCGACGCAGACGAAGCGCTGCACCACGGCTTCATCACGCGCATCGCCGAGGACCCACACGCCGCCGCGATGGCACTGGCGCGCGACATTGCCGCGAAGAACCCCAATGCGATTCGCGGGGCCAAGCGGCTGTGCAACATGGCGCACGATGCCGATCCGCTGACGATGCTCGAGGCCGAAACCACTGAGCAGATCGCGGTGATCGGCAAGGCCCCGATGATGGAGCAGGTCGCCGCCAATATGCAGAAGCGCCCCGCGGTATTTTCCGACGCGGATTGAGCGGGATGACGTTACGTTGATCCGGCAAGCCCCTTCCCTTCAGGGGGGGGAGTCCGACTAACGTCATCCCGCTCTAAGACCCCACCCGCCTTACCGCTTCGGCGTCAGCCGCAGCAACGCGCCTTCATCCTCGATCAGCCAGATCGCGCCATCGGCCGCTTGCGCCACATCGCGGACGCGCGCGACCATCGGCCATTGCGCGACGGCCATGGCCTTGTCGCCAGTGACCACGATTCGAATCAGCGCCTGGCCGCCAAGCGCGCCGATAAACAGATTGCCGCGATACCCCGGGAACATCGCGCCCGAATAGGCGATCATCCCGCCCGGCGAGATCGACGGGTTCCACCACAGTTTCGGCGCTTCGAGATCGGGGCGGCTGGGATGGTCGGGGATCGGCTTGCCCGAATAATTGTCGCCGTTGGAGACGACCGGCCAGCCGTAATTCTTGCCCGGCAGGATGAGGTTGAGTTCATCGCCGCCCATCGGCCCCATCTCCTCCTCCCACAAGCGACCGTCGGCGGTGAAGGCGAGGCCGTAGGGGTTGCGGTGGCCGGTGCTCCACGTTTCGGAGCGCACGCCGCCCGCTTTATATTGCGGGTTACCCGGCCACGCCTTGCCGTCGAGCGTCAGCCGCAGGATCTTGCCGAGCCGCTGTTCAGGATCCTGCGCCGGGGTGAAACGCTGGCGTTCGCCCGAAGACAGGAACAGGGATTTGCCATCGGGGGCAAAGGCGATGTTCGCGCCGAACTGCCCACCCACGCCGTTCATGCCCGAGCGCCACAGCACGCGGAAACCCTCGAGCGATGCCTGCGCCGGGCATGGCGCGCGAACACACTGAACTTGCGTGATTTTCAGCGTCGCATGCGCGAGCGCGAGCGCGGCGCCGTTCTTGCCCGGTTCGGAATAGCTGAGATAAATACCGCGATTCGCCGCGAAACCCGGCGCGATCGCGACATCGAGTAAGCCGCCCTGATCGACCTTCGCCACACGCGGCACGCCGCTTACCGTCACGACATTGCCATCGGCCCAGCGCAGCTTCAACTGCCCGGCTTTCTCGGTCATCAGCGCTGCGCCACCCGGCAGCATGGCAAGCGCGAAGGGTTCGGCGAAGGTCCCGATCCGGGTCATCGTGAAGGGCGGCGGCGTCTCACGCAGATTGGCGCGGCCGGTCGTCGCGGGCACGTTCTTGACCGTGGCTTCGGGCGCGTTACGCGGCAATTTCTGCGTGCCCTGCGCCGAACAGGCCGACCCGATCATCGCTACCGAAAGCATCAAAACCCGTACGCGCATGGCAATCTCCTGTGACGGAGTACCATACCGTCGTCACCCCGGACTTGTTCCGGGGTCCCCTGCTCCGCGAACCCCGCCGACGGTTTTTGCAGCAGCGTGGACCCCGGAACAAGTCCGGGGTGACGGATTGGTGGACGGCGCTTGCCAGCCGCCCGCGAGCCGCCTATATCGTCCTCACTCTCTACATCGTTACGGTGAAGAGGCTGGAGCCCCCCGGTTCCGGCGCCGAAGACCCTTGCATTGGACTCCTGTGGCCGAAACGCCCGATCTTACCGCGCTTGTCGCCCCGCTCGCCGAAGCGCTCGGCTTCGATCTGGTGCGCGTGAAGCTGTTCGGCGGCAAGGGCGACTTGACGCTGCAAGTGATGGCCGAACGCCCCGCCACGCGCCAGCTGACGATCGACGATTGCGCGGCACTGTCGCGCAGCATCTCCGACCGGCTCGACGCGCTCGAGGCCGAAGGCCGCGACCCGATCAGCGAGGAATATCGCCTCGAAGTCTCCTCGCCCGGGATCGACCGTCCGCTGACGCGGCTTAAGGATTTCGCCGATTGGGACGGGCATGAAGCGCGCATCGTGCTCAGCAGCCCGATCGACGGGCGCAAGGTGCTGACCGGCCTGCTCAAAGGCGTAGAGGGCGATATCATCACCATTTACGTCGCCACCAAGGGCGAGATGGAAGTGCCGTTTTCGCAAATCGGTACCGCCAAATTGGTGCTGACCAACGCCTTGATTGCCGCGACCCGTCCGCTTTCGATGGACGGGGTCGAGGAAGAAGAAACCGAAGAAGAATTGGTGCCCGAGGGTACCGAAGACGAAGGACAGATTTGATGGCCATCCCAGCGACCTCCGGCGTTACCGCCAACCGCGCCGAGCTGATCGCGATTGCGAACGCCGTCGCGACCGAGAAAATGATCGACAAGGCGATCGTGATCGAGGCGATGGAGGACGCGATTCAGCGCGCCGCCAAGGCCCGTTACGGCGCCGAAAACGACATTCGCGCCAAGCTCGATCCGCAGACCGGCGACCTGCGCCTGTGGCGCGTCGTCGAAGTGGTCGAGGCGGTCGATGATTATTTCAAGCAAGTGAATTTGAAGGAAGCGCAGAAGCTTCAGGCCGGCGCGGTCGTTGGCGATTATATCGTCGATCCGCTGCCCCCGATCGAATTCGGCCGCATCGCCGCGCAAGCCGCCAAGCAAGTCATCTTCCAAAAGGTCCGCGACGCCGAGCGCGAGCGCCAGCATGAAGAATTCAAGGACCGCATGGGCGAGATCATCACCGGCGTCGTCAAGCGCGTCGAATTCGGCCACGTCGTCGTCGATCTCGGCCGCGCCGAGGGCGTGATCCGCCGCGACCAGCAAATCCCGCGCGAAGTGGTGCGCGTCAACGACCGCATCCGCTCGCTGATCCTGAATGTGCGCCGCGAGAATCGCGGGCCGCAGATTTTCCTCAGCCGCGCGCACCCCGATTTCATGAAGAAGCTGTTCGCGCAGGAAGTGCCCGAGATTTACGACGGCATCATCGAAATCAAGGCCGCCGCGCGCGATCCCGGCTCGCGCGCGAAGATCGGCGTCATCTCGCATGATTCGTCGATCGATCCGGTCGGTGCGTGCGTCGGCATGAAGGGCAGCCGCGTTCAGGCGGTCGTGCAGGAAATGCAGGGCGAGAAGATCGACATCATCCCGTGGTCGCCCGATACCGCGACCTTCGTCGTCAACGCGCTCCAGCCGGCCTCGGTGTCGCGCGTGGTGATCGACGAGGAAGAGGACCGCATCGAAGTCGTCGTTCCCGACGATCAGCTCAGCCTCGCGATCGGCCGTCGCGGCCAGAACGTGCGTTTGGCGTCGCAGCTCACCGGCAAGGCGATCGACATCCTGACCGAGCAGGACGCCTCCGAGAAGCGCCAGAAGGAATTCGCCGAGCGCACCGAGATGTTCCAGACCGAGCTCGACGTCGACGAGACGCTGGCCCAGTTGCTCGTTGCCGAAGGCTTCGGCGCGCTTGAGGAAGTCGCGTATGTCGAGGTCGAGGAAATCGCCTCGATCGAAGGCTTTGATGACGATCTCGCCGCCGAATTGCAGAGCCGCGCCGCCGAGGCGCTCGACCGCCGCGAAGTCGCCAACCGCGAGGAACGCCGCGGCATGGGCGTTGAGGATGCGCTCGCCGAATTGCCGCATCTGAACGAAGCGATGCTGGTCACGCTCGGCAAGGCCGGGATCAAGACGCTCGACGATCTCGCCGATCTGGCGACCGACGAGCTGATCCAGAAGAAGCGCCAGGAGCAACGCCGCCGCGCCGAAGGGGCCGAGCAGAATAAGCGTCCCGAGGACAAGGGCGGCGTGCTCGGCGAATACAGCCTGACCGAAGCGCAGGGCAACGAGATCATCATGGCGGCGCGCGCGCATTGGTTCGAGGATGAAAAGGCCTGATGCCCTTCGTCAGCATCCGCATCTCGGGCACCGCGACGAAGGACCAGAAGTCCGGGATCGTCGCGGACGTCACCCAGTCGCTCGTGGAGCGGCTGGGCAAGAACCCGGCTGCGGTGCAGATCGTGATCGAGGAAGTGTCGACCGAGAATTATGGTGCCGGCGGGGTGCTGATCGTGGATCGCGACGCGCCTAAGTTGCAGGAGGACGCTCATGCGGAATCCTCGCAATGAAACGCTAGGGTTTACCCAGAACGACCGTCACCCCGGGCTTGTCCCGGGGGCCACCGGGCCGCGTATTCGGCGTGCCGAGGGGCGTGTTGCACCGTGGACCCCGGGACAAGCCCGGGGTGACGGGCTTGGTTTAGCTAAGCGGTGGCAAGCCCAGCGCTACGGCCAAATCCTCCCAGTACGGATTGTTGCGTTCGATCAGATTCTTCTTCCAGTCGCGCTGCCATTTTTTGAGCCGTTTTTCCGTGGTGATCGCGGCCTCCATGGTGTCAGCC
This sequence comes from Sphingomonas psychrolutea, assembly GCF_014636175.1. Taxonomy (GTDB): domain Bacteria; phylum Pseudomonadota; class Alphaproteobacteria; order Sphingomonadales; family Sphingomonadaceae; genus Sphingomonas; species Sphingomonas psychrolutea. Next base: position 33,783 of record NZ_BMDW01000027.1, on the reverse strand, counting down.
ATCTCGAACCAAACAAGACGGATAATCCCGTGCCGTTTGGTGAAGCTATCGAACACCCCGTCTCTGTGCTGGAGAATCCGTCCAATCAGATTCGACGTAACGCCGACATACAGCGTGCCGTTGAAACCGCTGGCCAGGATATACACGCACGGTTGTCGTTCTCGCACTTTTCCAACCCCCGTCACCCCGGCCTTGTGCCGGGGTCCACTGTGCCGCTCGATCGTCGGACGCAGAATTTGCGGCACGGTGGCCCCCGGCACAAGGCCGGGGTGACGAAACGGGGGGGTGACGGACGATGAACGCGCACGATCCCATCCGCCGCTGCATCCTGCTCGGCGAGCGCGCGCCGCGTGAGTCGCTGATTCGGCTCGCGCTCTCCCCCGACGGCGCGGTGTTTCCTGACGTGCGGGCCAAGGCCCCCGGTCGCGGCGCCTGGATCGGCGTCACCCGCGCCGAGCTGGAAAGCGCGATCGCCAAGGGCAAGCTCAAGGCCGCGCTTGCGCGCGCGTTCAAGACCGGGCCGATCGCGATTCCGGACGATCTCCCTGATATGATCGCCGCCGCGCTTGAACGCGCCGTGCTCGACCGGCTCGGGCTCGAGGCGCGTACGGGCAATCTGCTGACCGGTGCCGAAAAGATCGAGGCGGCGGCGCGATCGGGCAAGCTGCACTTGCTGCTCCACGCGGCCGATGCCGGCACCGACGGCAACCGCAAGCTCGACCAGGCGTGGCGCGTCGGCAAGGACGAAGAGGGCAGCGACCTCAGGGGGTTGGCACTGCCCGTCCCGCGCACCATATTGGCCGTGGCACTGGGTCGGCAGAATGTGGTACATATCGGTCTGACAGAGCGTGATGCGGCGCGGCGAGTGAGTGAAACACTGACCCGCTGGCTGCATTTCATCGGATCCCATCCCGCCCTTCCGACTTGCGAAACCGTTTCGCAGGGCGCATCGGCGCTTCAAATTATCCCGACCGGAGCTGGCAACTCCGTCGCGGACGACGACACATGCGAGGAACTTGAGTGAGCGACACCGACAACGAAAAGCCGAAACTCGGGATGCGTCAGCCGCTTGGGCTGAAGCGCACGGTCGAGACCGGCAAGGTCAAGCAAAGCTTCAGCCATGGCCGGTCGAACACCGTCGTGGTCGAAGTGAAGCGCCGCCGCATCCTCGGACCCGGTGGTCCGGCCGAGGCCCCCGTGGTCGAAGCGGCGCCTGCGCCCGCTCCGGCGGCCGAAGCGCCACGTCCCGCCCCGCCGCCCGCACCCGCGCCGATCTCGCCCGGCAATTCGCTGCTCTCCCGCCAGGAGCTGCAGACCAAGTTGCTGCGCGAGGCTGAAGAATCGCGGATGAACGCGCTCGAGGAAACGCGTCGCCGTGAAGAGCGCGACCGAATCGAAGCGCAAGAGGAAGAACGCCGCCGCGCCGAGGAAAATCGCCGTGCAGGCGATGCCCCCGACAGCGCCGCAGCGCCCGATCCGACGCCGCAACCGGCTCCAGAACCAGCCAAAGAACTGGCCCAGGAACCGGCTGCGCCCACGGCCGTTGCCGAAGCGGCGGCCGCGCAGCCGGTCGAAGCCACTGCTGCTTCCGCCGCCGCGCCCGTTGCTCCCCCAGCCGTGGCTGCACCGGCCGCGCCCGAGCCGCCGCGGATGTTCGGCCTCGATCCGTCGCTGCCCGCCCCGCGCATGTTTTCGCCGGTGGCGCGTCCCGAACGGCCGCGCCCTGCCCCCGCACCAACCCCTGAACCCGCCGCCGAGACGAGCGCATCCGCCACTCCCGGCGCGGCCAAGCGTCCGGCGATCGGCGTTTCGGCACCTGCCGCCACCGAATCACCCTCGCGACCGGGTCAACGCGACCGCAAGGGGGACGAGCGTCGCGGCGGCAAACTGACCGTCAACCGCGCGCTCAACGATGGCGACGGCGCCCGCGCCCGCAGCCTTGCCGCGCTGAAGCGTGCGCGCGAAAAAGAACATCGCCGGATGGGCGGCCCGCGCGAAGTGCAGGCCAAGCAAATCCGCGATGTCGTCGTGCCAGAGGCGATCACCGTCCAGGAACTCGCCAACCGCATGGCGGAAAAGGGCGCGGACCTGGTCAAGACGCTGTTCAAGATGGGCATGCCCGTCACGATGACGCAGACGATCGACCAGGACACGGCCGAGCTGCTCGTGACCGAATTCGGCCACAACATCGTCCGCGTCAGCGATTCGGACGTCGATCTGACCAACGACACGCGCGAGGATGCCGATGAAAATGCGGTGCCGCGTCCGCCCGTCGTCACGATCATGGGCCATGTCGATCACGGCAAGACCTCGCTGCTCGACGCGCTGCGCGGCACCGATGTCGTGCGCGGTGAAGCCGGTGGCATCACGCAGCATATCGGCGCGTATCAGGTGACGCTCAAAGACAAGTCGAAGATCACCTTCCTCGACACGCCCGGCCACGAAGCCTTTACCGAAATGCGCCAGCGCGGTGCCAACGTCACCGACATCGTCGTGTTGGTGGTCGCCGCCGACGATGCGATCAAGCCGCAGACGGTCGAGGCGATCAATCACACCCGCGCCGCCGGCGTGCCGATGATCGTCGCGATCAACAAGGTCGATAAGCACGACGCCAACCCGCAGAAAGTGCGCGAAGCGCTGCTGCAATATGAAGTCGTGGTCGAGGAAATGTCGGGTGACGTCCAGGACGTCGAAGTCTCGGCGCTCAAGAAGACCGGGCTCGACGAACTGATCGAGAAGATCCAGCTGCAGGCCGAATTGCTCGAGCTGAAGGCCAATCCCGATCGCCCGGCCGAGGGCACCGTGATCGAAGCCAAGCTCGACAAGGGCCGTGGTCCGGTCGCGACCGTGCTCGTGAACCGTGGCACGCTGAAGGTCGGCGACATCTTCGTCGTCGGTGCCGAAAGCGGCAAGGTCCGCGCGATGACCAACGACAAGGGTCAGCAGATCAAGGAAGCCGGGCCCTCGATGCCGGTCGAAGTGCTCGGCCTGTCGGGCGTGCCGCGTGCGGGCGATCCGCTGTCGGTGGTCGAAAACGAAGCGCGCGCGCGCGAAGTGGCGGAATATCGCCAGGGCGTGATGACCAGCAAGCGCACCGCGGGTGGCCCGGCGAGCCTCGAGAGCATGTTCAGTGCTTTGAAGGAAAAGCAGGCGATCGAATATCCGCTGGTGGTCAAGGCCGATACGCAAGGTTCGGTCGAGGCGATCGTCGGCGCGATCAACAAGATCTCGACCGATCTGATCAAGGCGCGCGTGCTCCATTCGGGCGTCGGTGGCATCACCGAGAGCGACGTGACGCTCGCGGGTGCAAGCGGCGCGCCGATCATCGGCTTCAACGTGCGGCCCAACGCCAAGGCGCGCGAGATTGCCGAGCGGCACAAGGTCGCGTTCAAATATTATGACGTGATCTACGATCTGACCGACGAAATCCGCGCCGGTATGGCGGGTGAGCTTGGCCCCGAGGCGTTCGAAACGGTGGTCGGCCGTGCCGAAATTCGCGACGTCTTCTCAGCCGGCAAGCACGGCAAGGCAGCAGGTCTGCTCGTCACCGAGGGCAACATCCGCAAGGCGCTCAAGGCGCGTATCACCCGGGCCGATGTCATCATCTACCAGGGCGAAATCGCCTCGCTGCGGCGCTTCAAGGACGATGTCGCAGAAGTGCGGGCCGGGTTGGAGTGCGGGGTTACCTTCACGTCGAACTTCGTCGACATCAAGCCGGGCGACTTTTTGGAGACGTTCGAGGTCGAGTTGCGAGAGCGGACTTTGTGAGAAATCTCCCTCTCCCGGCGGGAGAGGGGCAAGCCGCGGAGCGGCGCGGGGTGAGGGTGTGCGACAGCGCGACCTCACCCTCACCCTCCCAAGCCAAATGGCTTGGGCCCCTCCCTCTCCCGCTGGGAGAGGTGTAAGAAGGCATTATGCGCCCAAACGAAACCCCTGAAACCCGTGCCGTCCGTCTGCTCCGCGTCGGCGAGCAGATGCGGCATGTGATCAGCGACATCCTCGCGCGCGGCGACGTGCATGACGAGACGCTCGCCAAGCATCCGGTGACGATCACCGAAGTGCGGATGTCGCCCGATCTGCGCCATGCGACGGTGTTCATGAAGCCGCTGCTCGGCCGTGACGAGGAAGCGGTGCTGAAGGCGCTGCGCACCAACACCGCCTATCTCCAGCGCGAAGTCGCCGCGCGGGTGCATATGAAATATGCCGCCAAGCTCAAGTTTCTCGCCGACGAAAGTTTCGACGAAGGCAGCCATATCGACACGCTGCTGCGCGCGCCGCATGTCGCGCAGGATTTGGGCGACGACTGAGCTCGACACTGTCATCCGCGCGAATGGGACATAGCTCACTGGATGATCTGATGGCCAAGCTCTATTTCTACTACGCCTCGATGAACGCCGGCAAATCGACCAATTTGCTGCAAGCCGATTTCAACTATCGCGAGCGCGGGATGCGGACCGTGCTGTTCACCGCCGCGATCGACGACCGGTTCGCGGCGGGCAAGATCACCTCGCGGATCGGGCTCGACACGCCCGCTTTGGCCTTCGACCGCGCGACCGATCTGGCGGCAGCAGTGCTGGCGAGCGGCGCCGATGCGCCCGCATGCGTGCTGGTCGATGAAGCGCAGTTTCTGACCACCGGCCAAGTCGACCAGCTCGCCACGCTGGCGGATGCGCACGGTATCCCGGTGCTCGCGTACGGGCTGCGCACCGATTTTCTGGGCAATCTCTTCGAAGGCTCGGCGCGGTTGCTGGCGATTGCGGATTCGCTGATCGAGATCAAATCGGTCTGCGCGTGCGGGCGCAAGGCGACGATGAATCTGCGTGTCGATGCCGCGGGCAAGGCGGTCGCAGCGGGGGCGCAGACCGAGATTGGCGGCAACGACCTGTACATTGCGCTGTGCCGTCGCCATTTCAGCGAGAAGCTGGCTCAAGCAAGCTGAACTGAACGGAACCCATGACCGACCTTCCCCTGCCCTACACCATCGCGGTGTGGCTCATCCCCCTCGTCATCGCGATCGTGTTTCACGAAGTCGCGCACGGCTATGTCGCGCGGCTGTTCGGCGATCATACCGCCGCCCGGATGGGGCGGCTGACGCTCAACCCGATTCGCCATGTCGATCCGGTCGGCACGGTCGTGCTGCCGATGGTGCTGGCGATTGCGCACGCACCGATCTTTGGCTGGGCCAAGCCCGTGCCGGTTGATTATCGCAATCTGCGGGAGCCCCGCCGCGACATGATCTTCGTCGCGCTGGCCGGGCCGGGGACGAATTTCGTGCTGGCGATGCTGACGGCGCTGACGCTCGCGGGGTTCTTTTCCGGTGCAGTGCCGCCCGCCAGCGCGCTCTACACCGTGTCGGGTTTCGCGTTTCTCTCGCTCGTCAGCTTCCTGCAGGTCAATGTGTTCCTCGGCGTCTTCAATTTGATCCCCTTGCCGCCGTTCGATGGCGGACACGTCGTCCAGGGTCTGTTGCCGCGCGCCGCGGCCGCGCACTATGCCAAGCTCGCACGGTTCGGCTTTCCGCTGCTGCTGATCCTGCTGTTCGTGCTGCCGATGATCAGCCCGCAACTCGATATCGTCCGGCGGTTCATCGGGCCGATTGCCAATGCGGTGTTCCAGGGCTTCCTCGGCATCGCGCAACTCGGCGGATTGTGAGCGGCGTGCATGGCTGGCTGATCCTCGACAAGCCGCTCGGGCTCGGCTCGACGCAAGGCGTGTCGGCGGTGAAGCGCGCGCTGCGCGATGCCGGGTTCGATGTCAGCAAGCGCGGGATCAAGGTTGGGCATGGCGGCACGCTCGATCCGCTGGCGACGGGCGTGTTGCCGATCGCGCTGGGCGAGGCGACCAAGCTCGCTGGGCGGATGCTCGACAGCGACAAGGTGTATGACTTCACGATCGGTTTTGGGGTGCAGACCGACACGCTCGATCTTGAGGGCAAGGTGATTGCCGAGAGTGACGTGCGGCCAACGTTCGCGCAGGTGGAGGCGGTGCTGGGGCGGTTTACCGGGCCGATCGAGCAAGTGCCGCCGGCTTACTCCGCGCTGAAGGTGGATGGCGCGCGGGCGTATGATCTGGCGCGGGCGGGGGAAGATGTGGTGCTGGCGGGGCGCTTCGTTGTGGTCCATGCTCTCGCTCTTCGTCACCCCGGCCTTGAGCCGAGGCCCATCGTGCAACAAGCAACGACGCCGCAAGTGGAGGGATGGGCCCCGGGTCAAGCCCGGGGTGACGAAGCGTTGGATAGCGTCACCCTCACCGCGCATGTCTCCAAGGGCACCTACATCCGCGCCCTAGCGCGCGACATTGCGATCGCGCTCGGGACGGTCGGCCATGTTACCTATCTGCGCCGCACCAAAGCCGGGCCGTTCGACCTGTCCCAAGCGATATCGCTGGACAAACTGGCCGAATTGGGTAAGGCGCGCACGCTTGAAGACAAACTCCTGCCGTTGAGGGCGGGGCTGGACGACATCCCGGCTCTACCCCTCTCCCCCGATCAGGCAGGGCTGCTCCGACAGGGGCGGGTGTTGATCGGGATTGCCGCAGACGATGGCCCCTACTTCGCGCTTTCGGACGATGTTCCGATCGCTCTGGTCGAGGTTCTGGACCGCGAGGTCCGTGTCGTTCGCGGTTTCAACCTGTAAACGATGTCGAAGGAAAACACATGACGATCACTGCAGAGCGCAAGACCGCGCTCGTCAAGGAACATGGCCGCGTCGAAGGCGACACCGGCAGCCCCGAAGTCCAGGTCGCGATCCTCACCGAGCGCATTCGCAACCTGACCGAGCATTTCAAGGGCCACAAGAAAGACAATCACTCGCGCCGCGGTCTGCTGATGATGGTCAACAAGCGGCGTTCGCTGCTCGACTATCTCCGCCACAAGGACGGCGCACGCTACACCGGTCTCATCGCGAAGCTCGGGCTTCGCAAGTAATTCAGGAGGGGCGGCCTGCGGGTCGCCCCTTTTGTCATCCCGGCCTTGTGCCGGGATCCACCGCAGGGCTTGGCCAAGCGGTGAAGTGGACCCCGGAACAAGTCCGGGGTGACGGAAGGGGATAAGGCAATTCGGCCAAATCCCATGAGCCACTCAAGGCTCACTCAAAGGCCCCGGATCGCATAGGGCGACCGGCGTTGAAGGAAATACAATGTTCGATACCAAGACCGTAACCACCCAATGGGGTGGCAAGACCCTGACCCTCGAGACCGGCCGCGTTGCGCGCCAGGCTGACGGCGCCGTGATGGCGACTTTGGGCGAAACCGTGGTGCTGTGCGCCGTAACCGCCGCCAAGTCGGTGAAGGAAGGCCAGGATTTCTTCCCGCTGACCGTTCACTATCAGGAAAAATATTCGGCGGCCGGCCGTATCCCCGGTGGCTTCTTCAAGCGTGAGCGCGGCGCGACCGAAAAGGAAACGCTGACCAGCCGCCTGATCGACCGCCCGATCCGCCCGTTGTTCCCGGAAGGGTTTTACAACGAAATCAACGTGATCTGTCAGGTCCTGTCGTATGACGGCGAGAATGAGCCCGACATGCTGGCGATGGTCGCTGCATCGGCTGCGCTGACCATCTCGGGCGTGCCGTTCATGGGCCCGATCGGCGCGGCGCGCGTCGGCTATATCGACGGTGAGTACATCCTCAACCCGACGATCGAGCAGATCAAGGCCGGCGAGCTCGATCTCGTCGTCGCCGCTACTGGTGACGCGGTGATGATGGTCGAATCCGAAGCCAAGGAGCTTTCGGAAGAGGTCATGCTCGGCGCGGTGCAGTTCGCGCACAAGGCGTGCCGTGAAGTCTGCAACCTCGTCATCGATCTCGCCGAGCAAGCTGCCAAGGATCCGTGGGAAATGGCCGCACAGGCCGATCTGACCGCGGCCAAGGACAAGCTCAAGAAGCTGATCGGCAAGGACATTGCGGCTGCCTATAAGGTGACCGACAAGTCCAAGCGCTCGAACCTGCTCAACGAAACCCGCGCCAAGGGCAAGGCAGCGTTCGCCGATGCTGCCCCGCAGGACCAGATGGCTGCCGGCAAGCTGATGAAGAAGCTTGAGGCCGAGATCGTTCGCGGTGCCATTCTCAAGGACGGCCAGCGCATCGACGGCCGCACCACCACGCAGATCCGTCCGATCGAGGCGATGGTGCACTTCCTGCCGCGCGCGCACGGTTCGGCGCTGTTCACCCGCGGTGAAACGCAGGCGATCTGCACCACCACGCTCGGCACCAAGGATGCCGAGCAGATGATCGACGGGCTGACCGGCCTGTCCTACGAAAACTTCATGCTGCACTATAACTTCCCGCCCTATTCGGTCGGTGAAGTCGGCCGCTTCGGCGCGCCGGGCCGTCGTGAAGTCGGCCACGGCAAGCTCGCCTGGCGCGCGCTGCACCCGGTGCTGCCGTCGAAGGACGAGTTCCCGTACACGATCCGCGTTCTGTCGGACATCACCGAGTCGAACGGCTCGTCGTCAATGGCGACGGTGTGCGGCGGTTCGCTGTCGATGATGGATGCTGGTGTGCCGTTGAAGCGCCCGGTGTCGGGCATCGCGATGGGCCTGATCCTCGAGGGCAAGGATTTCGCGGTTCTCAGCGACATCCTGGGCGACGAAGATCACCTCGGCGACATGGATTTCAAGGTCGCGGGCACGTCCGAGGGCATCACCACGATGCAGATGGACATCAAGATCGCCGGCATCACCGACGAGATCATGCGCGTTGCGCTCGCACAGGCCAAGGAAGGCCGTGCGCACATCCTGGGCGAAATGGCCAAGGCGCTCGACCACACGCGTGAGGAACTCTCGGCGCACGCACCGCGCATCGAGACCTTCACGATCGACAAGACCAAGATCCGGGACGTGATCGGCACGGGCGGTAAGGTCATCCGCGAGATCGTCGCGACGACCGGCGCCAAGGTCGACATCGACGACGAGGGCGTGATCAAGGTGTCGTCGTCCGACACGTCGCAGATCGAAGCCGCGATCAAGTGGATCAAGGGCATCGTCGAGGAAGCCGAAGTCGGCAAGGTCTATGACGGCAAGGTCGTCAACCTCGTCGATTTCGGGGCGTTCGTGAACTTCATGGGCGGCAAGGACGGCCTCGTCCATGTGTCCGAAATCAAGAACGAGCGCGTCGAGAAGGTCTCGGACGTTCTTTCCGAGGGCCAGGAAGTCAAGGTCAAGGTCCTCGAGATCGACCCGCGCGGCAAGGTTCGTCTGTCGATGCGCGTCGTCGATCAGGAGACCGGTGCCGAGCTGGAAGACACCCGCCCGGCACGCGAAGAGCGTCCGCGCGGCGATCGCCCGGATCGTGGCCCGCGCCGTGATGGCGACGGCGGTCGTGGTCCCGGCGGCGGTGATCGCGGTCCCAGAAATGACCGGGGTGGCGGCGGCGGCGGTGACCGTGGTCCGCGTCGTGACGGCGACGGTGGCCGCGGGCCCCGTCGTGATGGCGGCGGTGAGCGCGCTCCGCGCCCCGAGCGTGCAGCCGGTGGTGACGACAACGGCCCAGCGCCTGAATTCGCGCCAGCCTTCCTGACGGGCGATCGCGACTAAACCGGACGAAGTTTCGGGAGAGGATAAGGGGCTCGCGGCAACGCGGGCCCCTTTTTCGTTGAAATTTCGGAACACCATCGCGTGCGTCCGACGCCGCGATCCGCGCCGCCGTGGATCGCGTAGCCTGTTCTCCCGACCCTGACAGGAGTTCGTGCCGTGAAACAGGTGATCTATCGCTCGCAACCGTTCGGGTTCGATCGCGCGATGCTTGCCGGGATCCTGGTGGGTGCGCGGCGTAACAATGCGCGGGACGCCATTACCGGCGCGCTGATTTGCCGCCACGATCTGTATCTTCAACTGATCGAAGGCGCGGCCCCGGCAATCGATGCGCTCTACGCCCGCATCCTGCGCGACGATCGCCATTCCGAGGTTCGATTGTTGCTGTCCGATACGGTTGAGACGCGGATGTTTCCCGAATGGAGCATGCTCGATGACGAAATGCCGTCAATGGCGTGGTCCCCGGCGGAGGTCATGGCTGGCGCGTTCGAAGCAGCATCTGCCACAACCGTGCGGCAGATTTTCGAGCGAGTCGCCGCCATCGCGCGCCAACGTCCAACGCCTGCGGTTTGATCGTGTGGGGTTTAGCCCCGCAGTGTCCGCCGCCTACCCCCCGTCCCGCACCCGTTCATGATGCCGGATCACTTCGTCGATGATGAAGCGCAAGAATTTCTCGCTAAAATCGGGATCGAGATTGGCATCGCGCGCCAGACCGCGGAGCCGCGTGATCTGCGCTTCCTCGCGCCCTGGATCGGCCGGGGGCAGCCCGGCGGTCGCCTTATAGCGCCCAACCGCCTGCGTGACCTTGAAGCGTTCGGCCAGCATGCACACCAAGGCAGCATCGATATTGTCGATGCTTTGGCGGTATCCGTTCAGCGTTTCGTCGATCACCGCGCACTCCCCATCCCGAATATCGTCCGGGATCGTCCTTTTGCGTGCCGCCGCGCGCCTGCGCAAGTCGGGAAAGGCTTGCCTTTGGGCAGCGGCAACGCCACATCCCGGCTACGATGACCGCCACGATCCACCGCCTTGACCCGCACCGCGATCCGGGCCGCCCCGCCGCCTCGCTCGATCCGATGGTCGCGCTGGTCACGGGCGACATGAACATGGTCAACGCGGTCATCCTGTCGCGGATGCAATCGCAGATCCCGCTGATCCCTGAACTCGCCGGGCATTTGATCGCGGGCGGCGGCAAGCGGATGCGCCCGATGCTGACGCTCGCGAGCGCGCGGCTGCTTGGGTATATGGGCACGCGCCACCACCGGCTCGCCGCGGCGGTCGAATTTATCCACACCGCCACCTTGCTCCATGACGATGTCGTCGATGGATCGGACCTGCGCCGCGGCAAACGCACCGCCAATCTGATCTGGGGTAATCCGGCGAGCGTGCTGGTCGGCGATTTCCTGTTCAGCCGCTCGTTCGAGCTGATGGTCGAGGACGGATCGCTGAAAGTGCTCGGCATCCTGTCGGGCGCCAGCGCGATCATCGCCGAGGGCGAGGTCAATCAGCTGACCGCCGCACGCCGGGTGGACACGCCCGAGGAACGCTATCTCGACATTATCGGCGCGAAGACCGCAGCGTTGTTCGCCGCCGCCTGCCGCGTCGCGGCGGTGGTGGCCGAACGGCCCGAAGCGGAAGAGCTTGCGCTTGATGCCTATGGCCGCAACCTCGGCATTGCCTTCCAATTGGTCGACGACGCGATCGACTACGTGTCCGACGCCGACACGATGGGCAAGGATGCCGGCGACGATTTCCGCGAAGGCAAAGCGACGCTGCCGGTGATCCTGGCCTATGCGCGCGGCTCGGCCGAGGATCGCACCTTCTGGAAGGCCGCCATCGAGGGGCACCGCAACCGCGACGAGGATTTCGCGCGCGCGATCGAGCTCGTCCGCTCGACTCGCGCGGTCGACGACACGCTCGCCCGCGCCCGGCATTATGGCCAGCGCGCGATCGATGCGCTGGGCATCTTTGCCAACAGCAAGGCGAAGGAAGTGATGGTCGAGGCGGTCGAATTCGCGGTGGCGCGGGCGTACTAGCAGCCGACCTTCGCCGCAGGCGTCTCCCCGCCCGCCAGTTCCACCTGCAACGTGGCATGGCCGATCCCGAAACGCTCCTTCAACATCCCACGGGCATGATCAAGAAACGCATCGCCGGGATGCCCGCCCGGCATCACCAGATGCGCGGTCAGCACCGTCTCGGTCGTGCTCATCGGCCAGATATGGACGTGATGGACGCGCGCCACGCCGGGCAGCGTGCGCAATTCGCTCCACACTTTGTCCGAATCGATCCCGCGCGGCACCGCCGACAGCGCCATTTCGATCGATTCCTTGAGCAAGCCCCAGGTCTGCAGGAAGATCAGCACCGCGATGATGATGCTCACCAGCGGATCGATCCACACCGCGCCCGTCCACCAGATCACCAGGCCCGCCACGACCACGCCGGCCGAAACTATCGCGTCGCTCAGCATGTGGAGATAGGCGCCGCGAATGTTGATGTCGTTTTTGCGGTCGCGCATGAACAGCAGCGCGGTCGCGCCGTTGACCAGGATCCCGGCACCCGCGACCCACGCCACCATCGGCCCGTCAATCGGTGCAGGCGAAGCGAAGCGCTGCACCGCCTCCAGCACGATCGCGCCGAGCGCCACCAGCAACAGCAACGCGTTGAGCAACGCGGCGAGGATCGTCGATCCCTTCAAGCCATAGGTAAAACGCTTCGACGCAGCGCGCTTGCCCAGCGCAATCGCCGCCCAGGCCGCGCACAGCCCGAGCACGTCGGACAGATTATGCCCGGCATCGGCGAGCAACGCGACCGACCCCGCGATCAGCCCGAACACCACCTCCGCCCCGACAAACGCGAGGTTGAGCCCGATGCCGATCGCAAACGCGCGGTCGTGCCCGGCGGGCGGCGCATGGGCGTGGCCATGCCCGTGGCTATGGCTATGGCCATGCCCGTGATCGTGCCCATGGTCGTGCCCGTGATGACTGTGGCTATGTCCGGCCAATGCACTCGCTTTCGTCAAATAAAGGAAGACGCTAGCATCAGCCCCCCGTGAGATACTAGGACCCCGGGCATGACAAATCTGTCAGCCGAACCCGAGCGATCCCCCCGCGGGCAAACCGCGCTGCCGATCCATGCCGTCATGCCCGATCTGCTCGCGTCGCTGCAAGACTGCGCGAACGCCGTGCTGGTCGCGCCGCCGGGCGCGGGCAAGACGACTGCGGTGGCACCCGCGCTCCTCACCGAGCCGTGGTGCAGCGGCGAAATCCTGTTGCTCTCGCCGCGCCGCCTTGCCGCGCGCGCCGCCGCCGAACGCATGGCGGCCAATGCGGGCGAGGGCGTCGGCCACACCTTCGGCTATGCGACCCGGATGGATTCGAAGCGCTCGGCCGCAACGCGCGTGACGGTGGTGACCGAGGGGATTTTCGTCGCGCGGATTCAGGCCGACCCCGAACTCACCGGCGTGTCCGCCGTGCTGTTCGACGAAGTGCATGAACGCAGCCTCGACAGCGATTTCGGCCTCGCGCTCGCGCTCGATGCGCAAGGCGCGCTCAGGCCAGATCTCCGGCTGGTGGCGATGTCGGCGACGCTCGACGGCGCGCGCTTTTCCGTCCTGATGGGCGACGCACCGGCCATCGAAAGCGCGGGGCGGATGCACCCGCTGACACTGCGCCATATCGGCCGCGCCGCCGAAGCGCGGATCGAGGATTCGGTCGCCGTCGCGATTCGGCTCGCTTTGCGCGAGGAAACGGGCGGTGTGCTTGCGTTCCTGCCCGGGGTCGCGGAGATCGAGCGGACCGCCGAGCGGCTCGACGGGCTCGGTAGCGGCATTGTGCTGCACCGGCTCCACGGTAGCCTCGATCCCGCCGCACAGCGCGCCGCGATCGCGCCCGATCCCGAGGGCCGTCGCAAGATCGTGCTCGCGACGAGCATCGCCGAAACCAGCCTGACGCTCGACGGCATCTCGGTGGTGGTCGATTCCGGCCTCGCGCGCCGCCCGCGTTATGATCGTGCGGCGGGGATGACCCGGCTCGTCACCGAACGCGCGAGCCAGGCCGCCGTCACGCAACGCGCCGGTCGCGCCGCGCGGCAAATGCCGGGCGTCGCCTATCGGTTGTGGGAGGAAGCGGCGACGGCGGGGCTGCCGCGCTTCGACCCGCCCGAAATCCTCGAGGCCGATCTGTCGGCGCTGACGCTCGATTGCGCGCTCTGGGGCGTTACCGACCCGCGCAGCCTGCGCTGGCTCGATCCGCCGTCCGAAGCGGCGGTGCAGGAGGCGCGCGCGCGGTTGCTGGCGCTGGAAGCGCTCGACGGCGATGGCCGCCCGACCGCGCACGGCCACGCGATTGCACGCCTGCCGCTCAGCCCGCGGCTTGGGCATATGCTGGTGCGCAGCGGCGAACGCGGGCTGGGTGCGGTCGCGGCGGAGGTTGCGGTGTTGCTCGGCGAGCGCGGGCTCGGCGGGAATGACGTGGATTTGGAGACGCGGCGGCGGCGATGGCACAGCGAGCGAGGGCAGCGTGCCGAGGCGGGGCGGAAGCTGGCGAAGCGGTGGGCGTCGCTTCTTTCTCCCCTCCCTGGAAGGGAGGGGTTGGGGGTGGGTCGCTCCCGGGGGAGCGCCGCACTCTCCTCACACCAACCCACCCCCAGCCCCTCCCTTTCAGGGAGGGGAGAAGGTTTGGCCATCGCCCTCGCCTTTCCCGACCGCATCGCGCGTCGCCGTGATGCATCGGGCGAGGCCTGGGCCTCGGTCGGCGGGCGCGGGTTCAAGCTTGATGCCACTTCAAGCCTCGCGCGCGAGGAATGGCTCGCGGTTGCCGAAACGCAGGGCATGGCCGCGAGCGCGCGGATCCTCTCCGCCGCCGCGATCGACCTCGCCACGATCGAGGCATTGTTCGGCGAGCGGATCGCGACGCACCGCAGTGTGAGCTTCGATCCGGCGAACGGCGGCGTCCAGGCGTTACGCGAACGTCGCCTCGGCGCGCTGCGCCTGTCGAGCGGGCCGGACGCCAACGCCGACCCGGAAGCGATCGCCACTGCCTTGCTGGAAGGCGTTCGCAGCCATGGCCTCGCGCGTTTGCCGTGGAGCGACGCCGCGCTCGCGCTGCGCCACCGCGCCGCCTTTGCCGCCGCGCATGGCGGCGCCGAGCTTGCGCTCGACGATGCGACGCTGCTCGAAAGTGCCGAGGACTGGCTCGCCCCGCTGCTCGCGAACAAGCGCCGCCTCGACGCGGTCGACCCGGGCACGCTCACCGAGGCCTTGCGCGGTTTGATCGATTGGGACGCGCTGCGCACGATCGACCGCCTCGCGCCGACGCATTTCACCAGCCCCGCCGGATCGACGCACGCAATCGATTATGCGGCCGAGGGCGGCCCGCGCGTCGAGCTCCGCCCGCAAGCGCTGTTCGGCCTCGCCACCCACCCGATGGTCGCGGGCGGGCGCGTGCCATTGGTGCTCAGCCTCACCTCGCCCGCCGGTCGCCCGATCCAGACGACGCGCGATTTGCCGGGCTTTTGGGCGGGCAGTTGGGCCGACGTGGCACGCGAAATGCGCGGTCGCTATCCGCGCCACCCCTGGCCCGACGACCCCGCCGCCGCGCCTGCAACGCTGCGCACAAAAAACGCGGATGCGCGGGCGGGAAAAGCGCGATAAGGGAGCAACCATGTCGACCGCCCGAATCTATCAACGCCCGAAAAATTCCATGTCGTCGGGCCGTGCCCGCACCAGCATCTGGGTGCTCGAATTCGCACCCGCCGAGGCCAAGCGCCCCGATCCGCTGACCGGCTGGGCGGGATCAGGCGACACCAACGATCAGGTCCGCCTCACTTTCCCGACGCAAGCGGCCGCAATCGCTTATGCCGAGCGGCAGGGGCTGGCGTTCACCGTGGTTGCGGCGCCGGAGCGGACGCTGAAACTGCAGTCTTACGCGGATAATTTCCGGTAGGATTTTTCTTCCGTCACCCCGGCCTTGTGCCGGGGTCCACGGTGCAAGCGGCACCGCGCTCGCATCTCACGCAGCACAGTGCCGACGGATGGGTGGACCCCGGCACAAGGCCGGGGTGACGAAGAACGCTAGCCCGCCAGCATCCCCGCGCCGAGCAGCAGCAGCACCTTCACGTCGATCGCCACGCCCTCGGCACGTTTGGCGGCGACCAAATCCGCAATCCCCGCCACCGGCACGCGCAACACCGTGATGTCCTCGCCCGCATCCCCGCCACCCGGCCCGACGCGCTCGAGCCCGGTCGCGCGCACCAGCGTGAACCCTTCGGACACCATCCCCGGCGAGGAATGGAAAAAGCCAAGCGGTGTGATCGCGCGCGCGCGATAGCCGGTTTCCTCCTCCAGCTCGCGCGCGGCCGACGCCACGACGCTCTCGCCGGCATCCTCGTCGCCGACCAATCCGGCCGGTAACTCCAGACAGCGCCGCCCGAGCGGCACGCGATATTGCTCGACCAGCAGGACATGCCCGTCCTCGACCGCGAGAATCACCGCCGCCTGAATCCCGCGCGCGCGCGCCACATATTCCCACGTGCCGTCCTGCAGCACCTTGATATATTTGCCTTCCCAGACGGTCTCGGCGCTCAAAGCTCGATCACCCGGTCGGGCAGTTCGTTGACATCGTCGGTCGTCTTGGGGAAGCTCTCGCTCAGAATCGCGCCGATCGCGGTGACCGCCGCGACCATTCCATCGCCCGATCGCCCGTCGCGCACAGCCCCGACCAAGGCCGCCATCGCCTCGCCCCAGCGCTCGGCCGGCACCGCGCGCACGATCGCTTCGTCGGCGATCAGCTCGGCCATATGCTCGTCGGTCGATAGATAGAGCAGGATGCCGACGCGCGCTTGGGTGCGGCGTTCGGCGCCCACCTTGAAAAATTGCACAGCGCGCCGCCGCACGCGCCGCCGCTTGGTCGCGCGCGGCGTCAGCGCCATTTTGAGCGGCGTCCACGCAACCGCATAGCGCACCGCCAGGAACAGCACGGCTTGTACGATGACGAGGCCGAGCAGGATGCGCCCCGCATCGACCGCCTCCCACGCGCTGCCGCCCCAGCTGAGCCAATCCACATCGATCGTCGCGAGCGCCGCCGCCAACAGCATCGCCAGCACCGCATAATGCAGCGGGACATCCTGATAGCGATCGGAACTGCCCGCCACGATCGTGACGATCTCGCCATCGGTGCCGCGTTCGGCCGCGGCGACGGCCTCGGTCACACGATCACGGTCGGCTGGGGTGAGAACGAACTGTGCCATCACCAATCCCCCGACGCGCCGCCGCCACCGAAATCGCCGCCGCCGCCGCCGCTGAAATCGCTGCCGCCCCAGCCGCCCGAATCGCTGCCGCCGCCGGAACCGCCGCCGCCAAAGCCCGAGCCGCCGCCGCCCCAGCTTCCGCGCGACGCCTGATTACCGATTTCATTGGCGATGCCCCACAGGATGATCGGCATCAAACCGCCGTCACCACCGCGCGCGGCATATTTTTGGCCGCCCGCGCGCCGCCCGAACGACAGCAACACAAACGCCGCGATGAAACCGAAAATGATCAACCCGACCGGGATCCCGCCGCCGCCCGATCGCGCCGTACGGTGGGTGCGATCGAATTCTGCCGCCGCCGCATCGAGCCGCGCCTTCTGCTCCTCGGGCGACGCGCGAAGCTGCGCGATGATCGCGTCCGTCCC
Organism: Sphingomonas psychrolutea; assembly: GCF_014636175.1. Classification (GTDB taxonomy): domain Bacteria; phylum Pseudomonadota; class Alphaproteobacteria; order Sphingomonadales; family Sphingomonadaceae; genus Sphingomonas; species Sphingomonas psychrolutea. The sequence goes on along the minus strand of NZ_BMDW01000027.1, from coordinate 16,586 downwards.
CGCTTCCAGTGCGCCGGGAATATCGTTCGACTGTCTGAGCTTGGGCAGCATCACGCCGCGGATCATCACGCTGGAGAAGGCATCGGTCAGGAACGGTTCGAGCCCGCGTCCGACCTCGAGTCGCGGCCCGCGACGGCCCGCGGGTTCGTTCGGCGCGATGAACAGGATCGCGCCATTATCGACGTCCTTCAGCCCCACGCCCCACGCGCGACCCAGGCCAACGCCATATTCGACCAGCTCCCGCCCCTGCAGATCGGGGATCGTCGCCACCACCAATTGTCGTTTGGTATCGCGCTGCAAGGCCTGCAGCTTTGCGTTAAGATCCGCCTTGGTTGCGGCGGGCAGGACGTTGGCGGCATCGACGACCAAACCGGTAAATTTCGGATAGGTCTGCGCCGCTGCCGGGGACAGCCCCAGCAGCAGCGCAGCGCACGCCGCGAGAATAGCCTGAATCAGGCGCATAAAAATGGGCCTCCGGCCCGGATCGTTCAGTTGGTGTTGCCGAATGCGTTCGCGACGGATGGCGCGGCTTCCGCCCCCGGCGTGGTCGCCTTGAACGGCACCAGCGGCTTGGCACCGTAAAACACCTTGGCGCCGATCGCATCGGGAAAGGTGCGGATCGTCGTGTTATACGATTGCACCGCGTCGTTATAATCGTGCCGCGCGGTCGAAATGCGGTTCTCGCTACCCTCAAGCTGGGACATCAGCGTGGCGTAATTGCCTTGCGATTTCAGCTCGGGGTAAGCCTCCTGAAAGCGCTGCAGCGACAGTGTCACGCCGTTCTGCGCCCGCTCATAGGCCTGCACCTTGGCCGGATCGTTGAGGTCCGCGCCCGATATTTTGACCTGACTGGCCGATGCGCGGGCCTGCGTCACCTCGACCAGGATCGCCTTTTCCTGCGCGCCGGCCGCCTTCACCGTCGCGACCAGATTGGGGATCAGATCGGCGCGGCGCTGATAGTAATTCTCGACATCGGCCCATTTCGCCTTGGCGTTCTCTTCCGCCGTCGGCACGCTGTTGAGGCCGCAGCCTGCCAGCGTAACGCTGGCGGTGAGTGCGAACAGGGTGCGATACTTCATTGACGTGTCCCTCCAGAACTTGTGCCGCCTTGATACCTGCGTAGGGTGGCGACACGAAGCGAAATCGGGAGGGCACACGTCATGTTCAAGGAGTTCAAGACCTTCATCGCGCGCGGCAACGTGCTCGATCTCGCGGTCGCGGTGATCATCGGCGCGGCGTTCGGCAAGATCATCACCTCACTGACAGATGATGTCATCATGCCGGTGATCGGCAAAATTTTCGGTGGACTCGATTTTTCGAGCTATTTCGTGGTGCTGGGCACGGTGCCCGCCGCGCTCGCCGGATCGTCCGATTATGCCGCGCTCAAAAAGGCTGGCATGCCGTTGCTGGGCTATGGCGCGTTCGTGACGGCGGCGGTCAATTTTGTGATCATCGCGTTCATCATTTTCCTTCTCGTGCGCGCGGTGAACCGGATGATGCCGCCAGCGCCGGAAGTGGTCGCAGAGCCGGTCGAACCGGCGGATGTGACGCTGCTGCGCGAAATCAGGGACGAATTGAAGAAGCGCTAATTCCTTCTCCTACTGGGAGAAGGTGGCCCGCAGGGCCGGATGAGGGTGATTGGCGAACCATCGTCGCCCTCACCCTTCCGTCGCTTCGCTCCTCCCTGCCGCTCCCAGAGGGAGAGGGAATTTAAGCCGCGACCAATTCCTCGGCCGCCGCATCGGCCAGGCTGGTGCCGTCGAGAATCCGCGCGGTCTCGTCGCGTACGCGCAGCATTGCGTGGCGGATCGCGCACGTCGCTTCGTCCTTGCAATCCTTGCAACTGCGATACGCGGTGCGGCTGACGCACGGGACCAGCGCAAGCGGCCCTTCGATGACGCGGATGATCTCGCCGAGCGAAATCAAATGCGTCGGGCGCGACAGGCAATAGCCGCCCATCTTGCCGCGGTGACTGTGCAGGAAACCCGCCTCGCGCAGATCGGCCAGGATCAGCTCGAGGAACTTGCGCGGGACGTTGGCCTCGGCGGCGATCCGATTCATCGGGATCGGGGGGCCACCCGCGGGGGCCTCGGCCAAAAACAGCATTGCACGAAGGGCGTAGCGGGAACGTTGCGTCAGCATGATACTATACCCAATGCACGCAATTTGTGGCGAGTGGAAGGCAGCCTTTGCAATTTCGCGCCGCGCGCCTATATCAGTTTCGCCGGATCCGTCCGGCTATGGCGATAAAGTGCGGCGTACAATAGATGCAGCGGACCCGGGGGCAGTACCCGGCGACTCCACCAAAACCCCTCTCCCGAGAGGGGCTCTGACGGGGTCGAACCAGGATCGACGTGTATTGAAAAGCGCCGTTTTTTCCCGGGCTGAGTAACCTGTAAAAGGCTCAAAACCACAAGTGCTAACGATAACGAAGCACTCGCGATTGCGGCGTAACTAAAGGCCTAACGGCCTAGGTTACCCCAAAAGAACGCGGTTCGGGCTGCACCGGGCAACAGAAGCAGACACCGGCGGTCCGGGGAGTACCGAGCAACAGAAACTCCCCACCTTTTTGACGCGAGCCGCGTCAGGCGAAGCAGGCCATTCCGGGGGCGCAGTGGTTACATCCGATACCCGGCGCGCCGAGCTGTTAGACAAGCTCGCTGATCATGTGCTCGCGCACGGCCTTGCCGGATCGAGCTTGCGCCCGCTCGCCGCGGCGGCGGGCCTGAGCGACCGGATGTTGCTTTACCATTTCAAGGACAAGGCCGAGATCATGGCGGCCACGCTCGAACGTGTCGCCACGCGGATGGTGCTGCTGCTCGGCGCGAACACTGCGGCGACGCCGCTGCCGTTCGACGCTTTGCGTGCGCGGCTTGGGCCGATCGTGCTCGATGATGCGCTGTGGCCGTTTATGCGGTTATGGCTGGAAATGGCGGCGCGGGCCGGACACGGCGATGCGCTGTACCGCGAGATTGGCGGGCGGATCGGTCGCGGCTTCCTCGCCTGGGGCGCGGCGCAGCTCGACAGTGCGGACCGCGCGCGCGACGCCGCGCGCTTGCTCGTGACGGTCGAGGGCATGGTGCTGTTGAAAAGCATCGGGCTCGAGGATGTGGCGCGGGCGGCGTTGTAGGGCACTGGCCGCTCAAGGTCGCACAGTCTCTACCGTTCACCCTGAGCCTGTCTAAAGGCAGCGTGCAACAAAAGTATGCCGTGCGAGTGGTGAGCAGCCCTTGGACAGGCTCAGGGCGAACGGTTGGTGGTGCGCAAGTCTACCTACCGTTCCCCCGCTTCGGCCGGTCCATTACGAGCGCGAGCGCCAGCCCGACCCCGACGCCCCACAGGATCGCTGCTCCAGCACCCCCGCGATCGGCGCCGTAGAGCGCCGGATAGACCATCAGCGCCGTGCCATCGAGGAACGAAGCGGTCGTCGTCGCGATGACCACGGCGATCAGCGTCTGGCCGGGCTGCAATCGTCCGATTTTGCGGGCAAGCAGGATGAAGGGGTAGGTGCCAGGAATCAGCGCCGCATAAAAGAGCGCCACCCCCGATCCGCGCAGCGCACCTAATGGTTCGAGCGCGCGGATCAGCAGCGCCGCCCCGAACCAGAGCAAGGCCCCAAAGACGATCAGGATCGCGATTTGGCGAGCGGTAAAGGTCGTCATGTCCAATCTCCGTAGCGAGTGCTACGGGTGACCTACAGCGTTGTAGCGATCGCTACAAGTGTTATCAGAGGGCGGCGATCCGCTGATTTGCCGCGCGCAAATCCGCGACGAAGTGCTCAAACGCCTCGGCGACCGTGCCCTTGTCCTCGATCCGCAGCAAATAGCTCGGATGCACGGTAATCCATGCCTCACTCCCGTCGGATAGCGGGAGCGCGCGCCCGCGCTCCTTGCCAATCGTCACCGTCCGCCCGAGCAAACTGCGCGCCGCGGTCGCGCCGAGCGCCACCGTCACCTTCGGCCGCACCAGCAAGCGTTCCTGCTCCACCCACCAGCGGCACGCGTCGATCTCGCCCACCCCCGGCTTGGCGTGGATGCGGCGGGGGCCGCGCTGTTCGAACTTGAAATGCTTCACCGCGTTGGTGAGGTACACCCCCGCCCGATCGATCCCCGCCGCCGCCAGCGCGCGGTCGAACATTTGACCTGCCGGGCCGACGAAGGGTCGCCCGGCCAGATCCTCCTGATCGCCGGGCTGCTCACCGACGAACATCAGCGCGGCATCGACCGGCCCCTCGCCGAACACTGTCTGCGTCGCCGGCTTGTGGAGTGGGCAACGCGCGCACCCCGCCGCCTCGTCGCGCAGCAACGCCCACGCCGCCGCGACATTGCCGCCCACCTCATGCCGCGCCGTATCGATCATCCCGCTCTCGCGTGCTTGCGCCGCCGCGATCAGCCCCGGCACCAACGCGGTTTCAGGCATGTTCTTCCAATATTTGCGCGGCATTTCCTTGAGCATCGCGCCGATCTTCACCCGCGCCGGATTGAAGATCGAGGCGTAATAGGTCTTCCATACCTCCTCAATCGGATCGCCAGCGGGGGCATCGCCTTTGACCGCGCCCGGCCCTTCGCTGAGCGTCGCGCCGTCCCAGTGAATCGACCGATCGGGCGTCAGGATCGACCAGCGCATGCTGGCGAAGCGATCGATGAAGAACTTCGCATTGTAGCGCAGGATATGATGGTCGGGCTCGAACCACGCGACGAAGCGCGGCGTGCCGTCCGGCTCCGCCACTTCGCGAAAGCGCAGAAACGCGCGCATCTTGTGGATATCGCGTCGCACTTCCTGCGCCAGATGCTCGAGCCGCCGCACCAGCGGATCGGCCCGGTCTTGGATGGCACCGGGCTGCGCGCGCAGCCGCGCCAGCAACGTGTAGAGCAGCGCGAAGCGCTCAGGGTCGCGGTGCAGCACGACCGAGCGCGCAAGATCGAGAAACGCGCGCGGCACCGCGAACGGCGTGCCGCTGGTCGGTAGCGGATCGGCCGCACCCGCGAACAGATCGGTCGCCTGATCGCCCACCTGCCAAACGATGTCAGCAGGATTTACCCCGGCCATCGCTAGCGCGCGCGCGGCGACGCGCCAGCCGTCGAGATCATCGGAGTCGTCGAGCGTTACGACATGCATCGCGCCTGCCTCCTCAAGCCGCAAACAACTCCAATTGCGCCGCTTTGGGTGTGACCACCGGGCGCAACTCGGCGCGGTCGGACAGCGCGACCGGCCGCCAATCCTCGGTGATCAGGAACGGCCGCACCTTCGCCACCGACACCGTCAGCCGCGCGACATCCGCCAGATGTAACCGCCGCCAGCGCCGCGCGGTCAGGATCGCGCCCACCGCCTTCACGCCAAGTCCTGGCACCCGCAGCAGCGCCTCGCGCGGGGCGCGGTTGACATCGACCGGAAAGCTCCCGCGAAACTTCAGCGCCCACGCAAGCTTGGGATCGATGTCGAGCGGCAGCATCCCCGTCGTCGCATCTGCCGCTGCGACCACATCGCCCGGCGTGTAATGATAGAAGCGCATCAGCCAGTCCGATTGATACAGCCGATGCTCGCGCATCAACGGCGGGCGTTGCAGCGGCAGCACCGTGCTCGCATCGGGGATCGGGCTGAACGCCGAATAATAGACTCGCCGCAACCCGAACCGGTCGTACAGCGCCGAGGCCTTGGTCACGATCTCGCCATCGGTCGCGGCATCGGCCCCGACGATCATTTGTGTCGATTGCCCGGCGGGGGCGAAGCGCGGTGCGGATTTGTAGCGCTTCTTGGCATCCGCCGTATCGAGGATCGCCGCTTTTGTCCCCGCCATCGCGTCTTCGATCCGCTCCGCCGACTTTTCGGGTGCCAGTCGCTTAAGTCCCGAGACCGTCGGCAATTCCACGTTGATCGACAGCCGATCGGCATACAGCCCCGCGCGATGCACCAGTTCGGGATCGGCATCGGGGATCGTCTTGAGGTGGATGTACCCGCGAAAATGGTGGTCCTCGCGCAACGACCGCGCCACCTCGACCATTTGCTCCATCGTGTAATTGGAGCTGCCGATGATACCCGAGGACAGGAACAGCCCCTCGATATAATTCCGCCGGTAAAAGCTTAGCGTCAGCCGCACCACTTCATCGGCGGTGAAGCGCGCGCGCCGCACGTTCGAGCTTTTGCGGTTGATGCAATAATGGCAGTCGAAGATGCAGCTGTTGGTGAGCAGGATTTTGAGCAAGCTGATGCACCGCCCGTCGGGCGCATAAGCGTGACAAATTCCCATCCCCTGATCGGTCGATCCGATCCCCTTGCCGTCGCGCGACGTGCGTTTGACCGAGCCGGATGACGCGCACGACGCATCATATTTCGCCGCATCGGCAAGAATCGCGAGTTTCTGCTGGACATCGAGTTGGGCCATGCGTTCCGTTTATGTTCTAACCCGTTGCGACACAAGCCTTTGATCGCTCGAGGCGATGCAACTCTTTGCCGCCTGAGAACGTTACGCAGCCACAAGGATCATAAGGGACCGTATTATGCGCAAGATTTTCCTCACGCTCGCCGCCGTTTCGCTCGCAATTCCGGTCTCGATGTCGCTTCCGGTGGACAAGGCCGAAGCCAAAAAGCATCGCTATTACAGCCATGACAATCGCAAATATCGCTCGTGCCGCCATTCGAGCGGAACGACCGGTTTGGTTGCGGGCGGCGTCGGTGGTGCGCTGGTCGGTAATGCCCTTGGCGGTGGCTTGCTCGGTACGGTCGCAGGCGGCGTCGGCGGCGCGCTTGGCGGCCGCGCGATCGATCGCACGATCACCGCGAAGAAGCGCTGCCGCTGATATCTTATTCGGCGGCGAGGAGCGTTTCCGCGCCGCCGAGATCGACCGACACCAGGCGGCTGACCCCCTGCTCGACCATCGTCACGCCGAACAGGCGGTGCATCCGGCTCATCGTCACCGCATTGTGCGTGACGATCAGATAGCGCGTCTGCGTTTCGCGCGTCATCGCGTCGAGTAACCCGCAAAAACGTTCGATATTGGCATCGTCGAGCGGCGCATCGACTTCGTCGAGCACGCAAATCGGCGCGGGGTTGGTCAGGAACAGCCCGAAAATGAGCGCGACCGCAGTCAGCGCCTGTTCGCCGCCCGATAACAGGGTCAGCGACTGGAGCTTCTTGCCCGGCGGCTGTGCCATGATTTCGAGACCTGCTTCGAGCGGATCGTCCGAATCGATCAATTCAAGATGCGCTTGCCCGCCATTAAACAAGGTGGTGAACAGCCGCCGGAAATGCCCATCGACCGCCTCGAACGCCGCCAATAGCCGCTGCCGCCCCTCGCGGTTGAGCGTGCCGATCGCGCCGCGCAACCGGTTGACCGCCAGCCCCAATTCCTCGCGCTCGGCGGCATTGCCGATGCTGGCCGCCTCAAGTTCGGCGAGTTCGGTTTCGGCGACGAGATTGACCGGGCCGATCCGCTCGCGGTCGACCAGCAATTTATCGTGATTCGCCGATTCCTCGCCCGGCTCGCGCACCCGCACCGCGTCGAAACCGACGCGCTCGGGCAGCAAAATCGAGGGACATTGGAAGCGCTCGCCCGACAGGCGGTTCATCTCGACCCGACGCAATTCCTGATTTTCCGCGCGCGCTGCCGCCCCGGCGCGCGCTTCGCGTGCTTGCGCCAGCGCTTCGCCGGCGGCGGAGGCGACCGTCTCGGCCTGGCGCAGCGCGGTCTCAGCGGCGCGCTCGGCCACCGCCGCCGCGTCGGCCGCGGCACGCGCGGTCGCATGCGATGCTTCGAGCCCGACAATCTCCGCCGCCAGCGCCTCGGGCCGCCCCGCCAGCGTCGCCGCCTCGCGCGCCAGATCGCCGTCGCGCGTGTCCATCTCGGCGATGCGCCGCGCCGCCTCGCCCGCGCGGGTGCGCCAGCCCTTCGCCTCCGCCGCCATCCCCGCCAGCCGCTCGCGCGCGGCACCCACGTCGCGGTCGAGGCCCACCCGCTCGGCGCGCGCGGTGGCGATTGCGGTGCGCCGCGCATCGGCTTCGCCCGACAGCGCCTGCACCCGCGTGCGCGTCGCGCTGCCATCGGGAAGCGCCGCTTGCGCCGCCGCGGCGCGTGCGACTTCGGACGTGGCTTCGTCCTGTTCGGCGACGGTGCGTTGGTGGCGTGCCGCAAGATCGGCGCGCTGTGCCTCGATCCGCTCGATCGCGGCGGTCGCGCGATCTTCGGAGCGCGCTGCGTCGCGTGCCGCAGCTTCGGCCTGTTCCAGCGACCGCCGCGCCGCCAGCGCCGCCGCGCGCGCGGCGGCGATCGCCGTATCGATCCGGACGAGTTCACCATCCGCCGCCGTGACCGCCGCGACCGCCGCTGGCCGCAGCGCTTCGATCGCGCGCAGCCGGTTGATCCGCTCGAGCCGCTCGGCCGCCGCCGCGCCGCCCGATTTGGCGACATAGCCATCCCAGCGCCGCAGCACGCCCGCCATCGTCACCAGCCGTTGCCCGACCGCGAGTGCGACACCCTCATCCGTGTCGCCGACGAAAATCTGCGCGAGCCGCCGCGCGAGCGCCGGGGGTGCCGCGACATGCCGCGCGAGCGCAACCGTCCCATCGGGCGCATCCGGATCGCCCGGCGCGACATCCGCCCCCGCCCAAAAGCGCTCGCCCGCCGGATCGAGCCCAGCTTCAAGATCGTCGCCCAGCGCCGCCGCCAAAGCGCGCTCATAGCCGGGATCGGGCCGGAGCTGATCGAGCAGCCGTTCGCGACCCTCGCGCCGCGTCGCCTTGGTCAACGCCGCCGCTTCGCTGTCGAGCGCCGACAGATCGGCATGCGCGGTCGCGCGCGCGGCTTGCGCGCGGTCGCGCTGGTCGATCGCGCCGCGTTCGTCCGCATCGGCGCGGGTCAGCGCAGCGCGCGCATCCTCAATCTCGCGCAAGGCCCGCGCCCGCGCTGCTACGGCTGCCGCGCGCCCGGCCAGCAACGGTGCCGCGTCGCCCAGCGCCGCGACCTCCGCCGTCACCCGCGCCAGATCGCGCGCGCTGCGTTCCGCCCGCACCCGCGCCGCCGCCAGCGCCGCCTCGGCCACGCGCGCATCGGCCGCCTCGGTCGCTTGGAGCCCAAGCGCTTGGGCCAGCCCAACTTCGGCATCACGCCCGGCGCGCTCGGCCGCACTCAGCCGCGCCTCCAGGTCGGGCACGCGCGCGACCGCTTCGGCCAGCCGTGCCTCCAGCGCCTTGGTCTCCTCCGCCAGCCGCGCAATCGCCTCGGCGGCATCGCTGGCGAGCGACCCTTCGCGCGCGCGGTCCTCGGCCAGCCGCACGCGCGCCGCCGCCACTTCGGTCACGCGCCGTGCCGCCGTTGCTTGCTCAGCGCGTAAGCCGCCAAGTCGATGCCCCGCCTCGCTCGCCGCTTCGCGCAAGGCCTGCGCGTGCCCACGCGCCGCCGCCAGCGCCTCGGTCCCCGCCAAGGCATGCGCCGCCGCCGCGCGTTGCGCCTCGGCGGCGGCGCTCACGCGCGTCTCGCACAGCGCCGCGTCCGCTTTGGCCGCATCGGCGGCGGCTTGCGCATCGCGCCAGCGCGCGAAGATCAACCGCGCCTCCGCCACGCGAATCTGATCGGACAGCGCACGATAGCGCTCGGCCTGCCGCGCTTGCCGCCGGAGCGCATTGGCGCGCGCATCCTGATCCGCAATAAGCTCGTCGAGGCGGGTGAGATTGACTTCGGTCGCGCGCAATTTCTGCTCGGCATCGCGGCGGCGGACGTGGAGCCCGGCGATCCCGGCGGCTTCCTCAAGCATCGCGCGGCGTTCGGCCGGTTTGGCGGAGATGATCGCGCCGATCCGCCCCTGGCTGACCAACGCGGGGGAATGCGCGCCGGTCGCCGAATCGGCGAACAGCAACGCCACATCCTTCGCGCGCACGTCGCGCCCGTCGATCCGGTACGCCGAGCCCGCGCCGCGTTCGATCCGGCGGACGATTTCGCTTTCTTGCCCCGCCGCCTCGATCAGCATCGAAACTTCGGCGAAATCGCGCGCGGGCCGGGTGCCGGTGCCCGCGAAGATGACATCGTCCATGCCGGCACCACGCATCGACTTGGCCGAGGTTTCCCCCATCGTCCAGCGCAGCGCTTCGAGCAGATTGGATTTGCCGCAGCCGTTGGGCCCGACGATCCCAGTCAGCCCCGGCTCGATCCGCAAGTCAGCCGCGTCGACGAAGCTCTTGAACCCCGACAATCGCAGCCGTTTGATTTGCACGCGTCAGGCCCCCTCGTCCCCCGGGTTCCCGGCTCAGCCGCCGGAGCGCTTGAGCACCGAGTCGATCTGCGGCCAGACGTCCCCGGGCCCGAGCACGACCGGCGTACCGTTCAGCACGAAGGTCGGGGTGCTGGCGACCTTATAGTCGGTGTTCGCCTTTTCGGTCGATTTGGTCAGCGCTTCGAGCTCGGCCGCGTCATTCAGGCACGCCCGTGCCTTCGCCTCGGGCACGCCGCGCTGCTTCACGAAATCGAGATAGCCCAGCCCTTCGGCATAGGCCGTGGCGATCGCGGCGGGTGTTGCACCCTGCATCGCCTGGACCCGCGTGGAAACGTCGCGTTCGTTGGCGAGCAGCGTCGGCTGATTCGCCATCATCTGGTCAAGCACCGGGAAAAAGGCCGATTCACTCACGCAACGCCCCAGCAGGATCGGTGCGAGATCCAGCGCCCCATGGATCGGATACTCGCGAAACTCGTAGGACACCTTGCCCGTCGCGACATATTGTTCCTTCAACTTTGGAAAGCCCTCGGCATCGAAGGCCGCACAGGCCGGGCACGCGCGCGATCCATATTCGACCAGCTTGAGCGGCGCATCGGGGTTACCCATGCGAAATCCGTAGTCAGGCGTCTTGACGACGGTCTCGATCCAATTCTTGCCCGCGGGTGCCGCTTTGGCCGCGACCGGCGCAGAGGCGACGACGTTGCCGCCAGTGTTGCCGCTGCCGCACGATGCGAGCGCGACGGCAGCCAGCAGGACGACGGGGAAGGACAGTTTCATGGCAAGCTCACTCCAGACAGAAAGGTTATTTCGCACCCGCGGCGCGCAGCACCGGCTCCAGCCCGGTCCAGTCGGCCACCTTGTCAGCGACGACGCCGTTGACGATAAAGGTCGGGGTACCGGGAATGGTATAGGCTTTGTTGGCCGCGGCGGTCTGCGCGACGATCGCATCCAGCGCCTTGCGATCGGCAAGGCACGCCTTCGCGCGCGCGACCGGCAAGCCCGCCTTCACGATGAAATCGGTATAGCCATAGAATTTGCCGAGATACGCCGCGACCGCATTGGGCGGCAGTTTCTGCAATTCCTCCTGCTTGGCCTGCGGAATCTCGTCGGGGCGGCCAATCAGCGCGCGCTGATTCGCCATCATCGTCTCGAGCAACGGGAAAAACGCGCGGCCCGGCACGCAGCGACCGAGCAGGATCGGCGCGAGATCGATCGCGCCATGGATCGGATAATCGCGGAATTCGTAGGAAACTTGCCCGGTCGCGACATAGCTCTTGGTCAGCGATGGCACGCCGCCCAGGGTGAACGCCGCACACGTCGGGCACGTCCGCGCACCATATTCGATCAGCTTTACCTTGGCCGCCGGATTGCCCATCCGCATCCCGCCTTCAGGCGTGCGCACAACGGTTTGGACCCAGTCGGGCCGCGCCGTGGCACGCTTTGCGGGTGCCGCCTTCTTAACCGGCGCGGCGTGTGCCGCCGGAACCGCCAGGATCGCCGCCGCAAAGATCGCCGTCACAAGCCGCTTCATTCATCCACTCCCATCACCGGGGCGCCACGTGTCGCCGCCACGCCTGCCGCAAGCGCTTCGAGCACTGCCTTCAATTCCGGATCGGCAATCGTGCGCAAGCTCGCGCCGAGCTCGACCGGGACTGGCCGGAGCGATGGCGGCGCGGCGCGCGGCGCAGGGACCGGCACGTCGCCCTGGCGGATCTGCACTTTGGCCACCGCGGCATAGCCGAAGAAGCGGTTGACGCGTTCGATCACTTCGGGCGCAATATGCTGCATCATCGTCGCATGCGCCCCGCGCACCACAAGATTGAGCGTCCCCCCGGTCCGCTCCCCATGCGGGAACCGGATCGATTCGGGCGTCGACACCCCGGCATAGCGCGGCCCGACGATCTCGCCCCAGCGGCTGACCACCGCGCTTTGCACGAAGCCGAAGCGGCGGAACGCGGCGCGCCCGGCATCGGGCAGCAGCTCCGCGACCGAGCGCGCACGCCCGCCGCGCGGCTTTTCCATCGGGGGGGCGGAGGGGCCGCGTTTGCTCATCGCTGCGTCCATGCCATAGGCGAGGCGTGTCCGCCAAGCGCCCATCCGAAATCGCCCCCAAAACAGCCGACGCTCTACTCTCCTGGTATGATGCGCACGCGCGCGCGCTGCCGTGGCGTGCCGCCCCCGGGAGTAACGCGCCCGACCCGTACCGCGTGTGGCTATCGGAGATCATGCTCCAGCAAACCACCGTCGCCGCGGTGACCCCGCGCTTCGCCGCGTTCGTCGCGCGCTGGCCGAGTGTCGAAGCACTCGCAGCGGCACCCGAGGCCGATCTGATGGCGGCCTGGGCGGGGCTCGGTTACTATGCTCGCGCCCGCAATCTCCACGCCTGCGCGCGCTCCGTGGTTGAGCGTGGCGGCTTCCCGAATACCGAGGAAGGCCTGCGCGAGCTCCCCGGCGTCGGCGCCTACACCGCCGCCGCCATCGCCGCGATCGCCTTTGGGGAGCGTGCGGTGGTGGTCGATGCCAATGTCGCGCGCGTCGTTGCGCGGCTGTTCGCACTTGAACAACCGCTTCCCGCCGCAATGCCCGCCTTGCGCGCGGCAACCGACACGATCACGCCGGACTTGCGCGCCGGGGATTTCGCGCAAGCGATGATGGATTTGGGGTCGTCGATCTGCACCCCGCGCGCTCCCCATTGTCTCGCCTGCCCGCTCTCGGCGGGATGTGCCGCCTACCGCGCGGGCAACCCCGAAGGCTTTCCGGTCAAACGCGCAAAGCCGATCAAGCCACAACGCTACGGCACGATCTTTTGGGCGGAGGATGCGGGCAAGGTCCTGCTCGTCACCCGCCCGCCGCGCGGGCTGCTCGGCGGGATGCGCGCGCTGCCGACCGGGCCGTGGGCCGACGCGCCGCCCGGCCTCGCCGATCCGCCCTTCCCCGCCGAGTGGCAGATGCTGCCCGGCACCGTCGCACACGTCTTCACGCACTTCCGCCTCGAACTCGCGCTTGCGGTCGCGCGCGCAGATGGGCATGTCGCGGTCGGGGCATGGTGGCCCGTAACCGAGCTCGACTCGGTCGGGCTGCCTAGCGTTTTCGCCAAGGCGGCGGCAGCGATCAGGAGAGCGACATGAAGATCTTCCGGCACGTCTTTTCGACCACCGCATTCGCCGTGTTGCTCGCCGGCACCGCGCTCGCCGGCCAGGCCGTACGACAGGAAGTGTCGTCGCCCGCACCCGTTGCGGCTCCAGCCAAATCGCGCACCCTGCCCGCGACGCAGGCGCTGTTCGACTCCTACGTTGCAACCGACAAGATGCCGGGCATCGTCGGCGGCTTCGGCGTCGGCGATTTCCCGACCCAGTTCGTCGGCGCGGGCAAGATCAGCGACACACCCGACGCGCCAGCCGCCGGGCCCGACAGCCTGTGGCGCGTCTATTCGATGACCAAGCCCGTCACTGCGACCGCGGCGATGATCCTGATCGAACAGGGCAAGATCGGCCTTGATGATCCAGTGTCGAAATACATTCCAGAATTCAAACATATGCGCGTCGTCGATGGCCCGACCGGGCTTGCCAGCCACCCCGCGACGCACCCGATCCTGATCCGCAACCTGCTGACGCATACTGCCGGGCTGGCCTATGCGCCGATCTTCAGCCGACCGGTCGACAAGGAGTATCTCCGGCTCGGGCTGGTCCCGGCGATGTCGGACGCGGCGAGCGAGGCACAGGCCCGCCCACTGCGCCCCCGCTCGCTCGAAGCCTTCGCCAAGGCAGTCGCCGCGCAACCGCTTATTGCCGAACCGGGGACGGTGTGGAGCTATTCGATCGGCCTCGACATCATGGGCCGGGTGATCGAGGTCGCCAGCGGCGAGCCCTTCGACCGCTTCGTCCAGCGGCATATCTTCGATCCGCTCCAGCTGCGCTCGAGCTTCTGGACAGTGCCGCAGCGCGACGCGGCGCGGCTTGCCACCAATTATACGCTGCTCTCCGATCGCCGCGTCGCGCTCGATCCCGGCGCGACCTCGGTCTGGCTCCAGCCGCCGACCTTTCCCTATGGCGGTGCCGGTCTGGTGATGTCGGCGCGCGACTATGATCGTTTCCTGCACATGCTGCAGAACAAGGGCAGCATTGGCCGCGTCCGCGTCATGAAGCCACAAACCGCCGAGCTGATGATGTCCAACCTGCTGCCAACGGGTGTCAGCTACACCAATCAGGGATCGTCCAACGGCACGACCGGGTTCGGCGCGGGCGGATCGGTCGTGCTCGCGGATTCGCCCGGCGGCGCGCCCAAGGGCACCTATGCCTGGGGCGGGGCGGCCGGATCGAAGGCGTGGGTCAACCCGATCACCAGGACGCGCGGCACGATCATGGTCAATTACTTCCCGGGCGAGAAATATCCGGTGCTCAAGCAAACCATGGCTGCGCTGCTGACCGACGCCGCGCGCGCCAAGTGATCGCCCCTGGCTTTACCGGCGGCATGCTCGATCGTGCCGACACGCTGCGCCATAATGCCGACGCGCTCGCGGCGGCGCAGGGCGACTGGCGCGCACGGCTGTTGAAACTCGACGCGTTCATGCCCGAGCTGACCGGCGACGGCCTGCTCGGCTGGACCACGCTCGCCGATGCGCCCGACGATGCCGAACTCGTCCTGCTCGGGCTCGACGAGTCGAAGCGCCCGCATTTTGCCGCTTACACGCCGGGGATGCGCGCGCCGGCGGGGCGGTCGATGCGGCTGTTCGGGATGCTCGATGCCTTCGCACCCGGCGAAGCAGCGACCTATGCCGCGGCGCGCAGCGTGCTCGACTGGCACAGCCGCCACCAGTTTTGCGCCAATTGCGGGCACCAGACCGCGATGTTCCGCGCCGGATGGGGCCGCAACTGCCCGAATTGCCAGGCCGAGCATTTCCCGCGCGTCGACCCGGTCGTCATCATGCTCGCCGAACATGACGGTCGCGCGCTGCTGGGCCGCCAGCCCGCCTTCCC
This sequence comes from Sphingomonas psychrolutea, assembly GCF_014636175.1. Classification (GTDB taxonomy): domain Bacteria; phylum Pseudomonadota; class Alphaproteobacteria; order Sphingomonadales; family Sphingomonadaceae; genus Sphingomonas; species Sphingomonas psychrolutea. Next base: position 1,407 of record NZ_BMDW01000027.1, on the reverse strand, counting down.
ACCGCGCCGCTATTCCGCGCTTGCGGGGTTCCTCGAACCCGGCGAATCGATCGAGGAAGCCGTCGCGCGCGAGATCATGGAGGAAGCGGGCGTGCGCGTGCGCGACGTGCGCTACATCGCCAGCCAGCCCTGGCCCTTCCCCTCCTCGCTGATGATCGCGTGTGTCGGCATGGCCGAGGACGACACGATCACGCTCGACACGCATGAACTGGAAGATGCGATCTGGGTGGAACGCGCTGTCGTGCGCGCGGTTCTGGCGGGGGAAGACGGCCCGTTCCTGCCGCCACCCCCTTATGCAATCGCGCATACCTTGCTAACGGCGTGGGCCGCGGGGCCAGACTAAGCCCGAAAAGGTGCACGAATGACCGATATCAACGTTAACATTCAGGCGATTGCCGAAGCCAAGGACTTGTTCTGCCCGAAGGTGACCTGGGTCCACCATTGGACCGAGACGCTGTTCAGCTTCCGCATCGAACGCCCGCAAAGCTTCCGCTTCGTCTCGGGCGAATTCATCATGATCGGGCTCGGCACGCCCGAGGGCAAGCCGCTGATGCGCGCTTACTCGATCGTCAGCCCGGCGTGGGAGGACCATCTCGAATTCTTCTCGGTCAAGGTGAAGGACGGCCCGCTCACCTCACGGCTCCAGCATCTGCAAGTCGGCGATCACATCCTGCTCGGGCGTAAACCCACCGGCACGCTTGTCCCCGACGCGCTGGAGCCCGGCGCGCATTTGCTGATGATCGGCACCGGCACCGGCCTCGCGCCGTTCCTGTCGGTGCTGCGCGAGCCCGACACGCATGAGCGCTTCGGCCATATCGTGATCGCGCACACCGTGCGGCAGGCCGAAGAGCTCGCGTACCACTCGCTGCTCGAGGAAGACATTCGCACCGACGAGATTTTCGGCGAGCTGCTCACGGATCGCTTTACCTATTATCCGACCGTGACGCGCGGCAGTTTCCACCGCCAGGGCCGCGTCACCGACCGCATCCGCGACGGCCGCTTCGCCGCCGATGTCGGTCTGCCCGAGGGCGATCTGAGCACGACGCGCTGGATGATCTGCGGCTCGATCGATTTCAACCGCGAGATGATCGAAATCCTGGAGGCCGCGGGATTGCGCGAGGGGACGCGGAGCAATCCGGGGCAATTCGTGGTGGAGCGTGCCTTCGTGGGGTGAGGCGGTGTGGGGGTGTGGGTAACTCCCCACTCGTTCCGTTCGTTTGGCTTTTGATCAACCGCAGTCACCCTCACCCTCACCCTTCCGTCGCTTCGCTCCTCCCTCCCTCTCCCAAAGGGAGAGGGAGGGTGAGTTGCTGCCGGTCCCATGGACACCAAGTTAGACTACATGAGCCTGCTTCTCGAAGTCCATGGGGCTGAGATAGCCCAAGGTCGAGTGCCTGCGTGTGGGAT
>NZ_BMDW01000026.1 GCF_014636175.1 Sphingomonas psychrolutea | reverse complement strand
CTGAATCGCTTCTCCGAAATAGGAACACCGGTGACCGTCCGCCTCTCATAACATCTTCAAGTAAAAGCGCGGTTATGCTCTCGCGACGTTATGCAACAAAGCCGTTTGCTGCCAACCCTTTGCGGCGAATGAACGTACACGCGCTGTCGGTAAAGCCGACGTCGCGATACACGCCAAGGTTGTTCGGCTGTGCGCCGTGCGGTTCGGGATAGGATTCCTCCCAATCGTCGAAGCCATAGCGCTTCAGCGAATGTTCGGGCGGATTGGAGACGTGCCACTTGCCGAAATAATGCGTCGAATAGCCGGCCTCGCGCAGCCAGCTGCCAAGCGTCGGGATGCCGTCTGCCTCAAGCCACGGGAAGTTGGGCGAGTCGCCATTCTTGAACAGCCCATCGGTCTGCGTAACACCGGTCTTGGTGCCATATTGCCCGGTATAGATCACCGCGCGGCTTGGTGTGCAGGCACTCGCCGCGATGGTGTGGTTGCGCAGTACAACCGCATTCTGCCGCAGCCGTAAAAGGCCCGGGAAAAACTTGGCATAGGGGTTGCTCGCATCAACCGTCCCCTGAAAGCCGAGAATTTGCTTCAACGGTTCGACAAAGCCGCCGTCCGGGCCATAGCAGAATCGCGGGAAGCGATATTGGTCACAGGTAATCAACAAAATGTTGGGGCCGGTCGCGGCCATGACAGTGTTTCTTTCCACGACTTGCTCCTCGGCTACATCATCATCCCCAATGGGTAGTTTACAGGATCATTATGACATCTATGAGATACGTTACATGGACGTAACGTCCTTCGGAAGCATCTTTCTGGTAACCGGCGCTTAAACCATTTATCGCTACCAAAGCTTCGGGGGTGACTGTCAGGGTTGCCTAATGCGGCTTGGGATTATTTTTGCGAGTGCTTGTGCGATCGTCGCGCTGTCGGCACCGGCGCGTTCTGCCGCACTGCTTGATTATGTCGGGCAATGCGTCCCGTTCGCGCGTGCGGCATCCGGCATCCAGATTTTCGGTGATGCCTGGACTTGGTGGGATAAAGCCGATGGCCATTATCAGCGCGGCGAAACGCCGCGCGCCGGCGCGGTCATCGTGTTCGCGCGTACGGCGCGCCTGCCGCTCGGCCATGTCGCGGTCATCAGCCGCGTGGTCGATGCGCGTGTCGTGATGGTCACGCACGCCAATTGGTCGCGCCAGAATGGCGAGCGCGGCCATGCCGAGCAGGACGTGACGCTGACCGACGTATCGCCCGATAACGACTGGAGCACGGTCAAGGTCTGGTATCGCGACATGGAGGGCCTCGGCAGCACTGCCTATCCGACCTACGGCTTTATCTACGGCAAGGCGTTGGCCCACGGTGCCTCCGCCCGTCCTGCCCGCGAACTTACCAGCAGTGACCCTGATTATGTCGGTGCGCTGATCGACGCCTATCGCTAATTTCTTCCTCCCCGCTTGCCGGAGGGGCCGGGGGAGGGCATGTCTCAACGGGCCGGGCGAACAGCCCCTCCCCTAACCCCTCCCGCAAGCGGGAGGGGAATGAGATGTGCCATGTTCCTGAACTTCCTAGACGAGCTCCGCGCTGCCGGCATCCCCGCCAGCCTGAAAGAGCATTTGTTGCTCCTTGAGGCGCTCGATGCCGAGGTGATCGACCGCACGCCCGAGGATTTCTATTACCTCTCGCGCGCGGTGTACGTGAAGGACGAGGGCCTGCTCGACCGCTTCGACCAGGTCTTCGCCAAGGTGTTCAAGGGCATCGCCACCACGTTCGGCCAGAGCGCCGCCGACATTCCCGCTGACTGGTTGAAGGCCGTTGCGGAGAAGTATCTCACCCCCGAAGAGATGGAAGCGATCAAGTCGCTGGGATCATGGGACGAGATTATGGAGACGCTCAAAAAGCGGCTCGACGAGCAGGAAAAACGCCATCAGGGCGGCAGCAAATGGGTCGGCACCGGCGGCACGTCGCCCTACGGCAATAGCGGCTACAACCCCGAAGGCGTCCGCATCGGCGGCGAGAGCACGCACAAGCGCGCCCTGAAAGTGTGGGACCAGCGCGACTTCAAGAATCTCGACAACACGCGTGAATTGGGCACGCGCAACATCAAGATCGCGATGCGCCGCCTGCGCAAGTTCGCGCGCGACGGTGCCGCCGACGAACTCGATATCGACGCCACGATCAGCGGGACTGCGCGGCAGGGCTGGCTGGACGTCGTGATGCGCGCCGAACGCCGCAATGCGGTCAAGCTGCTGCTGTTCCTCGATGTTGGTGGATCGATGGACCCGTGGGTCAAGCTTTGTGAGGAGTTGTTCTCCGCCGCGACGACCGAATTCAAGAATCTCGAATTCTTCTACTTCCACAATTGCCCCTATGAAGGCGTGTGGAAGGACAATCGCCGCCGCTTTGCCGAGCGCACGCCGATGTGGGACGTGCTTCACAAATTCGGCCACGATTACAAAGTGGTGTTTGTCGGCGACGCGTCGATGAGCCCGTATGAAATCACCCATCCCGGCGGGTCGGTCGAGCATTTCAACGAGGAATCCGGCGCGATGTGGCTGCAACGGCTGACCAACACCTATCCCGCGGCGGTGTGGCTCAATCCGATCCCCAAGGAGCAATGGGGCTATTCGCAGAGCCTGCGTATCATCGCCGACCTGATGACCGACCGCATGTACCCACTCACGCTGGCGGGGCTCGATGAGGCGATGAGGGAATTGACGCGGAAGCGGTGAGGCTCAAGCCGCGAAAAATGCATCCACCGCGGCTTGATCGGCCTGGAACAGGTCGATCCGTGCCTTCTTGCCGTCGACGAATACAAATAGGATCGCTTCATCCCACGCAAGCGACGTGCCCGCGCGGGTGGCGCTATTTTTGGTTTCCAGCAGAACCTTGTCGCCGCAAACGAGCCACTGCATCGCGTCGATCGCATAACTTCCGCCGGTCTCGCCCATCAGCTTCCCGAAATAGCCCATCACGGCATCCGGACCGCGATACGTACCCGAGAAAAGGTTGGTGCCCGGTACGACATAGATGACATCGTCGCGAAAAACGCTGCGCCCGGCAACAAAGTCGCCGGTCGCCATCGCTTGCTGATAGGTGATGATCGCTTGGACGAGGGGGTGGGAGACCGCACCGGTCATGATAGGTTGGGCCATGGACGCGACTCCGTTGCTAACGGTGTCTTATTTACACAACACGCAAAATATCTACAAGATGTCGGGTTTGCTCAGGGCCGGGATCGCCTGCAGCTTCTGCATATACATCGCGACCAGCATCATCCGGCGCTCGCGTGCTTCCTCGGTGATGGCGCGCGCGGCGGCCTGACGTTCGGCGGTTACGCGCCGCATGTAGAATTGGCGGTCGGATTCCACGGCATCCCTCCGGTACGCAGAAACTGGCCCCCGCAGGCCATCGAGTCGGCAAAATCTTCATGGATTACTGCGCCCTGCGTGGCCATCATCAATTTGTGTGAGAGGCGTGACCCGGTGCTGCACCGCGGTGAAACGAACGCAAAGCGATTGAATGCACTCAGTAAAGCAGGAAGGGCCGCCGCACCTCCGTCCAATCTGCCTCATCGTGGAGCGTCATCGCGTCGAGATCGGCCGGAATCGCCGCCCGATCATCGACCCATTCGCGTAACGCCGGGCCACCGTTGATCACGTCGATCGCCAATTTCCCAAAGGCATATTCATACGGAAAATCGCGCCACAGATCGTACGCGGGATAGAGCGCCCGGATCGCCTTGAAACCAAGCGCCTGCACCCGCCACGGGCGGAACGCGGCGTGATCATAGGATGGCCCCTCGGCATGGATGTGGATGCCGCTGCACAGCGCGCCGACATGTTTGTGGAAGGTCGGCTCGAACCAGATCTCGCGCAGCGTACAGCCGTGGAGCCATTCGGGGGCTTGGGCGCGCATCTTAGCGATTACCGCCTTGGCGTCGATATCGGGCGCGCCGAACAGTTCGAGCGGGCGCGTCGTGCCGCGCCCTTCGGACAGTGTTGCACCCTCGGCCATCACCGTCCCCGGATAGGCGCGCGCCATGTTGACGTTGGGCGCGTTCGGGCTGGGGTTGATCCACACGCGATCGACCGGCCAGCCGTACCCCGGCGCAGCGTCGGGGTCCCAGCCCTCCATCGCGATCACGCGATAGTCGACATCGAGCTTCAGCGTCGCGATGAACCAAGCCCCCAACTCGCCCAGCGTCATCCCGTGCCGCATCGGCATCGCACCCGCGCCGACGAAACTTTCCCAGCCGGGGCGCAGGGTCAGGCCTTCAATCGGCCGTCCCACCGGATTGGGCCGGTCGAGCACCCACAGCGCCTTCTTATGCTCGGCGCACGCCTCAAGCATGTACCGTAGAGTGGTCACGAAGGTATAGATGCGCGTGCCGAGATCCTGCAGATCGACCAGCACGACGTCGAACGTCCCCATCGATTGCCCGGTCGGCCGACGCACCTCGCCATACAGGCTGAACACCGGGAAACCGAAGGTCGGATCGGTGAAATCGGGCGACTCCATCATATTGTCCTGCAGATCGCCGCGCATCCCGTGCTGCGGCCCGAACGCAGCGGTGATGTTGATGCCTGCCGCGACCAAAGCATCGATACTGTGCGTCAGGTCGGCCGTGACCGAGGCCGGATGCGCGAGGAGTGCGACGCGCTTCCCTTCCAGCGGCGCTCGGAGTGCGGGGTCGGCGAGGAGGCGATCGATACCGAAGTTCATGGGGCGTCAGGTGCCGGGAGGGTCGCGATAAAGCAATCCCGGTTGTGGAAATCCGGCGGCCCGGGCGCGTGCGCTAGTGCCCAATAGGATTTGGTGCCGTCGATTTCTTCGATGACGGCGGAGAGGCCGAGACGGCATTCGCACATTGCGGCAAGCACGGGCACCAGGAAGTTTGCGTTCGCCTTTCCGAGTCCAGGCTGTCCGGTCCCCCAAGTTTCAACATTCTCTAACTTGCGCATCCCGACGCGATAGCTGTCGAACTGATATACGGCCCATTGCAGGGACGTCGTAAAGTTGAACTCGAAATATCGCAGTTCATCGACCGAATGCACGAACGCTTCGAAGCAGGTGTGCTTCCACAAACCGTCGGTGTGCTCGACTGGGCCACCAATTTCGGGCCAGTTCACGCCGTCCAAATTTCCTTCAACGCGGAAACGAAGCGCCAGCGTCCCATCGACTCTTCTGCCGGCGTCAACGCTGACAGACGATACCGCAGCACTGGGGAAATCGGGATGCGGGACGAGGGAAAGACTTCCCATCAACGCCTCCCCGGCGAAGGCCGGGGCCCAGTTGCGGTGTCGGTCATGATTGCGCAATCCGGTCGTACAAATCCTCCCAATCGGGGTTCATGCCTTCAATCTCGCGCACTTTCCACGCTCGCTTCCATTCCTTCATCCGCCGCTCGCGCAGACGAGCAGATTCGAGTGTGGGATGTTGCTCGTACCAAACCAACAGCGTGCAGCCATATTTCTTCGTAAACCCTTCGATCGCGCCTTCGCGATGTTGCCATGCACGACGCGCGAGAGCGTCGGTGGACCCAAGATAGATCGTACCATTGCGGCGGTTGGCCATGATGTAAACATAGGAAGGTAGGTCCATCGCGAGCGTCCCGAAACTGGGCCCCGGCCTTCGCCGGGGAGACGTGATTTTCCGATGCTATGAAAATCCGCATACAATCGCTACATGCCGCCCCTCCCATGGCAACACTTCTCCCCACCCCGCCGAAAATCGGCATGGTTTCGCTCGGCTGTCCCAAGAACCTCGTGGACAGCGAGCGGATCCTGACCAAGCTGCGCAGCGACGGCTATCAGATGTCGCCCGATTATGCCGGGGCTGACGTCGTGCTCGTCAATACCTGCGGCTTTCTCGATTCGGCCAAGGAGGAGAGCCTCGAGGCGATCGGCGAAGCCATGGCCGAGAATGGCCGCGTCATCGTCACCGGCTGTATGGGCAAGGAAGCGGAGATGATCCGCGCGAAATTTCCGAACGTGCTCGCCGTCACCGGCGCGCATCAATATGAGGAAGTCGTCGGCGCGGTGCATGAAGCCGCCCCGATGCCGCCGAGCGCGTTCCTGAACCTCGTCCCCGACAGCGGCTTGAAACTCACCCCGCGCCATTACAGCTATCTGAAGATCAGCGAGGGCTGCAACCACCGCTGCAGCTTCTGCATCATCCCGAGCTTGCGCGGCGATCTCGTCAGCCGCCGCCCCGATGCGATCCTGCGCGAGGCCGAGAAGCTAATCGAGGCAGGCACCAAGGAATTGCTGGTGATCAGTCAGGACACCTCGGCCTACGGCGTCGACATCCGCCACCAACCGCGGATGTGGCATGGCGAAGAAGTCCGCGCGCACATGACCGACCTCTCGCGCGAACTGGGCAAACTCGGCGCGTGGGTCCGGCTGCACTATGTTTACCCCTACCCGCATGTCGACCACGTCATCCCGCTGATGGCCGAGGGGCTGGTGCTCCCCTATCTCGATATCCCGTTCCAGCATGCCAGCCGCAACGTGCTGAAACTAATGAAACGCCCGGCGAACGAAACCAAGGTGCTGGAGCGCATCAAGAATTGGCGCACGATCGCGCCCGACATCGCGATCCGCTCAACCTTCGTCGTCGGCTTCCCCGGCGAGACCGAGGATGATTTCGCCTATCTGATGGACTGGCTCGAGGAAGCACAGCTCGACCGCGTCGGTGCATTCCGCTTCGAGCCGGTCGAGGGCGCCGCCGCCAACGCCCTGCCCGACCATGTGCCCGAAGAAATTAAGGAAGAGCGCTACGCCCGCCTGATGGAACTGACCGCACGCATCTCGGCCGAGAAGCTCCAGGCCAAGATCGGCCGCAGCCTCGACGTGATCATCGACGCGGTGGATGAGGAGGGCGGCGCAACCGGCCGCTCCAAGGCCGACGCCCCCGAAATCGACGGCGAAGTTTTCCTGCGCGATGCCGGACATCTCAAGCTAGGCGACATTGTGCCCGTCACGATCGAGGATGCCGATGAGCACGATTTATACGGTGTCCCGCTTCGCTGACCGAAGCGCCGGGCAGCGCCAGGCGTCACTGGAATCGGATCGACCGACGTCGCCGCGGTTTCCCGGCGTAAGGCAAGCGCCCGAACCGCGCGGTCCGGGCGCTTGCGACTATGCGACTTTACCCCGGCGCAGCAAATCGAACGCGATCAAATGCGCGCTGAACGTCACCGCCACGCCAAACATCGGAATCAGCGCGAAGGGCAGCAGCCTGACATTGGCCATCGAAGCGGGATCGGCGAACGAGAAATAGATGCCTGTCGCCATCGCGACGATCAGGTCTGCCGCGCCGAACACATGCACCGCCCAATACCGCCACCGGACGAAGGGAAGCGCGACGGCGATCAGGGCAAGCACGCCGGCGACCAAATCGCCTGTCCCGGCATCGCGCACCAGTCGCGCGGGCAGCGCGCCGTCCGCACCATAAAAGAAGAACAGCGCCGCCGCCGCAATGCGCCAACTGTGGAACAGCGTCAGCCGCTTGAGTCCGACACGCTCGAACCAGGTCTTCAACGCCGGGATCGTCGCATATGCGAGCATCGGCATCGTGATCCCCGCTGTCGTGATCGCCGGTACGCCAAGATTGGGCATCGCTGCCAGCCAGCCCAACATGGCTGCGGTTGAAATCGCCGCTGCCCAGGCAAGCAACACGGCCAGCACGCCTTGTCCTACAACCGAACTTCTCTGTGTCGAAATCGTCGCCATATCAAGCCTCCTATGTAATTACACATATTACGCCAAAAAAAGGGTCAGTCGGGTTGCAGCCGATCGAGCACGCCGCGCAGCGACGCCCAATCTTGGCCATCGAGACGTCGGCGACTGTCGTCCTGCGCGGATTGCCACAGACTGACCGCTTGCCCGAGCGTGTCGCGGCCAGCATCCGACAGGACAAGGCGGCGAACGCGCTTGTCGTCATCGTCGATATCGGTGCGGATCAGCCCCGCCGCTTGCAGCGGTGCAAGGTTGCGCGTCAGCGTCGTGCGCTCGAGCCCAAGCGCATCGGCGAGCGCGCCGATACGCACGGGCTCGGGCTGATTGAGTCCGCCAAGGATCGCAAACTGGCCGGAGGTCAGGCCAATCGAGCGAAACGCCGCATCGTACCGCCGGGTCAACGCCCGCGAGACTCGCGCGAGGTTGAGGCACACGCATTCTGCGCGCAGCCGCTGGGGCGAAAGGGAGGAATCTCCGTCCATTTCTCGATTATAGGTGCATATACATGTTTCCGCAAGAGCCGATCGGCCCTTCCCTTTGGGGGCGGGACAATGACATGATCGACATCCCGCCTCGCCGAACAATGGATGTCCGCGTGATTCTCTTTCGCACCCTGTTTTCTGCTCTGCTGCTCACCCTCGCCTCGCCCGGCCTTGCGCAATCGCTCACCCCGTCCGAGACGCAGCGGGTCGATCGCACCGTCACCGCGACGCTCGCTAAATCGGGCGTGCCCTCGGCCTCGATCGCGATCGTGCGCGGCGGGCGGATCGTCTATGTCAAAGCCTATGGCAAGCAAGCCGAAACCGGCACGACGCGTGACGACGCGCCGTATCAGATCGCCTCGATCTCGAAGCAATTCACCGCCGCCGCGATCCTGCTGTTGCAGCGCGACGGCAAGCTCAGCCTTGACGACACCGTCGCGAAATACGTCCCCGGCATCAGCGGCGGCGAGACGATCACGATCCGCCAAGTGCTCAGCCACACCGCCGGGCTGGAGGATTATTGGCCGCAGGATTACAGCTTCAAGGCGATGGCGACCCCCGTCACCCCGCAGCAGATCGTCGATCGCTGGGCCAAGAAGCCGCTCGATTTCACGCCCGGCACGCAATGGCAATATTCCAATACCGGCTATGTCGTCGTGGGGATGATCGTCGAGAAAGTGTCGGGCCAGCCGCTGCTCGATTTCCTGCAAACGCGCGTCTTCAAGCCGCTCGGCATCACCGCTTACGATCAAGACCTCGCGATCGGGCCGGGCTTTCCGCAAGGCTATGGTCGCGCTGCGCTGGGGCCGGTGCGCCCGGTCACGCCCGCTGCGCATGGCTGGCTCTATGCCGCAGGCGAGCTCTCGATGAGCGCAAAATCGCTGGCGCTGTGGGATGTCGCGCGGCTCGATCGCGCGGTGCTGACCCCGGAGGATTGGGCAGCGCAGGAAACGCCGGTCAAACTGACCGATGGCACCACCAACGGCTATGGCCTCGGCGTGTTCACCGGGGCCGGCAATGGCCACCGCTTCATCGAACATAGTGGCGAGGCGGTTGGCTTCCTCTCCGAAAACATCGTCTATCCCGACGACAAGGCCGCGATCGTCGTGCTGACCAACAGCTGGTCGAACGAAGCGTTCAAGACGCTCGCGCAAAAGCTGTCGGGCATCGTGCTCAAGGCCCCTGCCCTCGATTCCGCCGACATCGCCGCCTTGGCGCAAGCGCGCAGCGTGTTCGACCAAATACGCAGCGGCACGCTCGACCGCAGCCGCCTGACCGAAAATGCGAACTTCTATTTCACCGCAACGACGCTGGGCGATTATCGCAACAGCCTCGCGCCGCTCGGCACGCCGCGCAGCTTCGCTCAGATGGGCACGGCGCGGTTGCGCGGCGGCTTCGTCAACCGGGTATACCGCGTCAGCTATCCCGGCATCACGCTCGCGCTCAGCACCTATGTTGAACCCGGCAGCAACGGAAAGATCGAACAATTCCTGATCGCCCCCACCCAGCAATGATCGATTTCGTACCCCTGCTGCAGCCCGATCGCGGCCAGCCCGCGCGCACCATCCACGTCGTCCATCCCGATGCCTGGGCGGCGTGGCTGAACGCACAACCGCCGCGCATCCGCACCACTGTCGCGGCGCATCGGCTGACGGGGAAGGCGGGCAACCGTGCGGTCTTGCCGGGCGATGGCCCCGATGATTGGGCGATGCTGCTGGTGTGCAACGAAGCCCTCGAGTCGCCGTGGCGGATCGCCTCGCTCGGCGAGCAATTGCCCGAGGGCATTTATCGTCTGGCCGAGGGCGAACCCGGCGCGGCGATGCTGGGGTGGTGCCTCGCGCAGCACAAATTCGATCGGTACAAGAGCGACGACGCCGCACAAGGCCCGCGCGTGCTGCTGACGGGCGAGCCCGCCAAAATTGACGAGACCGTCCGCCTCGCGACCGCCACCGCCAAAGTGCGCGATCTCGTCAACACCCCCGCCGCCGATCTCGGCCCCGCCGAACTGGAAGCGGAAGCAAAGACGCTGGCCGAGGCGCATTCGGCAACGCTCACGGTCACCAGGGGCGACGCGCTGGCCCAAGGCTATCCGATGATCCACACCGTCGGCCAAGCCGCCGCGAAAGGCCGCGAGCCGCGCTTGATCGAGCTCGAATGGGGCGACCCGAAGAACCCGCGCATCGCGATCGTCGGCAAGGGCGTGTGCTTCGATTCGGGCGGGCTCGACATCAAGACCGGCGGCAGCATGAAGCTGATGAAGAAGGACATGGGCGGTGCCGCGCACGCGCTCGCGCTCGCCGGGCTGGTGATGGGGCTGCGCTTGCCGGTGCGGCTGCATCTGCTGATCCCGGCGGTCGAGAACAGCATTGCGGGCAACGCCTTCCGCCCCGGCGACGTGCTGCGGACGCGCAAAGGGCTGACGGTCGAGAATACCAACACCGATGCCGAGGGTCGGCTGGTGCTCGGCGATGCGCTGACCAAGGCGGCGGAGGGCAACCCCGGCCTGATCCTCGATTTCGCGACGCTGACCGGCGCCGCGCGTGTGGCGCTCGGGCCTGATTTGCCCGCGACCTTCATCAATGACGATACGCTCGCCGATGCCTTACTCGCGGCAGGGAACGCGGTCGGCGATCCGCTGTGGCGGATGCCGCTGTGGAACGGCTATGATGAGATGCTGACGTCCGACATCGCCGATCTGGTCAATGCCCCCGATGGCGGTTTCGCCGGGTCGGTGACCGCCGCTTTGTTCCTGCGCCGCTTCGTCGATGCAGGCACGCCCTGGGCGCATTTCGATACCTTCGCATGGCGGCCAGCGTCCAAGCCGGGTAGACCAAATGGCGGCGACGCGCTCGGCTTGCGCGCGGCCTGGGCGGTGCTGAAGGGGCGCTATCCGGGATGATCTACATCTGGCTCAACCTGGTCCCGATCCTGATCGCGACCGCGCTCGGGCTGATGATCGGTGGGGCGTATCGCACGCTGTTCGGGCCGCACGCGCGCGTCTCGGGCAGCACACTCTTGGTCATCACGCTCGGCGAATTCTGGCTCGCCGCGATTCTCGCGGGCGCGCTGATCCTCGCCCCCGACAAAGCGAGCCCGTGGGTGATGGCGGTCGGCAGTGCAATCGTCATCTGGGCCGGATTCGTATTGCCGAGCATCCTCGTCACAGAGCGTCACCGCGCCCTGCCATGGTCGGCGGTGCTTGGCGATTGCGGCTATTGGCTGGTGACGATGGTCGTGCAGGCGGTGGCGATGAAGCTGATCGGGCTCGTCCCACCGCCAATTTCGGTCCCCTAAATCCGTTCGGGCTGAGCCTGTCGAAGCCCCGCTTGCCACAAACAGCGACGGACGTGTGGCACGCAGCCCTTCGACAAGCTTAGGGCGAACGGGAGAGGATGCGTTGCCCAGCCGCCGCCACAATCGGCACGAACTTCGCCGCCGTGAGGCTCGCGCCGCCGACCAGCGCGCCGTCGACATCGCCCGCGTGCAGCAAGGCCGCCGCATTCTCCGCCGTCACCGATCCGCCATACAGAATCCGCATCGCATCCGCCTCCGCGCCGATCAACGCGCGCAGCTTCGCCCGAATCGCACCGTGCATCGCCGCCACGTCCGCGACGGTCGGCGTGCGTCCCGTTCCGATCGCCCAGACCGGCTCATAAGCGATCGACAGCCAGTCCGCCGCCGCGCCCTCGGGCAGCGATGCGGCGATCTGCCCTGTCACCACCGCCTCGGCCTGCCCCGCATCGCGCTGGGCCAGCGTTTCGCCAACGCACAGGATTGCGCGCATGGCGTGGCGGTGCAGCGCTTCGGCCTTGGCCTTCACCTCGGCATCGGTTTCGTAGCAGTCGGCGCGACGCTCGCTATGTCCGACAATGCAAAAGCTGGCGCCGGCTTCCTTGAGTAGCGCGGCGGACAGACATCCGGTATGCGCGCCCGTCTCGGCAGGATGCACATCCTCCCCGCCGATCGCGAAACCCGGCACCAGCGCCACCGCCGGCGCAATCAGCGTCGCCGGCACCGCAATCGCTACATCAACCGCCCCCGCACCGGCCGCCGCAATCGCCACCAACTCAGCCAGCGCCGCGCGGTCGCCATTCATTTTCCAATTGCCCGCCACCAGCTTGCGTCGTGTCATGCGTCCCCCTCACGGTCCTGTTGCGGACGCGATAACGCGCTCTCCCGCGCACGCAAGCTTGATGCCGCCACGCCTCCCCCCTAAAGCGGCGCGCAACCCGCCTTCAAAAGATCGGCTTTATCCGACCATGATCAGTTTCATCCGCCGCTTCATCACCAATCCGATCGGGGCCGCCATTGCGCTCGGCTTCGTCGCGTTGATGGGGTTGATCTTCGTCCTGTCCGACCGGGCCGGCCTGTCAGGCAGCGGCAGCAGCGCCGCGCAGGGCGACGTGGCGGTCACCGTCGGCAACAAGACGATCACCGTCGCCGAGTTGCGCGCAGCGGCGCAGCGCGACGTCGATCAATATCGCCAGCAAAACCCGCAGCTCGACATGGCCGGTTTCGTCGCAGGCGGCGGGTTCGAGGCGACGGTCGAGCGCATGATCGATTCGGCTGCCTTCCGCGCCTATGCCAAGCAGCAAGGCATGATCATCAGCAAGAAATCGGTCGACGGCATCATTGCCAGCCAGCCGGGTCTCGCCGGGATCGACGGCAAGTTCGACCCGAAGAAATATGAAGCGGCACTGCAGCAGATCGGATCGACCGATGCACAAGTCCGCGACGATCTGACCGACCAGATCGTCACGCGTCACCTCATCATCCCCACGGTCGGCGCCACGCAAGTCCCCGTACAGCTCGCTTTGCCCTATTCGAGCCTGTTGCTGGAACAGCGGCGCGGCGTGATCGGCTTCATCCCGACGCAGGCCGTCCCCGCCGGCCCCGCCCCGACCGATGCCGAGCTGACCATTTATTACGCGCGAAACGTATCGCGCTACCGCGTGCCCGAGCGGCGGATCCTGCGCTATGCGCTGGTCAATCCTGCCACCGTCGCCGCGCAAATCACGCCGACCGAGGCCGAAATCGCCGCAGCGTATAAGGCGCAGTCGGCAAAATACGCCCCTGCCGATTTGCGCACGATCGTCCAGGTCGTGCTGGCCGATCAGGCCGCCGCCACCGCACTTGCCGCCAAGGTGCGCAGCGGAACGCCGATCGAAGCCGCGGCGCGTGCGGCGGGCTTAGAACCCATCACCGCGACCGACGTGCAAAAAGCCGCGTACGTGACGCAAAGCTCGGTCGAGATCGCCAATGCTGCCTTTGCCGGCAAGGTCGGCGACGTCGTCGGTCCCTTGCGCGCACCGCTTGGTTTCGTCGTGCTGAAGATCGAAAAGCAGCGCACGCAGGCGGCCAAAACGCTCGCTGAGGCGACGCCCGAACTCAAGGCCGCTTTACTCACGCAAAAGACCGGGACGGTGCTCGGCAAGCTCCGCGCAAGCTTCGATGATGCGCTGGCGCGCGATCATTTCGACGGTCTCGTTGCCAAGAACAAGCTGACCGCGCTACGCACCCCCGCCTTGCTGGCCAATGGCGTGGACCCCGATGCACCGACCGCCAAGCCCGATCCGGCGCTCGCGCAAATCGTCGCGGCGGGTTTTGCTGCACAAGCAGGCGATGAAGCGCAGACTATCCCGCTCGGCACCGACGGCAGTTTCGCGCTGGCGCAACTCGACAAGATCGTCGCCGCCGCCCCGCGTCCGCTCGCGCAGATCCGCGACATCGTCGCGCGCGATTTCACGATCGAGCGGTCGCAGCGCGCCGCGCGCCAAGTCGCCGCAACCGTGGTCGCCGCGGCAAGCAAGGGCACGCCGCTTGCGCAAGCGCTTGGCGCAACCGGCCTGAAACTCCCGCCGCTCCGCCCGATCGCGGGTCCGCGCGCGCAATTGCTGGCCAACCCGCGCGCGGTTCCGCCGCCGCTCGCCTTGCTGTTCGCGATGGCGCAGAACACCACCAAGCTGCTTGAAGCGCCGGAAAACGCCGGGTTTTTCATCATTCATCTCGACACGATCGTGCCGGGCGATGCACGTGGCAACGGCAAGGTAATTGCCGGAACACGGTCGGATATCGGCAAGGTGATCGGCCGCGAATATGCCGCGCAGTTCGGCAAGGCGGTACAGCGCGCCGTAGGCGTCAAGCGCAATGCCGCGGCGATTGCCAAGCTCAAGGCCGATCTGCTCGGCGGCGCGAGTGCGACCGATCAGCCCTGATCCCGCCGGTCGTTCGGCGGCACTGACGGCGCTCGCGGCGGGTCGTCCGGCCTTGCTGTGGCAGCGCCAGGTCGCCGATACCGAAACCCCGGTCGCGGCCGCGCTCAAGCTGATCGAGCCGGGGCGCGGCGATTTCCTGCTCGAATCGGTCGAGGGCGGGGAAACGCGCGGGCGCCACAGCCTGATCGGCCTTGCGCCCGATCTCGTCTTCCGCGCCGAGGGCAATCAGGCCGCGATCAACCCGCACTGGCTGACCGACCGCGCCACGTTCGAGCCCTGCGCTGAACCAACGCTCGACGCGTTACGCGCGCTCGTCGCTTCGTGCCGGATGGACGTGCCGCCCGAACTCCCCCGCGCGCTCGCGTGTCTCGTCGGCTATTTCGGCTATGAGACGATCGGGCTGGTCGAACGCCTGCCGCGTCCCGAAACCAGCGCACTTGGCCTGCCCGACATGATGTTTGTCCGGCCAACAGTCATTCTGATCTTCGACCGGCTTGCTGATGCTTTGTTTCTCGTGGCCCCTGTCTGGCCCGATGCGACGCGCTCGCCCGAGACGATCGTCGCCGACGGCCTCGACCGGATCGACGCGACCGCCGCACGCCTCGCGACCGCCCCGCTCCCGGCACAGGCGCGCGGCGATGCCGCCGAGGAGATTACGCTCCATCCCACGCTCGCCCCCGGCCGCTATGCCGCGATGGTCGCGGCGGCGAAGGACTATATCATCGCGGGCGACATTTTTCAGGTCGTGCTGTCGCAGCGCTTCACCGCGCCCTTCACGCTGCCGCCGTTCGAGCTCTACCGCGCGCTCCGCCGCATCAACCCCTCGCCCTTCCTCTATCATCTGGATTTGCCAGGCTTCGCGTTGACCGGCTCGAGCCCCGAAATCCTCGTCCGCGTCCGCGACGGCGAAGTCACGATCCGCCCGATCGCGGGCACGCGCCCGCGCGGCAAGACCGCGGCGGAGGATGAAGCGAATCGCACCAGCCTGCTCGCCGATCCCAAGGAACGCGCCGAGCATCTCATGCTGCTCGATCTCGGGCGCAACGATGTCGGTCGCGTCGCCGAAGCGGGCAGCGTCACCGTCACCGCCAGCTACACCACCGAATTCTACAGCCATGTCATGCACATCGTCTCGAACGTCGTCGGGCGGCTAAGCCCCGAACATGACGCGCTCGACGCACTGTTTGCCGGATTCCCGGCGGGCACTGTCAGTGGCGCGCCAAAAGTACGCGCGTGCGAGATCATCGCCGAGCTCGAAGATGCCGTGCGCGGGCCCTACGCTGGGGGCGTCGGCTATTTCTCGCCCGACGGATCGATGGATTCATGCATCGTGCTGCGCACCGCCATTGTGAAGGACGGCGTCATGCACGTTCAGGCAGGCGCTGGGATCGTCGCCGATTCGGTCGCCGAATACGAACAGCGCGAATGCGAAGCCAAGGCCGGCGCGCTGCTCGCCGCCGCGCGCGAGGCGATCGCGCGAGCGGCGACGGTCGGGTTCGGGCAATAACCGTTACGGGATTGCCGCCTGTACGCGGCGTGCCTCGGCGCGTTCTGCCGCATATTGCTCGGCCCGCAACCGCGCACAGCCGGTCTGGCCACCAGAGCCCGTCGGCGAGCACGTATCGGGCAAACCCGCCGCGCGCCGCCCGACTTCGTCAGCCAGCGCCGCGCGATTGACCCAGCTCTGATTCTGCGCCGGAATCGGCTTATCGTCACGCAAGGCCTTGGGAATGCGATATGGCTCACCAATGCGCGCGCACACGACGATCTCGTCATCGGGGTTGGACGATTGCGGGCATTTCTCATTCCCGGTCAGCGTGATCGAGCGGATTCGCTGCGGCGGCTTGCCCGATTCGGCCTGTTGCGATTCGGTCGTCGTAACGGGCGTAGTTTGGGTCTGGGCGATCCCGGCACCCGGAATCGCGGCAAGCAGGACGGCGACGGTCAGGGTACGCAGCATTGGGGAGTCTCCTTAAGGTGCATCAACGTCCGGCAGCGCAGCTTGATCCAGCCTGAACGAACCGGATCAGGACGCCCGAATCAGGACGCTCCTATCACGAAGATTGTCGTGCCCCCGCAAACACGGTAGCGGCCCGATATGATACTCGTGATCGACAATTACGACAGCTTCACCTGGAACCTGGTCCATTATCTGATGGAATTGGGCGCGGAGGTGAAGGTCGTGCGCAACGACGCGCTCACCGCCGCCGAAGCGCTGGCAAGCAATGCCCAAGGGTTCCTGATTTCGCCGGGGCCAAAAACGCCGAGCGAGGCGGGGATTTCGCTCGATCTCGTCGCGGCCTGTGCCGCAGCGGGGCGACCTTTGCTAGGCGTATGCCTTGGCCATCAGGCGATCGGGCAGCATTTCGGCGGATCGGTCGTGCGCGGCGGGCTGATGCACGGCAAGACCTCGCCGGTCACGCATGACGGGTCGGGCGTATTCGCAGGGCTTCCCTCACCCTTCACCGCAACGCGCTACCATTCGCTGATCGTCGAGGATCTGCCCGCCGATCTCATCGTCAACGCGCGCGCCGATGACGGATCGGTGATGGGCGTGCGGCATGTGTCGCTGCCGATCCATGGTGTCCAGTTCCACCCCGAAAGCATCGCAACCGAACACGGCCATGCGCTGCTCGCCAATTTCCTGGCGGCGGCAGGAATCGAACTCCCCTCCCGCCTGCGAGTTTCGGGCCGGTCAGCCCCCCAGGCTGACCTGAACGATCCGGGGGATCGTTCGACCGAAACTGGGTTGGGGGAGGGCCTGTTAAAAACCCAGCGCCCGACATCCCCTCCCCTAACCCCTCCCGCAAGCGGGAGGGGGATTTGAACCGCCTCCCCGACACCGCCTCGCCGCTGTCGCGCGAAACCGCCGCGCAGGCCTTTGCCGACCTGCTCGACGCACGCACGTCGGAAGAGGAAATCGCCACCTTCCTGATCGGCCTGACGACACGCGGCGAGACCAGCATCGAAATCGCCGAGGCCGCGCGCGCGATGCGCAGCCGCTTGATCCCGATCGATGCCCCGACAGGCGCGATCGACGTGTGCGGCACCGGCGGCGACGGGCATCACACGCTCAACGTCTCGACCGCCGTCTCGATCGTCGTCGCCAGCACCGGCGTCCCCGTCGCCAAGCATGGCAACCGCGCCGCCTCGTCCAAGGCAGGTGCCGCCGACACGCTCGAGGCGCTCGGCCTCGACATGCACCGCGCCGGGCTGAACGCCGAAGCGAGCCTGCACGATATCGGCATCGCCTTCCTGTTCGCCGCCAACCACCACCCCGCGATGAAACGCATCACCCCGATCCGCCAGAAACTGGGACGGCGCACGATCTTCAATTTGATGGGCCCGCTCGCCAATCCGGCCGGCGTCACGCGCCAGCTGATCGGCATCGCACGCCCCGATTATACCGCGACCTATGCCGCCGCACTCGAACAGCTTGGCACCGAAGCGGCTTTGGTCGTATCGGGCGAAGAGGGTCTCGACGAGCTGTCGAGCGCAGGACCCAGCGTGGCGCTCGGCGTCGGGCAAGTGGCGCTTCCCGCCAGCATAACGCCCGAAGATGCCGGACTGCCGCGCCACCCGCTCAGCGCGATCCGTGGCGGCGACCCGATGCACAACGCCGCCGCGCTCAGGCGCCTGTTACAAGGCGAGACCGGCGCTTATCGCGACGCGGTGTTGCTCAACGCCGCTGCTGCCTTGGTCGTCGCCGGCCGCACGCAAGACCTTGTCGATGGCGCGCAGATCGCCGCCGAAGCGATCGACAGCAAGACCGCCGCCACCCTGCTCGATCGCTGGATCGCTTATTCATGACCGACATTCTCAACCGCATCCTCGAAACCAAGCGCGCCGAAGTCGCCGCGCGCAAGGCGACGGTTCCGCTGAGCGAACTGGATGCTCGCATCGCGCGCCAATCGGCACCGCGCGGCTTCCGCGCCGCGCTCGATGCGCGTGCAATCACCGGCTACGCGCTCGTCGCCGAGGTCAAGAAAGCCAGTCCGTCCAAGGGCATCATCCGCGAGGATTTCGATCCCGCAGCCCACGCCCGCGCCTATCAGGCGGGCGGCGCGACGTGCCTGTCGGTGCTGACCGACGAAGCGTGGTTTCAGGGTGCCGACGCCTATCTGGAGGAAGCCCGCAACGTCTGCGACCTGCCCGTGCTGCGCAAGGATTTCATGGTCGATCCGTGGCAAGTCCCCGAATCGCGCAGCATCGGTGCCGACGCGATCCTGCTGATCATGGCCGCGCTCGACGACGTGCTGCTCGCCGAGATCGAAGCGAGCGCGCTCGAATGCGGCATGGATGTGCTGATCGAGGTGCACAGCCAGGCCGAGATGGACCGGGCGATGAAGCTCAAGTCCCGCCTGATCGGCGTCAACAACCGCGATTTGCGCGATTTCACGGTCGATTTTGCGCGAACCTATGAACTCGTGTCCAAGGCCCCCAAGGATTGCACCTTCGTCGCCGAAAGCGGGTTGATGACGCGCGCCGATCTCGACGCGATGGCGGAGCACGACATTCAGTGTTTTCTGATCGGCGAAGCCCTGATGCGCGCGCCCGATATTGAGGCGGCGACGCGGGTGCTGGTGGGCTAACGCTCCCCTCCCGCTTGCGGGAGGCACCTTGTAATTCCCCTCCCGCTTGCGGGAGGGGCACCTTCTAACTCCCCTCCCGCTTGCGGGAGGGGCTGGGGGAGGGCATGTCGCAATCCATGCCAGACGCAGCCGACATCCCCTCCCCTAACCCAGCTCCAGGTCGGTCAGGCTCCCAGCCTGACCTGAACGATGCGGGGCATCGTTCACCTGAAACTCGCGAGAGGGAGGGGGAATTGACCCATCTCGATGCCACCGGCGCCGCGCACATGGTCGATGTCGGTGCAAAGCCCGACACGCGCCGCGAAGCCGTCGCCACCGGGCGAATCGCGATGAGCAAAGACGCCGCGCGCGCGATTCGCGACGGCACCGCGCTGAAAGGCGACGTTCTCGCCGTTGCGCGCGTTGCCGGGATCATTGCGGCCAAGCGCACCGCCGAGCTGATCCCGCTCTGCCACCCGCTCCCGCTGACGCGTGTGGCAATCGATCTGGTGGTCGACGAAACCGGCGTCACCGCCACCGCGACCGCCGCGACCGCTGGCAAAACCGGGGTGGAAATGGAAGCGCTCACCGCCGTCTCAGTCACGCTGCTGACAATTTATGACATGGGCAAGGCGATCGACAAAGGCATGATCATCGGCGGCGTGTGCCTACTGACAAAATCTGGCGGCAAGTCGGGGGATTGGGCGCGGTAAGCTGCGCTGCCGCTTCCAATAAAATTACGCTTCCCCGGCCGACGCCGGGGTGGAGAACAGAGGAAGGGCCGCCCTGCCACTACAGAGCGGCCCGATCCCGTTACAATCAGAACTTACCGCTCAGCGACACGCCGATGATGCGCGGGTCGTTGAACACGGCGGCGTTGTAATTGTCGAGCACGCCCTTGAGGTTCTTCTCATTGGTCACGTTGCGCACATAAACGGCCAGCTCATACGCATTGTCCGGCCCGGAATAGCCCGCCTTCAGGCCCGCTTCGAACGTGCCGTCGGAGGTATATTCGATCGTCTTGTACGGTACGAAGCTGGTGTAACCCTGCAACGTCACGTCGCCCGCCAGAAACAGCTTCCCGCCATTGCCGAGCGGCAGATCGTAGCGGGCATTGCCGTCGAACTGATATTTCGGCGCGTTGGGCAGTGCGTTGCCGTTGATCTGCGCAAGCGTCGCGGTGCCCACATTGATCGTCGGGTTGAGCACGGTGCAGGTCACCACACCGTTCAGCTTGCACACCGGCGTATAGACCCGCGTGTCATTCACCTCGGTGTGCAGCACGCTGCCACCGAGGCCGAGCGTCAGGTCGCGGATCGGACGCCACGTCAGCTCCGCCTCGCCGCCCCACGCCTGCGCCTGATTGGCGTTGAACAACAGGCCGTTATTGTTCGAATCATTGCCGTTCAGCTGGATGTTCTTGACCTTGTAGTAGAACCCCGTCGCATTGAAGCGCAGCGTGTTCCCGAACAGGTTCGACTTGAAGCCCGCCTCGTACGACGTGATCGTCTCCGACGTCGCGGTCACGAAGGCGGAGCTGAACACCGCGTTGCGGCCCTGGATCGTCGGCCCGCGGAAACCGTGCGAAACGCGCGCGAACACGTTGACGTCCGGGTTGACCTCATAGCGCAAACTGCCCTCCCAGCTCGGCTGGGTATCGGCAAGCCGGACATAGGTCGCGGCGGTCGCCGGGAAGGTCACCACGCCAGCAGCATTGCGCGGTGGGGTGATCAGACGCGTGGTCCGCTCATCATAGGTAACGCGCACGCCGCCGGTCAGCGTCAGTTTGGGCAGGATTTCGTAGCTGGCCTGACCGAAGCCCGCATACGACGTATTGATGTTGCGCAGGACGACGAAATTGTTCGGGTTGGGCGTGGTGCCGAACGAATTGTCGAGCAGGAAGAAACCACGCTGCGCGAACTCGGTCGTGTCGCGCGAATCGAAGTAGATTCCACCGATCTGCCATTTGAAGCGACTATTGCCATTGTTCGCCAGCCGGACTTCCTCGCTCAGCTGGTCGAGATCGACCACACGGCCCCGGCTCTGGCCATAGAAACGACCACCCGCGAAGTTGGTCGCGACGCCACCGTCGGTATCGCCACGGCTCGACCCCGAGGTCGTCTCGTACGCCGTAATCGAGGTCAGCGTGACGCCGCCGAAATCGTTCTTCGCGTTGAACGACGCGCCATAGGTCTTGTACGCCTGCGGGCTGTTGAGCGCCTCGTCATTCCCCACGCTGTCGCGCGGCTCCGCGCTCACGTCGTTTGACCCGAGCTTGATCGCGCCGCGATGGAACAGCGTCGCCGTCCCGCTATAGTCGCGCGCATGCGCCGACAGGATACCGGTGAAGCCGGTTCCCGGCGGCGTCAGCATCAACTGGATGCGCACGTCCTTTTCGTCGAAGCGGCCGAGCACGTTCTTGCCGCCGACGGTGCCGTCATCGCTGACGCCGTTGAAGGTGTTGTCGATCCAATTGTCGCGATGCTGGTAGAGCGCCGAAACGCGGAACGACAGCACGTCCTTGACAAGCGGCCCGCCGATGCCGGCGTCGAGGCTGATCGTGTTGTAGCTGCCGTACGATGCGGTGGCGCGGCCTTCGAACTCATTGGTCGGGCGGTTGGTGTCGAACTTGATGATGCCCGCGGTCGTGTTGCGGCCGAACAGCGTGCCTTGCGGACCGCGCAGCACTTCGATCTGGCGGACGTCGAACACCGGGTTCGATTTGAGCACGACATGCTCGAGCACGACATCGTCCTGGATGATCGACACCGGCTGCGACGCGCCGAGGTAGAAATCGACGTTGCCGAGCCCGCGAATATAGAAGCGCGGGAAGATGCGGCCGGTGGTCGATTCGACGTAGAGGCCGGGGACGCGGTTGGCGAGTTCGAGCAGCGTATCGCTGCCGCCGGTGGTGTAGGTGCGCAGATCATCGCCCTGCAGCACGCCGACCGAAAGCGGGACCTTCTGGAGATTTTCGCTGCGACGCTCGGCCGTGACGACAATGTCGCCCAGATTATCGCTGTCGGCCCTTTGTGCCACTGCGGCGGCCGGCGCGGCGGCGGGCGCGTCCTGTGCGCTGGCGACGGTGGCCCAAAGCGCGGAAAAGGCAGTGCCGAACAGGAGTGCGGACTTGGCGACAAGCGACTTGGACATGAGGGTTCCCCACTTTTTTGAATGATCTACGACTGTAAAAAAACGCGCGCAGAGCCCTCCCGACCCCTGCACTGCATCCTGTCTGGCGACCGTCATCTGGGTGAAATGCCGCCGATCACCGCGCGCTAGTCCGGGTTTGAGGCGTTATCATGACAGTATGAATTTGCGGGCAAATTATCACAGGCTGTGGCTTTTGGGTCGTCCCGCGAGGCGAACCGTACTGCACGACCGGCGAGGTCTCAATCCGCCTTCGCCCCTCGACGCACCACCTGCGAACACGATAGAGCGACTGCATGCCTCCATCTCTCCTGTCGGTCGCCGAAGCGCAAACCCACTTGTTCGCCCTCGGCGCCCCTGTCCCAATCGAGGTCGTGCCGTTGCGCCAGGCCGCTGGCCGCTGGTCGGCAGCCGACGTGGTGGCATTGCGCACGCAACCGACCACCGACCTCTCGGCGATGGACGGGTATGCGGTCCGCTTCGACGATCTTGCGGGCCCGCTCACCGTGATCGGCGAAAGCGCCGCGGGCCGCAGCTTCGCGCTACCGCTTGCGGCTGGGCAGGCGATCCGCATCTTCACCGGTGCCGCGATGCCCAGCGGCGCTGACAGCGTGCTCGTGCAGGAAGAAGCCGTGCGCGACGGCGATACCGTTCGCCTGTCGGGTGAAGGCCCAGTGCGCGGCGGCAACGTACGCCGCAAAGGCCTCGATTTCGGCGCTGGCGAAACGCTCGTCGCCACGGGGGAGCGGCTCACACCGGCGCGGATCGCGCTTGCCGCCATCGCCGGGCACGGCACGCTGGCGGTGCGGCGGCGACTCCGCATCGCGGTCATGGCGAGCGGCGACGAACTCGTCGCGCCCGGCGCTGCGCTGACCAAAGATGCGTTGCCCGAATCAAACGGCGTGATGCTCGCCGCCTTGCTCGCCGATCTGCCGGTCGAGGTGATCAATCTCGGCATCCTGCCCGACCGGCTCGACGCGATCGTCGCGGCCTTCGCGCAGGTCGATGCCGACATTCTGGTCACCACTGGCGGTGCCTCGGTCGGTGACCATGACTTGATCCGCCCGGCACTTCAGGCGGCGGGCGGCACACTTGATTTCTGGCGGATCGCGCTGCGGCCCGGCAAGCCGATGCTCGCGGGCCGGTTGCGCGACACCGTCGTGCTCGGCCTCCCCGGCAATCCGGTTTCGGCCTTCGTGACCGCGACGATCTTCCTCCGCCCGCTGGTCGCGCATTTAGCCGGCGCCGCAGACCCGCTGCCGTCGCCACGCCACGCAATCCTCGGCGCAGCGCTGCCCGCGAACGACCACCGACAAGACTATTTGCGTGCCGCAACGCACGATGGCCGCGTCGCCCCGGCCGATCGCCAGGATTCTTCGATGGTGCGGACGCTCGCCCTTGCCGACTGTCTGATCGTCCGCGCGCCGCATGCGCCCCCCGCCGCGCTCGGCGACTCGGTGGAAGTCCTGCTGCTCGGCTAAGCGTTGCGCTTGACGCGCGTTTTTTCGTTCCGTATAGGTTCGTTGTCTGTTCCAATGAAAGGGCCTGGGCGATGCTTACCCGCAAGCAGCATGAGTTGATTTGCTTCATCAACGACCGGCTCGACGAGACCGGCGTCTCCCCGTCGTTCGAGGAAATGAAGGAAGCGCTCGACCTGAAATCCAAATCGGGGGTCCACCGCCTGATCAGCGCGCTCGAGGAACGCCAGTTCATCCGCCGCTTGCCCAACCGCGCGCGCGCGCTCGAAGTGCTCAAGATGCCCGAACGCGGGAACAAGCCATCGGCGAAGGCGACCGCCGCAATCGCAGCCGCGAGCACCGTGCGTCCTCTTCCCGAACCCGCCAACGACGTGATTGAGATCCCGTTGCACGGCCGCATCGCGGCGGGCGTTCCGATCGAAGCCTTCGAGGGCGCATCGATGCTCGCGGTTCCGGCCGCCTTGCTCGGCAGTGGCGAGCATTATGCGCTTGAGGTTTCCGGTGACTCGATGGTCGAGGCGGGCATTCTTGATGGCGATTATGCGCTGATCAAGCGCCAGGAAGTGGCGCGCGACGGCGAAATCGTCGTGGCGTTGATCGAGGAAAGCGAAGCGACGCTCAAATTCTTCCGCCGCGAAGGCGCGATGATCCGGCTCGATCCCGCCAACCGCGCGTACGATCCGCAACGCTATGCCCCCGCGCAAGTGCGGGTACAGGGCAAGCTCGCCGGGATCCTGCGCCGCTACGACTGATCTTTTGGCAGGGTGGGCGGCGTCATCCGGACCCAGCAATTGATCGCAAAGCGTGAATCGATGAAGCGCGCCGATCGGCAAGAAATCGGCAGCACTTCGTGCGGTATCCAGGAGGCGAAGGCGACCAGCCGGTTCCGTTCGGGTTCGATATCGACGAAGACGTCATTGCGGTTGACCGCATAGAGTCGCAGCGCACCGCCCGTGAACGCCTTGGGTTCGGCATGGAAATAATAGACCAGGCTGACCGCGCGCCGCGCTTCGTCGGACGGGCCCATATGGGTGTCGATGTGACGCCGGTAATAATCGCCATCATTGTGGCGAACGAGTTCGATTTCATAGCGTGCGATATCGAACGCCTTCATCCCGAGTTCGCTGAGGATCCCCGGAAGCAGCGGCGCGACGATCGCTGCGATCCGGTCGCGCGACGGCGTGAACTGCCGTGGCGGCAGCGCGCGCGAAACGCGATGTTCCGCGTTGAGTCCGGGCGCGCTCGCCCCGGCATCACCAACCCCGGTCGGCTTGAACGCTGTTTCGTGTGCCACTGCGAAGGCGAGCAGTTCGGCGAGATCGTCGGCCGACAGGATTGCGTCGCGCACCGCCACGGTCGGCGCGCGCTCCAGCGGGTTTCCCGGCGAATCAATCGGCGCGCTCATTGGCCCATCTCGCGCGGTCTCGGACGATATGCCAGCCTCCGACGATCGGAACGGCGGCGTTCAAGCGCGAGCGGGGCGGCGATCCACGGATGCGCGTCGTCGGCGTGGCGAACCGTCCTTACCGAGCCCCGTCCGAACGTGACCGCCACGCCGCCGGTGCGCACCAGCATCGGCCGGTCGAGCCGCAACCAGCGCGGCGTGCAACCACGCGGCAAACGCCGTTCGCTAACCACGATATCGGCGCGGCGGCACGCGGCAACAAGCTCGGCAACCGGCACTAGATACGCGCTCCGCGTCGCCAGCACCCGCCAGTCGCGCCCATCTGTGCGACGCGTCATAAGGCACAGGTCGCGGCTACAGCGCGCGTCGGGAAGGTCCGACAGCAAGATCGGCAGGCCATCGATCCCGCCATTTTCCGCCAGCATGTCAGCGGTGTAATCGCCAATGCGGTCGCGCAGCAGCGCCAGATCGCCACTCGCGGTACGAAGTGCCAGATGCCGCCCGTCGCCCGTCACCAGCAAATCGGGCGCGGGGGTCGCCAGCGCCCAAACTGCCCCTGCCACGAGCGGGATCACGCCCAGCCGCCGCTACTGCGTGCGCCACAACGCGATCCACAGCCCGCCCGCCACCATCAGCGCATGGGCCCCGCCCGGCATCCCGGGAAGCGGCGCGACCGACCCGGGAATCGCCGCCGTCGTCCGCGCGATCCACAGCAGCAAATCGAGCGAGCGTGCCGTCAGCCACCAGAACGGCGCCCCCGCCCCGACGGTATCGAACACCAGCGCCAGCGCCTCGAGCGGCATCGTCACGAACGTCGTCAGCGGAATCGCGACGATATTGGCGACCGCGCCGTACACGCCCGCTTTATGGAAATGGAACAAAGAGATCGGGATCAGTGCCAGCTCGACGATGATGCCCGTCAGCAGCAACCCCGCCGTCCCGCGCGCCACCGCTGCCAGCCGCGATTGCTCGCGCGGCGCGAACCAACGGCGCACGGCGGGATGCTCATTGAGCGCGATGATCGACGCGACCGCCGCGAACGACAGCTGAAAGCTCGGCCCGGCCAGTGCCTCAGGATACAGCAGCAACACGATCACCGCCCCCGCCGCGACCAGCCGCAACGTCAACGCCTCGCGCCCCAGCACCAGCGCCACCAGCACGAACAACGCCGCGACGCACGACCGGATCGTTGGCACCTCCGATCCCGTCAGCAAGGTATAGCCGATCGCCGCCAGCGCCCCCGCCCCCGCCGCAATCAGCGGGATCCGCCAACGCAACGCCACCCACGGGCTGAGCGCGAGCATCCGCGTCACCAGCAGCATCACCGCCGCGACCGCCGCGGTAATGTGCAGCCCACTCACCGACAGCAAATGCGCCAGGCCCGAGCGCCGCATCGCCTCATTGTCCTCGGCCGGTATCCCGCCCTGATCGCCCGTCGCCAGCGCCGCCGCGATCCCGCCCGCACCGCCGCCACCTGCACTCGCCTGGATATGCTGCGACAAGCGCACGCGGAGGCCAGCGTCATGCGACCTACCGCCCGCCACCACGCTGACCGGGGCGAATCCGCGCCCGGTCGCGCCCATCCCGTCGAACCACGCCGTCCGCGCATAATCATAGGCACCGGGCACCGCCGGTTCGGGCGGCGGCATCAGGCGCGCCGACAGCCGCAGCGTCGCCCCCGGGACCAACCCAACCGGGACATCGAGCGTCGCCAGATTGACCCGAATGCGCGGCGGCAAAATCGGCAAGGGCCGCGCGGGGCCGCGCGTCTCTGGTACCCCCAGCACTTGCAAAGGCGCCAACCGCAACCGCACCAGATCGCGCGCCGGCAGCGGCTCGATTCGCTCGACCCGCGCGGTGAACGTCGCGATCGTCGGCCGCGTCAACACGCCTTGGGCACCATGCTCCGCCCGCCACCAGATCAATGCGAGCCCGAGCGCGACCGCCAACGCGCCAACCGCAACCACCCGCGCCGCGCGTCCGGATCGCCCCGCCGCCAGCCCGCCCAGCGCCACCGCAAGCGCCGCCAGCCCCGCCGCCTGCCACGCGCGCACATCAGGCAGCACGAACCAAAGGGCGATCCCGCCGCCCAGCGCCACCGGCAACCACAAGGCGAGCTGATCGCGCTCCGCCTCCAGCCAGCGCTCAAGGTTCGCGCCCACGCCGCGCAAACTGTCACCGCCGATTTGAAGCGCGGCAAGGCGCGTGCTAGGGGCGCTTGAGGCTGATCCGGCCATTCACGTATAGTCTGGGAGCATGCGCGATTGAGCGCAATATCTGATCCCGCCGCGGCCCCCGCCGCCGGCGCCACCACCACACAGGTCGTCACCCGGTTTGCGCCCTCGCCGACCGGGTTTCTGCACATCGGCGGCGCACGCACCGCTTTGTTCAATTGGCTCTATGCCCGCCACAACGGCGGCAAATTCCTGCTACGGATCGAGGATACCGATCGCGCACGCTCGACTCAGCCGGCGATCGACGCGATCCTCACCTCGATGCGCTGGCTCGGGCTCGATTGGGACGAACCGGAAGTCTATCAATTCTCGCGCATGGCCCGTCACGCCGAGGTGGCGCACACAATGGTCGCGCACGGCCATGCGTATCGCTGCTTCCTCACCGCGCAAGAACTCGACGCGATGCGCGCCGAAGCGCAGGCCGCCAAGAAGCCGCTGCGCATCCGCAGCCCGTGGCGCGACCGGGATTCAGCGGAAGACGGCGACAAGCCGTTCGTCGTGCGCTTGAAGGCCCCGCTCGACGGCGCGACAACGATCGAGGACCGCGTTCAGGGCAGCGTTACCGTGCAGAATGCCGAACTCGACGATCTCGTCCTGCTCCGTTCGGACGGCACGCCGACCTATATGCTCGCGGTGGTGGTCGACGATCACGACATGGGCGTCAGCCACGTCATCCGCGGCGATGATCACCTCAACAACGC
The DNA here is from genome assembly GCF_014636175.1 of Sphingomonas psychrolutea. Taxonomy (GTDB): domain Bacteria; phylum Pseudomonadota; class Alphaproteobacteria; order Sphingomonadales; family Sphingomonadaceae; genus Sphingomonas; species Sphingomonas psychrolutea. Next base: position 23,060 of record NZ_BMDW01000026.1, on the reverse strand, counting down.
CTTCCGTCAGTTGCCCATAATCCGCGCGATGCACGCCATTGAGGGCGGCTGGCCCGACCCGATCTATGCGCACATTCCGCTGATCCACGGCTCGGACGGTGCGAAACTGTCGAAGCGCCACGGCGCGGTCGGTGTCGAATTTTACCGTGACGAACTCGGGATCCTGCCCGAAGCGCTCGAGAATTATTTGCTCCGGCTCGGCTGGGGCCACGGCGATGACGAAGTCATCAGCCGCGAACAAGCGATCGAATGGTTCGACCTCGACGGCGTCGGCAAATCCCCGTCACGGTTCGATTTGAAGAAGCTCGAAAACCTCAACGGCATCTACATCCGCGACGCCGACGACGCGCGCCTCGCCGAACTGGTCACCGCTCGCCTCTCGTTCGAACCGACCGACGCCCAAAGCGCCGTTCTCGGCCGCGCGATGGCCTCGCTCAAACCCCGCGCCGCCAATCTGAACGAATTGACGCGCGGCACCGACTTCCTGTTCGCCACGCGCCCGCTCGACATCGCGCCCGATGCGGCACCGCTGCTGGCCGGGGAAGCACCGGCGTTGCTCGCAAAGCTCCACGCGGCGCTTGACGCGCTTGACGGCTGGGATACGGAGGCGCTCGAAGCTGCGGTCCGCTCGGTCGCTGAGGATGCCGGGGTCAAGCTTGGTCACGTCGCGCAACCGCTGCGCGCCGCGTTGACCGGGCGCAAGACCTCACCCGGAATCTTCGATGTGCTCGACTTGCTCGGGCGTAACGAAAGCCTGGGGCGGATCGAAGACCAGACGACTGCCTGATATTTCGACACGATACTCGAAAGGACGATTGATGACCGACCCCGTCACGCTGAAGGCCGCTGGCAAGGATCTCGACCTTAAGGTCCTGTCGGGCAGCGTCGGGCCGGACGTGATCGACATCCGCAAATTGTACGCCCAAACCGGCATGTTCACCTACGACCCCGGCTTCACCTCGACCGCAAGCTGCGACAGCGCGATCACGTACATCGACGGCGATGAGGGCGTGCTGCTTCACCGTGGTTACCCGATCGGGCAATTGGCCGAACAGTCGAGCTTCATGGAAGTCTCGTACCTGCTGCTCAACGGCGAGCTGCCCAACAAGGCCGAGCTCGACAAGTTCAGCTACACGATCAGCCGCCACACGATGTTGCACGAACAGCTCGCGACCTTCTATCGCGGCTTCCGTCGCGACGCGCATCCGATGGCGATCATGTGCGGCGTGGTCGGCGCGCTCAGCGCTTTCTACCACGACAGCGCCGATATCACCGATCCGCAGCAGCGCATGATCGCGAGCCACCGTCTCATCGCCAAGATGCCGACGATCGCAGCGATGGCGTACAAATATTCGATCGGTCAGCCCTTCCTCTATCCCGACAATTCGCTGAGCTACACCGGCAATTTCCTGCGCATGACCTTTGGCGTCCCCGCCGAGCCCTATGTCGTGAACCCGATCGTCGAAAAGGCGATGGACCGCATCTTCATCCTCCACGCCGATCATGAGCAGAACGCCTCGACCTCGACCGTGCGCCTCGCCGGTTCGTCGGGCGCGAATCCGTTCGCGTGCATCGCGGCGGGCATCGCCTGCCTGTGGGGCCCGGCGCATGGCGGCGCCAATGAGGCCGCGCTCAACATGCTGCGCGAAATCGGCACGCCTGATCGCATCCCTGAGTATATCGCGCGCGCGAAAGACAAGAACGACCCGTTCCGCCTGATGGGCTTCGGCCACCGCGTGTATAAGAATTACGATCCGCGCGCGACCGTGATGCAGCAGACCGTGCGCGAAGTGCTCGGCGAATTGGGCGTCACCGATCCGGTGTTCGATGTTGCGATCCAGCTCGAGGAAATGGCGCTCAGCGACCCGTATTTCATCGAAAAGAAGCTGTTCCCCAATGTCGATTTCTATTCGGGCGTCATCCTCTCGGCGATCGGTTTCCCGACGACGATGTTCACTGCCTTGTTCGCGCTCGCGCGCACCGTCGGCTGGGTCGCGCAGTGGAATGAGATGATCGGCGATCCGGAGCAGAAGATCGGCCGCCCGCGCCAGCTCTATACAGGCCCGACGCAGCGCGATTATGTCGGACTGGACGCGCGGTCGTGAAAACCGTCGCGCTGATCGCGGGCGTCATCCTGCTCGCGTTCGGCCTGCTGTTTGCAGGCCAAGGCTCGGGCATCATCATGTGGCCCGCGTCGAGCTTCATGCTCGCGGCGCGAATTTGGATCGTTTACGGTCTGGGCATCGCGGCGCTCGGCGCGGCGTTACTGTGGTGGTCGCGCCGCCGCTGATGCAGACGGCGGGTGTCCTGTCCGCGGTTCAGGCCCTGTCGATCGGCTAATGCGGCGGGACGAGAGGTATATCCTCATGTCCCACCGCGGTAGCTGTTTGGTCAGAAGTTCGCCCACTCTTCGGCGCGTTCAGGCGCGCGCCCATGCCCATTAAGCTTGGAACCGTTGGCAGTAGCAGCGCGCGAAGCGGGCGCTGATTTGGCCTTGACCGGCACTGCCGTTACGCGCGCCGTTGGATGGGAACTGTCCAGTCGGAACTTCGCTGCTTGATCGGCGAGGGCTGCGACCTCGACAGTCAGATTGTGCGCCGCCGCCGACGTTTCCTCCACCATCGCAGCGTTCTGCTGCGTTGCCTTATCCATGCTGCCGACAGCAGAGCTGATCTCACTAATTGCCGCCGATTGGGCGATATTGTCATTGGTCATATCGGCGAGCAACTTATGCACTTCGGCGACGTCACCAGAGATATCCGAGAAAGCACCGTCGACTTTTTCGACCGCTTGTACTGCCGTGACGATTTCGGTCTGCGTTACGCTGAGCTGTTCGCGCGCGCGCTTGGCTTCCTCCTCTGCGCGCATGGCCAGCGCCGAGACAAGGTCGGCAACGACCGCAAAACCACGGCCCGCATCGCCAGCGCGGCCAGCCTCGACCGCGGCGTTCATCGCCAGCACGCGGGTCTGGAAAGCAATTTTGTCGAGACCCTCGATGACGTCATCGATCCCTTTGGCGCTGCCGCTAACCCGAGTCATAGCGGCCATTGCCATTTCCGCAGTCGCCCGGCCCGATCCGACCGAGGCGATCGCGCGGTCGGCACGAGCAACAGTGCCTTGGGCAGCGGTGGCCGATGCTTTGAGGCGGCCCTCAATCTGAACCAGCGCGGCGCTGGTCTCCTCCAGATTTGCGGCATTACTTTCGGTCCGCTTGGCGAGATCCTCCGAGGCGAGAGCGATCTCCGAGGAGCCAGTACGGATCGCGTCGGCGCCATTTGAGACACCACCGATGACGGTCCGCAAGTTGGACAGCGCTTGGTTGAAGCTCGCTTTCAGCGCGGCATAGGATGCCGGGAAGTCGGCGGTTATATCCGCTGTCAAATCGCCATCGGCGAGCTTTTCCATATTATTCGACATGGTGCGAACCACATCTGAATTGCGCTCTGCCTCGGCATTCTGGGCGATCTGCGTCGCGGCGGCTTCCTTGAACGTGAACATGGCTCGCGTGAGCCGCCCGACGCAATCTGTGTAATTCGTGAACTGGATGGGCGATGTCAGATCACCGGCCGCGAGAGCTTCCATCCGCACGACCGTCGCAACATAGGGACCCGCGATCGCCTCGCGGAAAACGACGCAGGCTAATCCCGAAATCGCCGTCACACTTGCGCCGATGATCCAGACCGCAGCACCGCCGAACAGCACGGGCGCGACGGCGGCTAAAATTGTCAGACTCCAAAGCAGGCCAAATGCAACAAGCAGCTTCAGACGGATCGGGGCAGCCTCTTTAAACCAGCGCATACGGTAACCCCTTATGCGGCTGATGATCAGCGACACCTAAATCCATATTAGGAGATCGTGAGCACCCCGAGGCTTCCGTTCGTCGCAAATATCAAAAAGAACAAATATTTAGCTCGCCGTTACGCGCAGACGAGCCATTCTGCTTCCCGCACGGGCGTGCGACACAGCCAGCCTCAGGATGCCTTCATATTCGACGTGACATTGGCAAAGGTCGTCGACAATTGATTGCCGAGTCCCTGCATGGCGGCAATTGCCGCAACGGCGATCAATGCGGCGATGAGGCCATATTCGATCGCCGTCGCGCCACGACGGTCTGTGCGCAATCTTTTCATGGTAGTGCCTCTGAAATATTGAGGCCTCTTGCTGTAAGCGCGCTAAGCTTCGCGCAGATGAAGCCGGGCATCCGTAATGCTACGCGACGCCAAGAGACACCCCTTGGCCTAACCTTAGCCTAAACTTCCGCGCCGTTCACTCGGCCCGCACCGGCAGCTTAAACACGAATCGCGCGCCCTGCCCCGGCGCGCTATCGACGGTAACGTCCCCACCCATCGCGCGCGCCAGACGCCGTGCGATGTACAGCCCCAGCCCCGATCCGCCGGCCTCGCGTGGATCAACGCGTTCGAATTTTTCGAAGATGCGCGCCTGATCCTCGAGTCCGATGCCCCGGCCCTGATCGGCGACGATGATCGCGGCGACATCACCCTCGCGCTCGGCACGGACCCACACCATGCCGTCGATGGGCGAATAGCGCACCGCATTGCCGATCAAATTGACCAGCACTTGCAACGCGCGGCGGAATTCACCGGTCGCGGGCAAGGCTTCGCCGAGCGAAGGCCGGTCGATCCGCACCTTTGCCTCGGCCGCGCGCACCTGGAGCAAGCCCGCCGCCCGCCGCGCCACGTCGGCGAGATCGACCGCCTCGCGCAGCACCACGAAATCGGGCCGCTCGATCGCTTGCAGATCGACCAAATCGTCGACCAGCCCCATCAAATGTCGCCCGGCACTCGCAATATCGGCGGCGTAGTCGGCATAATCCTGCCGCAGCGGCCCTTCGGACTGCGCATGAATACTGTCGGCATTGGCGATGATCCGGTCGAGCGGCGAGCGCAGCGCTTGGTCGAGCCGAGCCGCGAACGCAGACGTCGTCGCGTCGGGCGCGGGTGGCGCCTCGACCGGCGGCACGCTCGCATCGTCGAGCATCTGCGCTGCGCCGACAAAGCCCGCAAACGCCCCGCTCGCATCGATGCGCGGATTGGCGGCGAGCCGCACACCGCGTCCGGTATCGCGAATCGTCGCGGGCTGATCGTCGAAGCGTTGCTGCAGCGCGAGGCCACCCAGGATCGGAAACGCCCCGCCATCGCTCTCACCAAGCACGAACAGCCGAGTCAGCGGCTGGCCGAGCATCGCCGCCGCATCGAACCCGTAGCGTGCACCAGCCGAGACAGAGAGGAAAGTCAGCCGCAGCGCGGAGTCGGTCTCCCACAGCCAATCGGCTTCGCTGCGCAGGAAATCGGACGCGCGCTCCTCGGCGATCCCGCCTGGGTGCCACGCTGCGCGGCTCCGCCAGCCGGTAATGGCAAGCCGCACGCCGCGCGGTTCGGGTTGAGCGCGGACCCATAATTCGAGATCGCCATCGCCGTCACCCGCCACGACGCCGCGCGACACGAGGATTCCGAGCCGCTGCGCGAGCCGCGCCAGCGTCGCGATTTGCGGCACCGCCAACGGCTGCCCGATACTGCCCCCGGCGCGCGCGTTGAGATCGTGCAGGCGCTGGTCGGCCTCGACCAGCCGACCATCACGATCGATCAGCCCGCGCACTGGCGGCAGCATCGGTTCATTGACGTTCATCGCACGCGATCCTGATGCCGGGCCAGCGCAACCAGCGCGGCGCGATAATCGCGGTGAAGCAGCAAAGGGGCAAGCGCATGACGGGCCGCATCGGGCGTGACCGCGACGATCGCATCGAGCCCCTCGGCGAAGCGGTCGATGTCGCGGCGCGGATCGGCATCGCTCAGCGCGAGGCCGATCCGCGCGATCGCTTCGCGGTCGAGCTCGAGCGCGCGCAGCAACAGCCACAGCCGCTCGCCACCCGGATCGAGCACGATCTCGCGCGCATCGCCATAATCGAGCCCGAGCGCATGGGCGAGCAAGGCGACGAACAGCGACAATCGGCGATCGGCGAGCGATTCGACCAGCAAGGCTGGCAATTCGTTCGCTTGCGGGTCGAGAGCTGCGGCAAGGCGGAGCGCACTCGCCTCCAACCGGTCGCCCTCGTCATGCGCCGCGATGCTGCGCAGCGCCGCCTCGGCCAGCGCCCGGTCGAGCAGCGGCAGCGCCTCTCCCGCGCCTCCGGCAAAGCGTTCGCGCAGCGCCGCCGCAATCCACCAGACGAGCCGGTGATGCAGTTCGGCGGGCAAATCGCTTGGGTTGGGTTGCCCCGGCGCGGGCGGCACGCGGCGGCGGCTTTCGGCCGACAGCAAGGCAATCGCGCTTGCCGCGACGACGCTGTCGCCCTGTTGCGCGAGACGTGGCAGGAGGCTCGCGCGGTCCGGATCTTCGGGCGCATCGCTCGGTAGCGCATCGGCGAGCAGATCCTGCCGCACGCGCCCGAACAGTTCGCGCATCAGATCGGAATCGCGCACCAGCCCCGAGCCGACGAGCCGTTCCAGAATCGCGGGAGCCTCGGCACTGAGCGTCTCGGCCAGCGTCGCGGCGTCGCGCGCGGCGAGCAAGCGGGCGGCATAGCGCCGCAGCGCCGCCTCGATCCCCAGCGCGAGATCGCCCAGCACCGCCGCCATCGCCACGCGCGTGCGATCGTCGAGCCGGGCATCCTCGTCGAGAAAGAAATCGTCGATCGCCACGCGCAGCCGCTCATCGGCGCGCACGTCCGCCACCGCTGCACGAGCAAGCAGCGCGGTGGCACCCCTACGAGTCCCAGCATCCATGTCGCGACGTTCAATCGACATGTTCTCGTTTCTAGGGGGTTGTCGTTAAGGCGAGACTAAGGCTTTTCGCGAAAGGCCTCAATCGCCGCCGCCAAAGTCACGGCGGCATATAATCCGGCACTCGCCAGCGCGACCAGCGGCTGGCCGGCGATCAGCAACGGCAGCATCACCAGCGGGTATGCCACCGGGCTGGCCCAGAGCCTGCGCTGGTGCTCGGCGGGTGCGGCGCGTTCCAGCAACGCGGCGGCGATCAAAAGAACAACGGCCAGAATCAGACCTGCGGGCCGGTCGGCAGCATAGCCGACCACCGACACCGCCAGCGCGGCCATTGCCGGCACGGCATAGTCGGTAAAGCGTACCAGCGGTCCCTCATCGCGCACCCAGGCGAGCGACGCGCCGATCTTACCGCCAAGCAGTGCCACGCACGCGACCGCCATCCCGATCGCCGGATGCCCGAGCGCAATCGTCGCGACCGCCGCGATCGCCAACGCGAGCGCCAAGGCCAGTGCGGCCATCGTCGGAACCGCACGCGTCATCAAAGGCGGCAGCGCCAGCCGCACCAGCGGCGAAAACAGAAACCGGTCCGCCCAGCGCAGCGGTCGCGCGACAAGCGCCGCCACGGTGCCATTCCCCCGCCGTGCCAGCGCCTGCGCATTGCGTTCGATGCCGTGCCCCGGGGCCATGTGCGAATCGAGCCGCACCTGATCGGCCCCCGCCTGCGCGGCGGCGCGCAACAGTGTCGACTGGAAATCATAATCGCGGGGCATGGCGGCGACCTCGGCGATGCGGTTGCCGTCAAGCAAGGCGAGCCCCGCCCACGCTGCATTCGCGCCGACGCGTTCGTAATGCCGATCATCCTGATCGGTCACCAGCAACGTGTCCTGCCCCGCTGCGGCCAGCGACTGGACCACATCGCCGGTCGTCACCACGCCGTCGGCAACGACGAGCACACGTGCCAGCGGATGCAGTTTCTCTACTGCTTCGATGGCAGTCCGTACCGCATCGACCGCAACCCCGCGCCGACCGATTCGGCTGATCGCGCCGAGCAATTCGGGCGTCATCCGCGCCACCACGAGGATGATTTGCGAAGCCCCTGCGGAAGCGAGCAAGCGCGCCTGAAACTCGATCAGCGTCAGTCCGCCGAAGGGCAGCGTCGCGGCAAGCACGCCCGCACGGTCATCGGCATCTTCGGTTGCAAAAATCAGTCCAGCCAGCATCGCTGGGCTGTTAGGGGGTAAGCGCGGCTAAGGCAAAGCCCGTTCGGGGATTACAGCCGTTCGACCGCGCGCCGGAGCCGACGCATCAGCCCGGCATCATGCGCTTCGCTCTCGGCGGCTTCGGTGGCGATCGCCATCAGCCGAATCGCGCCGAAACTGGCGGCAAGACCGCGCAGGCGGAACGCGGCTGCGCGCCACGCATCGTCGCCTTCGGCGCATTCCAGCACCGCGAGACCGCGTTTGACGCTTTCGAGAAATGCCCCACGCAGCTCCGCGATCAGCGCGGGCTCGTCGCCCACCGCCGCCGCCAGAGTCGCATCGATTGCACCGGGATCATAGGCCATCTCTCGTCCATAAGAGCCAAGGCCTTAAAGTTCGGTTTCGCAATTCGCTTTGCGTCCGCCCCATTCGTGGTAAACAACGAAGATGAGTGGGGGTTCGCGTATCATCGACTTGCGGCCGCACGGTGCCGCGCCAGCCAAGGAGCCGCGTGCGAACGCGGCCGTGCCGGAGGTGGACGCCGCGCCACTATCCGACACCTTGCCCGAAGATCCAATCGAGCTGACCGAGTTCGCCGACGACGTGGCGGCGGCTCCGCGCGGCAGCGGGCCATGGCTCGCGCTGCTCGGCGCGCTGCTCGCGCTTGGCTGGGTCGGCGGCATGCTGTGGCTGTGCCGCGACAGCCTGGCGACGCTCGCCCCCCCTGCCCTTGCCAGCTTTATCGCCGCCTTGTGCGTACCGCCCGCGTTGATCGGCGTGCTGCTGCTGCTGGCCTTACGCACCAGCAGCGCCGAGGCGAAGCGGTTCGGGCGCACCGCTCAGGCGATGCGCGCGGAAGCGGCCAGCCTGGAGCGCACCGTTGCTGCGCTTTCGAACAGCATCGAAACCAATCGCGCCAATCTTGCCGAGCAAACCGCATCGTTGATGGCGCTGGGCGACGGCGCGGTGCTGCGGCTCGAAACGGTCGGGTCGGGGTTGGCCGAACATGTCGCCAGCGCCGATTCGCATGCCGCCGCCTTGGCGGCGGCGGCGGACTCGGCACACACACGCCTGCAAGTGCTGCTCGCCTTGCTGCCCCGCGCGCACGGCGAGACCGAGACGCTCGCGCAACTGCTCAAGACCACCGGCGTCACCGCAAGCGAGCATGCCGCCGCGCTCGACGCGCAACTCACGGCGCTGTCGGAGCGTGGGCGCGAGGCCGATGCGGTCGCTAATGGAGCGGCGCAGAAGCTCGCCGCGCACATCACCCGGATGGAAGCGACCAGCGAGACCGCCGGCGCGCGGCTCGAACAGGTCACCGGGAATATGTCGAACGCGGTCGACGGGCTGCTCGGCCGCACCGCCGACGCTGTCGACGAAGCGCGCAAGGGGATCGCAGCGCAAGGCGATGCGATGCTGGCAATGCTCGGCACTAACCAGGCCGCACTCGACCGCGCCGCGCGCGACAGTGCCGAAGGCCTCGCCGCGCGCATCGGCGAGATCGAAACACTGATTGATCGCGTCGCCGCGCGCCTAGTGGAACAACGCGATGCCAGCGAGACGATCGTCGGCGAGATCGACTCCGGCATCACGCGCGTCAGCGGCAATTTCGATACGCTTCACGCGCAAGGGGTGACGCGCGCGCAAGCGCTTGCCGCCTCGATCAGCGCGCTCGGCGGCTCGGCCGATGCGATGACCGAGGCGCTCAAGACCGGCGATACGATGGCGACCACCGCGATCGGCACGACCGAGCGGCTCTTGCTCGCGCTCGATTCGGCGGCGCGGGAGATCGACGAGACGCTGCCGGAGGCACTCAATCGCCTCGACGATCGCATTGCCTCCAGTCGCAAGATCGTCGGCGCGGCCAAGCCCGAATTGCTCGCGCTCGTGACGGCGGCGGAAAGCACGCATGACGCGATCGAGGCGATTGCCCATGTCATCGCGAGCCAGCGCGACACCGTCGACACGCTGTCGGGTACGCTGCTCGACACGCTGAGCGACGGCAAGGTCAAGGCCGATGCGCTCGGCGCGATGGTCGAGGAGACGATCGGCCGCACCCATCGCTTCGCCGAGGACGCCGCCCCGCGGCTGGTCGAAGCGCTGCTGCGGGTGCGCGACACCGCCAGCGCCGCCGCCGACCGCGCGCGCGAGACGCTCGCGACGGTCATCCCCGAGGCGGCCCTCGCGCTCGAACAGCAAAGCGCCGCGGCGATGGAGCGCGCGATCGGTGCTGGCGTAAGGCGCGAGATCGCCAATATTGGTGCCGCCGCCGAAGCCGCCGCCGATGCCGCGGCGCGCGCGTCCGAACGCCTCACGCGGCAGATGCTCGCGATCGCCGATTCGACCGCGATCGTCGAATCGCGCCTGGAGGAAGCTCGGGTCGAGCGCGAGAATGCCGACCAGGACACGCTCGCGCGCCGCGTGTCGCTGCTGATCGAATCGCTCAACTCGGCGTCGATCGACATTGCCAAGGCCTTCTCCAGCGACGTCTCGGACAGCGCGTGGTCGGCCTATTTGAAAGGCGACCGCGGCGTCTTTACCCGCCGCGCGGTGCGCTTGCTCGATGCGAGCGAAGCGCGCGAGATCGCGCGGCTGCATGAGGAAGACCCGGCGTTCCGCGATCAGGTCAATCGCTACATCCACGATTTCGAAGCGATGCTGCGCCAGATCCTGTCGCAACGCGACGGATCTCCGCTCGGCGTGACGATCCTGTCGTCGGACATGGGCAAATTGTACGTCGCCTTGGCGCAAGCGATCGAACGGCTGCGCGCCTGAGGCTCAGTTGGCGCGACGACCGAACGCGGGACGACGCTCAACCAGCGGGTTCGATTCGCGCTCCAGCATCGATAGCGTCGCTTCGAACAGCGGACGCAGGGCGACGATGTCAGCCAACGCTTGATCGGGCGTGTCGCGATTTTCGACACAATCGCGCGCAATCGTCTCGATTCGCTCGGCTAGCGCTCCCAGCGGCTCGGCGCCGAATTGGCGCGCTTCGCCTTTCAGCGTATGCGCCGGGATGATCATGCCCGCGGCGTTCTGCGCACGCATCGCCGCCTCGATTGCCGCGACCGACTTGACGCCATCCTCCCGGAAATAGCCAAGAATGCGGACAAAGCCCGCGCCGAGTTCGGCGCGCGCGCGCATAAACACGTTCCAGTCGATCAATTCTCTAGCGTCGAGCGACACGGTCATCTCCCGCTTCGGGCGACATCGCCCGAAAGTTTGATCGGTGTACCGCGGGCAAGTAAACGAGCGGTTGACGCGTGAAAGAAACACCGATCCCGCCAAAAGAAACGGGGCTGCCGTGCATTGCTACGCGCGGCCGGTTCGCATGACTCACTTACCGATCGAAGGGATTCTTCGGCGCGCGCAGCGTCAGCCGTACCGGGACCGCGCCAAATCCCAGGTCACGACGGATGCCGTTGATGAGATACCGCTGATAGCTCATCGGCAATTGGTCCACCCGCGTCCCGAACAGGACGAAGCCAGGTGGCCGCGTCTTCGCTTGCGTCAGATAGCGCAGCTTGATGCGCTTGCCGCCCGGCGCGGGCGGTGGGTTGGCGTCGACCGCCTTTTCGAACCAGCGATTAAGCTCGCCGGTGCCGACGCGCCGCGACCAGGCATCACGCGTTTCGAACGCCACCTTCAACAGCGTATCGAGGCCCTTGCCGGTCGCGCCCGAGACCGTCAGCACGGGCATCCCCTTGATCTGGCTAAGTCCCTCCTCGAGTGCGGCCTTGATCCCGTTGAACAGGCTCGACCCGTTCTCGGCCACGTCCCATTTGTTGATCGCGACGATCAGCGCGCGGCCTTCCTGCAACGCGGCGTCGGCGATGCGCAAATCCTGCGATTCGAGCCCGCGCGTCGCATCCAGCAGCAGAACCACCACCTCGGCAAAATCGATCGCGTGGAGCGCATCGGCGACGGACAGCTTTTCGAGCTTGTCCTGCACATTGGCGCGCTTGCGCATGCCGGCGGTATCGATCAGCCGCACCTTGCGTGCATCCTCGCCCGGCTCGCGCTCGGGATCATGCCAGATCCAGTCGACCGCGATCGAATCGCGCGTGATCCCCGCCTCCGGCCCGGTGATCAGCCGCTCCTCGCCAAGGATGCGATTGATCAGCGTAGACTTGCCGGCATTTGGCCGCCCGATGATCGCCAGCTTGAGCGGCGCGTCGGGGCTATATTCCTCGTCGACATCGGCATTAGGGATATCCTCGCCCGCCGCATCCTTTTCGGGTTCGATATAGGGCAACAGCGCGTCGAACAGCTCGACCAGACCCTCGCCATGCTCGGCGGAGAGCTCGACCGGATCGCCAAAGCCGAGCGACAGCGATTCGAGAATCCCGTCCGCCCCGGCCTTCCCCTCGGCCTTGTTGGCGACAAGAATGACCGGTGTCGTCGATCCGCGCAGCCAGCGCGCGATTTCTTCGTCGAGCGGCACCAGGCCAACGCGCGAATCGATCATGAACAGCGCGACATCGGCTTGCGCGACGGCCGCCTCGGTCTGCTGACGCATCCGCCCGGGTAGCGATGCTGCGTCCTGGTCCTCATAGCCGGCGGTATCGATCACGCGGAAATCGAGGCCGACCAGCGTGGCAGCACCCTCACGCCGATCGCGAGTCACGCCGGGTCGATCATCGACAAGCGCGAGTTTCTTGCCGACGAGACGGTTGAAGAGGGTCGATTTGCCGACGTTCGGCCGGCCGATAATCGCGACCACAGGGAGACTGGACATGCGCCCCCTTACGGGAAACGCATGCTTCCGTCACCCCGCCTTGGGCAGGGTCATTTATAGGCGGTCACGCGCCCTTTTTGATCGAGCACGTAGAGCGTCGAATTCGCCACGATCGGGGGCAAGGTGAAGGGTGCCTTGGCGTCGATCACGCTGGTGACCTTGCCGGTCTCGACCGAGGCGGAGGCAATCTGCCCTTGCGAATTGGTCAAAATCAGCCGGTTTCCGGCCAGCACCGGGCCGTACCACGTCACCGGGTTGGCTTTTTTCGAATCCTTGACCGTTCCGTCCTTTTTTACCTTTTCGCTCTTGTAGCGGCGCAACTGGCTGATCCACCGCACCTTACCGGTCGCGCGCGCGAGGCAGACCAGCCGCGCATCGTCGGTGACAATGAACACCCACTCGCCCGCGACCCATGGGGTCGAGATCCCCGCGAAATTCTGCTCCCACAGTCGCTGGCCCGATACGATTTCGAGCGCAACCATGCGACCGCCTTGCCCGACCGCGAAGACGATGCCGCGATCGATCACCGGATCGGCATCGATATCGGCGAGCGAGGAGACCGAGGTCGAGATGGTCGAGCGCGACAGCGCGTCCTGCCACAGCGTACGGCCATTTTCATAGCGATAGGCATTGAGTTCGCCCGACGAGAAACCGGCGACCACAGTGCCCTGGCTGACGGCAGGTGCGGCAACCCCGAACACGCCTTGCGTTTCGATCGACCCCGACTGAGTCCATTGCACGCTGCCATCAGCCTGAGACAAGGCGTAAAGCTGATTGTCCTGGCTGAGGATATAGACTTCGCCGTTCGCGACGGTCGGTGAACCGCGCAGCGGCGCGCCCGGCTTGGCGCGCCACACCACTTTGCCGGTGGCTGCGTCGAGCGCCACGACATCGCCCAGCCCGTCGGTGGCAAAAACCTTACCATCATCGAAGCTGACGCCGCCGCCAAAGCGAGCACTGCGCGATTTCTTGTCGGATGTCGCAATGTTGGTGGTCCACACCGATCCGCCATTGGTCACCGAAAAGGCATGTACCGCAGCATCGACATCGATCACATAAAGGCGACCATCGGCCACGACCGGCGCTGCGCCAAGCCGTTGGCGGTTGCTGCCCCCGTCAATCGTTACGCTCCACGCGCGCGACAGATTGGTGCCCAGCGTCATATTGCCGACCGATTTGGCGGAGTTGCCGCCGGGTTGCGCCCAAGTGTCATTGGTCGCGGCAGGCGGCACCAGCACTTCGACCCCGGCGATCGTCTTGTCGGCGAGGACATCGTTCTCCCCAGCGAGGATCGCGATGCGCTGGCCGAGCACGGGGGTCTTTTTCTTGCCCTTGAACGTCGCGCAGCTGCTGAGCGCGACCGCGCCCACGGCGATGATCAGAAAACGGTTGGTCATCTTCATTTCGATTTCTGGTCCTTAGCCTCGATAACGGCATCCACGCCCAATACGCCCGCCATCTGAACCGCACGTTGCCGCATGGTCTCGGTCATGTCCGGGTCGCGGGCAATCTGTCCGAACAGCGTTCCCGCCAAGTCGCGGCGGTTCATCCGCAGATACGAAATCGCGACAAGCTCGCCCGCGCTGCCGAACCACGGATTGCCCTTGACCGCGATGCCGCGCAGGCGGCCGATGACCACTTCGGGCTTCAACGTATCGAATTCGGCGGTGGTCTGGCGGATCAGCGCCAGATCGCGGAACGGCTGCCCGATGGAGGCATCGGTCGCGACTTGCGCGAACTTGGTCGCTGCACCGCGCAGGTCTTGCTTTTGCAGCAGGATATCGGCCTGGCTCATCAGCGCGAGCGCGCGATACCCCTCGACGCTCGATCCGGCGAGCGTGGTCAGCTTGCCTTGCGCGGCCTCGGGATGCGCGCCGCCGATATCCTCATACGCCTTGGACAGCGTTTCACCCTGCTCGCCCGCCCCGCTCAGTTGCTGCGCGCGCCAAATCTGCCATCCGCCGAACCCAAGCACGGCCAGCACCAGCACGGCGATCGCGGCGATGCCGTAGCTCCGCCACGCCTTGGCGAGCTGATCGCGGCGCAGCTCCTCATCGACTTCGCGCAAGAATGCAGCATCGGTGTTCGGCGGGACAGCCAAGGGGGAAACTCCGTCGGGAAAGGGTGTGGAAGGCGCGGACCTTAGCGCCGCGCCGCGCCAAACAAAAGCGTTCAAAAAAGCCGGTTGGTTCAGTCCTTTGGCGCGTAAATCTGCTCGGGTCCGGGAAAGGTACGCGCACGAACCTCCTCGGCATAGGATGCGACCGCGGCGGAGATACGGCCCGCCATGTCGTCGAACTTCTTCACGAACCGGGGCGTGCGTTCGAACAGGCCGAGCATATCCTCAGCCACCAAAACCTGTCCGTCGCATTGCGCGGAAGCGCCGATGCCGATCGTCGGACAGCCGACCACGCGGGTGATTTCGATCGCGATCGGCTCGATCACGCCTTCGATTACGATCGCAAAGGCGCCAGCATCCGCGATGGCAACGGCATCCGCGACGATCTTCGCCGCCTCGACCTTGCTCCGCCCGCGCGCGCCGTAGCCACCCAGCGTGTTAACCGCTTGCGGCGTCAGCCCGACATGTCCCATCACCGGAATGCCGCGTTCGGACAGGAATTTCACGGTCGGGGCCATCGCAATGCCACCCTCCAGCTTCACCGCAGCCGCGCCCGTCTGCTTGAGCAAATAGGCGGCACTTTCGAACGCCTTTTCGGGGCTTGCCTCGTAACTGCCGAACGGCATGTCGATCACCACGACCGCATGATAGCTGCCGCGCACCACCGCAGCACCATGCGCCGCCATCATGTCGAGCGTGACCGGCACCGTTGATGGCAGGCCGTAGATAACTTGCCCGAGGCTGTCGCCGACCAGCAGCATATCGCAATGCGGATCGAGCAATTGCGCGGTCCGCACCGTATAGGCGGTGAGCATCACGAGCGGCGCGGCGCCCTTCTGCTTGCGGATCGCGGGGACGGTCAGCCGCTTCATCGGAGCCGGCATTGGGTTGGCGCGGCTGGTGGCGGTATCGATGGTAAAGGTCGTGGACATGGGCGGTGGCATAGCGAGTTCGAACCCGCCCCGCTAGCGCGGAACCGGCGTCGTGTATGGTAAGGTTGACTCAATGTTATGTTTTACATACATTGAGTCAATCGACACTAACATGGAGTTGGTAATGCCGTTCAGAGAGAAGACCGCGTGGATCTCCGTCATCAGCACAATCGTGATCTGGGGCGGGTTTTTCGGCTTCATGGCGCTCACGCGCGGTCGCTATCCGGGGCCGACCTATATGGTCGGCTTCTTCGCCGCGATCGTGCTCCAAGCGATCCTGGTCACGGTCGCCGCGATCGTCACCGCCATCCTGGCGCCAAAGGACGCGAGCGCCAGCCGCGACGAGCGCGACCACACCATCTCGCGCCGCGCTTATGCAATCGCTTACCCCGTTTTGCTGACGCTGGTGCTGTGCGTCGCCGGTGGCGTACATCTCGGGATCGGCGCGGTTGGCATGGCATATGGAATCATGGGCGCGATCGTGATCGCCGAAATCGTGCACTATGCGGCACAGATCGTTGGCTATCGGATGGCCAGTTGAGATGGCCAAATCATCGATTAGCAACCAGATCCGCACGCTGCGCTTCATGAGCGGCGAAATGACCCAGGCCGAGCTTGGCGAGCGGATCGGCGTCACGCGCCAGACGATCGCCGCGATCGAAGCGGGCAAATATTCCCCGACACTAGAGGCCGCATTCCGGATCGCGCAGGTCTTCGGCAAGCCGCTCGACGCCGTGTTCCAGTGGGAGGGCTAATCGATCACCCGATCCATTCGCGCTTGCGGGCATAGTCAGCGAACCAGATCTGCGCTACCGCCGCGACCGCGATGAAGATCGGGAACCCCGTCGCGACCAACGGCCCTTTGACCGCGATCATGTCGGTCGCCACGAAAATCCAGCCGAACAGCGCCACCACCGCGACGAGCGACACGACGAACACCGGGTGTGCGTGGCGCGATCGCACCAACAAGGCGATGGCACCGATGAAACCGGTCCAGACTGCGACTGCGTAAGCCCAGATTTCCCACGCCGGCTGGTTTACGCGAAAATTCCGATCATAGTCGCTCATCCGCGCAACCGCCGCCGCGTCCATCGTGCGATCGGCATAAAAAGCGAAAATACCCATCGCGCCCCACGCCAGAATCACGATCGTCACAAGCCAAAACCAAATCGGCGGCTTCAATCGTCCAGCCATGTCACGCTCTCCCCGTTGTTCCCCTGGGAAGAATGCGCTTCCGGCGCTGACGTGGCAAGATAGTTACGTCATCGTACCAAACGGATGGCCGGCCGGCCGATCAAGAACAGCACCGTAGCCCTGATAAAATAAAGGGCGCGCCGGCCAAGGCAGCCATGTGCAGCTTTGCGAGATTGGCGTGCTC
This sequence comes from Sphingomonas psychrolutea, assembly GCF_014636175.1. Classification (GTDB taxonomy): domain Bacteria; phylum Pseudomonadota; class Alphaproteobacteria; order Sphingomonadales; family Sphingomonadaceae; genus Sphingomonas; species Sphingomonas psychrolutea. The sequence goes on along the minus strand of NZ_BMDW01000026.1, from coordinate 5,954 downwards.
ATGACATTGTTAGCGAGGTTTGGGGTGATCCGGGCGCATCCCGAACCTGACGACGATTCCCGATGGCCCGCCAACCCCCATCGCGCCGGACGCAGACGCGGTGCAGCCACCAACGGAGGACAAACATGACCTATTTGACCACCACCGACGGCGTAGAGATCTTTTTCAAGGACTGGGGACCGAAAGACGCCCAGCCGATCGTATTTCATCACGGATGGCCCTTGTCGGCGGACGACTGGGATACGCAGATGCTTTACTTCCTTGCCAAGGGATACCGCGTTGTGGCGCATGATCGGCGCGGCCACGGTCGCTCGTCACAAATCGATAGCGGCCATGACATGGATCATTATGCGGCCGACGCATCTGCGGTGGTTGAGCATCTCGACCTGCGTAATGCCGTCCATATCGGGCATTCCACCGGCGGCGGCGAAGTGGCGCGCTACGTTGCGAAATTCGGTCAGCCGCAAGGGCGTGTCGCCAAGGCGGCGCTGGTGAGCGCCGTTCCGCCCTTGATGCTCCAGACCGAAGCCAACCCCGGCGGAACGCCGCTCGACGTATTTGACGGTCTCCGCACGGCACTGGCCAACAGCCGGGCCGGCTTCTTCCTCGATCTGGCGTCGGGGCCGTTTTACGGCTTCAACCGCCCGACCGAGACCGTCTCCGACGGCGTGATCCGCAATTGGTGGCGCCAGGGCATGATGGGCAGCGCCCTTGCGCATTACGAGGGCATCAAGGCTTTCTCCGAGACCGACCAGACCGAAGACCTGAAGACGATCACCGTCCCGACCTTGGTCATGCAGGGCGATGACGACCAGATCGTGCCCTATGCCGACGCATCGCTCCGTCAAATCAAGCTGCTGCAAAACGGAACGCTCAAGATTTATCCTGGCTTTCCCCACGGCATGCTGACGACCCATGCCGACGTCATCAATCCTGATCTGCTGGCGTTCATCGAAAGCTGATCTTACGAAAACCGGTTGTGGCAGAGCGGGGCCCGATTGTCCGTCGCTCTGCCACGCCATGTACAAAAGTCTTCAGGGCATCGACCGGCCCGCTACCGCAGGTCATCACAGACCGCGCGTTCTACCTCGGTTTCGACCCTGTGCTGCTGTAAGGATGCCGACCACGCCGCCGCCGATGGGCGGTGCAAATATGGATTTGGACACACCTATGGGCCGCAAGCATTCCAAACATGGCGCGTACGACACGCCACAGTCTGACGACGACGCGGCGGTCGAGGTACCGTTATGTTGGCTGTGTAGCCGGCCGACCGGCAAAACCATCGTATGGCATCATCCCATACCGAAAAGTCGCGGCGGACGCGACGTCGTGCCCATGCACCCTATTTGCCAGCAGACGGTAATAGCGAACTTCACCAATTCCGAACTCGAACGCTACGGAATCGATGTGGAAAGCCTGCTGGCAAATCCCTCCGTGCGCAAATTTGTCGATTGGGTTTCAAAGAAGGACCCCGATTTCACAGCAACCACGACGAAGAAACAGCGCTAATCAGTGTCCCACAGCACGAAGCCGCTGCGCGGCAGTGGCGTTTGCGGTTTGGGCGTGCGGCTGCGCTGAGGTTTGGCCCTGCCGATGCTGCGTTTTTCATTCCGCCTGATCCTATGCTCGCCTGTCTGCATGGACCAAGCCGTCGGGCAGACGGAGTGTAGCGATGGTTCCACCGTCAGGTGCCTGGGCCAAGGTAAAGTTTCCGCCATGCCGCGCCGCAAAATCTCTGACGATGCTGAGGCCGAGGCCTGCGCCGCCCGTGTCACGATTGCGCGAACTGTCGCCGCGTTCGAACGGACGAAGGAGTCGTTCGCGGTCAACGACGGGGATGCCGGGCCCGCTATCGGCAACCGAGACGAGGACCTGCCCTTCGGCGCGGCGAACCTCGACGGTGCCGCCACCGGCATAATTGATGGCGTTGTGGAGCAAATTCTCAACGGCGCGCCGGAAGGCGAGGGTTGGCACCGCAATGCAGGCGTCGCCGCCAGGCAGCAGGCGGATCAGCGCGCCCTCCTCGTTCCGCTCATCGACAATCGCGGCGAGCAGGGGGCGTGCGTCGAGCACTTCCACGGGCGCCGCGGCGTCGCGTGCGAAGGCAAGGACTTCGCCAATCATGGCCTGCATCCGCTCGACATCGGCCACCATACGGCTGCGTTGCGGCTCGGCCGTGGCCTCGATGCGCAACCTCAGCCCGGTCAGCGGCGTCCGTAGATCGTGCGCGATCGCCGTGAGAATACGCGCCCGCTCGGCCGCTTCGATCGCGAGCCGGTTGCGCATGGCGGCGATCGCGGCTGCCGCCTCGCGCAGTTCACGCGGTCCATCCGCCGAGAGGATATCGCTATGGTGGTCAAGCGCCCCGGCAAGTGCACGGAACGGGCGCGTCAGGCGGCGCGCGAAAATCCAGGCGATCGGGGCAAGCAGCAACAGGCTGACGGCAAGCGCGATCAGGATACTGCGCTGCCATCCGGCAAGAAAGGGTTGCGCCGGTGCCACGCTTAGCCAGCGATTGTCAGCCTGGCGAACGCTGGCGGTAAAGGCTGGCAGCGGCAGGCCAAGCAGCGGATTGCGCACGGCGCGCGATACCGTGCCTGGCGTGACAAGCTCGAAGGTGTTGTTCTTGCCTTGAAGGAGAACCATCGACGATGGCAGCCTGGTGGCTCCAGTCCGGATCAGTGTCGTCCGTCCGGTACTTTTGAAGCCGCCGGCGAACCTCGAACGATTGTCCAGCCACGCGACAAGCACATCGCGGAGCGGCCGATTCAGCTCGGCCGCGATCAGCGTCTCCAGCATCTCCACGCGCTCGCTCTTCGGCCGTGCTGGCAGCAGGCGGCGCTCGAAACCCGACATGGGCCGTTGCAGCGCTGCAATCGCGTCAACGGCACGGGTCCGCAGCGTGGGCGGCGGCGGCGCGAGGATGACGATCGCAGCGGTGGTCGCCACGCTGAGCGTCGCAACAGCGACGCCGAAACCGCCGATCGAGACAAGCGCGCTGGGGGCCCGCTTCATGCCGGCCGCACGGACGGAAGGAATCGGTAGCCCACGCCGCGCACCGTTTCGATCAGCGGCGCTGGATCCGCCTCGGCGAGTTTACGGCGCAGGCGGCTGACAGCGATATCGATCGCGCGGTCATAACTTGCCGCATCCAGCCCGCGCGCGAGATCGAGCAGCACATCGCGTGTCAGAATGCGTCCCGGGCGGCTTGCAAAGGCGGCGAGCAACGCATGCTCCCCCTCGGTGAGGGCCAAAATACGCCCGGACGGGTCGCGCAGGCGTCGCGCCTCGCGATCGAGCCGCCATCCGGCGAAGGTCACGCCCGAATCGGTACGGCCCGAATCGGTCCGATCCGCCACTGGCCGGCGCAGCAGCGCGCGGACGCGCGCCAGCAATTCGCGCGGCTCAAACGGCTTGGTCAGATAGTCCCATGCACCGACCTCCAGACCCACGATCCGGTCGGTCACGTCATCAAGCGCGCTCAGCATCAGAATCGGCGTTCCCGCCGGTGCGAGGCGTCGGCACAGCGACAAGCCGTCCTCGCCCGGCATCATCACATCGAGCACGATCAGATCGGCAGGCGCAATCGCCAGAGTGCGTTCGCAGCTCGCAGCGTTGCTGGCAGTGCGGACCGCATAGCCTTGCGAACCCAGAAATTCGGCAATGGCATCGCGAATGCTAGCATCATCGTCCACGACGAGAACGGTACTGACGGCGACGAAGTCCGGCTCCATGGCGACTCTTTGTAGTGGCTCAATGTAGCATTTGCGTTTCAGTGCTTGTTACCCCCGCGCCATCAACGCGCTACCCGAGGCTGTCTTATGCCTTCCAGATCAGCAATCTGGGAGAACACGCATGAAATCAAGCTTTGGACCGCTGGCAGGGCTAGTGGTTTCGCTAATGCCGGCGACACTTCTCGCCCAGCAGGCGCCGCCTGCACCAGCCGGAACGCCGACCACCGACCCATCGCCAAAGGGCGATGCGCCGACCGCCGACCACAGTACTCCGACGCAGTTACAATTCCGTAGCGCCGACGGTAAGCCGCTGCCTCCTGAAATCGTTCGCCAGTTGCAAGAGCAGTTCAAGAATGGTGTCCCTGCCGCGGGAACCGTGTTGAGATTACCCGCCCGCAAGAACGACAAAGCACCTGCCCCGCTCGCGGCACCGACTGCCGGCGATCAGCCCTCGGTATCTGGTGACCCGGCCCAAGCAGCCCCGCAAGCGCCGAAGAAGCGCGAGTTCCGCCGCGCGGACGGCAAGCCACTGCCCCCCGAAATCCTCCGCCAGCTGGAAGAGCAGTTCAAGGACCGACCGCCGCCAAACGGTGTTGGAGGAAATGCTGACACGGCCAACGCCGATATCGTCGTCGCCGGTGTACGGCCGCGCGGATCGGTGATCGGCAACATCCCACCCGAACGCACATTCAGCCAGCTCGACCTTCGGGCCTTCGGTGCTGACAATATCGGCGCGCTACTTGAGGCGATCAACGCGCAGACCGTCAGCAACCGGGGGCGGGGAGACAGTCCGCCAGTCACGCTGTTGAACGGTCGGCGCGTATCCGACTTTTCCGAAATCGCGCGCATCCCGTCGGAAGCGATCGAGCGGATGGAGATTTTTCCCGAGGAAGTGGCACTGAAGTACGGTTATCGGGCTGATCAGAAGGTGGTCAACATCGTTACGTTTCAACGATTTCGGTCAAAGGTCGGGCAGATCGCCTTTCTCACCCCAGGCGAAGGTGGCCGGGAAAGCGGGATCGCGAACGCTGATTTTCTGAGAATTAACGGTGACACGCGGATGAGCCTGGGAGGGACCTATGGCCGGTCCGACTCTCTGTTGGAGAGCGAGCGCGCTGTGCGCCAGCTCGCTGCTGCCCCCGAGCTTGGCCGCTTCCGCACCTTGCTGCCAGAAACCGAGCAATTTGGATTCAACGGCGTTATCAGCGGCCACGTGCTGAACGATGTGTCGGCGACGGCCAATGGCAGGGTGGACGTCAACCACAGCGAAAGCCTGCTAGGATTGGGGCTGAACGGCCCCTTGCGCCGGAACAGCGATCGCACGGTCGGGCATTTCGGCACCACGATCAACGGGCGCATCGGGCATTGGCAGTGGACCACCATCGCCAATTACGACCATAATGAAGCGACCGTGCTGACGGACGCGTTTGACGGGGTCAGTCGCCGTGATCGGGCACGTTCGATCGACCGGCTGGCCAATGTGGATTTCCTGTTTTCCGGCCCCGTCGTTTCACTTCCGGGCGGTCCGCTGTCGACAAGTGTCCGGTTCGGCGCCGATTTTCGTGATTTCACCAGCCGCGCATCGTTTGGCATCACCGATGTTCGCGCTGACCTCTCACGCGATCGCGGCGCGGCCCAGATCGACCTTGATCTGCCGATTTTTAGCAGAAAGGACAAGCAGGTCTCGCTGCTGGGTAATCTCTCCTTCAACGCCAATGGCTCGGTCGAACGCCTGTCGGATGCGGGAACACTCACCAGCTATGGCTATGGCCTGAGCTGGTCACCGATCCCGGCGGTGAGCATCATCGCGTCTGCCACGCATGAAGAGGGTGCACCGACGCTTGAACAGCTCGGTGGGCCGCGACTGGTGACACCCAATGTACGCACCTTCGATTTCGTCAGGCGCGAGGTCGTCGATGTCGCGCGCAGTTCCGGCGGCAACCCTGATTTGCGCAACGATGATCGCCATCTCGTCCGGCTTGGGTTGAATGTCCGCCCTTTCCCCAAAACCGATCTGTCGCTCAGCTTCGATTATGTCAGCACGCGGATCAACAATCCAATCGCCACCTTGCCGATCCTGACGTCGCAAATCGAGACCGCTTTCCCCGAACGTTTCGCGCGCTGAGTTGCTGCCGGTCCCATGGACACCAAGTTAGACTACATGAGCCTGCTTCTCGAAGTCCATGGGGCTGAGATAGCCCAAGGTCGAGTGCCTGCGTG
>NZ_BMDW01000025.1 GCF_014636175.1 Sphingomonas psychrolutea | reverse complement strand
TCGCTTCTCCGAAATAGGAACACCGGTGACCGTCCGCCTCTCATAACATCTTCAAGTAAAAGCGCGGTTATGCTCTCGCGACGTTATGCAACAAAGCCCATCGAAACGGTAAATTATTTGGTATGAATCGACCTGCAATATTGATCGTATTCGGGGTTTATAGGCGCCCAACATTGGCTCTGACGCAGTTTTTATGATCGACGTTACACCGGGCCGATTATCAAAACCGTATCAGGGCCAATATTGCAGGCCAATTCACAGATGCTTTCATCACGCGCGCCATGATCGCGCACAGCGCCTCTTAGAAGCCCGACGGCCCCTGTGCGTCGGCCAGTTCGACAAGCAACCGCTAGGCGCGATCCTGCGCGGAAGCCTGGATCGCTGTGGCCTTAAGCGCAACCGCGAGCAGTGATTCCCCCCATCCATTTCGTTTCGGCAAGCCCTTGCATAATAAACCGGTTTGGTTAGTCGCAAACCCATTGTCTATTCGCCATGCACCACGATGCCGCCTTTCATCACAAACGTCACATGCTGCATCTGGGTGATGTCGCTGAGCGGGTCGCCTGCAACAGCGACGAGATCGGCGTAACGCCCGGCCTGGATCGAACCGATGTCGGCGCTGTCGCCGATTAGGTCGGCGGCGTTAGCGGTTGCCGCAAAGATCGCATCGATCGGCGTCATCCCGCCCTTGACCATTAGCGCGAACTCGCGCGCGTTTTGGCCATGCGGGACAAGCGATTCGTCGGTGCCGAAGGCGATTTTTACGCCAGCGCGATAGGCCTTGCCGAAATTTGCCTGCATGATGGGCACGACCGCGATCGCCTTTGCGGCCGCTCCGGGCGGGAGCTGCTCGGGATGCGCGCGGGCGAGTTCCAGTACTCGCTCTCCGATCAGCAGCGTCGGCACGAGATACGCGCCGTGCGCCTTGAACAAACTATAGCTCTCGGCATCAGCGAACGAGCCATGTTCGATCGAGTCGACGCCAAAGGCGAGCGCGCGGTTGATCGCCAGAGTGCCATGCGCGTGGGCTGCAACCTTCATGCCTAGAGCGTGCGCGGTATCGATCACCGCCTTGATTTCGTCATCGGCCATCAATTGCAAATTGGGATCGTCGCCGATCGAAAGGACCCCGCCTGACGGCATGATCTTGATAAGGTCGACGCCGCGCCGGTGCATGTCGCGTACGACATGGCGGGCCTTTTCGGCGCTGTCGATGACGACATCGTCCCAGCCGGCATGGCTCAGGCCCGAATCGAGCCCGTTGGCCGGATCGCCATGTCCGCCCGTTGGCCCGAGCGGCGCGCCTGCGACGAACATGCGCGGACCCGGGATTGTCCCAGCGTTGATCGCACGTTTCAGCGCCACGACCAGATCCGTGTCCGATCCTACATCACGGACGGTGGTGAAGCCGGCGTCGAGCGTCGCCTTGGCGTAGCGCGTCGACAGAAACGCCGAATCGAAGGTCGTGCGCGTTACCTTTTCCCGGATGGGATCGCCGCCATCGAACTGGTCCGTGATATGGACATGCGCGTCAATCAGCCCGGGCAGGACGGTGGCCCGCGTCAGATCGATCACGCGCGCGTCGGGCCGCGTCACGAAACCGGGTTCGACCGCGATGATGCGATCGTTGTGGAGGATGATCGAGACGTTGGTTCTGGGAGCCTTGGTGACGCCGTCGATCAGACGGCCCGCATGGATCACAACATCCTGCGCGACCGCGGGCGACGCTGCCGCAGCAAGGAGGATAGCGGCGAGTGCCGCAATCGGACGCGATCGGATGTGGTGTTTCATCGACCCTGCTGATTTCGACATGGTGGCTCCTGAGGCTGACTGGACGAACTGTTCGCGCATCATTTGGCGATGCTAGGCGCCGCCATGCGGGGAATCTCCGCGGTGGGCAGATAGAGCGGTGCACGACGCGCGAGGGTGGCCTGCTCATAGGCATAGCCATAGGCAAGCAGCTTAGCGTCGCTCCACGCCGCGCCGATGAACGACAAGCCGACCGGCAAGCCATCGACCAGCCCCATCGGCACGGTCAGATGCGGGTAGCCCGCAATCGCAGCCGGTGCGCCCGCCCCTCCACCCGAGAAATGATCCTTTAGGATCGGATCGATCAGCCACGACGGGCCAAGCGTTGGCGCGATCAGCACGGAGACTCGATTGTCGGCCAGCATCGCGTCGATTCCGTCCACGCCCGCACCGCGCCGCGCGTCGGCCGACGCCTTGACATAGACGGGGTCGGCCAGACCGTTCGTCGCTTCCGCCTCGACGAACTGGTCCTGGCCAAACAGAGGCATTTCGCGGTCGGCATGCGTCGCGTTGAATGCGATCAGGTCGGCAAGCGAGCGACTTGGGACCTTGGCGGGGTCGGTCGCGGCGAGGTACGCGTTAAGATCAGCCTTCAGCTCAGTCATCAACACCAGATGTTCCTGCGCGCCCAGGTCCTTGCCGCCGGGAAATTGCTTGATGTCGACCAGCGTCGCACCTGCGGCGCGCAGCGCGACGAGCGCGCGCTCGAACACGGCCTCGGTTTCAGGGTGAAAACCGGCGGCGAAGCGCATCACGCCGATCCGGACCCCGCGCAGGGCGATGGGGGACAAGGCGGTTGTGAAATCCCGGACGATTACGTCGGCGTGCGCCGTCGCAGGATCGGCAGGGTCGCTGCCCGCCATACCGCCGAGCACGATTGCGGCATCCATGACGTCGCGGGTCATCGGCCCCGCAGTGTCCTGGCTATGGCTGATCGGCACAACATGTGTGCGCGACACAAGGCCGACCGTCGGCTTGAGCCCGACCAGCCCGTTAATCGCCGAGGGGCAGGTCACCGATCCGTCGGTCTCGGTCCCGATCGTCGCCGCGGCGAGGCTGGCGGCGCTCGCAGCGCCCGAGCCAGCGCTTGAGCCGCAGGTGTTACGGTCGAGCGCATACGGATTGCGCGCCTGCCCGCCGGTCGCGCTCCAGCCGCTAATCGAATTGCTCGAGCGGATATTGGCCCATTCGGAGAGATTGGTCTTGCCGAGGATGATCGCTCCCGCCGCGCGCAGTCGCGCGACGAGCGGCGCGTCGCGGCCCGTGACATTTCCAGCGAGTGCGAGGCTGCCGGCAGTGGTCGCGACCGGATCGGCGCTCTCGATATTATCCTTCAGGAGGATCGGGATCCCAGCGAGTGCCGAGTACGGAGCGTGCGCCTTGCGCGCTGCGTCCGCCGCCCTGGCCTGAGCGGGCGCTGCGGGGTTAAGCGCGATGACGGCATGCAGCTTGGGGTTGAGCCCCGCAATCCGCGCTTCGTACAGGCGAACCAGTTCGACCGAGGTTACGCGCCCAGCCTGGAGATCGGCCTGGAGTTGGCTGATAGACTTTTCGGTCACGTCATAGGCATGGGCAGTGCCGCACAGCAGCGCGGCGCAGACCGCCGTCAGTTTGAAAATGGGTTTCACAGCGCTTTCCGTTCGTTTGAGCATTAACGTTTGGCTTCGTCCGCCGCCATGAAGGCACCGATTGTATCGTTGAGGAACTTGGCGTCGGCCGGGTTGCTTGCCGCGCCCGCCGTATGGCCCCAGAGCGAGGGAATCGGCGTGAAGGTCACGTTCGGGATGAACTGCGCCTCGAATCGCGCGTCTTCGACCGGGAAATACATGTCAGTCTGCGAGGGCATGTAAAGCAGCGGAACCTCGATCGAGCGCAGCGCGCGCTTGGTGTCGCCGCCGAAACCCGGGGTCGTGCCGACATCATGGATCTCCCAAGTGCGCATCTGCAGGATCAGATCGTTCGCGTCGGCGCCCGGGATGAAGTCCTTGTGGAACTTGTCGAAAACCTGCGCGAAGGTCGTGCCGGGAGGACTGCTCGCTCGCCATAATTCGTCGCGCCACCATTGCTGCGAAAATAACCACGCCGCCCAAATCGCGCCGAAGGCTTCCAGCCCCTTCTTCGGCTGCTTCGTATAATTGCCGTCGGCGAACACCGGGTCGGTGGTGATCGCGATGATCTCGCTTTCGAGCCGAACGATGCCATGCGGCCAGGTCTTGGCCGTCGCCGAGGTCACCACGACGCGGTCCATGAAATCGGGACGGCTGACCGCCCATTGAAACGCCTGCTCGCCGCCCATCGAAAACCCGACGACCGCGCGCAGATGCCGCACGCCAAGCGCTTCGCCGAGCAGGCGGTGCACCGCTTCGACATTGTCGCGGATACTGGTCACCGGGAAGCGCGCGCCGTCGAACGGCGCAGGCGTATTGCTCGGCGAGGAGGACTTGCCGTTCCCGAACAATTCGGTGGCGACCAGATAATAGCGTGCGGGATCGAACGCCTTGCCCGCGCCGATCAGCCACTCATAGCCATGCGAATCCGCCATGTAGTGCGACGGCAAAAGAACCACGTTGCTATGCTCCGCATTGAGCTTGCCGTACGTCGCATACATAACGACCGCGCGTGGCAGGACGGTTCCGTTTTCAAGCTTGAAGTCGCGGAGGACGAAGGCGGTGCGCTCGCCATCAGCGGCGAGCGCGGGAGTCACACCGAGCAAGAGCGATGCGAGCAGGAAAAGGATATGGCGCATCATTCGTTCAGCTCCACCGCGGGGCCACCATAAAGCGCAAACCATGCCAGCACGGCATTGGTCTTGGCAGCGGACTGGCTCGGTCGCTTTGCCATGTCGTGGAACGCCCCCGGCACCTTGACAAGCGCGGTCGGTACGCCGCGCATCTGCAGCGCGCCGTAATATTGTTCCGATTCCGGGACGGGCGTCCGCACGTCCTGGCCGCCGACGATGAGCATGGTTGGGGTGGTCACGTTGCCGACGAGCGACAGCGGCGAGCGCGCCCAATAGCTCTGAGGATCTTCCCACGGCGCCTTGCCGAACCAATATTTTGCCATCCACGGATATATGTCGGAGGTCAGCACCTCGCTCGACCAGTTGACGACAGGCTTCTGCGCTACCGCAGCGCGGAAGCGATGCGTCTTACCGACGATCCACGTCGTCAGCACCCCGCCGCCCGAACCGCCGGTGACGTACAGCCGATCCTTGTTGATGAAGCCCTTGGCGATCGCGGCATCGACCGTGCTCATCAAATCGTCGTAATCGGTGCCGGGATAGCTGCGGTCGATGCCATTGGCGAAGCGCTCGCCATACGAGGTCGATCCACGCGGATTGGCGTAGACCACGACATACCCGTTAGCTGCGTAGAGCTGCCCGTCGCTGGCGAACGTCGGGCCGTAGCTCGCGAACGGCCCGCCGTGGATTTCGAGGATCAGCGGATAGCTGCGCTTCGGATCAAAGCCCGGCGGCAGCACTAACCAAGCATCGACCGCGGCGCCGTCGACGCTCGACCTGACCGCAAGCGACTGCACCGCGCCGAGCGTGCGCTGGCCGAGCAATGCGCCGTTGAGGTTGGTGAGCCGTGTAGTCCTGCCCTTGCGCACCATGACCAGATCGGCGGGATGATCCGGTGCCCCTTGCGCGATCGCCAGCGTACCGTCGGCACCGACCGAAAAGTCACCGCCGCTGTACGGCAAATCGAACCCATCCCCGGCGAGGTCGGTTGCCACGTCGCGGAAGCTACCGCGCGCCACGTCCACCCGCGCAACCTTGGTGACGCCCCGATCGACATAGTCCGCATAGAGAGACCTTCCGTCGGCCGCCCAGACTGGCTTCTCGAAACTGCGATCGAGCGTTCCAGCAAGCATCCGCAGGTGGCCGCCATCGCTATCCATTACCCACAGCCGCGCGTTTTCATACCCGCGGTAGCGCTCGTCGTGGTTGGTGAAGGCGATCTGCCGACCATCGGGCGAAAGCCGCGCGTCCGCACGCGGGGCGTCGGGCTTCGTCAGCTCGGTGACGGCACCATCGGTCACCGCGACGCGATAGATGCCCGCCTTGAGCGGATCGCGCTGCCAGTCGGTCGCGCGCCGCGAGGTGAATACGATCGCCTTGCCGTCGGGAGTCCAGGACAGCGGCCCGCCATCGTCGAACGCGCCGCTGGTCACTTGGCGCGGCGGGCCGCCGCCCGTGGGAACGACGAACAGATGCGGAAATCCCGGCGCGCGCGGGCCGATGCCGTCGTCGCGATACGCGACCGTGTCGATCACTTCGAGTGGACGCGCCCAAATCGCGCCGGCGGGCGGTGTAAGCGGCCTGCCGAACACCGTGTCGGGCCGGTTGACCGCCATCACGAAGGCGAGGCTGACGCCGTCACGCGACCAAGCGAGTTGGCTTGGCTGTCGGGCGACCGCGGACACGATCGTCGCCTGGCGCGTGGCAACGCTATAGACGTAGAGCGTGGGCTCGCCCTTGGCCGTGGTCCGCACGAAGGCGAGCCGCTGGCCGTCCGGCGACCAGCACGGCTGCGCGGCGTCGTCCTCGCCGGCCGCCACCGCGGTCGCCGCGCCGGTCCGGCTGTCGACCAACCAGAGCGATGTGCGCGCCCGATCGGTCATCACGTCGTTGGCCTTTTTGACGTAGGCGATCAGTCCACCGTCAGGTCGTACGGCGGGCGTACTGGCGGCGGCGAGCGAGAAAAGGTCGACCGGCTTGAGCACGGTCTGCGCGACGGCCGAGGTGGCGGAGAGGGTGATCGCCGTCGCGATAAACGGAAACAGGCGGTTCATGAAATATCCCCGAAGTAAAGTGCCCGCGCAGAAGCGCCGGGCAAGACTCGCCCGACGCTTGATGCGGCAGCCTACAATCCAACCTTCAGCTTGAAGACAAAGGATTGTCCGAAGTAATTATAGGTACCGAGCGCTGCGCCAGCGTTGAGCGAGATGGCATAAGGCGGTGGCGACTGGTTGAAGATGTTGTTGATAACCATTTGCGCCGTAATCTTCGACGTTATGTCGTATGAAACCGATCCATTGAACTGAGAATAGGCGCCAACACCGAGAATCTGTTGAGACGAGGATTGAAGAGTCACATCCTGCGCGCCGCTACTGATGTGGCGATACTGCAGATACAGCATGCCCGGTCCCTTGCGGTAGCGCGTCGAGATGTTGAACCGCATCTTCGGGTCGCCGATATTGCCCAACGTCGGGGTCGTGACCCCGAGAATCGTGTAGGTGTGGGTCTTCGTGTAGAAGCCGTTCACGTCGAAGGTCAGACTGCCATAATCGCCGCCGTGGTGGATAAACGGCAGGTCGCCGATCTGGAAGCGATAAGTCATGTCGAGCTGCGCGCCGGCGAAAGACTGCGCGCCGGCGTTGATCAGCGGCGTGCTGAACCCCGTCACCTGCCCGGCGCCGTTGCGCTGGAACAGGTTGCAATAGTTGTTCGGGAAGCTGCCGCTGTCATAGCAGGCGTCCATAACCTGGGTTAGCGTGAGGCTGGTGATCGGGTCTTTCAGGCGAATCTCGATCCAGTCCAGGGCTAGCGTTAGTCCGCGTACGAACCGCGGGCGCGTAACGAAGCCCGCGGTCCATGCATCGGCGCGTTCGTTCAGCAATTCCTGATTGCCGCCGGTTGTGCCAAGCACTGAGGCGTTGACGACGCCCGACTTGAAGCTCGATAGATTGGTGCCGAGCGTCCTGAACACGGCCGTGCAATTAGCTCCTCGCGTCGAATTTGCGCCGATGAAATTGGGATCGCACGGATCCTGAGCGAAGGATTGGGTGTTGGTCGTGGGCAGGAACAACTCGCCAATCGACGGTGCGCGCACCGAATGGGTGAAATTGCCCCGGAACTCGATGTCCGCGATCGGCGCGATCTTGCCGCCGAAGGTATAGACGTTGGATCCGCCCGCCCGGCTGTTGTCGATCCGGCGGAATGCCCCGTCCAGCTCAAGCGAATGAAGAAAGCGCCATCCCATCGCGGGCGACACCAGTGGAATTTTCGCTTCGCCAGAGAACTCGGTAGAGTTGTACCGGCCAGCGACGTTCGAGCTGGGGGCATTGCGCCCCAGCCCAGCCGCGGCGAAGGCGTCGACATCGTACTGACCAGATTCCTCGCGATATTCGAAGCCGAGTGCGAGCTGCACCGGCCCTGCCCATAGGTCAAACGGCGAGGCGTTGCCGTTTAATTGCCAGTCGCGCTGTGTCAGCACGGACTTAGCGAAGTCCTTTGCGGTGACGAAATTGACTGCGGCCGCGCTCGGCGCGCCGGAGCCGAACAGGTTGAGCGGCTGGCATGCCGTAACCGAATAGGGCTGCCCGCCGGCCGGGGCGGCCGGAGGAGTAAGTGTGACGCGGCAGACGATCTTACCCGTAACGTCACGCACGGCGTCGATCGCATTGGCGAAATTTTCTTGGTTGATGTCGTAGTAAGTGATGCCGTTCTCGGACCGGCCGTAGTTAAAGGACGCGTCCCAGTTGACCTTGCGTCCGGCGATTGCGAAATCGCCCTTCAGCCCCGCGACGACGCGATAGGTTGTGTTGGTGTTCTCGGTCGATTGCGGCGCAATGTCGAGATTGGCGCGCGACAGATAAAAGGTGCCCGCGCCGGCCGCGTTGAGAACGGATCTGGCCTGTGCGGTGAGGAAAGGATTGGCGGTGGTGAATTGGATCGGCCCCGCCCCTTTCTGCGAAGCGAAGAACGCCGACTGATAGCTTGGCTGCGCCGCGAGCAGCGTCGCTTCAGAATGTGCGAACTCAGTTTCGAAATAGGCGCGGACATGGTCGGTCACGTCGTAATGGCCGAGCGTACCAAACAGGATGCGGCTGATCGGTGCGACGAATTGCGACTGCCCCGCCAGATTATCGCCGTCACCGCCCGAGCCGAAAACCAACCCGTTGTTCTGCACGCCCAGATTGACCGGGTTGAGATTGCCGTCGGGGCCGAACGCAACCACCTGCCCCGCTGCGTTGTGGATCGCATTGGGATAGGTCGGCGATCCCGCATTGGCGAGCCCAGCGTTGGAAGCAGGGATGCCGCCGGGGAATATGCTTGGAACAGTCGCATTGGGGACGTAGCACGCACCATAGCCGAGAGCTTTGCACGCGTCGGACGGCTGGAATGTAGCATAGGGCAGCGTTTTCGGCCGGTCGAGATAGGTCAAGCCGCCTTGCTTGGTATATTCCACTGTCGTCGTGATGTTGCCGCGGTCCTCTGCGAAGTTAGTGCCGGCAACCGCGCGGCCGACATAGCTTTCGCCGTCGCCATAGCGCGAGATGCCGTACTGTCCCTCGACAATAACCCCCTTGAACTTGTCCTTGAGGATGATGTTGACCGTTCCGGCAATGGCATCGGCACCATAGATCGGCGCGCCGCCGACCGACAGTACTTCGACACGGTCGATCAGCCCGACCGGAATGGTGTTGAGATCAACCTCCTGCCCCGATGGCGCGCCGCCGAAGGTGCCCGGCGGCGTCGGCGCGTTGCCCGACACGAAGCGCCGCCCGTTGACTAGCACCAGCGAACGCTGTGAGCCGAGATTGTAGAGGTTGACGAACTGCTGCCCCACATTGGCGCTCGACTGCTGTCCGGTATTGTTCGATCCCGGCGTGCCGAAGGCGGACAGCTCGTTGAGGGTGTCTGCTACGTTAACCGGCGAGCGGTCCGCCAGCAATTGCGAGCTGACCGTCTGCGCGGGCTGGAGAGTGTCGAAACCGGCGCGTGGAATGCGCGAGCCGGTCACCACGATGTCGCCGGCCGGCTGCTCGCTTGTGGACGTCGTGTCAGCGGGATGAGGCGCACCGGGTGTCGGCGCGGCCTGCACCTGCGCCTGCGCGCCCTCGGCAAGCAAGGCAATCACCAGCATCGTGGCTCCGCAAAGCATTTTCTGGCGCAACCTGTGCATGTGCATGTAAATCCCCTTTTAAAATATGAGCGCAAAGCCGCGACCTAGAGGAGCAGCTGCCTTATTAGAGACCCTCTCCACGCACGGGTTCCAGTTGGCGTAATCTAAGCGATTCGCCTGACTTTTTATTAGAAAATGGTGAGTATAAAACAGTATTTGAGTGTAGACATCGACGTATTGGTGCGGATTTAATTTGACTATCCAGAGTTTTATTGTTTTTTGTTTGGCCCTGATGAAATGAAAGCTAAGTTAGTCATGTCAGCGCTGCTATCCCCCCAAATGGGGGGGGGGGGGGGGGGGGGGCGCTGCTCAGTCAAGATAGGCGAGCATATGCGCGCGCGACACGGCTTGCGCGCGGTTGGCAACGTCGAGCTTGTGGAAAAGGCTCTGGATATGATCCTTCACGGTATCGACCGAGATGCCGAGCGTTTCGGCGATTTCGCGATTGCCGAGGCCGAGCGCCATTTGCTCGATACAGTCGACCTCGCGCGACGACAGCAGGTGCCCGGGGCCGCTCGGTAGGCTGGGCTCGATCCGTTCGTGGAGGCGATGCCCAAACAGGAACAGCGCCTGTACCGCAGCGTCGAGTTCAGCCGGCGTCAGTTGCGCGGCGCTATAGTAATTGACGGACGCGTAGCGTCCTTTCGTCATCAGGATGCGGAAAGTGATTCCGGTCCGGACGCCTTGCGCGAGGCACCAGCGCAATAGCGACGCATCGCCCACAGACAGTTTACTGTCGGGGGCGACCGATAGGGCGCGGCCTGTATTCTCGTAGGTGATCGGCACGCTGCCAATCGGGATTTCACCGCGCGACAGCATCCTGCGCAGCGGATCGTGCGCGGCGCGGCCAATGAACTCGTTGGCATGCGCCTCGGTCAGCCCGATGCCAAAGGCCGCAAGCGGAACGATCGCAGCCGCCCCACGCGCCTCGATCACGTACACGCATTTATCGAAGCCGAGTCCGCGCAAGTCCTGGAACAGCCGAGCGGACTGATCGTCGAATGCTGCAACGGTCGTCGGCGCATGTCCGATCACGTCCTCCTTGCTCGAAAACTCGAAACGAGTACCTGAAGCGTAACGATCGATACAAGGCTTTTGCGGCTTGTCAAAAAAATATGGCGGGCTTCGAATCAACGCTGAAGAAGTTTCGATTAATCTGTGTGAGAGGTCACTCGATAAAACTGGATATGATGCCGAGTGGAGTTTCTGCCTGAAGGCGGCCAACATGATTGCCGTGCTGTTGGATGGGCGACAGCCAAACATCTGATTCCGGGACGCGACTAGCGGGCCGTAAAGGTCGACTATTGTGAAGGAAGCCGAACCGTCGCTTTTCGAGTTTGTGACCGAGTGGGCTCGGCAATCCGACCGACCGGATGCATGTCGTTTATGCCAGGCCTTCCGCAGAATGCTCATGGCGACCGCACCGTCGGGGAGCAGTTCAGGCAGCGGCGCGAACGAGATGACGATGAGCGATTCGCTATGACGATTCTGTCAGCGCGGAGTGACGTCGCCATGTTGCGTTTGTGTTGCACGGAGTTGCCGCAACCAATGCGGAATCGCTGGAAATGCGTCGAAACCCGCCGGACGATAAGGTGTCACAGAGACAGCCCGCTCGTCGACGGAAGTGCAGTCAAGTCATTGATAATGTATAAGAAAAATGGTGCCGCTTACAGGACTCGAACCTGTGACCCCCGCATTACGAATGCGATGCTCTACCAACTGAGCTAAAGCGGCGTCGCCATGTCCGTGGCGGACGATGATGAGGACGGGCGCTTATCAGGTCATGTCGGGGCTGACAAGCGCGGACCGACGCGCGACGCGCGGGTGTCGCGGTGAAACGGTCGCCGGTTTACCCCGTGTTTACCACGGCGCGTGCACAACGTGGCCGTGACGGCGGCCCGTATTGGGTTCGGCCGAGCGAGGTAGGGCGTTTACGCATGGACAGTGTTAGCGGATTCGGGAGCGATCGGATCGATCTGGACGAGAACGTGTCCGCGCCCGACGAGGATGGCGGAGTCGCTGACACGCAGATCGAGGTCGGCACCGACGAACGCCGCATGCACGTGCGCGCCTATAACCACTGGGTCTCGCTGCTCGGCGGACGGCCCTATCCCTCGATCGCCGATCTCAATCCCGCCAATATCGCCGATTTCGGACCGCACAGCGTCCTGCTCGATTTTTCCGCCGGAATCGAAAATCCGGCCATCGCCTATCTCGGCAAGGCGCTCCGCGCGGAATGTAGCCTCGATTCGTCGACGACGCACATCGCGCAAGTGCCGAGCCGGTCGCTGCTGTCGCGCCTGACCGACCATTATTTGCAGATCATCGCAAACCGCGCGCCCATCGGCTTCGAGGCCGAATTCGTCAGCACGCGCGGGTTCAACACGATGTATCGGGGCATCTTGATGCCGTTTTCCTCGGATGAGGATTCGATCGATTTTATTTACGGCGTGATCAACTGGAAAGAACTGGTCGATGCAGAAGCGCAAGCCAAGCTCGACGCCGAAATCGCCGCCGCGGTGCGCACCACGCCATCAACGGTCGTCACTGCCCCCGTCTGGGCCGACGGACCGAGCGCTGGCCGCGATGTCGAACGGCTCGACGAGGCCGATGAAACCGAGCGTGACGACGATGCAATTGCGCCGGCCGGTGCGAGCCTGCGCGAACAGCTTGCGCTGGCGCGAGACTCCGCCACCGCCGTTCGGACCGCCGATACGCGCAGCCGGTCGACGTTGTACCGCGCGCTGAGCCGCGCCCACACCTTTGCCGCCGCCGCCGATGCGGATCCGGAAGCGTATGAAACCTTGCTCGATATGGCCGGGATCGCGGTGCAATTGCGCGCACCGATGACGCCGATCGTCAAGCTTGTCTTCGGCGTGGAGCATGACAAGACGCGGCTGACCGAATATGCTGCCGTGCTTGCTTATGCCCGGCGGATCGGCGTTGCGGCGGGCGCACTTCGCGCGTTTCTCGATACGTTCGAGGGTGGGATCAAGGGCGTGGTCAAGGCCGAGCGGCTGGCGCGTGCCCCGCTCGCCAAGGTCAGGCCCGATCCGCGCGCCTTGCTCGCCGAGCGGCCGACGCTGGCAAGCGTCGCGCTCGAAACCGCATCGTCGAGCGGGCACTATGTCGTGCTGCTCGCCCGCGTACGCGACGGCGAGATGCTCGATATCGTCGCGACGATGGCCGACGACAGCACGCTGATCGAGCGCGCGATGCGGTGCGCCACGACCTGAACGGTGTCGCGGCGTATGTTGCAGCGCCACAAGTCTTGAGGTCGTAACTCGTCCGGCGCATAGGGTTGCGCATGGCCAAAACTACGCTGAAATCGCTGTCGGATGCGCTCGCTGTCCGGCTGACCAAAGGTGCGCTTCCGGGCGAGTTGCAGGGGTTCGGCAAGACCGAGCGCGCGGAGGCTGCCGCCTTCGTCGCCGCCACCGCCGAGCATCGTCCCGCCGCCACCGCGACGATCGCGTTGGAGGCGTTATCGGGGGCCGATCCGCGGCGCCGGATGCGGCTTGCCATCGTCAATGACGATATGCCGTTCCTGGTCGATTCGATCGCCGCGACGATCGGCAGCTTCGACATCGCGATCGACCGGATCATTCATCCCGTGCTGTGCGTCACGCGCGATGTGGATGGCGCGCTGACCAGCGTCGGTGACGACGGCACGGCCGAATCGATGATCTATCTCGAGTTGGAGCGTGCCGATGCGCGCGAGCGGCGCGATCTGGTTGCCGCATTGGAGCATAACCTCGCCGATGTTCGAATGGCGGTGCAGGATTGGCGCGCGTTGCAGGATGCGATGTCGGCCGATATCGCGACCCTTCCGCAGGGCGAGGGTGCCGCCTTGCTGACATGGTTGCTCGACCGCAATTTCACCCTGCTCGGGCATGAGATGTGGCACGGCGGCGCCGCGACGACGCTGGGCATCGCGCGCAACCCGCACTCCGTGCCGCTGCTCGCCGAGGCATCGCGTGCGCTGGCCATGCGCTGGTTCACCGATGGGGGCGCGGCACCGCTCTTGCTCAAATCCAATTTGATCTCGGGCGTCCACCGCCACGTTCCGCTCGATCTCGCGGTCGTGCCGATGCTTGAGAAGGGTAAGGTGACTGGCCTGTCGATCCATGCCGGGCTGTGGACCAGCGCCGCGCTCAACGCAGCACCGCAGCAAGTCCCCGTGCTGCGCACGCATCTCGCCGCGCTGGAAACGAAATTCGGGTTCGATCCCAAAAGCCATACCGGCAAGGCGCTGACGCATGCACTGGCGGCGCTGCCGCATGATCTGATCACCGCCTTCACACCCGAAGCGCTCGAAGACGTCGCGTTGACCGCAATGTCGCTGGCCGATCGCCCGCGCCCGAAACTGGTGCTGGTGCGCAGCGTGCTCGGGCGACATTTGTTCGCCTTTGTATGGTTGCCGCGCGACGACCTGACCACCGCGCGCCGGATCGCGATCGGTGAGATGCTGACCGCCGCAGCCAAGGCGCATTTGCTCAACTGGGCAGTGGCGATGGACGATGTCACCGCGCTGATCCGCTTCACACTCGACATTCGCGGCGAAGGGACGATGCCCGATACCGCCGCACTCGACGCGAGCATCGCGCGGATGGTGCGCGGCTGGGTCCCGGCGGTCGAGGCGGCGCTGGGCGATCTGCTCGATCCGGCGCGCGCGACGCGGCTTGCGCTCAAACACGCGGCAACCTTCCCGCAAGGCTATCGCGCCGCCAACACTGCCGAGGAAGCGGCGCGCGATATCGATCGCCTGGCGCGACTGGAAACGCCCGAGGATCGCTCCGTGCGGCTGTACCGCGACGATGCGGGCGCGGCGCGGCTGAAGGTTTACCGGCTCGGCGGGGCCTTGCCCTTGTCGGATGCGGTTCCGGTGCTCGAGAATTTCGGCTTCCGCGTGGTCGAGGAAGTGCCGACCGCGCTGACCGACGACCAGCACGGCTTCGTCCACGATTTTCTGGTCGAGATCGGCGCCCTGCCAGCCAACCCGACCATATTGGAAAACGCGGTGCAAGCGGTGCTGGAGGGCAAGGCCGAGAATGACGCGTTCAACCGTCTGATCGTCGATGCCGCGCTGGCCCCGGCATCGGTGCTGCTGTTCCGCGCCTGGTTCCGCTATTCGCGGCAAGCGGGATCGACCTACAGTCTGGTCACCGTGGTCGACGCGCTGCGCCGCGCACCGAAGGTTGCCGCCGCGTTGATCGATCGCTTCACCGCGGCGCACGATCCGGCGCGCAAGCGCAAGGGGATTGAGGGGGCCGATGCCGCGATCGACGCGGGCCTCGATGCGGTTTCGGCGATCGACGATGACCGCATCCTGCGCAGCATCCGCAGCGTCATCGCGGCCACGCTGCGCACCAATGCCTTTGCCCCCGCGGGCCAAGCCGCCCTCGCCTTCAAGCTCGACAGCCATCTCGTCCCCGGGCTTCCCGCTCCCGTGCCGTGGCGCGAAATCTGGGTCTATTCGGCGCGGATCGAGGGGATTCATCTGCGCGCGGGCCCAGTCGCGCGCGGGGGCTTGCGCTGGTCCGACCGACGCGACGATTTCCGCACCGAAATCCTCGGCCTGATGAAGGCGCAGCGCGTCAAGAATGCGGTGATCGTGCCGACCGGTGCCAAGGGCGGTTTCTATCCCAAGCAGCTCCCGCCTGCGTCGAACCGCGACGCGTGGCTCGCCGAGGGAACCGAAAGCTATCGCGTGTTCATTCGTGCGCTGCTTTCGATCACCGACAATATCGTCGAAGGCGCGGTGGTGCATCCCGAGGGCGTGGTGATCCATGATGGCGAGGATCCCTATTTCGTCGTCGCCGCCGACAAGGGCACAGCGACCTTCTCCGACGTCGCCAATGCGATCGCGCTCGAACGCCAATTCTGGCTCGGCGATGCGTTCGCGAGCGGCGGGTCGGTCGGCTATGATCACAAGGCGATGGGCATCACCGCCAAGGGCGCATGGCTGAGTGTCCAGCGCCACTTCGCCGAGCGCGGGGTCAATGTGCAGACCGATACCGTGCGCGTCGTTGGATGCGGCGATATGTCGGGCGACGTGTTCGGCAACGGGATGCTGCTGTCCAAGACGTTGAAGATCGTCGCGGCGTTCGACCATCGCCACATCTTCCTCGATCCCGACCCCGATCCCGCCGCGAGCTGGGAAGAGCGCAACCGCATGTTCGCGCTGCCGCGCTCGAGCTGGGCGGATTATGACGCGTCGCTGATTTCCAAGGGCGGCGGGGTATATCCGCGCACCGACAAGGTGATCAAGCTGTCGAAGCAAGTCCGGGCCGTGCTCGGCGTGGAGGAAAGCGAGCTCGATCCCGGTGCGCTGATCTCGGCGATCCTCAAGGCCCCGGTCGATTTGCTGTGGTTCGGCGGGATCGGCACCTATGTGAAGGCGCGCGCCGAGAACAATATCCAGGTCGGCGATCCGGCGAACGACCGGCTCCGCGTCGATGCCGAGGATCTGCGCGTCACCGCGATCGGCGAAGGCGCGAATCTCGGCGTCACGCAAGCCGCGCGCATTGCCTTCTCGGCATATGGCGGGCGGATCAACACCGATTTCATCGACAATTCGGCGGGCGTCGATTGCTCGGACAATGAGGTCAACATCAAGATCGCGCTCAACCGCGAGATGATCGAGGGCCGCCTGGCGTACGAGAAGCGCAACACCTTCCTTGCGGGCATGACCGACGATGTCGCGCATCTCGTGCTCGAGGATAACCGGCTGCAGACGCTCGCACTGTCGATCGCTGAGGCCGATGGCGCGCGAGCGGTGCCGAGCTATGTCCGGCTGATCGAGATTTTCGAGGCCAGCGGTGCGCTCGATCGCAAGGTCGAGGGGCTGGCCGCGAACGACGACCTGCTGCGCCGTGCTGCCGAGGGGCGGGGCCTCACCCGCCCCGAACTGGCGGTGTTGCTCGCGACCGCCAAGCTCGCGCTGCAGGCGGCGATCGAACGCTCGCCGCTCGGGCTCGACCCCGATCTCGCGCCCGATCTCCACGCCGCCTTCCCGCGTGCGATGCAGAAGAAGTTCGGGAGCGCGATCGACCAGCATCGCCTCCGCGGCGAAATCGTCGCAACCAAGCTCGCCAACCGCATCATCAACCGCATGGGCGTGCTGTACCCGTTCGAACTCGCCGAGGAAGAAGGCGCGGCGATGAGCGACATTGCCGGCATGTTCGTCGTCGCGGAACGGCTGTTCGACTTGCCGACGTTGTGGCGCGAGATCGAAACCGCGGCGATGCCCGAGGCGGCGCGGATCGCGTTGTTTGATGAGGTCGCGGTCGCGACGCGCTCGCAAATCGCCGATCTGTTGCGCGTCACGCGCGGCGGCACCGGGCCGGGTGCGGCGCTTGCGCGGCTGTCGAAGGGCATTGTCCAGCTCGACCGTCAGACCAAGGCGCTGTTGCTGGCCGAGGCGAGCGCGCAAAGTGCGCGCATCGCCGAGACGCTGGAGACGGCGGGCGCGCCCAAGAAGCTGGTGCAGAAGGTCGTGCGGCTGTTCGAGCTCGACGGCGCGGTCGGGCTGGCCGATCTCGGCGAGCGGCTCGGGTTGGACGAAACCGTGCTGACGCGGGCGTTTACGCGGCTGGGGCAAGCGCTTGGGCTCGATTGGGCGCAGGCCAATGCCGCACGCATTTCGTCCAGCGACCCGTGGGAGCGGTTGCTGATCGCGGGTCTTGCGCGCGATTTCCAGCAATTGCGTTTGGAATTTCTCGGGCGTGGCGCGGGGAGCGATCCGCAAGCGCTGGTTGAGGCGTGGCTTTCCGAAAATGCCGGTCGCGTCGCGCAGTTCAAGGCGGTGGTCGACCGCGCGCGGTTGGCGCCTGCGCCCAACGCGGCGATGCTGGCGCAGATTGCGGGGCAGGCGCGGGTTTTGTTAGGGCGGTAGAAGAAAGGGGATTCGCGCAGAGGCGCAGAGAACGCAGAGGACGCCGAGAAGAAGATTTGTTCGCACAAAGACACAAAGACACAAAGAAGGAAAATGAGATGCCCGCGTAGCGGGCGAGATAATTCCGACTTTATCGCCGTCCCTGAACCGCTACTCTTTGTGTCTTCGTGTCTTTGTGCGCGATAATTTCTTCTCTTCTCTGCGTCCTCCGCGCCTCTGCGCGAACCAATCCTCCCTCGCCTTAAGCGCGCGCCGCCTGCTTCGCTCTCAACTCGGCCTTCCAGCCCCGCGCGCGCCACCACATGATGATACCGGTCACCGCGAGGATCGCGGGGAGCAGGCCGCCCAAGAAGATCACGATCTGCCACCCCAACCCCATGCCGGTGCCGTCGTGAATGCGGCGCATCAGGCGCGCGGTGTCCTCTGGACGGGCGGGATTGACCTTGGCCAACCCCGTTGCCTCGGCGACGCCGACGCTCGTTTGGGTGCCGTTGAACGAGACTTTCCACACTGGCTTGCGATCGGTCGGCCATTCGACCTTGCCGACTGCCCCCGGTAGCTTCGCGGCTTGCGCGGCGGCAACGACCGCATCGACCGACAATTTGGGCTGCGCCAGCGGCACCGGGCGCGGCGCGTTCGGGCGCATCCCCATCGTGTTCGGCCCGCCGCCGAAGAATTTCGGGAAGGAAATCCACGCGCCGGTCAGCGACAGCACGAACAAGGGCAGCGCGATCCAGAAGCCAAGCACATGATGCAAGTTCGTATCGGTGTTGCGGTGCCGCCGCCACCGCAAGCCGCGCACCCAGCGCCCGACCGTCGGCCACCACAGCCATAGCCCCGAGACGCTCGACAGCAGCATCGCGACGCCGATCCACCCGACGACCTGCCGCCCGATGCCGGGGATCAGCATCGTCCCGTGAAGCATGTGCAGGGTGCGAATCAGGCCGGTGCCGCTATTGCCGTGATCGAGCACGCGCGCGCTCGGCGGATCGAGCCAGACGGTGGTGCGCGCGGGCGGGCCTTGCAGCGCGTGGCGCGTGCCGGGCTTGCTTGCCGTGATGACCACCGGCCCGCCATCTTCGTCTGGCAGGGTCAGCGACACGATCCGCTCGTCCGGCGCGAGCACCGCGCGCGCCGCCGCGACATAGCGCGCCGGGGCGATCTCCTGCACCCCGCTGGTGGCATAGCGCCCGGGGTTGAGCGCATGATCGAGCGCTTCGTCCCACACCAACGCCGCGCCGGTCACCGACAGTGGAATGATCAGGATTGCGAGGATCAGCCCGAGCCATTTGTGCACCTGAAACCAGGCGTTGCGCATGCCGATCTTCGTCATCAAACCCTCAGAGCTCCGCCCAGCGGCGCAGCAGATTATGGTACACACCGGTCAGCCGGACGATTTCGGGATCGCCCTGCCCCAGCCGCGCGGCGGTCGATTGGATCGCAGTGTCGAGCTCGAACAGCATCGCGCGCGCTTCGCTATCGCGCACCATCGACTGAAGCCAGAAAAAGGAGGCCACGCGCTCCCCCCGCGTGACGGGCGCGACGCGGTGCAGGCTGGAGGCGGGATAGAGCACCATCGCCCCGGCAGGCAGCTTGACCGATTGCTCGCCGAACTGCGTCTGGACGATCAATTCGCCACCGTCATAATTGTCGGGGTCGGACAGGAAGAGCGTTGCGGACAAATCGCTGCGGATACGGAAATCGCTGCCGCGCCGGATGCGGATCGCGGTGTCGACATGCGGTGCGAAAGCGTCGCCGACGCCGTAGCGGTTGAACAAAGGCGGAAAGACCTTGAGCGGCAGCGCCGCCGCCACGAACAGCGGCGACGCCGCCAGCGCATCGAGCACCACCGCGCCGCCAGCGCGCGCGGCGTCCGACTCCTCGGGCACTTGCCGGTTGTGCTTGGCGAGTGCGGATTGCGTGCCCGAGGTCGCATTGCCATCGATCCAGTCGCCTGCATCGATCGTCGCGCGCAGATCAGTGACTTGCGTCGGCGTCAGCAGATCGGGGATGACGGTCAGCATGCTGCGCTCCGGATCGCCTGGACGCCGCGCCCGCGGAACGCCGCCACGTCGGACGCGGCGAGCCAGGCGGCGGCCTTCTCGACGAACGCCGGGGTTGCGCTGGCCCCTGCCCGCTTGAGCCAGCCGATCGCTTCCTCGTGCCTGCCCGCCGCGCCGAGCATGCGCGCGTGGTTGAAGGCCCCACGAAAATCCCCGCCCTGCGCGGCGCGCGCGTAGCATAGCGCCGCCGCCGCGAGATCGCGCCCCACCACCCAGCCATCTTCGTGAAAGCTGCCGACGAAGTTGATCGCCTTGGCGTTGCCAAGGGCGGCTGCCTTGCGGAACCAGTCGAGCGCCGCCGCGCGATCGAGCGTGACGCCTTCGCCGAGCGCCAGCAGCGTCGCATAGTTATACATGCCCCAATCGAGGCCGCGCTCGGCGGCGACGCGGTAGCATTCGGCCGCGCGCGCCTTGTCGGGCGCGGTGCCCCAGCCGAGATCGTAGCAGCGCCCGACCATGTTGATCGCCATCAGATGCTGTTGTGCCGCCGCCTTGATGAACCAGCCGAGCGCGGCGCGTTGGTCGGCGGGAACACCCGTGCCATCGAGCAGCATCTGGCCGTAGAGCGCTTGCGCCTCGGCCTCGCCCGCTGCGGCGCAGGCGTGGACGAACGCCGCACGCTCCTCAGGCGTGCCTGACAGGCGCGCAGCGATTTCCTCGGACGAAAGCGTTGCCGGATCGCGCATCAGAATTTGGCGGTCAGCGTACCGAACACCGTGCGGCCCGGTGCGATTGTCGCATAATGGTTGGTATAGGTGCTGGCGAAATAGGTTTTGTTGGTCAGATTTTGCGCATTGACCGACAGATCGAAGCGCTCGCTCAGCTTGACGCGCGCCTGCAGATCGAAGCGCCAATAGCTGGGGATGCCGCGCGTGAGGATCTTGGTCGCGGGGACCACGGTCACCACGCCGGCAGTGGTCTGCGTCGCGCTGCGATTGTCGGCATAGCCGCCATTCTGCTTGTCCATGAAATAGACCCCGCCGCCGATCGAGACGCGCTTGGTCAGCTCGACATTGGTCGACAGCGTGGCGCTGTGCCGCGCGGTCTGCGGCACCGCCTTGCCGGTGTTGACCGATGGGACGAGCACCGTCGTCGCCGCCGCCGCACCGTTCGCCGCTGCGGTGAGCGCGGTGAAGCCGCCATCGACGATCGTGGCATCGAGGAAGGTATAGCCGCCGAACACCGTCCAGCCCGGCAGGATGGTGCCGTTGGCATTGAATTCCACCCCGCGAATCCGGGTCGAGCCGAGGAACGCGATGTTGTTATTGCCATCAGTGACGCGCGCATTGCTGATGTCGGTCTGGAACACCGCCACACCCAGCGCGAGCTTTTCGTGGAACACATTCCCCTTCGCGCCGAATTCATAGGTCTTGGTCTTCTGGACACGCAGGGAGTCGAGCAAGTTCGCGGTGACCGTCGTCGTCGGCAGCGCATTGTTCTCGAACCCCTCACCCAGCAAGCTGTTGGGCGGCGTCGCGGCGGTGGCGTAGCTAGCGTAGAGGCTGGTTTCCCTGGTCGGCTTGAACACGAGACCCGCCTGCCAGTTGAACAGTTCGTCGGTGCGCGACAGGCGGAACGACGTCGTCGCATTGGCCGGTTGCCCCGGCGTGACGCGCGAGGTGAAGCGGTCGTAGCGCGCGCCGACATTGAGGATCAGCGACGGCAGCAGCGTGATCGAATCGAAGCCATAGAGCGCTTGCGTCTCGGCATCGTTCTGCGTCTCGGCAAGCGGGAGCGAGCGGACGATCGCAGCGGGCGTCGTCGAGGTGTCGCTGGCGTAATTGACCCACGGATCGGTCGGATTGGGCGCAAAGATGCTGGTGCAATAAGAGCGCGACACCGTGGCGGCGTTGCAGCGCGGCGAGATGGTCGCGCCGGTCGACAGGATTTCGGTGCCGCTGGCATTGAGGAAGCCGCGCGTGACAAAGGTCCCACGCCGCGTCTTTTGCCATGACACTTCAGCGCCGACCGCGAAATCATGCTTGATGCTGCCGGTCATGACGCTGCCCGACAGATCGAGCTGGTCGACGATGCTTTCGGCAAAACTGTAGCGCGTGTTCGCGCGCCGCCAAACCTGGCCGGTGCCATAGACATTGCCGGTCGAATCGTCGGGCAAGGTAAAGATATAGGCCTGACTGTCATGGCTGTAGCGCGCGGTGTTGCGCAGCGTCACGCCGCCGAAATCATGCTCGACGCGGATTGTCGCCTGGTTGGTCGTGCTGTCGCGGAAATCGCGGCTCGCGACGCCGTAGAAATTGGAGCGTGCGGCGAAGTCGGTCTGGCCACCCGCGGTGGTGATCTGGCCGACCGCCGGGCTGGTGCGAATCTGTCCGGTGCCCGGCGCATTGCCGATCGTGTAGAGATACGGAATGCCGCTGTCGGGCAATTCGTGGCTCTCGAGATAATAATAGCCGATCGTCAGGCGGGTCGGTGTGCCCAGACCAATCGTGACGCTGGGTGCCACGCCCCAGCGCCGCTGATAGATCGCATCGCGCCCGGCAACGTCCTGATCGTGCCACAGCCCGGCGATGCGGACGGCGGCGGTGTCGCTCAGCTTCACGTTCACATCCGCCGAAACGCGCTTGTAATCGGCATTGCCGTAGCTCGCCGCGACCGAGCCGAAGGTCCGCGCCTGCGGCACCTTGGCGAGAATGTTGATCGATCCCCCGGCATTGCCGCGCCCGCCGAGCGTCGAATCCGATCCGCGCACGATTTGCACCGAATCGATCGCGAACACTTCGCGATTCTGTGCGCCAAGATCGCGAACGCCATCGACATAGATGCTGCCCTGGCTGTCGAAGCCACGGATGAACGGGCGGTCGCCAATCGGATTGCCGCCCTCGGCCGCACCAAAGGTGATGCCGGGGACGGTGCGCAACGCGTCGGCGAGCGTGGTCGATCCGGTTTGTTCGATGACGGACTTGTCGAGCACGACGATCGACTTGGGCGTGTCGATCAGCGGTGCGACCAGTTTCGGGTCGCGCGGGCGTTGTTCGCGCGATCCGGTGACGATGATGTCGAGCTTGCCGTCGGGGTCGGCATCATTGGCGGCGGCGGGCGCAGCTTCGGTGGCGAAGGCCGGCCAGGTCGCAAACGCGCCGACGCACGACAAAGCGAGAAAGGCGGGTTTGCGGAGCGTGGCGCTGGACGAGATCAAGATTGGCGTTCCTCAATGTTGAGCAACAGCTATTGCGAATTATTCGCAGAGTCAACGCTATTGCGAGTTACTCGCAATATATTCCTCAAGCAGCCACGATCGCAGCGCACTGGCAAGATTGGGCGGATCATCGGACTGAATGCGCAAAGCATCGATCTCCGCGATCAGCGCGTTCAACGGCAACGCCCGCACGCCCGCCGCCGCCTCAAGCACGCGCCAAAAGGCCGGCTCGAGGCTGATCGAGGTCGGATGCCCGGCAATCGTAACCGAGCGTTTGACCGGGCCGTGAAAGCCGGTTGGCGGTGGGGCGATCGGCATGCGAGGAGCGTGTAGCAGAGAGGTGGGCGCGACCCAATCGCAGCCGGCAGCGCAGATTTTCGGTTCTTGAGACCCATCTGTCGCTAAAATCACCGCGCGCAATTTCCCGTGGAACAAAATGGGCCGAGCGGCGTTGAGCGTCCTTCGGGGGGGTGTAACATTTTCATTTGGAGGTGTCGCTCGCGTTGATCGGCGGCACATTTTCCTGACCAAAGCCCACCAGCGCGCCTTTGCAAGCGGCTTCGATCCGAGAAATTTCATGCCCGTCGGGGCGATTTTTTGGATTGGGGCTTGCGAACAGCGCGTTTCGGCGCCTTCGTGACGCGCAGCCACGCGACGATTCTCGAATGTACAGCACGGTCCGCATGGCCACCCGCAGCAAACCTGCACGACGCTTTGCGCGCCGCGACGTCCACGATTCACGAACGGCTCCACCATCATCCGGGCCTCGCGGCGGTACAATCGGGCACGATTGGCAAAGCCGCGTACACGGCGTTATTGTGCCGCCTTTATGGCTTCCACCAACCATTCGAGCGGACGCGCAAGCTGTCGCCTGAACGCACGAATTGGCTCAACCGCGACTTGATCGATCTGGGTGTCGATCCCACCGCACTGGCCGCTTTGCCCCGCGCCGCTGCCTTTCCGGTAAATGCGTCACCCGACTATCTGCTGAGTGCACGCTATGTCGTGGAAGGGTCTGCGCTTGGCGGGCGTGGGTTGGCGCGGCAGCTTGACGGCTTGCTGGGCAGCGGCGTGACCGCGGGACGCCGGTTTTTTACCGGCCATGGCGCGCAAACTGGTGCAGTATGGCGCGCCTATCTCGACCAAGTGTCGCGCGTACCGCCCGGGCCATCGACCCGGACGGCCGTCGTCGCCGGGGCAACCGACACCTTTGCAATATTCGAACAGTGGCTTGAGGGATGGAACGATCGGCATGACTGACCAGATCTTTGAGCGCGACCGGATCGATTTGACGAACTGTGACCGCGAGCCGATCCATATTCCCGGCGCGATACTGCCGCATGGCGCAATGTTGGTGCTGGAAAGCACGACGCTACGCGTCCTGCAGGCGGCGGGCGACACACAAGGCCTGCTGGGCCGACCGATCGACGCGCTGCTCGACCGAACGGTCGAGACGCTGTTTTCCGAAGACCAGATTCATCGGCTCCAAGCGCTGTGCAACGAGCGCGACGTGGTCAAGCCGCGTCACTTGCTCGACCCGCTGCTGCGCGTGGCGCAGGGTCGTCCGCTCGACGCCAGCGCGCACAAGGTTGATGGCAACCTGATCATCGAATTCGAAGCTGGCGAGCCGAGCGATCCGTTCGTCGCCGATCCACTGGCGGCCGTGCTGACGATGATCGAAGGGTTTGGCGCAGCCGAATCGCTGCACGCATTATGCCAGATGGCGACCGCGAGCGTGCGGCGCGTGGCGCATTATGACCGGGTGATGGTCTATCGGTTCATGGCCGACGGATCGGGTTGGGTCATTGCCGAAAGCCGGGTGCCCGAGCTGTCGCCGTTTCTCGACTTGCATTATCCCGCAGCGGACATCCCGCTACAGGCGCGCGCGCTGTACCTTAAAAGCTGGCTGCGGCTGATTACGCAGGTCGATTATGATCCGGCACCGCTGACCCCCACGCTGAACCCGCGCACCGGCAAGCCGCTCGACATGAGCCACGCGATCCTGCGCGATGTCTCGCCAATCCACCGCGAATATCTGCGGAACATGGGGATCGACGCATCGATGTCGATCTCGATCATCGTCGGCGGAAAACTGTGGGGGCTGATCGCGTGCCACAACAACAGTCCGCGTCGGCTGCCGCGCCATTTGCGCGCGGTGTGCGAACTGTTCGGCTCGATGTTCTCGCTCCAGCTCGAAGCGCGCGAGAAAAGCGAGCAATTCGAGGCACGGCTCGCGAGCCGCAAGATTCTGCAGGAACTGATGCTCAACCTCGCGGGGGTGGAGGATTATGCATTTGGCCTGACCCAGCAAACCCCCAATCTGCTCGACTATATCCATGGCGGGGATATCGCGCTTGATAGTGCGCGCAGCGGCGGCGTCGCCGTGCGGGTCGAAGGGGAAATCACCTTTCTGGGAACCACCCCGGATCGCACGCAGATCACCGAGCTGACCGAATGGCTAACGGCGTACATGACCGAAACCGAGAGCACCTTCGCGACGGATCGGTTGAGTGAAATCTATCCGCCCGCAACGGCCTTCGCCAATGTCGCATCGGGTCTTCTGGTCATCGCGGTGTCGCGCGATCCCTCCGATTTCATCCTGTGGTTCAGGCCCGAGCTGGTCGAAACGGCATTGTGGGCGGGTGACCCGGCCAAACCGATGACGATCGGCCCGGACGGGGATCGGCTGTCGCCGCGCAAATCGTTTGAAGTGTGGAAACACACGGTCCGCAACCGCGCCTTGCCCTGGACGTCGGCGGAGATCGATTCCGCCTTCGATTTGCGGGTTTCGCTGTTGCAAGTGGTGTTGCGCCGGATCGAGGCGGCATCGCGTGAACGGGTCAGGGCGCATGAGCGCGACAAATTGTTGATGGCCGAACTCGATCACCGCGTAAAAAATACGCTCGCGAACATCCAGGCGCTGGTCACGCTGTCCAGCCGGAGTGCCGAATCGGTAAAGAGTTTTGTCGAGGGGCTCGACAAGCGCATCCAATCGATGGCGAAGGCGCACAGCCTGTTGACGCAGAGCCGGTGGGAGGGTGTGTCCGTCGAGAACCTGCTGCGCGAGGAATTGGAAGCCTATGGCCAGGAAGCGGGCGTCGTCGCGATCAACGGCGTGGATGCGGTCCTCACCCCAAAATCGGCGCTATCCTTGTCGCTGGCGCTGCATGAGCTTGCGACCAATGCCGGAAAATACGGTGCGTTCTCGACGCGCGACGGTCATGTCAACGTTGCGTGGCATGTGCGCGACGACGGAGGCCTGGGCCTGTCCTGGACTGAATCCGGCGGCCCGCCGGTGCAACCTCCGGCACGGCGCGGGTTCGGGTCCAACCTCATCGAGCGCGCGCTGGCGCTCGAAACCGGGGGCGGCGCGACCATTCGCTACGAACCCGGTGGCATTATCTGCGACATCGTCTTGCCCAAATCCTCCCTTGTCGAGTTGACCCTTGCCCCGGTCGCAAAGCTGCTGGCCGCTAATATGGGGGGTGGAACCAAAGCGATGCCCGAAAAACCCCGGCTTTTGGTGGTTGAAGACTCCTTCCTGGTGCTGCTGAGCGTTGAGGGGATGTGCGAAGACCTTGGCTGGCACGTGGTTGGCCCTGCCACGCGGCTCGACGAAGCGCTGGCACTCGCCACGACCGAAACGTTTGACGCGGCGTTGCTGGACATCAATCTCGACGGGGAAATGTCGTGGGCCGTCGCCGACGTGCTCAAGCAACGCGGCATCCCGTTCGCCTTCAGCAGCGGGTACGATCAATCCAATATGCTGCCCGACAGTCTCGCGGGTAGCGAGATCATCGCCAAACCGTATCGAATCGGCGAGCTTGCCAATCGGCTACGCGCGATGATGATGCGGCAGTAGCCCACAGCCCCGAGCGTCGCTTTTGCCCCGCCGCAGCATCGCATCACCCGGCGGCGGATGCGCGCTTTGCGCCTTTAGCCCCGCCCCCGTCCCACCGACGGCGTATCGAACAGCGCCGCGAGTTGCTCGATGATCGTGCCGCCCAATTGCTCGACATCCATGATCGTCACCGCGCGGGCATAATAGCGCGTCACGTCATGCCCGATGCCGATCGCGGCAAGTTCGACCGGGGATTTGCCTTCGATCCAGCCGATCACCTGGCGCAAATGGCGCTCCAGATACGACCCGGAATTGACCGACAGCGTCGAATCGTCGACCGGCGCGCCGTCCGAGATCACCATCAGGATCTTGCGATCCTCGGGCCGCGCGATCAGGCGGCTGTGCGCCCAGAGCAGCGCCTCGCCGTCGATATTCTCTTTCAGCAGCCCCTCGCGCATCATCAAGCCGAGGCTGGTCTTGGCGCGGCGCCACGGCTCGTCGGCCTTTTTATAGACGATGTGGCGGATATCGTTGAGCCGCCCCGGCTGCGGCGGACGCCCCGCCGCCAGCCACGTCTCGCGGCTCTGACCGCCCTTCCAGGCGCGCGTCGTAAAGCCCAGGATCTCGGTCTTGACCCCGCAGCGCTCGAGAGTGCGCGCGAGGATGTCGGCGCTGATCGCGGCGATCGAAATCGGGCGTCCGCGCATCGACCCCGAATTGTCGATCAGCAGCGTCACCACCGTATCCCGGAAGTCGGTTTCGCGTTCGATCTTGTAGCTGAGCGACAGCGTCGGATTGACCACGATCCGCGCGAGCCGTGCGGCGTCGAGCAGGCCCTCCTCCTGATCGAAATCCCAACTGCGATTCTGCTGCGCCATCAAGCGGCGTTGCAGCCGGTTGGCGAGCTTGGTCACCACGCCCTGCAAATGCACGAGCTGCTGGTCGAGATAGGAGCGCAACCGCACCAGCTCATCGGCGTCGCACAGATCGGTCGCGGCGATCACTTCGTCATGCGCGGTGGTCCACGCCTTATAATCGAACTGCGCCGAGGGATCGGCGAAGGGGCGGTTGGGGCGTGTCGGGAGCATCCCGTCCTCGCCCTCGTCACCGGGCTCGCCGTCGATATCGTCGAACGAATCCTGGCCTTGCTCGGTGCCTTCGCCGTCTTCGCTGTCCGAATCCTGTTCGGAGCCGCGCGCCTCGATCTCGCCCTGGCCCTGCTCGCCATCTTCCTCGCCCTCGTCGCCTTGGTCGTCCTGCTGCTCGTCGGTGCCTTCATCCTCATTGCCACCCTCGTCGGATTCGTCGGGCAGCATGTCGCCCTCGATCAGATCGAGATCCTCGAGCAATTTGGTGGCGAGGCTGGCGAACGCGCGCTGGTCGTCGATTGCGAGGCCGAGCGCATCGAGATCGCCACCCGCTTTCTGCTCGATCCAGTCGCGCACCAGCGCCATGCCCTGGTCGGTCGCGGGCGGCGGGGCGGCGCCGGTCAGCCGCTCGCGCACCATCAAGGCGAGCGCGGTCGACAGCGGTACTTCGTCGCGCGATTTGGCGCGGGTGATCGGATCGGCGCGCATCCGCATTTCCAGCGCGACATCGAGGTTGGCGGTGATCCCGGCATAGCCGCGTCCGCCGAGCGCCTCGACTCGCGCGGACTCGACCGCATCGAACACCGCGCGCGCCACCGCGTCGCCGGGCGCGGTGCGATTGTGGAGTGCAATGTCGTGGTGCTTCAGGCGCAGCGCGAAGCCGTCGGCAAAGCCGCGTGCCTCCGCGACCTGCTCCGCCGGGAGACTCCGTGCGGGCATCGGCACCTTGATGTGCTTGCCGCTTTGCGTCGGCGCGTCGGCGGTGAAGGCGAGCTCGATCTCGGGCTCGTCGGCGAGCGCGCGGGCGGTTCCGCCGAGCACGGCTTTGAAACGGTCGAGCGGGGTATCAATAGGCACGCGCAAGCTCCGGCAAGACAATTTGCCCGGGCGCGAGATCATGATCCATCCGGATCGTCGCAACGCGGGTTTTGGGGTCGTAGGTTAACACCGTCACCACCGCGACCCCGATAATGGCATAGGCCGGCAGCTTCGTGACGGAGATGAAGGTGCGGGCGTGCGGCACGTCGCGCAACTTGCCTATCGCGAACGCCTCAAGATCGAACGCGATCATGTCGGGGGTCCCGGCCGGGCCGACGTAACGCAGCCGCGCGACGCTGTCGTCGGCGAGGCGCCGCCCCTCGATCGTGCCATATTCGACCGGAGGAATCGCGAACGGGGCACGGCCCTCCCCTTTCGCGCCGACGAGGAAGGCGTGGTCGAATTTGGAGTCCTTGTCGGCATCGAACAGGCAATAGCGCGTGTTGAGATGCGTCGGGCGCAGCGCCCCGACCACGCCGAAGGCGAGCTGCCCGGTCAGCACCTTGCCGATCGAGGCTTCGTGGACCGCCTCGCAGAAGATCGCGTCGGGTACGCCGGCCACCCCGGTCGGGCCGCCCGCCTGGATCACCGAGCCGCGCGCGAATGTCCGCTGCTCTCCTTTGTAATCGAGCACGATGTCCCCCGCGAGGATGACCGAATCGGGTTTGTTGATGACGGCGGTGGAAACGATCGCGCCGGGCGACACTTCCTGCAGGCCCTGCGGCGAGATCGTCTCGACCAGCCGCAGTGGTGCGGGCGGCGGCACAGGGTCGGGCGCGGCAGCGGTCAGCAGCAGCGCGGTCGTGGCGAGAAGGGGGAGGCGGTGGGTCACGCGACCCTGCTACCAGATTGGGGCGCATCGGGAAGCGGGGATGTGCGCGGAATTACCGATCACAAAGGGGGTAGCAAACGTCCCAAGGGGATGCCGCGGCGCGTAACGATAATCTCTTCGCCTTCATGGACTCGGCGTAGCACCGCGTCGAAATCCCGCTTGATCGCGGAAATTGTCATAATCTGCGGCCTCGTATCACCCGCCGAGGAGGATGCGTTGGAGGTCGTCATCCGTCGATCTGTGGGACGCTCGGCGGCGCCGCGCTTTCGCCGCGCCCGCGCAAATAGCCCTCGATTCCGCTGACGCGATCGCGCAGGTCGCCGTGGGCCTCGGCTAGGCGCGTCAGCCTCGCGTTGAGATTGCCCAGATCCTTGCCGAGATTGTCCACTTGGTCTTTCAGCGTAAGCACTGTCTTGAGCGCGCCGAAAACCTTGTCGCTCGTACTCACCGCTTTTCGCCCGCGAGCACCGCATCAACCACCGCGCACGTCCGCTCGATATCCGCGCGCATCGCCGTGATCGCCGCCTTCATGTCGGCGACCGCCGCCTCAACCTCGGGAAGGATTAGCGCAAGCGCGGCCTCATCCTCGGCACGCTCCGACACGGGCGTGGCGATATAATTGATCGTCGCTTCGCGCAGGACATGGCCGACCGAATGCCCATGAAGCGCGGCATAAGCGTCGAGCTTCGCTTTTTGATCGGGGCTGGTCAGGAAGGTCACACGTTCGGTCTGCATCGGCGGCGCTCCTTATCATGTGATTATAAGGTTTGGGTGATTCGGAGGCAAGCCCGAGTGGCGGTGTCAGCTACCGCAACGAGCCAAACACATCCGCCGTTACGAGAAAACCAATCGACGAGAACAGCATGAGCGCGAACGTTTGGGAAATGACCGCCACCCAGAAGAAGATCGGGGTCCTGTCTCGTTCAACCCAACCATGCGACAGCACCCGCCCTCGTTGCCATGCCTGAACCAAACTCCAGACACACAATCCGGAGACGATCCAAGACAGAAGGCCCAAGGCGTACCACGTGATCACAGCGGAATGTTATCGTGCTTCTTCCACGGATTTTCGAGCTGCTTCCCGCGCAATTTCCGTAACCCCAAGGTAATCCGCCGCCTAGTCGAGTGCGGCTGGATCACTTCGTCGATGAAGCCCTTGCTCGCCGCGACGAACGGGTTGGCAAAGCGTGCTTCGTACTGCGCGGTTTGTTCGGCGATTTCGGCGGGGGAGCGACCGCGGAAGATGATTTCCACCGCGCCCTTGGCGCCCATCACCGCGATCTCGGCGGTCGGCCAGGCATAGTTCAAATCGCCGCGCAAATGCTTCGACGCCATCACGTCATAGGCGCCGCCATAGGCCTTGCGCGTGATGACGGTGATCTTCGGAACCGTCGCCTCTGCATACGCAAACAGCAGCTTCGCGCCATGCTTGATGATGCCGTTCAGCTCCTGCGCGGTGCCCGGCAGGAACCCCGGCACATCGACGAAGGTCACGATCGGAATGTCGAACGCATCGCAGAAGCGCACGAACCGCGCCGCCTTTTTCGAGCTGTTGATGTCGAGGCACCCGGCGAGCACCATCGGCTGATTGGCGACGAAGCCGACGGTGCGCCCCTCGATCCGCCCGAAACCGATCAGGATGTTGCCGGCATGGGTCGGCTGCACCTCAAAGAAATCGCCTTCGTCGACGGTCTTCCGGATCAGTTCGTGCATGTCATAGGGCTGGTTGGCGCTGGCGGGCACCAACGTATCGAGCGACTCCTCCAAACGGTCCCACGGATCGGACGATGGCCGTTCGGGCGGCGCTTCCCGGTTCGAGGCCGGAAGGAAGTCCACGAAGTCGCGGGCCGCGAGCAGCGCCTCGATATCGTTCTCGAAGGCGACATCAGCGACCCCCGACTTCGTGGTGTGCGTCACCGCACCGCCCAATTCCTCCTGCGTGACGATCTCGTTGGTAACGGTCTTCACTACATCCGGGCCGGTGACGAACATATATGAGGAATCCTTCACCATAAAGATGAAGTCGGTCATCGCGGGGCTATACACGGCTCCACCCGCGCACGGCCCCATGATCAGGCTGATCTGTGGCACGACACCGCTTGCCAAAACGTTGCGCTGGAAGACCTCGGCATAGCCGCCAAGGCTGGCGACACCCTCCTGAATGCGCGCGCCGCCCGAATCGTTCAGCCCGATCACGGGCGCGCCGACCTTGAGCGCCATATCCATGATCTTGCAGATCTTCTGGGCATGCGCCTCGGACAGCGACCCGCCGAACACGGTGAAATCCTGGCTGAACACGAACACCAGCCGGCCGTTGATCGTGCCCGATCCGGTGACGACGCCGTCACCCGGAATCTTCTGCTCGGCCATGCCAAAATCGACGCAATTATGCTCGACATACATGTCGAGTTCCTCAAACGACCCTTCGTCGAGCAGCACGTCCAAGCGTTCGCGTGCGGTCAGCTTGCCTTTGGCATGCTGCGCGGCGATGCGCTTCTCGCCACCGCCAATGCGTGCGGCCGCGCGCTTGCGTTCGAGTTCGGCGATGGTTGAGGACATGGGCGCTCCTGCCGCAGGGACTGTGCGCGTCCCTTTCCGTGTTTCGGCGCGGAACGCAACTCCCGGGCTTTCCGCTACGGCCGGACGACCCCCATCGCGATCAGGCTGCGTGCGGTATCGACCAGCGATTCCTCGGCCGGTCGCGGCACCCAGCCAAGCATTTTGCGGGCGTGGCTGGCATCCATCGCGCGCGTCTTACCCAGCTCGCCGATCACCTGGCGGACCATCGGATCGAACAAAGCGGAGATGTGCACGAGGAAATCGGGCAGTTTGCGCGTCGGGATCTTGCGACCGTCCGCGCCGAGCCGGTCTTTCAGCAGCCGCGCGATCTCGACCATCGTGAGGAACGGGCCCGAGGCGATGAAGCGTTCGCCCGCCATGTTGGGGGCGTTGAGCGCGCGGACATGGAGATCGGCGACGTCGCGCACATCGACCACGCCGAAGCCGAAATCGGGGCAGCCGGGGAGCGCGCCCGCGACGATCTTGCGGATCGCCTCGACCGAGGTCGAGAAATCCGCGCTCAGGATCGGCCCGACCACCAGCGTGGGATTGACGCTGCAGAATTCGATGTCGCCGCCCTCTGCCGCCACCCAATCGCGCGCGGCGCGTTCGGCGATCGTCTTCGACTGGACATAGGCGTAGGAATCGGGGTGGTTGACGTCGGTCCAATCGGCCTCGGTATAGGGCGTCGTGCGGCCGGGATGGCCATAGGCAATCGCCGCCGCGGACGAGGTCAGCACGAAGCGTTTTACCCCGGCGTCGCGGGCGAAGCGCAGTGCGCGCAAGGCGCCCTCGCGCGCCGGGCGGATCAGTTCCTGCGCGTCTTTGACGGCGGCGGCGGGGAACGGCGAGGCGACATGCGCGACATGGCTGCACCCCGCGACCGCCTCCGCCCAGCCGGCATCGTCGAGCAGATCGGCGGCAAAGAAGCTGAGCCGCGAATCGTCAACGGCCAGCACACGTCGAATCTCCGCCTCGCGCGCCAGTGAGCGCACCGTCGTGTTGACGTGCCAGCCCTCGGCGATCAGCTGACGAATGAGGAACCCGGCAATGTAACCGCTGCCGCCCGTGACCAGAACCGTACCCGTCATCGCAAGACTCCCGATTGCCTGCGATGGGTTTTACAATGAAACTTAAGTCGCGCCAAGTGGTGCTTGCATTCAAAGGCGCCGACCCGGCACAAGGCGTCGAGGAGAGCATAGCATGGCCGAACAGGACCTCTACCCCGTCCCGCCCGAATGGGCCGCGCAGGCGCGTTACGATGCGGCGGGGTATGAGACGCTCTACGGTCGGTCGATCGCCGATCCGGGCAGTTTCTGGCTCGAACAGGCGCGACGGCTCGACTGGATCAAGCGGCCCGAAATCGCCGGTGACTGGTCGTTCGACAAGGCCGATTTTCACATCAACTGGTTCGCCGACGGGAAGCTAAACGTCTCCGCCAATTGTCTCGACCGGCATCTGGCCAAGCGCGGCGACGAGATCGCGCTGATCTGGGAACCCGATGCGCCGAGCGACGCGCCGCGCCGCTTCACCTACCGCGAACTCCATGCCGAGGTCTGCACCTTCGCCAATGTCCTCAAGGCGCAGGGCGTCGTCAAGGGCGACCGCGTCACCATCTATCTGCCGATGATTCCGGAGGCGGCGTTCGCGGTGCTGGCGTGCGCGCGGATCGGGGCGATCCATTCGGTGGTGTTTGGCGGCTTCTCGCCCGAGGCGCTTGCCGGGCGGATCGAGGATTGCCGATCGACCATTGTCATTACCGCGGACGAAGGCCGCCGCGGCGGAAAGCGCGTGGCGCTAAAGGCGAATGTCGATGCCGCCGCAGAAACGGCACCCGGCCTGAAGACCGTCATCGTCGTGCGGGCGACCGGCGGCGCGGTGACGATGCACCCGCGCGACGTGTGGTATCATGAGGCGGCCGAGGGCGTCCCCGCGACGTGCCCGCCCGAGCCGATGGGTGCGGAGGACCCGCTGTTTATCCTCTACACCAGCGGATCGACCGGCAAGCCCAAGGGCGTGATGCACACCAGCGGCGGCTATTTGCTGTGGGCCAGCCTGACGCACGAGCTCGCCTTCGATTATCGCCCCGGCACTGTGTGGTGGTGCGCCGCCGATATCGGCTGGGTCACCGGGCACACCTACATTCTGTACGGCCCGCTCGCCAATGGCGCGACGACGCTGATGTATGAAGGCCTGCCCAATTGGCCCGACGCGAGCCGCATCTGGCAAGTGGTCGACCGGCACAAGGTCCATACGATCTTCACCGCCCCGACCGCCTTGCGCGCGCTGATGAAGGATGGCGATGACTTCGTCGCGATGACCGATCGCAGCTCGCTGAAACTGCTCGGCACCGTCGGCGAACCGATCAACCCCGAGGCATGGCGCTGGTATCACGACGTGGTCGGCGAAGGCCGCTGCCCGATCATCGACACGTGGTGGCAGACCGAGACCGGCGGCGCGATGATTGCGCCGATGCCGGGTGCGACCGCCTTGAAACCGGGCAGCGCGACCAACCCGATGCCCGGCGTCGACCCGCAACTCGTCGATCCCGAAGGCCGGGTGCTGACTGGTCCGGCAGAAGGCAACCTCGTCATCGCGCGCAGCTGGCCCGGGCAAATGCGCGGCGTGTGGGGGGATCGCGATCGCTTCTTCCAGACCTATTTCACCACCTATCCCGGTAAATATACGACCGGCGACGGCGCGCGGCGCGACGTCGATGGCTATTGGTGGATCACGGGCCGTGTCGACGACGTGATCAACGTCAGCGGTCATCGCATGGGCACGGCCGAGGTGGAATCGGCGCTGGTCCTTCATCCGCACGTCGCCGAGGCCGCCGTCGTCGGCATGCCGCACGACATTAAGGGGCAAGGCATTTACGCCTACGTCACGCTCAACGCCGGGGTCGATCCGCATCCCGATCTGCACCGTGAGCTGATCGTGTGGGTGCGCAAGGAAATCGGCCCGATCGCCGCGCCCGACAAATTGCAATTCGCGCCCGGCCTGCCCAAGACGCGCAGCGGCAAGATCATGCGCCGCATCCTGCGCAAGATCGCCGAGGGCGACGTATCGAGCCTCGGCGACACCTCAACCCTCGCCGATCCGGCGGTGGTCGACGATCTGGTGGCGAACCGCGTGGAGTAAGCCGACCCTGAATAGATGTCGCGCGACCCTGACAGACCACTTGCAGCGCTTTCGACTCGGCGCTATAGCACGGCAACACACCTGAAGGGGGTTCTGAAATGCGTCGTTCCACGTTCGTCCGTCTCACCGCCGCCGTCGCGATCGCGGCGCTTACCGTCCCCGGAATCGCCAAGGTCACGCCCAAGGCCGGCCCGCGCTACGGCACGTTCGGGATCGATCTCACGGCGCAACAGCGCACGCTCAAGCCCGGCGACGATTTCTGGACCTATGCCAACGGCAATTGGGACAAGCGCACGCCAATCGCCGCCGATCGCACGCAGGCCGGCTATGGCGTGGTGCTGAGCGACGAAGCCGAGCAGCAAGTCCGCGCGATCGTCGCCGATCTTGCCGCCAATCCCAAGGCCTATGGCGCATCGGGCCAGCAAATCGGCGATCTCTATGCGAGCTGGATGGATGAAGCCGCCACCGAAGCGCGCGGCATTGCCCCGCTGCAACCCTATCTCGCCAAGATCGCCGCGGTGAACGACAAGGCCGCGCTGCAGATGCTGTTCGCGAGCGTCGGCTATGCCTCGCCGGTCGAGCTCGGCCAATTGCCCAATCCGACCGACCCGACCCGCTATGTCGCCGCGGCCTCGCAAGGCGGGCTCGGCATGGGCGGACGCGATTATTATCTGCTCGAAGGCGCAAAGTATGATGCCTTCCGCAAGGCCTATCGCGACTATGTCATTCAGATGCAGACGCTGGCCGGCATCCCCGATGCCGCGACCAAGGCCGATGCGATCATCGCGCTCGAAACCGCGATGGCCAAGGAGCAATGGAGCCCCGAGCGCCAGCGCAATCTGATGGAAATGTTCAAGCCGATGGACCGCGCCGGCATGAAGAAGCTGGCGCCAGAATTCGACTGGGACCTGATGCTCAAGACCGCCGGGCTCGACAGCATCCCGACCGTCATCATGGCGACCAGCACCGCGCTGACCGCGAACGGCAAGATGCTCGATAGCGTCCCGCTGGCGACGTGGAAGGACTGGGTGGCGTTCCGCTTTGTCAGCGATCACGCGCAATTCCTGCCCAAGCGTTTCGATGACGCGAGCTTCGCCTTTTACGGCAAGACGCTCAACGATCAGCCGTCGCAGCGCGCGCGCTGGAAGCGTGGCGTCGCGCTCGTCAACGGTGCACTGGGCGAGGCGGTCGGGCAAATCTATGTCGCACGCCACTTCCCGCCCGAAAGCGAAGCCAAGATGGGTGAGCTGATCGCCGATCTGCGCGGTGCGCTCGCCGAGCGGCTCACGTCGAACAACTGGATGGACGCCAAGACCAAAGCGGCGGCCATCGCCAAGCTCGACGCGTTCGAGCCGCGCATCGCGCATCCGGTAAAATATATCGATTATGCGGCGCTGAAGATCGATCGCGGCGATCTGATCGGCAATGCCGTCCGCGCGGGCGAATTCCAGCACGACCTCGACCTGCAACGCCTGGTCAAGCCGGTCGACCGCTCCTTGTGGGAAATGACGCCGCAAACGGTGAACGCCTATTACAACCCGCTGATGAACCAGATCACCTTCCCCGCCGCGATCCTGCAGCCGCCCTATTTCGATGCAAAGGCCGATCCGGCGGTGAATTACGGCGCGATCGGTGCGATCATCGGGCATGAGATCGGTCACGGTTTCGACGATCAGGGCAGCCTGTTCGACGGCACGGGCAAGATCGCCAATTGGTGGACGCCCGACTCGAAGAAAGCATTCACCGCGCGCACGGCGGTGCTCGGCGCGCAATATGACGCCTACGAACCGATCCCCGGCACCAAAATCAACGGCAAGCTGACGATGGGCGAGAATATCGGCGATCTCGGCGGGCTCGAAATGGCCTATGCCGCCTATCACCGCTATCAGGCGAAGCACGGCAAGGCGCCCGTCATCGGCGGGCTGACCGGCGACCAGCGCTTCTTCCTGGCCTTCGCGCAAGCGTGGCAGTCGAAGATCCGCGAAGGCGCGGCGCGTGCGCGGCTGCTGACCGATCCGCACAGCCCGCCATATTACCGCGTCAACGGCATCGTCCGCAATGTCGACGCCTGGTACACCGCGTTCAACGTGAAGCCCGGCGACAGATTGTACCTCGCCCCCGAGAAGCGCGTCCACATCTGGTAAAGCCCGCGCGCTTCGCCCATGCTGCGCTCCATAAAATAAGGAGAGGCAGCATGGGCGAAATGCACATCAATCCACTGGCCGCGCATTGCGGAGCGGAAGTCACCGGAATCGACGTGCGCGCGATCGGCGATGACGAAATGGCCGCGATCCGCACCGCGCTCGCCGAAACGGGCGTCGTCTTGCTGCGCGATCAGCAGCTTAGCCCCGAAGATCATATCGCCTTTGCGCGGCGGTGGGGCGCGATCGACGTCAACAATTACTTCCCCGCCAATGGCGGCTATCCCGAAATCGCTGAAGTCCGCAAAGCCGAGACGCAGTTCGTCAATATCGGCGGCGGCTGGCACACCGACCATAGCTATGATCCGGTGCCCGCGATGGGATCGATCCTCGTCGCGCGCGAGCTGCCGCCGGTGGGCGGCGACACGCTGTTCGCGAACATGGGCGCGGCGTACGATGCGCTGTCGGACGGGCTGAAGGCGACGCTTGGCGGTTTACGCGCGGTGCACAGCGCCGATCACATCTATGGCCATGACGGCATCTACGCCAAGACCGACCAGGCCGCCGATCTGAAGGGTCATGACATCAGCGCCAACGCCGTCCACCCGGCGGTGATCCACCACCCGGTGACGGGGCGCAAGCTGCTCTACGTCAACCCCGCCTTCACGCTCCATTTCGAAGGCTGGACGCGCGAGGAGAGCCAGCCGCTGCTGCAATATCTCTACTCGGTCGCGATGCGCGAGGAATTTCAGTGTCGGTTGCAATGGCAGCCGGGTTCGGTCGCGGTGTGGGATAACCGTTCGACCTGGCATTTCGCGGCGAACGATTATCAGGGGCATCGGCGGTTGATGCACCGGATCACGATTTCGGGGGTGGCGTTGGAATAGGCGCCGGGGGGTAGAAAGCGCGCGTATCCTTAGTCGTCACCCCGGCCTTGTGCCGGGGTCCACCGTGGAGCAAGATGCTACGCGTGACGATCGAGCGCGTCCCCTGCGTCTACATTCTGGCGAGCGGCTATAATGGTCGGCTCTACGTCGGCGTTACGTCGAACCTGATCGGCAGGATTTTACAACATCGCGCCGGGACGTTCGACGGGCATACCAAAAAGTACGGGATAAAGCGGCTCGTCTATTTCGAAACCGCCGAAACAATGGACTCCGTCTTTGCCCGCGAAAAGCAGTTGAAACGCTATCGGCGAGACTGGAAGCGCAACCTCATCGAACATGAAAATCCGGCGTGGAATGACCTTGCGGTTGGGCTTGGCCTGCCGCCCCTGGCCGGGTGATGGTGGCACGGTGGACCCCGGCACAAGGCCGGGGTGACGGAAAAACGCTCCTGCCGTCCACGCCCCCAACCGGCTCGAACCCGCCACCCCTACCGCAGCAGCACCAA
The DNA here is from genome assembly GCF_014636175.1 of Sphingomonas psychrolutea. GTDB lineage: Bacteria > Pseudomonadota > Alphaproteobacteria > Sphingomonadales > Sphingomonadaceae > Sphingomonas > Sphingomonas psychrolutea. The sequence goes on along the minus strand of NZ_BMDW01000025.1, from coordinate 13,065 downwards.
TTCCTCCGCCATTGACGGGTGCAGCGCGACGGTCTGGTCGAACGCGTCCTTGGTGAGGCCCGCCTTCACCGCCACTGCTGCGGCCTGCAAAATCTCCGGCGCGTCCGGCCCGATCATGTGCAGCCCGAGCACCACGCCCGATTCCGCATGACACACCATCTTGTACAAAGCGCGTTCGTTGCGGTTCGCCAGCACGTTCTTCATCGGGCGGAAGTCGGAGGTGTAGACCTTGACCGATCCGAACTTGTTCTTGGCCTGCGCCTCGGTCAGGCCGACGCCCGCCATCGGCGGATGGCTGAACACCGCGCTCGGGATGTTTTCGTAATCGACGCGGTGCGGCTTGCCGCCGAAGATCGTGTCGGCAAACGCCTGCCCCTCGCGGATCGCGACCGGGGTCAGCTGTACGCGGTTGGTCACGTCGCCGACGGCATAGATGCTGTCGCAGGTCGAGGCATTATCGGCATCAACCACCACCGCGCCCGCGTCGTCGAGTTCGACCCCGGCGTTCGCCAGACCGAGGCCGGCGGTATTGGGGGACCGTCCCGTCGCGAACAGCACGCAATCGACGTCGATCGGCTCATGCCCCGTCATCGATACGCGGAGACACCCATCGGGCTGCTGCTCGATCCCCTGAAACGTCGCGTTGAAGCGGAAATCGAGCCCCTTCATCATTGAGATTTGCAGCAGCCGGTCGCGGATCGATTCGTCATAGCCGCGCAGGATCACGTCGCTGCGGTTGATCAGCGTCACCTTCGCGCCGAATTCGTTGAAGATGCCGGCAAATTCATTGGCGATATAGCCCGCGCCCGCGATCAGGATGCGCTTTGGCACCGCGTCGAGATCGAACACCTCGTTCGAAGTGATGCCGTGTTCGTGCCCCGGACATTCCGGCACGACCGGCGCCGCACCGGTCGCGATCAGAATGTATTTCGCGGTCACTTCGCGCCCGCTGCCCAGCGTCAGGCTGTGCGGCCCGGTTACCTCTGCGCGATCGAGGATGATCTCGACCCCGTTATTGGTCAGCGTGTCGGTATAGGCGGCGTTGATGCGATCGACCTCCTCCATCACGTTGTCGCGCAGCCGCTTCCAGTCGAAGTTGAGGTGTTCGGGCACATCCCAGCCGAAGCGCCGCGCGTCCTTCAGATCCTCGGCGAAATGCGCGCCGTAGACGAGCAGCTTCTTGGGCACGCAGCCGCGGATGACGCAGGTCCCGCCGACGCGATATTCCTCCGCCACCGCCACCTTGGCGCCATGCGCCGCCGCAACGCGCGATGCGCGGGTGCCGCCGGAGCCAGCGCCGATGACGAAGAGGTCGTAGTCGAAATCGCTCATTATATTCTCACTCCGTCACCCCGGATTTGTTCCGGGGTCCACCGCGCCTGAAGCGCGGCGATGTTTGTTGCACGGTGGGCCCCGGCGCAAGCCTGTCCCGAGCTTCGTCGAGGGGGCCGGGGTGACGGTCGGGTGTTATCCGAACGCCCGCTTGATCAAATCGGTCGTCGATACGTCGAATTCCTGCCCGCCGGCATCCGCCGCCTTGGCCATTTCCTTGCCCAGTTCCACGCCGAACTGATCGAACGAATTGATCCCGAGCAGCACGCCGTTCACGAAGGTGCGTTGTTCGTAAAAGGCGATCAGCGCGCCAAGCGTGCGCGCATCGAGGTCCTCGAGCAGGATCGTCGACGAAGGCCGATCGCCCGCATAGCTCCGCGCGAGATCGTCGTTCGGGCGGCCTTTCATCAGCGCCGCCCCTTGCGCAAAGGCATTGAGCAGCAATTGCCGGTGATGCTCTTCCGACAGCGTATCGCCCGGCTCGATCACCGCGACGAATTCGACCGGCACGAGGTGCGTGCCCTGGTGGAGCAATTGGAACACCGCATGTTGCGCATCGGTGCCGACCCCGCCCCAAGTGATCGCCGCGGTCGGCCGCCCGACCGCCTCGCCGTCGATCGTCGCGCCCTTGCCGTTCGATTCCATTTCGAGCTGCTGGAGATAGGACGGCAGCAGCCGCAGCCGCTCGTCATAGGCGAAGGTCGCACGCGTCTCGGCGTGGCGGACCTGCGTATAGTAGAGATCGGCAAACGCCGCGAGCACCGGCGCATTCTGGCTGAGCGAGGTCTGGCGGAAATGCCGGTCCATTTCGCCCGCCCCTTCGAGCAATTCCTCGAAGCAATCCCACCCCAGCGCGAGTGCCGCCGGGAAGCCGATCGAAGACCAGAGCGAATAGCGCCCGCCAACGCTCTCGGCGAAGGGCAATACGCGCGTCTCGTCGACGCCCCATTCGACCGCTTTGTCGGGGTCGGCGGTCAGCGCGACGACGCGGCCGTACGCGTCTTCGACGCCGTGCTCGCCCATCCATTGCAGCACCGAATCGGCGTTGGTCAGTGTTTCCTTGGTGGTGAAGGTCTTCGACGCGATCACCAGCAGCGTCGCGGTCGGATCGAATCTGGCGAACACTTCCTCGAGCGCTGCGCCATCGATGTTCGACACGATCGCGACCTCATAGCGGCTGTCCTCGCGGCCCAGCGCATCGATCAGCAGATCGGGCCCGAGCGCGGAGCCACCGATCCCGACGTGCAGCACATGGCGGATCTCGCCGAGCGCCCCGGCCTCGATCGCGTCGATCAGCGCGCGCATCCGGGCGTGGAGCACGCGCGCCTTGGCGACATCGTCTTCGCTGCCTTCGCCGCGTTCGGCGACATGCGTGACGGCGCGGCCCTCGCTGGTGTTGACCGCTTCGCCGGCGAACAGCGCTTCGCGCTTGCCGTGCAGATCCTGCGCCTTGGCGAGCGCGGTGAAGGCAGCGACCGCGTCGGCGGTCAGATGCGTCTTCGACCAGTCGAAATGCAGCCCGGCGACATCGACGCTGAAGCTCGCCAGCCGCGCCGCATCCTCGGCGAACAGCGATTCGAGACGGGGCGAGGGCAGCGCCTCGATCGTGGTCCAGTCGGCCTTGGTCATAGTCACCTCTTCGAAACTCGGTTCCCCTGCGAAAACAGGGGTCCAGCGTAACGGAACACAATGCCCGCGACTCTGGACCCCTGCTTTCGCACGGGAACAGCAGACACAGATCGCCCTAGCGCCGTGCCATTACAACCGCCAGCTTGACGACCAACTTGACGGGGGGGCGGCGCAGCACCAAACCGCGCGGATGGCCGACACCGACACAAAAATCTCGATCAAGCGCGCGAAACCGCCGCGTTCCGAAACGCGCGAGACGCTCACCTTCTTCCTGAAGCTTGCGCTGATCGTGTTCGTGTTGCGCAGTTTTATCGTTGCCCCGTTCAGCATCCCGTCGCAATCGATGCTGCCGCGGCTCTACATCGGCGACTATCTGTTCGTGTCGAAATGGAATTACGGCTATTCGCGCTGGTCGCTGCCATGGGGCGCGCCGTTGCTGCCCGGTCGCATCCTCGGGCGCGATCCGGCGCGCGGCGATGTCGTGGTGTTTCGCGGGCCGCCGGGGAACGACCACGACGTGATCAAGCGCGTCATGGGTTTGCCCGGCGATACGATCCAGATGCGGAACGGGCAGGTAATCCTGAACGGTACGCCGATTCCCAAGCAGCGAATCGCCGATTTCATCATCCCGCTTAGCCCGAACTATCCCGGCGGCAGCGAATGCCCGACCGAGTTCGAGGACAGCGTCGATGGCAAGCCCGTCTGCCGCTACCAGCAATTCCGCGAGACGCTGCCGAACGGCAAGAGCTACGCCGTACTCGATCGCGGTGAGCAGCCCAATGCCGATGAGACCGGCGTGTATATGGTCCCCGCCGGCAACGTCTTCGTGATGGGCGACAATCGCGACGACAGCGGCGATAGCCGGTTCGATCCGCCGCAGGGCATGGGCTATGTCCCGATGGAGCGGATCGAGGGGCGCGCGATGGTGTCGTTTTTCTCGACCGATGGCTCGGCCAATTGGTTCCTGCCGTGGACGTGGTTCTCGGCCGCACGCTGGAGCCGCATCGGGGAGGGGTTTTGAGCGAGCCACTTCGCGACTGGTTGACCGCGACGCTCGGGCATCGACCGGTCGATCTCACGCCGTACGAACGCGCGCTGACGCATGGCAGCCAGGCGGCGGCCAATTACGAACGGCTCGAATTTCTCGGCGACCGCGTGCTCGGCCTCGTCATGGCGCAGTGGCTGTTCGAACTCTTCCCCGGCGAACCCGAAGGTGCCTTGTCGAAGCGGCTCAATACGCTGGTGACGGGCGCGGTCTGCGCCGATGTCGCGCGCGGCCTCGGCGTCGCCGCGCATTTGCGCCTCGGCAAGCAAGCGCGCGACGATGGCGCAGCGGATTCGGACAATGTGCTGGGCGATGTGATGGAGGCGCTGATCGGCGCGCTCTATCTCGAAACCGGGCTCGACGGTGCGGCGCGTGCGATCCGCACCGCGTGGGGCGACCGCGCCAGCCGCGTGCTTTCCGCCCCGCAACATCCCAAGAGCGCGCTGCAGGAGTGGGCCGCCGCGCACAATCGCAAGGCCCCGGCGTATGAAGTGGTCGAACGCTCCGGCCCGCACCACGCGCCACGCTTCCGGGTGAAGGCGATGATCGGGACGTTTGCCGAAGCCGAGGCCGAGGGCAGTTCGAAACAGGAAGCGGAGACCGCTGCTGCGACGGCGCTGTTGGGAAAGCTGCGAAACTAACCCCTCCGTCACCCCGGACTTGTTCCGGGGTCCACTGCGGGGCATGAGCAACACCAGTGGTACGCGTACCACGGTGGACCCCGGGACAAGCCCGGGGTGACGAAAGTGATATATGACCGAACCCACCCCCCAACGCTGCGGCCTCGTCGCGGTCCTCGGCGCGCCCAATGCGGGTAAATCGACGCTGGTCAACGCGCTCGTCGGGCAGAAGGTCGCGATCGTCAGCCCCAAGGCGCAGACCACGCGCGTCCGGCTGATGGGCGTCGCGATCGAGGGCGATACGCAGCTCCTGCTGGTCGACACCCCCGGTATCTTCGAGCCCAAGCGCCGGCTCGACCGGGCGATGGTGAAGGCGGCGTGGGGCGGGGCCGAAGGGGCCGATGTGCTGGCGCTGGTGGTCGATGCCAAAGGCGGGCTCGGCAGCAAGGTCACCACCATTGCCGAGGCGATCAAGGATCGCCGCGAACCCAAATACCTCATCCTCAACAAGGTCGATCTCGCTGACAAGGGCAAGCTGCTGCTCCATGCCGAGAAACTGACCGGCATGGTCCAGTTCGACGAAGTCTTCTTCGTCAGCGCATCGACCGGTGACGGCCTGCCCGAACTGAAGGCGCATCTCGCCGCGCGCATGCCCGAGGGGCCGTGGCACTTCCCCGAAGATCAAGTGTCCGACGCCACCGAGCGCAGCCTTGCCTCCGAGGTCACACGCGAGCAGCTCTATCTCCAGCTCCACGCTGAGCTCCCCTACGCATCCGCAATCGAGACCGAGCAATATCTCGAACGCCAGGATGGATCGGTTGAGATCCACCAGCAAATTCTGGTCGAACGCCCGACGCAACGCGCGATCGTGCTCGGCAAGGGTGGTGCCCGGATCAAGGAAATCGGCGCGCGCGCGCGTGCCGAACTCAGCAGCATCATGGGCCGGCCGGTCCACCTCTATCTTCACGTGAAAGTAAGGCCGGGCTGGGATGACGAGCGTGACGTCTATCGCGAGATGGGGCTGGACTGGGTAGAGTAAGCCCAGCCGATCGGATGCGGGCGCGGCCTCAGGGGAAATCGCATGACCAAGACCGTAAAAGCTGCGCTGGTGCAGGCCGCCCCGATCCCGCTGGCGATCGGCGACGGGATCACCGCCTTGCTCGATCATGTCGCGGATGCCGCCGATATCGGGGCCAAGCTGGTCGCCTTTGGCGAGACCTTCCTCGGCGGTTATCCGTTGTGGCTCGACGAGGCCCCCAATGCCGCGATCTGGGATCATCGCGGCACGCAGGCGCTCCACGCGATCCTGCTCGAACAAGCGCTGCGCCCGAACGACCCGCGGCTCGAACCGCTCCAGCAACTTGTCGACGAAGCCAATATCCTCGTCTCGGTCGGGGCGCATGAACGCGTCCGCTCAAGCCTGACCAACACGCAATATCTGTTCCGCCCGAACCAACCGCCCTTGCTCCACCGCAAGCTCGTGCCGACGCATGGCGAGCGAATGATCTGGGGGCGCGGCGACGGCGCGACGCTCGGCGTGCATACTGCCGAATGGGGCGCGGTCGGATCGCTGATTTGCTGGGAACATTGGATGCCGCTCGCCCGCGCCGCGATGCATCACACCGGCGAAGCGGTCCATATCTCGGCCTGGCCGACGGTACGCCCGATGTACCGCATCGCGTCGCAACATTATGCGTTCGAGGGCCGCTGTTTCGTGCTCGCGGCGGGCACGATCCAGCACCGCGCCGATCTGCTCGACGGGCTGGAGCGCGTCGGCGGCAATGCCGATGCACGCGATCTGCTGCTCGGCATGCCCGATCGCCAGCTTCAGTCCGGCGGCAGCTGCATCATCGCGCCCGACGGCACAATCCTCGCGGAAACCGGTGCCGATGCCGATTTGCTGATCGCCGATCTGGATTTGGCGGCAATCGGTCGCAACCTGACGTCGCTCGATAGCGATGGACATTATGCCCGCCCCGACGTGTTCGAACTCCGCGTCGACCGCCGCGCAAAATTGGGCGTGGCGGATGCGGAGGACGGGTTCACCGCCTGAGCGGCGCGACAGCGCTCGCCCCGCTTTCGGAACGCTTGCATAACGTCCCATTGGGGAGCAGCTTCCTGTCCATAAAAGACAGGAGAGGATTTGCCATGATGATCGACGCTATCGTCGCGCTCGCCGTGCTCGCGGCACCCCAGATCAGCACAGCCCGATCGGTCGGCGCGGGCGGCGGCCCCAACGTGCGGTTCACCGCGACCGGGACGTTCAGCGATGGACAGATGCGCGGAATGGACGGCTATATCGATCGCGACAGCGACAATGACGGCACGCCCGACCAGGTCATGCTCCGCGTCACCTGTGCCGGCGGTGCCGTTGTCTCGGCGATCGTATCGCCGCGCGATTCCGCATCGGGCCTGCCGACCGGCAAGCGCATGCACAAACCATTTGTCATCACCAAGGAACTCGATCGCGTCGGCGGGACCATGGCAAACGACGATTGGGCGACGCGCGTGCAGGGCAAGCCGCAAGTCGCCAGTTGGGATCTCGCAACGATGAAGGGCGGACGCCAAGCCAGCGCGCCCGCTGTGTCGGAACGCGTCCTTGCCCCGGCCGATGTCAGCGCGGTGGTCTGCGCGGGGTCCTGATCGGTCTTCGGCGCGACGGACGGGACATGGCCGACGCCCCGTCCCGCGCCTCGCGCGGTTGCGCGTCAACCATAGCGTCACCCCGCATTGTGCTGTCGAAGGTCGGCGGCTGGCGGTTTGCGGGGTTTAGGATGCAAGCAAAGTCTCCACCCATTCGGGCACCAGTTCCCCCGCCACGCCCAGCCGCGCCTCGTGGAAATACCCGCTCCCCGCCGATCGTTCGAGGTTGAGTTCCAACGTGTGTGCCCCGGCATGGCGCGCGCCCTGCACGAACCCGGCGGCGGGATAGACCGCGCCCGACGTCCCGATCGACACGAACAGATCGGCTTCGCTCAGCGCACGCTCGATCACGTCCATCGCGTACGGCATCTCGCCAAAGAACACGATATCGGGCCGCAGCGCCGCCGCGCCGCATGCCGCGCAGGCCGACCCTGGCGGCAAATCCCCGCTCCACGGCGCTTGCGCGCCACACGCCGCGCAAAGTGCGGACTGCAATTCGCCATGCATGTGCAGCAAGCGCTTCGCCCCGGCGCGCTCGTGCAGATCATCGACATTCTGCGTCACGATCAACAGCGCGCCCGGCCACGCCGCATCGAGCCGCGCCAGCGCGACATGCGCGGCATTGGGCTGCACGGTGATGAGCGCCGCGCGCCGCGCATCATAGAAACGGTGGACCAGTACCGGATCATCGGCCAGCGCCGCGGGCGTACACACATCCTCGACGCGGTGCCCCTCCCACAGCCCGCCCGGCCCGCGAAAGGTGGCGATCCCCGATTCGGCGGAGATGCCTGCGCCGGTGAGGATGACGATGTTGCGTGGGCTGGTCATGCCGGTGACGATACCGCAGGGGCACAGCTTCCGCTATCGTTCGGAGGCCACCAGGCGGTTCTGTATGTCCTACACGCCAGCGATCTGTCATCCTCGCATCCGGCTCTTTCAAACCGTCGGTTTATTCTTGGCACCCCACGCGCCGTGGCACGCCGCCCCACCGCATTGCGACGCAGCATCTTTGGTGCTGTGCAATCGCTTTTATGCCTAAACTTAGCCTAAACTTCCGCGCCGCGGACCACGAGTCGGCAATTTGCCGCATGGCATCTCCCGGCCCGACCCGGTACAGGCGCGCGGAGCAATTCGGGAGAGCGAAGATGACCGCGATCGGCATTATCGGGAGTGCGGGGCGGATGGGGCAGGCGCTCGCCGTCGCCGTGCCCGATCTCGGCGCGACGCTGATCGGCGGGATTGATGCCGGGGGCGATCCGGTTTCGCTGGCGCACGATGCCGCCGTGCTGATCGATTTCTCGACGCCCGCCGCGCTCGAACGCACGCTTGCCGCCGCGCGGTCCGCGCGCACGCCGATCCTGATCGGCACGACCGGGCTGTCGACCACGCACCACGCGCTGATCGATGCCGCCGCAGGCGAAATCGCAGTGCTGCAGACGGGCAATGTCTCGCTCGGCGTCACCTTGCTCGCCAAGCTGGTACGCGATGCCGCCGCGCGGCTGGGACCTGAATGGGACATTGAAATCGCCGAAATGCACCACCGCCACAAGGTCGATGCGCCCTCTGGCACCGCACTCCTGCTCGGCGAAGCGGCGGCGGCTGGGCGCGGCATTACACTGGCCGAGGCAAAGGTCGCTGATCGCGCGGGCCTGACCGGCGCACGCTCGGAGGGGACGATCGGCTTCGCCTCGCTGCGCGGCGGCTCGGTCGCCGGGGATCACCTCGTCATCTTCGCGGGCGAGGGCGAGCGGATCGAAATCGGCCACCGCGCCGAAAATCGCGCGATCTTCGCGCGCGGCGCGATTACGGCGGCGCTGTGGCTCGTCGGCAAACCGGCGGGGCGCTACTCGATGGAACAGGTGCTCGGGGTTTGAAGAAGGCCGACGTCGTCGACTTCTACGCCCGGCTCGCGGCGGACAATCCGCATCCCGAGACCGAGCTTGCGTACGGCAACGCCTATCAGCTGGTCGTTGCGGTCGCGCTGTCGGCGCAATCCACCGATATCGGCGTCAACAAGGCGACGCGGCTTCTCTTCGAAACCGTGAAGACCCCCGCCCAGATGGTTGCGCTCGGCGAGGACGGCCTCAAGCAGCACATCAAGACGATCGGCCTGTTCAACACCAAGGCCAAGAACGTGATCGCTTTGTCGGAGCGCCTGATCGCGCAATATGGCGGCGAAGTCCCGGCGGACCGTGCCGCGCTCGAAACGCTCCCCGGCGTCGGGCGCAAGACCGCAAATGTCGTCATGAACGTGGCGTTCGGTGCGGAGACCTTTGCGGTCGACACGCACATCTTCCGCGTCGGCAACCGCACCGGCCTCGCGCGCGGCAAGACCCCGCTCGCGGTCGAACTGAAGCTGGATAAGGCGACGCCGCAGCCGTTCCGGTTGCACGCTCATCACTGGTTAATCTTGCACGGGCGATATGTCTGCAAAGCGCGGACGCCCGAATGCTGGCGCTGCAACGTCGCCGATCTTTGCGCGTTCAAGCCCAAGACCCCGGCGCCGAAGCTCCGCGCCAAACAGGAGACATGACATGCGCCTGCTGTTCGCCGCTCTTGCCGTCACCGCTGTCGCCGCGCCCGGCATGGCGCGCGACCGCCAGGCGATTCTCGTCGCGACCGAGGTGGGCAAGCCGGAAAGCTGCATCCCGCTGCGCCAGATCAGCGAAACCCGCGTCCATGGCGACCGCACGATCGATTTTATCATGACCGGCCGCAAAGTGTATCGCAACACCCTGCCCTATGCGTGCCCGGGGCTTGGGTTCGAAGAGCGCTTCTCCTACGCAACCAGCCTGAGCCAGCTCTGCTCGGTCGATATCATCACCGTGCTCTATTCCACCCCGGTCCTGCAGNTGACGCTGGCCAAATAGCCGCCACGCAAGGGACTGGCGCAGCGCCCCCGGCTTTGCTAGGCGGGCAATCAGGCACCCGTAGCTCAGCTGGATAGAGCGCTGCCCTCCGAAGGCAGTCTGGGCCGTCCCGTATCTGGAAACCCGTGGAAAACCTACCTTCTGCTGCTCGCCACGGGCGGTTTGGACCCTTTTAGCAGTCTCGGCAAGGGCGGCGTTGTGTCACAGTTGTGGCGGGCCAGACATCCGCCCCGGACGGCTGAAAGGTAGCGGTGCGGCCCGTGGGAACGTCCGGGGCGGAAAGTCAGTGAATGGCCATGGAGTTTTTACTCCACTATGCTAAGGGTTGCCCTACGCTACCCTGAGTAGCTTACAGCCCCGCAAGCCTCCAGTGGGGGTCATCATTATCCCCCATTAAGGTCCACCCATGCACGCCTACACGCCACTAGGGGACCTAGCGCTTCCTGATCGCGCGACGGATCGACGGGATGCTAGGACTTTCGCGCGCTCAATGCTGCTTGCTGGCGGCCCTTGCTCCCCTGAGGCTGAGGCCTTGATTTCATTCATCATTGGTACAGTGGTATTGCCCCACATGAAGGGGAGGGTCCAGGCCCGCCCTACGATGCTATTGCGATATCGGCAGGCCTTGGGACCGTTCCTCTCTGACCTCCTCTACGGCATCCGCGCAGGGCGGTGGAGCAAGCTAAGGACCAGCAACAGCGCCACAGCCGCCTATCCGGGACGGGCTACAGCCTTCAATGCCATGCGGGCCGCTATGGGAGCCTCGGGGCACTTAGAGGAACTGGCGGGCTTCTTTCGGGAAGAGGATAGGTTTGGTCTATCCCATCAAAGGGCGGCTATGACGAGTTTTCGTCCCACGGCCCCGCTCCTTCAGATGGCGAGCGAGCATGGCGTCACGCTAAGCAACTTGGCAGCCCATTTCGCCACGGGGACTGTAGCGCTGCCAGCCGCCTGCGATGCCGTGGAGGCGCGAGCGGAAAAGGTGACAAAATCCGACCGGGCCGTACGGCTCCCAATCGATCCTAAGGACCCTCAGGCGCTCGCCATTATCGCAAGCATGGAAAGCCTGAATGCCTTCCTAATGGCGAAAGGGCGAATCGACGGCATCGTCTTCGCAGGCCTTCGTCGAATATTCAGCCATGCCGGTAAACCGGACTTTGCTTGGCAATGGGGCGGTCGCTTCTATTCCATGCCCCGGGGTGACGCTTACGAAAGTATGAGCGGCGGTGGGGATGAGAGCGGGCGGGGGCGGCGGGCACGCGCAGCATTACTCCGCATTGACGGTGAAGCGGTCGAAGAGGTTGACCTAAGCGCCGCGCACCTAACGATCCTACACGGCCTGCTAGGCCTCCCGTTCGATGCCTCTACGGCCTCCTACGCCCTCCCGGGGCTAGACCATAAAGAAGTGAAGCGCTGGATCATGATCGCGCTAGGCGCATCAGACCCCAAGGCTGGCGGCCCCCGCTGTGCCATTGTGCGGCGTGAGGCCGTAAAGCGCTTTCCGGTCCTTGCGGGACTAAAAGGCCACGGCATCAGCACGCACGACCTTCAATATCATGAAGCGGAAATCATGATGATGGCGATGGCCGAGCTACAGTCCCAGGGCATTGGGTTCCTCCCGGTCCATGACGCACTGATCGTTCCGACGTCGAAGCGTGGGATAGCGGCGGAGGTCCTGAAGAATGCTTTCGAGCGCTACTTCACCGAGAACCTCGGGAAGCCGACCGCGCCCGTGCCGAGCGTCCACTAAGGGGGCCGAATAGCGCCGAAAGTCCCCCTTGCGTCTCGGAACGGCCTTCCGTCGATGTAACAATATCACACGACAGGCGGGCGTGGCACTGCCCGAATATCAAGGCCGCTCAGGCCCCCGTAGAGGCCCGCCGCTCCACCCGCTGGATCGCTGCGCGGGAAACCCCATACGCCTTCGCCAGCACGCCCAGCGAATCCCCAGCGGCCCTACGTTGCCTCACGGCCTCTTGCTGCGCAGTATCTAAGGAAGCGCGACGGCCCAGCACGGCCCCAGCGGCCTTTGCCCGCTTCAAGCCCGCTTGGGTTCGCTCCACGATCAAGTCCCGCTCGAACTCAGCGACGGCATTGATTACCCCCATCGTGAGTTTCCCCGCCGAGCTAGTCAGATCAACCCCGCCAAGCGCGAGACAGTGGACCCGCACACCTGCCACCGCCAAGGCCTCCACCGTTGCCCGCACGTCCATCGCGTTACGGCCCAGTCGATCAAGCTTGCTGACGATCAGCACATCATCGGCCTCTAGCCGGTCCATTAGCTTTGCGAAGCCCGCACGCTCCCGAGCGCACGTGAAACCCGACACCGTCTCAGTCACGACCCGTTTAGGATCGACTGCGAACCCCGCCGCCTCAATTTCTGCAACTTGGTTGTCGGTAGTCTGATCAACGGTGCTTACGCGGCAATATGAAAATGTGCGAGCCATGACAGTTTTCCCTGTATCGATAACGTAGCTCGTTACTGCTTATGTATCGGAATTGCCGTCAAGCTAATAATCGATACACCTCTCAATAGGGGCTCGAAACCGTTCGTTTTCGATACAGCCTCCATCGTAGTCGCGTTGACAAGCGGCTCGGGAGGCTTAGCGTTCCGACCGGGGGTGGCATGCGCAGAGGAACTATAGCGTTCGTATTATCGGGCCTCGCGCTCCTATCGGGTTGTGGCGTGCCGCAAGAGGAGCTGGATCAACGCGACCAACAGATCGCAGCGCTGAAGGTTAGGGTCGAAGCCATGAGAGCAGCTATCTCCGAAGTTGACGACGCGGCCGACACTCTCGACAGCGCAGCAGATACTTTGGACTGGCTTTGTTGCATAACGTCGCGAGAGCATAACCGCGCTTTTACTTGAAGATGTTATGAGAGGCGGACGGTCACCGGTGTTCCTATTTCGGAGAAGCGATTCAGG
>NZ_BMDW01000024.1 GCF_014636175.1 Sphingomonas psychrolutea | reverse complement strand
GTCGTGCGATACACAGGTGCGGCAGGTTTGGGCATCACGCCCATCTATCCCACTCGATTCCCTACGTGAATCCCCAACGTCAGTTTTGCAACAAAGCCCATCGGAACCATAGAGCGCCGATGCGCCGTCGGCGACGATTTCGATCCGGTCGACCATGCCCAGCGGGATCGCCGACACATCGATGCCTTGGCGCGATCCGTTATAGGCGAGGCGGTGGCCGTTGAGCAGGGTCAGCGTCGCGTCGCTGCCCAGACCACGCAAGTTGATGGTCGAAGCGCTGCCGACATTGATACCGCTGGCCGACGGCACATTGTTACCTACACCCGGATTCTGCCCGCCGCCGAAATTCTGCGGGATGTTGCGCACTACCTCGGCGACACTGCTCTGCCCGGCATTGCGCATGCCCTGCTGGTCGAGCCGGATGACCGGCGAGGCAACCGGCGCGCCGCGTATCCGGCTGCCCGTCACGACGATGTCCGAACCATCCGCTTCCGCCGAGACGCCCTGCGCGGCAGGCGCTCGCTCGACAATGAGGCTCGATCCCGCCAGCCTCGCGCGCAGACCTGATCCCCGCAGCAACGCCGAAATAGCTTCGATGGCGGTGAACCGTCCCGACAAGGCGGGGGCGATTTTGCCATCGACCAGCGCAGAGGAAACAATGACATTGGTGCCGGAAGCATCGGACACGGCGCGCAGCGACGTCCCGAGGGGCTCGGCCGGAAGGTCGTAGCGCCGCTGGTCAGCCTGCTGTGCATGAGCTGGTGCCACCAGCGCGAGGATCGATACGCCCGCAACGCACGCGTAAGTGCTTCTTGAAAATCGTCCGCTCACTCCGTCGTCTCCCCCCTTTGGGCGCACTTGGCGCCGTCGTTCGGGGCGATTGACGACAGAGGGGGACGGTCTGCCCCCTCTTGTGACCGATTTATTTCAGGTGGCCGGCACCGAAGGCGGAGCGGATATCACAACATCGCCCTGCGGGGTTTTCGCCGCACGCAGGCCGAGTGATTCCGCAATGCTCTCCGCTAGCCCGACGGCATCGCCGGAGTGAAAGGCGCCGGTGATGCGCAAATCGCCGAGCGCGGGATCGGCGAGGCTGATCTTGGCCCTGCTGTAGCGATTGGCTTGGGTAATAGCGTCGGCGAGCCGCGTACTGTCGAAGCTCAGCATTCCGGCGGTCCATTGGGCGTCGATCGTGGCGGCCGGTTGCGGGGCCACCAGAGGCTCGGCGGTGCCGAAGGAAATCTGTTGTCCTGGGCTGAGGCGCGCGATCGCGGGTTGTGCCGTAACCGCGCTTGGCCGGCCGTCGCGCACCTCGACGATGCCGCGCAGCAGCACCACTTTAACGCGATTGTCGGCGACAGCGACATCAAAGATCGTCCCGCGCGCGGTCACCGAGCCGTTACCGGCTATGACGACGAACGGGCGCGCGGCATCATGCGCAACGACGAAACGTGCTCGACCCCGCGAGAGGTAGAGTCGTCGCTCGGTGCCGGTGAACGCGATACGCAGCACACTGTCGGTATCGAGCGTGACAGTCGAACCGTCTGCCAGCGCGACTTGTCGAATCTGGCCGACCCGCGACGCGAGTTCGGTGGCCTGGGATGATGGATGCGGACGGAACAATCCAACGCCACTGACGGACAGGCCGAGGATCGCCACGACCAGCACGGCCGCGACGGCAAAGGCGTAGCGCACCTGTGGCCGGTCGAAGAAGCGCCGCCGCTCGGGCAAACTGCGCGCGCGCCCGAAACTGGTCTGTCCCAGCAGGGCCGCGCTATCCCACGCGCGCTCGGCGCGCGCATAGGCGGCCGCATGGCGCGGATCGCTGGCCCGCCAGCGCTCGAACGCCGCGCGGTCAACCGCGGCATCGGCATCGTGGATCAATGCCACCCAATCGGACGCTTCGCGACGCACCGCGTCATCGGATTTTGCACCAGGGTCGGACATCACCATTAATCGTCGCTCAAGACGCGATCGATCTCGGCAATGGCCCGGCTCATCTGCTTGCGAACGCCGCGCACACTCATTCCAACGCGCTCCGCGACTTCCGCATAACTATATCCATCGAGTCGACACGCCATGAAGATCTCCCGCGTCCGTGGACGGAGTCGCTGCATAGCCGTTTCGAGGCGATTGATCATATCCCGTGCTTCCAACTGGTCGTGCGGATCGCGGCCGGCGAGTGGAACTTCGTCGATCGACACATGGAAGGCGGCAGAGCGGCGCGCGGCGAACTTCGCGCGATCGCGAAGGAGGTTACCGGCTATCCGGGTAAGATAGGCTTCGGGCCGATCGACGGTGCTGCCGGGATCGTCGTCTCGACGGGCCAGCCGCTCGAACGTCTCGTGGACGAGATCGAGCGCGTCATCGTTCCCGGAACGCCGGGTGAAAAAGCGCAGCAGACGCGGCATCTGCGCCCGGTAGAGTGCTTCGATCGAGTAGTCGGACGCGCGATGCGGGACGCGGTCTTCGGGCGGCAGCGGATCGCCGTCAGCGACGCGCGGCGCCGTGCCGACAACGCCCATTTCGTCCGACGCCAAGTTCAGCCGCATCGGCCGGCACCGCAACGCGGGCTCGATTGATCGGGTGATATCCGTTCTCGGCGCATATCCAGCCTGGCTCCAGATGCGAGGCGGACTTGCGGGAGCCGGGTGTCGAGAACATGCACAAGAACATGCGCCGCCGCCTTCAGCCGGAACGGCCTGGACAGATGCGACGGCAATCCGGCCGCATCGAAGCATACGGCGGATCAATTTCTCAAGCGGGGTTCTCAAGCCCCGGCTACGCTACGCGACGCACCGTCAGACTAGGCCCAGATCAATGGCGAACGCAAGGTGGCCAATATGGCCGCTAAACGCGCGTCATCAGAGGCAAATCATTGCCCGGCTTTAGCGCGAAGCTCTTCGAGACATTCGCGCGAGACCTGCTCGACCACATCGCGCAAGTTCCGGACGCAGGCAAGGATCGCGGTCAATTCGTCGACCTCGATCTGATAGGCGGTGGAATAACGCGCCTCGACATAGGCACGCTTGAGGAGCTGGAAGCGGCGGCGGTCGAGACGCCGGTCACGCGGCCAAACGCCGACCAGCTGCGGCTCGCTGTCTTCGGCGAGCGAACGGAGGAATTTGATGTTGTGCGAGCGTGGGAAATACAAGGTCCGCACGAGCAGGAAGCAGATATAGGCGCGTTCAACTGCCTGATGCAGCGTAAACGCGGCATCTTTGCGCCAACCAAGATCGTCCGTTCCTTTCTGAACTTGATCGCCTGCCGTGGACAATGCGCGATCGATGCTCGGCAACCATTCCTGGAAATAGCCCGTCGCCATCTTGTAGGCATCGGCAGCGGTGAGCGGCATCGGTGTCGCGAGCGGATGGCACGGCATTTCGTAGAGCACGATGCCGTCGCGCGCGATATCGACCCAGAAATACTCGCCGCGTTTGAGCGACTGATTCACCTCGTCGAGCGCATGGACGATGATGTTGACCGGCCGCTTGATCGCCGCGTCGCGCAGGATGTTGTCCTCGGCGACATACCAGTAATGCGCGATATCGGTCAGGTCGCTGTGATTGACGACCACGAGCAGATCGAAATCCGACTGATAACCATTCTCGGGCTCGTCGACCCAATCATCACGCGCATAGCTGCCGAACAGGATGATCTTCAGGATCTTGCCGTTCTTGCGCGACGGTGACGTCGCCTGGCCGATGGCCTCGGCGAATTCGTCCATCAGCACGCGCTGGACGCGGTCCAGTTCGCCCCGCTGCGCTGCGGGCAAATGATCGACATCCTTTTTCATCGCGAGGATTCTGTGCGAGCGGACCGACATTGGCAAGCGTAAGGCTTGTTCACGCCGCGGATTTCGCATTATCACCAATGCGTTCGGCGGTGCTGGATGGCCGGCCTTGTCGGCACGCGGCACTCAAGCGCGTTTCTCAACTTTCGGTGCCGCCGGACACCTTCAGACATGGGTCGACGCCTTTGGCCTCAAGCCGCTTGAACATGCGCGTTTGCCACCCGACCGTATCGATCTCGAGGAAATCCAGGGAATCGCGCGTCGCGGTCGAAGACGTCAGATCAATTCTTCGAGCAACAGAAGCGCGAGGAAACCGACGAAGAACATCGCACTGATGAGCGGGCTGTCCGGCTTCTTATGCGCCTCGACGAGCAATTCTTCGATGACGAGATAGAGGAGCGCGATGAGCCCGAAGCTCAGAAAGCCGGCGACGACGGTCGGTGAAAACGCGGCGACCGGCAGCGCGACCAGCGTTCCCAGCGGCATCAGCAGCGCGAGCGCGGTCGTAATCGCCACGATGCGCAGCTTCGACGTGACGGTCTCGCCCAACTCTTCTGTCACGGTGACCCCGAGGAACAGGACTTCGAGCGTCAGGGCGATCGTCAGCAACAGCCCCGCCTTCGCCCCGGCGATAAACGCAAGCCCAAGCACCAGGCCGTCGATCAACAGGTCTGTGCCGATGGCGCCGATCAGCGCGAGCGGGCCGCGAACACGCTCTTCCAGCGACTTGAGCCCCAACATGACCACAACACCGGCGGCACCGCCCACCAGCGTTGCCAGTGGCGCGCGGCCATGCATCACGTCAGGGAGTATCTCGGTGGCTGCTGCGGCGAAAACGACGCCGGCGGCAAGGTGCTGGATCGCGCTGGTGAGCTTCGGCCCCGGCCGTTTCCATACGGCGACTATCGCGCCGATCAGCACCGCAAGGACCGGAATGATCGTATAGGCTAGCGCCGTCATTCCTGGATATCCCCGTTGTGCCGATAGCCAAGCAATCGCGGCGCGTTGACCACAACAAGCAGGGCCGCGAAAATGCAATGCATGGCAAACTCCTGACGGACCGAAAGAGTCTGGGGCGGATCAGGGCTGAACATCTCGGCGAAGATCAAGGGCGATAGGAGCCGGGCGTTGAGACCACGCTTGAGACATGGGCCGACGCCTTTGGCCGCAAGCGGCTTGGACATCCGCGTCGGCCACCCGGCCGCATTCATATGTTTGAAGTCACAGGACTGATGGGGTCATGCGCTGTCGGCGCTGCGCCCGCTTCCCCTTGGTCGTCGTGCGACCTCGGCAATCCCCGCCGGCCGTATCGCGCATAGAGCGTCGGCAGCACGAACAGGGTCAGCAGCGTCGCCGAGATCAGGCCGCCGATGACGACCGTCGCCAAGGGCTTCTGAACTTCGGCGCCCGCCCCATGCGCAAGCGCCATCGGCACGAAGCCGAGCGACGCCACCAGTGCTGTCATCGCGACGGGGCGAAGCCGGGCCAGGGCGCCGTCTCGGCTCGCCGTCGCCCGGTCGATGCCGTTGCGCATCAAATCCTGGATCGATGTCACCATGACCAGACCGTTGAGCACCGCGATACCGGACAAGGCAATGAAGCCCACGGCGGCCGAGATCGAGAAGGGCATGCCGCGCAGCACAAGCGCGAGGACGCCGCCGACCAACGCAAGCGGAACGCCGGTGAACACGATCGCGGCATCGCGCGCGGAGCCGAGCGCTCCATAGAGAAGCAGGAGGATCAGGGCGAAACAGGCCGGCACCACCAGGGCAAGCCGCGCGCGGGCCGTCGCGAGATTCTCGAACTGACCACCCCATTCGAGATAAGTGCCCGCCGGCAGCCGCACGTCGCGCGCAATCGCCGCCTGCGCTTCAGCCACCACGCTCGCGACATCCCGCCCGCGAACATTAGCCTGGACGACGACGCGCCGTTTGCCATTCTCGCGGCTGATCTGGTTGGGACCGTCGTTGATGCGGATGTCAGCGACGCTGGCCAGTGGCACCGATGCACCGGAGGGAGTCGGCACGGGCACCTGTCCCAGCCTCTCGAAATTGGCGCGATCGACGTCAGACAGACGGATGACCACGGGGAAGTGGCGATCGCCCTCGAAGATGAACCCGGCCTCGCGACCGCCGACCGTTGCGGCAATGGCCGCCTGGACGTCCTTCGCGGTGACGCCGAGGCGTGCCGCCGCATCACGGTTGAAGGCGATGTCGAGCATGGGTAGGCCTTCGGTCTGCTCGACCTTCACGTCCTCGGCGCCTTTTGCCCGGCGAAGCACGGCCGCGACCTTGTCGGCGACGTCGTTCATCTGACCGAAGTCATCGCCGAACACCTTGACCGCGACATCGCTGCGAACGCCGGCAATCAGCTCATTAAAGCGCATCTGAATCGGCTGCGTGACTTCGTAGGAATGGCCCGGAACGCCGGCCAGACGTTTCTCGATACGCTCGACCACCTCCGTCTTCGCCTCACTCGGGTCGGGCCATTGGTCGCGGGGCTTGAGCATGACGAAGGTGTCGGTCGCGTTGGGCGGCATCGGGTCCGACGCCAGCTCGGCCGTGCCGGTCCGCGAGAATACCGTCTTGATCTCGGGCATCCCGGCAAGCGCCTTCTCGATCTGGAACTGCATCTTCTGGCTTTGCTCGACCGACGTGCCCGGCACGCGAAAGGCGGACACGAGAACATTGCCCTCGTCGAGCTGGGGCAGGAACTCCTGGCCGAGAGTCAGATAGCCGCCGACCGCAAGCGCGAGCGACGCGATGGCGACGCCGATCGTGAGCTTGGGACGACTGAGCGCACGGTCGAGCCCCGGTTCGTAGCGGCGGCGCAGCCATCCGACGATTCGGCCTTCATTCTCTTCCACCGGCTTGCTCAGCCAGACGGCGATCGCGGCCGGCACGAATGTGAGCGAGAGGACGAAGGCGAACAGCAGCGCCATGATGACGGTAAGCGCCATAGGCTCGAACGTCTTGCCCTCCACGCCCTGGAGGGTCAGCAGCGGCACATAGACGATGATGATGATCGCCTGCCCATAGACCGAGGGACGGATCATCTCGCGCGCAGCCTGGGCGATCACGGACAGACGCTCACCGAGGTCGAGATGGCGACCATGGCGGTGCTGTCGCTCGGCCAGACGGCGAAGCGCATTTTCGACGATGATGACGGCGCCATCGACGATCAGACCGAAATCGAGTGCGCCGAGGCTCATCAGATTCGCGGAGACGCCGACGCGCAGCATGCCGAAGCTGGTCAGCAGCATCGTGACCGGGATGACGGCAGCCGCGATCAGCGCCGCGCGAAAATTGCCGAGCAGCAGGAACAGGACGACGATCACCAGCACCGCGCCTTCGCCCAAGTTGCGGGCGACGGTCGAGATGGTCGAGTTCACCAATGCGGTGCGATCCAGTACGGGCTCGATCACGACGTCGGGTGGAAGCGACGGGCCGATCTTGCGCAGCCGCTCGCCCACGCCAGTCGAGACGGTGCGGCTGTTCTCGCCGATCCGCATAACAGCGGTGCCGGTCACCACCTCGCGGCCATTCTCCGACGCCGAACCGAGGCGGATGCCCTGGCCGAGACGGACCTCGGCAACCTGCCCGAGCAGGATCGGCACGCCCTCGCGCGTGGCGATTACGGTGTTGCGAAGCTGCGGGATGCTGCGGATACGGGCGTCGGCGCGCACCGCCAGCCCCTCGCCATTGCGATCGACCACGCCAGCCCCGATCGCGCTGTTGTTCGCTTCCAGCGCCTCGGCAAGCTCGGCCAGGCTGAGCCTGAGCGCGGCGAGCTTCTGGACGTCGGGCACGACAAGATATTCCTTGTCGAAGCCGCCGAGCGAATCGACGCCAGCAACGCCGGCGACCGATTTGACCTGCGGCGCAACGATCCATTCCTGGACGCTGTGGAGATAGGTCGCCCGGTCGGCCTCGCTGACGAGCCGGTCCCCTTCCGGCGTTATGTAGCTGCCATCGGGCTGGATGCCGGGCTCGCCGGGCTTGTGCCGCTCATGACCGCGCTCCTGATAGTGGAGCGTCCACATGTAGATGTCGCCAAGGCCGGTCGCGATCGCACCCATTTCCGGCGTGACGCCGGCCGGCAGCGATTCCTTCAGGTCGTTCAGCCGTTCCGCTACCTGCGCCCGCGCAAAATAGATGTCGGTCGTGTCGGAAAAGACCGCCGTGACCTGGGCAAAACCGTTGCGGCTCAGCGACCGTGTGCTCTCCAAACCCTTTATGCCGGCGAGCGCGGTCTCGACGGGGAATGTGACCTGCTTCTCGATCAGCTCGGGCGAAAGCGCTGACGCCCGCACGTTGATCTGCACCTGATTGTTGGTGACGTCAGGAACAGCATCGATGGGGAGTTGCCTGAGCGATACGATTCCGATGATGGCGGCAATGACGGTCAGCAGCAGGACAAGCCAGCGCCGCGCGACCGCAAGGGTGACGATGCGTTCGATCATGGCTCAGTCCTCATCCCCACCCGCACTCTTGCCGAGTTCGGATTTGAGGGTGAAGCTATTGGCGGACGCGACTTGCTCGCGCCCGGTAAGGCCAGAGGCCACGACGATCGTCTCGCCGGACTGGGCGCCGAGCGTCACTGGCGTCGCCCTGAAGCCGCCTTCGGTCCGGACGAACACGACGGATTTTCCATCGATCGTCTGTATGGCCGTGAGCGGCACGCGAATATTGGTGTCGCCCTTGCCGGCAAGCTGGATCGCGGCGGTCACGGATTCGCCGACCCGCCATTGGCCGGCCCGGTTGTCGATGGTCGCGACGACGGGCACGAGCCGCGTCTGTGGATCGAGCGCAGGCGAAACGAAGGTTACGCGGGCCTGCGTCGTCCGTCCCGGCGCCGTCACCTCGACGGCTGCGCCCGGGCGCACCCTGCCTGCATCCGCCGGCGAGAGCGACAGCGAAAGAGAGACCGTCGACAGATTGGCAACGCGGAACAGCTCGGCATCGGCTGCGACGGTCTGCCCAAGCATGGCGTTCCGGCCAATGACCTGGCCGGAGATGGGCGCGACGATGCCGACGCGGTTGAGTGACCCACCGCCGCCGCCGGTCGCGGACAGTTGCTGGCGCGCGAGGCGAAGCGCGATGCTCGCTTCCGTCGCCGCAGTGCGCGCCGCGATCAGATCCTGTTCCGGCGACACGCGCTCGGCATAGAGGCGCTGCTCGCGCGCATAGTTCGACTGCGCGAGCGCGAGCCGTGCGCGCGCCGCCTGGACTTCGCCCTTGAGCGAGGCTGCCTCGCGGCTCTCGATCACCGCCAGCGTCTCGCCGCGCCGGACGGCCTCGCCAAGATTGCGGTTGAGCGCCACCACCCGCCCGGCAATCGCGGCGGACACGATTTGCGTGCCTTGCGGGTTGCCCTCGACGGTCGCCGGCAGTTCGATCGCGCCGCCGTTCCCGCCGATGGTTGGATGCACGATCTCGATTCCGGCCGTCCTGATCTGGTCGGCCGACAGCTTGACCGTGCCGGCCTTCTTGCCGCTCTCGCCCTTGGTTTCCCCGGCCGCTTCGGTCTTTTCGCCGCTATCCTCCTTGGCGGCATGCCCACCACACCCGGCGAGCAGCACGGCGAGGAGGAGCGGCGGGAGCGCCCGGAAACGGGATGAGGTCATCGGATCAGTCCTTGCGTGCGGAAGCGGTCAGGCGATCGAGCTGGGCCTGAGCGTCATGGAAGGCGGCAAGCGCGTCGATGGCGCTCGACCGGGTTTCGGCCAGGGTGCGTTCGGCCTCGAGTAGATCGAGCTGGCCGAACTTGCCTTCGCGATAGCCGATGCGGGCAATGCGCGCTGCCTCCTGCGCAGCGGCGAGCGAAGGCCCGGCGGCGGTCCTGGCGGCCGCTGCGGCGTTAGCGACATCGGCCTGTGCCTGCCCGATGGCCTGTTCATTTTCGAGTTCGGCGGCGCGGCGGAGCGCTGTGGCCCTGTCCCGTTCGGCGCCCGCCTGCGCAACCGAAGATGCGCCGCTGTTGAAGAACGGCAGCGGCACGGACACGCCAAACACCGCCGCCATGTCATTGTTGATCGGCAGACGTCGCACGCCTGCGCTCAACGTCACATCGGGCAGGCGCTGCGAACGTGCGAGGCGAAGTTGCGCTTCGGCCGCTTTTTCGTCGGCCCGCGCGGTCGCGACTGTGAGACTGCTGTCGGCGTCGAGCGGTGCCGGCCCATAGCCGTCCACCCGGTCGAACCAGGGCTGGTCGAGCGCGCCCGTCACTGGCCGGCCGATCCGGCGACCGAGATTCACCCGCGCCAGGTCTGCCAGACGGACCGTGCGGTCCACGGCCGCGTCGGCACTAATACGCAGCACTTCGGCGCGCTGCTCCTCCAGCGGCGAGGCGCGACCGGCCTGGACGCGAACATGGGCTGCGCGAACCGCTTCTGCCGCGATCGCCGCCTGGTCACGCGCTGTCGCGAGACGCCGGTCGGCGGCGACGGCTTCCACATAAGCTTGTGTCACGGCCAATCGGAGGTCCGCGCCGGCCGCGACCCGTTCGATTTGCGCGCGATTGCCCTGGGCATCGGCGAGCGCGATCCGGGCCGATCGCTTGCCACCCAATTCGACCGGCACGCCGACCGAGACCGTCTGCTTGGGCGCTTCGATGTCGTTATAAGCGCGCGACCCACCGACATTCTCGATGTCGGCGTTCAGCGACGGATTTGGCCGAAGGCCGGCGACACGCCGGGCTGCGCTCGCGGCGCGCACGCCGGCATCGGCAGCGTCGATATTGGGCGAGGCCGAACCAGCAAGGTCGAGCGCATCGGCGAGTGTCAGGACGGGCGCATTCGCGGGTGCGGCCGTCTGGGCGCGGACAGCAGGGGCGCCGGACGCGGCGGCGAGGACGACCGCGACGAGCGCGCAAGCCAAGGGGTTCGAGCGTGGTGGCATGGGACCTGGGACTTAGAGGGTGGGACTGAGTTCGGCCCGCGCGTTGCGGACGATCTCATAGGCAGAATGGAGGAAGAGAAGGGCGATCACGCCGGCGACCACGAGGTCGGGCCAGGCGCTGCCCGTCCAGGCAACCAGTCCGGCCGCGACAATGACGGCGATGTTCGCAACGGCATCGTTGCGGCTGAACAGCCAAATGGCCCTCACATTGGCGTCGCCCTCGCGGAAACGGGCGAGCAGCAAGGCGGACGTGACGTTGATGGCAAGCGCCACGACACCGATCCCGCCCATCAGTTCCGCTTCCGGCACGGCAGCATTCAGCGCGCGCCAGATCGCGAAGGCGATCACGCCGAAGCCCAGCGCGCCCAAGAACAGCCCTTGAGTGAGCGCCACTTGGGCACGGGCACGGGCAGACCATGCGAGTGCGATCAGCCCCAACAGGCTGATCGAGCCATCTCCAAGGAAGTCGAGCGAGTCTGCCTTCAGGGCCTGGCTGTCGGCAAGGAAGCCACCGACCAACTCGCACAAGCCAAATGCGAGGTTGAGCACGACGACGATCGTAAGCGCGTGTCGATAGGCCGGGTCGTGCTGTGCGCGTTTCTCGTCGCCATGACAGGCGCAGGATGAGGAGGCGGATTCAGTCATCAGCCTTCCCTACAATCTCCAGTCACTGTAGGAGCAAGCACTAAAGCGACGCGCTCGCAAGAAGTTGGAGACAAGAACGACATGAAGATCGGGGAACTGTCACGCGCGACCGCCACCAAGGTGACGACGATCCGCTTCTATGAGGAGATCGGGTTGCTCGATCGGCCGGTACGGACCGAGTCTAATCGGCGCACTTATGCGCTTCGCGATGTCGATCGGCTCAACTTCGTTCGCAACGGCCGCAGGTTGGGCTTCTCGATCGAGGAGATTCGTTCGCTCATTGCGCTCGCCAGCGAGCCGGGACGCGATTGCGGGGAAGCGATGGCAATCGCATCTCGCCACCTCGCTGCGGTAGAGGAACGATTGGGGCAACTCGCCGCCCTTCGCGATGAACTGGCGGCGATGAGCCGGAATTGCGATCGCCAGCGGATCGCCGACTGCCGCGTCATCCAGGCCATTGCCCGGCCCGTTGCATAGCAAACACGCCATCTCTTCGCGAAAAGGCTTGATCCTCCAGCGACTGGAGGAGGTAGTCGCCGACCGATCGCTGCGATTATCGACAGCGACCAACCGGGTAATGTGGTGAAGCGCAATTCGGACGTCTCGACCGTGCAGCGACGAGCGATACTCGCCGGCCTGCTGTATGGCAGCGGCTTGGCTATGGCTGCCACGCCGTCCCGCTTGCTCGCCATGACGGCGCATCGGGGTGGATTGTGGAGCGGGCTCGCTTCCGATGCCGCTTGGGACAGCTTCGAAATGGCAACCGGCGATACGCTGGTGGTGCGTGCGGACGTCGGCGGAATTTCGGTCGCAGCCATTCTCGACAGCGGCAGCGCCGCTTCGATCATCAGCGCTTCGCTCGCGGCGCGGCTGGGACTGGACGGTGCCGAGACGCGCACGATTCGCGGATTGGGCGGACGAGCCTCTGCGAGGATCGTCCGCGACCTCGATGTCGTGATCGGCCGGCAGGCGCGCCATCTTGCCCTGGCTTATACTGCCGATCTCGATACGGCGTCGGCCGCGTTCGGGAGGCCGATCGATCTCGTATTGGGCCAGGACGTGCTCGCCGGTCGCTGCCTGGCGCTGGATTTTGGGAATGCTCGCTACGCCTTGGCCGAACGCTTTGCAGGCGGATCGGATTGGGCTTCCGCGCCGATGGGGCACGGGAGCAATCGCGAGCTGCTGGTCTATGCGTCGATCGCCGGGCTCGATCCCGTGCCGCTCGTGGTCGACCTCGGGAGCAGCACGGCACTGATACTGTCGCACGGCTATGCCGATCGCCACGGCTTGCTGGACGGCAAGCCGCGTTCAACCGCGGTTCTCGGCGGCGTGGACGGCAAGCGCCTCGCAACCACGTTCATGGTGGATCGCACCGAGGTCGCGGGCCTCGGGGTGGATGTCATCCCCGCGCTCGCCATCGACGATTGGCTTTCCGGCAGCGCGGTTGGCAATATCGGCCTGCCGCTGCTTGCCCAATTCGACGTCGTGCTCGACTTCACGGTCGGACGGCTGTGGCTCCACGCGCCCGCATCCGGCCGCCGACTGGCCATGCTGGAGGACCATAGCGGCCTCGGTCTCGCGGCTTCCACCGACGCCCTCATTGTGGTCCATGTCGCGGCGGGAAGTCCTGCGGCGCGCGACGGTTGGGCGATCGGAGATCGGATCGTTGCGGTCGACGGCCGGCCGGTCGACATTACTTATACGCAGGGCGCGCTCTGGCGCTGGCGCTTCGGACCCGTCGGAAGACGTGTGAAGCTCACGGTCGATGGCGGTGCCGTCCGCGAAATCCGGCTAGCCGACTATTACTGATCCTGGCCGACCGGCCGGCGTCCGTGAGCTGCACCCACCGTTCCAATAATTGCTATTGCGTCGTGCTCGCAAAGTTCTTGCTTCTACAGCTACTGGAGGTTGTAGGGCCGGGCGATGTCCTACCTCCCTTTTCGCCGATTCCCAGCGGCAACGGCTCGGCGTGTCCTCGCCTCGGTTGTCGCGCTTTTTTGGCTAGTCGCGACTCCGGCCGGGCTGAGCGCGGCACCGGCAGCCAACCCGGCCGATGTGCAAACCGCTTGGCGGCTGCTCGACTATATGGCGGTGGACTATGGCGGCGCGGTCGATGGAGGCCGGATAAAGAGCGCGTCTGAATATGCCGAGATGACCGAATTCGCAGGCTCCGTGTCGGCGCGGCTCGCAACCTTGCCGCCGACACCGCAGCGCGCGGCATTGATGTCGGGCGCTGCGCGTCTCCAGGCCGTTATCGGTCGCAAGGGATCGCCGGAAGAAGTAGCATCACTCGCGCATGGACTGGCAGCAGACCTCCTCCAAGCCTATCCCGTCCCGCTCGCCCCCGCTGCGCCACCGAGCTTTGCGCGGGGCGAAACATTGTTCCAGACGACCTGCGCCGCGTGCCATGGCGCGACCGGCGATGGCCATGGCCCGAATGCGGCCAAGCTCAGCACACCGCCGATCGCCTTCACCGATCTGACCCGCGCCCGCCAGCGAAGCATATTCGCCCTGTATCAGGTCATCGGCCAGGGCATTGACGGGACCGCCATGCAGAGCTTCGCGGACCTTCCGAGCGACGAACGCTGGGCTCTCGCACTCCGCGCCGGGAGCTTTGCCCTGACCGATGCCCAAGCACGCGAAGGCGAGCGCCTGTGGAAGGTGGACCCCACGCTGCGGCAACGCATACCCGACCTCAAGACGCTGGTTTCGCTCACCCCGGCTGCGCTTGCGTCGAGTATCGGCGAACGGCCGGCGCTGGCGGTGATGGCTTATCTGCGCCAGCACCCGGAAGCCGTGGTCGCGCAGGCGCCGGCCTCGCTGTCGCTGGTTCGGCAAAAGCTCGCAGCCAGTCTCGACGCCATTCGCAAAGGGGACCGTCGGGCTGCCAAAGAGATCGCGCTCTCCGCCTATCTTGACGGATTCGAGCCGGTCGAGCCCACTCTGGGCGCGCGCGATGCGACATTGCTCAGCCGGATCGAGGGGGAAATGGGCGAATATCGCGCCGCAATCGACCAGGGCGTTTCGGCGGACGATCTCGCCAATCGCGTGCTAGTCCTGAACGGCTTGTTCGACGATGCCGAAGCGGCTCTGGCGCCGAGCGCTTCCAGCAATGCCTCGACGTTCGTGGGAGCGTTCACGATCCTGCTGCGCGAGGGGCTGGAAGCGCTGCTCATCATCGTCGCCATGATCGCCTTTCTCCGGAAGGCGGAGCGGACGGAGGTTCTTCCCTATGTCCATGGAGGCTGGGTCGGCGCCCTCGCGGCGGGGCTGCTCACATGGTTCGTCGCCACCTATGCGATCGGGATCAGCGGCGCGAGCCGCGAACTGACCGAAGGGTTCGGCTCGCTGTTCGCGGCCGTGGTTCTGCTGTCGGTCGGAATCTGGATGCACGGCAAGGCGCAAGCCGATCAATGGCAGCGCTACATCAGGGACAAGATGGCGCATGCCCTGTCGGGGCGGTCGGCCTGGTTCCTGTGCGGCCTCGCGTTCGTGGTCGTGTACCGGGAAGTGTTCGAGACGATCCTGTTTTACGCGGCGCTCTGGGCGCAGGGCAATGGCAGCGCGCTGCTCGCGGGTGCTGGTGCTGCGGTGCTGCTGCTGGCCGTGATCGCTTGGGTCATGCTGCGCTACAGCCGCCAGCTGCCGATTGCCCAATTCTTCTCCTACAGTTCGTGGCTGATGGCGGCGTTGACGGTCGTCCTCGCCGGGAAAGGCGTCGCCGCCCTCCAGGAAACCGGGATCATCGACATCGCGCCGCTGGCGGCCGCGCCACGGTTTTCGATGCTCGGCATCTTCCCGACCTGGCAGTCGATCCTGACGCAGCTTGCGGCGGCGGCCACAATATTTCTCGGCTTCTCGTTCAATCGGCGCCGAGCGTCTTGATGCAGGCCGCTCCACCCAAGAAAAGATAGCTCATGACCGCCGCATGCTCGCCTGGTGTCGATACCGGCTTCGTGTCGCTCGGTTACCAATCCCGACGCCAACGTCCGCGTCGGCGACGATTGGGATAGCGCCGACACAGGTGCCAGACCAGCACCACCCAAGTCGCACCGATGGCCAGAAACAGCAGCCGAGCGGTCATTCCGGATCTTCGAGGCTGAACTGATCGCTCCCCTCGTCATAGGCGAATATCTCACCATAACGACCCCACTGTGTCACCGTGCGCAGCGTCTCGTCGGCATAGTCGGGCGACATATGGTCCTCCAGTTCGTCGCGGAACCGGCGCGCGGGGGCGGTGTGGCTAGTGCGTTCATCAAGGATGCGGCGAATGTGCTGGACGATGGGGACATGGGCGAGCAGGGCCTGCGCGAACAGCGCCTTGCGCGCATCGACGTCGGCCTGAGCGTAATGGCGCGCCCCGGACGTCAAGAGCAGATCGGCTCCCTGCAATTCGGCGAAGCGCAGTAGCTGCAAAGTCTCGGCCATCGGGAGCAGTTCATCGACCTCCAACTGGAGCGAGTCGGCCAGTTCGGCCATGCTCGCACGCCCGTCGAACGGAGTTCCATCGACCTCCTCCATCAAGCCGGCGAGGCTGTTCGTCGAAACGCGCGGCAGCACCATCGCGATGCCCATGCCCGGAAACAATCCGTCGCGCGCCGGTTGCGTCGCCGTCGGCCGGGCGGTCATCCGCGCATAGATATCATCGACCAAAGCGCGAAAGGGCGGATCGAGCCGGTCGCGCGGCTGCGGCAAGTCCACCTTGATCTCGGCCACCACGCGGCCGGGATTGGAGGAGAAGACGAGGATGCGATCGCACATCAGCACGGCCTCCTCGATATTGTGGGTGACGATCAGGATCGACTTGATCGGCATCCGTCCTTCCGACCAGAGATCGAGCAAATCGGTCCTGAGTGTCTCGGCAGTAAGGACGTCGAGCGCGGAAAAGGGCTCGTCCATCAGCAGCAGCGAGGGATTGACGACCAGCGCGCGTGCCAGCCCGACGCGCTGGCGCATGCCGCCCGAAAGCTCCTTGGGATAGGCATTCTCGAAACCGTCGAGGCCGATCAGATCGATTGCCGCGAGCGCGCGGGTGCGGCGCTCCTCTGCCGGCACCTTCTGCGCCTCCAGCCCCAGCTCGACATTCTGGAGCACGGTGAGCCAGGGGAACAGTGCGAAGGTCTGGAAGACCATGCTGACCGTGGGCGCGCGGCCGGCCTCGTCGGCTTTGAAGCGCACCTCGCCCTCGCGCGGATGAAGCAGGCCCGCGATCGACCGCAGCAGAGTCGACTTGCCTGAGCCCGAGCGGCCGAGCAGCCCGACGATCTCGTTCTCGACCAGCGTCAGGTTGACGTCGTCGAGGACCAGATGACCGCCGGGCGCTGCGCCATAATAGTGCCGGAGCGCATCGACCTCAACGAGCGGACGGGGGGCAAGGATCGTGGCCATACATTAGGCTCCTAATGGAAAGTTGGTTTAGGAGAGGCGGAGCCGGCGCTCGGCAAAGGCGTACATCGGCCGCCACACCAGCCGGTTGAAGCCGAGCACGAACAACGACATGACGGCGATACCGAGCGCGACGCGCGGATAGTCGCCGGCGGTCGTCGCTTTGGCGATGTAGGTGCCGAGGCCGTGCGCCTCCAGCCGCTGATTGCCCCAGGACACCGCCTCGGCGACGATCGAGGCATTCCACGATCCGCCCGATGCGGTGAGAGCGCCGGTCACGTAGAAAGGGAAGATGCCTGGCAGCGCGACCTGTCGCCACCATTGCCAGCCCCGCACGCCGAACATACCGGCGGCCTCGCGCAGGTCATTCGGGATCGCGCTCGCGCCGGCAATGACGTTGAACAATATGTACCACTGCGTGCCGAGGATCATCAGCGGCGACAGCCAGATGTCCGGGCTCAGATTCCAACGAACGATCACGATCACCGCGAACGGGAACAGAACATTGGCCGGGAAGGCGGCGAGGAACTGAGCCACCGGCTGCAATCGCTCGGCCCATTTGGGATTGAGTCCGATCCACACGCCGATCGGGACCCACACGACGCTCGCCAGTGCGATCAGTATGATGACTCGCACCATCGTCAGGCAGGCGAGCCCGAACGCCTCGCCGATGTCGGCGAGGCCGAGTGTGGCAAGCACGTAATGCGCTGACCACCAGAAGGCGGCGCCGACGGCAAGCAAAACGAGCGACTGCCACAGCCGCTCCACGAGCGGGTTCGGTTGCGCTTGACGCGCCGGCCGCATCGCCGTCCGACCCGGATCGAGCGCGAGCAGGAGCCCGCCGATCCAGGTGATCGGTGCAAACAGTAGCGGTAGCAGCCGGGTGCGGCGCAGCAGGTCATAGGCCCAGGAACGGGGCCGCTCGTTACCTGCCGTTTGCTCGAAACGGAACCGGTCGGCCCAGGCCACGATCGGGCGGAAGAAGAGCTGGTCGTAGAGCAGGATGACCACCGCCATCATCGCCACCGCTTCGCCGATCGCTCGGAAATCCTGCCGCTCGATGGCGAGGGCGAGCCACGAGCCGATGCCGGGCAGGGTCACCGTGGTGTTGCCCACCGTGATCGCCTCGGAGGCGACGACGAAGAACCAGCCGCCCGACATCGACATCATAGCGTTCCACACCAGCGGCGGCGTTGCGAACGGCAGGTCGAGCCTGAGAAAGCGGCGGATCGGCGATAGCCCAAAGCCTTGGCTCACCTCTTCCAGGTCGGTCGGGATCGAGCGCAGCGACTGATAGAAGCTGAACGCCATGTTCCACGCCTGGCTGGTGAAGATGGCGAACACCGCCGCGAACTCGACGCCGAGGATATTGCCGGGGAACAGCCCCATGAAAAAGGTCACGGTGAAGGTGAGGAACCCGAGGATCGGCACCGACTGGAGGATGTCGAGCGCGGGCACGATGATCTGCCCCGCCCGCCGGCTGCGCGCTGCGAGCGTCGCCACCACCAGCGTGAAGACGGTCGAGGCGGCGAGCGCCGCGAACATGCGGATCACGGTCCGCAGCGCATAATAAGGCAAATAGGCGGGGTCGAGCGTCACCGGCTCGAGATGGAGCTTCGCCAGCGGCTCGACCGCCCCCTCGGCGCCGCGAAACACCAGCAGCGCCAGCGCGGCGAGGATGACAAAGGCGATCCCGTCGGCCCGGTTCGGCTGGGTCAGCCGCAGCATCCGCGAGAAAGGCGGCAAGGCACGCGGGGGCTGCTTTTCTGTGCTCATCTTTCGCCTCGGGGAATTGAGCGTTGGCCGGGGCATGATTTGGTGGTGGCGGTCATCACCATTTGCCTCGCCAGAAGCGCCATGAGCGGAAGGCCGTGCGAAATAATTGCGACGACGGACGCACCGAAACGAGAGTCAGCCCCGGCCATCTCAAAAGGCCCCGTGCAGTCGCAGCGCCAGCACATTGGCGGGGCCGCGGTCGCGATTGTAGGCGGGATTGGCGATGAACTGATAGTCGAAGGTGATGTTGGTGCCGCGCAACGGCTGCCAGTCATAATAGGCTTCGGCGATCATTTCAGGTCCAGGATGTGGGAGTTTGCCATCGCCGACCAGCACGCCAATCCCGCCGGCATTGAGGTAGCGTTCGTGCGCCTTCGAGATGCCGTTGACGACTGCGGCAAAGCCGACCGTGTCTCCGGCGCGACCCCAGCTCTTGCCCTTCAGAGCGCCGCCCAGCGCGGCGGTGCGGTCGATGTCGGTGAAGTCATAAGGCTCGATCGCACCGTCGGCGACGCCGGCGCGCGCAAAAAGCCCGAGCGTGTCGGTCACCTCCTGCTCGATATTGATGTCGCCACCCGGCCGGCTCATCCGGCGCCGGGTGAGACTCGCATCGACTGGTCCGCCGGTCGCCTGTGCCAGCGCCACTGCGTCGTCGAACCGGCTGAAATTACCCCGATTGCGGAACAGCGTCACACGCACCGCCCCGGCATGGCCGGCGATACTGTGGCGATGCTCTATCTCGCCGACGAGCTGGTATTGGCTGAAATCGCTTTCCAGCGTCTCGCCATTGGGTACTTTGGACAGGTTGAACGCGCCCAGCCGCAGCGCCCACGGCCCCTGATACCATTCCGCGGCGACTCCATAGCTGTAGCCCCAGGCATCGGCGGCATAATCGAAGCTGCCGGCGTCGATGACCGACCAGTTGAGGAAATCACCGCGCGGATCATGCGCGTAACGGTTTGTGTCGAACACGTCGCCGACGCCGAGTTTCCCCAGGGTCAGTACGAGCCGGTTGGCGGTCTGCGTACCCGCGAGCTGATTGGCGGCGCTTGCGACGGCCTGGGCCTCGCCGCCTAGGTTGATCGTCTGGCGGAAGAACAGGCGCTGCAGGCGAACATAGGGACTCGATTTGCCAACCTTATAGGCTTCCGCGCTCGGGAACCCCGCAGCGCCCAGCGTGTTCGACAGGCCGAAACCCTGATCGATCTCGGGGTTTACCCATAGTTCCGCACCAGCCCACGGCCGCACGCCAGCATCGAGCGTTGCGTCGAAGGTTTCCTTGACCTGGTGCGGCGCCAGGCTGTTCGGCCCTTCATAAGGCGAAGCAAAGCCGAACACGCCCTGCGTGACGAAGGTCGCCTGGGCGTGCAGCGCCCAATCCTGCGTCGGTGTCGGCTGCGCTGCGTCCTGTGCCGCCGCCGGAGCGGCACCCAGCATCAGGCCGAGCGCCACCGCGCTCGAAAATGTCCAGATGGTCATCATATGATCCCCCTTTTGCGCCGGTCTAGGGGCGCAGTGTTACAGCGGGCGCGACAATGCGCGGCGCCGGTGCGAGGGGACGGGGATCAGCTATGCGCGGGCGGACAGCAGGGAAGATTGGGGTCATGGGCGGCTTCCTTGTCAGAACTCGGTTGCACCGAGCCCCGAAAGGCGTCGCCCGATCGGTCAGCTTTTAGGCCGATCCTCGGACAGCGGCCTTTTCCGGACCCGGTCGTTGTCGGCAATGGTCAATATCGAGGCCGAGCCTCGACTGTCGCCATCGCCGGACGGGGGGCTGGATCGACTGTTCATTGCGTTCCTGTGCTCGCGTTGCGGTGCCGCTACCCGCAGCATCGGCCGGGCCGCTCCAGCGACTCGACAGGACGCCTCCTATACCCTAGGGGACTATGTTATCAAGAGACTTGGGAACCGAAATAATGAGTCACGTCGCGAAGGAGAAACAGAAGCTCCTCAACCGGCTCAAGCGGCTGCGCGGCCAGCTCGAGGCGATCGAGCGCGCGGTCGAGGCCGACACGGAATGCGCGCGCGTGCTCCAACAGGCGACGTCCTGCCGCGGCGCGCTCGACGGGTTCATCGCCGAGGTGATCGAAGATCATATCCGCGAGCATATGCTCGACCCGGATGCGCCGCGCGACGATCCCCGGACGCAGGCGGCCGAGGAGCTGGTCGCGATCGTCCACGCCTACCTGACGTGAAGCGCGGGGAATCTGCCGGGAAAGTCGCTGACGGGGATAGAATGACGCAGGATCACGCACATCATAACCATAACCACCACGATCACGGCCATCATGAGCATGGCAGCGGCCATAGCCATGCTCCGGCGAGCTTCGGCCAAGCCTTCGCCGTCGGCACCGCACTCAACCTCGGCTTCGTCGCCGTCGAGGCGGCTTATGGCCTGATCAGCGGCTCGGTGGCGCTGCTGGCCGACGCGGGTCATAATCTCGGTGACGTGCTCGGGCTGTTGATTGCCTGGGGCGCGGCAACGCTCGCCAGACGGAGTCCCGGCGGCCGATACACCTATGGCCTGAGAAGCTCATCGATCCTGGCCGCGTTGCTCAACGCGCTCATGCTCCTGGTCACGCTCGGCGTGATCGCGGTCGAGGCGATCCGCCGTCTTGTCGAGCCCAGCCCCGTATCCGGAACCACCGTGATGATCGTCGCCGCCATCGGGATTGTCATCAATACCGCGACCGCGCTGCTGTTCATGCGCGGGCGCAAGGGTGACCTCAACATCCGCGCCGCCTTCCTCCACATGGCGGCCGACGCGGGCATCTCCGCGGGCGTCGTGATAGCCGGCCTGCTCATCGTGCTGACTGGCCAAAGCTGGATCGACCCTGTCACCAGCATCGTCCTGGGGGTCATCGTCGCGATCGGCACATGGGGACTGTTGCGGGATTCGGTAAACCTGAGCCTGCACGCCGTGCCGCCGGGCCTCGACCCTGAAGAGGTGAGCGCGTTCCTGGGTGCCCGCGAGAAAGTGGTGGCGATTCACGACCTGCATGTCTGGCCAATGAGCACTACCGAGACCGCGCTCACCGTCCATCTCCTCGTACCATCGGGCTATCCCGGCGACGGGTTCACGACCGAGATCGCGGCCGCGCTCAAGCGCCGGTTTGGAATCGATCATGCCACGATACAGATCGAAACCGATGCAGAGACGCCTTGCGCGTTCGAGCCCGCGCATGTTGTGTAACCTGTGCCACCTGCGGGATGGCGCGATTTCGGGACGCTGGATTTGGTGGGGCTGGCGCCGCGCTTAAGCCACGGCGCCAGCATCACCTCACTGCTTGTGGATAGCGGTCACCTCGCCCGCACTGCCGGTCAGTGTGACGTCAAAATCGACCTTGTCGCCGATCTTGACCGCGTCGGTGATCGCAGGCGCTGCCTTGAACGCCATCGTCATAGCTGGCCACTTGGCTTCGGGGATCGGGCCATGGTCGAGCGTGATGGTGCCCGCGGCCTTGTCGATCGCGGTGACCGTGCCATGGCCCTTGGCCTTGATTGCCGTGCTGGCGGCAGGTGCCATCGCCATGTTGCCCATGTCGCTACTCATGGCTGCGGCGGCGGGCACAGCCTGGTTAGTCTCAGCCGCAACGGGCGTTTCCGCTTTCTTGCCGCACGCAGCAGTCAGCGCGGCGAGGCCGAGGGCGATGGTCAGTCGTACATAGTTCATGGTCTTCTCCTTGCAGGTTAAACGGGTTGGGGTATCGGCTTGGTCTTCGGCCGCCGGAGCAGCAGATAGGCGGCGGGAAGGACGAACATCGACAGCAGCGGCGCGGTCAGCATGCCGCCAATCATCGGCGCGGCGATCCGGCTCATCACTTCCGATCCCGCGCCCGAGCCGAGCAGGATCGGCAGCAGGCCGGCAAGAATCACCGCCATCGTCATCGCCTTGGGGCGGACGCGGAGCAGCGCGCCTTCGCGCACCGCGGCCTCGACCTGACCGGCATCCGGATCAGTGCGCTCTTCAAGCGCATTTTTCAGATAGATCAGCATCACCACGCCGAACTCGGCGGAGACGCCGGCCAGCGCGATGAACCCGACCCCGGTCGCGACCGATTGGTTGAAGCCCAGCAGGTAGAGCGTCCAGATGCCGCCCGTGAGCGCGAACGGCAAAGTCCCCATAATCAGCGCGGCTTCGTCGAACCGGCCGAAGATCATGTAGAGCAACACGAAGATGATCAGCAGCGTTGCCGGAACGACCAGCTTCAGTTTGGCAACGGCGCGCTGGAGATATTCGAACTGGCCGGAGTAGGCGATGCTGACGCCGGGCGAGAGTTTCACCTGTTTTGCCACGGCGCGTTGCAGGTCGCCGACTACCGAGGCGAGATCGCGGCCGCGGACATCGACATAGACCCAGGTCGATGGCCGGGCATTCTCGGTCTTGAGCATCGGCGGCCCCTCGGCGATCGAAACCTTCGCCACCGTGCCGAGCGTGATCTGCTGGCCCGAAGGGGTCAGGACCGGAAGCGTGCGCAGCCCTTCGAGGCTATCGCGCAGCTCGCGCGGATAGCGCACACTGATCGGGTAGCGCGCCAGTCCCTCGACCGTCTCGCCGATGGACTCGCCGCCGACAGCACCCGAGACGATCGATTGCACTTCGGCGATGTTGAGCCCGAACCGGGCGGCTGCGGCCCGGTCGATATCGACATCGACATAGCGCCCGCCGGTCAGCCGCTCCGCAAGCGCCGAACTGACCCCGGGCACGGTCTTAGCGACCGTCTCGACATCATGGGCGATGCGGTCGAGTTGGGCGAGATCGACACCCGACACCTTGACCCCGATCGGGCTCTTGATACCGGTCGCCAGCATGTCGATGCGGTTCCGGATCGGCGGCACCCAGACATTGGCGAGGCCGGGCAACTTCACGGTACGATCAAGCTCATCGACCAGCTTCTCCGGTGTCATCCCCGGCCGCCATTGGTCGCGCGGCTTGAATTGGATCGTCGTCTCGAACATCTCAAGCGGGGCCGGGTCGGTCGCGGTTTCGGCGCGGCCGGCCTTGCCGAATACGCTCTCGACCTCGGGCACGGTCTTGATCAGCCGATCGGTCTGCTGGAGCAGTTGCGAGGCTTTAGCCGCCGACAGCCCCGGCAATGCCGAGGGCATATAGAGCAGGTCGCCTTCGTCCATATTCGGCATGAACTCGCCGCCGAGCCGGGTCAGCGGCCAGGCCGTTGTTGCAAAGGCGAGCGCAGCGATCAGCAGCACCGTCTTCGGTCGCTGCATCGTCCAGTCGAGCGCCGGTCGATAGATATTGGTCAGCCAGCGATTGACCGGGTTGGACTGCTCGGGCGGGATTTTCCCCCGGATCAGCAGACCCATCAGCACCGGCACCAATGTCACCGACAGGATCGCCGCCGACGCCATCGCATAGGTTTTGGTGAAGGCGAGTGGTGCGAACAGCCGCCCTTCCTGTCCTTCGAGCGTGAACACGGGGATGAACGACAGCGTGATGATCAGCAGGCTGAAGAACAGGGCGGGCCCTACCTCGGCGGCGGCTTCGGTGATGACGATCCAGCGCTTCTCGCCTTCGAGATGCTTGCCGAGATGATCCTGCTCCCAGCGCTCGATCTTCTTATGGGCATTCTCGATCATGACGACCGCCGCATCGACCATCGCGCCAATGGCGATGGCGATGCCACCCAGCGACATGATGTTGGCATTGACCCCCTGGAACCGCATCACGACGAACGCCGCCAGCACACCAAGAGGTAGCGTGAGGATCGCGACCAGCGCCGAACGGACGTGCCAGAGGAACAGGCCGCAGACGATCGCGACAACGATGAATTCCTCGACCAGCTTGTGCGTGAGGTTCTCGACCGCGCGATCGATGAGCTGCGAACGATCATAGACCGTCACCACCTCTACGCCGGGCGGCAGGCTCTTCTTGAGGTCGGCGAGCTTGTCCTTGACCGCAGCGATGGTTTCCCGGGCATTCTTGCCCGAACGCAGGATCACGACGCCGCCGGCGACTTCGCCTTCGCCGTTGAGCTCAGCGATGCCGCGCCGCATCTCTGGGCCGATCTGGATCGTGGCGACATCACCGAGCCGGACCGGCACGCCGCCCGCTGCCGTCTTCAAGGGGATTGCGCGAAAATCATCGAGCGTCTTCAGATAGCCCGAGGCGCGGACCATATATTCGGCCTCGGCCATCTCCAGCACCGAGCCGCCCGCTTCCTGATTTGCCTTTTGAATGGCGTCGACGGCTTGAGCGTGGGTGACGCCGTAGGCGGCGAGCTTCACCGGATCGAGCAGCACCTGATACTGCTTCACCATGCCGCCGATGCTGGCGACCTCGGCAACACCCGGGACGGTCTTCAACTCGTAGCGCAGAAACCAGTCCTGCAAGGTTCGGAGCTGCGACAGGTCGTGCCTGCCGGTCTTGTCGACCAGCGCATATTCATAGACCCAGCCGACCCCGGTCGCGTCGGGACCGAGCGCGCTGCGGGCACTCGCCGGCAATCGTCCCTGCACCTGATTGAGATATTCGAGCACGCGGCTGCGCGCCCAATAGAGGTCGGTGCCGTCCTCGAAGATCACATAGACGAAGCTGTCGCCGAAGAAGGAATAGCCACGCACTGTCTTCGCGCCCGGCACCGACAACATGGTGGTAGTGAGCGGATAGGTAACCTGATTCTCGACGATCTGCGGTGCCTGGCCCGGATAGGAGGTGCGGATGATGACCTGCGTATCGGAGAGGTCGGGCAGTGCATCGATCGCGGTCGATCGCACCGCCCAGACGCCGACGCCGATGAGGGCCAGTACGCCGATCAGGACGAAGAAACGGTTCCTGACCGACCAGCGGATAAGATGGGCGATCACTGGCCTGCCACCTTGGTCATGCGTCGAATCGTCGGCCCCGCGGGAGGCTGGTCGAAGCCGAATCGAACGCGGTCCCCTGTCTTCAGGCCACGCGTGATCTTCGAATCGGGAAGCTGGAAGGTCATCGTCATCGCCGGCCAGCCGATGGCGGGCACCGGTTCATGGCTGAGCGTCACCGAATTGGCGGTGATCTGCTCGATCTTGCCGACGGTTTCGTAAAGCGTGCCCGTAGCCGGGTGCTTGGCGGTAGCAGCAGAGGCTGCGCCGCCGATCGGCCGCGCTTCCACCCCGGACAGACTTGCTTCGGAGTCGATCAGGAACTGGCCTGACGCAATGACCTTCTCGCCTTCGCTCAAGCCAGCGAGGATCTCGGTATCGTCACCGGCTTCCTTTCCGGTTTGCACCTCGGCGGGCCGATAGCGGCCCTTGTCGAATGCGAGCATCACCAATGTCCGCTTGCCGGTACGGATCAGCGCCTCGGACGGCACCAGCAACGCCGATTGTGCGCTGCCCCCAAACGAGACGGTGGCGAACATGCCAGGACGCAGGCGCCCGCCGCGATTGGGCAACTCGATACGAACGGTCAGCGTCCGGCTGTCGGCCTGGGTCTCCGGCAGGATCGCCGACACCCGTCCAGAGATGATCTCGCCCGGGAACGCCGCAAGCGTTGCGTGCACGGTTTGGCCCGGTTTGAGCGGGCCGGCGATCGCTTCGGGCACGGCGGCATTGAGCCAGACCGTGCCGAGGCCGTTGACCTCGGCGAGCGTCTGCCCAGCCGTCATGGTCATGCCAGCCCGCACGCTCAATGTCTTGATCACGCCCCCGGTTGGCGTGGATATCGTGACGACATTATGCGGCCGTCCCGTTCGCTCGACCGATGCGATGGTGCCTGCCGGCATGCCGAGCAGCATGAGCCGTTGCCGTGCCGCCTGGGTCAGCGCCGGGTTCCTGGTGCGGCGAACCGCAAGAAATTCGGCCTGCGCGCCGCCCCATTCCGGCACCAGGATATCGGCAAGTGGTGCGCCCGCGCCAACCACGTCCCCT
Source organism: Sphingomonas psychrolutea (assembly GCF_014636175.1). GTDB lineage: Bacteria > Pseudomonadota > Alphaproteobacteria > Sphingomonadales > Sphingomonadaceae > Sphingomonas > Sphingomonas psychrolutea. The sequence continues at coordinate 33,137 of NZ_BMDW01000024.1, read as the reverse complement.
GGTGCGCGACCATAGACCCGCTGGACGAACCCGCCCGCGCGCGCCTGGACGATCGCGACATCGCGCTGGTTGAAGTCTATCGTGCCGGTGGCGGTAAGGCTGCTCGCCAGTTCTCCGCGCCGAACTGCGACCGTGCGAAGCCCAAGCGTCTGCGACGTCGCGGGGTCGACGCGGACGCCCGGTCCGTCACCGCCGCCTTCGTCGACGTATTTGGGGATGGTCTTCATCCCCATCGACGAAAGCGTCTCAGGATTGTTGTAGTGCTCTTGCGGCACCATCGGATCGTACCAGTAGAGCACCTTCCGACCCGCATCTCCCGACTGCACTGGCAGCTCCTGCTGCCCGCCCAGATGGGCGATGCCATAGCCTGCCCCGCCCGCCACCAATGCGATCAGCGCGGCGGCAAGACTCAGCCGGGCACGCTGGGGAATCTCAAAGCTCATTGGTCTGCGCTCCGGTAGGTGAGGGTCAATCGGGCGCCGTCAGCGGCGACCAGCGCTTCGCGGTCGAGGGTCGTGAGGGTGGCGTCGGCGAGCGTGGCATAGGCGTCGGCGATATCGACCAGGCTGGCGCGCCCAGCGCCGTAACTGGCGGTCTCCAACTTGACGCGCTGATCAGCGAGCGGGAGTAGCGTGTCTCGCGCGCGCATCCACTGCTCATGATGCATGACATGGTCGGCGAGATCAGCATCGAGGTCGGCGGCGAGCGCGCGCCGGGCCGCCTCGCGCTGGGCCATTACACGTCCGGCGTTGGCCTGAGCCTCGGCGACCTGAGCGTTCTGACGATTGCGGGTGAAGAACGGCAGACTGACCGTCGCGCCGGCCGAGACATAATCGCCGAAGCGGGGATCGCGACGCTGGTAGGCAAGGTTGACGCCGAAGTCGGAGCGCCGGCCGGCATCGGCCATTCGAACATCCGCATCCGCCTGGCCGGATTGGGCATCGATCATCCGGATCGTCGGTTGACGATCCAGGCCAGCTCGCAGGGCGGTTGCGTCGACCGCGAAATCCGGGATCGGCCCGGCAATCTCAGGCACCGGATCGCCCGTCCAGCGCGTCAATGTAGCGCGCGCGCGCGCGACGTTCGAAACCAGTTCGCTGCGGCGATCCTGCAGCATCGCAACCGCCTGCTGTCCGGCAAGTGTCTGCGCCGGCCGGGCGTTGCCCGAAGCGACCGCGCTGGTCGTGGTTCCTACCACGCGCTCGAGGCGGGACAGAACGTCGTCGAGCGCGGCAAGCCGGCGCTCGGCATAGGCCAGGTTGATCCACGCCAACGCCGTGCCGACCTCGACCGTGCGTGCCTCGACCACCGTGTCGGCCTCCGCTGCCGCAATGTCGCTATCGGCGCGCGCCTGCTGGGCATGGCGCTTGGCGAGATTGGGAATGTCCTGGGACACGCCGACCCGCGCCATGGTGAAATCGTCGCGCTGCGGCTCGAACGCGAGCGGTCCCGAGATCGGGAAGCTCTCGACACTCACGCCGAGCGTCGGATCGGGCAGCGCGCCGGCCGCGCCGCGCGCGGAACGCGCGGCATCGGCGCCGAGCGCCTTGGCCTTGAGCGACGGAGCTTCCTGCCGGGCGCGCTTGAGCGCGGCTTCGAAGGTAAGCGGCCCAGCAAATGCAACACCGGGAATCGCCGCGAGCAGCGGCAGACATAGAAACAATCGCATGAAAATCTCCTGATCGCGAAATCAGTCCAGCGCGGCTTTATGGGACGAGGCACGACGATGTCGGTGGAGCGGAGGTTCGCTCCACCGACATCTCAGACCTGACCGTCAAGAAGAACCGGACCAGCCAGGATCTGGCCTTAACCGGCCGACGCGCCAGAAGGAGAGGCCATGCCAGGCATCCCCTTCATGCAGGCAGCGGCATCGGTGCTGCTCATCTTCATCATGTCGCAGTTGCAGCTTGCTACCTGCGTGGCATCAGGCACCCAGACACGCTGCGGCGCCTGTAACGGTGCACGCGGCCCATATTGCGGAGCCCGCTGCCACTCATAGTGCCCCTGAGCTTGGCCGGATGCGAAGCCCTGCGCGAACGCGGGAGCGATGGTGAATGCGGAGATGGACGCCGCAACGATGGCGGCGGCGATTTTGAACGTCTTCATGACACTATTCCTTTGGGGATAATCGTAGAGTGGCCGCAGGTCAGACAGGATATTCCGGTGCGCGATACGCGCACCGATCCTGCCAGCCGGACGGCCGGATTCGATCAGCCAAGGAGAGTGGGTGGTTCCGGTTCGGGAGTAAGATCACTGCCACGAAGGACAGTGGTGGTCGGCCAGAAGGCCAGGGACGGATCGGCCGGGCGCGCCGCAAGCGCCGGTGCGTCATTGCGAACGGCCATGGGAACGACGCAGCCCATCGCGGCGATGCACGCCAAGGTCATACCCTTGCAGGGTTTCTGCGCGGGCTGTTGTTGCTGCGCCATCATCTTCATGCAGTCTTCGGACATGCCTGGGTCGTTCATCCCCGACATCGCCATCGGCGCGGAGACCGCAGGCGGGACGGACGCATAAGCGACCGCCTGGCCGAACAGGCCGATCAGGGCTCCCAGAAGGAGAAAGAGATAAAGCGCACGTTTCACTGATGTAATCAAATAGGCCAATGAGGGGTGAGACGCAACGACATGTACGTAGCCCTGACGCGGCGGCGATGTTCATATCGCTGCATTCGCGGGTCAGTACCGGCAAACACACTCACCGATCGAACGAATCGCCCTCCTCACGGACGCACGCCCAAGCTTCGTAGCCATGCGCTAGGCTTGGATCGCTTCGTTGGCCATTGGCAGTACCACCCTAATCTGGCATGGCTTCCCCGACTCGAACGCCACATTTCCATCGTGGCCGCGAGCGATCTCCCGGACAATCGCGAGGCCAAGGCCATGGCCGATGCTATCGGGACTGCCCTTGCGGAAACGGTCGAACACGGTGTCACCAAGCGCCTCCGGCACGCCGGCCCCTTCGTCACTCACTGAGATGTAAGCCAGTCGCTCATTGCCGACACCAATCTCCACGCCCGCGACCAATCGTATTTCACCACGTCCGTGGATCAGCGCGTTGTCGAGAAGGTTGCGGATCATGTCGTACAAATCCTCCGAACTGCCTCTCACCGCGAGGTTGTCGGGCAAGTCCACATCGAGCGACCGGCCTGCTTGGTCTGCCAGCGGGAAAACTGCTGCGGCTGCCTCGCGCGCCAGGCGTGAGAGATTGATAACGGGCCGAGCGCTCGCGACCTTCGTCTGGCGGGCATGCTCCTTGCGGGCGAGATCGAGCAGTTGGCCGACGAGTTTGTTCAGCTGTTCGACGTCATGGTCGATCGTGCCCCAGTCGAGCGTTCCTCCCAGCTTCGCGCGCTGGAGATGGAGGCTGAGCACGGCGAGCGGGGTTCGCAGTTCGTGCGCGGCATCGGCGACGAAGCGCTGCTCGGCCTGATAAGCCTCCGTCAGCCGATCAAGGGCGCCGTTGATAGCGCCCACCAGCGGGCGAACCTCTTCGGGAAGGCGCTTCGTCGAGATGCGGGCGCCCGGGTTCCCTGGTCCAACGACCGCGGCTTCGCGCGAGGCCGAGGCAAGGTGTCGAAGGCTCCAACCGCTCACGAGCCAAATCAGCAGGATCGCGCCCGCGCTGTACACCAGCAGTATCAGGACGTCCTGATAAGGGTCCTGGAAGAGGAAGACGTCTCTTCCGGCGATCGCCTGAGCCTGGCGATCGAGCGGGTCCAGCGCAAAAGCTCCACCAAGTCCAAGCGAAAACATGAGCAGCATTCCGGCGACGAGCCGCCCGCGAAGGCTGCCGAGCGATCGGCTCAAAGCCCCACCCCCGGCTGCAAGCGATAGCCGATGCCGCGCGCCGCCTCGATCCGCACACCGGATCGGGCGGACAGAAGCTTGCGCCGCAGCCGCGAGACCGAAGCCTCCAGGGCGTTGGAACCGACGTCATCATCGAAGCCATAGACGCGCTCCTCGAGCGCATCCTTCACGACGATTCGCCCGCCGGCACGGATCAACTCCTCAAGAACCGAAGCCTCTCGGCGTGTCAGGTCCAGCGCGGTGTCCACGACCGCGGCGGATCGCGAGGCAGGATCGAACGAGAGGTCGCCGTAATGATAGATGACGGCGCGCCGCGTGCCTGGCCGTCGGAGGACGGCGCGCAATCGCGCTTCGAGTTCGGTGAGATCGAATGGCTTGAGGATATAATCGTCTGCCCCGGCATCGAGACCGCCGACCCGGTCCGCAATTCCATCACGCGCGGTCAGGATGAGGGCGGGCGTGTGCGGGCCGCGAGAGTTCCGTAGTTCCCGCAGGACGTCCACGCCGTCCATGTCCGGCAGGCCAAGATCGAGAATGACCGCGTCATAGGCCGCGACCGCCGCGGCCGCCAACGCCTCTTCGCCCCGGCCGACCGGATCGACCGCGAATCCGCAAATCCTCAGATGCTCGGTGATCGTCTCGCGCATCGCGCGATTATCCTCAACGAGCAGCACTCTCATGTTCCGACTCCGTGTCCGCCAGCCACCACCTGTACCACAGACCTGACGCGAGGCTGACGGCGGCGGTAGCGCACGGTTTCAAATCAGGCGCAGACTCGTGTCGCAGCCCGGCACCGCGTCCTATACGCTTGGCGCAAGCACGACGATTGTGGCGCGGATCGATGCAGCCGCGCCGACACCGACGAAGCGCGGGCCATATGAGAAAAGGCAACCTGACATGCACATGGATGGCTTGACATGGTTTGGCCTCTTCGCTGTCTCCGCGATGCTGCTCTGCTATGCCATGGAAAACAGGTCGCGCTGGTGGATTCTCGCCTTTGCATTTTCTTGCATCGCCGGATCAGCCTATGGCTTCATGCAAGGCGCTTGGCCATTTGGCCTGGTCGAGGGCATTTGGTCGATCGTCGCGTTCCGTCGCTGGTGGCAGGTAAACTCAACCTGAGACACTACCCGATGGGCGCGTGGCTCGCCCACCAAACATCGACAATCTGACATGCCGTCAGCCTCGCGTCAGCTTGGGCTCCGATAGCTCCCCTCCAGCGATCGGGGAATGCGGACACAATGCGGGCGGGTATGCACAGGAGGAAAGATAGACACAGGGCGGTAATTTTCCTGACCATCCTGTTGACCGGCTGCGCATCCGTACCGTCGAGGCCCCTGGTTCCGGAGATCAACGCAGCCACGCTGGACGCCCGCTCGTTGAATGATCCGAGACTGCAGGCATTTCTCACCGCGTCCGACGCCGCCGCAGCACCAACGGATCCCTGGGATCTACACCGCCTCACGCTTGCCGCGGTCTTTTTTCATTCCGACATCGAAGTTGCCGATGCGCGGCTTGCCGTGGCGGAGGCAGCCATCAGAACGGCGGCGCAGCGCCCCAATCCGTCATTCAACCTGACCCCTCAGTTCAACGCGACCAACGCGAACCCGACCGCCTGGACGATCGGGACGGCGGTCAACCTGCTGCTTGAGTTGTTCGGCAAGCGTGAGGCACGAACCGGCGAGGCGAAGGCGCTGGCCGAGGCGGCGCGGTTCGACGTCGATAGCGCGAGCTGGCAGGTTCGCGGTCGGGTGCGCGCGGCGATGCTGGCGCTGTGGAGCGCCGAACGGCGCGCCTCGCTGGTCGCTGAGCGCCGCGATCTCCAAATCGACTTGACCCGCTTCGTCGAGCGCCGCCTTGCTGTGGGTGAGGCATCCTCGCTCGATGCGGGCCGCGAGCGCGCCAGCCGCGACGCGGCGGTCCTGGCGGTCTCAGACGCGGCGCGCGATGTCGCCGACGCGCGGGTGTCGCTCGCCACCGCGATCGGCGTTCCGGTGCGCGCCCTTGATGGCATCCGGCTGGATTACGCCGCCATCACGGATGCCCCCCTACCGACCGATTTCGCCACTTTGCGCCGGACCGCGCTGACCACGCGCAGCGACATCCAGGCAAGCCTTGCCCGTTACGCTGCCAGTGAAGCAGCGCTGAAACTTCAGCTCGCGAACCGCTTTCCCAACATCGCGATCGGCCCGGGCTATCAATATGACCAGGGCGATAACAAGTTCGCGTTGAGCATCCAGGCCGATCTGCCGATCTTCAATGCCAACGGTGGCCCGATCACGGAAGCCGCAGCGCGCCGCCGCGAGGCAGCAGCCAATTTCACAGCGCTCCAGACACAGGTCATCGGTGACATCGACCGCGCTATCGCTGCCTACCGAACCGCCAGTGCGAGCCTTGGCGCGGCGAACGCGCTCGCCGCGCAACAGGCCGACCGCAAGGCGCTCAACGCCCGCGTCTTTCGCGCAGGCGCGATCGACCATGTCACGCTGCTGATGGGCGAGATCGAATATGCGGCGGGTGAGGATGCCCGGCTGCAAGCCCTTACCGCGCAGCGGACGGCACTGGGCCAGCTCGAAGACGCCTTGCGCGTCCCGATCTTCACGGCGGCGCTGCCGCCGACCACCAGCAGCAGCAGCAGGACAGCGCCATGACGATCACGCCACGGCTTCGAATGATCTTCGCTGTCGCCATCGGCATTGGACTGATCGCGGCCGCGATCTGGGCTATTGGCGCGGCGCGCACGGAAGCGAGCGCCGAGGCCGATCGCGAGCGGCCGGTGGCGACGCCGCAGCGCGTCTTCACCGATGACGGCCAGACGGTCCTGCGGCTCGATGCCGCGACACTCGCCCGTAGCGGAATTGTCACCGGGCGGCTCGCGGCGAGCGATGGCGCGACGACGGTGCCTGTGTTCGCAACCGTCGTCGACACGGCCCGCTTGACCGACCTTGCCAATGCCTGGGCGGTGGGCGCTGCACAGGTTTCCGCCGCGCGAGCGCGTGCGAGCGCCTCCAAGGCAAGCCTTGTCCGAACCCGCCTTTTGTACGCGGATGCGCAGAACGCCTCCCTCGCGCAGCTTCAAGCAGCGCAGGCGACCTATGCCGCGGACCAGGCAGGCGCCAATGCGGCGCAGGTCCAGGCCGCAACCGCGCTTGCCAGCGCGCGCCAGGAATTCGGACCGGCGCTGACGCCGGGCTCCGCGCTGGTGGATGCGATCGTTAGCCGCCGGTCCCTTCTGCTACAGGTCGCGTTGCCGCCTGGCGCCGGAGCGCCACCACCGACTATGCTCGTCGAAGGGGACGGCGGCGTCCGCGCATCCGCACGGCTGATTGGCGCCGCCGCGCGTGTCGATCCGCGCGTGCCGGGCCGAGGTGCCTATTACATCCTTCCCGGATCGAGCGGCCTGGTGCCGGGGATGAGCGTCACCGCCCAGTTCGCAACCGGCAGCCGTGCCCAAGGCACAACGGTGCCCGCATCCGCCATCGTGAGCTGGCAGGGCAGGAACTGGATCTATCGCCGCCGGCCCGACGGCGCATTCGTGCGGGTGCCGGTCTCCACCGAGCAACGCGACCCGGCGGGGAGCTATGTCGTCCATGATGTGCCCCCTGGTACACCTGCCGCGATACGGGGCGCGCAGCTTCTCCTGTCTGAGGAACTCAAGAGCCAGACGCCGACCGAGAGCGACGGGGATTGAGCGTGGAACATTCAAAAGGACCGCAAGCCGCTCTGATCGGCTTTGCGGTGCGCTTCCGTGGCATCGTCGTCGCGCTCGCCTGTCTCCTGGTCGCCTATGGCGTCTTGAGCCTGCAGCGCGCCGAATATGGCGTCTATCCAGAGTTCGCGCCGCCGCAGGTCGGCATCCAGACCGAAGCGCCAGGGCTGTCGCCTGAACAGGTCGAACTGCTCGTCACGCGGCCGATCGAGGCCGTCGTCACCGGCCTGCCCGGCATCCATGCGGTCCGTTCGAATTCGATTCAGGGGTTGTCGGCGATCACCTTGGTGTTCGCGCCCGGCAGCGACATCTATCTCGACCGGCAACTCGCCTCCGAGCGGCTGGCATCGGCGGCGCAGTCGCTGCCTCAAGGCGTTGCCGCACCGACATTGACCCCGCTCACCACATCCACCAGCACCATTCTTGTCTTCGGCCTGACGTCCGAGCGGCAGTCGCTGATGGCGCTTCACACCACGGCGGAATGGACGATCCGCCGCAGCCTGCTCGCAGTCCCCGGCGTTGCCGATGCGACCGTGTTCGGTGGCGAGACGCGCTCGATCCAGATCCAGATCCATCCTGATCGGCTGCTCCGCTACGGCGTTGCGACCAACGATGTGCTCTCGGCGGCCCGCAACGCGACGGGCCTGCGCGGCGCTGGCGTGATCGACACGAAAAACCAACGGATCGTGCTCGCTAGCGAGGGCCAGGTCCTCGACCCGCAAGGCCTTGCGCGGACCATCGTCTCGTCGTCGCCAACCGGCCGGGTGACGCTGGGCGATGTCGCCGACGTGGTCGAGGCCCCCGAACCGCCGATCGGCGCCGCAGGCATCATGGGCAAGCCCGGCGTTATCATCAACATCGCGCAGCAATATGGCGCCGACACGCTGACGGTGACACGAGCGGTCGATGCCACTCTGGCGGACCTCAAGCCGGCGCTGGCGGCCCAGGGCATCGTGCTGCACGAGAACCTGTTCCGCCCCGCCAATTTCATCGGAACGGCGCTTTCCAATATCCAGCACTCGCTGCTGCTCGGCGGCATCCTGGTTGTCGTCGTGCTCTTCCTGTTCCTGTTCAACCTGCGCACCGCCGCGATCGCTTGCACTGCCATCCCGCTGTCGCTGCTGACCGCGACCTTGCTGCTTTCTCGCTTCGGGATCACGCTCAACACGATGACGCTGGGCGGCCTCGCCATCGCGATCGGCGAGGTCGTCGACGACGCGGTCATCGGCGTCGAGAATATCGTCCGGCGCCTGCGCGAGAACCGGTCGCTCGATGCGCCGCGTCCGAGAGCGAATGTCGTGATCGACGCCGTATTCGAGGTACGTAGCGCGGTCGTCTATGCGACGCTCGCCGTTATCCTCGTCTTCCTGCCGGTCATTGCGCTGTCGGGGCTCGCCGGCCGGCTCTTCGCGCCGCTCGGGATCGCCTATATTCTCGCCGTGCTCGCCTCGCTGCTGGTCGCGCTCACCGTCACGCCGGCGCTCGGCATGATGTGGCTGTCCGGCCAGCATCACGAGACCGACGACCCGCCGGTCTCGCGGTTCAGCCGCAAGCGTTACGAAGCGCTCCTCGCGCCGATCATCGGACGCACGAAGGCCGTCATCATTGGTGCGACGGTCCTCATTCTGGTCGGTTGCGCTGCGCTGCCGTTTTTCTCGACGAGCTTCATCCCGGAGCTGAAGGAGGGGCACTTCATTCTCCACATGTCGGCGGCACCCGGCACCTCGCTCGACCAGTCGCTCGATCTCGGCGCGCGGGTCACGCAGGCGCTCCGGCGCATCCCGGAAGTCCGCTCGGTATCGCAGCGTGTCGGCCGCGCGCAGAAATCGGATGATATCTGGGGGCCGCATTACAGCGAATTTGATATCGACCTCGTGCCGCTTGGCGGCGAGGAAAGCGAAGCTGTCCAGGGCCGGATCAACAAAGCGCTCAGCGGCTTCGCGGGTGCTAATATGTCGCTCAAGACGTTTCTGACCGAACGCGTCGAGGAGACGCTGTCGGGCACGACCGCACCGGTCGCGGTCAATATCTACGGTGACAACCTCGACACGCTCGACGCGAAGGCGGCGCAGATCGCGGCCATCCTGAAGGGGATTCCCGGCGCTGCCGATGTCCAGTTGCTGGCCCCGCCCGGCCTGCCGCAACTCGGGATCAAGCTGCGCCCTGCCAATCTCCAACGCTGGGGACTGAACCCAGTAGAGGTGCTCGACGCGGTCAGCACCGCCTATCAGGGCAACATCGTGGGCCAAGTTTATGAAGGCGACCGGGCGTTCAACGTGATCGCGCTGATCGACCGCGTCAATCGCGACGATCCGTCAAGTATCGGCACGCTGCCGATCAGGACGCCTGGAGGCACGTTTGTGCCCTTGTCACAACTCGCCGACATCGTCCCCTCGTCGGGCCGCTATCTGGTGCGCCACGAAGGGGCTCGCCGCGTCCAGACGATTACTGCCAATGTTGCGGACAGCGACGTCGCCGGCTTTGTCGCAGCAGCGAAGGCGCGGATTGCCGCCAACGTAAAGCTTCCGGCGGGAACCTATGTCGCGTTCGCCGGGACCGCCCAGGCCCAGGCCGACGCCCGCCGCGAACTGCTCGTCAACACGCTGATCGCGGCCGTCGGAATCATATTGCTGCTGTCGGTCGTGACGCGCAATTGGCGCAATCTCCTGCTGGTGCTCGCCAATCTGCCCTTCGCCATGGTCGGGGGCGTCCTCGCCGTTCTGCTGACAGGAGGCCAGTTGTCGCTCGGCGCGCTGATCGGGTTCGTGACACTTGCCGGCATTACGCTACGCAATTCGATCATGATGATTTCGCACTTCGAACATCTGGTCGCGATCGACGGGCGCGACTGGAACGCGGCCACGGCGATGGAGGGCGCAAGCGACCGGCTGGTGCCGATCGTCATGACATCGCTCGTCACCGCGCTTGGGCTGCTCCCGCTCGCGGTCGGCATGGGCGATCCCGGTCGCGAGGTCGAAGGCCCAATGGCAGTCGTCATCCTTGGCGGCCTGATGACGTCGATGGTGCTCAACCTGCTGGCGTTGCCGACGCTGGCGCTTGCCTTCGGGCGGTTCGGCCCCGAGCAGAACAAGGTGGCCCAGGCATGAAGCCACTCGTCACGGCAGTGCCCCGGACAGTCTGGATGCTGGGGTTCGTCAGCCTGTTCATGGATCTGTCGTCCGAAATTATCCATGCGCTCCTGCCGCTGTTTCTTACGACGACGCTTGGTGTCAGCGTCGCCATCGTCGGCGCAATCGACGGTGTTGCCGAAGCGACCGCCTCGATCACAAAGGTGTTTTCGGGCTATATTTCGGATCGCATCGGCAAGCGTCGTCCGCTGATCCTGATGGGGTATGGGCTCGCGGCGCTGACCAAGCCGCTGTTCGCGCTCGCCGGTACCGCGCCTGTCGTGCTCGGCGCCCGCTTCGCCGATCGGATCGGCAAGGGATTGCGCGGCGCCCCGCGCGATGCGCTGGTCGCCGATGTCACGCCGGCCGAGATTCGAGGCAAAGCCTTCGGGCTACGTCAGTCGCTCGATACGATTGGTGCGTTTGCGGGTCCGCTGCTTGCCGTTGGCCTGATGGTAGTTTTCACCAACGACATCCGATCAGTCTTCTGGTTCGCGACCATTCCAGCGGCCATTGCAGTTCTGCTCGTGGTTGTGGGCATTGAGGACGCCAAGCCCATTGGTGACGGGGAGCCCGTTCGACCGCCGATCCGGTTTGTCGACCTCAAGCGGCTGGCGCGCCCGTTCTGGGAACTCGTGTTCGTCGGCGTCGTCTTCACGCTCGCGCGATTCAGCGAGGCCTTCCTGATCCTGAAGGCAAATGCGGAGGGCCTGCCGCTCGCGCTGGCGCCGCTGGTGCTTGTTGCCATGAATATCATCTACGCACTGGGCGCCTATCCCGCTGGAAAATTGTCCGATCGCGTATCGGCGCGCGCCATTCTCGCGGCAGGCATGACCTGCCTGATATTTGCCGACCTCGCACTGGCAATATTGCACGGCATCGGTGGGGCATTTGTCGGGATCGGTTTGTGGGGAGCCCATATGGCGTTGACGCAAGGGCTATTCGCCAAGCTCGTTGCAGACAATTCGGCGCCGGAACTCCGGGGCTCGGCCTACGGGCTGTTCAATCTCACGACCGGGTTCACAATGCTGCTTGCAAGCGTCATTGCGGGCGTCGTTTGGGACAGGTTCGGTGCCGATGCGACGTTCTTCGTCGGCGGGGCCTTCGCGCTCCTCGCGATGGTGCTGCTTTTCGTTCGGCGCGGCCCCAAGGCACGCGCGCGGGAGCTTCCCGGCGAGCGGTGAGAATTCTGGTTTCGTGGCCTGTGTTAGTTGCCCGTAGACACCCAGACACCACCGATGCCGCACAGAACCTCGTCCTTCACCTCGGCGTTTCGTCGCAGCCTGTTCACGGCTGGTCGCAGCAGTTCGCAGAAATCCGCTTCAAAGACCCGGACGGAGACCCGGACGCGCCGGACAATTTCAGAAAAAAATCAATAATTTCAATAGGTTTTGGCGGAGCGGGAGGGAGGAGGTCCCCGTTGATTAGGATCTCTCTAAGCGCAAAATTGCGGGCGTGGCGCTCCTGTCCGCACACGCGCCGTCCCACGATCCAGCGCAGTAACGCGGACGGGCGCGTTTTGAGGGCTATTAGCTCAATTCATCCGAGAGAGCCCACAGTTCGCCGCACCGTTCCACGCGGAAAACCGGGTCGCTAACCGGGTTGCCGGCCCTTTATCTGTCGAAAAATCAAATTAAATCAATGGCTTTTGGCGGAGACGGAGGGATTCGAACCCTCGGTGGGAGTAAACCCCCCACGGCGGTTTAGCAAACCGCTGGTTTCAGCCACTCACCCACGTCTCCGGATCACAGCGAAACGCGGCTATAGCCGCGCCTGCGCCCTTGATCAACCACGCATGACAAAGGCGCTTGGCGCGAAATCGACTCGCTTGGTCGCGCCGTTCATTGTCGGGACAGGCTGTGCGGCGCTACCGTCGGTCCCTCAGTTCCGGGGGAGACGATAATGCGGCGGTCAGCGACAGGATTTGCAAGAGCGGGCGTGATGCTCGCCGTTGCAATTATGACGGCGAGTGTGCCGCTTGCCGCGCAACAGGTGCGCACGATCGATCCCAATCAGGCGATCGACGCCGATTTGCGCGCGCGCGGCACGCCCCGCGCGCCACAGACCAGTTATCCCGCGGTGCAATCTGCCGCGCCGACCGATCCTGACGTCCGGCGCTACCCCGACGCACCGCAATCGAACGAACCGGTTCCCTCCGGACCGGCACCAGCGCCCGCACCGCCGGGGGAGCAAAGCGCCCAGACGATCGCGCGGGACGGGGCCGATGCCGAATCGGCGGCGAGCCAGACGTTTCAGCAGCAGGAATTGCTGCGCGCAGCCGAGACCACGTTCGGCAAGGGCGCGTCGGGTCTGGCCGGGATTCTCGAGCGGACGCTCAAGGAACAGGGTCGCCCCAATGCCTATATTGCCGGCCGGGAGGGGTCGGGTGCGGTCGTCGTTGGTCTGCGCTACGGCAACGGCACGCTGTTCCACAAGGTCGAGGGTCAGCAACCAGTCTATTGGACTGGTCCGTCGGTCGGGTTCGATCTTGGCGGGGACGCCAACAAGGTGTTCGTATTGGTCTACAACCTGTATGATACGGAGGAATTGTTTCACCGTTTCCCCGCAGCCGAGGGGCGGCTTTATTTCGTCGGCGGATTCGCCGCGACCTATTTGCGGCGCGGCAATACGGTGCTGATCCCGATCCGACTCGGCGTCGGCTGGCGGCAGGGCGTGAACATCGGCTATATGAAGTTCAGCCACAAATCGAAGTGGTTCCCGTTTTAGGGCGCGGCGCCGCGCGACGCAGTCGGCGCGACCAGCGCAAGCCCGGCCAGCGGGCTTTAGCCCGGCTGACGACGCGGGCTTTGCCCGCGTCCTGCACACGCGCTACGCTGCTCCAATGCCGCTAACCCCCACCCGTCAAACGCTCCGCGTGCTCCTCGCCGCCGCCTATCTCCTGGCCGGCGCGCTGCACGTCCTTAAGCCCGCCCCCTTCCTCGGCATCATGCCGGCCTGGGTCCCCTACGCCCCGCAAGTCATCCTCATCACCGGGCTGTGCGAAGTGGCGGGTGCGATCGGCCTGTTCGTGCCGCGCCTGCGCTGGTGGGCGGGGATGGGACTCGCGGCCTATGCAGTGTGTGTCTATCCGGCGAATGTGAAGCACGCGCTCGACTATCTCACGCATGGCACTGGCGGCCTAAGCCTGTGGTACCATATCCCGCGGCTGGCGTTTCAACCTGTGATCGTGTGGTGGGCGTTGTTCGCCGGTACGGTCATCGACTGGCCATTCAAGCCCCGGAGAGTGCGCGCATGAGCATTGACGACACGATCATCGACACCCCCGATGGCCCGATGACCTTCGCGCAGTGGAAAAAGAAGCACCCGGTACAGGTTCCCTCGCGCCGCACCAAAGGGAAGGACCTCCCGGTCAAGGTCAAGCGCTTCACCGATCCGAAGTGAGTCCCAGGTTTACGCTGGATCGACCAGCCGCCAAGCGAGCGTTTCCCCGGCATGAAACGGCACCACCGCCGTCTCGCCCGCACCGACCCGCTCGGGCACCTGCACCCCGCCGCGCTCGAGCGTCACCGTGTCCGCATTGAGTGGCAAGCCATAAAAACGCGGGCCATGTTCGGACGCGAAGCCCGCAAGCTTGTCGAGCGCGCCCTCCTCGTCGAACACCGCCGCATAGCTTTCGATCGCATAAGGCGCGTTGAAAATTCCGGCACAGCCGCACGCCGCCTCCTTGCGGCCAATCTCGTGTGGGGCACTGTCGGTGCCCAGGAAAAAGCCGGGTGCGCCCGAAACCGCGGCTGCGCGAACCGCCAGCCGGTGCCGCTCGCGCTTCACCACTGGCAGGCAATAGGCATGCGGGCGAAGCCCGCCGTCGAACAGCGCATTGCGGTTGAGGTGGAGGTGCTGTGGCGTGATCGTCGCGGCGACCGACGGGCCGCTCGCTTTGACAAAATCAACCGCCTCCGCAGTGGTAATGTGTTCGAACACGATTTTCAGAGCCGGAAAATCGCGCACCAGCGGCGCGAGTGTGCGCTCGATAAACACCGCCTCGCGATCGAAAATGTCGATGTCGTGGTCTGTCACCTCGCCGTGGATCAACAGCGGCATACCGATCCGTTGCAACGTCTCAAGCACGGTGTTCAGCGCGCGGATATCGGTCACGCCGTGGCTGGAATTGGTCGTCGCATGCGCCGGGTACAGCTTGCACGCAGCCCACACACCGTCGGCAAAGCCGCGTGCGATTTCCGCGGCATCGGCAGCATCGGTCAGATAACAGGTCATCAGCGGCGTGAAGTCGGTCCCCGCAGGTACCGCCGCTAAAATCCGCGCACGATAGTCCTCCGCCCCCGCGATCCGCGTCACCGGCGGGGATAAATTGGGCATGACGATCGCGCGCGCGAATTGGCGCGCGGTATAGGGCACAACCGCGCGCAACATCGTGCCGTCGCGCAAATGCACATGCCAGTCATCAGGGCGGCGGATCGTCAGGCGTTCGGTCATCGGCACTGCCTAGCGCGCGCTCGGGAGAATCGCCAGCCGCCCCATTGCGGGTGCCAGGTGCCGCGCCTAGCTAGAGTGCATGGCCGCAACCACCCTATCCGATCGCGCTGTGCTCCGTGTGTCCGGCGACGATCCGCGCGGATTTCTGCAGGGCCTCGTCACGCAGGACACCGCAAGCGTCACCCCGGCCACACCGCAATATGGCGGATTGCTTACCCCGCAGGGCAAGGCACTGTTCGATTTCATCCTGTGGGCGGACGATAACGACCCGGCCAGCCACACACTCCTGATCGATTGCGAAGCTAGCGTCGCCGACGCCCTCGCCCGCCGCCTGACGCTTTACCGCCTGCGCCGCGCGATTACGATCGAGCGTACCGGCAGGACGGTGCACTGGTCGCTTGAACCAGGCAAAGGCGTCCCCGATCCGCGCCTTGCCGCGCTCGGCTATCGCTGGCTCGGCGAGTCCGGCGAACCCGCCAGCGGCTGGCACGTGCACCGATTGTCGCTCGGCGTTGCCGAGGGCATCGCTGAACTTGGCAGCGACCAGACGCTTTGGCTCGAGACCAACGCGCGCGAGTTAAACGGCGTCAGCTTCACCAAAGGCTGTTACGTCGGGCAGGAAAACACCGCCCGAATGCACCACCGCGCCAAAGTAAACCGGCGCCTGATGGTCGCGCCGGTGACCGAACCCGGCGCCCGCACCCGCGCAACCTATCCCGAACTTGGCCTGATGGTTGAACTCCGCCGCATCGAGGCGCTCGGGGATGCGATCATACCGGGGTGGTTGGCGCAGGCGCTTGCCGAGAGTGCAGACGCCTGATCCCCTTTCCCGAAGGAAAAGGGCGGCAAGTCACCGCCCGATCGAGCTATACGCAAACCCTGCTTTTTCCACGTCGCTTGCGCGATAGACGTTGCGCAGGTCGACCATCACCGGTGCGGCCATCGTGCCCGCAAGCCGCTTGAGGTCTAGCGCGCGGTAAATGTCCCATTCGGTCACGATCACGACCGCATCCGCACCCGCCGCCGCTTCATAGGCGTCGTGGCAGTAGGCGATTTCGGGCATCATGCCCTTGGCGATCTCCATGCCTTCGGGGTCATGCGCGCGCACGGCAGCACCAGCATCGAGCAAGCTCTGCACAATCGCCAGACTCGGCGCGTCGCGCATGTCATCGGTATTGGGCTTGAAGGTCAGGCCGAGCACCGCGACGGTCTTGCCCTTTGCGTCACCGCCCAGCGCGGTGATTACCTTGCGCCCCATCGCGCGCTTGCGCGTGTCGTTGACTTGCACCACCGCCTCGACGATCCGCACCGGGGTTTCATAATCCTCGGCGGTCTTGAGCAGCGCGAGCGTATCCTTGGGGAAGCACGACCCGCCATAGCCGGGGCCGGCATGCAGGAACTTCGAGCCGATCCGGTTGTCGAGCCCGATGCCGCGCGATACGTCCTGCACATTCGCGCCGACCGCTTCGCACAAATCGGCGATTTCGTTGATGAAGGTGATCTTGGTCGCGAGAAATGCGTTGGCAGCATATTTGATCAGCTCGGATGTGCGCCGCCCGGTGAACAGGATCGGGCTCTCGTTGAGATAGAGCGGGCGATAGACATCGCGCATCACTTGCTGCGCGCGCGCATCCTCGGTGCCAATGACGATCCGGTCGGGACGTTTGAAGTCACCGATCGCGGCACCCTCACGGAGGAATTCAGGGTTGGAGACGACCGCGATCGGGAAATCGCCCGCCAGCTCCTTCAGGATTTCCTCGACCTTGTCGCCGGTCCCTACCGGCACGGTCGATTTGGTCACGATGACCACCGGCCCGTCGATCGCCTCGGCGATTTCACGCGTGGCGGCAAAGACATAGGTCAGATCGGCATGGCCATCGCCGCGCCGCGAGGGGGTGCCGACCGCGATGAACACCGCATCGGCCCCAGCGACCGCCGCCTTGAGATCGGTCGTGAACTTCAGCCGGCCGGCGGCAACGTTGGCCGCGACCAGCGTATCGAGCCCCGGCTCGAAGATCGGCATCTTGCCTGCTTCGAGCGCGGCGATCTTGCCCGCATCCTTGTCGACGCAAATCACGTCATGCCCGAAATCCGAAAAGCATGCGCCAGATACCAGGCCGACATAGCCCGAGCCGATCATTGTAATTCGCATGATGCTCCCTTCACCTCGCCAAAGGTCGGCGCTCCGTCTTTCGGATCGCCGGCCCCAGAGTTGCCGCTCGCTCTAACCGATCACTTCGCAAATGCCAGCCCTGTGTGCGCTGCAACATGATCGCGCCGGGAGGGTGCGATCAAGAACGGAACGAAGATCGGGAGCGTCGTACCACTCCCACGAAAAAGGGGAGACCAGCCATGGCTGATCTCCCCAATTTTTCGACACTAGGTCGGGTCGGACTTAGTTGCCCGAACCCGGACCGTAGGTGACTTCGACGCGACGGTTCTGGACCTCACGGACGCCATCGGCAGTCTCGACGCGCGGACGGCTCTCGCCGAACGCTTCCGAGGTGATGACGCCAGCCGGGATCGAATGCGCGGTCAGGTACGCCTGAACCGAGTCATCGCGACGCTGCGACAAGCCTACGTTGTAAGCAGGCGAACCCGACTTATCGGCGTGACCGGCCAGCATGACCTTTGCGCTGCCGCAATTCTGATACTGCGCAATCGCGCCGTCCAGAATGGCTGCTGCCTCAGGCGTAACGTCGGACTTGTCCCATTCGAAGAAAACGATGAACGGACCAGGCGAGCAAACCGGAGCAGGCGGCGGCGGCGGAGGGGTAGGCTCCGGCGGCGGCGGTGGCGGGGGCGGCGGCGGCGGCGGTGGCGGTGGTGCCGCTGGCTCACCGAAATTGTAGGTCAGGCCACCAAGCAGGCTGTGCGTACGGAACTTACCGTTGAACGACGTCCCTGCCACGTTGACCAACTTGACGTTGTCCGCAGTGAAGAAACGATACTTCAAAGTTGCATCGATATGCTTCGTGATCGGCGCACGCACGCCAGCCAGACCCTGATAAGCGAACACTGTGTCGCTATCATCGAGGAAGTTCTGACGGGTATTGAGCTGCGCTTGCACCTTCACGCGGGCAACGCCGACACCACCGCCGACAAAGCCCTGGATGCCATCGTCATCACCGAAATCGATGAGGCCGTTGACCATGAAGCTCAGCGCCGAACTGCGGCCACCGGCATAATCATAGGTCCCCGGTACCAACGTTGCCGGACGGCCAAGAGAGTTGAGCACTGGCGTCCCAACCGACGTACGATACGCGTCGATCGTTGCAGCCTTGTAACCGACTTCGGCTTCGAGCCGGAAACGACCCAAGTCGTAACCAATTACGCCATCGACATCGTAACCGTAATTGTGATCGACGGTACCAGCGGCCTTAACGGTGCCGATATCAAACTTAATGTCTTCCACGACCATGGCGCCACCTTCGACGCCCACGTACCACGAATTATCGCGTGCGAGGGCTGGTGTGGCGACGAGAGCAGTGGAGGCAAGCGCCATAGCAACGGCAAGCTTCCGCATAAAAATCCCCTTCTTCTGGTTGTCACTCGGACAGCGCTAACTCCCTACCCAAAGCTTGGTTTCCACGCAAGCGCACAAATACATGCGCTGTGGCCGATCGGCCACAGCCAAGCGGCGAAGTGCTCGTCGGTCGCGCGGGGTCAGCGTGCGATCAGTCCGTGTGTTCGCAGTGCAGCAAGAATTGCGGCAATCGTGGCACGTGCCGCCGCGTCCGTGATGCTGCCGCCCGCGGGATCGGCGATCGCCGCTTGCCGCGTAGCAACCACCACATTTCCTCCCAGCACCACCTCCGTTCCGCTGACCCGCCCGACGGTCCACGTTCCGCCTGAAAAGCGCGCAATCGCGCCATCGGCAAGGCTCCACGCGGCTATGCCGTCGCGCGCCGCGACGAAGCGCCAGCCCGCCTCACTCCATCCGGCAAGCGCCTGGGCCTGCCCGGTCCATGCCCCGCTCGGCGTCGTGCCGACCACCCAGCAGGCGCCGACTACGGGCGAGGCGGGGGGCGCGTTTACCCCGACCGATTCGACCACAGGCTGGACCGCAAAATCGAGCAGCGTCAGTGCTTCGTTATGAGACAATTCCTTCTGCGCCTGCCCGCTCTGCAACAATGGCAGGCCCAATCGCACGCTTGTTTCATCGCTCACGCTTGCTCTCCCTCACATTGCCCAATCCGGAATCTGGATCGCCGCAGCAACCGATTCGCCGTGCGCGCCGACTTGCCGCACCATCAGCGTCACGCCGCCCGCGCGGTCGGCTTGCGTCACCAAAACCATCGCTGTGGTCGTCTCGATCGTTCGCGCACCCCCATCGCCCCGCACCAGCGTCACGCGGTACGCCTCGCGCTCTTCACCCAACGGTGCATCGACGCCATCGATCCAGCGCCAACCAAGTCTGCTGCGACGCAGCCATTGCACTGCGGCATCACCGTCGCCCATTTCGTGCCACTGCAGCCCAACCGGCGAAAGCGGCAGGATTGAAGCGCCGCGTACCGGCACCCGAACCTCCGCCGGCGCCGCGATGTCGCCGGGCCCCGAAGCGATAATCCGCACCTCGCCGCCCAGCGCCGACAGCGGAAGGTCGAGGGACAAGGCCGATTCGGCCTCGATCAGCACGAATCGATCCCCGGTCGTCTGGGTGCCGATCGCCGCTTCGGTCGCCCGCCGCCCGCGCCATAAGGCCGAGAGGCGCCAGCGCGTCACCCCGATCTGTTCAGCCACCCCAAATTGCACCAATTCGTCCCCGACCAGCGCCAGATTGGCCCCGGCATCGCGCGTACCCGCATCGGCTCCCGCCAAGCTCATCTCGGCATGCGCCAGCTCGACCTCGAATCCGTGCACCCGGTCGGCGATCGCCGCGCCCGAGGGTCCCGGCACGGTGACGATCCGCCCGATCACGCCCGGCGCGGCGGTCGCCCCGAGCGTGCTCCAGCGCGCCTCGCCGTCGATGCTGTACGACACCGCCGCCCGTCGCCACCCTGGTGCGGTCCCTGCAGCGACCACCGTCACGCGCGGCGCGCTGAGCAGCCCATCGTCGAGCGGCAGCGTTTCGAACGCAGCGAGCACGGTTTCACCCGTTGCTACATCGGATGCCGACACGGCGCGTCCCGCACTGCCATCCATCGGCAGCGTCCGCGCCGCCAGCCGCACGCACTCCAGGCTCAGCACGCTCTGCTCGAGCGCCCAGCCGCTCACCCGCCACGCACCACTTACTCCCGCGAGCGTCACGCACGCCCCCGGCGCGACGTCGAGCGACTCCCACCCAAGCGTCAGCGTACGTCGCTCGCGCCCCGCTTCGGCGCGCGACAATACGGCCTCCGCCATCGTTTTCGCCGCCCCGGCATCGATCGCCGCCGGCATTTCGACGCGCTCTTCCCGCGTGCCGGCGCCCGGCCGCCGTGCTTGCTGCAAGCCGGTCTGAAAATCACGCGCCGGGTCGTAATGCGTCAGCAGCACCGTGCGCGGCACGGTCTCCAGCGCAGCGATCGCCCGCCCGTGTTTGCCGCGCGCCGATCCGATGGCCGTCGTCTCACCATCGGCAATTGCCCGGTCGGTCGCGAGACCAGCGCGCATCCGCACGCCATTCCCTGCGGGCGCGAACCAAGCACCGCCAGCCACTGCCAGCGTCTCGACCACGCCGCGCACACTGTCACCATTTGCCGCGAACCCGACGAGCATTTGCCCGCCCGCATCGCCGACAACCGCGCCGCCCGATATTTCGGCGGCAATCGCCCCGACCGAAACCGGTCCGGCATCGGCGATCACCTCAAACGTTAGCGCGGGAAGGCGATTGCCATAATCGGCCAGCTGGAAATGCTCGAACACCGCGTAAGCGATGCCGCGATGCGCCGGCGTCCGCCCCGCCCCTTCCGCCGCCGCGATCAACGGGTCGACCGCTTGCGCTTCGTCGCCCAGATGCAAGCGGAACCCGGTCGCGCTTTTGAAGTCCCCGCCGCTCCCGCGCAGTAATTTCCCATCGGCCCAGATCCGCCCAACCCCGATAATCGCCCGCGCCGACAGCGCCACCGCAAACGACGCCGAATAGCTGTAGTTGATCGTGCTCGGCTGGCCCTTGCCATTACTGCTCTTCGACTTGCTCTCGATCAAATCGGTTGACCAGATCACGCACCCGCCGATCCGAATCGTGCCGAACAGAAGTGGGATTTGCGTGCCATAGCTCGACGTCTGCAGCTTGAGTTCAGTCAGCCGCGGGCCTTCGCGGCCCTTGGGCTTGAACAGGACGTCGCGGTCGATCGCATTGCCGATCAACCCGCCGATCGCACCGCCGATCGGCCCGCCAATCACGCTGCCGATCGTCGTCAGCACCAAAGTCGCCATCGCGCTGCTCCTTCAATCCCCAATAACGCGCCAGCAGCCGAGCATCAGCCAGGGCGGCACGCCCGGTCGCTCGACCACGCGGCGAAGGCCCGCATCGGCATGGACGATCCCACCGGGCACAAGCACGGCCATGTGAAACTGCGCCGGCCCACTCTCGAACAGCACCAGATCACCCGGGCGCGGCGCATCGCCACGCACCAACCCGCTCGCATCGAGCCGCGCCGCCAGCCCCGCCGCATCACCCCCACGCAAGCCATAATCCGCCGGAACGACTCCTTCGAAACCCGCCGCGCGCATCGCCAGCGCCGCCAGCCCGACACAATCGAGCCCGAACGCCGGATCGCGCCCCTGCAAGCGGAACCGCACGCCGATCGCACCGCGCGCGGCCGCCACCGCGCACGCCGCACCCTTCATGCGCCGGGATACCGCGTGAGCAGATCGATCCCCGGCAAATACGGCTCACCGCGGAAATTCACCGCGTTACCAAACCGCGCCGCACAGGTGGCGAGACTCTTGTCACACCCCTCGATCAGCTCGACCAGATCGCCCGCCGCCACCGGCAGCGCAGGCTCGGCGCGCAGGGTCACGCGCGCGCCGTCGGACACGGAGATCGCGCTCTCGAGCCCCGAATTCTCGCCCCCGATCCAGCGCAGCAGCCCCGCGCCGTAAGCATTGCCGCTCGGCTCGGTCGTATCGAGCGTCGCCACGCGCTCGTCACACGTTGTCACGCGCGCGACGCGCCGCCGCCCCGCCATCGCCACCCGGCACCGCCGGTCGCCCAGCTCGGCGCGACATTCGGGCGAGGTCGCCTCGACCACCGGCCGCTCCAGCCGAGCCGCACTCCCGCGCAGTTCCGCCGTGAACGCTTGCCCGTCGGTCTCGACCGCGCCGATCGTCGATCCGCCCGATGACGCGAAGCCCGCGTGCATCAGGCGCAATCCGCTCGATCGCGCCGATCGGCTGCCCATGATGATGCCACAGCAGCGGCACCGGCGCGGGTGCAGCCCCGAACGCCCCCGCCCGGATAACATCCCCACCCCGGTCGACCGTGTCGAACACGGCAGCGTAGCCTGCGAACCTTAGCCCCTCCCCTTCAGGGGAGGGGTTGGGGTGGGGCCGTGCAGCAAATTCGACGTTGGCAGGTCGCGGAGAGGCCCCACCCCCAACCCCTCCCCTGAAGGGGAGGGGCTTGCCGTGGAGCAGCAAATGCCCCGCCACCGTCGCGGTCAGCGCTTGCCCAGCCGAGCGCGCCTGCACCAGCGCCAGCACCTCGGGCGCGGCGGAGAGCGGCGCATCCCCCACCGCATCGGCAATCATCCGCACGGCCCTTTGCGCAATCGCATTGCGCAGATACAGCGCGCGCATCTGCCCCTCATAATTGAGCGGGACATCGCCAACGGCACCGCACGCGAAGCGCGCACGTCGAAACTCGAGCGCCGGACGCGACTCCTCGCGCCCGGCCGCCTTGCGACCGAACATTTTCATTGTGCTATCCTTTATGTGGGAAGCCGCGCGCCTCAGCGCGCGCGCGCAAACCAGATCACGTGGCGTGGGCCCTTGCCGTTCGACCGCGCCTTCACCGCAACTTCCTCGACCGCAAAACCAGCGTCGTTCAACCGCCGCACGAACTTCGCATCGGGCCCGGCCGACCACACCGCGAGCACGCCGCCCGGCGCTAGAGCCGCCTTCGCCGCTGACAGCCCGCGCGGGGCATAAAGCCGGTCATTCTCGGCACGCACCAGCCCGTCCGGGCCATTGTCGACATCGAGCAGGATCGCATCATAGCCCCCCGCACGAATGACATCCGCGACATCGCCCTCGACCAGACGAACGCGCGGATCATCGAGACACCCCGCCGCCACCGCCGCCATCGGCCCGCGTGCCCAGGTGATGATCTCGGGCACCAATTCAGCCACCGTCACCACCGCCGCCGGACCCACCGCGCCGAGCACCGCGCGCAGTGTAAACCCCATGCCATACCCGCCGATCAGCACCCGCGGCGCCTTGACCTCCGCGATCCGCTCCAGCGCCAGCGTCGCCAGCGCGATCTCGGAACCGTTCATCCGCGTGCTCATCAATTCGTTGCGGTCGACCACGATCATGAAATCGGTCCCGCGCGAATAGAGCGACATTTCGTCCCCGCCGGGGATCGTCGCCCGACCGATCAATTCGCGCGGCACCATCAAACCCTCCAAAGCGCCGCAGGCATCGGCTTTTATCCGTCTTGTGTCTTCTTGCTTTGTGCCTTTGTGTGAGAAAATTCCACCTCACACAAAGACACAAAGCCGCAAAGGCTTATGGCGCTAGCGCGCGGCCCCCGCCGCGTCTCACAACTGCCGCACCCGCGCCGCCTTGCGCTTCTTGAGCAACAGCTCGCTCAGCGCCCACACCAAAGCGTCGGCGCGATCGGGCGACCCGCCCGGCCCGTCATACCCCCCGCCGATCACGAAGCCGCACAATTCGTCCTCCAGATCGGGGAACCCCCCAACATGGCTGACCCGGCCCTGCTCATACAGCAGCGACACCGGCTCGGCCCGCAGCGTCTTGCCCTGCGTCGCATGCACCAAAGCCAGCGGCAGCGCGGCATCGGCGGCGAACAACACGCTCGCCACCATATTGCCACCCTGATTCTTCTCGGCGATCACGCGGTCGGCCCGATGCCGCGTGGCACAGCGCACCACCGCGCGCGCCCATACCTCGGGAGAGAGACCGCGCACGCTCGCATCCTCGAGCACATAGCCGCGTCCGTCCTCGCCCAGCCCCACCGCGACGATCCCGCACGCATCGCCCTCCGCACTCGCGGGCGGATCGACCGCCACGACGGTGCGCACCAGCGCAGGCGCGGCACCCACGCGGCACGCCTCGAACAACCACCAGGCATTGTGCAGTTCGCGCTTCTGCGGCTCGCTCAGCTCCATAATCGCGACACGCCGACGGTCGGGCGGCAGCGCGGCGAGCCGCCATAACACGGCGCGCATTCCGTCGCTCATGTCGCGGTCCCCAATTGCTTCGCCATCATGTCGAGCTTGTGCAGCAACGCCGCCTCGACCTCTTCGATCGGAACGCGAACGTAGCGCGGACCGCAGTCCGTCCGCCCCCCGCTGCCGCCACGCGCGGCGAGCCGGTTGCGCTGCGCCAGCAATTTGAGCGCGGCATCGGTATCGAATTCGGGCACCACCGTATCGGGGTCGGCGGGAACATAGTCGTCATGGCCCAGCGCCCGCGCCAGCAGCTTCGCCTCGAGATGCTCATACCCCGCCTGCAGCGCCGCTGACCATTGTTCGGCAAATGCCGGATCGCGCCGCCGTTGCGCATAGCACGACCCCGGCCACATCCCCACCGCCGCGGCCGATCGCACGACGTTGCACGTTGCCGAGAGGTGATCGAGAAATACCGCGCGCCGCTCGGGCGTCCACTCGACCGTCGGTCGCCGCCGCACCTGAATCCGACGGTTCTTGCCGCCCCTGTCCGCTCTGTCCATGACTCCACTCCTCCAAAACAAAAACGGGCCGAAGGCGTCGCCGCCCCGGCCCGAATCGCAATTCTGCATCGTTCCTGATATGTACCAAATCAGCGTTGCGATGTCAAGTGTTTTGTACCGCTTTGGTTACAGCAAAATGGCTGTGGTCGCATCAGGCTGGCCACCATAACGGCATTGGTGTGCCTTCAGCCTCATGGACCTGCGCGACCGCTGGCATGCCGATCAGCGGCCAGTATTCGAACTCGATCAAGCCCTGCCGGACTTGCGGATACGTGTCGAACCGTGCCTTGGCCGCTTCAACGCTCTCCGCCTCCAAGATCATGAAGGTACGGCTATAGTGCGGGTCCATATAGGCCTCAACGATCAATCCCTCGCGATAGAAGCGGCGGCCCGCCGCTATCTCGTCCTCCATGTCAGCCATCAGTTCCTCGGTCGTCGCCGAAGCTGTCGGTTTGCTGGTCGCGAAGATGCGCATCTCGATTTTCCTACTTGAGGATTAGGGGGGCCAGTACCGGTGCCATCAGCATCTCGAACTCGAGATTGGTCGCGGAGACGATATTTTCGACGATGCGACCATCCGCCACGCGCGTCACATGTGTTTCATCGAACAGGATGACACGCCCGGTTGGCTCGATCCCGAAATACGGCTTGTCGTGGCGCTGCCGCGACTGAAACCGTGTCACCACGCGTGTCCCATCTGCCGATTCAAACGGATCGACGATCTGCAGCGGCTCTGCCGCGGGGAATGCCGCCACAAACCCGGCGATTATTGCCTTATATTCATCAAGCCCATCGATTGGGCCACTTGGCTTGAGCCCCGTTATGGCCTGCACGCCGCGCGCGAGCGTATCTTCGCCCGCCCTTTCGTCCCCCTTGCCAAGGAAATCGGTGATGAAGCGGGTGACTAAATTGATATGGTCGGACATGGGCGCCTCCTACGTGCCCAGAATTAGCGTTCCGGTCGAAGAGTTACTATGCCGCCACTATAATAGTCAGTATGCCGAGCGCGCATGACCGTCTCGACGATAGACCTCAACCTGCTTGTGGTGTTTGAAGCGATCTTCGAGACGCAAAGCGTAACGAAGGCCGCTGAACGCCTTGATATGCGTCAACCGGCCGTAAGCGCTGCGCTTTCTCGATTGCGTAACGCCTTTGACGATCCACTGTTCGTCCGTGCGGCAGGCGGCATGCAGGCAACGCCGCGTGCCATCCGATTGGCACCGCGCGTGACGCTCGCATTGACCGAATTGCGCGGCGCGATGGTCGACGTGCCCTTCACCCCATCGGCCGCAAAGCGGACCTTCCGCATCGCAAGCACCGACTACACGACACTCGTGTTACTGCCTGGCGTTCTGGAGACGGTACGGTCGGAGGCATCGGGCATCGACTTGCGAATCATCGGGTATGACAAAGGCGATGTGCCGACATTGATCGATACGGGCGAGGTCGATGTCGCGCTCGGCACCTTTCCTAAGCCTCCTCTGCAAGCCGTGCTGCAGAACCTTAGCCGCGAACGGTTCGTCGGGCTGGCTCGGCACGATCATGTCGGGTTGCAGACAGGCACCATGTCACTGGACAGTTTTGTGGCTGCCGATCATGCGCTTGTGTCGCTCAGGCGGGATGCCACAGGCGAGATCGACCGGATCCTGGCCCTACGCGGATTGGCACGGCGGGTGGCGCTGGTATTGCCGCACATGCTGTGTTTGCCGGATATCTTGACGCGAACCGACCTGATCGCCGCAATCCCGTGCCGAGTCGCGCACCGTGTGGTCACCGCGCGACTGAAGGTCTTCGAGCTGCCGATCGAAGTCCCCGCCTGGCATGTGCAGATGCTTTGGAACCCTGCGACGCGCGGCGACACGGCATTGGCCTGGCTGCGATCCCGGATCACTCAGGTCGCCCGGACATTTTGATCGCTTCGGCTTGACCGATGCAAGGTCCACCGCCCCACATGAGCGCGATCTTCGGCATCCTCCGCTTCGACGGGAATGAGGTCGCGATCGCCAAGCTGGCGCGGCTACCGACCGCCCTCAAACACCGCGCGCCCTGCGCGACCGGCGCAACCGCTATCTCGCGTGCCGCGCGCTGGCCCGACGATCACAATTCGGGCTGGGGGATTGCCCGGTCCACCACGGTCCGCTCAGCGGCAGCGCACCTGCGCATTGTTCTGATCGACGCTCTTGCCGACGAGCCCGCCCGCAAGCGCCCCCAAAATCGTCCCGACGCCGCGCGAATGTCCGCCGTCTATAATATTTCCTAAAATCCCACCCCCAACAGCACCAACTATAAGTCCAGTAGTGCCATCATTCCGTCTACAGTAAAGTTGCCCATCACTGCCGCGATATACACGGTCATTACTTGAAAGCACGCGTTCCTGATAGCGAGAATCATTCCGATAGTAACGCGAGGGATCGTATCCAGCCTCATCCCGATCGTCATACCGAGGATCCGCGTAGCGCGAATCGTCGTAGCTGCCGCGCGGATCGCGATAGCCGCGGGCGCGGGCTTGCTGATAGCGATCGAACTCGGCGCGAAACGTGTTCAGTTCGCCGTTGAACCGCTGCTGCGCCTGCTGGAAGCGCTGCTCCTCGGTCTGCGTCTGCGCCACCGCCGGGGTAGCTGCGGCGAGGCAAATCCATGCCAAAGCGGGGACAAATTTCGAAAGTGGACGCATTACAGGCTCTCCTGGGAATGTTGCACCTGCCCAACGATACGCTTGCCATTGGGTTGCGGCAATTCGTCGATCAGCCAACCGCCGCGACCGCCGCCCGCCATGCCGTAGTCTCCGCTGCGAAGGTCTGCGTCACCCGCACCGCGCCCGCGATCGATCCAACCACGTCGACCGACCCGGCATAGTCATAGGTCGCATTCCCCGACAACCGCACCATCCCATCGGCGGCGGCCTCGGCGCGCACCAACCCGCCGCGGTTGAACACGGTCGCTTCCGCCTCGAACGCCAGCCGCCCGGTCAGGCACGCGGCATAGGTCGACGCCGCCATCGCGCTGCCGCAACTGTCGGTCAGCCCGACCCCACGCTCGAACGTCCGCACGAACAGCGCATCCGCGCCGCGCAGCTCGACGAACGACACATTTGCCCGGTTGGGCAGCCATACGGGTGCCGCCTCGCACTGCGTTCCCAGCGCCACCAGTTCCGCTTCGTTGATCGCCGCGACGAAGCTGACCAGATGCGGATTGGGGATCGCCACCGCCGTGAACGCACGGCTACTATCCAATGCGGGGATCACGGTATCCACCACCCGCGTTGTGCCGGTGTGCATCGGCCACCGCGCGACGTCGAGATCGACCGGCCCCGCCACTTCGCGGATCGTCACCACCCCCGGCGCGAGGTCCGGATCGCGCATAACATCGGCACGGGACATCTTCAGCCGCACCGTCGCACGCTCCAGCCCCAACGCCGCGAAGCCGGCACGCGCAACGCAGCGCAAGCCGTTGAGACACGTCTCCGCTTCGCTCCCGTCGGAGTTAAACATCCGCATCCCGAAATCATGCGCATCATCGCCCGCGGTGAGCAACAGCAGCCCGTCACCCCCGACCGTCCCGGCGCGATCCGCCAGCGCCAACGCGATCCGCGCCCACTCGGTATCGTCGAGCGACAACGCACGCGCGTCGATCATCGGAAAATCATTGCCCGAGCCATGGCATTTGATGAAATCGAACCGCATACCCGCCGCCATAGCGGCTTCACCCGAACTGCGCGACCATCCTCTGCTCGGCCGCGATCAGCGGCGCAAAGCTCGGTCGCGCGTGAATCCCCACCAGATAGGCCCCCGCCTTGGGCCAGCGCGCTGGATCGACCACCACATCGACGTGCCCCAGATTGACGAACGGCGAGGCCACCGCGATGTCCGCTACCGTCAAACGGTCGGCAACCAGGAACCCGCTCGGCGGCACGACCCCCTCCAGATAGTCGAGAATCGGCGGCAGCTCGTGCGCCACCGCCGCTGCCGCAATGCCTTCGTCGCCCCCGGCCTTGAGCACTTTCGGTGCGACAAAGCGGTTGAAGAAGATCTTCGAGCCCATCGCGAACAGGATCGTATCGGCGAATTCCTCGAACCACACCGTCCGCGCCCGCCCAATCGGATCGATCGGGATCAGCGGGTTTTGCGGATACTTTGCCTCGAGATAGGCGATGATTGCGGTCGAATCCGAAATGCAGAAATCCTTGCCGCCGTCGGCACCGGGATCGCGAAAACCCGGCATCTTGCCGAACGGACTCGTTTCCTTGAAGTCCGGCCCGCCACGCCCGAGCCCGGCTGCGACGAGTTCGAGAGTCAGGCCCTTTTCGGCGGCATAGACCAGCACCTTGCGCACGAATGGCGACAGATTCGAACCATAGACGATCATCGTAGCCATCCTCCCTTGGCGATCACAAACGCCAACGCAGGGTGCGATTCAAAACTAGAGTGCCGCGCGACGTCATATCCGCACGATGAACCCGGTATCGGGCTTGGCCTGCCCGGCCACCTGCGCGCGCCAGATGCGCTGCAACGCGTCCATCCCGCTCTGATGCTCGACGGTCACCAGCTCGGTGGCGGTGTCGACGAAGCCGCGCCACTGCGCCGCCACGCCCGTATTGAAGCCATCCTGCCCGATCTCGCCGATCAGCGCAGTCGCGGCATCGGGCGCGAAGAACCACACTGGTTTCGGCCCCGGCAGCACCTCGCCCTCGCCGCGATCGTCGTGATGCGTGACGCCCACGCGCAGACACTGCGCCAGCCGCCCAGGCAATGTCGCATAGAGCGACTGCAACAACGCCATATTCCCGGCGAAATCGATCACTACTACGCCCCCCGCACCGTCGAGCGTCCCGAGCGCATCGTACGCGACCACTTGGTCATACAGCCCGGTCCGCTCGACGAACGCGACGTTGTCCGCGCCCGTCAGTCCGATCCGCCGCACCGCCGGACTGTTGGCACGGCAGACATAGGCCGTGCCAAGCGCGGTCTTGCTCGAAGCACTGGTCAGCACGACGGTATCTGCGCCATGCCAGCCCGCGCGGCGCAGCGTATCCTCGATCAGAAAACTCGTCAGGAACAACGGCTCGAACAGCATCCGCATGTCCTCGCGCGCCGGGTCGTGCGCCGGGTCGGCAGCCAGGCGGCGGTACTGATTATAGACCGCGCTCATCGGCTGGCGATGCGCCGCCATGTCGCGGAACAGCCCGTTCGAGATCTTGCCCGGCTGCACCATCAGATGCGACGCCATCGGGAGGTAGCCGTACACCCGCTCCCCGACCGCAATCTCCGGCACGGCCGACGCGATCACCCGCGCATAGCCCCACACCGGCACGATCCCCCAGCCTTCGGGCGCGGGAAAGAAATTCCAATACCCCACCTGTTCGCCGACCACCGCATAAGTCACGTTGTTGGCGGTCACGGCAAACGCCTCGACCGCCAGCAACACCTCGCCCGCCGCACATGCGGGCGCGATCGTCTCGTTGATGGCGATTTGCGTGAGCTCGTCACGCCGTACCAGCATTTCGCGTTTTACGGGCATCGTATGGCTCCAAAGGTCTGCGGAAAATCAGGTCTAAACCATCCCAAGTGGTCGAGGGTGGGCCGGCACTTCTACAACGTGAACAGCATCACCTGGTCGCACCACGCCGCCGGTTAGAACAATCGCCATCACCCCCGCCTTGCGCACTAACGATCCATCGGCTGCTCGATCCAGCGTCGCGGCCATCAGTCCCTTCCGTAACCGATCGATCTGCAGGCACGGGTTCCGCAGCCCGGTCACGCGAATCGTCGCTTCATCGCCGAGCGCGAGCACACTACCCTCGGGCAGATCGAGCAGCGCGATCCCCCGCGTCGTGACGTTTTCCCCCAATTCTCCCGGTCCTACCACAAAACCGCGCGCCGACAGTTCGTCGAACAATTCCGAATGCAGGAGGTGCACTTGCCGCAAATTCGGCTGGCTCGGATCTTTCGCCACGCGCGATCGATGCTGCACCGTCCTGCCTAGATGCGCGTCACCCTCCACGCCCAGACCGGCGATCAAGCGGATTTCCGCACGACACGGCTTGGCGAAGCGGTGGGCCCGATCCGCCGCGACCGCTACGATCTGTGCGTGTTCGCCCTTGCTCATCGCAGCCCATAATGATCTCCCAAGCGGTCGAGCGCCAGTGTCAGGACGATGCGACCGGCGCGCTGGGGCCAGCCGAGCGCCCTTTCGGCGACCGGCAGGCCCTCACCCGCGCAGACAACGCGCCAGAGTATGTCGCGCAAGCCCCGGCCGACGCCCGCCATCGCGGCATCGAAGCGGCACTTGGCCGCGATCTGCGCGAGCGTCGGGTCGAGCCCCGCGGCACCGCCATCGACGCGCGCCGCCCACTGCATCGTCACGCGCGGGGCCAGTGCCGCCATTTCATAATCCGCGCGCAGCCGCTCGCCCGCCTCGAACTGCCGCGCATCGATCAGCGCGCGCGATCGCAGCCAGCCGAGCGGCGATTCGGCACGGTTGACGGTCACGCTCCGCCGCGACCGCGCTGGCATGTCGCTACCGTCGATCGCGCGTTCCACCAGCTCCCGCATCGCTTTATCTCCCGTTTCGAGTCGCAAAGATGATTGCCATTGCGGCGTGAATGTAGGACAGAGAAAAACCGATCTGGTTAGGAGCCGCGCCGTGATCACCGCCATTCGCGAAGTCCGCCGCGCCAAGGGGATGACACTCGACGATGTCGCGCGCGCGTGCGTGCCGCCCACCACCGCGCAGACGATCGGCCGGTTGGAGACGGGCACGCGCACCGTCTCGGTTGGCTGGCTCAACCGCATTGCCGACGCGCTGGGCGTGCGCGCGGCCGATCTGGTGACCTTGCCCGATCGCGCCGATATCGCGGTCGCTGCCATGCTCGACACGAGCGGCGCGCATGGCCTCAAACACCCCGCCACTATCGTCCCGCCGACCGCCGCGCCCGATCATGTTGCGGTATCGGTGCAGGCCGGGGTGGGGGATTACCGCGCTGGTGACGAAATCTGGTGCACGCGGATCGCGCCCGATCGCTTCGCCAGCGCGCTCAATCGCGACGTGCTCGTGCCGCGCCCCGCCGGACGCTTCCTGTTCGGGCGGCTGATCGGGCGCGAGGATCACAAGCTCCACGTGCTTCCGCTCGGCCCCGGCGCGCGGCAGCACATCGTCGCCGATCCGGCATGGATCGCAATGGCCGCCACGTTGGTTCGGTCGTTATGATCCGCATTTTGCTTCTCGCCGCTGTGTTCGCGCTGCAGACCGCACCCGAGCCCGTCGCGCCACCGCCCCCACCAATCGAACAGGCGCGGATCGTTGCGACCTATCCACACGATACATCCGCTTTCACCGAAGGTCTGCTGATCGACCGCGGTCATCTGTACGAAAGTACCGGGCGCGAGGGGCAATCCGACATCCGCCGCGTCGATCTCAAGACCGGCCGCGTGCTAGCGCGGGCAAAGATTGCCGCGTCGCTGTTCGGCGAGGGGATCGTCGCGTGGCGGAATACGCTGTTCAGCGTCACTTGGCATGGCGGGCAGGGCTTTCGCTGGACGCTCCCCACGTTGAAGCGCAGCGGCGGCTTTCGCTATGCCGGCGAAGGTTGGGCGATGACCGATGACGGCCGCAACCTGATCCTGTCGGACGGTACGCCGGTGCTGCGCTTTCTCGATCCCGTCACGCAAAAGGTCGTGCGGCGGCTGACCGTAACGATCCAGGGACGCCCGCTCGAACGGCTCAACGAACTCGAATATGTGAAGGGCGAGTTGCTCGCGAACGTCTGGATGACGCGCTACATCGTGCGGATCGACCCGGCGACGGGCAAGGTCAAAGGGATCATCGACCTCACGCCGCTGATCGCGCAGGTCGCGCTCGGCGATCGCGATTCGGTTGCCAACGGTATCGCCTATGACCGCGACGCGGGGAAACTCTATGCGACCGGCAAGAACTGGCCCACCCTGTTCGAGATTGCGCTGCCTGCCGGGCTATAGCGGCGCGCGCGACTCTGTATCAACCGGCACCGTGGCAGCATCAATTTCACGACGATTTCAATTTCACGACGATTTCAGAAAAGCTCTACTGACCTGCGCGTATGTGATGCGCGGAAATGGTGCCCGGAAGAGGAGCGAGCGCGTTCTTCTGGCCGAGTTCCTTGGGTGAGGTGGGATTAAGTCCTGCTTTTTCAGTGATGGGTGGTTCGAGTCCCGGAAGAG
>NZ_BMDW01000023.1 GCF_014636175.1 Sphingomonas psychrolutea | reverse complement strand
CTGCCTCGAGCTTGAACTCTCGGCTGAACTTCCGTCGTTGCATTTACACCCTCCGGTTCCGAAAACACCTTATCTTGGTGTCCACGAAACCGGCAGCAGCTCACGCGACGCGCAGGGCAGGCTTGAGGGGATCGACGGCCGAGCGATCAATTTTGCCCAGTCCAACCAGGAACAGATTCGCTGGGGCATCAACTTCACTCGACCGCTCGGACCGGTACCTGATGTCCTGCGCACTGCCCGCGTCAAAGTCTATAACAGCCTGGAGGACGCTCGCCGTGCCAATCCGAACGCGATTTTCTCGCAAAGCGATTCGACCAGCGCACTGCCACGCGGCGCCGCCAACCTGACCAGTCGCCTGTTCCTGAGCTTGTATCATAATTGGTGTCTGGAGGATTCGATCCTGTTGCGTAACGGACTGCCTGCGCTCGATTTGTTGCGGGGTGGGGCAGTCGATTTTCTCGGTGGCCGACGGCGACACGAAGTCGATTTTCAAGCCGGCGCTTTCAAACGCGGCTTCGGCATCCGGCTTGCCGCCAATTGGCGAAGCGGGACCGAGGTCCGGGGCTTCGGCGGACAAGACGGCGTTCTGCGCTTCAACGATTATGCGGTTGCGAACCTGAACCTCTTCGCCAATCTCGCCGAACGCTATGGCAAAGGGCGGGCGCCGAGCTGGCTCAAGGGCATGCGCGCCACGCTGGGGGCGACCAACCTGTTCAATACCCGCCCGCAAGTTCGCGATACCGCAGGTCTGACGCCGCTGAGCTATCAACCTGCCTATCTCGATCCGCTCGGGCGCATGTTGACGTTCAACTTGCGGAAGGTGTTTTGATGGCCCTGGCGTCGTTTCGAAACCGTAGAGTACGCCATGGTCGAATGGGTCGAGTGGTTCAACGCTGCTGGAGCCCATCGGCAACATCCCCGCTGCCGAAGCCAAGGATCGGGAGTCTGCTGTCGCAGACAACATCGATATGGCAGCCTAGGGATGCACCGAGTCCGCGACGACGGCTTCGGGGCTTGTTTTCGGAATACCCAGCGCTGCTGCAAGCCGCGCCATCTCCAATTGCTGGCCAAGGCGACAGCGCGTCGTCGCAGCAAGCGTTCCCGAGCGCAGGTGGAGCGCGTTCAATTGATCCTGCACGCGTTTACGCGTCGGTGCGGACAGCACCCAGCTCATCGCCATCGCGCGATCTGCAGGCATCCTGCAGGGCACCAGGCGAATTTCGGGAACTGGCCGGGCGCTGCCAGCGCGCCTCGATGCGCCGCCGCAGCCGGCGGGCAAAGGGAAGGC
Source organism: Sphingomonas psychrolutea (assembly GCF_014636175.1). Taxonomy (GTDB): domain Bacteria; phylum Pseudomonadota; class Alphaproteobacteria; order Sphingomonadales; family Sphingomonadaceae; genus Sphingomonas; species Sphingomonas psychrolutea. The sequence goes on along the minus strand of NZ_BMDW01000023.1, from coordinate 66,731 downwards.
GTTTTGGCGGGCTAGCCGCGCCAGCGTGACTTCGGCGCGGCTGTCCTGCGTGCTGAACAGGCCGACCAACGGGGCGATCAGGTCGTTGGCGCGCGAACGCGGCTTCGCGATCGGGCGCGTCCTCTCGGTTGGCGCAAGCCCGCCATTGACGCTCAGGCCCGAAGCGAGCGGCTGGCAGGGGTCGTAACTCACATCGCCCACGGCATCGGTGATTTCGTCGTTGATTAATGTCAGAAAGATCGGCCTCACGCAGATCTTCTTCGTATCGCACAAGTCCTGCGCCAACGGCGTGATTGCGGTCATCAAATCAACGCTGGTATCCGCACCGCTCGACTCGAAATAGCCGCCGTCGATGACATGGCCGACCACCGCGCCGCGGAACCGTAAGGACCCTGCCGGGCTGATCCAGGTGAACCGCGCCGAATTCATCACTGCGGTCGAGGTGCGGATTGCTTTCTCGCTTATGTCAAAAAAATCATAGCTATTGGGCAATAGCGGATGGCTCCAATTGCCCGGCCCCTGCTCGAGCAGTGCGAGATTGCTGGTGACGATCCGGCGCCCGTCCTCCTCCACGGTACCGACAAGCAAAAGATTCGGTCGCCACGCCTGCGTCGTGCCGGACCAAAGGTCGAGGAACCTCCCGCTCATCAGTCCCTCGCATCGCGCCAGCCCGCCCGCCTTTGCGCATTCGCGGTCCCAAGAGACCTCGAACCCACGCTCGATGCTCCACGACCGGTCACCGAAAACGGCCAGCGGCACGAAGCGCTGGGCCAGGTCGGTGTAGAAAAACCCGCCAATCGCCGGCGCGAGGAAATCGCTTGAGGCATATCGCGAGCCGAACTCCGCGCGCGCGCGCGGATCGTCGCCGTGATCGGCTGTAATCGATGCGACATAGTCGACCGCCCCGAGCGCGCCACCCGACACTGCGCTGATCGCAAACACGCTCCGGTTGAAGTCGGGTTTTTCCCGATCGAGATGCTGCAGCGTCGCGCTGGTCCAAATTCCCGCCCGCGACGCACCGCCGGCGGCGGACACGAACACCATCGGCACGATTGTCGGATCGGCGGGATCGCGCGGCGCCTGGGCCACCCAGCGGTCGAACGCATCCTTTAGCGACGCGCGCGGCGGGGCAGGCGCCTTGAGGGTGCGAATGTCGTGATTATCGACCGCACCGCTGACCATGAACGCGACGAGGCACAACGCGGTCAGCACCGGGAAACGCTGCTGCGTTGTCATCGCGATCAGTACGCTGACCGGCGGAATCACCAGAGCGAAGCCGAGAAAGGCGAGCGCCGCAGACCCGATCAGCCCCGGCAAAGTCACCGGATCGAACGATATCCAGAACAACGACGTAAGCGATGTCGCCAGCGAAAGCACCAATACGGTCAGCTCGGCGCGCGTAAGCTGCCAGAAGGGAAGCTCGTGCGAAAACAGCTGGCGCGCGGTGGACCAGGTCGAAAGCGCGGCGATGATCGCGTAGCGCTTCCAGTAAAACAGATACGCGCAAACCCCGAGCAGCGCGAGCGTCAGCCCTTGGGGAAACAGATACGCGCCCTGTTTCACCTTCCACAAGGCCACCGCGGCGGCCGCGAACGGCACCACACCCAGGATCCGTGGCAGCAGCACAAGCACCTTGTCGCGGCGCCACGTGGGGACATTGCGATAGCGGACGTGGATCAACAAGCGCGCCCAGAGCCACGATTGAAGGCCCAGCGCGGTAACCGCTACGAGGAACCACCACCACGGCCGCGTGCGCTCCCAGAACGCCAACCAACCGGCGGAAGCGTTATCGGGACTCCAGCTGTCGGCGAGTGTGGCCACGACGTCACGACCCTGCGGCACAATTAGAACGAGCAGCGTCCCCAGCCCGAGCAGCAGGATGTGGAAGCGCAAATCCGCAACCGAAAGCCAACGCTCGCGGAGCGGGACCCAGTATCGCTCAAGAAAATGCATCGCCGAAAACAGCCCGCCGCTGGCCGTTGTGCCTTTGCTCTCCACCATGCCCCTGTCCCCGATCGCGCTTTACCTTTCGCATTCCCCGCCCGCGGCCCCGACACGCGTTTCGCTCGGGTAAATCGCCATCGAATGCGATCATTTCCTAAAAAACCTGGCCGCAGCCATTTTTAAAGTATGGCGACATCGGCGCGCTGACAATATCCGATGCACATCTCGAAGTATTGCGATTCAATTTATCTGGCAAAGATATCGATAAGTTAAGTCCATTTTCGCTCGACAGCCCCTTGACGGATCGATGTTTTTCTTATGTCATCGAATTCGGAGTGGTGGGTCCGAGTCTAAAATCTCAATCGGGGGTAAAAGATGCGGGTTTTCGAATCTCTCGTTGCCGGACTCGAGCAAGTTGGTGTCAGAGCTGCCTTCGGCGGAGCCGGCGAGACAGCGACGGGTATGATGCTTGCGCTAAAACACTCGGATAAGATTCGCGGCATCATTACACGCCACGAGCAAGCGGCGTCGTTCATGGCGTGCGGCTATGCGATGTTTACAGACCATCTTGGCGTGTGCTTTGCCACTGCCGGGCCGGGCGCGTTTAACTTGTTTTCGGGCTGCGGCATGGCGATGTCGGATTCGTATCCGATGCTGGCGATCACCGGCTATGCCAACCGGCAATGGCAGGGGCGCGGGTCGCTAAATGAGACATCGGGGCTCAACAACACCCCCGATTCGCAAAAAATGTTTACTGCCTGCACCAAGGGCAGTTGGCTGATCGAGCATCCGGACGACACGTGCGACGTGCTTGAAGCGGCGGTCAACACTGCCTTTGCTGGGCGCCCCGGACCCGTGCACATTTCGGTTCCCGGCGAATTCGGGTTGCCCGGGCACGACGTCACCAATCACCGCCCGCTGCAACTGACAATCAAACCGGTCGCGCCCGATCCGGCGCGCGTCGAGGACATCGCCAACTACCTCGCCGAGGCGTTCGCCAAAGGAAAATCGGTGGTCGCCCTGATCGGCTTCGGCGCAATCCGCAGCGGCGCGGGCGCCACGGTCCGCGAATTCATCGAACGATTTCAAATCCCGTTGCTTACTACCCTCGACGGCAAGGGGATCGTCGACGAAAACCATCCGCTATCGATCGGTGTTTTCTGCGACAGCGGGCACGCCAGCGCGTGGAAGGCGTTCCTGGACGCCGATGTCGTTATTGCGATCGGCAACGCGTTCAACCAACACGCTACGTTCAACTATTGGAGCGGGCTCTTCGACGATCGAAAGCTGATCCACTTAAACATTTCCGAGCTTGAGATCGACAAGGCCTACAAGGCCGACAAGGCGCTGGTTGCGGACGCACGCCTCGGGCTGCGCGCGCTGATTGACTCGCTCGGCGCCAAAACCGGGCAGCGGGCGCCGGCGGTGGTCGACGGGCGCGACTATGAGAGCCGGAGGATTCTACCACTGCCGGGCAAGATCCATCCCGGACGGATGGCGCAAGCGCTCGGGCGGATGCTCCCCGAACGCTCGATTGTCCTCGCCGATGCCGGCGCACATCTGGCGTGGCTGGGATATTATCTCGAGCTGGAGGCCGATCAGCATTTCCGCAAGGCGGGCGAGTTCGGCCCGATGTCGGCGCGCACCAACGGCGCCATTGGCGTGAAGCTCGCGCATCCCGACAGGACGGTGGTGGTGGGCTGTGGCGACGGTTGCTATTCGCTGTCGGGCTTCGAGCTGATGACCGCGGTGGAGCATGACCTTCCCGTGATCTGGATCATCTTCAACGACGGTGAGTTCAAGCTGATCAAAATCTATCAGATGACCGAATATTTCGAATCGGGGCTGGTTGATTTTCAGAACCCTGATTTCGCCGCTTATGCCCGCGCGTGCGGCGCCAACGGCTATAGCGTCGAAACCGAAGATGAGTTCGAGGCGGCGTTCGCCGACGCGCTGTCGTCGGGCAAGCCGTGCGTCATCGACGCCAAAATCACACGCTGGGCAATACCGCATTTCAGCCCCTCGCCGCGCGGCACGATCGCCGGGATCGTCGAGCGGATTGAGGAGCGCTTGCGCGGAGACTGACGACCGATTGTGTTGGAGGGGGGATCCGATGGCGACAAACTGGGCGGAGAATAATAATGGCGACCCGGCCAAAGAGGCCGAACGTCGCGAATTTGATCGGCTGGCGATCGACATCATGCGCGCGCAGCTCAAGGCAAGAAAGGCGACCGGTGCGGCATCCGTCGACCGCGCGTTTCATGCCAAGGCGCTGCTCGCGGTCGAGCACGCGCACCTCGCCTTTGCCGATACCCTGCCCGAAGGACTGACGGTCGGGTTCGCCAAACCGGGTGCGCGCTATCGCGCGATCGTCCGCATTTCCAACGCCGCCAATCATGCCGGACCCGATTTCGCGCGCGATTTGCGCGGCATCGCGCTGCGGGTGATCGTTTCGGACAAGGAACATCACGATTGGCTCGCGACCAATTTCCACGTCTCGCACGCACGCAACGCACGCCAATTCGTCCGCTTCGCAGGGGCGACCGCGGGGGGGCGAGTGTCGCGAGTGTGCGGGATGATCGGGCTCGTCTTCTCGGAAGGGCCATTCGAGACGATCCGGATGCTGCGCAACGTTTCCGCCGCGCGCGGGCGCACGATTCGCAGCATCGCACTCGAATCCTATTGGAGCCGGGGCGCGATCAAATGGGGCGACGAAGCGGTCCGCTTCATCATCCGCCCCGTCGCCGACGCGCCGTCGGCCGGCGACCCGCCAACGCGCGACCCCGATTATCTGTCGAAGGAAGCCGCAAGTCGGCTTGCGCAAGGCGACATTGCCTTCGACCTCCTCCTCCAGCGTTTCGTCGATGAGACACAAACCCCGATCGAGGACACTGCGATCGCCTGGCGCGAAAGCGTGTCGCCGCCCGAGCGCGTCGCGACGATCACCATTGCCAAAGGCGACGTGGGGGAAGCCGCCGCGCGCGCCACGTCGCGCGCGGTCGAGGGTCTCGCGTTCAATCCGTGGAACACGACTGATCAGTTCCGGCCGCTCGGCAACCTCAACCGTGCGCGCAAGGCGGCCTACGACGCGAGTTCGGCGCAACGCCTATCGATGCGCTGGCACAGCGACCCGATCCGCCGTAACCGCTTCTTCAGCGCGCTCGCGCGCATCACCTTCCGCGGCATCAACAAGCTGGTCGAGTGGCACAGGCTCCCGCTTCACGCGAGCTTGCTCAACCTCGACATGTTTCGCTTTGTGCTCAGGCGCGACAATTTGATCGACACCAACACGCCCGAGGCGCCGCCCACCGCGCGCCCCGTGCCGCCGCTGCCACTCGAGGAGAATCGCGTGTCTCGCGCGTTTGACGGGCGCGATAACGATTTGTCGGCACCCGACATGGGGTCGGTCGGCCAGCCGTTCGGCCGCAACATGAAGCCGGATTACCGGCCAGACCTGTTCGACACGCCCAATCCGGTTACGGTGAGCGAAACCCTGCTCAAGCGCGAAGCGTTCATTCCGGCGCGGTCGCTCAATATCCTCGCTGCCGCCTGGATTCAGTTCCAGGTGCACGACTGGGTCGACCATGCCCGGCTCAACCTGGGGCAGAACGACGTCAAGGTTCCGCTGCCGCCGGGCTTCCCACGTTGGCGCAACACACCGGGCGGCGCGCCCGAGGACGTTATGCGGATCGCCGGCAACATCGCGCTCAACGAAAGCGACGGGTTGCAGACGGTGTTCGGCAACAAGACTTCGCACTGGTGGGACGGCTCCGAAGTTTATGGCGCCGACCTGGCGCAGGCGAGCAAACTGCGCGAGGGCGCGAAAATTCGGCTGACCACCGATTATTATTTGCCATCCGATATCAACGGCATGGACATTACCGGCTTCAACCAGAGCTGGTGGCTTGGCCTAAGCGCGCTCCACACCTTGTTTGCGCGCGAACACAATGTGCTGTGCGACGAACTCGCGCGGCATTATCCAAACTGGACCGACGACCGCCGGTACCACACTGCGCGGCTGATCGTGTCGGCGCTGATCGCCAAGATCCATACCGTCGAATGGACCCCGGCGATCCTCGCCACGCGCGCCATTGACATCGCGCTCAAGAACAACTGGTACGGCCCGTCCGCCAAAGACTGGACCACCAAGCTTGGCCTGTGGCTGCTCGATGTCGAATCATCGGTCGGCATTCCGTTGACCAAGCCCAACCACACCGGCGCGCCCTATTGCCTGACCGAGGATTTCGCGACGGTCTATCGTCTGCACCCGCTGCTGCCCGACGATTACGCTTTCTACAATCATCGCGACGGACAGCATCTGGAGACTCGTCACTTCCCGCAGATTCAGGGTCGCGAGACTGACGACGAAATGCGCCGCATCGGATTGGCCGACACGCTTTATTCGTTTGGCATCGCGAACCCCGGCGCGATTGCTCTGCACAATTACCCTAATGCGCTGCGCGCGTTCGATCGCGATGGCGAATTGATCGATCTGGCGGTGGTCGATCTGGTGCGTACGCGGCGCCGCGGCGTGCCGCGCTATAACGATTTCCGCGCCAGTCTGCACAAACCGCGGATCAAGCGCTGGGAGGATTTGTGCGACGATCCCGAATCGGTTCGCAAGCTGCGCGACGTCTATGGCAGCATCGACGTGATCGACACGATGACCGGGCTATTTGCCGAGCCGGTCCCGTCCGGATTTGGCTTCTCCGACACCGCGTTCCGTATCTTTATCCTGATGGCGTCGCGGCGGTTGCAGAGCGACCGCTTCCTGACGGTCGACTTTCGGCCCGAAATCTATTCGCCGTTCGGGATGGACTGGATCGAGCAGAACAGCATGACCAGCGTCATCCTCCGCCACTGCCCGGAACTGGCGAGCATGACGCCGCGCGACGCCAGCGCCTTCGCGCCGTGGCGGCCAGTACCCGTTCGAACGTTGTGAGGACGATATGAGCGACGCACCCGACCCGCATCCCGGCCTCGCGGCCTTGCTAGCAAAGCCGTTACTCGACGCAATCTGGCACCGGCGCACGCACCGCGTCAGCCGCGGCAGCAATCTCGCCGCAGGCGGAATGAGCTATCACAGCGCCAATCCACGCGCGCCGCTGGGGCCGCTTGAGGAAGCGGTATTGATTGCCCTAACCGGCTGTTCTGGGCTGACCATGCCCGACCGCCCGTTTAACGACCCGCGCGACAACAAGCCGATAATGGCCAAGCCCAATGTCAATATGGCCGGGCGCACCGCGGGAAGCCCCGACAATGCGCAAGGCACGCATTTCTTCCTGATCAACGACAGCGGCACCTATTTTCTGCGCAAGCTGCCGCCTACGCCGGACGCGGTCTTCTCAGAAACAACTTTATTGCAGCGCGCCGAGCAGGCCAAGGTCAAGGTGCTCGACCACCGTATCGACGTGGCTGAGGGAATGCGCGATTTCCCCGCCTATCTCGATTCGAACCGCTTTCTGTCAAACTTGCCGGGCACGACGATTCTGTTCCCGGTGGTCGACTTGTCGCACCAATATATAAACGGGCTGATGTATTTGCTCACACAGCCGGCCGGCGCCCGGCCGACTTTGGTCGACGACCGCAATTTCTATCGCCCCGCAGGGGTTCAGAAATGGGTCAAGAACGGCTTCCTCAACAAAGACATCAAGCTTCCGCTCGGCGCGATCGCGCAGATGCGCACGCAGATCGAGGCCGATCTGCTGTTGCAGAATATCTTCCTCACCGCCGACGCGATGGGGCTGGGGGCGTGGATTCATGCGTCGCTGTCCCCGCCGGTGCTACTCGGCGATCCCAAATTCTCGAAAAAGTACGGCACGATGCTCGGGTTCGATTTCGTCACGCCCAAATGGAAAATCGCCGACATATGGCGCTGGCAAGTACCGCTGCCGCGCTATGCCAATTTGCGTGCCCATCCGGTCGGGCTGCGACACAAGGGCGAGGCGCTGATCAAGGGCAGTTGCCCGCCCTATTTCGACAGCATGGCTGAGGCGGTCGACGACGTGATCGCCGCCAAGTTCGGGCCCAAGGGAATCTATCACGACACCGCGACATTCGAGCAGATCTACAAGGACGGATTCGCCGAGCGATATCTCCACGATGCCAGCGACTATCCAAGCGACGTGATCGATTGCGCGCGCGACATCTGCACCTACATCCACGCCACACACGGTCGGTTCCCCGCGCATGTCGACACGATCCATGTCCCCGGCGTCTGGCTGCAGGTGCACAAGGTCGAGACCGAATATTATGAGCGGTTTTTCCGCGACGGCCTGACCAACGCGCACCGCACGCACGATACCAATTGGCCGTGAAACCATGATTTGACAAAGGGCTAGGGTAGGATCGTCCCCGTCGGTGGCGGCGCATCGAGTGCGATCGCAACGCGATTGGATTTGTCAGGCTTCTTGCGGAACGCCTTGCCAGCGCCTTTGACGGCATCGACAACCAGCCGACCGGGGTCACTGCCCTCCCCCGCATCCTCGCAACAACTCGACGGCGCGACGATCTTCTGGATCAGTCGAATAAGCTTCGTCCCGCCGCCGAAAAAATCGATCCCGGTCTGGCATCCGCCGCTAACGCTGGCGCACGGGCTCGATTCGAGCGCAAGCGCGCCGGTGCCGCGCAGATCAGGGTTGGACGGGCGCGGTTCGTCCAGCACCACTTCATTGGGATAGGGCAGTTTCTGCGACGGGATCGGCGTGCCGCAGACGACGATGTCGCTCGGGTCGGTCTTATCCTTGCCATCCTTGCCGCGCCGGACGCAGGGCTCGTCCGCTACCGGTTGCAGAATCGAAAAGCGCGTCGGTGCGGCGGCAGGCGCTGCCGCGACCGGTGCGGCTTGGGCGGCAAGAAGCAGCAGGATCATGACCGTCAAGCTGAACCCCAATCGTGGCCGATTTCAGGCGCGCGGCGCGATGCCCAATCGGGGAATTTCGATTGCCGGGCAACGGTCCATCACCACTTTCAGACCCGCCGCCTCGGCGCGCGCAGCGGCGGCTTCGTTGACAACACCGCGTTGCAGCCACACCGCTTTCGCGCCCGCCGCAATCGCTTCGTCGACCGCATCCCCGGCGGCGGCAGAATTGCGGAAGATATCGACCATGTCGATCGGATCGCCGATCTGGCTCAGGTCGCGAAACACGAATTCGCCGTGCAGATGCTCGCCGGTGATTTGCGGATTGATCGGGATCACGCGGTAGCCATGCTCCTGCAGCGTCCGCATCACCTGATTAGACGGCCGATCAGGCCGATCCGAAGCGCCGATCAATGCAATCGTGCGCGTTTCCTCAAGCAGCGTCCTGATTTCGGCATCGGTGGTGAGCGGCATCAGGCATTTCCTTCGATCCACGCGGCAACCTTGTCCGCCACGCCTTGAAACGCCGCGCCCTCCGGCCCGTTCCCGGCGGCCGGCGGCGTGCCCGCGTCCGAGGCGATCCGTACGCGAATGTCGAGCGGGATGCGCCCGAGGAACGGCAAGCCCAGCTCTGCCGCCGCTGCCTCCGCCCCGCCCGTGCCGAACGGATCGGAAATCGCGCCGCACGACGGGCAGGCATAGCCCGCCATATTTTCGATCAAACCAATGATCGGAATCCCGGCCTTGACGAACAAATCGATTGCGCGGCGCGCGTCGATGAGCGCGAGATCCTGTGGCGTCGAGACGATCACCGCGCCGCTCGGGCGGTATTTCTGCACCATCGTCAGTTGCACGTCGCCCGTTCCCGGCGGCAAATCGAGCACCAGCGTGTCCGCCACGCCCCAATTGGCGTCCATCATTTGCGTCAACGCGCCCGCCGCCATCGGCCCGCGCCAGGCGATCGCCTGATCGGCCGCGACGAGCATCCCCATCGACAGCAGCGGCACGCCATACGGGGTGGGCACCGGATTGAGCACTTTGTTGTGCGCGGTCGGCTTGGCATCGCTCACGCCCATCAGACGCGGCTGCGACGGGCCGTAGATATCGGCATCGACCAGCCCGACGCGCCGCCCGCTCCGCGCTAGCGCGATGGCGAGATTGGCCGAAACCGTCGACTTTCCGACGCCGCCCTTTCCGCTCGCCACCGCCAGCACGATGCGGCGACTCCGTTGGCTGGTTAGCGCGACGCGCACCGTCGTGACCCCGGGAACCGCACTCGCCGCCGCGCGCACCGCAGCGTCGAGCGTGTCGCGCGCAGCCTCGTCAAGGCCGCTGACATCGACAACGATACTGGCACGTCCCGCCTCGATTCGGCCGGTCGCACGGGTCCCGCCGACGGCGGTAAGGGCGGAATCGAGCGAAATCGGCGTGTTCATCGTGCGCAGATAGGCGCAGCGGTCACGCTTGCCACTGTTTTTCGGCGCAGCGCTTCCCTATACTAGGGTCATGACGATCTTTTCGGGCTGGTTCCCTCGCTTCACCATTCAGAACGCAGATAGCAAAGGCCCCTGGGGCGGCGGCGGCAATGGAGGCGGCAGCGGCGATGACGACAAGTCCGGCGGTCCGCGCAACCCATGGGCTCAGCCGCCTGCCGGCAAGCCGCGCAGCACGGGCGCCGGGCCGAGCGCGCTCGATGAATTTCTAAAGCGCGCACGCGGCGCTGGCGGCGGGGGCGGCGGTTTCGGCAGCGGCGGTCGGCCACGCATTCCCGGCGCGCCCAGTGCCGGGCAATTGTGGGCGATCGGGGTCGGAATCGTGCTGGTCGCGTGGATCGGCCTGACAAGCTTTCATTCGATCGGCCCGCAACAGCGTGGCGTGGTGACGACGCTCGGCCGCTATTCGGGCACGCTCGAACCCGGCATTCGTTTCACCTTGCCCGCGCCCTTCGTCGACGTGGCGAAGGTCGATGTCGCGGCGATCAACACCGATAGCTTCCCCGACGAAAACGGCACCGAATCGCCCAACGACAAATTGATGCTGACCAGCGACCAGAATATCGTCGATCTCGATTATTCTGTGCGCTGGCAGATTTCGAACCCGCAGGACTTCGCGTTCCAAATCGACCAGCCGCGGGAGACGCTGCGCGCAACTGCACAAAGCGCGATGCGTGCGGTGGTCGCGACCGCGACGCTCGACGATGCGATCGGGTCCGGCCGGAACGCGATGGAGGCGCAAGTTCAGCAATCGATGCAGGACATTCTCGATCGCTATAATGCCGGCATCCGCATCCAGGGCGTGGCGATCAAGGGGGCGCAGGCGCCGGCGCAAGTCGCCGATGCCTTCAAGGAAGTCTCCGCCGCGCAGCAAAAGGCACAGGGCGATATCAGCAAGGCGCGTGGATATGCCCAGCAGGTTCTGGCCAAGGCCCAGGGCGAGGCAGCGGCGTTCGACGTGATCTACGCGCAATATAAGCTCGCACCCGAGGTGACGCGCCGCCGCATGTATTATGACACGATGGAACAGGTGCTGTCCAAGTCGGACAAGACCATCATCGAATCGCCGGGCGTCGTCCCGTATCTCCCGCTGCCGCGCGTGGCGCGTAGCGGCCCGGATGCGACCCCCGTCGCCCCCGCCATTCAGGCCCAAGGAGCAGCCCAGTGAACGGCACTATGTTCCGCAATCCGATTGCGATTGGCATCGCTGCGCTTCTCCTGCTGATACTTGCTTCGATGACTTTTGCGATCGTGCCAGAAACGCGTCAGGCGGTTGTCCTGCGCTTGCAGACACCCATTCGGACGATCAACGAATATAAGCCCGACGAGGTATTCGGCAGCACCGGCGCCGGTCTCACCTGGCGTATTCCCTTCCTCGATCGCCTGATCTGGGTCGACAAGCGGATCCTCGCCGTTGAGCTCGATAATCAGCAAGTGCTCTCGACCGAGCAGAACCGGCTCGAAGTCGATGCCTATGCGCGCTTCCGCATCGTCGATCCGCTGAAGGCGGTGATCTCGACCGGCAGCACATCGGCCACCGAGGAGCGCGTACGCAATCAGCTCCAGCCGCTGTTCAGCTCGGCGCTGCGCAACGAACTCAGCAAGCGTCCGTTCGCGGCCTTGCTCAGTCCCGAGCGCACGCAAGTCATGGGGAATATCCGCGTTGGTCTGCAGCGGCTCGCCTCGCAATATGGTGTGCAAATCGTCGATGTGCGGATCAAACATGCCGATTTGCCGAGCGGCACGCCGTTCGACAGCGCGCTCACCCGGATGCGCACCGCACGCCAGCAACAGGCGTTGACGATCCAGGCACAGGGCCAGCAGACCGCACAGATCATCGCCGCCCAAGCCGATGCGAAGGCCGCGCAAATCTATGCCGATGCGTTCAACAAGGACGCCGCCTTTTACGATTTCTATCGTGCGATGCAGTCCTACCGCGTCACCTTCGGGGCCGATGCCAAAGGACAAACCTCGCTGGTGCTGTCCCCGGACAATTCGTACCTGAAGGAATTCCAAGGGCGGCGTTGATCCGTCGCCTTTTAAACGCTGACGAACCGTTCATATTCAAACACCGTTCAGCAACCATGCGTATCAACGACCGGGTTGCTGCCAGTTGGTAGACGAGAGGAAACGATCCACGTGCGCTACGCCTACGCCATTACCGCCGCCCTGCTCCTGAGCGGCACTGCCGCTGCCATTGCCCTTCCAACGGTTGGGGGTGCGCAGACCGCGCAGAACGAACCCGCCGTGATGGCCGCGACCGCGCCCAAACCCGGCGCGCCGATGAGCTTTGCCGATCTCGTGGCAAAATTGCAGCCCGCGGTCGTCAATATTTCGACCAACCAGCGCATTACGCAGCAAGCGCAGCCCAATCCGTTCGCCGGAACGCCGTTTGAAGGCATGTTCGGCCAGCAACAGGGCCAGGGCGGCAATGGCGCGCCGATCACGCGCGAGGCGACCTCGCTCGGTTCGGGCTTCATCATCTCGCCCGACGGCTATGTCGTCACCAACAATCACGTCGTCGCGCCAGCGGCCGGGGTGAAGGGCGCGACAGTCGATTCGATCACCGTCACGCTGGTCGACCGCAAGGAATATGTCGCCAAGTTGATCGGGCGCGATCCGACCTCCGACCTTGCCTTGCTCAAGATCGATGCGAAGAATCTGCCGTTCGTGAAGTTCGGCGATTCGGATGCCGCGCGCGTCGGTGATTGGGTGCTGGCGATCGGCAATCCGTTCGGGCTCGGCGGCACCGTGACGGCAGGGATCGTTTCCTCGCTCCACCGCGTCACCGGTGGCGGCGCCTATGACCGCTTCATCCAGACCGATGCGGCGATCAACCAGGGCAATTCGGGCGGCCCGATGTTCGATCTTTCGGGCAACGTCATCGGCATCAATTCGCAAATCCTGGGCAGCCAAGGCGGCGGCAATATCGGGATCGGCTTCGCGATCCCGGCGGTCGATGCAAAGCCGGTGATCGACAAATTGATGAAGGGGACGGCAATCGCGCGCGGCTATCTCGGCGTTGGCCCGCAGCCATTGAGCGACGATCTCGCCGCATCGTTCGGCTTGCCCAAAAACCAGGGTGAACTGGTCCGCAGCATCGAGCCTGGCCAACCCGCCGACAAGGCCGGCTTGAAGGTCGGCGACATCGTGCTGCGCGTCGGTGGCAAGACGGTCAGCCCCGATACCTCGCTCAGCTATCTCGTCGCCAACGTGACGCCGGGAACTCGGGTGCCGCTCGATATCGTGCGGCAAGGCAAGACGCTGACAATTCAGGCGACGATCGGCACGCGCCCGCCCGAGGATCAGCTTGCCGCCAAGGCCAGCGGGACCGACGATAATGCCTTTGGGGACGAAGAGGGCGATACGCCTTCGCTCGGCCAGCCAGCAAGCAACGACCTCGGTTTGACGGTCCAGACATTGACTCCGCAGATTGCGCGCAACCTGAACGTAGATTCCTCAGTACAGGGCGTGGTGGTCGCCAGCGTCGATCCGTCAACCGATGCCGGTTCGAAGGGCCTGAAGCGCGGGGACGTCATCGTCTCGGCGAACGGGATACCCGTTGCGACGTCGGCGGCGCTTGGTAGCGTGGCCGCACAAGCCAAGGCTGTTGGCCGCGCTCAGGTCGCGCTGCAGATAGTCCGGGGCCGCGCGCCGGCCTATTTCATCGGCATCAAGCTCAAGAAGTAAGCGCATCCCCCCTCCCCCGCGCCCGCGTGGGGGAGGGATTTTTCGGTTCCTCCGCCCGCCGTTTCGGGCGATAGATTGCGCAGCGATCTTCCGGGGGCGACATGACCGACACGACGAGCATCTTCATCGGCGCAGGCCCCGGCGGCGCGAATCCGCAGCGGCTCGAACTCAAGCGCGCCAACCGCCACGGCCTGATCGCGGGCGCGACCGGCACCGGCAAGACCGTCACCGTCCAGGGCATCATCGAAGGCTTTTCGGCAGCGGGCGTGCCGTGCTTCGTCGCCGACGTGAAGGGTGATCTTTCCGGCCTCGCCATGGCCGGCTCCCCCACCGCGAAAAATCATGAGATCTTCGCCGCCCGCGCGCGCGAAGTCGGCGACGAGGCGTGGGCCTATGCCGATACGCCGGTGCAATTCTGGGATCTGTACGGTGAGCAGGGCCACCCGATCCGCACCACCATTTCAGAAATGGGCCCGCTGCTGCTGTCGCGGCTGATGGACCTCAACGACGTGCAGGAAGGCGTGCTGACGATCGCCTTCCACGTCGCCGACAAGGACGGGCTGCTGCTGCTCGACCTCGACGATCTGCAGGCGATGCTGGTCAGCTGTGGCGAGCGCGCCGATGAGTTGACCACCACCTATGGCAACGTCTCGAAGCAATCGATCGGCACGATCCAGCGTTCGCTGCTGCAGCTCCGCAGCCAGGGCGGCGAGCATTTCTTCGGCGAACCCGCGCTCGACATGGACGATTTCATCGGCGTGGACGACAAGGGCCGCGGCATCGTCAACGTGCTCGCCGCCGATAAATTGATGGCCTCGCCAAAGCTTTACGCGACGTTTCTGCTGTGGCTGATGAGCGAATTGTTCGAACACCTCCCCGAAATTGGCGACCCGGACAAGCCCAAACTCTGCTTCTTCTTCGACGAAGCGCATTTGCTGTTCGACAATGCCCCCAAAGCGTTGCTCGAGAAAATCGAACAGGTCGTGCGGCTGATCCGCTCGAACGGCGTCGGCATCTATTTCATCACGCAGAACCCGATCGACATTCCCGATACCGTCGCGGGGCAGCTCGGCAACCGTGTGCAACACGCTTTGCGCGCCTTCACCCCGCGCGATCAGGCGGCGGTCAAAGCGGCGGCGACGACGTTCCGCGCCAATCCCGGCGTGAATGTCGAGACCGCGATCACCGAATTGAAGGTCGGTGAGGCGCTGGTGTCGCTGCTGCTCCCCGACGGATCGCCCTCCCCGGTCGAACGCACGCTGATCGCGCCGCCTTGCTCGCGCGTCGGCCCGGTGACGCCGGTCGAGCGCGGGGTGATGATCTCGACCGATCCGATCGGCAGCAAATACGACACGCTGATCGACCGACAATCGGCCGAAGAGATTCTCGCCGGTAAGGCGCAGGAGGCCAGCGCCGCTGCTGCCGAAGCCGCCGCCAAGACCGAAGCCGACAAGGCCGCCGCCGCGCAAGCCAAGGCCGACGCGGTTGCCGCCAAGGAAGCCGAACGCCAGCGTGTCGCCAATCAGCGCGAGGCCGACCGTCAGGCCAAACTCGCCGAGCGCCAAGCCGCCGCCGAGGCGAAGGCGGCTGCGAACAGCCCGTGGAACCGCGCGATCACTTCGGCGACGCGCTCGGCGTCCTCGGCGGTCGGGCGTCAGGTGGCGAACGAAGTGTCGAAAGCGGTGTTCGGATCATCGCGCGGCGCGGGGGCCGGGATCATCGGCGGGCTGATGCGCGGGGTGCTTGGGGGGTTATTCAAGGGGCGGTGATGGTTCGAAAGCGTTACCCCTTGTAGGCTCCACCCCGGCGAAGGCCGGGGTCCAGTTGCGAAACTGAAGTAAGAGAGCGCGGCCCTCCGTTACCTCTACTTGCGCAACTGGGCCCCGGCCTTCGCCGGGGTGGAGCAAAGGGGTGGAGTGCGGAGGTAGAGGTTAGGAAATCACGCCTGCCGCCGCGAGCGCATCAAGCTCATCGCGCGATAACCCCAACGCCTCGCTTAGCGCCGCTCGCGTATCCACCCCGGCCCTTGGCGGCGCAATCCGATACCCCGCCGGCGTAACCGACAATTTGGCCGGAAACCCCACCACGCGCATCGCCGTGCCATCCGGGCGCGCCAGATCCTGCACCGTCTCGCGATACGCAACATGCGCGTCCGCCAAAATCGCCGGAACCCCCTGCACCTTGCCCGCGGGCAGCTTCGCCGCCTCCATCGCCGCGATCAGATCATCCGCGCGCCACGTCGCCACCGCAGGCGCGATGTGCGTATGAAGCGCCGCCCGGTTCGCACTCCGCAACGCAACGCTGGCAAAACGCGCCTCCGCCGCCACCTCGGCCAACCCGAGGATCGCCATAAAATCGCGGAACTGCCGATCATTACCCAGAGCCACGACGATCCCGCCATCCGCACAGGCATAATCGCGATACGGCACAATGTTGGGGTGATCGTTGCCCAGCCGCTTGGGCACCGCGCCGCCGTTCAGATAGTTCGACGCCTGGTTCGACATCATCGCCAACTGCGTATCGAGCAAAGCGCAATCGATATGCTGCCCCTCGCCCGTAGCGTCGCGGTGGCGCAAAGCAGCGAGGATTGCGACGGTCGCATAGGTGCCGGTGAACAGATCGACGATCGGCACGCCGGCCTTCATCGGCGCGCCATCCGCGTCGCCGGTGACGCTCATCAACCCGCCCATCGCCTGGATCAGGAAGTCGTAGCCGCCCTTTTGCGCGTACGGCCCGTCCTGCCCGAACCCGGTGATCGAGCAATAGACGAGCCGCGGGTTGATCGCCGCGAGGCTCGCATAATCGAGCCCATATTTGGCGAGGCCGCCGACGCGGAAATTCTCGACCACGACATCGCTCTGCGCGGCGAGGCGGCGGATCAGATCGGCCCCGGCGGGCTGCGCGAGATCGATCGCGAGCGAGCGCTTGTTGCGATTGGCGCACAGGAAATAGGCCGAATCGCCTGAATCATCGGCCAAAACCGGCGGACCCCAGCGGCGCGTATCGTCGCCCTGCCCCGGCTGCTCGATCTTGAGCACCTCGGCCCCCAAATCCCCCAGCATCTGCGTCGCCCACGGCCCGGCGAGCACGCGCGACAGATCGAGCACCTTGATGCCGGATAACGCGCCCGTCATCCTAAGCCGCGTCCGCCGCCGTCAGCCGCACCAACACCGCGCCCTCACTGACTTGCCCGCCATCGACGGCGGTCAGTTCGGCGACCGTCCCGTCGAAGGGAGCTGTCAGCGAATGCTCCATCTTCATCGCCTCAAGCGTGACGAGCTTCTGGCCCTTGGTGACGACGTCGCCTGCGGCGACTTCGACCGCGATGATCCGGCCAGGCATAGGGGAGAGGATCGCACCGTCGGCGGCGGCGCCATGGGCAAGACCGCCGTCGGAACGGTCCCATCTTATCTCAAAGATGTCGCCCTCGACCTGCACGAACTGCGACCCATCGATCTGAAGGTCAGCAAACCCATGTTCGAATCGGCTGCCCGGAGGTGTGGGATCGTATTCAAATGCGACCGACTGCCCATCGACTTGCATCCGCTGTCTTGCGGTATCGTTCCTGTTCACGCGGAAGCCAGTCAGGCCGGTGACCAACCGATTGAAGTCCGACGAATCGCGCAGCAGCCACGCCGACGCATCGCTTAGGGTTCGCGCCGAAAGAGACGGCCTTTGTGTCAGGGTCGCGAAGTTGCGTTCAATCAGACCGGTGTCGAGTTTGGCGTCTTGCACGTCCTGAGATTGCAGGAGTCGAACCAAGAAGCCCTTGTTTGTCTTTACGGGCCACACGCGGGCGATTTCGAGATGCGATGCCAGCGCGCGCAGCGCGCCGCCGCGATCTTCATCGTGGACGATGACCTTAGCGATCATCGGGTCGTAGAAGGGCGAGACTTCGCTTCCTTCTTCAACGCCGGTATCGACCCGCGCACTGTCGTCGTAAAGGTCGAGAGATACGAGCCGCCCGATGCTTGGCAAGAATCCCGTCGTAGGATCCTCCGCATACAACCGAGCCTCCATCGCCCAGCCGTTGATACTCAGCTCCTCCTGCCGCTTCGGCAGCACCTCCCCGCTCGCCACGCGGAGTTGCCATTCGACCAGATCGACGCCGGTGATCTCCTCGGTCACCGGATGCTCGACTTGCAGCCGGGTGTTCATTTCCATGAACCAGATTCGGTCGGCGCGGAGGCCCTCGCTCGCGTCGGCGATGAATTCGATCGTGCCCGCGCCGACATAATCGACCGCTTTGGCCGCCTTCACCGCCGCCGCACAGATCGCCTCGCGGGTCGCGGCGTCCATGCCCGGCGCGGGGGCTTCCTCGATCACTTTCTGGTGGCGGCGCTGGAGCGAGCAGTCGCGTTCGAACAGATGGACGACATTGCCGTGCGTGTCGCCGAACACCTGCACCTCGATGTGGCGCGGGCTCAGAATGTATTTCTCGATCAGCACTTGCGTGTTGCCGAACGAGGATGCCGCCTCGCGCTGGCACGACACGAGCGCGTCGGCGAAATCGGAGGGATCGTCGACCCGCCGCATCCCCTTGCCGCCGCCGCCCGCGACCGCCTTGATCAGCACGGGATAGCCGACCGCCGCCGCCTCCGCCGCCAGCCGTTCGGGCGATTGGTCGCTTCCAAGATAGCCCGGCGTCACCGGCACACCCGCCGCGATCATGCGTTCCTTCGCGGCATCCTTCAGCCCCATAGCGCGGATGCTGTCGGGGTTGGGGCCGACCCAGATGATCCCCGCGTCGATCACGCTTTGCGCAAAGTCGGCATTCTCGCTGAGGAAACCGTAGCCCGGATGAATCGCCTCTGCGCCCGTCGCCTTGGCCGCCGCGATGATCCTCTCGCCCACCAGATAGCTCTCGCGCGCGGGCGACGGCCCGATATGCACTGCCTCGTCCGCCTGCCGCACGTGCAGCGCCTTGGCATCGGCATCGGAATAGACCGCGACCGTGCGAATCCCCATCGCGCGCGCGGTACGGATGATGCGGCACGCGATCTCGCCACGGTTGGCAATCAGCAGGGATGTGATCGGCTTGGGGTCAGTCATCGCACCTGCCTAACGGGAAACGGGATCGGCGCAATCGGCCATCATTGCTTGCCCGCCGTCATCACCGACAGATCGGTGATCGCGCGTTCGGGGTGGCGGGGCCGCACGTTGCGATATGCCTCGAACACCAGTTTCATATCGGCAGCGTAATCGCCCGTCGGCATGATCGCGCGGCCAAGCCCACCGGTCTTCTTGTCATAATCCATCATGCCGCAGACGATCGGCACCCCCGCCGCGACCGCGATGTGATAGAATCCAGTGCGCCATTGCTTGACCGCGCCGCGCGTCCCCTCGGGCGCGATCGTCAGCATGAATTCCTTGCGCCGCGCGAATTCGGCGACCATCGCCTCGACATAATTCCTGCCGCCCGACTGATCGACGCAGACGCCGCCCATGTCGGTCATGAAGCGCGTCAGCGGCCAGCGGAACAGACTGCGCTTGGCCATGAAATGCGCTTTGATGCCCAGCCCGTCGATCACGCCGAGATAATTGACGAAATCCCAGTTCGACGTGTGCGGCACCGCGATGATGACACAGCGCCGGTCGGCGGGGGCCGCGCCAACGACCGTCCATCCGCGCACGCGGAAATACCAGGTCAGCACGCGGCGGAGGAGGCGCGACATGAGCGCGGGTGGTGGGTCCTGATACATAGCGCCTCTCCCGGCGGTTGTCCGGCGTTGCGGCAGGTCTATCAGGATTCACACGCGGTGGTGCGGCTGGAATAAGTAACGCCCGCGATCTTCCACGCGCCGTCTTCGCGGATCAGGTCGAAATGGTCATAGCCGCAATTGGCGATCTTGCCACCAACGCGCACCGTGAACGGTGCCCACACCATCGCGACGTCGCCGTCGATCTCGATCGCTGGATTGCTGATCCGCTCGCTGAACCCGCCGCCCGGCGTCAGCTTGGTCGCGAAATCGGCGAAGGTGACCCGGCGCACGAGGGTCTTGCCATCGGGTCCCGCAGCGACCGCGATCGCGCGACCTGCCGGATCAACGTGACGCAACATCGCCTGGCCATCCCCCGCCTCGAACGCGGCGAAGACGGCGTTGATCGGCGCGAGGACGGCGGCTTCCTCGCTCGCGGGCGGGGGGAGGCCGGTGCCCTTGGGCATCGGCTGCATCGGGATGATTTGGGCGAGGAGGGCGAGGATCAGGGGCATGGTCGGCCTTTCAATTCCTCCCCCGCAGGGGGAGGGGGACCATTTGCCTCTTCCGGCAAATGGTGGAGGGGCAGCCGCGCGCGGACGGCTTCGATGATATGGATGACGACGGCGTCTAGGTTGCGCAAAGCGTCACTCGCCGGAATGCGCAAAGTCGCGATCCCATACAAGGCCAACTGCGCATCGCGGCGCTGATCGAACGCGGGCTGGTCACCTCGCGCATGAACCTCGCCGTCGATCTCGATCGCCAGCTTCACCTCAGCGCAGAAAAAATCGAGGACATAGAAGCCTGCGGGGTGTTGCTTGCGGAATTTCAATCCGCCCGGCCGCTGGCGGAGCACACGCCAGAGGATGATTTCGGGCAGCGACATCTCGCGCCGCTGCTTGCGCGCGCGACGGACGGTTTCGCCCGGGGCGGTCAGCATCTTCTTATTCCTCCCCGGAACGGGGAGGGGGACCATTTTGCCTCTTCCGGCAAAATGGTGGAGGGGCAGTTATGGAGCGAAACGCTTGTGGCTGCCCCTCCACCGTTCGCTGAATGCTCACGGTCCCCCTCCCCGTTCCGGGGAGGAATAAAAAGGACGGCCCCCTCCCTCACATCCGGAAAACCCCGAAGCTCGGCCGCTCCGCAATCGGCGCATTCAGCGTCGCCGCGAAGGCCAGCCCGAGCACGTCGCGCGTTTGCGCTGGATCAATGATCCCGTCGTCCCACAACCGCGCCGTCGCGTACCATGGGTTGCCTTCGTCCTCATATTTCTGGCGGATCGGGGCCTTGAAGGCTTCGGCCTGCGCCTCGCTCCAGCTATCCGCATCGCGGTGGACGGTCGCGAGCACCGACGCAGCCTGCTCCCCGCCCATCACCGAGATGCGGCTGTTCGGCCAGGAGAACAAAAAGCGCGGCGAATAAGCCCGTCCGCACATCCCGTAATTGCCCGCCCCGAAGCTTCCGCCGATCAGCACCGTGATCTTTGGCACGCTAGCCGTCGCCACCGCCGTCACCAGCTTCGCGCCATGCTTGGCGATCCCCTCCGCCTCATAGCGGCCACCGACCATGAAGCCCGAGATGTTCTGCAGGAACAACAAAGGAATCCGCCGCTGGCAGGCGAGTTCGATGAAATGCGCACCCTTCTGCGCGGATTCGCTGAACAGCACGCCGTTATTGGCGAGGATCGCCACCGGCATCCCCCAGATGTGCGCGAAGCCGCACACCAGGCTCGTCCCATACAGCGCCTTAAACTCGTGAAACTCCGACCCGTCGACCAGCCGCGCGAAAATCTCATGCACGTCATACGGCGCACGCACGTCGCTCGGCACCACACCATACAGCTCCTCGGCGTCGAATTTCGGCGGGCGCGGGTCTTTCAAATTGACCGACGCCTGCACCTGCGGCTGCAAGGTCGAGACGATATCGCGCACGATCGTCAGCGCGTGTTCGTCATTTTCGGCGACATGATCGACTACGCCCGATTTGCGGCCGTGCGTGTCGGCCCCGCCGAGTTCCTCGGCCGAGATCACCTCGCCGGTCGCGGCCTTCACCAACGGCGGGCCGGCGAGGAAGATCGTCCCCTGCCCGCGCACGATGATCGTCTCGTCGGACATGGCGGGCACATACGCCCCGCCAGCGGTGCAAGACCCCATCACGCAGGCGATTTGCGGAATGCCCTTGGCGCTCATGTTGGCCTGGTTGAAGAAGATCCGCCCGAAATGATCGCGGTCAGGGAAGACCTCGGCCTGATGCGGCAAATTCGCGCCACCAGAGTCGACTAGGTAGATGCACGGCAGGTGATTGGCCTCGGCAATCTCCTGCGCGCGCAGGTGCTTTTTGACCGTCAGCGGATAATAGGTCCCGCCTTTCACCGTCGCATCGTTGCACACGATCATGCACTGGCGACCCGAAACGCGCCCGATCCCCGTGATCACGCCCGCACCGGGGATTTCGTCGTCGTAGAGGCCGTTGGCCACGAGTTGGCCGATTTCGAGGAACGGTGAGCCGGGGTCGAGCAAGCGTTCGACGCGGTCCCGTGGCAGGAGTTTGCCGCGCGCGGTATGGCGCTCGCGGCTCTTCTCATTCCCGCCAAGCGCAGCCTGCGCGACATCGGCGCTCAATCGCTCGACCAGCGCGCGGTTGTGCGAGGCGTTGGCGCGGAAGGTGTCGCTTTCGGGGGACAGCGCGGTGGTGAGCGTGGGCGCGGTCAAAATTCCCTCTCCCTTTGGGAGAGGGAGGGAGCGGCGCCCATCACTGCGCCACCTTGTCGCTGGCGCCGATCAATTCCCGCCCGATCAGCATCCGCCGAATCTCGTTGGTCCCCGCGCCGATGTCGAGCAACTTGGCGTCGCGATAAAACCGCTCGACCGGCCAATCCTTGGTATAGCCCGCCCCGCCCAGCGCCTGCACCGCTTCGTTCGCCACGCGCACGGCATTCTCGCTCGCGAGCAAAATCGCGCCGGCCGCATCAAAGCGCGTCGTCTTGCCCGCATCGCAGCTCCGCGCGACCGCATAAACATAGGCCCGCGCCGAATTGAGCGCGACATACATGTCGGCGATCTTGCCCTGCATCAGCTGGAACGCGCCGATCGGCTTGCCGAATTGCTGGCGCTCGCGGACGTAGGGGACGACGACATCGAGGCACGCCTGCATAATGCCGAGCTGAATGCCCGCCAGCACGGTGCGCTCATAATCGAGCCCCGACATCAGCACGCCGACCCCGCCATTAACCGGCCCCATGACGTTTTCCTCAGGCACTTCGCAATCGGTGAACACCAGTTCCGCCGTTGGCGACCCGCGCATCCCCATCTTGTCGATCTTCTGCCCGATCGCAAAGCCCGGCATATCCTTCTCGATCAGGAAAGTGGTAATCCCGCCGCTGCCGGTGCCGGTCTTGGCATAGACCACCAGCGTATCGGCATAGGCCGCATTGGTGATCCAGAATTTGGTGCCGTTGAGGACGTAGCCGCCCTGCACCTTGTCCGCCTTCAGCTTCATGCCGACGACATCCGACCCCGCACCCGCTTCGGACATGGCGAGGCTGCCGACATGCTCGCCCGAAATCAGCTTGGGGAGATATTTGGCTTTCTGCTCAGGGGACGCCCAACGCGCGATCTGGTTGACGCAGAGATTCGAATGCGCGCCATAACTGAGGCCGACCGAGGCGCTCGCCCGCGACACTTCCTCGCACGCGATGACATGTTCGAGATAACCAAGACCCAGCCCGCCATCATCCTCCGGCACGGTCACGCCGTGCAACCCGAGCGCGCCCATCTCCGGCCAAAGACTTTGCGGAAACCAATCCTCGGCATCGATCTTGGCCGCGATCGGCGCGATTCGGTCGGTCGCGAACCGCTGCGTCGTATCGCGGATCATGTCGGCGGTTTCGCCCAACGCAAAGTCCATCTCGGCGATCATTCTACTCTCCAACGCGCCCTTGGCTCGGGCCTTTGCAGTGGAATAGCGCGTGTCACGGCAAAGCGTAAGAGCGCGATCGGCCACATTGACGACCCCGCCCGGAATGTGGCAAGCGCCCCAAATCGCGGGTGTAGCTCAATGGTAGAGCTTTTGCTTCCCAAGCAAGTGACGAGGGTTCGATTCCCTTCACCCGCTCCACTTCGCCGCCGAGATGCAGCGAAGCTGCATCAAGAAAAGCGGCGAAGCGGCCGGCCTCGCCATAGCGAGGACCGACGACGCGGCTTTGCCGCGGCGCTACCCCTACCCCCGCTAAAATCGCTTCTTCGGCTGCGGTACGCCGCTCACCCAGAAAATCCCACCGGGCTGGAGCTGGATGACATAGCGCCCCTGATCCTCGCATTCGGCGTCCCAGATCGCTTTGCCCACGGTCGGTGTGCGCTTCTTCATCTGCACGATCTTCTGGCAGGTGAAATTGCCATCCTGAATCGCGCGGAACATCGTCATCTGCTGCAACGCCGGCGAGAGCGCGTCGATCTTCGCCTCCATCGGGTTGGGCGTAGCATCGGCTTTGGGCGGCGGACCGCTGACGATCGAGCTACCGTCGCACGCCCCCAGCAACAGCACGGCGATTGCGGCAATCAAGGTGCGTGTCATCGGTTTGCTCCTGCGGTTCAAATCCCACCCGCTACGACCGGGCGGCCAACCTCTTCCAACGCCGCGGTAAGATCGGTGATGCATGTATCGGCGAGCGCCGCATCGGTCGCGCGCACGACGAAGTTCGCGCCGACGCGGCCTTCGCGAAAGAAGGGATAGCTGCCGATCGAGACGCCGTCATGGTTCTTTTCGGCCGATCGCAGCAAATCAGCGACCTCGCTTTCCGCCACCCAGCAGCCGATCGTGCGCGACAGCACCGGCAGCCCGCCCTCAAGCGTGCCGGTCAGCGCATCGAGCATGCCTGCGGTGATGTGCGGCACACCTGCCATGATAAAGATATTGCCGACATGGATCCCCGGCGCGCCCGACATGCGATTCTCGATCAGGTCGGCGCCTTCGGGCACGCGCGCCATGCGCTTGCGCGGCTCGTTCAGGCCACCGCGCGACGCGTAATAGGCATCGAGCATCGCGAGCGCCTGCGGGTGGAACACCACTGGCACGCCCAGCGCTTCGGCAATCGCATTGACGGTGATATCGTCATGCGTCGGGCCGATCCCGCCCGTGGTGAACAGATAATCATTGCGCGCGCGCAGCGTGTTGACCGCCTCGACAATCGCCTCGGTCTTGTCCGCCACGACGCGGACCTCGGCGAGCCGGATCCCCTGAACGTTGAGCCAGGTCGCGATTTGCGCGATATTCTTGTCCTGCGTTCGGCCCGACAGGATTTCGTCGCCGATCACCGCGAGCGCGGCCGTCCAGATGCGTGTGGTCATTCCCCCCACATAGACCCGCCGCGCCCCCTCGCAAACTGCAAACCGCTGCGCTATATCGCTTTGATGACCGACTATGTGACCGTTACCGCCGACGCGCCTTCGGGCCGGACCGGCGCGATCAAGCTTCATGGGCGCGCGGCGTTCGACGGGATGCTCGCTGCGGGGCAATTGGCGGCGCAAACGCTCGACATGGTCGTGCCGCACATGGTGCCCGGTGTAACCACCGGCGAGATCGACGATCTCGTGCGCCGCTTCATTGCGGATCGCGGCGGCATCCCCGCGACGCTCGGCTATCGCGGCTATACGCATTCGAGCTGCATCTCGATCAACCATGTCGTCTGCCACGGCATCCCCAGCGACAAGACACTGAAGAGTGGCGATATCGTCAATGTCGACGTGACGCCGATCCTCGACGGCTGGCACGGCGACAGCAGCCGGATGTACCTGATCGGCGACGTACCGATCAAGGCGAAGCGGCTGGTCGAGGTGACCTATGAATGCCTGATGCTCGGCATCGAGGCGGCTAAGCCCGGCAATCATCTCGGCGATGTCGGCCACGCGATTCAGCGTCATGCCGAACGGCACCGCTACGGCGTGGTGCGCGATTTCTGCGGGCATGGCCTCGGCCAGCTGTTCCACGATGCGCCCGAAGTCGTCCATGTCGGCAAACCCGGCACCGGCCCCGAACTCAAGCCCGGCATGATTTTCACGATCGAACCGATGATCAACACCGGCCGCCCCGACGTAAAACTGCTCGACGATGGCTGGACGGCGGTAACGCGCGACCGCTCGCTGTCGGCGCAGTTCGAACATTCGATCGGCATCACTGAAACCGGATGCGAGATTTTCACGCTCAGCCCCGGCGGGTTCGACAAGCCGCCTTATTGATCGCGCCGCCCAAGGATTTAGCGGACGCTAAATCCGCGTGCCCGCGGCGCGATCGGCCGGCGCGGCCAGCAGCCGCGACCGACGGCGCGGCTTTGCCGCGACGCTTCGCGCGCAATGCCGCGCTTCAACGCATAGCCCTGCCCTAAAATGGGGCAGCAAGTCGTCCAGTGCGCGCCGCTTAGGCATCTCGCGACCGCGCGAGCACGCCACATCGCCGCTTTCGCGCCCCTCGCGCGGCTGGCACGGTTGTTGTAAGGTGCAGCGACATCAAGGGAGTTCCGCACGCGTGAAAAAGATCGAGGCGATCATCAAGCCGTTCAAGCTCGATGAAGTGAAGGAAGCGCTGCACGAAGTCGGGGTAAGCGGGATCACCGTCACCGAAGCGAAGGGATTCGGCCGCCAGAAGGGCCATACCGAATTGTATCGCGGGGCCGAATACGTCGTCGATTTCCTGCCCAAGGTAAAATTGGAGGTCGTGGTCGAAGATTCGATGGCAGCCCGCGTGGTCGAGGCGATCGCCGCCGCCGCACAGACCGGCCGCATCGGCGACGGTAAGATCTTCGTCATTCCGGTCGAGACCGCCTTGCGCATCCGCACCGGCGAGCGCGACGAGGATGCAATTTAAGCCACGAGAATTGACGCGCTGCAACATTGTGTGACAGCGTACCGATCCGGGTGACACAGAATTCCCGATTCCGTCGGGTAAATGATCGATAGC
Organism: Sphingomonas psychrolutea; assembly: GCF_014636175.1. Classification (GTDB taxonomy): domain Bacteria; phylum Pseudomonadota; class Alphaproteobacteria; order Sphingomonadales; family Sphingomonadaceae; genus Sphingomonas; species Sphingomonas psychrolutea. Next base: position 40,095 of record NZ_BMDW01000023.1, on the reverse strand, counting down.
GAAAGGCGTGGGGACTATGGCTGACAAACCGAATTCGGTGAGCGACGTGCTCAAGATGATCAAGGATCAAGAGATTGAGTGGGTCGATCTGCGTTTCACCGATCCCAAGGGCAAATGGCAGCATCTGACGATGGTCGCCGGTGTCGTCGGCGAAGATGAACTGACCGACGGATTTATGTTCGACGGCTCCTCGATCGAGGGCTGGAAGGCGATCAACGAATCCGACATGATTCTGATGCCCGATCTCGACGCGGTGTGGACCGATCCGTTCTCGGCCACGCCGATGCTGATCCTGGTGTGCGACATCGTCGAACCGTCGACCGGCGAACTCTATGCGCGCGATCCGCGCTCGACCGCCAAGCGCGCCGAGGCGTATCTCAAGACCACCGGCATCGGCGACACGATCTATATCGGGCCGGAAGCCGAATTCTTTATGTTCGACAACGTCCAGTTCGAAAACAGCTATGCGACGAGCTATTACAAGATCGACGATATCGAGCTGCCGACCAACACCGGCACCAGCTATGACGGCGGCAATATGGGCCACCGTCCGCGCGCCAAGGGCGGCTATTTCCCGGTCGCGCCGGTCGATTCGGCAACCGACATCCGCGCCGAGATGGTCTCGACCATGCTCGAAATGGGCTTGCCGTGCGACAAGCATCACCACGAAGTCGCCGCAGCGCAGCACGAGCTCGGCCTGACCTTCGGCACGATGACGGTCACCGCCGATCGCATGCAGATCTACAAGTACGTCTGCCACAATGTCGCGCAGGCGTACGGCAAGACCGTCACCTTCATGCCCAAGCCGATCAAGGAAGATAACGGCTCGGGGATGCACACCCATCTGTCGATCTGGGACAAGGGCACGCCGCTCTTTGCCGGCAACGGCTATGCCGGTCTGTCGGACATGTGCCTGTATTTCATCGGCGGCATCATCAAGCATGCCAAGGCGGTCAACGCCTTCACCAACCCGACGACCAACAGCTACAAGCGGCTGGTTCCGGGCTATGAAGCGCCAGTGCTGCTCGCGTATTCGGCACGCAACCGCTCGGCGTCGTGCCGCATTCCGTACGGCACCGGCCCCAAGGCAAAGCGCGTCGAAGTGCGCTTCCCCGACGCGATGGCCAATCCGTATCTCTGCTACGCGGCGCTGTTCATGGCGGGCCTCGACGGCATCCAGAACCGCATCCACCCGGGTGAGGCGATGGACAAGAACCTCTACGATCTGCCGCCTGCAGAACTGGCCCAAGTCCCGACGGTGTGCGGTTCGTTGCGCGAGGCGCTCGAGTGCCTAGCGGCGGATCACGACTTCCTGCTCAAGGGCGACGTGTTCTCGAAGGACCAGATCGAGTCGTATATCGAGCTGAAGATGCACGACGTGGCACGGTGGGAAATGACGCCGAGCCCGGTGGAGTTTGATATGTACTACAGCTACTGAGGAGCATCAGGTCGCCCGTCCCCCGGACGGGCTGAAGCCAGCCTGGGGCTGGCTTCACCTGATGCTCGAGCCGGCGGCCGGTGGGGACAAGGCGAAGCCAAAGTCCCCACAGGAGCTGTCGGCCGGCCTCGCTACAGCGAGGACCGACGACGTGGCTTTGCCACGGCGATGATACAAAAGAGGGCGTCCGGAGCAATCCGGACGCCCTTTTCGCGAGCCCACCCCTCGACACACCACCCCGGAACCCGCCAGATGCGCCGATGGTGGAAGGACTGACTTTCGGCTGGCGCACCGCCATTCTGGTCGTGGCAGTGGCGCAGATCGTTGCGATCGCAATCGGCCTGTTGCGCACCGCGCAAAATCGCGTCGCGAACCGGCTGCTGGCGGTGTTGCTGTTTGTGCTGGCCGGGATCGTGACGCCATGGATGATCGGCTTTGCCGGCTTCTACGATCGCTGGCGCTGGCTCACCTTCGTCCCCGTTTCGATCACGCTCGCAGTCGCGCCGTTGCTGTACGGCTATGTCCACGCGCTGGTGACGGGCGCCGAGCCACCGCGGATGCGATGGCACCTCGCCCCGGCTACTGCCCAATTGCTCTTCCTCGCCGCAAGCTTTTGCCTGCCGCTGGAGACAAAGGACGCGTGGTCGGACAGGATCTCGCCGGGCTATGACCGGATCGTCGGTGCGGGCACGATCCTTGGCCTCCTCGCTTATGGCCTCGCCGATCGTCGGATGCTGCGCGCCTATCGCACTGCGCTCGCCGGACAGCGCAGCGATGACCACCGCTTCGCGGGGCGCTGGCTCGGCCGCGCGATCGCAGCGACGCTCGTGCTGCTGCCGGTGTGGGCGGGGTACACGGTGTGGGATGGTGTGGCGCCGCTCGGCTATACCGGGCTGATGGGGCTTTATGTCGCGATCGCCGCTTTCGCGCTGTATCTCGCGGTCGAGGGGTGGCGGCATGCTGCGCTGCCCTTTCCGACGCTCGACACGCTGAGCGTGGCCGATCCGCCGCCCGAGCCGACTCGCGACTGGCGCGCACAAGGCGAGGCCTGGGCGGCGACAGTGCGCGCGGCAGGATGGCAGAGCGATGACGCATTGACGATCGCCGGGCTGGCGCGGCTTCTCGGTACCAACACCGGCTATCTTTCGCGCGCGCTGAACGAGGGACTCGGGATGAACTTTTCGACCTTCGTGAACCGGCTACGCTGCGAATCGGTCGCCGCCGCGCTGCGCGACGGGGCCAAGGGCGATCTGCTCGACCTCGCGCTCGAGGCCGGGTTCAGTTCGAAGGCGAGCTTCAATCGCGCCTTTCGCGACGCCTTTGGCGTGGCACCCTCGGCCTATCGGCGCCAGCACGGCGCAAAAGCGGAATAGCTGGTGCGATACGCGATCTTGAGGCGCGTCGCGACCAATCGGCTGGCATCGCTCGGATCATGAACAGACGCCAGATGATCGCCGCGCTCGGCGCAACCGCCCTTATCCCCACCCTCGCCCGCGCGGCGACGTCGCCCGCCGATCTGCGCGGCGACATCGCGATTCTGCGCGAGGCGCTGACGCTGCATCCGGGGCTCTACCGCTATGCCAGCCCGGCCGAGGTCGAGGCCCGGATCGCCGCGCTCGAAACCGCCTTCGCCGCGACGGCCACGCTAGACGAACAATATCTGGTGCTGTCGCGTTTCCTGGCGACAATCCGCTGCGGCCACAGCTACGCCAATTTCTTCAATCAGCGCAAAGCCGTCACGAGCGCGTTGTTCGACCGGCCGACGCGACTGCCCTTTTCCTTCCGCTGGATCGACGGGCGGATGATCGTGACGCGCGACGCGAGCGGCACCGGTGCGCTTCTGCCCGGCAGCGAAGTGCGCACCATCAACGGCGTCGCGGCGCGCGATCTCCTCGCGCGGTTGATGCCCTATGCACGCGCCGATGGCCATAACGACGCCAAGCGCGTGTCGCTACTCGAGGTCCATGGCGACGACAGCATCGAGTATTTCGATGTGTTCCACGGCCTGTTGTTCGGCGCGCCCAGGGATGGCGCGCACCGCCTCGACATCCGCACGCCCGATCGCCGCGAACGAAACGTCACGGTTCCGGCGATCGCGCTTGCGGCCCGGCGCGCGGCCATGAGCCCGGCGGCGCTAAGCGATGAAGCCCCGACCTGGACTTGGACGATGCGAGCCGATGGCATTGCACTGCTGACAATGCCCGGCTGGGCGGTGTATGATGCGAAATGGAATTGGCGCGACTGGCTCGACGTGCGGCTCGCATCGCTATCGGGCGCGACAGGGCTCGTAATCGATCTGCGCGGCAACGAGGGCGGGGTCAATTGCGGCGACCACATCCTCGCCCGCCTCACGACGCGCGATATCGAGCATGAGGGCTATGTTCAGAAGCTGCGCTTTCGCCGCACCCCGGCGACGCTCGACCGCTATCTCGATACTTGGGACGACAGCTTCCGTACGCTCGGCGTCGGCGGCGCGGACTTGCCGGACGGGTTCATCGCGCGCCCGGGTGCTGCGGCCGTGACTCGGATCGCGGCGGTCGGACCACGGATCACCTGCCCCGTCGCGGCGCTGATCGGGCCGGTCAACAGTTCGGCGACCTTCCAGTTCGCCGCCGTGGCAAAGCGCACCGGGCTAGTCCGCACCTTCGGCAGCCCGACCGGCGGCAATCGGCGCGGGATCAACGGTGGCTGCTTCTTCTTCGTGCGCCTGCCCGCGAGCGGGCTGGAATTCGATGTGCCGCTGGTCGGCGAATTCCCGACCGTGCCGCAGCCCGATGCGGGACTGCTGCCCGATGTCGCGGTCGCGGCAAGCGCGGATGACATCGCGCATGGTCGCGATCCGGTACTGGAGCGTGCCGCCGCCTGGGCGCGCAGCATGCATCATATGCAGGCATGATTGCGTCCGTCTGACGATGGTTTCACCCCCGAAACGGCGTAAATTCCCCGCGCGGTAACGGCCGCGCCACGCCGCATGATCGCGGCATCTCAACGGGGTTTTCATGCTCACCTTCACCCTAATCCCCATCGCGGCACTCGCCGCGATCGCCCTCCTGCTCGCGCTCAAATCCTTCGGCATCAACCAAGAGTACGAACGCGGCGTCGTGTTCCGGCTAGGTCGCCTCCAGGCCACCAAAGGCCCCGGCTGGTTCTGGCTGATCCCGCTGATCGAGCGCGTCGTGAAGGTCGATATCCGCACCATCACCTATGCGCTCGATACGCAGGAGACGGTCACGCGCGATGGCGTCGCGGTGCGCGTCAACGCGGTGCTGTGGTTCCGCGCGTTCGATGCGGCCGGGGTCGTCACCACCGTCGCGAACTGGCAATCGGCGATCGTCCAGGCGGCGGAGACCGCGATGCGCGACGCGATCGGCCAGAGCGATCTCGACCAGATGCTCAAGGACCGCACCGCGATCAACAAGCGGCTCTACGAGATCCTGTCGTCGACTTGCATCCGCTGGGGTGTCGAGTTCGACGCGGTCGAGATCAAGGACCTCGACATTCCGGCGCAAATGCAGCGCGCCATCGCGCGCGAGGCCGAGGCGATCCGCGAAAAGCGCGCGCGCATCATCAAGGCCGAGGGCGAGCAGGAGGCGGCGCTGAAACTGACCGATGCCGCCCGCATCATCGGCGAAGTCCCCGGCGCGCTCGAACTGCGGCGCTTGCAGACGCTTACCGAAATCGGCGTCGAGCATAATTCGACGATCATCGCGATGTTCCCGACCGAGATTTTGGAGGCGGCCAAGCGGATCGGGCTGGCGCCCGCCGCCTAACCCACACCGTGCTCCCGCGCAGGCAGGAGCCCAGGGTTGCGGGCGATGCGCTCTGTTACTCTGGGTTCCCGCCTTCGCGGGAACACGGTTACCGGGGAGACCCCATAGTCCCGCTCACCCCCGCTCCTGCGCTTCGACGATCGGCGCGCGGCTCGGGCGCACCGCGACGATCAGCACGCCGAGCAGCGCCAGCGCCGCCCCGGCGATCATCCTGAGGTCGAGCCGGTCGCCGGTGATCAACACGCCGAGCCCGATCGTCGTCAGCGGCGTCATCAGCGTCAACGGCGCGAGCAGCGTCGCCTCGTACCGCGCGATCAGCCAATAATAGAGCGTGTGCGCGCACACCGACACGATCAGCGCGGAGAAGAGCAGCGCTGCGACAAACGGCCACCCCGCCGCCACCGACGTCGACCATTGGCCCTGTTCGAACAGCACCGACGCGAGCCCGAGCGGCACGACCGCGGTCAGCCCGACCCACGCCTGAAAGCGCAGCGGCGCGATATGACCCATCTGTTTCATCAAAATCGCACCGAGCGAGCCGGCAAACGTCGCGCCCAGCACCAGCAACAACCCCGCCGACACCGCAAAGCCGGGCCGCCACACCACCAGCACAACGCCCGCCAGTGTCAGCGTGATGCCGAGCCCGCGCCGCCAATGGATCCGCTCGCCCAGGATCAGGATCGACAGCAAGGTGGTGATCGGCACGCCCGCCTGCAGCACCACCGCCGCGCTTGATGGCGATGCCGTCTGCAACCCCAGAAACAGCAAGGCGAAATTGCCGCCGCCCATCAACGCGCCGACCAGACCGATCCGCCACGCCGGCCGCGGCATCGGCCACAGCCACGGCAGCGTCACCGCCAGCACGATCGCAAAGCGCGTGGCGGCAAAGAACAACGGCGGAATGTGCCACGTGCCGACCACGACCTTGCTCAGCACATTGCTGAAGCCCCAGGTCAGGCACACGAACACGAGCAGGAGGAAATCACGAAAGCGCATCACGGCGTCTGTGCGGGACAGGGGGCTGCTTGGCTAGGGCTGAGTTGGCGTCTGCGATACGACCAAGCGGCACATTACAACGCCGTCACCCCGGCCCTGTGCCGGGGTCCACCGCGATGCCCAGGTCCACATATTGAAACGAAGGCTGACCCTCGCGGCCAAGTGGCCCCACGGCACAAGGCCGGGGTGACGAAGATGAGAGCTCGTCCCCGCTGCCCTCACACCGTCAGCACCGTCGCCCCACGCGTCTCCCCCGCCTCGAGCGCGCGATGCGCCTCGGCCACATCCGCCAGCGCATACGTCTGCCCAATCTCGGGCACGATCGCCCCCTTGCGCAGCATGTCGAACAGCCGCGCAGTTCCGCCCCGGCGTTCGTCGGGCGTCGCATAATAATGGAACAGCGTCGGGCGCGTGACGAACAGCGAACCCTTCGTCGCCAGCACGCCGAGATCGACCCCCGTTACGCGTCCCCCGGCATTGCCATAGCTTACGATAAGACCGCGAGGGGCGGCACTCGCCAGCGAAATGTCCCATGTCGCGAGGCCAATGCCGTCGAAAATCACCGGCACGCCCGCACCCCCGGTAATCTCCAGCACGCGCGCCGCGACATCCTCGGTCTTGTGGAGGATCACATGATCCGCCCCCGCCGCCTTGGCCTGCGCGGCTTTCTCGGCGCTGCCGACCGTCCCGATCACCGTCGCACCGATTGCCTTCAACCAGCCGACCAGCAAATGCCCGACCCCACCCGCCGCCGCATGGACCAAAACGGTCTGCCCCGCCTGCACATGCGCGCAGCGTTCGACCAGAAATTCGGTGGTGCAGCCCTTGAGCAGCAACGCGGCCGCCGTCGGATCATCGACGTCATCGGGCAACGGCAGCAACGCCGCCGCGCCGACGTTGCGCGCCGTCGCATAAGCTCCCAGCGCCGGACCGAACGTCCCGACCCGGTCGCCCACCGCGAAGCCGCTGACACCCTCGCCCACCGCCTCGATCACGCCGACCGCCTCGGTACCCAAGCCACTCGGCATTTTAAGCGGATAGACGCCGCTACGGTGATACACATCGATGAAGTTCAGTCCGACCGCGGTGTTGCGCATCCGTACCTCGCCCGCGCCGGGATCGGGCAGGTCCACATCGACCCAGGCGATCACCTCCGGCCCGCCGGTCCGCTCCATCACAACTGCGCGTGCCATCGTCTCGTCTCCCTGACCTGTCGCCACACCCTAGCCATCATGCGTTTCGGGTTGCAACCGATCCTGCCGCGCGCCATCTAGCGGGCCACGTACCGAAACTTCGAAACCAGGAGAGCCGCCATGAAAAGCTACCTCAAGCAGTATATCGATGGCGCCTGGGTAGAGAGCGATGGCGGCACGCGCCACGCGGTGATCGATCCCTCGACCGAACAGCCGGTGAGCGAAATCACACTCGGCTCTGCTGCCGATGTCGACAAGGCTGTCGCCGCTGCGCGCAAGGCGTTCGACAGCTATTCGCAGATCAGCGTCGCGGATCGCGTCGCGTTGCTCGAACGCATCATCGAAGAATATAAGCTGCGCATGCCCGATCTGGCGGCAGCGACAAGCGAGGAAATGGGTGCGCCGATTGGCTTTGCCACCGCCGCGCAAGTCCCCGCCGGGCTCGGCCATTTCATCGGCACGCTCGCCGCGCTGAAGGCGTTCAGCTTCGAGGAAAAGGTCGGCAAGGCGCGCGTCGTGCATGAGCCGCTTGGCGTCGTCGCGATGATCACGCCGTGGAACTGGCCGCTCAACCAGATCTGCGCAAAGGTCGCGCCGGCGCTGGCAGTCGGCGATACGATGGTGCTGAAGCCGTCCGAAGAGGCCCCCGGCTGTGCCGTGATCCTCGCCGAAATTCTCGACAAAGCGGGTGTTCCCGCCGGCGTGTTCAACCTCGTCAATGGCGACGGCCCCGGCGTCGGCGCGGCGCTGTCGCGCCACAAGGATGTCGACATGGTGAGCTTCACCGGATCGACTCGCGCCGGAATCGCGGTTGCGCAAGCCGCTGCGGTAACGGTCAAGCGCGTGCATCAGGAGCTTGGCGGTAAGGCACCCAACGTCGTGCTGGAAGGTGCCGATCTCGCCGCCGTCCTCCCGCCGACGATCCACGGCGTGCTGGCAAACAGCGGCCAAAGCTGCATCGCCCCGACGCGCCTGCTGGTCCACACCAGCCAGGTCGCCGATGCCACGCAAGTGGTGAAGAGCATTTTTGAAGCGACCACGGTCGATGCCGCCAGCGTGATGGGCGCGCATATCGGCCCGGTCGTCAACAAGGCGCAGTTCGACAAGATCCAGGGCTTGATCCAGTCGGCAATCGACGAAGGCGCGACTTTGGTCACCGGCGGGACCGGCCGGCCCGACGGCCGCAATGCCGGGTACTTCATCAAGCCGACCTTGCTCGCCGACGTGACACCGGAAATGCGGATCTACCGTGAGGAGACCTTCGGCCCGGTCGCGACGATCACCAGCTACAGCGATGGCGAACAAGCGATCCAAATGGCGAACGACACCGAATATGGCTTGTCCGCGACGATCTCGGGCGATCCGGCGGCGGCGGCGAAGGTCGCGCCACGGCTGCGCGCGGGCATGGTCACGATCAATGGCTGGGCAAGCGGCGGTGGCGCACCGTTCGGCGGCTATAAGCAATCGGGCAATGGCCGCGAGGGTGGCAAATACGGCCTCGCCGATTTCATGGAAGTGAAAGCGATCATCGGCGAGCCTGCCTGAACGTGGGCGCCCGCGTCGATCTGCTGATGCCCGTGGCGGGCAGCCATTACGACGCGGTCGCCACCGATCTCGCCCAGCCATTCCGCGCCGCCTTTGCGGCGGCCGGGATGACGCTCACCCCGCGTCCGTGGGATTTGGGGCCGGGCGACGGCGCTGCGACGCTCGCGCTGTTTGCCTGGGGCTATCATTTCGACGTCGCGCGCTGGGATGCGATGCTGGCGGCCTGGCCCGCCGACCGCCCGCTGCTTAACCCGCCCGCTTTGCTCGGCTGGAATACGCGCAAGACCTATCTGCTTGAGCTGGCGGCAGCGGGCGTCCCGATCGTCCCGAGCCGCTTCGGCCGCGCCGATGTCGCGAGCGTCGCGGCGGCGTTCGACGCGTTCGGCTGCGACGAATTGGTAGTAAAGCCGCAAATCTCGGCGGGCAGCCACCAGACCGTGCGCGTGCGCCGCGGCGAAGCGGTCGCCCCGCTCGACGATGCGATCCTGCAACCCTTCCTCTCGGCAATCGCCGAGGAAGGCGAACTGTCGCTTTTCGCGATCGGCGGGCGCTTCAGCCACGCCGCGCGGAAAGTCGCGACCGGCGGCGACTTCCGCATCCAACCGCAATTCGGCGGACGCTTCACCCGCTACGAACCCGATGCGGAGGCGATAGCTGTGTTCGACACGACCCTCGCCGCGTTACCCCACGCCCCGCTCTACGCCCGCATCGACCTCCTGCGCCGCGCCGACGGCCAGCTAGCGCTGATCGAAGTCGAGGCGATCGAACCCGATTTGTACGTCGAGCTCGAGCCGGCGGTCCCCGCGCGGCTGGCGGCGGCGTTGCTGGATGCCCTGCGCTAAGGTATGTATCGATCCACACGGAGGCCGACATGGGCGTGATCGAAAGCAGGACGTTCAAGAGCAGAACGTTCAAAAGCGGCGACAGCGTCGTCGTTACCCTGCCCGAAATCCTGGGAATCGCCGCAGATGTGGATGTAACGATTCAGCACGACGGCACTACCTTCACGATCATGCCAGCGCCCGATCCGGACGAAGAAAAGCGCAAGGTCGAGGCCTTTGTTGCGGAGATGCGGGCGCTGGGTCCGCCTTTGCCGCGCCAGCCACGTGAGCCAATCGAATTTCCCGACAGGCCCGGCCTGTATTGATGCATCTGATCGACACGAATGTAGCGATCTATCTGCGTGATCTCGACGATGAAATTCTTGATCGCGTTCGATCGCTACCCACGATGCCGAAAATGTCGCTGCTCTCATGGGTTGAACTGGAAAGTGGCGTCGCGGCGCAGCCCGAACTGGCCGATCAGCGCCGCATAAGACTGGATCGTCTGCTCGCCCGCTTTACGATCATCGACCTAGATCCGCCAATCGTCGACGCGTACCGAACCATCATTGCCGCAACGGGCTTCTCGCGCCGACGCATCATCGACCGCCTCATCGCCGCCACCGCGATCGTCCATGGCCTGACCCTCATCACGATCAACGGCTCCGACTTCGCGGGCATCCCCAACCTCAAACTCGAAATCTGGCCAGCGCCCAGCGCTCAATAATCCTTCGACACGCGCAAGTTCGCGCTTTGCCGCCCGAGCGTCGAGATGCTGGAGAGCACCGACAGCCAGCGCGTCACCTGAAACTCGACTTGCGTCGCGGAATAGCCCGCACCGTCGGTGACGATCTCGGCATAGAAGCGCCGCGTGATATATTTGCCCGCCGCGATCGACGTCCCCTGCCCCGTCGTCGGATCGGCCGAGACGATGCGCAACCGATCGAGCCCGGCCACGCGCCGTACCGCGTTGATCGGATCGAGCCCGCCTTTGCCGTTCTGCAACGCCGCCACTGCCGAGGCGAGTTGCAGCGCCTCGGGCGCCGACAATTTGGTGATCGAGGTGCCGAACAGCAGGCGTGACAGCAATTCGTCCTGCGGCAGGGCAGGCACGCTGGCGAAGGCGATTTCGGGCTTGAGCGCCGGGCCGGTCACGTTGATCGACGCGTTCAATCCGGTGGCATTGGCATTGGCGACGATGTCGAGCGCCGGATTGGCGGGCACCTCGCCGGAAAAGAGAATTTTGCCGCGTTCCAGCGCGAAGGTCCGCCCCGCGAAATCATAATTGCCGCGGACCAGATCGGCACGACCGGTGATCGCCGGGTTATCGGGTGCGCCACCGATCGTCAGGTCGGCCGACCATTCACTGCGCAGGCCGAGCCCGGTGACCAGCACTTGATTGGCCGCGCGCGCCTTGATTGCCAGCGTCCACGGCACGCGTGGCGTATCGTCTTCCTCATCGCCGCCGGGGACGTTGATCTCGCGGATGTTGAGCTGCGGCACCGCGCTCGCCGCACTTGCCTGGCCAAGGCGGTAGCGGCTCTTGTCGAGCCGCAGATCACCCGAGATCGTCCCGCCCGCGCCGTCCGAGCGGAAGCGCAAGGGGCCGGTAACGGTCGCACCGATATCGTCGCGCGCGATCATCACCGCGCGCTCGGCCTGCACCGTCAGGTCGAGCCCGATTCCGTTGGTGGCGGCGAAATCGAAGCTGCCCGTGCCGGTAACGCGCCCACCCTTGCCGGCGTCGGCGGCAAAGCGGTCGAGCGTCAGGCGCGACCCAGCAAATTGCCCGCCGGCCTGGACGTTGGTGAGGACCGTGCCCGTCACCGGGCTTTCGATCTTGGCGCCATTGGCTTGCACGACGCCCTTGATCTGCGGATTGGCGACCGTGCCCCCGACATCCGCGCCGATTGCGACCGGGCCGGTCAAATCGAACAATTCGACCCCGGTCAGCCGCCACAGCGTATCGGCCGGGCCGTCATAGCGCAGTTGCGCGAAGACTCCGGCATTTTGCACGCGCGTGGCAAGGTCGCCACCGCCGGGCAAGCTGAGCAACATTTGCGCGCGCCCGACGGTTTTGCCCCCGGTCGCGGCAATCGCACGCGCGGCGATCCGGTCGGCAGAGAGCAGCCCCGAAATCCCGACATCGACCGGGCGCGACGACAGGATTAGCCCCGATCGCGTCAGCCCGCGCACCGTCATGTCAATCTTGCCGCTCGGTGCCGCCCCGCCGCCTTGCGTATAAGACACCGTGCCCGAGGCACTTCCGCCCAGCCCGAGTCCCGGATAACCGATATCGAGAATCGACAGCGGCATCCGCGCGAGTGTCGCGTCGATCGCGCTCGACTTACCGGTAAAACGCCCCGACAGCTTGGCATCTCCACCGGCGAAGCTGAGGTCGGTCGCGGCCAGCCGCCAGCCGTCGCCGTCGCGGCTAAACACCGCCGGGGTGTTGAGCTTCAACGGTCGGCGGTCGAGCGTCCCCTGCGCCGAAACGACGTAGCGGTCGGGCGTTACCTGGACGACCGACTGGATATCGAACGCCCGCCCGCGCGATCCCGCAATCGACGCGGTGATGCTGCCAGTGCCACCGCGTAAGCCCGCGCGCGCCGCGAAGCGCCCGATGATCAGCGACCCGCGCCGCAGCCCTGCACCGGTCAGATTTGCTTCGACCGACGTCCCCGCGGGATCGAGCAGCGTGACCAGATCGAGATGCGCACGCCGCACCGTCACCGCCTCGGTCAGCTTGGCCGCGGTTGCATCGAGATGCGCCTCGATCCGCTGATTTTCACCGACCGGGCGGAACAGCAATTCGCCGCCTAGGCCACCGCCCGCGACGCCGAGCCGTCCGTCGAACCCGCCGCTCACAATCGCCAGCGCACCCTTGGCATGGGTGCCGCTCACCGAGAGATCGGCGATCGCGATCGTCCCGCCGCCACCCGTGGGCAGCAGGATCGCGCCATTGCCGGTGAAATCCCCGAGCCGCGATCCGCCACGCGCGGTAAAGGCAAAGCCCTCCGCCGTCGGATCGAGATGCGCGACGACATCGCTTAGCCCCATCGTCTCGTTCGGCCGCTTGAACACCAGATCGAGCGTCGGACGATCGATCTTGCCGTCGAGCTTTAAGGTCAGCGGGCCGTACGTCGCTTGCTGCCCGACGCCCTCGAAATGGAAGGTCCCGTCGCGCCGCCGGATACCGTTGCCGGTGATACGGAGTTGCGGTGCGGTGAGCACCAGATTGTTGAGGTGGAGGACCCCGTCAGGCGTGCGCTCAAGCCCGGTCACCAATCGTGGCAACCCGCCTGCGAGTGAACGGAAGAATGCGTTGTCGAGCGTCAGCATCTGCGCGGTGCCTTGCCCGACCACACGCGTGCCGCGGCCACCCGGACCCGGCACCACCTTCAACATCGTTTTGACCTCGACCAGGCCAAGCCCAGGGATCAGATATCGCCCTAATCCACCATTTATTCCAATGTCATAGCGGCCATCGGTCAGATCAACCAACAGGTTGATCCGCCCGTTCAATTTGTCCGACGACAGTTTCAAATCGTCGCCCGTGATGAGTTTCGCCGTCACGCGCAGCACGCCGTCGAGCGTCAAATTGCGCAGGATGCCGCCCGCGACATCGCCAACGCCCGTCACGCGCGCGGCAGTGAAGCGGATCGGCACGAGGATCGGCGCCTTGGAAAAACGCCCGCGTCCGGCTGCGCGCACATCCTCAAAGCCGGTCTGATCAAAGGCGAAGCGCTGCGCGGTCAGGCGATAGTCAAACGCGGCCGTGGCAAAGGTCCCGTCGAGGATCGCGCGCAAGTCGATCGCGCGCCCGGTCATGTTGGGGAACAGCGCCGATGGCTGCAGCAGTGTCGCGTGAAGCCGTACGGTACGATACGCACTCTCGGCCAGATCGAGCGTGCCGTCGGCGGTGACTGCGAGTGCCGCGGATCGCAGCGACAGCGTTCCCGTCAATCGCCGCTCGACCAGCGTGCCGCCGCCCTGCACGAGCACGCGCGGCCCAGTCAGCCGCTCAAGCTTGCCGTGCACCAGCGGCGACGGCGTCAGCACCCCCGACAGCGCATAGCGGCCCGCCTGATTGGAGACCGAGAGGTCAGCCAGCCGCACGCTCCCGACATCGGCGACCGCCGCGCCACGCCACGCCGCCCATGTCCCCTTGCCGGACACGTCGAGCGCGATCGGCTTGGCAAAGCCCGACAGTTTGGCCAGCACGCCGGTCGCGCTGCCCCGCGCCTGTGCCATCAGATCGAGCCGATTGCGATCGGGCTCAGCGTCAAGATGGACGCGGACCCTGTCGCTCCCCGCCACCACCGCCGCAAGATCGACCAATGCGCGGCCTGCGTGGATATCGGCGCGCGCCTGCACCCGCCCGACGCGTTGCACCCCTGTCACGGCCGGCCCCACGATCAGCCGATCAATCGCCAGCGACCCGATCCGGATATCGAACCCCGGCAGGATCGGGCTTTTCTGGCCCGACGCAACCACTGCGGGCAGGCGCACCAACGTCGCGCGCGGCACGTACAGGCTGGTAATGTCGAGCCGGTTGACGAAGTAGCGCAGCGGCGCCCAGTCGAGCTCGGCGCGCGGTGCTAAGAAGACCAGCCCCTTGGCATCGCGTATGCGCACATCGACCAGCACCGCCCGACCGTAGATCGACCCGTCGATCCGCCCGATGCTGTAGCGCAAGCCATTGGACGGCTTCATCCCGGCGATGCTGTCGGTCAGCAGCCGATGGCCGATGCTCGTGTCGATCAGCCCGAGCGCGGCGAGCAGCAGCAGCACCGGCCCCGCCACGACCGCGAACACGATCCGCCCCCAGCGGCGACGCTTGACCGGCGCGGGAGTCTCCGCGCTCAAAACGCTTGCCCCAGCGAGACATAGACCGCGACGCGCGGATCGCCCTTTTGCGGGTTCAGCGGCGTACCAACATCGATGCGGATCGGCCCGAAATTGGAATAATAGCGCACGCCAACCCCGGCCCCGAAGCGCAGATTGTTGAAGCTTGGCAACGTCCCCGTCGAGATATTGCCGCCATCGAGGAACGGCACCAAGCCGAAATTGCCGAACGCCTTCACGCGCGCCTCGATCGAGAATTCGGCCAGACTGCGCCCACCGATCGGCACGTTATTGGGGTCGCGCGGGCCGATCCCCTGATAGCTATAGCCGCGCACCGATGCGCCGCCACCGGCATAGAAACGCCGCGAGGGTGCCACCGCATCGCGCGGCGCCCCGGCAATCGTCCCGAGCCGCACCCGCCCGGCCAGCACCGTCCCGCGCGCCACCGTGCGATACCCGCTCGCGTCGACTTGCACGCGCGCGTAGGCAAACGCACTGCCCTCCAGCGACACTTCAGGCGACAAGCGCCCGCTCAACCGAAAGCCGCGCGTCGGATCGAGCAGATCGTCCGATCCGTCATAGCTGAGCGTCGTCGGCAGCGCGCCGATGAAGTAGATCCGCCGCCGCGGCGCCCCGGTCGTGACGATCACGTCGCGTTCTTCCGACGCCAGCACTTCGCCGCCAAGCGACCAGGTCCATTCCTTCTGGAAAAAGATGTTGGTTTGCCGCTCCAGGCTCCCCGCCAGCGCGAAGGTCCGCGCCTGATAAGCATCGCGCGTAAGATTCGAAGCAGTCAGCGATCCCGTAAGGATCCGGTCGCGCCCGTTGAAATTGTTGCGGCGGAAGATCACGCTCGCCAATTGTTCGCGCGTGCCGAGCACGCCGCGCACCGTCAGCGCGCCCTCGGGCGGGAACAGGTTGCGGTGGGTCCAGCTGACTTCGGCGCGCGCGCCCTCGCCCGTGCCGTAGCCGAGTTGCCCCGCGATCGTATGCGGCGGCGCGGGTTCGAGCCCGACCGCGATATCGACCGTCCCAGGTTCCTTCCCCTCGACCGGCTCGACCTTGACGGTCGAGACCAAACCGGTCTGGATCAGCGCGCGCCGCAGATCGACCAGCGCCGAGGCATCATACGGCGCGTCGGGTACGAAGCGCGCGATATCCTGCACATGCCGCGCGTCGAACAGTTTGGTGCCGGAGGTCATCGTCACCAGTCCGAAGCGCCGCACGCCCCCCGGAACCACCGCCATGTCGAGCGTGGCGGTGCGCGCCCCGCGATCGACCACGATTTGCGGATCGCCAATCACCGCGAACGGGAAGCCGCCATCGGCGATGGTATTGCGCAAGCTCGTCTCGCCCGCTGCCACCGCATCCGAATTGACCGCATCGCCCGCCGCGACGCCGAAGGATGTACGCAAAGCCTCGGCCTTTTCCCCGGCCGCCTCAATCCCGGCGACGGTAACGCCCTGAAATGTGTAAAGGACGCCCGGATCGGCATCGAGCACGACCAGCGGCCGCGTCGCATTGGGCTCGATCCGCGTCGCGACCCGCGCATCGTAATAGCCCTCCGATCGCAGCAACGTCGTCAGCAAGGTCGCATCCTCGCGCGCGCGGCGGTCGAGCTGCGCGGCGTTGGCGGTCTCCTTGGCGTTGGCCTTCAGCGTGGAGAGCTGCGCGAAGCGATCCTTGAGCAAAGTGCTCGCCACCGCATCGATCCCGTCGACGCGATAGTCGTAGCGGGTGTCGCCGGTCAGTGCGGCCTGCGCTTGCGGATCGACGGGTTCCTCGGGCAATTTCGACAGATCAGGCCAGGCGACGCCAAACCCCGGCAGCTCGGCGAGTGGCGATTGCGGGTCGAGTTGGCCCAATATGGAAGGTGCCGCGGCAGGGATCGCTACGGGCGGAGCAGCCGGGCGCACTTGCGCTACGGCACCGGTCGCGGCGCATCCTGCATAGAAAATTCCGGCGGCGACAATGAACACGCCCCGCCGCTCGACCGACAACGCCATGCCCCGCTCTAGGGTGCAGGCGCGTGCCCGGCAATGGGCGCGATCAGTGAACCGTGCCGACCGCGCGCTCGACCGAAAGCAGGATGATCAGCCGCTCGATTTGCCGCCAGCGACAGAAATGCAGGTAATTGCCAAGATCGCGGCTGCGGTCCGCCCGCGACGCCGCTTCCAGCCCGGCTTCGTCGCCGAACATCGTGATCAAATCGGTGGCGTCGGTCAGTTCGGCGCGGTCGGCGAGATACGGCATATACGACATTGAAACTCCGCGAGAAAACTGGCCCGAGCGCGGGCGGCGCGGAGCATCCCATCACGCTTCGTGCCATACAGCGCGGAATCGCGCCGCGCGGCGGGTTACAACGGTTAACGTCGCGCTGCGCGCTGGCCCGCTGCTCCCGCCATGGGACGCTGGCGTCCTGCGGCGGGACATGGCAGAACGCGTGAATGGCACGCACCTCACCCCCCCGCTATCCGCTCGCCGGCGGCGCGCTCATTGCAATCGGCTCGATTGTCGGCACCGGGATCGGGCTGTTCACTGCGATCGGCCCGACGCGCGGGTTTTTGATCGGGCTGGGCACAGGGGTCGCCATTTCGTGCGCGATGTGGGTGATGGATCTGCGGAAATAGGGCGACGGTTCGGCTGGCGCCGATGTCGGGCATTGGCCACGCGCGGTCGTTTTCGACGTCGGCTTATCCATATTCGGCGATCCGCGCGTGCAGCGCACGGCGCGCGGGTATGGCCTCCTCCGTCTGGAACATCCCGGTCTGCTCGGAGAGCGAGGTCACTTCGGTCGTGAGATTGCGCGCAGCCGCCGACGTTTCCTCCACCATCGCCGCATTCTGCTGGGTCGATTGGTCCATCGCGCTGATCGCGGCGGTGATCTGACTGATCGTCGAGGATTGCGCGACGGCGTCGTCGGCCATCGTGCCAAGCAGTTTGTGAACCTCGGCGACATCGCCGGAAATATTGGCGAGCGCGCCGTCGACTTTTTGCACGGCCCGTACTGCGGTGACGATATCGGTCTGCGTCAGGGTCAGTTGGTGGCGTGCGCGCTTGGCTTCTTCCTCGGCGCGCATCGCCAGCGCCGAAACGAGATCGGCGACGACGGCGAAGCCGCGTCCCGCATCGCCCGCACGTCCCGCCTCGACCGCGGCATTCATGGCCAGCACGCGCGTCTGAAAGGCGATCTTGTCGAGTCCTTCGATCACACTGTCGATGCCCTTGGCGCTATCCGATACACGGCCCATTGCCGCGACCGCTTCGTCTGCCGTGGCGCGACCACCGCCGACCGTGGCGATGGCCTGATCGGCGCGCGTTACCGTCTGACTCGTCGACAAAGCGGTTGCCCGCAGCCTGATGTCAATCTGCGCCAGCGCGGCGCTGGTTTCCTCCAGGCTCGCCGCATTGCCCTCGGTCCGCCGGGCAAGATCTTCCGACGCTTGCGCAATCTCATAGGAGCCGGTGCGGATATTTGCGGCGCCTTCGGTGATGCTGCGTATCAACGCGCTCAGCTTATGGAGGGCCTCGTTGAAACTCGATCGCAGCGCGGCATAGCCAAGCGGAAACTCGGCATGGATAAAGCTGGTCAAATTGCCTTCTCGAAGCGCGATCAGCCCATCGCCCAGCGCTGTGGTGACGAGCTGCTGTTCAACGCCGCTACGCGCGTCACGCTCGGCGCGTTCGACCGCTGCCATGCGAAACTTTTCGATCGCCTTCGCCATATGGCCCAGTTCGTCGCTCCGCGTGAGGTGCGGGACAGTAGCGTTGCCGCCGCCCGCCAAGATCGTCGTGGCGCCGGCGATTTCGGCGAGCGGCTGAACGACGCGGCGCATCAGACCGAGATAGGCTGCCACGACCGATGCGATGACGATCACGCCAATCGTTGCGAGTAAACCGATCGCCCATGCCAACTGCCAATCGCTCCGCGCTTTCAACGACGCCGCGTGGGTCGCGGCCAGCGCAACGGTCTTCTCCACCATTGCGCGCTGTACCGTGTAATCTGCGCTCAGCCGCGCATAGCTATCCTTCATGCCCCGGATATCGTTGGCCTTGGCAGCGGGTAAAAAGCGCTCGTTCAGCTCGGCCCAAAAACGCTGGGCCGGGACATGCGCACCCTCCGCAATCGACTGTCGCAACGCAGGCTCGAGGTTTGAGCTCGCCCAATAGACGTGGCGGGCTTCATACTCCTGCTGCAAGTCGGCCAGCCGCTTGGCGCGCTGCGGATATTGTCGCGGCTCGCGCAACAAGGCGGTCGCTTCCAGGAACGGCTCGATCACATATTCCGGCGGCGGTAGGATATCTGCCACCAAATCCGAGGCCAATTGCAACTCGGTTTGCACCGGTCCGCCAATGCGGATCAAGTTGATCTGCGATGCCGCGAGTACGCCGCCCAGGCAGAGGATGGCGAGCAACAGCCCGGCCAACAACCCGACCATTTTTTTGATGACCAAAAAAGACTCCACCGTCATGGAGGCGGGACATCGCCTTGATGATTTCCCTTGGGCGATAAGGGCAATGCCAGGTGTTATAGGCGTCGTGGAACGGGCAAATGTGGGCACAGCCAAAATACATTACGGTTCCGTTCTAAAGATGTACGAAGTTCAACATGCTAAAGATGTAGGCAGCATGGTGCGGCCCCGATCTTCGTCCTCCGTCACCGCAAAACCCGCGCCAGCCACACCACGCGCCCGATAATTTCGGCGCCGTCGGCCACAAACGCCGGATAGGCTGGATTGTCGCTCGCCACGCGCACCCCTCCGCCCGCGCGTGACACTCGCTTCACCAACAACACCCCGTCCACCCGCAAGACGAAGACCGCGGGGTTCGCCGTCACGCGCACGTCGCGCTCGTCGACCACGATCTGGTCGCCATCGGCAATCGTCGGCTCCATCGAATCGCCGCGTGCGCGCAGCATCGCGGCCTTGGCCGGGTCTAGCCCGAGCGTATCGATCAGGCGCGGGTCGAGCAGCATTGGCGCAGCGCTTGGATCGTCGCCGCTGAGCGCCCCCGGCCCCGCCGAAGCCTCGACATCGATTCGCCGGATCGAGGTCATGCGCGGCGTCGGCGGCCCGCCAAGCGCTGCGCCATCGACCCGGAAATACGCCGCGAGCAACACCCGGTCGCGCTCGGCCAGCACGCGCGGGGTGCCACGCTTCACATATTGCTGAAGGTACGCTTCGTTGCGCCGAAGCATCCGCGACAGCGCGGCATAGCTGACGCCATCGGCGTCGATCAGCGCGGCCAAGCGCGCGCGAGGATCGGTCCCGTCCATATCCGACACGATAGCCATAGGAAATTTCCTAGACAAGTTGGAAAATGGAACAGATCATGAACATACGACGCGAATCGAAGGAGTGAAGGGCATGTCGGTGTTGGTGGAAATCGATCGCTATCTGAAGGCTACCGCTATGCCGCGGACCAAGTTTGGCCGTCTGGCGGTGCGCGATCCGCGGCTGGTCGATGATTTGCGGCGCGGACGCGAACCGGGGCCGCGGATGGTGCGGCGGATCGAGGCGTTCCTTGCCGCGCACGACACCGCGCCGCCGGAGCAGCGGCGATGAGTCGCGGGCCCGATGCCGGAACGCTGGTCGCCCGCGCGATCGAGCACGATGCACGCCGCGCCGGGTGTGCGATGGTGCTGGCGCTCGCCGAATCGTCGCGCTGGGCGAGCGCCACCTTCGTCGGCGCACGCCATGGCCTGGCGCTCGACGGCCCGGACGATGCCGCCTTCGCGCACTGGCTTGCGGGCCTCCCCGAAGCCGACTTGCCGATTCGCGGGCATGTCATTGCCGATCTTGCGATCGTGTCGGTCGCCCGCGCCGCTGGGCGCGCGACGGCCAGCCTGGAGGCGCTGACCGTCGAGACGTGACAAACTCGCCAATCGCCTAACCTTTGCGACTTTACGGATGGATTGTCCCCCGCGCCCGCGCCCGCTACGGCAGGGCGATGTCCGATCCACGCATCATTGCCGTGACCCTCGACGAACGCACGATTCTCTGGCGCTCGGCCGATATCGAACAGGAACGGCGGATCGCGATCTTCGATCTGATCGAGGGCAATCATTTCGCGCCGCAAAAGGCGTATCCCGATGGCTATGCCGGCCCCTACAAGATCGAACTCGCGGTCGAGGAAGGGCGGCTCGGCATCGCGATCCACCGTGCGGACGACACTCATCTCGAAACCTATGTCCTCGGCATGGGGCGCTTCCGCCGCCCGATCAAAGACTATTTCGCGATTTGCGACAGCTATTATCAAGCGATTCGCAGTGCGACACCCGACCATATCGAGACGGTCGACATGGCCCGACGCGGGATCCACAACGAAGCCGCAGAGCTGCTGAAGGAACGGCTGGAGGGCAAGATCGAGATCGATTTCGACACCGCCCGCCGGCTGTTTACGTTGATCTGTGTCCTGCACATCAAAGCGTGATGTTGGGCGTGACGCGGTGAATCTTCGGTTGTGGAACAGACGGATCGGGCTGGCTGGCGCGCTGCTCGTGGTGCTCGGGCTTACCGGCATCGTGGCGGTGACGCTGGCGTTCAGTTGGCGTCCGTCGGATCGTTTCCCGTTCCAGGGGGTCGACGTGTCCGATGCGAACGGCGCGGTCGACTGGTGGGGCGTGCACAAGGGTAGCGCCGACTTTGCCTATGTTCGCGCCACCAGCGGCGCCGATGCGCGCGATCGGCGGTTCGAGGCCAATTGGGCCGGCGTGTATGAAACCGGCATGCGCCGCGGCGCGATCCACATCTATTCGCTCTGCCGCTTGGCCGCCGACCAAGCCAACAATTTCAACACCACCGTCCCGCGCGACCGCGACGCGCTGCCCGCCGCGGTGGAGATCGATTTCGCCGCCGATTGCGCCTCGCGACCCGTACGACGGGTCGTGCTCGACGAACTGCGCCGCTATCACACGATGGTCGAGGCGCATACCGGCAAGCCCGTACTGCTCAAAATCAGCAAGCCGTTCGAGGCAGCGTATGGCGTGACGGCAGCGGTCGCGCGCCCGGTATGGGCGGTGCAGGATTTTTTCCCGCCGGATTATCCGGCAAGACCGTGGCGAATGTGGCAAGCGAACAGCATGCGGCGAATCGACGGGATCGAAGGGCCGGTCCATTGGAATGTGGTGGCACCATGAACGATATTGAAACCGGCTCGACCCTGATCGCGGCGGCGCGCACGGCGGCGCTCAACGCGCACGCGCCCTATTCGCGCTTCGCGGTCGGCGCGGCGGTATTGCTGAGCGACGGGCGGATCGTGACCGCCGCCAATTTCGAAAATGCGAGCTACGGCCTGTCGCTCTGCGCCGAGACGGTGGCCTTGGCGACGGTCAGCAGTGCGGGCGATTTGCGCAACGTCGTGGCGATCGGCGTGATCGGCGGGGCGATGGACGATGCCGGCCGGCCCACCGGACGCACCCCGGTCGGCCCATGCGGGCGCTGCCGCCAGGTGATCAACGAAGCCGCGCAAATGGGCGGGCGCGACGTGACCGTCTATTGTGGGGCGGCCGAGGGCGATGCGATCGACCGCTATGCGCTGTCGGAATTGCTGCCGCATGCCTTCGGCCCGGCCGATCTGGGGTTGGGCGCGATACGATAGGCGCTGCCGCTGCTAACGCACCTGCCCGAACAGCGCATCGACCGATCCGCCATTGGCGGCGAGCGCCGCCGCGACGCGTTTGCGCCCGTCATAATATACGAGCGCCGGAATCGTCTCGTGGCGCGCCTTCAGCGCCGCCGCATCGGCGTCGGACAGGCTGCCACCGCCCGCAACGAGATCGCAATAGCCCTCGCGCAGCCAGGTCGGATAGGCCCAGTCGGAAAGCACGCCGTAGCGCGTCCGGATCAGTCCATGCGTGCGCTCGTGCGCGATCACGCCGGACAGCGAACGCGAGCCTGCTACCGGCGCACCGTTGAACACAAGATCGCGCGCTGCATCGCTGCGATTGACGATGATCACTTCGGAGAACGGTCGCGAAATTGCCATCGCACCGCTCGATTGTGTCGCCAGGACATGCCAGCGCCAGCCGCCATCGGTCAGAAAGATCCGGCGGCCATAGCCGCCGCTATAAATAGCGCTCTTGTGGAGCAGCACATCCGATCGCGCGACCAAGCGCGGGATCGCCGCCTTGATCGGCTGTTCCGCATAGACCTCGGTATCACCCACGCGCTCGTGATAGGGGAAGGCCAGCAGTTCGGGCGCGATCGCGCTGCTGATCAGCACTGCCGCAGCAAGGCCGAACGCCCCGGTTGCCCACCGTCTCACCAGAGCTCGCCCCATATTTTGCTCCCTGCTCTTACTCGTTCCGCAATCGGCGCAACGTGCCCCTTGCCCAATCGCCGCGCAACGGCAAAAAGCCGTCGGCATAGGGAGCCTTACACATGTCCATCCTGTCCGACCGCTGGATCCGCGAGCAGGCGCTCGCCACCGGCATGATCGAGCCGTTCGTCGATGGCCAGAAGCGCGACGGCTGCATCAGCTACGGCCTGTCGTCCTACGGCTATGACGCGCGCGTATCGGATGAGTTCAAGGTGTTCACCAACATCGACAGCGTCATCGTCGACCCCAAGGATTTCGCGTCGAACAGCTTCGTTGATCGCAAGACGGATTGCTGCATCATCCCGCCGAATAGTTTCGCGCTGGCGCGGACCGTCGAATATTTCCGCGTTCCCCGCGACGTGCTGGTCATTTGCCTCGGCAAATCGACCTATGCGCGGTGCGGGATCATCGTCAACGTGACCCCGCTCGAACCCGGCTGGGAGGGGCACGTCACGCTGGAATTTTCGAACACGACGCCATTGCCCGCGAAGATCTACGCCAATGAAGGCGCGTGCCAGTTCCTGTTCCTGCAGGGCAATGAGCCGTGCGAAGTCAGCTATGCCGACAGGGCGGGCAAATATATGGGGCAACGTGGCGTAACGCTGCCGCGGCTCTAGGCGGAGCGGTCTGCCGCGCGTTTGGCGCGCGGCGTCCGGTCTTTAGCGTGCGGTGAGCTGTGGAGCATCCATGCTGCCAAGTGCAGCACGTGCCAGCGTATGCGCGGTCTGTGGCGCCGCCGTATTGGGCAAGTCCATCATGTCATCGGGCCGGGCCAGCACGGCGCGGTACAACGCGCGAGCCTCGCTCACGCGGCCGGTGTGACGATAGACCGAGGCGAGGTTGAGCAGCAAATCGGGGTCGCCGGGGAACATCTTGGCCTGATCGCGGATGATCCGCTCGGCCGCGACATAATCCCCCTTCATGATCTGGACCGCGCCGTTGCCCTGATCGGCGATGGCTGCAGTGGCGCTGAACAGCGCGGCGGTGGCCAAGGCGATGGGACCAAGATGGGCGAACTTCATAAACCCTCCATATCTTCCATGACGGAATCGTTTCATATTTGTGACATTGTTATGTCACTTATATGAAATGGAGGCAAGGCCTCTTGGAGTTAGGGATTTCCCTTATGCGCGGCGGACGAACCGCAAAAAAAAGGGCGGCCCCGAAGGACCGCCCTGATGGCTAGAACAATCGTGCGAACGATCAGAAATCGTTGCGGAACTGCTCGTTGCCGATGAAACCCAGCTTCGTCACTTCGGACCGCTTGATGATCACGAGAACCTTATCGACTTTCTCATAGCGCGCCGCCGGGTCAGGCTGGAAGTGCAGCTCCGGCTCAGGGTTCAACGCTTTGGTCGCGACGAGGTATTGCTGGAGCGTCGCTTCATCGGTCGCCGCTCCATTCCAGAGAATGACGCCGTCGGGCTGAATGACGATCTTGTTCTTTTGCGGATCGATCGGCGGCTTGACCTGGTTCGGGTCATTGATCGGCAGATCGACCTTCACCGCATGCGTCTGGATCGGGATGGTGATGATGAACATGATGAGGAGCACAAGCATGACGTCGATCAACGGCGTCGTGTTCATGTCCATCATTGGCTCGTCATCACCGCGACCGGCGCTGATTGCCATATCAATTACTCCTTGGTGCTAGTGCACGCATTAAGATGCTGCGTCCGGGGCTGGCGGCTGCGAAATGAAGCCTACTTTGGCGAAACCGGCCGATTGCATCGTATAGATCGCACCACCGATGCAGCGATACGGCGTATCGACATCGCCGCGGATGTGCGCCTCGGGCAGATCGTCGGTGGTCAATTTGTCCGCGCCACCCGCCTTGTCGACAATCTCCTTGAGCTTGTCGGTCGAACGCTTGAGCAGCTCCTCATGCGTCACCCGCGTCTCGCCCCAGAACACCAGGCAATTGCCACCCGCATCTTTCGTGATCGAAAGCGAGACGTTCTCTGGCTTGGTTTCCGTCGGCATATAGCGAACGTCGGGCAATTTCACTTTCACCGTCTGCACGATCGCCGGGATCGTGATGAGGAAGATGATGAGCAACACCAGCATAACGTCCACGAGGGGCGTCGTATTGATGTCGGACATTGGGGCGTCGTCGCCGCTGCCGCCTGCACTAATCGCCATGAAAGGCCATCCTATTCGTGTCGTTCATGCCGCCCGGTCGATCCGGGCGGCGAGGGAAGCGGGGCCGTCTGTACGACGACCCCGTTCATAGGCTCTTAGATACGCGTCTGCGCGCCAGCGGTCGTCGTTGCAGCGGGCTTCGCAGCAGCAGGCTTCGCAGCGGCGGTCTTGCCGGCAACGACCGGGCGAACGGCACCGTCCGAAGCGAGATAGCCGAGCACGTCGTTCGAAAACGCCGCGAGACGCTCTGCGATCGCCTTGTTGCGGCGCTGCAGGAAGTTGAAGGCGAGCACGGCCGGAACCGCGACGACCAGACCAACTGCCGTCATGATCAGTGCCTCACCGACCGGACCGGCGACCTTGTCGAGAGCCGCATCGCCCGACTGCGCGATCTTAATCAGAGCGCGAAGAATGCCGACGACGGTGCCGAACAAGCCGATGAACGGTGCGGTCGCGCCGACGGTTGCGAGGAAGGCCAGACCGCCACCCAGCTGCGAGTTGATCGCCGCTTCCGAACGCGCGAGCGAGCCATGGACCCAATCATGTGCTTCGACCGGATCGGTCAGACGCGCATGCTGCTCCTGAGCATAGATGCCGTCATCGACGATCTGCTTATAAGCCGAGTTCTTCTCGAGCTTTGCCGCCCCCTCGCGCAGCGAATTTGCCGACCAGAAGGTCGCCCGGACGCGCTGGCCCTGGCTGATGATCTTCTGCTGCTCAAACAGCTTGGTGAACAAGATGTACAGCGAGCCGAACAGCATGATGCCAAGGATGCTGGCGGTCGTGATGGTGAGCGCGCCACCCTGAGCAAGGGAATTGAAAACGCCGAATTGGTCGGCGGCGCTGGCACCGGCGGCGAGAATATGTGTCGACATCAGAGGTGGTTCCTTCTCGAAAAAAATGAGCAGCCCGCCGGGGAGCCGCATCAACGGTGGGTTTACTCAGGCAGTCTCCAGGAAACGCCGCGGGAGATGCCAAATTGTTTGATCGGTTTACCCGCAGCATCGAGTGCAGGGGTATAACGGCCGCGCCGCGTAGCAGCAGCGCAGGCCGCCCGGTCGAGCGACGAATTTCCGCTCGACGAAACGATCTGGCAATTTTCCACGCGTCCGGTCAGCCCGATGTCCCACTTGATGCGGGTCGTGCCTTGCGCTTCTGCAGCCAACGCATCCGACGGATAATCGTCGTTGGTGAACCAGTCGTTCGGATTGCCCCGTGGTGCTGCTGCCTTGCTGATCGTCGGCGGAGCGGGAACGAAGACTGGCGCCGGTGGCCCGGCGAGCGGGGCGGGTGGCGACGGTGGCGGTATCTGTGTCTGCGTAATCACCTGCTGGGGCGGCGATTGCACGCGCACGATGGGCGGCGGCGACACGACCGGCGGGGTCTGCAACTGCGGCTGCTCTGGCGGCGGCGGCGGCGGAGTCTCCGGCGGCGGGGGTGGCGGCTCGACCACGTCGAACGTGTTGAGCTTCTCGGTCAGTTTCTTCACGTAGGAGAAGGTCAGACCGTTAACGAATCCATAGGCTAGCGCCGCAACGACGATCGAAACGATCACGATCGAGACGATGCGGCTACCTCCTGTATTGCGATCAGCATAAGCCATTCAGAAACGAAACTCCTCTATTCCGGCACGACGGCTTTAGGCCGATCCGTAACGTCCAATCGTAATCCGGCCTGTCACTGGGCGACTATATATCTCGGACAGGTGGCACCTCTATCGCGCTCAAAACCGCGACGCAAACGCTTTGTCTCACGCAACAAACGTACAACCACTGCGTGGCAGAATTATTTCTGTTTAAAATCGGCACGGACGAGTAACGGTTGGCAATGGTTCACGTTCCCAAAACCGCACTGGCGGTCCTCCTCGCCGTCATGCCAGCGAGCGCCCTTAGTGGCCAGCAACGCCTTCCAATACCACCAGAATCTGCGCTGCCGACGCCGCCCTATGCCGATTATGCCGATCTGGTCGTCGCCGCCCCAGTGATAATCGATGGGACGGTGCGGAGCGAGTTGCGGCTGAAGCCAATCGACGCGCCCGGCCTCCAGCCCGGCGAGGCGCGGCTTTATATCGAGGCCGACGTCATCGCACTGATTCGCGGTCCCGGCGCGGTTGCCACGCGGGTCGGTTATACGATCGACGTTCCACTCAATGCGCAGGGACGGCCACCGCGCTATCGCAAGTCGCGCGTACTGCTGTTTGCGCGGGGTGTCGCGGGCAATATCGGCCAGGTGCAACTCGTCCGCCGCGACGCGCAGCGCGGCTGGACCCCGGGCGGCGAGGCGCTCACCCGCCGGATCGTGCGCGAAACGCTCGCGCCCGATGCGCCACCGACCGTGACCGGGATCGGCAGTGCCTTCCACACGCCGGGAACGATTCCAGGCGAGGGCGCGACGCAGATTTTCCTGTCGACTGCCGATGGTCGCCCGATTTCGCTCGGCATCGTGCGGCGGAGCGACCAGCCGCCCCATTGGTCGGTCGCGCTGGGCGAAGTGGTCGGTGAAGGCAACCCGCCACCGCCACGCGATACGCTGTTATGGTATCGATTGGCCTGCACCCTGCCCCCGGCCTTGCCCGACACTGTGCTGACATCCACCGGCCCGGACGCCGAGATCGCGCGGCAGGATTATGCGCTGGTGGTGCAAACGCTCGGCACGTGCGACCGCGGCGGGCGACCGTAGCGCCTCGTTACCGCGGCGTAACCTGCACGATTTGGCCCGTCGTCGATTCGGCGGATGCCAGGAAAAGTGCTGCGGCCACGACGTCATCGACTTCAGCACCTGTGCGCACATCAAGCGCGACAATCCGCACATGCGGCGCGCAATCGACCGCCAGGACGCCGACGGCGGCCAGCAGCATGCTTCTGTCCAAAATCGGAACGGTCGGTGCGAGCACCACCAGCACCAGCGCATGATCAACCGCCGCGGCACCGATCAGCGGCAGATCGGCAACATCGTCAACGAGGATCACCGCCGTCCCGTCGCCCGGCGTTTCTGCCAGCGCGCCCGTCAGCGCATCCTTCAACGGCGGTTCCGCACCAGTGTGATGCCGATCGCTTCACCCGCCTCGGCGATCGCCAGCTTAACGATCGTGACCTCAACGCGCGTCACGCGCATGTCCTGCAAGAACAGCGTCTCGCAAATGTGATCGGCGACCGCCTCGACCAGCTTGAAATGCACGCCCGCCGGCAAGGCGGTGGTCGCGGCGTGTTTCAAGTCGAGATAATTCTTCGATTCAGCAAGCGGCGTGTCGGGGTCGAATCGCGCCGGCACAGCGAGATCGACCGTCAGCGAAATCCGCAGCGGCTGCGGCAGATGCGTCTCTTCCGAATAAATGCCGGTCAGCACCAGCACTTCGAGGTCGTGTACGTTCAGAGTCAATCGGTCGGTCAAGGCAAGCCTTCCATCGGTATGGGCGCGCGCCATAGCAGATGTGGCCGGAAGGGGAACCGTCAGGCCGTCGAACTCGTCCGCGCCGCCGCGGCGTCGTACCAGCGCAAAAGGTTGGCCTGCCCCGCTGGCACCGCCAGCTTGGCCGCCTTGGCAAAATCAAGCGTGACGAGCGCGGAGATGTCGGCGAAACTGTAGGCATCGGTTGCGATCCAGGTGCGTCCGGCCAAATGCTTGTCGAGCGCAGCGGTGAACGCACCCCATAAAATCGCACCGCGCTCGGCCAGTTCGGGGATTTGCGGGACGGCTGGCCATTTGCCCGCGACACCACGATCGCGAAAGGCATCGCGCTGATTGCGCAGGACGTACACGACGGCGGCATAGCCTTCCTGCTCGATCCGACGCGTCCAGGATTCGATCCGCGCGATATCCAGCGCCGTTTCCCCGAACAGCGGCGAGGGCGGATGCAACGCCTCGAAATAGCGACAGATCGCCGACGATTCGCAGATGACCTCGCCCGAATCGAGCTCGAGCGCGGGCACTGCGCCGCGCGGGTTGACCCGCAAATAGGCGTCGCCCAATTGCTCGTCGCTGCGCAGATCGACCATCACCCGCTCGATTTCGACCCCCTTTTCGGCAAGGTAGACCCGGACTCTGCGCGGGCTTGGAGCCCAGACGGCGTCATAGAGTTTCATGGCAACGTCCCATTCGGCTTGCGTTCACTAAGGCACAGGGTAAAGCGCGGCGCCCCACCGGTCTATGGGGCCGGTCGATGGGGCCGGTCCACGGCGTAAAGGAACACCGCGTGATCGAATTCGTGCCGATTGCCGCTATTGCCCCCGCCACGGTCGAGCAGGTGCTCGACCGTGCGTTCGGGGTCGATCGGCATCTGCGCACCGCGTATCGGATTCGCGCGGGGATGGTGCCGATCCCCAACCTTAGCTTTGCGGGCGTGGCGGATGGGGCGTTGGTCGGGACGATCCAATGCTGGCCGATTCGCTTCGAGGGGGATGATGGGTCCGACGTGCCGCTGGTGCAGCTCGGGCCCGTCGCGGTCGAGCCCGCCCGGCAGCAAGGCGGCATCGGACGTGCGCTCACCGCGCACGCCTTGGCCGCGGCCGTGGCGGCTGGGTTGGCCGATGCCCTTACCCTGATCGGCGATCCGGAATATTATGGGCGCTTCTTCGGCTTCGACGCGTCGCGCACCGCAGCGTGGCGTGTCCCCGGTCCGGTCGAACGCCACCGCTTGCTCGCACGCGGCACGGGCGTGCCGGGTGGCGCGGGCATGCTCGGGCCGAGAATTGCCGCGCTCGCCTGACTTTACCTCCCCTGTCGCCTGCCCTACCGCGAGCGGATGCCGATGGAGCCAATCCCCGATCTCGCCGCTTTGTCGCTCGCCGACATTGCGCGCCTTGCGCAAGAACGCAAATTGCCGCCGATCGAGCGCTGGAACCCCACGCATTGCGGCGATAGCGAAATGCGCATCGCGCGCGACGGGACCTGGTACCACCAAGGTTCGCCGATCGGGCGCGAGGCGATGGTGCGGCTGTTCGCGACGATCCTGCGGCGCGAGCCCGACGGATCCTATGTCCTCGTCACGCCGGTCGAGAAGCTGGATATCGTGGTCGAGGATGTCCCCTTCGTCGCGGTCGAGCTGAAAGCGAGCGCCACGGGCCGCGACAGCGTGCTGACCTTCCGGCTCAACACCGGCGATCTCGTCACCGCAGATGCCGCGCATCCGCTACGGTTCGAAGCGCGGGACGATGGTCCGCGCCCCTATCTCCACGTGCGCGGCGGGCTCGATGCGGTGGTTGGGCGCGCGGTCTATTACGAGCTGGCGCAGCGCGCGATCGATGGCGACGATATGCCCCCGGGCGTGTGGAGCGCAGGCCAGTTCTTCGTGATCGAGCCAACATCCACGGATGCCGCCGCATGACGCTGGTCGAACGGCTGCGCCATGCGCTCGCGACAGCGCATGATGGCGACACGGTGTTGCTCACCGGCGACCATGCCGATCTCGACGCGATCGTCACCCCGCTGGTGCAGGCGGCGGTGTTGATCCCGGTCACCGAGCGTGCCGAACCCGGGGTCATTCTGACGCGGCGCACCGATACGCTGTCGCGCCATGCCGGACAGGTCGCGTTTCCCGGCGGGCGGATCGATCCGGGCGATGCGAGCCCCTCCGCCGCTGCTCTGCGCGAGGCGGAGGAGGAAATCGCCCTGCCGCGCGATCGCGTGACGCTGGTCGGCGAGGCCGATCGCTATCGTACCGTCACCGGATTCGAAGTGACGCCGGTGATTGGTGTTGTCCCGCCTGATCTGGTGTTTACGCGTGCCGCTGCCGAAGTGGCCGAAGTCTTCGAAGTGCCGCTCGGCTTCCTGCTCGATTCGGGCAACCATATGGAAGCAAGCGTCGAATGGCAGGGCCGCAACCGGCATTATTACGAGATCATGTGGGGCGAGCATCGCATTTGGGGCGCCACGGCGGCGATGATCGTCAATCTCTCGCGGCGGCTGCGATGGAGCAGCTGATCCTGCCCGAGGCCGCGTGGCAGACGCGGCCCGGTCTGCGCGAAGTGTGCGACGTACTCGGCGCGCAGCGCGGCGAAGCGCGCTTCGTTGGCGGCGCGGTGCGCGATACATTGCTCGGCATCGATGTGTCCGACGTCGATCTGGCAACGCGGCACACGCCCGAGGATGTGCTCGATCGCTTGCGCGCGGCGCGGATCAAGGCGGTGCCGACCGGCATCGCGCACGGCACGATCACCGCGGTGCTGGGGGACGGCCATCCGGTCGAGATCACCACGCTGCGCAGCGACGTCGCGACCGACGGACGCCACGCAACGGTCGCCTTCACCGACGATTGGCGCGAGGATGCGGCACGGCGCGATTTCACGATGAACGCACTCTATGCCGATCCGGTCACCCGCGAAATCTTCGACTATTTCGATGGCCGCACCGATCTTGCGGCCGGCCGCGTGCGCTTCATCGGCGATCCGTTGCAGCGCATCGCCGAGGATCATTTGCGCATCCTGCGCTTCTTCCGCTTCCATGCGCGCTTCGGCGATGTGCCCGATGCGGAAGGGCTGGAAGCCTGTGCCGCGCGCGCGAACAATCTGATGGCGCTCTCGCGCGAACGGATTGCGGCGGAACTGCTTAAACTGCTGGTCGCCCCCGGCGCTGTGGCGACGCTGACGCTGATGGTCGAGCACGGCATTCTGCTGCCGGTGCTGCCCGAAATCGTGCCCGCCGGAATCGGAACCTTCGCGCGCGTTGCGGCGGGTGAGGCGGCGGCAGGGGTCGACTCCGATCCGATCCGCCGCCTTGCCGCGATCCTGCCGTGCGATGCGGCCATCGGCGAGGATGTCGCGGCGCGGCTGAAGCTGTCCACGCTCCAGCGCAAGCGCATCGTTTCGGCGCTGACCCCCGGCGTACCCCAACCTGAGGTGCTGGCATATCGACTCGGCACCGAGCGCGCGCTCGACCGATGGCTGCTCGCCCATCCCGACGATGCCGAAAATGCGCGCTTAATCCGCGATTGGGCCGCCCCGATTTTCCCGCTCAGCGGCGGTGCGATCGTCGCACGCGGGGTCGATAAGGGGCCGGACGTCGCGCGGTTGCTAAGAATGGTCGAGGATCGCTGGATCGCCGACGGTTTTCCCGATGCCGAACGCGCCGGCGGACTTGCCGACGAAGCGGTGGCTCAGTTCAAACGTTCCGCCAACATCGCATAGGCCGCGTCGGCTTCGAGCGGGCGGGCGTAAAGATACCCCTGGCCATAAGTGCAGCCGAGCGCCGCAAGCGTCTGCGCGAGTTCGTTGGTCTCGATCCCCTCAGCGGTGGTCTGCATGCCGAGCGCCTGAGCGAGCGACAGAATTGCGCGGACGATCGCGATCTTGTCGCGGTCTGACAGCATTCCCGTCACGAAGCTGCGGTCGATCTTGAGCACGTCGATCGGCAGCTTCTGCAGATAAGCGAGGTTGGAGTAACCGGTCCCGAAATCGTCCATCGCGATGGTCGTGCCGAGGTCTTTCAGCGCGTGCATGATCCCGGCAATGCGGTCGGGATCGGTGACGAGCGCGCTTTCGGTCAATTCGAGCGTGAAGCGCGATCCATCGAGGCCATGGGCGGCCAGCGCCGATTGCACCACTGGCGCGATTGCGTCGCGTTGCAGCTGGATGGCGGAGAGGTTGACCGCCAGCTTGGCACCGCAATCGCCACCGAGCCGCGCATCCCATTCAGCGAGCGTTGCCGCCGCCTCCTGGATCGCCCAGCGCCCGAGCGGGACGATCAGCCCCGATTCCTCGGCGACGGGGATGAAATCATTGGGTGAATGTTCGGTGCCATCCTCGCCGCGCCACCGCGCCAGCGATTCGAATGCAACCAATTGCCCGGTCGCAAGATCGACGATCGGTTGATAGGTCAATCGCATCTGCCCGCGTTCGATCGCGCGGCGCAAGGCGGTTTCCATGCCGAACTGTTCGCGCGCAATGTCGAACGCCTGGGTCTGATACGCCTCGGTCTTGCCGGTGCCCTTCGAGCGTTTGACCGCGAATTGCGCGTGCCGAATCAGCTCCTCGCTATCGTCGATCTCGGGCGCGCCGAAGGCGATACCGATCGAGCAGGCGACGCGAATTTCGAAATCGGAAAGGCGGAACGGCGTCGCCAGTGCGGCCTGGATGCGTCTGGCGACATTCTCGGCATCGCCCACCCCATCTTCGAGTGTCAGCAGGATGCCGAACTCGTCCCCCCCGGTCCGCGCGAGCACGTCCTGCGCGCGCAGCGCGCCCTTCAAACGCCGCGCGACGGTAATGAGCAACTCGTCCCCGGTCATCGATCCGAGACACGCGTTGACGCGGCTGAACCGGTCGAGATCGATCACCAGCACTGCATAGCGCGCGCGCAGTTCGGGATCGGCGAGCAGGGTCTCCAGGCGATCGCTGAATCCCGCGCGGTTGGGCAGGCCGGTCAAGCTGTCGGTCAGCATCTCGCGACGCAGATTATGCTCGGTGCGCAGTTCGGCGGTCTGATCGACCAGCACGAGCATACAGCGCCGCTCCGGATTGCGCGTCAATCGCGCGAGCGTGGCCTGAAAATGGCGACATTCGACTGCATCGCCATAGTCGACCTGAAACTCGGCGCGAAGCGAATCGCCCTGGATGAAGGCAATGATCCGGGCTTCGATCTGCGCGACAAGCGATCGGCGGCGCTCGCCGCCGCCCAAGCCGGCAATGTCATGCGCACGGTTGGCCGTGACGATCGCGACGAGCGGCTTTGCATCCGTCGCACTGCCGCTGTCCGTCAGCGCGACCAGCGCGGCAGGCACTGGCAACAAGTTGATCGCGCGCGATGCGATCATCACGGCGGCAGCGTGCGAATCAGCCCCGCTCAGCGCGTGCGCTGCGGTCGAGGAGGCCAAAGCAGGATGCGACTTGAGCGCCATTTCCTCTGCGATAGGCGCGATTCGTTAAAAACCCGCTCAACGCATCGTTTTCCCAGCGACTTGTGCCATTTGGTGCCGACAGCACCGAGCAGTTCGTCAAAAACGGTTGTCGCGCGGAAAGCCATTGGGCGGCATCCGCCCCGCTGCCCCGCGCGCTGCGCGCCACGGGCCAAGATCGGTCTCGGTTCGGGTCCGGCCGCTATCGCCCCCCATCGGCCAGCTCAGCCCCTGCGCGAACACGAAGGTCGTCGCGTCCGACAGGCCACCATCGCGGAACCGCATTAACTGCACCCCCTGCCCGCGCGACAGTTCGGCCAGCTCCGACAGCGGGAACACCAGCAAGCGCCGATTGTCGCCGATCGCGGCGACATAATCAGCCTCGTCTGCGACCGGGCGCACGATCTTGAGCTTCGCGCCGAGCTTGGGCGTGACGACGGTCTTGCCCTTGCGCGTCTCGGCCAGCACGTCGGCGCTGCGCACCAGAAAGCCGCGTCCGTCGCTGGCCGCGACGAGGAATTTCTCGGCGATGCTGGCGCGGAAAATCCCGACGATGCCACTATCGCCGTCGAGATCGATCATCAGCCGTACCGGCTCGCCAAATCCGCGCCCGCCCGGCAATTTGTCGGCACCCAGGGTGAAGAAGCGCCCGTTTTCGGCGGCGATCACGATCTTGTCGGTGGTCTGCGCGGTAAAATCGAACAGCGCGGCATCGCCATCCTTGAACTTCAGCGCCGCCAGTCCGACGGCATCGAGATGCCCCTTCATCGCGCGAATCCAGCCGCGTTGCGACAGGATCACGGTGATCGGTTCGCGCTCGATCATCGCATCGAGCGGGATGTCGCGCGCCGGGGCTGCCTCCGCCACCGTCGTGCGCCGTTTGCCGAGTTTGGTCTCGGGGCCGTAGCGCTCGCGTAGCTTCGCAAAGTCCTTCTTCAACCGCGTCCGCTGCCGCGCATCGCTGCCGAGCAGCGCGTCGAGCCCGGCGCGTTCGGCCTCCAGCCCCTCGCGCTCCTTGCGCAACTCCATCTCCTCGAGCCGCCTGAGCGAGCGCAAGCGCATATTGAGAATCGCTTCGGCCTGGCGATCGTTCAGCGCGAACTCAAGGATCATCACCGGCTTGGGCTCGTCCTCGGTGCGGATGATCTCGATCACGCGGTCGAGATTGAGATAGGCGACGATATAGCCATCGAGCAGCTCGATCCGGTCGGCGATCTTGGCGAGGCGATGCGCGGTGCGCCGCTGCAGCACGATGAACTGATGCGCGATCCATTCCGCCAGCGCCTGACGCAAGCTCATCACGCGCGGCGTGCGCTGCGCGTCGAGCACGTTGAGGTTGAGGCTGAAGCGCACCTCCAGATCGCTCATCCGGAACAAGCTTTCCATCAGCATGTCGGCGTCGACCGTACGGCTGCGCGGTTCGATCACGATGCGCACTTCGCTGTCCGATTCATCGCGAATATCGGCCAGAATCGGCAGTTTCTTGTCGTTAACGATGGCGGCGATCTGCTCGATCAACTTGCCCTTCTGGATACCATACGGAATTTCCGTGACGATCGCGTTCCACGTACCGCGGCCCAAATCCTCGATGTGCCAGCGCGCGCGTAAGCGGAAGCCGCCGCGTCCGGTGGCATAGGCCTCGGCAATTGCCACCGGACTGTCGACGACAAGCCCACCGGTCGGGAAATCGGGACCCTTGATATGCTCGAGCAGCGCGGCATCGCCGGCGTCGGGCTGGTCGATCAGCATGATCGCCGCGTCGAACAGTTCGGCCGCATTGTGCGGCGGGATGTTCGTGGCCATGCCGACCGCGATTCCCGCCGCACCATTTGCCAGCAGGTTGGGGAAGGCTCCGGGGAAGAGCTCGGGTTCCTGCTCTTCATTATTATAGGTCGGCTTGAAGCTGACGGCGTCTTCGTCGAGCCCCGCCATCAAATCCATTGCGACTTGCGTCAGCCGCGCCTCGGTATAGCGGAAGGCCGCGGCGTTATCGCCGTCGATATTGCCGAAATTCCCCTGCCCCTCGACCAAGGGATAGCGCACGGAAAAATCCTGCGCGAGGCGAACCATCGCGTCATAGACCGAGCTGTCGCCGTGCGGATGGTATTTGCCGATCACCTCACCGACGACGCGCGCCGATTTCTTGTACGGCGTGCTCGGGTCCATCCGCAGCTGCCGCATCGCCCACAGCAAGCGGCGGTGCACCGGCTTCATCCCGTCGCGCACATCGGGCAACGATCGCGCGGTGATCGTCGACAGCGCATAGACGAGATAGCGGTCGGATAGCGCGCTATCGAACGGCGCATCGACAATGGCGTTGAACGGATCGGTCAGGGCAGTCGGCATTCCGTGCGGTTAGCAGGCGGCGGGCGGGCGCGTCTATCCTCCCGCGCGCACACCGACCGGCTTCGGCAAGGCATTGCGCGCCACCTCCTCCACCAGCCAATCGCGAAATTGCCGAATCTTGGGCACGGTGCGCCGCCGCTCGGGATAGACCAGCCAACACCAGCTCCCGCGTTCGGAGACTTGATCGAACAGCCGGACAAGGCGACCTTGTGCGACATCGTGATGCCACAGGAACGGGGTCAGCAGCGCAACCCCCTGCCCCGCCATGGCGGCATGGCCCTCATTTGCCTCGGTATCGAGCCGGATCCCGGCGCGCGGCGCCTGTGCCGGCGCGGGGACGCCCGCCTCTTCCAGCCAGATCGTCCAGCGCCGCTTCTGCCGGTCGATCAGCGGCAGATCGATCAGATCATGCGGGGTCAGCGGGCCGTGTCGCGCCAGAAAATCCGGGCTGCACATCGGCGTGAAATCCATCGGGAACAGCCGGTGTGCGACAAGATCGGGCCACCCGCCTGCGCCCGATCGAATCGCGACATCGACTTCTTCCGAGGCGAAGGAGACCACCGCATCGGAGGTGTTCAGCCGTACCGCCATTGCCGGATGCTCCATCTGAAAGCCGCCCAGCCGCCACGCCAGCCAGCTGTTGGCGACGCTGTTGAAGGTGGAAATCGTCAGCACCGCGGCATCATCGGCGCGGACCGAGCCGAATGCCGCATCGATCGCATCGAACGCGCGCGTGATGTGCGGTGCCGCGCGGCTACCCGCCTCGGTCAGCACGATCCCGCGGCCCGAGCGCATGAACAACGGCGCGCCGAGTCGCTCCTCAAGCAGCTTCATCTGATAACTCACCGCCGCCTGCGTCATGCCGAGTTCTTCGGCGGCACGCGTGAAATTGCCGTGGCGCGCGGCGGCTTCGAACACCCGAACGGCGGCAAGGGGCGGGAGATTACGCACGCGCTTATATAAGCAAAGCTTGTGAATAATGCGAAACGATTTGTTGGCGAAACGACTTCGCCCGGCGCATTGCGGCAACGGCGCCAACCATTCCTCAGATGCAAGGATATGCCCCATGATAAAGGTACTGTTCGCCATCGCCGCGCTATCGGCGACCGCTCCGCTTGCCGCGTCCGAACGGGACACGCCGCAGGTGGCGCGTATTCACTATGCCGATCTCGACCTGACCGGCGAAGCCGGGAGAGCGGTGTTGGACCGGCGGATCAAAGTCGCCCTGCGCGACTTGTGTGACGAAGACCAGCAGCTTGGCCTCGCCAAACGGCTGGAGGAAATCCGCTGCCTGCGCGCCGCAACCGAGCAAGTCGCAGTGCAGCGCCGCCAGCTCCTTGCCAACGCCGAAACGCGGATCACCGCGCGCGAAACCGCGCGCGCCGACGGGGCACGCCAACCTACAAGCAGCGCTAATTAATTAACAAGCCTGACTTATAGATTTCAAACGATGGGCAAACGCCTGTTTGGCCAGCGGCGTTGATCGACTATGCAGGGACGATGTTTCGGTATGTCTCGATCGCGCTGCTGGCCTTGGCTGTCGGTATCCCTCCGTCCTCGGCCGCTGCGCCAGACGCTTTCACGCCGCTACGCTGGCCCGATTTGACCAAACGGGTACAGCCCAAACCGGACGCAACGATCGCCTACGGCCCGGATGCTCAGCAAAAGGTCGATGTCTGGCTACCCGCCAGCGCCGGCAAACACCCTATCGTGGTGATGGTGCATGGCGGATGCTGGACCACCAGCATCGCCGATCGCAGCCTGATGAACTGGATCGCCGATGATCTGCGGACGAGTGGGATCGCGGTTTGGAACATCGATTATCGCGGTGTCGATGTGCCCGGCGGCGGCTATCCGGGGACGTTCCTCGATACCGGTGCCGCAGCCGACGCGCTTAAGGCGCATGCGGCACAATACCATCTCGACACGAAGCGGATTGTCGCGGTCGGGCATTCGGCCGGGGGGCACCTCGCTTTGTGGCTGGCGGCGCGCCCGCGCATCGCGCGCAGCAGCCCGCTCCACGCCGCGCATCCGCTGAAAATCGCCCACGTCATCAGCCTCGGCGGTTTGCCCGATCTCGCGGCGACCGCCGCCAGCCCCGACAATGGCTGCGGCGTCGAGGTCGTGGCGCAACTCGTCGGCAAGCCCGGCGCGCGGCCGGATATCTATACCGATACGTCAGTCCCGCGCTTGCTGCCGCTCGGGGTGCCGCAGGATCTGGTCAACGGTGCTGAGGACAAGATCATCCCGCTGCGGCTCGGCAGCGGCTATGAAGCGCAAGCTAGGGCCAAGGGCGACCGCGTTGCGCTGCATGTGGTCGAGCGCACCGGCCATGTCGAACTGATCGCGCCGGAAAGCGCGGCCTGGGTCGCGACGAAACAGATTATTGTCAGGGCGTTGCGGTAATGTCGGCTTCTCCACCTTCGTCACCCCGGCCCTGTGCCGGGGTCCACCGTGCATCAGATGATCAGGCCGGGGAAAGCGCGGCCCGGTGGGCCCCGGCACAAGGCCGGGGTGACGGCGTGGGGCGTGGCGCATGACCCGCAACGAAGCCCGCGCCCGCGACGCCGCCGATCCGCTCCGCCCCTATCGCGACCGCTTCGCGCTCCCTGAGGGCGTGATCTATCTCGACGGCAATTCGCTCGGCCCGTTGCCCCGCGCCGCCGCGCCCGCGCTCAGCGATCTGGTCGAACGGCAATGGGGCGATCGGCTAATCCGCAGCTGGAACGAAGGCTGGATCGACGCGCCGCAGCGGATCGGCGGCAAGATCGCAGCGCTGATCGGCGCGCATGCGGACGAAGTAATCGTCGCCGATTCGACCTCGGTCAATTTGTTCAAGCTGCTGGTGGCCGCACTCCGCCACGATCCGGCGCGCCACACGATCGTCAGCGAAACCGGCAATTTCCCGACCGACCTCCACATTGCCGAAGGCGCAGTCGATTGCGTGCCCGGCGCACAACTCAACGCGGTGGCGCGCGACGAGCTGGACGGCGCGATCGACCAAGATACGGCCGTCACGCTGCTCACTCACGTCCATTACAAGACGGGTGAGCGCTACGATATGGCGCAGTGGACCGCTCGCGCACACGAATCCGGCGCATTGGCTCTGTGGGACCTAAGTCATAGCGTCGGCGCGGTTGCGGTCGATCTGAACGGCGCGGGGGCCGATCTCGCGGTCGGGTGCGGCTATAAGTACCTCAACGGCGGCCCGGGCGCGCCCGCCTTTCTGTTCGTTGCACGCGCCTTGCAGGATCGGCTCGCCAGCCCGCTCTCCGGCTGGATGGGCCACGCCGCCCCCTTCGCCTTTGCCGACGCATACGCCCCCGCCCCCGGCATGACGCGCTGGCTCGCCGGAACGCCGCCGATGCTGGCGATGGCCGGGCTGGAGGCTGGCGTCGATCTGTGGCTGGGCGTTGATCGCGACCACGTCGCAGCAAAAAGCGCGGCCTTGTTCGACCTGTTTGCGGCAATCGGCGCGCGGCTCGGTCTCGAATGCGTGTCCCCGGCAGACCCGGCGCAGCGCGGCAGTCATATCTCGTTCCGCCACCCGCACGCCTATGCGCTGTGTCAGGCGCTGATCGCGCGCGGCGTGATCGGCGATTTCCGCGATCCTGACATCCTGCGTTTTGGCCTGACGCCGCTCTATCTCGGTTATGAAGATGTTTGGCGCGCTGGCGAAATTCTCGGGGAGATTCTTGCGACCGCGGCCTATGCCGATCCGGCCTTCTCGAAACGGCACGCCGTCACCTAAGAGCCCGTCTTGAATCTCAAGCGTAACGAGCGAGGCGTCGGAGGATAACGAGGGCGGCGGCAGCGTAGAGGAAGGCTGTTGCGGAACGGATGGTGTTTT
>NZ_BMDW01000022.1 GCF_014636175.1 Sphingomonas psychrolutea | reverse complement strand
TGAATCGCTTCTCCGAAATAGGAACACCGGTGACCGTCCGCCTCTCATAACATCTTCAAGTAAAAGCGCGGTTATGCTCTCGCGACGTTATGCAACAAAGCCCATTGGCGGCGAACTCGGCCAGGCTGGATTGCACGAATATACCCAGCCGCATATCGTCAACGCCGTGGCGCTCACGGACGCTTAATCGCGGCGCGGCGCTACGACCTTTTACCACTGTGCCGTTAGTCCGGTGGTGCGGGTGGTCGGGGTCGAACCGACACTCCTTGCGGAACGGGATTTTGAGTCCCGCGCGTCTACCAATTTCACCACACCCGCGTGCGGAGGGCGCTGGTAGCCGCAGCAGCGGCAGACTTCAAGCCCAGTGATGCGCCTGCTGCGCCGGATGCGCCTGCGCATAGGCGTCTCTGACCGCGATCGCGATCGGTTGCTCGGCGATGCCGACGAAGCGCGCATAGCTCCGCGCAAAGCCCACGGCGTAAATCCGCCCGTGAAAGTCCTGATACGCGCCGCGTTCGATCGCTTCGAGGTTGCGCACAGTAATGCGCGTGTGGCGGGCGACATCGGCGAGCGCGAATCCCAACGCTTCGCGCGCCTGCCGCAACAGCGTGCCGGGTGCGACCCCCGGGGTCAGGCCGAGTTCGACACCCTCGAACGCCGCGAACCCGCGTTCGGTATCTCCCGAAGATGCCGACAACGGAAATTCCCCCAAGACGATTTCTTGATTGTTACGACATCGAACCAAAGCGATCAATCTGCACGCTATCCGATTCCAGTCGGTTGTCAGTTACGCGGAGCTTGCCGACGATAGCTGAGCGCCTCTGCCACATGGATGCGCCCGACATGCTCGGCTCCCGCAAGATCGGCGATGGTCCGCGCGACGCGCAGAATGCGGGTATAGCCGCGCGCCGACAGCCGCATCGCCTCCGACGCCTGGGCGAGCAGTTTGCGGCCCGCCTCATCCGGGGTCGCCACGCTATCGAGCAGGACGCCGTCGGCCTCGGCATTGGTGCGCACCGGATAATCGGCGTAGCGCGCGTGCTGCACCGCGCGCGCCGCCGCGACCCGTGCGCCGACCTCGGCCGATCCCTCGGCAGGCGGCGGCAGGACGAGATCGGCGGCGCTGACCGCCTGCACCTCGACATGCAGATCGATCCGGTCGAGCAACGGCCCCGACACCTTCGCCTGATAATCCGCCGCGCATTTCGGCGCACGCGAGCATGCGAGCGCAGCATCGCCGAGATGCCCGCAGCGGCACGGGTTCATCGCCGCGATCAATTGCACGCGCGCCGGGAAAGTGACGTGCGCATTGGCGCGCGCGACGCTGACGGTGCCGGTCTCCAGCGGCTGGCGCAGCGAATCGAGTACCGCGCGTTGAAACTCCGGGAGCTCGTCGAGGAACAATACGCCGAGATGCGCGAGGCTGACTTCGCCGGGCTTGACCTTCAGCCCGCCGCCGACCAGCGCGGCCATCGACGCCGAATGGTGCGGCGCACGGTACGGGCGGTTGCGCGTCAGCCGTCCGCCGGTGAGCGTGCCCGCAACGCTGGCCACCATCGACACTTCGAGCGCCTCGCTCGAATCGAGCGGCGGGAGGATACCCGGCAGGCACGACGCCATCAGCGACTTGCCCGCCCCCGGCGGACCGACCATCAGTAGATTGTGCCCGCCAGCCGCCGCAATCTCCAGCGCACGCTTGGCGGTTTCCTGCCCCTTCACTTGCCGCAGATCGGGCCCGCCGACCCAATCGTCGGCCTCGCCCGGCTCGGGGCTGCCGAGCAAGCCGTGGCCCTTGAAATGGTTGATCAACGACAGGATGTCGGGCGCGGCCAGCACGCCCGATCCGGCCCACGCCGCCTCCGACCCTTGCGCCGCCGGACAGACCAATCCCTTGCCCACTTCCGACGCATGCAATGCTGCAAGCAGCACACCCGGCGACGGCGCGATCCGCGCGTCGAGGCTCAATTCGCCGACCACGACATAATCGGCGAGCGTTTCGGCATCGACCACCCCCATCGCCGCGAGCAAGGCGAGCGCGATCGGCAAGTCGAAATGCGATCCTTCCTTGGGCAGATCGGCCGGCGACAGGTTCACGACGATCCGCTTGGGCGGGAGGGCCAGGCCCATCGCGGCAATCGCGCCGCGCACGCGCTCACGGCTTTCGCCGACCGCTTTGTCGCCAAGACCGACGACGTTGAAGGCGGGCAGGCCGGGGATAAGCTGCACCTGCACCTCGACCGCGCGCGCCTCGAGCCCGAGATACGCCACCGTCGATACGCTCGCCACCATGCGCGATTCCCCCCGGACAGGATTGGAGCATAACGGGTTTCCGCCGCGAAGAAACCTGTTGCGCGGAAACCTGCCGCCGCCGTCTTGCGCAGGCAAGACGCTAACCCCACATGACTTATTGATGATCACTTCGCGTAACCCGATGCTGCGCACCACCTATCTCGTGACGGGCGTAGTGGTTGTCATTCTGTCTCCGGTCATCGGTGCCATTCCTGGGCCGGGCGGCGTGTTCGTGTTCGCAGCGGGGCTGTCGATGATCTTGCGCAATTCGGCACGCGCGAAGCGGACCTTCGTCGATGTGAAGCGGCGCTGGCCCAAAGTCGGGCATTATGCCGACATGGGGTTGCGGCGTCAGAGTGCCGCGCGGCGGCGCGCGCGCGACAAAGTGCTGCGCGGCGCGCGTTGACTTTATTGCGACACAAAGCTAAGCGCTGCCCATCAAGGCCGTCCTCGTGGCGGCCATTTTCTATTTCGACGATCAGGAAATGAACGATGAAGCGGACCTTTCAGCCGAGCAATCTGGTGCGCGCACGCCGCCACGGGTTCCGCTCGCGCATGGCGACGCCGGGCGGCCGCAACGTGATCCGCGCACGCCGCAATCGCGGCCGCAAGAAGCTGTCGGCATAAAAACACTTACTGTTCGTCGCGATTTTCTTGCGGCGAATGGCGGAAAACGCGCGCCGATGCCGGGCTTTGTCCTGCAAATGCGTGCGCGCGGCGATGGCGATCCGACGATACGGATCGGCTACACCGTGACCAAGAAAATTGGCAATGCCGTGGTCCGAAACCGCATGAAGCGGCGGTTGCGCGCGCTCGCACGCGAGCTGCTCCCCGAATCGGGGGTACACGGTGCGGATCATGTGCTGATTGGCCGCAACGGCGGGATCGAGCGCAAGTTCGCGGTGCTGCGCGCAGAACTGGCCAAGGCGCTGGCGAAGGTTGCGCGGTGACGGCGGCCCTACCCGTCACCCCGGCCTGGAGCTGGGGCCTATGGTGCAGCGAGCGGATCGTCCGATCATCGAGCGCTGCGCTCGTGGCCCGATGGGCCCTGGCTCAAGGTCGGGGTGACGGAAGTGGGGCATGCTAACCCGCTTCCTCATTCTCCTGGTTCGCGGCTGGCAAATCGGGCCGTCGGCGATCCTTCCGCCAAGTTGCCGGTTTCAACCAACCTGTTCCGC
Organism: Sphingomonas psychrolutea; assembly: GCF_014636175.1. Lineage (GTDB taxonomy): Bacteria > Pseudomonadota > Alphaproteobacteria > Sphingomonadales > Sphingomonadaceae > Sphingomonas > Sphingomonas psychrolutea. Next base: position 66,558 of record NZ_BMDW01000022.1, on the reverse strand, counting down.
CTATGCAATCATCGCGCTTCGCCGCTATGGGCCATTGAAAGGCGGGTGGTTGGCGGCCAAGCGAATCGCGCGGTGCCATCCCTGGGGCGGGTACGGACCTGATCCCGTACCCTGATCGAACGGACGTTTACGTGAAAGACGATACCCGGAATTTCATCCTGTTCGCAGTGCTGGCGGCGATCATCCTGCTGGGCGGGAATTTCCTGTCCGCACGCTATTTCCCGCGCGCGAATCCGCCGGCGACCAAGATCGTCGCGGGCAACGCCAAGGTGAGCGACACGCCGACCGGGCCCGCCACCGCTGGCCCCGCCGCGACGGGAACGGCGGCGGTGCGCGATCTTGCGATCGTCCGCGCCGAGACCCCGCGCGTCGCGATTCGCACCGCCGATCTGCAGGGGTCGATCAATTTGAAGGGCGCGCGGATCGATGATCTGACGCTGACCAAGTATAAGGAAACGGTCGACAAGAACTCGCCGCCGATCCGCTTGCTGTCGCCGCGCGGCACCAAGAACGCCTATTTCGGCGGCTTCGGTTGGAGCGGTGACGGCGTCACCGTGCCCGATGCCGACACGCTGTTCACCGCAAGCGGCGCCGAGCTCGCCCCCGGCAAACCCGTCACGCTCAGCTGGGCGAACGGCAAGGGCCAGGTCTTCGCGCTGACCTTCGCGGTCGATGACCGATACATGTTCACCGTGCGCCAGACCGTCAGCAACGCCGGCCCCGCGCCGATCGCGCTCCGCCCCTATGCACTCGTCTCGCGCGCTGGCGTCGGCACCGAGCCCGATACCTGGACCAACCATATCGGTCCGATCGGCGTGTTCGACAAAGGCGCGACCTACGATATCACCTTCGATAATCTGAACGGCAAGGAGCCCGGTTTCTTCGCGCGCCTGTGGGGCAGCAATTCCAAGCCCGGCGCGAATATGTATGACGCGACCGGCGGCTGGCTCGGCTTTGGCGACAAATACTTTCTCGCCGCCGTGATCCCGGATCGCGCCGCACCGGTGCGTTCGGGCTTCCGCGCGGCGAATGGCGATGCGTATCAGGGCGATTTCACGCTCGCCCCGCGCGTCGTCGCGCCCGGCAAAGCGCTCGTTTCGACCGCCAAGTTCTTCGCCGGTGCCAAGGAAACCAACACGCTCGACCGCTATGAAGACCGACTCGGTATCCCCAATTTCGGCAAGGCGATCGACTGGGGCTGGTTCGAGGTCGTCGAAAAGCCGATCTTCAAATATCTCGACTGGTTGTTCCGCAACATCGGCAATTTCGGCGTCGCAATCATCCTGCTGACCGTCACGATCCGCACGCTGATCTTCCCGATCGCGCAGCGCCAGTTCGCGTCGATGGCGGCGATGAAGGCGATCCAGCCCAAGATGAAGGCGATCCAGGAAAAATACAAAGACGACAAGCTGCGCCAGCAGCAGGAAGTGATGGCGCTGTACAAGACTGAGAAGGTCAATCCGCTCGCCGGGTGCTTGCCGACGTTGCTGCAGATCCCGATCATGTATTCGCTCTACAAGGTGCTGCTGCTGACGATCGAAATGCGGCATCAGCCGTTCATCGGGTGGATTCAGGATCTGTCGGCGCCCGATCCGGCGCACATCCTCAACCTGTTCGGGCTGCTCCCGTTCGCGGTGCCCGCCTTCCTGGCGATCGGCGTGATGCCGGTGCTGCTCGGCGTGTCGATGTACTTCCAGTTCAAGCTCAACCCCGCCCCGATGGACGAAGCGCAAAAGCAGGTCTTCGCGATCATGCCGTGGATGCTGATGTTCGTGATGGCGCCGTTTGCGGTGGGCTTGCAGGTCTATTGGATCACGTCGAACCTGTGGACCGTCGCGCAGCAGCGCTTGCTCTACGCACGGCATCCGGCGCTCAAAGAACCGGCGGTGAAGACGTGAGTTTCGAACCCGAAGCGATCGAGGCGGCGCGCAAGACCTTTGCGGGGCCGGTGGCGTTTCTCAAATCCGCCCCAACCCTCGAATTCATTCCCGAACCGACGGTCAACGAAGTCGCCTTTGCCGGCCGCTCGAACGTCGGCAAATCGTCACTGCTCAACGCGCTGACCGGGCGCAATTCGCTCGCGCGCACGTCGAACACGCCGGGGCGGACGCAGGAGTTGAACTTCTTCGACGTCGGCAATCCGCTCGCGTTCCGGCTGGTCGACATGCCGGGCTACGGCTTTGCCAAGGCACCCAAGGACATGGTCCGTAAGTGGCGCTTCATGGTCAACGATTTCCTGCGCGGGCGCGATGTGCTCAAGCGTGCGCTGGTGCTGATCGACGCGCGTCACGGCATCAAGGATGTCGACCGCGACATTCTCGAAATGCTCGACAAGGCGGCGGTGAGTTACCGTATGGTGCTGACCAAGGCCGACAAGATCAAGGCGACCGAGCTTGCCGATGTGACCGAAGCGACGGTCGCCGAAGCGCGTAAACGCCCCGCCGCGCACCCGGAGATTCTGGTAACGTCGAGCGAAACCGGCCTCGGAATCCCCGAGCTGCGCGCGGCGGTGATGGAAGCGATCGGGTAAACCCGGTTTTCTAACCTCTGTCATCCCCGCGAAAGCGGGGATGACAGAGGTGGGGGTTGGTTACGTCACCCCTCCAAATACGTCGCCGCCACCTCGACCGGAAAGTTCACCGACCGCGCGATGAAGCAATGCGCGTGGATCCGCGCGTGGATCGCATCCGCCGCCACCAAATCGGTCCCCACCGCCATCGTGATCGTCGGCCGCAGCACCGCGCGCACGAACCGCCCAGTCCCGTCCGGCGCGCTCTCCCCTACGCCCAGCGGATCGTCGGCATAGGCCGCCACGATGATCCCCGCCGCGCTCGCCAAATGGAGATACCACAGCATGTGGCAGCCCGAGAGGCTGGCGAGCAGCAGATCTTCCGGATTGGGCAGCCCGGGATCGCCACCGAGCAGCGGGTCGTTCGAACAGGAAACAACCGCCTTGCCCGGCGTCACGATCTCCCATGTCCGATCGTAGCCACGATACGTGCCCGTCCCCGCGCCGCGATTGCCGGTCCAGGCGATCCGCGCGGTGTACTCGTGCGTCGCCATGCTCACCCTTCGATGATGTGCGGCACGAAGCGCGCGGTGTTGCCGGTGATCGGCCCGTCCTCGCGAATGCCCATGCCCGCCGGTTCGCCATCGACGATCCACGCCCCGATCACCGGGCGGCGATCGCCACTGCCGGGCAAATCGAACAGCGCCTGATAGACGAAGCCCTCCGCGCCATAATCGCCCGCGCTCTCGGCCACGCTCGCGCCGCCCTTGAAGATCGTCACATTGGCGCCCTCGCGCGCCAATAACGGCTTGCGGACGTGATCGCCGGCAAGCGGCGTCCGGCGCGCCTCGAGCAAATTGGGATGCCCCGGAAACAGCTCCCACAGCACCGCCAGAATCGCCTTGTTGCTCCACAGCATCTTCCAGATCGGCTCGATCCACAGCGTGGTGTTGAGGCTCTCGATCAGCTCCTGGCCGAACGGTTCATGGACCAGCCATTCCCATGGATAGAGATGGAAGATCGCGTCTACGGCCATATTGTCGAGATCGACAAAGCGCCGCCCGGCGCTGTCCCACCCCAAATCCTTCATCTCGATCAGCCGCGTGTCGATCCCCGCCGTCCGCGCGGTATCGGCGAGATAGGCCGTGGTGACCACATCCTCTCCCGCGGCATCGGCGATATGCGCGAGGTACAGCGCACTTGCCCCCGGTGGCGGCGCGATCGCACGCCATTTGGCGACGAGCTTGTCGTGCAGGCTGTTATATTGGTCGTTGGACGGGAAGACCGCTTCCTTCCAGTCCCACTGGATGACGGCAGCTTCGACCAGGCTGGTCGGCGTGTCGCAGTTGAATTCGAACAGCTTCGGCGGCCCCGCACCGTCATAGCCAAGGTCGAAACGCCCGAAATTGAGCGCAGCCGGTTCCCCGTTCCACGTCTTGCGGATCGCCTCATGGCAGAAGGCGGGAATGCCGAAATCGCCGAGCAAGTCACGGTCGAGCACATGCTGCCCGGCGGCGAGGAACATCTCGTACAGCTCGGCGCTCGCTTTCTCGATCGTCTCGATCTCGGCGAGCGTGAAGCGGTAGCACGCGCTTTCGTCCCAATAGGGTTTGTCGCCGACGCTGTGCCAGACGAGGCCAAGCGATTCGACATGGGCTTGCCAGTCGCGGCGCGGGCTGCAATCGGTCCGGCGCATTACTCGCCCCCGCCCCCGCCGCTTGCGTGTGCGCTGCTGCCGAAGCCGCCGCGCGAGACGGTGGCAGAGGAGGCGCGGGCGTAGCCGACCCCGGCGCGCGGGCTGGTCGATCCGCCAGCCAGCGCTTCGCCGACGCGCGGCACGCTGCTGCCACGGCCGAGATAATACCAGGCGAAACCGGCCATCGCCAGGCCGCCCCCGCCGCCGCTGCGTGGGCAACGGGCGTCCTCGACGCGCTTCCCGCTCGCATCGCGGCACACCGCAACATCGGTGTCGGCAACGCTCCGGCTCGGCCCACAGCCGCTGGCGAGCAGCGCCGCCGCGACCGCGCTGGTCAGCGGCAGGATGCGCGGGTTAAACTTACGGCGTGGCTCGGTCATCATGGCTCCCCTGTCTCGCCCGTATTATACGGGCAAGACAGGCCGGATGCGAGCAAGATCGGAGGGTTACTTTCCGAACTTCTTGGTAAAGCGCAGCCCGAATTCATTGCGGTCGTTGCTGACCACCACGCCGACAAACCCGCCCTGATCGAGGCGACCCTGATCATAGACCTTGTTGAAAATGTTGCTGCCGTAAATCGACACCGACAAATCGCGGGCGGCGTTTTCATATTTCAGGTTGAAACCAACCAGGCTGCGCGGTGCGATCAGCTCGGTCGCACGCGCGACGGGCTGGCCGAATTGCTCGCTGCGATAGGAATAATCGACTTGGCCGGTGATCGCCGCGCCTGAACCGAGCTTGTAGGTATAACTGCCCGCGACCGCACCGGTCACATCCGGGCTAAGCGCGGTCGGCGCGCCCGCGACGGGCGTCCCGCCGGTCGGGAAGAACGCGGGCGGCAGCGAATTGACCCGCGTGATCTTGCTGTCGAGATAGCCGATCGACCCCTTCAGCCGGAACCCGCCAAAGGTGACCGTGCTTTCCGCCTCGATCCCGCGCGCGCGCGCGTTGGCGGAGATGATGACGGTGTTGAAGCCGGCCGCGTTGATAAACGAATAGGGCAGCCCGCGATCTTTATAGTCGGTGGTGAAGGCCGACAGCAGGACGGTCCAATTGGGCAGAATCTTGCCCTTGAAGCCAATTTCGTAATTGGTCGCGGTGGTCTTGGGCGAGGCGTTGAACGAAGCGGGACCGCCGAACGGACGCGGGGTGTAGCTGCCCGGCTGATAGCCCAATTGGATCGTGCCATAGACGTTGATGTCGCGCGCGATCTTGTAGGTGACGTTGCCCTGCGCCGTCACCGCATCGTAGCTGGCATTGCGCGTCACCGGCCCCGGGAAGCTACCCTGGAAATTGGCGGTCGCGCGCTTGTCATCCTTCGAGTAGCGCACGCCCGCGCCGATCGACAGCGCGTCGGTCACGTCGAAGCTGCCATTGGCATAGACGGCATAGCTGTCAGTGCGCTGCTTGATGAAATAATCGCTGCGCCCGCCGAAGAAATAGGCCGGGGATGAAGCGTTGCTGCCGTCTTCGTAGAAATAGTACAGCCCGCCGACCGCGTTGAACCGGCCAAGCTCGGCATTGACCTGCAATTCGACCGAGGCCTGTTCGGCGCTACCGACTTCGGGAAAGACCGACTGGCGCGAGATATTGTCGGTGTCCGAAAGGCCGCCGGTATATTTTGTCTGACGATAGCTGCCGAGCAGCTTTGCCGTGAACTGATCGGAAAGTTTGTATTCGCCGGTCAGCGATGCGCCGAACAGATCGAGCGACGTGGTTTCCAAACCGGGCACATCGGTTCCCGAATCATCGGGACGGACTTGCGTCGCCTGGGTGAAGCCCGCCGCCGCGGGATCGTAAATATCGACCTTATACGGCGACTGCCCGTCGCGCGCGCGGACGAAATCGACCGAGGCGAGCAGCGAGAAAGCATCGCTCGGCGTCCAATAGGCCGCGGCGCGGCCGCTCGCGTCATTTTGTTCGCCGATCCGTGCGCTGGGGGCTGCGATATTGACCGCGTCGCCGACACCGGCACGGCGTTCATAACTCCCCCCGAACGAGACAGCGAGGGTCGGGGAAAGCCGCGTATCGGCGTAAAAATTGCCGTTGACCCGGCCGCGCGTGCCGACTTGCGCGGTCAGCTCCGCGCCCTCGTCCGACCCGGGCTTGCGTGTAATGATGTTGACCGCACCGCCCAGCGTGTTGCGGCCATACAGCGTGCCCTGCGGCCCGCGCAGCACTTCGATTCGCTCGATATTGGTCAATGACAGATTCGACCCGAGCTGGCGGCCGAGATACACGCCGTCGAGATAGACGCCGACGCCCGGATCGGTGGTGATGAGGTGATCCTGCAGGCCGATCGCGCGGATAAACACCGAGGCTTGCGCGGTGTTGCCGACGCCGTAGCGGCTGATGTTGAGGTTGGGGACGTACTTACCGACATCGGCGAGATTGGTCGCGTTGAGCGATTTCAGCGACTCCCCCGAAAAGGCGCTGAGCGCGATCGGTGTGTCGAGCAGACTTTCCTCGCGCTTGCGCGCGGTGACGACGATGTCACCCGAATCGTCGCCCGTCTCCTTGGCAGCGGGCTTCGCCTCGGCGGCGGGGGCGGTCTGCGCAAACGCCGGCGTGGCCGAAATCAGCGCGGTCAGCGCGACCAACGCGCCGGCGACGCTACGATTACGGATGCCGATGTCTTTGAAACGCATGATGATCCCCCAATTGCTGCTGATGCTGGTCCGTACTTTCCGGCGCGTGCTGGCTTCAGCATCGCAGCGCGGCTCCCGTCCCCGGATTGTTAAGCTTCCGTGACAATCCGCCGATTCGCAATTGGGGATGCGTGCCGCGGCGTCTTTTTTCGCGCACACTGTGGCGCGGTTGCCGCACTTCACCGCGCCCGCTATGTCCGCATCCCATGAAACTGATCATCGGCAACAAGGCCTATTCCTCCTGGTCGCTGCGCGGCTGGCTCGCGTGCAAACAATCGGGCTTGCTGTTCGAAGAAGCGGTCGTGCCGCTCTACGACGCCGAATGGGACAAGCGCCGCGACGGCGACGAATTCGCGCCGTCCTCCGGCAAGGTACCGATCCTTTGGGATGGCGACGCGGTCGTCTGGGACAGCCTAGCGATCATCGAATATCTCGCCGAAAAGACCAGCCGCGACCTGTTCTGGCCCGCCGACGACGCGGCGCGCGCAATGGCGCGGTCGATGGCGGCGGAAATGCATTCGAGCTTCACGGCGCTGCGCCGCAAGCACAGCATGAACGTGCGTCAGATCTTTCCGCCACAGCGCCCCGACGACGATGTCGTGGCGGACCTCACCCGCATCATGGAGCTATGGGCGCAGGCCCGCGCGCGCTTCGGCGGCGAAGGCGATTTCCTGTTCGGCGCATTCGGCGCGGCCGACATCATGTATGCGCCGGTGGTAACGCGGATCGTCACCTATTCGCTCCCGGTCGCGCGCTTTGCGACGGGTTATATGGATGCGGTGCTGCGTCACCCCTTTATGCAGGACTGGATCGCCAGCGCACAGGAAGAGGAATGGGTGATCGAACAGTTCGAGCAGCCCGCCACCGTGGCCTAGGTTACGGCAGCCGCTCGGTCGGGTACGGCGTGCCGTCCTTGCGGGCATAGCCATCGGGCCCGAACACCATGTCGATATCGGGATATTCGCCGCCGATCAGATCCGGCCCCGCCGCGACTGCGACGAACACGCAATCCGTATCGGTGCGGTTCTGCATATGATGTCCGTTTTGCACGCCTGCAGGAAAGGTGACGACATCGCCGGGACGCAGCACCGTCTCGCCCCCATCCTCGACCAGCACCGCTTCGCCCGCAATCATCACGACCATTTCATCTTCATCGGCATGCCAATGGCGCTGCGACGACCACGCCCCCGGCTTGAGCACGACATGGCTCGCGGCGAAATGCGTCAGACCCGCTGGCGGCGCGAGGCGACGATACCAGCGCCCCGCCACGGGCGCGTCGAACGGCGGCGGATAGCCGGTCGCATTCGTTTGCGGTATTGAATCGAGATCGAGTTTCGGCATTGCTTGTTCCCCGCCCCGCCCCTGCGACATCACGCGATTATGTCGCGCGACGCGCCGCAGGAAAAGCGCCATTCCGTGATATGCACGGCTACTGCCAATACGCGTCAGCATGTGCTACGGCACGGCGATGTCCCGCTCGCAACGCCTGCTCGATCTCGTCCAAGTGCTGCGGCTGCATCGCCGCGCCGTCACCGGGGCGGTGCTGGCCGAGGAGCTCGGCGTATCGCTGCGTACGCTGTACCGCGATGTCGAGACGCTGCGCGCACAGGGCGCGCCGATCGATGGCGAGGCGGGCGTCGGCTATGTCCTGCGCCCGGGCTTCATGCTCCCGCCGCTGATGTTTTCCGAAGAAGAGATCGAGGCGCTGGTGCTCGGCTCGCGCTGGGTATCGGAACGCGCTGACGGAATGCTGGGCAAGGCGGCGCGCAACGTGCTCGCCAAGATCAACGCGGTGCTGCCCGACGATCTCAAGGCCAATATCGAGGCGTCCGGCCTGCTGATCGGCCCCGGCGATCCGGTTCCGGTGGGCGACGCCAAGCTCGCCACGATCCGTCAGGCGATCCGCTCCGAAAACATCATTCAGATCGCCTATGCCGACGAGAACGGCGCAAACACGCACCGCGCGATCTGGCCGTTCGCGCTCGCCTTTTATGATCGCGTTCGCGTCGTCGTTGGCTGGTGCGAATTGCGCGGCGGCTATCGCCATTTCCGTACCGACCGGATCACCGCGCTGTATGTCGCGCCCAAGCGCTACCCGCGCCGCCGCGCCGCCTTGCTCAAGGAATGGCGGACAGTGCGCGGCATCCCCGATCAATACTGACACAAACTGACAGCAGCGACGCGTAAACCAATCCGCGTGAGCGCCCCGCCCGCCGGCTGAGTCCGAGCGGACGGTAAAGCCGCTTCCCTTCCGCGCCCGGAAACGCGAAAGGGAAGCGGGCTGAGAAGGGGCTGACGTGACCGATCCTGTAGCACTGACCAAGGCGCTTCTGGCGTGCGAGAGCGTGACGCCCGCACAAGGCCCGGTGTTCGACGTGCTGGAGGCCGCGCTGCTGCCGCTCGGCTTCACAATCGACCGCTTCCTTGTCGGGCACGAGCCCGACGGGCCGGTCGAGAATCTGCTCGCCACACGGGACGGGGCCGGGACCCACCTCGCCTTTGCCGGGCATCTCGATGTTGTCCCGCCCGGCACGGGCTGGACCAACGGCGCTTACACCCCCGTTGAGCGCGGCGGATTGCTCTACGGGCGTGGCGCGGTCGATATGAAGGGCGCGATTGCCGCGTTCGTCGCGGCGATCCCGACCGAACCGAGCATACCGCTCAGCCTGATCATCACCGGCGACGAGGAAGGCCCCGCGACCTTCGGCACGTGCGCACTGATCGAGCGGATGCGCGCCACCGGCGTCGCGCCCGATCTCTGCCTCGTCGGCGAGCCGACCTCCTCGGCGCGGCTGGGTGATATGATCAAGATCGGGCGGCGCGGATCGGTCAATCTCTGGATCAGCGTGCCCGGCAAGCAAGGCCATGTCGCCTACCCCCAGCTCGCCGATAATCCGATCCCGCGGCTGGTCGCGATCCTCGCCGAGATCGACGCCATCGTGCTCGACACCGGCAATGCCTGGTTCCAGCCGTCGAACATCGAAGTGACCGACATCACCGTCGGCAACCCCGCCACCAACGTCATCCCGGCGCAAGCGAGCGCGCGGCTGAGCATCCGCTTCAATGACGAGCAGCGCGGCACGGCGCTGGTCGAACGAATTGAAGCATTAGTCCGCGCCCACGCCCCCGCCGCGCACGTGACCGCGCGCATCTCGGGCGAGGCGTTCCTAACCCCGCCGGGTACCTTTTCAACGCTGATCGGCGACGCGATTGCAGCGCGCACCGGCATCCGGCCCGATCTTTCCACCACTGGCGGGACCTCCGACGCGCGCTTCCTCTCGGCATTGTGTCCGACGGTCGAATTCGGGCTGACCAACGCGACGATGCACAAGGTCGACGAGGCGGTGGAGATCGAGGATCTGGCCATCCTCGGCGAAATCTACCGCGACATCATCGCGCGGGTGGACCGCCTATAACCGACCCAACCGACTCAAGATTCCCCGCGACTCGCGCTGACTCCTCGGTTTTTGTGGACGCGAGTCGGCGAAGAGCGTAAGCCTTGCCTTAACCATAAGATTAAGCGGGCATGGCGATCGATCCCTGGTTCTTCATTGCCGTCGGATGCAGCCTGACCGGATACGCGCTGTATCTGACCGGGCTGCGGCGGCAATTGGTGCAGCCCAATCGCGCATCCTGGCTGATCTGGAGCGCGGCGACGGCGGTCGAGGCGGTCACCTATGCCGCAGTCAATCCCGGCGCTTTACAAGGCTGGGTCTTCGCGTTTTCGGCGCTGGCGTGCGTCGCGGTGACCATCGGCATCTGGCGGCGATCGGTGTGGAGCGCGCCGTCGCAAGGCGAAGTGCTCTGCACCGCCGCGTGCCTCGCTGCGCTGACGCTGTGGATCGTCTCGCGCAACGCCTTCTGGGCGCACATGCTGGTGGTCGCCGCCGTGCCGATCAGTTTCTGGCCAACGTGGCAAAGCGTGGCGCAGGACCGCAACCGCGAACGCTCGCCTGCCTGGGGGCTGTGGGCGGTGGGCGATCTCGCCACGCTGCTGGTCGCGACGCGCGGCGGCAATCAACAAGTCGGCGAATATGCCTATATCCTGGTCGAATTGCTGTGCCACGCGACCGTGTGGTTCATGGTCGGCCTCGCCACGATCAACCCGCTTCGCTCGCTCGGTTTCAAGAACGGGCGGCTCTATGTGCTCGACGCCTATAGCCCGGCAGCCAGCCTGTTCTCGGTCGGCGAGACGCATCTCGGCAAGGCGGTCCACGCCGCGCAAGGCTTTGCCGAGGGCGACGAAATCATCCGCTTCACCGGCCGCCGCTTCCGCGCCGACCGCGTGCCGAGCCTGATGCGCGGCAGCAGCGACCGCTTCGTCCAAGTCACACCGCAGCATTATATGGGCCCGTCGGGGCGGATCGACGATCTGATCAACCATAGCTGCGCGCCCAATGCGGGCCTGCGTTTTGCGGGCGGCAGCGTAACGCTGGTCGCGATCCGCACCATCACACCGGGGGAGGAGATTGCCTGGGATTACTCGACCACTTTGGCCGAATCGAACTGGCACATGATCTGCCAATGCCGCGCGCCTGAGTGCCGCCGCGTCATCGGCAATTTCGCGACGCTGTCGCCCGAGCGGCAGGAATGGTTCCGCGCGCGGAACCTGGTCGCGCCGTATCTGCGGCGGCGGGATGAGGTGGCCGGGCCGCGGGATCGGGCGGCTTAGCTTCATGCTTAAGGTGAGATTTCCGGGATTGAAGCCGCATACCACCTGCAATCGTCACCCCGGCCTCGTGCCGAGGTCCACCCGGCCACACCCTCAGCATTAGTGGGTTTGGCGGACCAAGCCGCGCCAACGACTATGCTTCCGCCTCAAGCGGCATGCGACGCTGCACGGTGGGCCCCGGCACAACGCCGGGGTGACGGTGAAGATGTCTGAATTTGGGCGCTACCCACCCCTACCCCAACATCTCCCGCACCCGCGCCGCAAGCGTTTCCATCGCAAACGGCTTCGCGATCAGCGCCATCCCCGGCTCCAGCGGCCCGTCGCCCACCACCGCATTTTCCGCAAAGCCGGTGATGAACAGCACCGGTAGACCGGCCCGCGCAACGCGCGCGGCGTCCGCCACTTGCCGGCCGTTCATCCCGCCGGGCAGCCCCACATCGGTGATCAGCAGATCGATTCGCGCGGCAGCGGCGAGCAGCTCCAGCGCCTCCGCGCCCGTCTCCGCCTCCAGCGTGGCATAGCCCAGTTCGCCGAGCACTTCGGTGACCAGCATCCGCACGCCGGGTTCGTCATCGACCACGAGCACCGTCTCCCCCGCACCCTCCGCCACCAACGCCACGCCCACGCCGATCGCGGTTCCGGCCACCGCCCCATAGTGCCGCGGCAGCAACAAGCACATTGTCGTGCCTTCGCCCGGGATCGAGCGGATCTGGATGTGGCCGCCCGATTGCCGGACAAAGCCATAGATCATCGACAGGCCAAGCCCGGTCCCCTGCCCCATCGGCTTGGTCGTAAAGAACGGATCGAACGCGCGTTCGATCACGTCGGCGCTCATCCCCGTTCCCGTGTCGATCACGCACAGCGTGAGATAAGGCCCCGGCGGCAAATCGCGCTCGGCCGCGCCCGCCGCGTCGAGCCATTCCTCGCCCGTCGCGATCGTGACCGTGCCGCCCTCGGGCATCGCATCGCGCGCGTTAATGCACAGGTTGAGCAACGCATTCTCAAGCTGGTTGCCATCGGCCAGGATCGGCCAGGTGGCAGGATCGACCTGCATTTCCAGCGCAATCCCCGGCCCCAGCGTCCCGCGCAGCAGATCCGCCATCCCCGCGATCAGCTGCGCCACGTCGACCGGTCGCGGATCGAGCGGCTGACGGCGCGAAAAAGCGAGCAGCCGGTGCGTCAGCGCCGCCGCGCGACCGGCGCTGGTCTGCGCCGCGCCGATATAGCGCGGCAAATCATCGATCCGCCCCTGTTTGAGGCGAAGCTGCATCAATTCGAGCGCACCCGAAATCCCCGTCAACAAATTGTTGAAATCATGCGCCAATCCGCCGGTGAGTTGCCCGACTGCCTCCATCTTCTGCGATTGGCGCAAACGGTCTTCGAGCTCGCGTTGCCGGCTGACATCGACCCCCACGCCGATCACCTGTTCGAGCCGCCCGTGCGCGTCGCGCAGGACATGGCTGCGCGACAGGATGTGGCGGATCGTGCCATCGGGCAGGACAACGCGATACTCGTTCTCGCTGTCCTCGCCGGTTTCGCGCGATTTCGCGATCGCGGCATGGGTACGCGGCACGTCATCGGGATGGATCCGCTGGAGGATCTCGGCCATCGTCCGACCCGGCCCGGCTTCCTGTGGCGCAAAGCCGTGCAACGCCGCGAAACCGGGGTCGCTGTAGAAACGATCGGCGGCAGCATCATAGGTCCACACCCCCATGCCATCCATCGCCTCCAGCACCATCCGCGTCCGTTTTTCGGCAGCGATCAATGCGGCTTGCTGGCGCCGCTCCTCGGTCACGTCGCGCGCGTTGGTGTAGAGCCGGTCGTCAAACAGGATCGTCTGCCACGCCAGCGTGCGATAGCTGCCGTCGCGCGTCCGCAAGCGTTTCTCGAGGCGTTGGGCGGTGCCCGGCGCGGCGATCGCGGCTTGCTCCGCCGCGCTGCCATTATGGTCATCGGGATGCCGCAGCCATTGCGTGTCGCGCCCGATAATCTCCGCCGCGCTCCAGCCGAGCAAGCGTTCCCACGCCGGATTGACCGCGATCCACACGCCGTCATGATCGGCAATGCCAAGCAGATCGTTGCTGACCTCCCACAGATTATCGCGTTCGGCGGTCCGCGCGGCGATTTCGTCCTTCAGCCCGACATTGATCGCCTGGAGCCGCGCGGTCGCGCGCACGCGGGCGACCGCGTCCCAGCTGAGCTCCGCCACTTCCTCGACCAGCGCAATCTCGCCGCGGGTCCAGTCGCGCGGGGCCGCGTTGCTGAGGTAGAAAGCGCCCTGCCACGCGCCGCCGCGCACCAGCGGCACGCTGATCCCGGCGCGCGTGCCGGTCAGATCGAGTGCGGTCTGGTCCGGCGCGTCCGGATCGCCGGGGGCCGCAAACACCAGCGTTCCCCCGCTGCGGATCGTGGCGCCGAGCCGCGCGCCGAACACCGCCGACGGCATGGTCCCCGTCAACGGCGGCAGGCGCTCGCTCACCCAGCAAGCACCGTAGCGCAGCACATCGCCCGGCAGGATTTCGAAGAAACCAGCACGGTCGACGCCGAGATACTTACCCACCGCATCGGCGGTCAATTGCATCACATCATCGGGATCGGCCTGCGCGCGCTGCTGTTCTGTCAGCGTCAGAATGAACTCGCGTTCCTCCTTGGCTGTGCGCAAAGCACGTTCGTTGACGACTTGCCCGGTGACTTCGAGGCCTTGGTTGAGGATACCGTAGGGAACGCCATGTTCATCGAGGATCGGCGAGCTGTTATAGGTCCAGAACGTCTCGGTCGGGACGCCACCGCGCAGCATCATCAAACGCTGCGCAACATGCGCCACACCCCGCCGCGACGCGAGCACGGCGGCAAATTGCGGGCCAAGCACGGGCCAGATATCGGGCCGAACCTCCGCCGCCGGACGGCCCAGCGCCCACGGATGGTTCTCCGCCAGCACCGTCCACGCATCGTTGTAGAGCAAGCGAAACTCCGGCCCCCAATAGATCGCGGTCGGGAAGCTGGAATGCAGGCAGTGGCTGACGCTCAGCTTCAAGGCCGAGGGCCAGCGATCGGGCCGGCCCAAGGGATGCCCATCCCAATCGAATGCGCGCAGCAACGCCCCGACCTCGCCGCCGCCGTCCAGAAACCCCATCGCCGTCTCCTGCGACGGTTCTGTCGTGGTAGTCGGATCGGGCGTCATAGGAACATCATCTCGCACTGATCCAACATGCCAGCACCGTCGATGTTCCGCCAGCTACAACGCGGCGAGATCGATCGGCGCGAACCGGTCGAGCGTGGCGTTGGCCTCGGGCATCGGATATTTGAGCCCGGTCGCGCAATTGAACAGCACGACGCGCTCCTCCTCATCGACCTCGCCGGTGCGCAGCGCCTCCGTATAGGCCGCCAATGTCGCGCCGCCTTCGGGGCAGAGCAGCAGCCCGTCCTTGCGCGCACAATCGTCGACCGCCTTGAGGATCGCGGGATCGCCGACGCCGAGCGCCTTGCCGCCGCTTTCCCGCACCGCGCTGAGAATCAGGAAATCGCCAACCGCTTTCGGGACACGGATGCCCGCGGCGACGGTGGCAGCGTCTTCCCAGCGTTCGGCATGTTCCAGCCCCGCTTCGAACGCGCGCACGATCGGCGCGCAGCCGCTCGCTTGCACGGCGTACATGCGCGGGCGC
The DNA here is from genome assembly GCF_014636175.1 of Sphingomonas psychrolutea. Taxonomy (GTDB): domain Bacteria; phylum Pseudomonadota; class Alphaproteobacteria; order Sphingomonadales; family Sphingomonadaceae; genus Sphingomonas; species Sphingomonas psychrolutea. The sequence continues at coordinate 51,371 of NZ_BMDW01000022.1, read as the reverse complement.
GCCGGCCCGATCCAGCCGAGCTGTTCGAGTTCGTCGAACGCCTTCCACATGCCGATCATGCCGGTACCGCCGCCAGTCGGGTAGAAGATCGCATCGGGCAGCTTCCAGCCGAATTGCGCGGCGAGTTCGAGCCCCATCGTCTTCTTGCCCTCGATCCGATACGGCTCCTTGAGCGTCGAGAAATCGAACCAGCGCCCCTCGGCGGCACCCTTGCCGACGATCGCGCCGCAATCGTCGATCAAGCCGTTGACGCGGTACACGCGTGCGCCCTGCGCCTGGATTTCGCGGACGTTGATCTCGGGCGTGTCGTCCGGACAGAAGACGATCGTCTCGATCCCGCAACGCGTCGCATACGCCGCGAGCGCCGCCCCGGCATTGCCATTGGTCGGCATCGCGATTTTGGTAACGCCAAGCTCCTTCGCCATAGCCACCGCCATGACAAGGCCCCGCGCTTTGAAGCTGCCGGTCGGCAAGCGCCCCTCGTCCTTGACCAGCACGTTGGGGCTGCCCGAAGACCGCGGGATGGGGATGAGCGGCGTTTCGATTTCGCCAAGGCTGACAATGTTGGCGGTGTGTCGCACCGGCAGCAGCTCGCGCCAGCGCCACAGATCGGTCTGCCGTGCGGCGATCATCGCTTTGGGGATCGCCGCGCGGATCGCATCGAGATCGTAGCGTACCAGCAAAGGCCGCCCGACGCGCGACAGGCCTTGGAGCGTGTCGGCGTCGTAGCGCTCGCCCGTCATCGAACATTCGAGATGCGTGACGAAGGTCGCGCGGTCGGCGGTAAGGTTGGAATTGATCGTCATAAGCTACTCGCGATCTTCAGAAACGCCCAAAACACCAGCCAGACCGCCATGCCGACACCCGCAAAGATTAAAGGCATGAACGCATAAACGAGGGCGACGATGCGCAGGCTGCGGCCATAGCCGGGCAGAAACAGGAACCAGACGAAAAAGGCCGGGACGGCGACCAGGCCAAACATCAACGCCGGATTGACCGGCCGAGGTTCTGACCGGGGTACCGCCGCCACGCTTACCCGGCCGCCTTCGCCACACCCACCAGCGCAGGCCGCAGCAGCCGGTCCTTGATCATATAGCCCGACTGCATTTCCTGCACGATCGTGCCGACCGGCTGATCGCTCGGGATTTCGAACATCGCCTGGTGGAAATTGGGGTCGAGCTTTTCGCCGACCGTCGTCATCTTCTTGATGCCGTGGCGCTGGAACACCGCTTCCATCTCGCGCCCCGTCGCGTCGAGACCGGCGACGAGGCCCTTCATCTTCTCATCGGCGCGCAGGTCGGCCGGAATCGCTTCCAGCCCGCGCGCGAGATTATCGGCAACCGACAACAGGTCGCGCGCGAAGGCGGTGGCGGCATAGGCGCGCGCGTCGGCAGCTTCCTTTTCGGCGCGACGGCGCATGTTCTGCGCCTCGGCATGGGCGTAGAGCAAAGCCGATTTTGCTTCGGCCAGTTCCTCGGCCAGCTTCGCGCTTGCGTCATGCTGCGCAACCTCGGGAGCTTCGGCCGCCGTCTCATCACGCAGGTCCGCGGTGGTGGTGATGTCGATCTTCTCGTCTTCGATCATATCGTCAAACTATCCTATTATCGCATCAGCCGCGCGAGTGTCGCGGCGGTATAATCCACCATGGGCACGACGCGCGCATAGTTCAACCGAGTCGGACCAATCACGCCGACCACACCGACCACACGACCGTCCAATCCCCGGAACGGTTTGGCGATGACCGACGATCCCGACAGTGAGAATAATTTGTTTTCGGCACCGATGAAGATCCGCGTCGCATCCCCGGCGCTGGCATAATCGAGCAGCCGCGCGATTTCCTGCTTGCCCTCCAGATCGTCGAGCAAATCGCGCACGCGTTCGAGATCGGCGGCGGCGGCATCGTCGATCAGCCGCGCTTGCCCGCGCACGATCAGCACCGGGCGGCGGTCGGTATCCTCGCTCCAAATGGCGAGACCGCGCTCGATCAGCGTCCGCGCCGCACCGTCGAGCTCGGCGCGTTCGGCGACGAGTTCGCGCTCGATCCGCGCGCGTGCCTCGATCAGGGTCAGCCCGCCGAACATCGCGCTCATATAATTGCCCGCCTCGACCAAGGCGGAGGGCGGCAAGCCCGACGGCAAATCGATCACGCGATTTTCGACCGACCCGTCCTCGCCGACCAGCACCGCGAGCGCCTGGTTGGTCGATAACGCCACGAAGCTCATTTGGCGCAGCACGAGTTCGCGCTTGGCGACCATCACCATCCCCGCGCAGGCCGACAGGCCGGACAGCGCCGCGGTGGTCGCGGCGATGGCGTGCTCGACTGGGCCGGATTGCACGATCTGCGCGGAAATCGCGGCGCGTTCCTCGGCCGAAGGTTCGAGCGCTTGCATCATCCCATCGACGAACAGCCTGAGGCCGATATCGGTCGGCATTCGCCCGGCACTGGTATGCGGTGCGGCGAGCAGTCCCAGTTCCTCAAGATCCTGCATCACATTACGGATCGAGGCAGGCGAGAGGTTCAGACCCGAAAGATGCGCGATGGTGCGCGACCCGATCGGCGCACCGGTATCGAGATAGCTCTCGACCACCACGCGAAACACGTCGCGCGCGCGGTCGTTCAGTTCGGTGATCGGGGGCAGGGCCATTGGGAGGATATATGGGGCTTATCGGGACAAGGCTCAACTGCGTGCGGGGTAGGCAGGTTTTCACGCGAAGACGCGAAGCGGAAGCGCCGCGCGAAAGCGCGGAAGAAGGTTGGTTCGCGCAGAGGCGCGAAGGACGCGGAGAAGAAGCAAGAAAAAATGAAAAACGAGCGCGGCAGCGCTCAACCCGCACTAACGAAGTCTCCCGATCGCCAGCCGAAAGCGAAACACCTCCGCGTCCTCTGCGCCTCTGCGCGAACCAACCTTCTTCTCTTCGCGCCTTCGCGTCTTTGTGTGAGAAAATCTTCTATCGATCCTCTGCGCCCTCGCGCCGCTCCACCGTCCATTCCTGTTCGAACAGCGCGACGTCGGTAACTTTCCGGCCGTTCTCGTCACGCGCCGGACGGAAACGGACGTGCCGCAGCGCCAGCGCACACGTCGCGGCATCGAGCGCGGCATTGCCGCTCGTCCGTGTCACCCGGCAATCGCTCAGCCGCCCGTTGATGCCGATCGTCGCGCGATAGGTAACGATTCCGGCGGCATGCGTATCCCACAAGACACGCGGCAGATCCTTATAGCGCAGCTTGTTACTGACCAGTTCGGCCTCGGTCCCGCCACCGCCGCCATCGCCGTCGCCGCGATCGCCGCTGCCCAAGCCATTGCCCTGCCCGCCGCTCCCGGTTCCGGGACCGACGACCGGCGCCGCCCCGGCCGAACGATCGCTGCCCAACCCGGCAACCGGCGAAACCACCACTGGCGCGGGTTGCGGGATCAGGATCGGCACCAACGGCGCGACGAGCTCGGTCGCTTTCGATCGCATGTTCCGCGGCGACGCCGCCCCCTCCGTGCGCTTTTCGGCTTGCTTGGGCGCACGCACCGGATCGGGCTTGGGCGGCGCGCTGTCAGGCAGGAGTGCCACAACGGTCAATTGCTCGACGATCCGCCGCGAAACGCCGACCCCAAGCCCAGCGATCAGGCCATAGCCGATCAGCGCGACCAGCGCCGCCGCAGCGCCTGCGCTTTTGACCCGGTCTGCCTGCGTTGATCCGTAGCCCGTCATACCGTCCGCCTGCACCTTCCACGCTGAATGTGGTCTGTCGCCACCCCCTGCCAAGACCCGAACTTCCAAGGGTGACACTCACCCAACGCACGGGTAGGGCGACACGATCATTTCCAGGAGATTCCCCATGCGCCCCTCAGGCCGCACCCCCGACCAGATGCGCACGATCAGCATCGAACCGCGCTTCACCAAACATGCCGAGGGATCGGTGCTGATCGGTTTTGGCGACACCAAGGTGCTCGTCACCGCCTCGATCGAGGAAAAGGTCCCGCCGTTCCTGCGCGGCAAGGGCGAAGGCTGGGTCACCGCCGAATATGGCATGTTGCCGCGCGCCACGCACACCCGTGGCAGCCGCGAAGCCGCCAAGGGCAAGCAATCGGGCCGCACGCAGGAAATCCAGCGGCTGATCGGCCGTTCGCTCCGCGCCGTCACCGACCTCAAACTGCTCGGTGAACGCCAGATCGTGCTCGATTGCGACGTGATCCAGGCCGATGGCGGCACGCGTACCGCGTCGATCTCGGGCGCGTGGGTCGCGCTGCGGCTCGCGATCGACGGGCTGATGGCGAGCGGCAAGCTCAGCGCCGATCCGCTGACACAGAAAGTCGGGGCGATTTCGTGCGGCATTTTCAAGGGCACGCCGGTGCTCGATCTCGATTATGACGAGGATTCGAACGCCGACGCTGACGCCAATTTCGTGCTGCTCGAAAACGGCAACATCGCCGAAGTGCAGGCGACCGCCGAGGGCGCGACCTATGACGAGGAAGCGCTGCTGCGCTTGCTTCGCTTGGCGCGCATCGGCTGCACCGATATCTTCGCTGCACAAGCCCGGGCTGTCGCAAAATGACGCCCCCCGAACCAGAAGGCGAAGTCGCACCGCAAGCGATTCGCAAGCTCGCCCCCGGCAAGCTCGTGATCGCCACGCACAATGCCGGCAAGGTAAAGGAAATCCGCGCGCTGCTCGCGCCGTTCGGCATCGACGCGATTGCGGCGGGCGATCTCGATCTGCCCGAGCCTGAGGAAACCGGCACGACCTTCGTCGCCAATGCCGAGCTGAAGGCGCTCTACGCCGCCGACCTGTCGGGCCTCCCCGCGCTCGCCGACGATAGCGGCCTGTGCGTCGATGCGCTGGGCGGCGATCCCGGCGTCTACACCGCCAATTGGGCCGAAACGGCCGACGGCACGCGCGACTGGGCGCTGGCGATGGGCAAGGTCGAGGACAAACTCACCGCGCTCGGCCCCGACACCAGCCGCTCGGCGCATTTCGTCAGCACGCTCGCGCTCGCCTGGCCCGACGGCCATGTCCAATGGTTCGAAGGCCGCATCGACGGCACGCTGATCTGGCCGCCACGTGGGAGCATGGGCTTCGGCTATGACCCGATGTTCGTGCCGGAAGGCGACACGCGGACCTTCGCCGAAATGCCGTTCGAGGAAAAGCAGGCGAACAACCACCGCGCCAAGGCCTTCACTCAGTTGATCGCAGCGGTGCTCTAAGGCCTTCGCACGCTAATCCCCCGCGCGCCGACCCCAGACATTCCCCGGCGGCGTGTAGCGGCACACGAGATAATCGTCGCGGCGGCTGCTTGCCAGCGCACAGCCGACCTGCGTCGTGCGCCGCCAGATGATCTGCGTGTAATGCCCGACATCCTGCCAGCGCCCGGTGCGGCTGATGTTCGGGATCGCGCCGCCGGTGTAAGCGCGACCCTCATCGACCCACAGCCGCGCCATCTCATCGTAGCGATACGCCCCGCGCGAACCCATGAAGAGGTTTTCGCCCTCTGGGACCGCACCGCGTGGTTCGGTCGAATGCTTGAAATCCTCGCTCGCGGCGAGAACCGCGGCATAGCGCGCTGCGTCGCGCGCAAGATCGTCGCTCCAGGTCAGCGGCGGCACCCCGACCGCAGCGCGCGCGGCATTGTGCTCAACGAGCATCGCCCGCTGCAGCAGCGATTCGCCGCGCGGGGCCGAAGCAGCGTCGGGTCGCGGCTCGATGATCCGCGGCGGCCGGTCGTCCGATGGCGCGGAACACCCGATCAACAGCAAAGCCAAGCCCAGAAACCGCATCTTTCCCAATCTCCTCGCGACGCGCATAGCACCGCGCGATGAACGCCGCCGAAATGCCCCCGCTCGCGCTCTACGTCCATTGGCCGTTTTGCGTGTCGAAATGTCCGTATTGCGATTTCAACAGCCATGTCCGCGCAAGCGTCGATCAGGCGGCGTGGCGCGACGCGCTGCTCGCCGATCTCGCCTATGAGGCGGCAGCACTCCCCGGACGGCGGCTCGGGTCGATCTTCTTCGGTGGCGGCACCCCGTCGCTGATGCCACCCGCAACTGTGGCGGCGGTGATCGACGCCGCGACCCGATACTGGCCAGCCGAGCGCGATATCGAAATCACGCTCGAGGCCAATCCCTCCTCGGTCGAGGCGGCGCGCTTCGCCGATATCGCGGCGGCCGGGGTCAACCGCGTGTCGCTCGGGCTGCAGGCGCTCGACGATGCCGCGCTCGCCTTCCTCGGGCGCGCGCACGACGTGGCCGAGGGACTCGCCGCGCTCGACACCGCGCAAGCCGCGTTTGCCCGCGTAAGCTTCGACCTGATCTATGCCCGGCCCGACCAGAGCCTCGCCGCATGGGAGGCCGAGCTGGCCCGCGCGCTGGCGTTCGGGACCGAGCATCTCTCGCTCTACCAGCTCACGATCGAGCCGGGCACGCGCTTTGCGACCGAAGCGGCCGCGGGACGGATCACGATCCCGAGCGGGGACGATGCCGCCGATCTGTTCGAACTGACGCGGGCGATGACGGCGGCGGCGGGCCTGCCGGCCTATGAAATCTCCAATCATGCGCGGTTGGGCGCCGAGAGCCGCCACAACCTCGTTTACTGGCGCTACCGCGATTATGCCGGAATCGGCCCCGGCGCGCACGGGCGGCGCAGCGGCCTCGCGACGGCGCGGCACAAGAAGCCGGAGAATTGGATCGCCGCCGTCGCGCGCAACGGCCATGGCGCGCAAATCGAGGAACCGCTGATCGCGTCCGAGCGCGCGACCGAGGCGTTGCTGATGGGGCTGCGGCTGCGCGAGGGCGTCGATCTCGCGCGGATCGCGGGCTTGGGGGAGACATCGGTGACGGCGTTGATCGACTGGGACGCTGCGGCAAAGCTGGCGGCGCAAGGTTTGCTCGCGCGCGACGGGGACCGGCTTACGGTCACCGATGCGGGGATGCTCTTGCTCGACGCGATCTTGCCGCTGGTAGTGCGGGGATAAACCCGAACCTTAACCCTTCCCCGGCGAAGGCCGGGACCCAGTTGTGACGTCGACGGAAACGGCGCACAGCGTTCGAACCCCGAAGCGCTCGCAACTGGGCCCCGGCCTTCGCCGGGGAAGCGAAAAGGAAAGGTAGCGAAAGCAGGGGAGCGGCTCCCCCGTTACTCCTCAAACCCACCCGGCGCAGGCGACACCGTCACCGTCGTGCCGCCGCGGATCTCCTGTACTTCCAGCGCGCGTTCGGCGACATTGTCGCGGCCGAAGCGGAACGCGCCATCGATCCCGGCAAAGCCGCCGCGGTCGTGCAGACGATCCTCCGGGAACGGCGCGCCGATCGGCCAATCGCGCATGATGCGGATCGTCAGCAGCACCGCATCATAGCCAAGGCTCGACAAACGGAACGGCGCGGTGCCGAAGCGCGCCCGATATTTGGTGGCATATTGGCGGTACAGCCCGTCCGAGACGCTCGCGAACCACGCGCCTTCCAGCGCAGGCTTGCTCGCAATCGCGCTTTCCGAATTCCACAATTCGGTACCGAGCACGCGCGCGCCGCCCATGCCGTTCTTGTGCAGCACCGGCACACCCGCCGCCGCCATGCTGCCGCCATCGGCGATCAGAATCGCCTGATAGGGCGCGCTCTTGGTCATGCGGATGATCGCCGCGGTCATCGATCCTGCGGCACGATCATAGGTCTGCAGCGACCCGACTCGCCCGCCCGCCGCCTCGACTGCGCGCAGGAATGCGGTCGAAGCGCGTTCGCCATAAGTGCCATTCGGTACCAGCGCGCCGAAGCTCGTCACGCCCTTGTCGGTCGCGTAATTCACTACCCGCGCAACCGATTGTGCTGGCACATAGCCCATCAAATAGGCGCCGTTCCCGGCCGCCGACGAATCGTTGGAGAAACTGACGACCGGCACCCCGGCGCGGCGCGCGATCGGTGTGACCACGCGCACGTCTTCAGCCAGCAACGGCCCGAGAATCAGTTGCGCACCATCGGCCAGCGCCTTTTGCGCGGCGAGTGCGGCACCGCTCGCGGTGTCATAGCTGGTGATGCGGACGCGATCGTTGCTCGAATCGAGCAGCGCCAACTGAGTCGCATTGGCCAGACTCTGCCCGACGCCGGCATTGGGGCCTGACAGCGGGACGAGCAACGCGACGCGGTGCCGCTGCGTATCCTTGGGAATGCCCTGTTCCACCACCGGCTGCTGCGGTTGCGTCGGCCGCACCACCGGCGGACGCCGTACCGGCGCCGGGCCGCGCGGAACGACCGTTTGACAGCCGCCGAGCACGAGCGCGCCCGCCGCAACCGCGGCCGCCGCGAAGCGCCGCCATGCACTGGGTGATTGCCCTATCGATACCCGCTCTGCCATGACCGCTCCTGATGACCTCTGAACTTGCGCCCCACTTGGCTCCAGGCCTCTACATCGTTGCCACCCCGATCGGCAATCTCGGTGATCTGTCGCCCCGCGCCGCGCATATCCTGAGCCATGCCGCTGTAATCGCAGTCGAAGACAGCCGCGTGACGGGCAAGCTGCTCAACCATATCGGCGTCAAGCGCCCGATGACACCGTATCACGACCATAATGCCGAGGACGTCCGCCCCGGCCTGATCGCGCGGATGGGCATGGAGGCGGTGGCGTTGGTGTCGGACGCGGGCACGCCGCTGATTTCCGATCCCGGCTATAAATTGGTCCGCGACGCGCGCGCGGCCGGGCATACCGTTTGGACGATTCCCGGCCCGTGCGCGGCGGTCGCGGCGCTGACGCTGGCCGGGTTACCGACCGACCGTTTCCTGTTTATCGGCTTCCTACCATCCAAGGCGCAAGCCCGCGCCGCGGCGATCGCCGAAGTCGCGGGGATTCGCGCGACGCTGGTGCTGTACGAATCGGGTCCGCGTCTGGCGGCGACGCTTGGCGCGCTCGCCGAGGGTCTCGGCGACCGCGAGGCAGCGGTCACGCGCGAAATCACCAAACATTTCGAGGAAGCGGTAACGGGCACCCTGTCCGACCTCGCCGCCCGCTACGCCGACGCCCCACCCAAGGGCGAGATCGTGCTGGTCATCGCCCCACCCGGCGCGCCCGAGGCGGCAAGCGCAGCGGACGCCGACGCGGCGCTCGCCGAAGCGCTGACCCGCCTCTCAACCGGCCAAGCGGCGAGCGAAGTGGCCAAGGCGCTGGGGGTGGATCGCAAGGCGCTGTACGCACGGGCGCTTGAGTTGAAGGGGGTTGGGTGAGGGTCTGATTGCGGCCTTAGACTGTAAGCCCCTTCTCCGTCACCCCGGCCTTGTGCCGAGGTCCACCGCGCAGCACGATGCTAAGCATGACGATCGAGCGCATCCCCTGCGTCTACATTGTGGCAAGCGGATACAACGGAGCGCTGTACGTCGGCGTCACGTCAAACCTGATCGGCAGGATCTTGCAACATCGCGCCGGGACATTCGACGGGCATACCAAGAAATACAGGATCAAGCGCCTGGTCTATTTCGAGATTGCCGAAACCATGGAGGCCGCAATTGCGCGCGAAAAGCAATTGAAGCGCTATCGGCGAGACTGGAAGCGCAACCTCATCGAGCGTGAAAATCCGGCGTGGAATGATCTCGCGGTTGGGCTTGGCCTTTCGCCCGTGACAGCGTGATCTCGGCACGGTGGACCCCGGCACGAGGCCGGGGTGACGAGTTTGAGGTTGAAAGCGTGAGCCCCTGTTACTTCCCTCCCGCTTGCGAGTGACGCAATCCCCTTGGTGAACCATGCCCCCGGCATGGTTCAGAAACTGCCGGGGGCAGTTTCGACCAAGGGGATTGCGTCCCTGGGTTGGGGGAGGGCATGTCAGGGCTGTGCCCCGTCTCAACAACCCCTCCCCTAGCCCCTCCCGCAAGCGGGAGGGGAATCCTACACGCCAAGCCGCCGAAGCCTCCGGCCGTCGCGGGGAGCGGCTCGCCGGGTGGTGGCTGCGCCTCAAGGGCTGGCGCATCCTCGCGCGGCGCGTGCGCACGCCCGCCGGAGAGGTCGATTTGGTCGCGAAGAAGGGCAACCTCGTCGCCTTCGTCGAAGTGAAAACGCGCAAGACCGCGGCCGAGCTCGATTTCGCGATCGACGAACGCCGTCTCGCGCGCGTCGCCGCCGCAGCGGAATATCTGATGCCGAGCTATGCCGATCCGGGCGACGACATCCGCGTCGACGTGATCCTGATCGCGCCGGGCACGCGGCCACGGCATATCGAGAATGCTTGGCTGCCATAAGGAAATCGTAACCCCGGCCTTGTGCCGGGGTCCACCGTGTCGCACATCCCGCCCTTGAACGATCAAGCGACACCGCTTGCCGCTCGGTGGACCCCGGCACAAGGCCGAGGTGACGGGCGGAATGGAGAATGTGCATGTCCCTCACCGTCGCCGTCCAGATGGACCCGATCGCGCATATCAACATCGCGGGCGATTCGACCTTCGCGCTGATGCTGGCGGCGCAGGCACGCGGGCATAGACTGTTCCACTACACCGCCGAGGATTTGAATTATTCCGACGGTCGCGTCTGGGCGAAGGCAGATCCGGTGACGGTGCAGCGCGTCGTCGGCGACCACTACAGCTTCGGCGACCCCGTCAGCCTCGATCTCGGCGACGAGGCCGATGTGATCCTGATGCGGCAGGACCCGCCGTTCGACCTCGGCTACATCACCGCGACGCATCTCCTCGAACGCATCGCGCACAAGACGCTCGTGGTGAACGACCCCGCCAGCGTCCGCAACGCGCCCGAAAAGGTGTTCGTGCTCGACTACCCCCAATTCATGCCGCCGACGCTCGTCACGCGCAGCCTCGACGAAGCGCGCGCCTTCCTCGCCAAGCATGGCGAGATCGTGGTGAAGCCGCTCCACGGCAATGGCGGCAAGGCGATCTTCAAGGTCGGATCGGACGGTGCGAACCTGTCGGCGCTGATCGAAGTGTTCAACACGATGTGGCGCGAACCGCATATGGTGCAGGCGTTCCTCCCCGCCGTGGCGAAGGGCGACAAGCGAATCGTCCTGGTCGATGGCGAAGTGGCGGGCGCGATCAACCGCTTGCCCGGCGAAGGCGAAATCCGCTCCAACCTCGCGGTCGGCGGCTCGGCGGTCGCGACCGAACTGACCGCGAAGGAGTGCGAAATCTGCGCCGTCCTCGGCCCGGAACTCAAGAAGCGCGGGCTGCTGTTCGTCGGCATCGACGTGATCGGCGGCGAGTGGCTGACCGAGATCAACGTCACCTCGCCGACCGGCATCGTCGCGATCGAGACGTTCGACGGCACCGATGTTGCGGGGATGATCTGGGACGCGATCGAACGGAAAGTCGCGGCGTGAACCCTCCGACCTCTTCTTGCTCCCCTCCCGCTTGCGGGAGGGGCTGGGGGAGGGCAGTGCCGGACGAGAGGTCCGTTAAGCGACAGCCCCTCCCCCAACCCAGTTCGGGGTCGGATGTGCCCCCTGCACATCCTCGACAGCGCGGGGCGCTGTCGACCGCGAACTCGCAAGCGGGAGGGGGGAAGAAAGAATGACCGACATCATCATCGATCTTGTCACCTGGGGCGGCTATTTCGGCATCTTCCTGCTGATGGTTGCGGAGAACGTCTTTCCGCCCTTCCCGTCCGAAGTCATCATGGGCCTCGGTGGAATCGCGGTCGCGCGCGGCCAAATGGGCATCGTTCCGCTAGTGGTCGCCGGGACGGCGGGCACCGTTGTCGGCAATTATGTCTGGTATGCGATCGGCTGGCGCTTCGGCTATCAGCGACTGCGCCCGTTCGTCGATCGTTATGGCCGTTGGCTGACGCTCGATTGGGAGCATGTGCTGCAATTGGAGCGCTTCTTCCAACGCCACGGGCAGTGGGTCGTGTTCGTGTTCCGCTTCATGCCCGCCTTCCGCACGATGGTGTCGCTGCCCGCTGGCATGGCTCGGATGCCGCAGGGGCGATTTCTGCTGTGGACGGCAGCGGGCGCGGCGATCTGGAACACCGGTCTTGCCTATGCCGGTTACTATCTCGGCAGCAATTTCCGCGAGCTCGACGCGTTTATCGGACCGGCGGCGGTCGCGCTGATCGTCGCGATCGCAATCGGCTATGTCTGGCGGCTGCTGCGCTGGAAACCGCGCGGCTGAGGTCATTTGCTGCGCTGCGGTGGAAACCGGGCGCGTGCACCCCTATCTGGCAACCCTCGCCGGGGGGTGACCGCTGGAGCCAATCGCATGAACATTCTGATCGTCCTGACCTCGCACGACCAACTCGGGGACACCGGGGCCAAGACCGGCTTCTGGCTCGAAGAGTTGGCCGCACCCTATTATGTGTTGAAGGCCGCCGGGGCCGACCTGACGCTCGCCTCGCCCAAGGGCGGACAGCCACCGCTCGACCCCAAAAGCGCCGACGAAAGCGCCAAGACCGACGATACGCGCCGCTTCGAGGCCGATGCCGAGGCAACCGCCCAGCTCGCGCACACCGTCCGGCTCGACTCGGTCAAGCTCGCGGATTTCGACGCGATCTTCTATCCCGGCGGGCACGGCCCGCTGTGGGATCTTGCCGAGGATGCCACCTCGCGCGCGCTGATCGAAGGCGCGATCGCCGCGGGCAAGCCTGTCGCACTCGTCTGCCATGCGCCGGGCGTCCTGCGCCATGTGCAAGCCGCCGACGGCTCGCCGCTGGTTTCCGGCACGAAGGTCACCGGCTTCACCAACACCGAGGAAGCGGCGGTCGGGCTGACCGATGTCGTGCCGTTCCTGGTCGAGGATATGCTGACGCAAAATGGCGGCATCTTTTCGAAGACCGGCGATTGGGGCGTGAACGTCGTGCGTGACGGCCTGCTCATCACCGGGCAGAACCCGGCATCGTCGGGCGCGGCGGCGACCGCCTTGGTCGAGGCGCTGGCCTGAGACCGTTCGGCACCCGGATCGCCTCCGGGTGCCGACCCGTCACGCGCGCGGATGCGCATTGCGGTACACGTCGAGCAAATGCGCCGCATCGACCTGGGTATAGATTTGCGTCGAACTCAGACTCGCATGGCCGAGCAACTCCTGCAGCGCACGCAAGTCCGCTCCGCGCCCCAGCAAATGCGTCGCGAACGAATGCCGCAACGCGTGCGGAGTCGTGCGATCGGGTAGCCCCAAGCGCACCCGCGCCTGCTGGACCGCGCGGCGCACAAGTCGGGGGCTGAGCGGTCCGCCCTTCGCCCCGCGAAAGATCGGCGCATCGCGCGCAGTGCCGTAAGGGCTCAATCGGACATAGGCCTCAAATGCGTCGCGCACTTGCGGCAGCAGCGGCACGATCCGCGTCTTGTCGCGCTTGCCCGTCACGCTCAGCGTCGCGCCGAGCGGCAGCACCGCGCCCCTCAGCGACAGCGCCTCGGCGACGCGCAAGCCCGCGCCGTACAGCAGCAGCAACACCGCCAGATCGCGCGCGCCGATCCACGGTTCGCTGGCATCCTCGGCGACATCCTCGGCGAGCGCGACCGCCTCATCGGGCGAGACCGGACGCGGCACCCCCTTCTTCACGCGCGGCCCCTTCAGGCGGGGCGTCGCACCCTCGCCAGCGGCAAAGGCCAGAAACCCGCGCACCGCCGACAATTCGCGCGCGGCCGAGGCATTGCCGAGACCGTCGGCGCGACGAAGCGCGAGGAAAGCGCGCAGGTCGGCGGTGTCAGTCCGGGCGAGCGCGGCACGATCGATCGCTTCGCCCCAATGCTGGCTCAGAAAGCCGCACAACCGCGTCGCGGTCGCCTCATAGGCGCGCACGGTATGCGCCGAACGTCGCCGGTCGCGCGCCAAGTGTTCGGCGTAGAGGCGGGGGAGGTCGGACATTGCGGGTGGTGTAGCGCAGTCGCGAACGTAAGAGAATCGCTTCGTTTTCCTTTCTAGCGCTTCCCCGGCGAAGGCCGGGGCCCAGTTGCGATGCCGGATGTAATTGCGGGCAGTTCCCTCAAAAGAGCCGCTCGCGACTGGGCCCCGGCCTCCGCCGGGGAAGCGCGGAAGAGGTGGCGTGACGGTTGTTGCCCCCCTTCACCCCGCCTCTCCAACCCGCCATATGCACCCCATGTCCCGCGCCCGCGTCCTCGTCCTCAATTCGGCACTCGGCCCGCTCGATTACCGCGTGCCGCACGGCATGAGTGTCGAGCCGGGCTCGATCGTCGTCGCGCCGCTCGGCCCACGCCAGTTGCTCGGCGTGGTGTGGGAGCCCGAGCGGATGCCGTCGGACGCCGAGGTCGGCGACAATCGCTTGCGCAACCTCGTCGGCGTGTTGCCGGTCCCGCCGCTTGCGGCCCCGCTGCGCCGCTTGATCGAATGGACCGCGGATTATTATCTGGCGTCACCCGCCGCGGTGGTGCGGATGGCCTTGTCCTCGACCTCGGCGCTCGAAGACAGCAAGACGATCACCGAATATCGCGCGACCGGCGACGTCCCCGCGCGACTCACGCCGCAACGCGAGCAGGCGCTCGAAAAGATCGGCAGCTTCCAGGGGCTGATCCGCGAACTCGCCGCGCTCGGCGAGGTGTCCGACGCGGTCATCCGGGGCCTTGTCAAAACCGGCGCGCTCGAAGCAATCGAAGTCGATATCGACAGCCCCTTCCCCGCCCCCGACCCCGATTTCGCCGCCCCCGCGCTCTCCCCCGACCAACGCGCCGCCTCCGCCACGCTCGTTGCGGACGTGACCGCGCGCGCTTTTGCGCCGACGCTGCTCGACGGCGTTACCGGCTCGGGCAAGACCGAAGTCTATTTCGAAGCCGTCGCCGCCGCGATCCGCGAAAACCGGCAATGCCTCGTGCTGCTCCCCGAAATCGCGCTGACCGAGCCGTTCCTCAAACGCTTCGCCGCGCGCTTCGGCGTGGCCCCCGTCGCGTGGCACTCGGGGTTGCGCCAGTCGCAGCGCCGTCGCGCGTGGCGCGGCATCGCCAGCGGGCAAGCGCTCGTCACGGTCGGCGCGCGCTCGGCGCTGTACCTCCCCTACGCCAATCTCGGCCTGATCGTGGTCGATGAAGCGCATGAGACGAGCTTCAAGCAGGAAGAAGGCGTGCATTATCACGCCCGCGACGTCGCGGTGATGCGTGGCAAGTTCGAGCAGATCCCAGTGATCCTCGCCTCCGCCACCCCCGCGATCGAGACGCGCCAGCAAGTCGCGCTCGGCCGCTATGCCGAGGTCAAATTGCCCGGCCGCTGGGGCGCCGCCGAAATGCCGAGCATCACCGCGATCGACTTGATCGCCGAACCGCCCGAACGCGGCCGCTGGATCGCACCGCGCTTGCTCACCGCAATGACTGAGACGCTGGCGCGGCGCGAGCAAGTCCTGCTGTTCCTCAACCGCCGCGGTTACGCGCCCCTCACGCTATGCCGTACCTGTGGCCACCGCTTCCAATGTCCCAATTGCACCGCGTGGATGGTCGAGCACCGCCTCGTGCGCCGCCTCGCCTGTCACCATTGCGGGCATACCGAGCCGGTGCCCAAGGTCTGCCCCGAATGCCAGAATGAGGATACGCTGGCAGCGGTCGGCCCCGGCGTCGAGCGCATCGCCGATGAAGTCACCGCGCTCTTCCCCGATGCCAAGATCGCAGTCGTTACTTCTGACACGATGTGGTCCCCCGCCAAGGCCGCCGAATTCGTCGCACGGATGGAGGCGCACGACATCGACATCGTCGTCGGCACGCAGCTCGTCACCAAGGGCTATCACTTCCCCAACCTCACACTGGTCGGCGTGATCGACGCCGATCTCGGCCTCGACGGCGGCGATCTGCGCGCGAGCGAGCGGACCTTCCAGCAGATCATGCAAGTCGCGGGCCGCGCCGGGCGCGGGGCGAAACCCGGCCACGTCTATATCCAGACGCACAGCCCCGATGCGAGCGTGATGAAGGCGCTGGTGTCGGGCGACGCCGAGGCGTTCTACGCCGCCGAGACCGAGCATCGCCGCGAGGCTGGCGCGCCGCCGTTCGGGCGCTTCGCGGGCATCGTCGTGTCGAGCGAGGACCAAGCCGCAGCCCTGGAAACCGCGCGCCTGATCGGCCGCGCCGCGCCGCATCACGACGCGATGGAAGTCTATGGCCCGGCCCCTGCCCCGCTGGCGATGCTGCGCGGGCGGCACCGCTACCGCCTGCTGGTCCACGCCAAACGCGGATTGGACGTGCAGGACGTGATCCGCGACTGGCTGGGCGCGCTCGTCTGGCCCGCCAAGGTGCGCGTGGTGGTCGATGTCGATCCGTACAGTTTCGTGTGAACGGGGGAGCCACCCCGCTTGCGACCCGGCCCCGCCCCCCGTACGATTGGCTTGAGGAGACTCAAACCGATGTTTCGCAAAGCCTTGCTTCTCTGCGCCTGCTTGATTCCGAGTGCTGCGCTTGCTGAATGGCAGGAAGCGAGCTCGCGCCATTTCGTGCTCTATTCGAACGATAAGCCAGAGCGTGTCCGCGCCTTCACGACCAAGCTTGAGCGCTTCGACAAGGCGCTACGCGTCCAGCGCGGGATGCCCGATGCGCCGATCAGTCCCGAAACGCGGCTGACGGTCTACGTCGTCGACACTATTGACGACGTGCAAAAGCTCGTGCCGGGCCAGGAAAACGTCGCGGGCTTTTACGCGCCGCGCGCGCATCCCGTCGCGTTCGTGCCGCGCCAATCGGGTACCGAAAAGACCGATCTCAACGCCCAGCAAATCCTGCTCCACGAATACACGCATCATTTCATGCTGAGCAATTGGACCAATGCGGCATTTCCCGCCTGGTTCGTCGAGGGATTTGCCGAATTCAACGCGACCGCGATGTTTCGCGACGACGGCGGGATCACACTGGGTGCCGCGCCGCAATATCGCGCCTTCGGGGTTTTCAATTCCGACATGTTGCCAATGAGCCGCGTGCTCAGCCCCGACCCGGGTCGGATGAGCGAAGAACAAACCGATGTGCTGTACGGACGCGGCTGGTTGCTGACGCATTACCTAACGTTTGAACCGAGCCGCGCGGGGCAACTCGATGCCTATATCGATGCGATCAACGCTGGAAAGCCGGTCACCGAGGCCAAGCATCAACTGAAGGACGTCGACAAGCTCGATCGCGTCCTCGACCGATATGCCGAGCAGTCACGCCTCCCGGCGCGGACACTGACCGGGTCGGCGCTGGCGGTGGGCGAAACGACGGTGCGCGCGCTCACCCCGGCGGAGGCAGCGGTCATGCCCGCGCGCATCCGCTCGGCCGCAGGGGTCGGGGCAACGCAGGCGCAAGCGGTGGTCGTGCTCGCGCGCCGCCTCGCCGCACCCTATCCGCAAGATGCGGCAGCGCAGAACGTGCTGGCCGAGGCCGAATATGATGCGGGTAATTATACCGCGGCCGAGGCGGCGGCGGACCGCGCGCTGGCGACGGCGCCCAAATCGATGCACGCGATGCTCTACAAGGGCATGGCGCTGGCGGCCACGGCGCGCACCGCAAAGAAGACCGACGCGGCCACCTGGAGCGCGGTGCGCCACTGGTTCCTCGTCGCGAACAAGGTCGATACCGAGGATCCGTTGCCGCTGACGCTGTTCTACAACAGTTTCGGCGATGCCGACCAGCCACCGACCAAGAATGCCGATGCCGCCTTGCTCTACGCCTATGCGCTGGCACCGTACGATCTCGGGCTGCGGATGCAGGCCGGACGCGTCTATCTGCAACAGGGCAATGCGGTGGAAGCGCGCCGCGCGATCGTGCCGCTGGCGTACAGTGCGCATGGCAGCGGCGGCGACCGGATCCAGCAAGTGCTCGCGATGCTCGACCAGAAAGGTTCGGCCGCAGCACTTACCGTGCTCGACAAACCCGACGCGCCAAGCGATGCGAAGGCTGGATCGGCAAGCGGTAAGAGTGCCAGCGATGGGCCTGCCGGACCGAAAAAATCATGATCCCGATAGTCCGCTGGCTGCTCGCGCTCATCCTGGCCTGCACGGTCGGCCTGTCCGCCCCCGCCCGCGCCGACGATATCTCGGCGACTGGGCGCGGCGTCGTGCGCGTCGTCACGATCGCGATCGTCGATGATGAAGTGGTCGGCTTCGGCCATGGCAGCGGCGTCGCGGTCGCGCCCAACCGAATCGTCACCAACGCGCATGTCGTCGAACTGCTCGCCAAATATCCCGGGAATGTCGTGGTCGGAATCGTCCCGTCGGAGGGCAGAAAAAGCTATCAGGGCCGCGTGATCGCGGTCGATGTCGCGCACGATCTCGCGCTGATCGAATTCACCGGCACGCGCTTGCCGACGGTCGCGCTTTATACCGGGCCGATCGAGGAGGGCAGCATGGTGACGGCGCTCGGCTATCCCGGCAATGTGGATTTGGCGACCGCGAAATCGGCGGCGGATTACATCCGCCCGCTCGCGCCGATCCGGTCCGAAGGCGTGTTTTCCGGGCGGCGGCAAATGACCGGCACCGACGTTTTGCTCCACACCGCACAGATCGCGCGCGGCAATTCGGGCGGGCCGCTGCTTGATCCGTGCGGGCGCGTGATCGGGATCAATTCGGCGATCACGCGCGGTGAAGAGGGCGATTCGAGTTTCGGTTTCGCCATCGCCAACACCGAAGTGGCCGCGTTCCTGAACAAGGCCAAACAGCCCTATGTCGCGATCGGCACCCCGTGCACCAGCATCGCCGACATCGAAAAGATCGATCAGGCTGCCAATACGGAGGCCTCCGCGCTGGTCGATGCAACCAAACGCGACGCGGCCAGCAAGGCGGTGCTGGCGCGCGAGGCAGCACTCGTCGCTGCGCGCGACGCGGCCGACCGGCACCGGGAGAATATCATGGGGCTGGCGGTGCTTCTCCTCGTGCTCGGCGCGATGGCGGTGGGGGCCGGCGGCTTGCTCGACGCGCAGGCGCTGCGGCGCGAAGCGATTTGGGCATGGGCGTTGGGCGCGCTGGTCATGTTGGGCGCGGTTGTGCTGTTCGTGCTCCGCCCGACCGGCGCGCCTGTCCTGCCCGAAGCCGTTGCCGCCGCAAGCCAGCCGTCCGCGCCCCCCGTCTCCTCGACCGCCCCGCTCGGCAAGCTGGTGTGCCGCTTCGTGCCCGAACGCAGCCGCGTCGTATCCTCCACCACACAGGACGTCACGATCGACTGGGGCAAAGCGGGCTGCATGAATGGCCGCACGCAATATGCCGAAAATGGCAGCAAATGGGACCGCATCCTGGTGCCGTCGGAGGAGCAGACCGTGTCGGTGCTGCAATTCGATCCGGCAACGCGCGGCTATACCAATGCGCGCTATTTCCTCAGCGCGGAGCAAATGGACGATTTGCGCAAGATCCGCTCGACCGTGAAGCTCAAGGCCTGTTCGCCCGACGAGGCGGGACGCGCCAATCTCGCGACGCAGCAGGCGGCGATCCGCACCGCGCTACCAGCGCGGCCGAACGAGCGGATCGTCTATGCCTGCACCCCTGCGGAGTAACATCAGCGCCGCGCCCAGAACGGCGCGACGAAATTACCGCGGCGGCAGGCAATGACGAGCAAGGCGATGCCGAACGCCACGTTGACGAGCAGCGCGACGAGCGACGCCTCTGCGCCAAACGCCCCGCCGGTCAGCCATTCGGGTCCGCGCATATCGGGGCGGAGCAAGCCCTTCTCCTCGAAACCCGAGACCGCGACGCCGTAAATCCCGCCTTGCGCGAAGTTCCACGCCGCGTGCAGCCCGATCGCCGCCCATAGCCGCCGCGTCACCATATACAGCGCCGCCAGCATCACCCCGGCCTCAAGCGCGATCGCGAATCCGGCGAACAGCGTGGCGTTGGGATTGCCAAGGTGGAGCGCCCCGAACAACGCCGCCGACAGCGCCAGCGCGATCCAGCTGCCGAGCCAGCGCTCGATCAGCCGGAAGAACAGCCCACGCAGCACGATCTCCTCGCCCACCCCCGAAAAGATCGACAGCGCGACCGACGGGTACAGCACCGCGAACGATCCATAACCGATCACACGATAGCCGCCGAGCAAGGCGATGACCCCAATTACGGTGCTGAACAGAACGAGGCCGAAAAGTAACCCGACCCCAAGCTCCCCCGCCCAGCCCTTCGTGCCGAATTCCGACACCGGACGCCGTTCGATCAGGCGAACGAAAGCGACATAGGCACCGGCGACCAGCGCCGCAAAGGCGGCAGCTTGCAGCATCTCGACCGGATTGTTGTGCAGCGGCGGGACTAGGCGCGCGAGCACAGCGGCGGTCACATTGCCCGCCATCACGAACACGAAACCGATCACCAGCAGCACCAACGGGAAGTGGATGACGCGCCAGACTGTGCTGTTCGGCGGCGTGTTCGGTTCGGTTGGTAGCATCATCTTCCCCCTGCTGTGCCACACACGTAACACGCGAGGGTCGCTTGGCAACCGCTCAGTCGCGCTCGATCCGCGCCGCGAAGCAGCCGGGCTTGGCGTTGTGGACGTGGAGATACGCGACTTGCGGACAACCGATCCAGTCGCGCGCCAGCGTGTCGAGCGCGGTGCCGTCGACCACATCGGCCTCAACCATCATCCCGGCAAGGTCGAACGCGCGCACCGACAGCAAGCGTCGGCGGAGCTGTTCGGGAACGCGATCGTCATACACCGCCGCCGCCGAAGCGCCCTCGCGGACGTAGATCGCGTGGCGCGATCGGTAAGGCGACGATACGGGGAGATGTTCGTAATTGAGCAGCAGCAACGCCTCACCCGGTTCGGCATCCTCCAGCGTCACGCGGCACGGAAAGCCCGGCTTGGTATCGGCGAAGTGGCGGACGACCTGCCGCTCGGCGAGGGCCGCATCGGGGAGCCCGAACAACGCCGCAAACGGTGTCGGGTCGAGCCCGCGGATCACATACGTCATGTCATTTGACCCCTTCCCGCGTCCGCAGCGCGACCTTGCGATCGATCCCGTACGCATAGCCGCCAAGCGTGCCGTCGGTCCGCTGTGCGCGGTGGCACGGCACGATGATCGACACCGGGTTCGCACCGCACGCCGTTCCCGCCGCGCGCACCGCCTTGGGATTGCCGACCTCGGCTGCAAGCTCGGCATAGCTGCGCGTTTCGCCGAGCGGGATCGCGCGCAGCGCTTGCCAGATCGCTTCCTGAAAGGCGGTTCCCTGCACGTCGAGCGGCAAATCCTGATCACGATCGGGCGATTCGACGCTGGCGACGACTTGCGCCGCGAGATCGGCGAGCGCGGCTCCGCCGGGGACGATCTCGGCGTGCGGGAAACGCGCGCGCAACGCCGCCTCATTCTCGTCGAACGACACGCGGCACAGCCCCTTGTCGGTCGCCGCGACGAGCATGTCGCCCAGACTGGTGTCGGCAACCGTCCAACGGATCGTGACCCCCGCCCCGCCGCGCTTCCACGCGCTCGGCGTCATGCCGAGCCGTTTGCCCGCGCCTTCGTAGAACCGGCTCGGTGCCGAATAGCCCGCTTCGTAAATCGCATCGGTCACGCTGGTCTCCCTGGTGAGCGCGTGCGCGGCGGCCCGCGCTTTCAGCCCGCGCGCATAGGCCGCCGGGGTCACCCCGGTCGCGCGCTTGAACAGTCGGTGGAAATGGTGCGGGGCATAGCCGACCAGCGCGGCCAGCTCGTCGAGCCCCAGCGTCTCCTCCGCCGCCTCGATCAGCGTAACCGCGCGCGCGACGGCGACCCGGTCGCGCCCGACCTGATCGGGCGTGCAGCGCAGACACGCGCGAAATCCCGCCGCGCGCGCTTCTTCGGGCGTACGATAGAACACGACATTCTCGCGCTTCGGGTGGCGCGCCGGGCAGCTCGGCTTGCAATAGATGCCGGTGGTTTTCACCGCACCCACGAAGCGGCCATCGCTATGTCGGTCACGCGCTTCGAACGCGCGCCAGGCGGCATCGGGATCGAGCGAGAAAGGGAGGGTCTGCGTCATGGCACTGCTATAGGCCGATCAACACGGGCCTCACATCCCACGCCTTGCGCTCAAAGCAGCGGTGATATCAGCCCCGCCGCCGCGCCCGCTCGCGCGCATCGGCACGTCCGGCGATCAAGCGCGTGGCGCGGTTCGCCGCTTCATTCCCCTCCCCCGCACCGGCGCGCACGGCGTCGGTGTAGAGCTTCACCGCAGCCTCATAATCGCCACGCTCTTCGGCGCACACGCCGAGATTGAACACCAGCGACGGATAGCCCGCCGCCTCGGCCTGCAGGGCGTCCCAACCGGCGCAAGCGGCAGGCGCATCGCGCTTGGTCAGTTTGACCAGATCCTTGAAGCGCTGCGCGGTTTCCTTGGTCAGGCCCTTGGTGCTTTCGCGCACGCGGACCTGATAGGTGTCGACATGCGGCACGAGCGCGCCGCGCATCGCTTCGGCGATATTGCGGATCGCGCCGGCCACGACCGCCTCGACCGTACGATCGGGGCTTTGCCGCTCGCACCAGGTCGTTTCGTCGCGGAACGGCTGGGCTTCGGAATAGAGGATTTTCCCGTCGGTGTTGCGGACGATCCGGATATCGGCATTCATGTCGATGATACGGCGCATGCAGGGGATCTCGATCTCCTCTTCCCGCACGCATTTGCCGTCGTCCGCCTTTTCCGCGCACTTTTTTTCCTTGCGCGTGAAGCGTTGCATGTCGACGCCGGTCGAGACCGCGCCCGAGATCGACCCCTCGGCCGTATCGCGCCCGACGCGACCGCCGATCACTTCGAACTGGCTGTTGGTCAGCGCGCGTTCGATCGCGATGGCGAGCGTCGGCCCGTCGGTGCCGCCGAAGCGCTCGACAGACACCGATCGCAGGAAGCTTGCCTCGCGATTCGCTGCGGGGAACTCGCCCGTCACTTGCAACACTTCCGCGCGCGCGCCGCCGGCCGCCATCGCCATCAGCAAAACTGCCCCCAAAACGCTCGATTTCCGCATGGCCATCCCCTCCCGCCGCGCGAGGATAAAACCAGCCCGTTCGCCATGCAATGGCCAGGCAAAGCGTGTTCCGCCGCGCATCGGACCCGTGGCCATCGTTTGACGCGCGCAGGAGCTGCGGAAAAGGCCTTTAAATTGAGCAAATTGTCCGCGATCAGCAGCGAAAAATCCGCGACGGTCCTGCGCTGTAAAGAAATATATTGACCCGATTTTCCATTTTATTTATGTTTTACGTAAATTAAATGGAGAAATGAGATGAAGCCGGAGATTAAAGCTAGGGTTCGCAAATCCGTGGCCACGGGCCTTGGCCTGATCGGCGGGGCCGCGCTGGTTTTGGCGTGCAGCGGCGCGGTACCGTTCACGGTGCGGCAAAGCACCGCCCATTCGGATGAAAGCGTCCTGCGCACACACATCGCCATCGACGTTGCGGGCCTTGCCCTCAACGTCAGCATCGTCATCGGAAAGGACGACCAATGACCTTACCTTCGATCGACGCGCTCGCCGCGCAGAGCGCGAGGCTCAAGCGCGTATTCGGCTGGCTGTTCGGGATCGGGGCTTTCCTGCTGTTCAGCGAAGTGCTGTACATCCCGCTCAAGGGTATTGTTCAGGCGGTCGGCACACCCGATCTCGGGTCGGCAAGCGAACGCCTCGTCCTTTTGGCGATCGAATGCCTTCCCGCGCTTGCCTTGCTCGCGGCGCTCTGGACCGCGCGGCACCTTTTCAAAACCTATGCCGAGGGCGCGATCCTGTCGGCCGAGGGCGGTCGACTGCTCGGGCGCATGGGCGACTGGCTGGTCGCTAGCGGGATCCTTGCTGTGCTCGTTGGCCCGGCAAACACCAAGATGGACGCGCTGACAGGGTCTTACGCAACGGTGCAGGTCGCGCTGATCTGCGTCGGGGTCGCGATCCGGCTGGTTGGCCGGGTGCAAGGCCTGGCCGCCCAGATCAAAGCCGATCACGAGCAGATTGTCTGAGCCATGCCGATCATCGTCACCCTGGATGTCATGCTCGCGCGCCGGAAAATGCGCGCCAAGGATCTCGCGCAGCGGATCGACATCAGCGAAACCAATTTGTCGCTGCTGCGATCGGGCAAGGTAAAGGGCGTCCGCTTCGAAACGCTCGAAAAGCTGTGCCAGGAACTCGATTGCAAACCCGGCGATCTGCTTGATTACGCGGATGAGGGCGGGATCGTCTAACCCCCCGCCCCGTTCGCCTCGAACAGTTCGAGCGTGCGTTCACGCGCCAGATCGGCGCTGGGTTCGTGGTAATCCTTGCGCCGATCCGAATTGAAGCCGTGGCCCGCTTCGTACACGTGCACCGTCGCGTTCGGCCAATCCTTGGCAATCACCTTGTCGACGCCGTCCATCGGGATGCCGGTGTCGTGGCGGCCGAAGTGGAGGATGACGGGCACCTTGGGCTCTTCATCCGCCGCGGCCGGGATCAAGCTGCCATAATAGCCCGAGGCGGCGGCGACACCGTGCATCCGCGTCGCGGCGAACCAGGCGACCGATCCGCCATAGCAATAGCCGACGACGAACACGGGCCCCTTCGGCGCCAATTCATCGACGCAGGTCTGCACATCGGCGAGCGACAGGTCGAAGGGATGGAGTTCGCGCGCGAGCTGAACGGCTCGCGCGAACCCCTCGCCCGAATAGTCCGCTTCGAACCCGGGATGTTCGCGGTCGAACAGAGCGGGCGAGAGCACTTCATAACCGTCAGCGGCATATTCGTCGCACAGATCGCGAATATGGTCGGTAATGCCGAAAATTTCCTGGACGAGCACGAGCCCGCCCTTGCGCACGCCCGTTGGCTGGACGTGATAGACGGCGATCTCGGCGTCGTCGGACATCGTCTTCTTTTCCATCGTGCCGATCATCGAATCGCTCCGCAGACTAGGGTTGCGGACCCTCGCTAGCGCCGTTCGCAGCGTCGCGCTACGCCGCGCGCACGTCGGCGATCAAGCGGTTGATCTGGGCGCGCAATTGCTCGACCCCGCCGGCCACATCCCCCGCCGTGCGCGTCACCTGATCGGCCGTGTGGCGCGATCGTTCGGCGCGCTCGCGCAAGGTCTGCATATTGGCGGCGGCATCAGCGGTGCCGTCCTCGACTTCGGCGATGGCGTGGGCGATCGCTTGCGTCATGCCGCGTTGTTGATCGACCGCGCTCGCGACGTTGGCCGAGGATTGATCGAGCTCCGCCACCAGCGCATCGACCGATTCGATCGTCGCGAGCACGGTGTCGCTGGCGGTGCGCACCGCGGCGAGTCGCGCCTCGATCCGCCCGGCGGCGGATTGCGTCTGGCGTGCCAGACCCTTCACTTCATCGGCGACGACCGCGAAGCCGCGCCCCGCCTCGCCTCCGCGCGCCGCCTCGATCGTGGCGTTAAGCGCGAGCAAATTGGTTTGCCCGGCGACCGCGGCGATGAGATCGAGCACGGCGGCGATCTCGGCGATCATCTCGCCAAGCGATTCGGCCCGGTCGCGCCCTTCAAGCGTGCGCGCGCGAACGGTGGCGACGCTGGCGCGCGATTCATTGGCCTCGCGGCTGATCCGCTCGATCGCGCCGGCGAGCGCGGCGGCGGAATGCGTAATGGTGCGCGCGTTGTTGGCGCTTTGATCGGTAATCGCGGCAGTCGCCATCGCCTGCTGTTCGGTCGCGCCGGCCTCGGCCGACATCGCACCCGCGGTCTCGCGCAACGCTGGCCCAGCCGAGGCGAGTTGCCGGACCGACGCCCCCGCTTCCACCTCGAACGCCTCGAACAGCGCGTCGAGATGCGCGGCGCGGCGTGCGCGCGCGTGCTGTTCACGGCGGTCGCGCTCGCCGACGGCATCGGCGGTACGGCGCGCGTCTTCGCGCAAGCTGCGCGCATCGGCCGAGCGTTGCCGCGCAAAAACCAGGGCGCGGGCGATGTCGCCAATCTCGTCGCTACGGTCGAGCGCGGGGATCGGCGCATCGGCGCGCTCCAGCGTGATGTCGCGCGTCGCCTCGGCGATGAGCGCAAGCGGGCGCTCGACGCGGCGGCGCAACATCTGCATTCCCCAAAAGGCGACCATAATCGCGGCGACCGTGATGACTGCGACAAGAATATAGACCTCACCGAAGCTTTGCTCCAGCACGCTGCGTTCCTGCGATGCGTCGCTACGCAAATCCGCGATCAGCGTGCTGCTCGTCGCGGTCAGCGGATCGATCGCGGCATACAACGCGCCGCTGACGAAAAAATCGAGCTGCTCGGTACGGCCCGCGCGCAACAGGTCGAGCAGACGATCGAGCGCCGCATCGGCATCGCGCCGCGCCGCCGCGACTTGCGCGACTTCGGCTGTCCGCCGCGCATCGAGATTGTGGCGCGTGAATTCCGCCCAGCTTGTCGCGATCTCGCCGCGGGCGCCCTCGATCGTCGCGACCGCGCCGAGCGCCGACAGGTTCCCGCTACGGACCTTTTGCGCAGTGAGCAGCGCGGTCGCGTAGCTCGCATTGACGCGTTGCAGCTCACCGATCGGATAAAGCCGATCCATCACCAGCACCGTCACGCGGTGGCTCGTCGCCAGCGTGGTGCCGATCAGCGCGAGCGCCAGCAACGCCTGAATCGCGAGCAGGGCAACGACGATCCGGCGTAACTGCGCGCGCATGTTACGCCCCCCCGCCTCCCACCGCTCGACCCAGCGGGCGACGGGTGCTGGAAGATTCGGGAATGAGCGTAAGCGAGCAATGCTAGTCATGGCGTTCGCTTTGCACGCAAAGCCGCCAACGAATGGTTAAGCGAATGTTACAGTTGCGTGAAACGCCAGCGCTGCACATTGCTCCACCGCGCGGCTTGCATCGCGCCCGACCCGATGCTAACCGCCCGCCAACCCATCGGCAGGCGCAATCTCTCGCGCCTTCCATTCGCATGGGGCCACCATTCGTGCCCAAGAGGACCCCAATCGCGTGGAGACATCCGGCGGTATTCAAGCAAGCTTAAGCGGACGCTACGCGACCGCATTGTTCGAGCTTGCGCGTGACAGCAAGGCGATCGACGCCGTCGAGGCCAGCCTTGGCCGCGTGCGTGAGACGATCGCGCAGTCGAGCGAGTTCGCAGCGCTCATCGCCAGCCCGATCGTGTCGCGCGGGGCCGCCGCCAAGGCGATTGCCGCCGCCGCCGAGCTGATCGACGTCGATGACACGACGGCGAAGTTTCTCGGCGTGTTGGCGGAGAATCGCCGTTTGGCGAAGCTTCCGGCGATCATCCGTGACTTTCGCAATCTCGCCGCACGCCATCGCGGCGAGACGACGGCGGAAGTCACCTCGGCGCACCCGCTCAGCGACGATCAGGTCGATGCGCTGAAGCAGCAGTTAAGCACCCGCATCGGCACCGACGTTTCGGTCGATCTCTCAGTCGATCCTGCACTTCTCGGCGGTCTGGTCGTCCAGATCGGCTCGCAACGGATCGATTCGTCGATCCGTACCCGTTTGAACTCACTCGCGCTCGCGATGAAAGGCTAAATCATGGACATCCGCGCCGCAGAAATTTCGAAGGTCATCAAGGACCAGATCGCTTCGTTCGGCACCGACGCGCAGGTCTCGGAAACCGGCCAGGTGCTCAGCGTCGGTGACGGCATCGCCCGCATCCACGGACTCGACAACGTCCAGGCGGGCGAGATGGTCGAATTCTCGAACGGCGTGCAGGGCATGGCGCTCAACCTCGAGGCCGACAATGTCGGCGTCGTGATCTTCGGGTCGGACTCGCAGATCAAGGAAGGTGACGTCGTCAAGCGCACCGGCACGATCGTCGACGTCCCCGTCGGCAAGGGCCTGCTCGGCCGCGTCGTCGATGGTCTCGGCAACCCGATCGACGGCAAGGGCCCGATCGTTTCCGATCAGCGCAGCCGCGTCGAAGTCAAGGCGCCGGGCATCATCCCGCGTACTTCCGTCAATGAGCCGGTCCAGACCGGCCTCAAGGCGATCGACGCGCTCGTCCCGGTCGGCCGTGGCCAGCGCGAGCTGATCATTGGCGATCGCCAGACCGGCAAGTCGGCGGTCGCGATCGACACCTTCATCAACCAGAAGGCCGCGCATCAGGGCGATGACGAGAGCAAGAAGCTCTATTGCATCTACGTAGCCGTCGGCCAGAAGCGCTCGACCGTCGCCCAGCTCGTCCGCACGCTGACCGAGCAAGGCGCAATGGACTATTCGATCGTCGTCGCTGCAACGGCGTCGGACCCTGCCCCGCTGCAGTTCCTCGCGCCCTATACCGGCTGCGCGATGGGCGAATATTTCCGCGACAATGGCATGCACGCCGTCATCGTCTATGACGATCTGTCCAAGCAGGCCGTCGCCTACCGTCAGATGTCGCTGCTGCTGCGCCGCCCGCCGGGCCGCGAAGCCTATCCCGGCGACGTCTTCTATCTCCACAGCCGCTTGCTCGAGCGCGCGGCAAAGATGAACGACAACAATGGCGGCGGCTCGCTGACGGCATTGCCGATCATCGAAACGCAGGCCGGCGACGTGTCCGCCTACATCCCGACCAACGTGATCTCGATCACCGATGGCCAGATCTTCCTCGAAACCGACCTGTTCTTCGCGGGCATCCGTCCGGCGATCAACGTCGGCCTGTCGGTCAGCCGC
Source organism: Sphingomonas psychrolutea (assembly GCF_014636175.1). Classification (GTDB taxonomy): domain Bacteria; phylum Pseudomonadota; class Alphaproteobacteria; order Sphingomonadales; family Sphingomonadaceae; genus Sphingomonas; species Sphingomonas psychrolutea. The sequence goes on along the minus strand of NZ_BMDW01000022.1, from coordinate 23,013 downwards.
GTCGGCTCGGCCGCACAGACCAAGGCGATGAAGAAGGTCTCGGGTTCGATCAAGCTCGAGCTCGCGCAATATCGCGAAATGGCGGCGTTCGCGCAGTTCGGCTCGGACTTGGATGCCTCGACGCAAAAGCTGCTCAACCGCGGCGCGCGCCTGACCGAATTGCTCAAGCAAGCGCAGTTCGCACCGATGCCGTTCGAAGAGCAGACCGTGTCGATCTTCGCAGGGACCCAAGGCTTCCTCGATACCGTGCCGGTCAACGCCGTTGTGCGCTACGAGCAAGCGATGCTGACCGCGATGCGCACCGATCATGCCGATCTCCTCACCGACATTCGCGACAAGCGCGACCTGTCGAAGGAGACGACCGAAGCGCTGAAGACCGCGCTCGGTGCGTTTTCGAAGACGTTTGCGTAATTAGGATCAACCGTCACCCCAGCGAAGGCTGGGGTCTCCCGGTTACGGAGAGATGCCAGCCTGCGCTGGCATGACGAGATTGGGAAAACGATGGCCTCGCTTAAAGCCCTCAAGGTCCGCATCGGCTCGGTGAAGTCGACGCAGAAGATCACCAAGGCGATGAAAATGGTCGCCGCCGCAAAGCTGCGCCGTGCGCAGGAAGCGGCAGTCGCCGGGCGTCCCTATGCCGAGCGGCTCGAAGCCGTGATGGCATCGCTCGCCTCGAAGGTCTCTGTCAGCGAGAGCAGCCCCAAGCTGCTCGCGGGCACGGGCAAGGACCAGACGCACCTCATCATCATCGCAACCTCCGAGCGTGGCTTGGCGGGTGCGTTCAACTCGAACATCGTTCGCGCCGCACGCCGCAAGGCCGAGGAGCTTGAGGCAGCGGGCAAGACCGTGAAATTTTACGTCGCTGGCAAAAAGGGTCGCGTGATCAAGCGCTTCTTCCCGAACCAGATCGCCGCCGATCATGAAATGAGCCACATCAAGACCGTCGCTTTCGCCGATGCGCGCGCGATCGCCGACGATGTGATCGCCCGCTTCGAGGCAGGCGCGTTCGACATCGCGCATCTGTTCTACGCGCGCTTCCAATCGGCGCTGGTGCAGGAGCCGACCGGTCGCCAGATCATCCCGGTCGCAATCGACCTGAACGCGGCACCCGTGTCGGATGGCGGCGCCGCGGTCGAGTATGAGCCCGACGAGGAAACGATCCTCGCCGAACTGCTGCCGCGCAACGTCGCGATCCAGCTGTTCCGTGCGCTGCTCGAAAACGCCGCATCGGAACAGGGCAGCCGCATGACCGCGATGGACAATGCCACGCGCAACGCCGGCGACATGATCAACCGGCTGACGATCCAGTACAATCGCAGCCGTCAGGCCGCGATCACCACCGAGCTGGTCGAGATCATCTCGGGTGCCGAGGCGCTCAAGTAAGTGAAGATCGCGCGCGCCTTGCCGATGATGCTGTGTGCGGCTCTTGCCGCATGCGCTGGCGCGCCTGTTTCGAATACGGTCGATGCCGCCAATATGATGTCGAACGATCTGCTCGATCCGGCCAAGGAAATGGCGCGGCGTTGGGGCACGGTGTTCACCGATCCCTCCATTCGCACGCAGGCGGCCAAGGACTTGGGCTATACGATCGCGCCGATGACGGAGGGCGCACCCGGCACCTTCTCCGCGAAAAGCGACGAACAGGTCATCCAGCTCCCACGCTCGCCGATCAAGACGCGCAGCACGCTCGAAGCATCGGGGACGACGGCCGCTCTGGTCGATCGCTACGTTTTCACCTTCACCGCGACCGGCGATGACGGGCGCGACAGCAAATCCGCGAGCGATGTCGACAAGACGCCGCTGCGCGTATTGTCGGGCTTCCTCGGCCGCTTCGACGTCCAGCCGACCGATCCGATCAAGGCCGGCATCAAGTCATTGTTGCCCGTCGATGTCAGCCTGCCGGGCGCGCGGATCGTGTTCGATCCGGGCCCGATTGCCGACCCCGAGCACAAACGCAACCGCAGCGCGATCGTCACGATCATCCGCCCCGGTGCGAAGAACCCGACCGTTCCGCAAGATCAAACCGTCCCCGCAAAAGCCGCCCAAGACAAAGCGACAAGGAAGTAACAGATGGCCACCGCAGCCCCGACCGCAGACAAGCCCGCCCGCAAGCCGCGCGCCCCTAAAGCCGCAGCCCCGACGGTTTCGGCACCCGTAGCAACCACCAACAGCGTCGGCCGCATCAGCCAGGTCATCGGCGCCGTCGTCGACGTGACCTTCGAGCAGGATCGCCTGCCCGCCATTCTCAACGCGCTCGAGACCTCGAACAACGGCAACCGCCTCGTGCTCGAAGTCGCGCAGCATCTCGGAGAGAACACCGTTCGCACGATCGCGATGGATTCGACCGAGGGTCTGACGCGCGGCCAGTCGGTCACCGACACCGGGTCGCAGATCCGCGTGCCGGTCGGCCCGATGACGTTGGGCCGCATCCTCAACGTGATCGGCGAGCCGATCGACGAGCGTGGCCCGGTTGGCCACACCGAGACGATGCCGATCCACGCGCCCGCGCCGCTGTTCGTCGATCAGTCGACCGAGAGCGCGATTCTCGTCACCGGCATCAAGGTCATCGATTTGCTCGCGCCGTACGCAAAGGGCGGCAAGATCGGCCTGTTCGGCGGCGCCGGCGTCGGCAAGACCGTGCTGATCCAGGAACTGATCAACAACATCGCCAAGGGCCATGGCGGCACCTCGGTGTTCGCCGGCGTCGGCGAGCGGACCCGTGAGGGCAACGATCTGTACCACGAGTTCCTCGACGCAGGCGTCATCGCCAAGGATGCCGATGGCAACCCGACCCCCGAGGGCTCAAAGGTCGCGCTGGTGTTCGGCCAGATGAACGAGCCGCCAGGCGCACGCGCCCGCGTCGCGCTGTCGGGCCTGACGATCGCCGAATATTTCCGCGATGTCGAAGGCCAGGACGTTTTGTTCTTCGTCGACAACATCTTCCGCTTTACGCAAGCGGGTTCGGAAGTGTCGGCACTGTTGGGGCGTATTCCATCGGCGGTGGGCTATCAGCCGACACTGTCGACCGACATGGGCGCGCTGCAGGAGCGCATCACGTCCACGAACAAGGGCTCGATCACCTCGGTGCAGGCGATCTACGTTCCGGCGGACGATTTGACTGATCCGGCCCCCGCCACCTCGTTCGCCCATTTGGACGCAACGACCAACCTCAACCGCGCGATTTCGGAGCTGGGCATTTATCCGGCGGTCGATCCGCTCGACTCCACGTCGCGCGTGCTGACCCCGGCGATCGTCGGCCAGGAGCATTACGACACGGCGCGCCGCGTCCAGGAGACGCTGCAGCGCTACAAGTCGCTCCAGGACATCATCGCCATTCTGGGCATGGACGAGCTGAGCGAAGAAGATAAGCAGATCGTCAGCCGCGCGCGGAAGATCCAGCGTTTCCTCAGCCAGCCGTTCTTCGTGGCGCAGGTTTTCACCGGCATCGAAGGCAAGTTCGTGCAAGTCGAGGATACGGTGAAGTCGTTCAAGGCCGTGGTCGAGGGCGAATATGACCATTTGCCCGAGAGCGCCTTCTACATGGTCGGCGGCATCGACGAAGTGATCGCCAAGGCCGAGAAGATGGCCAAGGAAGCGTAAGGCTTCTACTTATTAGCCCTCTCCCGCCTTCGCGGGAGAGGGTTGGGTGAGGGTCTTCTTCTGTCTCCCGCGTCGGGCAAACAGAAGAAGACCCTCACCGACTTCGACTAGGCAGCAAGCTGCCAAGTCTTCGTAGCCTCTCCCGCGACAGCGGGAGAGGGCATAGGATAAGAACCATGCCCCTCCACTTCGAACTCGTCACCCCCGAACGTCTCGTCCGCAACGAGGACGTGTATATGGTCGTCGTCCCCGGCACCGAGGGCGATTTCGGCGTGCTGGAGGGCCATGCCCCGGTGATGTCGACGATCCGCGACGGCGCGCTGTCGGTCTATCGCACCGAAAAGGGCGAGCCCGAGACGATCGCGATCGAGGGCGGTTTCGCCGAGGTTTCGGCCGCCGGCCTCACCGTGCTGGCCGAGCGCACCGCCTGACCCACACGGGGTCGGCAAGCGGTCACCACCACCTGCCCTTCCCCGAAATCGCGACATAGGAGCGTCGGGTCGATCCGATCCAGGCGGGGCTGATGCACCCCGCCGAGCCGGTCGTTGGCAATCCACAAGAGAGCGGTCCCTGGCCTTTCCGAGGCGGCGATAAGCGCCAGATTGGGATCCGCTCCGGGTTGCAGATGCAGGACGCTGACAGCGACCCGGACGCCCGAACGGTGGAGGAAAAAGCCACCTACCTCAGCCATCCGCGCAGGGTCCCCCGCAGCGCCGACCGGCCCATCCCAAAAAAATACCAGCCGTCGCAGCGGACGCTCAGTCAGCCAGGCCGAAGGTTGCTCAAGATTAAACAGATGACGCACATCGCCCTTCGCTCGGTCAGGCTCGATCGCAACACGCCGCCAGCCGCGAGCATCAATACGGCTACCACGATCACGACCGGCTTCACATCGATCCGCAACATCGCGCGCGCCCACCATGCCACCGCGAAAAGCACAGCGGGCATTGTCGGCGTAAGATAGCGCGGCGCAAAGCCCGGTCGCACGAACGCGAGCAGCAATACGACCGCAAGAGCAATGACGCCGCTCAGCGCAAGCAGGGCCTCGGGCGTCATCGGCACCGCCAAGCGCCGCCGCGCGAAGAAGGACGACGCCGCGATCGTTCCGAGAACCAGGGTGCCATGGAACGGCAGCCCGAACAACAACGCCGGAATTGTCGCCACTTGTGACAGTGGGAGGGGGGCATAGGCCTGCCCGTGCACCGCCGCGAGGGTCATCAGAAATCCGACATGTAGCGCGATCCAGGCCGCAACCGGGACGAATGCCAACAGTGCCGGCCACGTTGCCACGGCCGCCCTGCGGTGATGCGCGAGATATAGAAGTCCCTGAACGCCTGCGATCACCACCGCATTGTAATTGGTGAGGATCGCACACGCGGCCCACCCCGCCCACCATGCGGCGCGCGTGCGATCCGGCTGCTGCATCAGGCGCAGAAAGGCAATCGCTTGCGCCGTCCCCAGGAGAAACAGTTGCGGATAGGGGCGAGCCTCGAACGCGACAACCTGCGCCGGCAGCCACAGCAACACCAACGTCGCCCAGAAGACCCGCAGATCGCGGTCCCGGCTACCACCGGCCGCGATCAAGATCGGCGCGGCCAGCGCACAGAACAGGCTCGGAAGGCGGAGCGCCAAGTCGCTATTCCCTGCCAGCTTTTCCCAAGCCCACAGCGGCATATAATAGGCCGGGCCGGTCAATTCATGCAGGCACCACGATAACAGGGAGGCAGCGTCGCGCTGGCTCGCGATGACCCCGCTGAAAGTCTCGTCGAACCAAAACGGCGCGTTCCAGCTGTAGGCAAGCCGACCCGCGACCCCGAGCACGAACGCTGCCGCCAGCATCCATGCGCGCCAGTCCCACAGCAGACTGCGATGCGCCCTTGGGTCCAAAGCGGGCGCCGCGGCGCCAAGCGTGACGATATCCAAGCGCATCTCTTTCATCGCAGCAGCCTCCGACAACGATGAAGCAACAGCGTGAGAAAAGCGTTAACGGTACATGTGGCGCGCCTGTGGCCGCCATCAATTTAGGTAAATGTAAAGGCTTGCCTCCTAGATCAGCGGTTCGGAACGGAGGAACCGCACGGCATGAGCGCATTTGGACGTCGACCGGGAACGACTGGAGCTGGAACGCGGCCTGCTTTCGGTGTCGCGCGCCCGATGCACGGCGGCAGCGCCCGCCCGACCGATGGCGAAGCCGGGCCCGGCGCCGGCGAACAATTCCCTCCGCTTCCGACGATGCCCGATTCCGACGGGCACGGAAACATGCTCGGCTCGCAGCAGGACGCGATGCAGCGCCTCGCCGACCGCCAGGCCTCATCCGCCGAATCGGGCAGCTCGAAGGTCGAGGGCTTCGAAAGCTCGATCCACAAGATCAAGGAACAGGTGCTCCCGCGCTTGCTCGAACGCGTCGATCCCGAAGCGGCGGCAACGCTCAACAAGGACGAACTCGCCGAGGAATTCCGCCCGATCATCGGCGAAGTGCTCGCCGAACTGAAGCTGACGCTCAACCGCCGCGAACAGTTCGCGCTGGAAAAGGTGCTGGTCGACGAATTGCTCGGCCTCGGCCCGCTCGAAGAATTGCTCGCCGATCCGAACATCACCGACATCATGGTTAACGGCCCCGACCAGACCTATGTCGAGCGCAAGGGCAAGCTCGAGCTCGCGCAGATCCAGTTCCGCGACGAGGAGCATTTGTTCCAGATCGCGCAGCGCATCTGCAACTCGGTCGGCCGCCGCGTCGATCAGACCACGCCGCTGGCCGACGCCCGCCTCAAGGACGGCAGCCGCGTCAACGTCATCGTGCCGCCGCTCAGCTTGCGCGGCACCGCGATCTCGATTCGTAAATTCTCCGCCAAGCCGATCACGCTCGACATGATGGCGGGGTTCGGCTCGATGAGTCCCAAAATGGCGACCGCGCTGAAAATCGCCGGCGCGTGCCGCTTCAACGTCGTCATTTCCGGCGGTACCGGCTCGGGCAAGACGACGATGCTCAACGCGCTGTCGAAGATGATCGACCCGGGCGAGCGCGTGCTGACGATCGAGGACGCGGCCGAACTGCGCTTGCAACAGCCGCACTGGCTGCCGCTCGAAACGCGCCCCGCCAACCTCGAAGGCCAGGGCGAAATCAGCATCCGCGATCTCGTCAAGAACGCGCTGCGTATGCGCCCGGATCGCATCATCCTCGGCGAAATTCGCGGCAGCGAGTGTTTCGACATGCTCGCCGCCATGAACACCGGTCACGACGGCTCGATGTGTACGCTCCACGCCAACTCCCCGCGCGAAGCGCTCGCGCGTATGGAGAATATGGTGATGATGTCCGACATCAAGGTGCCCAAGGAAGCGATCTCGCGCCAGATTGCCGATTCGGTCGAGATGATCATCCAGGTCAAGCGCCTGCGCGACGGTTCGCGCCGCGTGACCAACGTGACCGAAGTGATCGGCATGGAAGGCCCGGTGATTGTGACGCAGGAGCTGTTCAAGTTCGAATATCTCGACGAGAGCGCCGACGGCAAGATTATCGGTGAATACCGCTCGATGGGCCTGCGCCCTTATACGCTCGAAAAGGCACGGACCTTCGGTTTCGACCAGGCCTATCTGGAGGCGTGCCTCTAAGCGTGGACCTTCGCTAAGCCTTCGTCACCCCGGTCCTGTGCCGGGGTCCACGGCTCAGCGCACAAATTGCTTCTTGATTACGCGGTGCGGTGGACCCCGGGACAAGCCCGGGGTGACGGACCACAGAAAGCCGCTGCCCAAATCGACGATTGCGTCAGCATTGTCTAAGCTCCCCCCGATGCGCGCGCTTTTCCTCGCCCTCCCGCTGCTGATCGCCGCCGCGCCCGAGCAGGTCGTGCTCGACACGCTCGCGCCCGACGCGGAGGCGCGCTGGGTTGCGTTCGATCTCACCCCCGCCAACCAAATCCGCTTCTCGGCAACCGTCGACGGGCAACCCGTAAGCGCCATTCTCGATACCGGGGTCAGCACGTCGCTACTGTCGCGCAGCTTCGTCGACCGGACCAAGCTGCGCGCCCGCTCTGGCCCCGCCGCCGTCGCGATCGGCGGGACGGTCGCGAGCGGCTGGGTGGCTGTGCGCGAGCTCGCGATCGGCGCTTTGACCCGGCATCGCGCACAACTCGCCACTTCCATGCTGCCCGACGCAGCAACCGGCGAAGCGCCGGTCGATCTGCTCGTCGGGCGCGATGTCACGCAGGGCTATGCGCTCGACATCGATTATGATGCGCGACGCTTCCGGTTGCTGCCCTCCGGCCGCTTGCCGTTTAGCGGGAGCACCGCGCCACTGCGCATCGCGGGGACGTGGCCGAGCTATGTGACGGAGCTTTCGGTCGGCGCTGCGCATCTCTCGCGCGTTGTGATTGATACGGGGGACGGCGGCGCCGTTACGTTGCGCCGCGGCGTGTGGCATGTCCTGCCCGAAGCGAACGCACAGACCACCAGCACGATCGCTTATGGCATCGGCGGGGCAGCGGTGGTCGATCTCGCGATCGTTCCCGCCGTGCGCAGCGGAACGCTCACCGCGCGCAATGTCGAAATGCGGATCGAACCCGACACCGGCTATACCCAGGCAATCGGAATGAATGGGCGGATCGGGTCGGGCTTCCTCGCAGGCTATCGCGTGCTGCTTGATCCGGGTGCCGGGCGCATGGTGCTGAGCCCCGGCAAGCATGCAGATGCGCCGCCACTGCGATCGACGAGCGGGCTGATGCTGCGCGTCGAGGCAGACCGACTGACCGTGCTCCACGTCATGCGCGGTGGTCCCGCCGATGCCGACGGATGGCACGCGGGCGAGCAGATTTGCCGCGTTGACGACAGCGCGATCGCACCAGATGCGCCACTCATCTGGCCCGTCGATCACCCGGGCCGCACGGTCCGGCTCGGCCTGTGCGACGGCCCGACCCGAACGCTGACGCTGCGCGCGTTTACTGACCGTGCGTCGCCACGATCGCGCAACAGGCTGCAGCGATTAACGCAAACATCTGAAGCGTCCGCCAATCGACGATCCCGATCCGGTCGAGATTGGCTCGCCTCGACCGCCGCCAATCACCGACGCCCGCGGCGACGGCAGCAAGACCCGCGACCGCCGCGGCGATCGACCACAGGGTTGCGCTACTCAGTCGCCGAGCTTTTCGATCTTTTCGTTCAGCCGGCCGAGTTCGGCCTTCAGCGCAGCGATTTCGTCGTCCTTGCTCGCCGAGGTCTGCGGCCCGGCGCCGAGGCCACCCTTGGCACCGGGCTTGAATGCTTGCGTCGCGGCCTCGAACATCGCCATGTTCTGCTTGGCGAGTTCAGCGAAAGGCGAATTGGCGAACGCGCCTTCGACCGCGGATTTGAACTGCTGCTGATTGCGGCGGAAGCTGTCCATCGACGCCTCAAGATACCCCGGCACCATATTCTGCATCGAATCGCCATACATCGCGATCAACTGGCGCAGGAAATTGACCGGCAGCATCGTCTGGCCGCGCTGTTCCTCCTCCATGATGATTTGCGTCAGAATATTGTGCGTGATGTCCTCTTCGGACTTCGCGTCGAGCACCTTGAAATCGCGGCCCTCGCGCGTCATCGCAGCGAGGTGTTCAAGCGTGATGTAAGACGACGTCTCGGTGTTATAGAGGCGGCGGTTGGCGTACTTCTTGATCGTGACCGGGCCATCGCCCGGCGTGGTCTTCTTCATGAAAAAGGCTCCCCGCCCTATGGTTGCCGTTGCAGTACCACCATTTGATACCGCACCGCAACACGGACCGCGCCCGCTGCCCTTGTTCCTCGACATGCTGCGCGAACAGACCGTAGCGTCGGCTGAGCGGCGCGCGGCGGCGCTGGCGGGGTTGCGCGCCTATCAGGATTTCCCGCGCGGCCGTGCACGCAAACCGATGCCTGCCCGTTTCCGCAAAGGCACCGCGCGGTTGCGCGACTATGGCGCGAAGGGGGCCGCGGGGCGGGCGGTGCTGTTCATCCCGTCGCTGATCAACCCGCCGCACATCCTCGACTTGCTGCCCGAAATGTCGTTGCTGCGCTGGCTCGCGCAGCATGGGCATCGCCCGTTTCTGCTCGATTGGGGCACGCCGCCCCCGAAAGCACGCGATATGGACGTCACCGCGCATGTCACGCGCGTGTTGCTCCCGTTGATCGCCAAATTTGCCGATCCGCCGGTGCTGGTCGGCTATTGCCTCGGCGGCACCATGGCGCTCGCGGCGGCGTGCCTGACGCCGATCGCCGGCCTGGCGCTGATCGCGTCGCCTTGGACCTTCGCGGGGTTCGGCGCGGGCGCGCGCGGCGAGATTGCCGACTTATGGCACGCCGCGAAACCGGTCTGCACGGCGTTGGGGCTGGTGCCGATGGAAGTGCTGCAAGCGGGCTTCTGGCGGCTCGATCCGGCCCGGACGATCGGCAAATATGACGCGTTCGCCGCAATGGAACCGGGCAGCGCCGCCGCGCGGCTGTTCGTGGCGATGGAGGATTGGGCCAATGCCGGCGCGCCCTTGCCCTTCGCTACCGGGCAGCAACTGTTCGAGGATTTCGTCGGGGCAGACGCGACCGGCACAGGGCACTGGCAGATCAAGGGCACGACGATCGCGCCCGCCGCGCTCACTTGCCCGGCGATCGAATTCGTGTCGCTGAACGACCGCATCGTTCCCGCCGCTAGCGCCGCCGACTTGCCCGACCGGCACGATCTCGGCGCGGGGCATGTCGGGATGATCGTCGGGCGCGGGGCAAGGGCGCAAGTGTGGGAACCGCTGTCGGGCTGGTTAAACGCGCTCCCCGCGCCTAGATAGCAACCACGTCATTCCCGGAGAGACTCCATGCAAGATGCCAGCCGCGATATCGTGATCACCGCCGCCAAGCGCACGCCGGTCGGCAGTTTTCTCGGTGCCTTTGCCGCGACGCCAGCGCATGAACTCGGTCGCATCGCGATTGAAGCAGCCCTTGCCCAAGCAGGCGTCGCGGGCGCGGACGTATCGGAAGTGATTCTCGGCCAAGTGCTCACCGCGGCGCAAGGCCAGAACCCGGCGCGCCAGGCCGCGATGGCGGCGGGCATCCCCAAGGAAGTGCCGGCCTGGGGCGTCAACCAGGTGTGCGGATCGGGCCTGCGCGCGGTTGCGCTCGCGGCACAGGCGGTCGCGACCGGCGATGCCACGATCGTCGTCGCCGGCGGACAAGAGTCGATGTCGATGAGCGCGCACGCGCAACTGCTGCGCGCCGGGCAGAAGATGGGCGACCTCAGTCTGATCGACACGATGGTCAAGGACGGGCTGACCGACGCCTTCAACCACTATCATATGGGCATCACCGCCGAAAATCTCGCCGAGCACTATCAGATCACCCGCGAAGCGCAGGACACGTTTTCGGTCCGATCGCAGAATTTGGCCGATGCGGCGCGGAGCGCGGGGCGCTTTCGCGATGAAATCGCCGCCGTCACGATCAAGGGGCGCAAGGGCGACACGATCGTCGCCGATGACGAATATATTCGCGCCGGCGTCACGATCGACAGCGTGTCGAGCGTCCGGCCCGCGTTCAAGAAAGACGGCACCGTCACCGCCGCCAACGCCTCGGGCCTCAACGACGGCGCCGCCGCACTCGTGGTAATGACTCGCGCCGAAGCCGAACGCCGCGGATCCCCGATTATCGCGCGCATCGCCAGTTGGGCGTCGGCCGGCGTCGATCCGTCGATCATGGGCATCGGCCCCGTCCCCGCCACACGCCGCGCGCTCGAAAAAGCCGGATGGAGCATCGCCGAGCTCGATCTGATCGAAGCCAACGAAGCCTTTGCCGCGCAAGCGTTGTCGGTCGGCAAGGAGCTCGGCTGGGATGCGGCGCGGGTCAACGTCAATGGCGGCGCGATCGCGATCGGCCACCCGATCGGCGCGAGCGGTGCCCGCGTCCTGACGACTTTGCTGTACGAAATGGCCAAGCGCGATGCGAAAAAGGGCCTCGCCACGCTGTGCATCGGCGGCGGGATGGGCATTGCGATGTGCGTTGAGCGCTGAGCGCGGCGTCGTGGCACCGCCATCAGCGCGCGCCAAGGCGCGTGTTGTATAAGCGCAACAGTTCCGTCAATCTGTCATAGTTCGTTCATCGACCAGACAGGTTCCGCTTGCGCTGCGACGCAAATTCCACTTCATTCCCTCTCAACCGAGCAGAATCTGCCGCGTTGAACCGTAAATGGGGGAAACCATGAAGCTCCGAATCCTATTGTCCGCGACTGCGCTGACCAGCGTGTCGTTTATCCTTCCGACCGCTGCCTTTGCTGCCGAACCGGCACCGACTGCCGCTGTCGCACTGCAAACCGCGACAGTCGCACCGACCGCGGACGACGAGAAAAAGGACGAGAACATCGTCGTCACCGGGTCGCGTATCCGCAGCCCCAATTTGGCATCCGATCTTCCTATCACATCGATCGCGGGCGATACTCTGCTGGCACAGGGCCAAACCAACATTGGCTCGGTTCTGAATGATCTTCCGCAGCTATCCAGCTCATTTTCCCAGCAGAATCCCGGCTCGGGCATCGGCATCGGCGGCCTCAACCTGCTCGATCTGCGCGGCCTCGGTACCTCACGTACTTTGGTGCTGGTTAATGGCCGCCGCCACGTCGCTGCAGACATCCTCGTCAACGCGGTATCGCCGGACGTAAACTCCATCCCGAACGACCTGATCGAGCGTGTCGACATCGTGACAGGCGGCAACTCAGCCGTCTACGGCTCGGACGCCATCGCGGGCGTCGTCAACTTCGTGTTGAAGCGCGAGTATCAGGGCGTTCAAATCCGTGGCTCGGCCGGCCTGAACCAAGGCGGCTTCGGCGGGAACCAGTTTGTTTCGGTCCTCGCCGGACACAACTTTGCCGATGGCCGTGGCAACGTCACGATCAGCGGTCAGTTTTCGCACCAGGATCGTGTCTTCGCATCTGACATTCCTTATTTTCGTCAGAACAATGCAATCGCCACTGTCGACACCGACATAGGCGGGTTGCCCAATGGTAGCGACGGCTTCCCGGACGCGATTTTCATCCGGGACCTTCACAGCACTACGATAAACCCCTATGGCCTGATCCCCATCCAGGAGCAGCCCGGCATTGCAGCGTGTGGCACTGGTACGCTGGCCAATAACGGTGGCCCCAACAGCAATGGTATTCCATTTAACTGCAGCTACATCTTCACGCAGGATGGCCGTCTGGTTCCCCAAACTGGTTCGCGCTTCGGCTCAGGTCCGTTTGGCAGCATCACTGGCGGCAATGGCGCAACGGGTCGTGAAGGACAGACGGTATCGATCCTCCCTTTCCTTGAGCGGTACAACTTCAACCTACTGTCGCACTATGAGTTCGCGCCGGCCCTCGAGGTGTTCGTCGAGGCGAAGTTCGATCGCGTGATGGCACTCGGCAACAACGCCGGCCCATCTTTCATCCAGACCGGTTCGGGCAACACCGGTAACATCGGCGATTCGCGCGAGCGTCCGCGGCTGGACAATCCGTTCCTTAACCCGGCGGACGCAACTACGCTGTCCAACTTAATCCTTGCCTCGGGCTGCAACACCAGCCTGACGGCAGCTTGTCCGGCTGGCGGCAACCTCACTGCGGCCAATCAAGCGCAGATTGCGAACGGCACGTATCGCTTCCAACTCGCCCGCAACCTGCTCGACGTAGGTCTACGCGACGAGAAGTTCACGCGCGACACGGTCCGCGTTGTCGCCGGCTTCCGTGGAAAGTTTAACGGCGATTGGTCGTACGAAATTGCGGCAAACTACGGAGAGTTCAATCAGACAACCAACACCAACGGTTTCATCGATCGTCAGCGTTTCTCGCTCGCAATGGACGCCGGCCGCAATCCTGCCACCAGTCAGATCCAGTGCCGTGCGCAATATGATCCGGCATCGGCTTTCGCGATCCAGCGCGGTAGTTCGGGTGATCCCGCGGTCAATGCTGCGCGTCTTGCAGCCGACATCGCTGCCTGTAAGCCATACAACCCCTTCGGCGGCTCGGACAACAGCGCATCCGTCGCCTATTTCTCGCGTGCTTTCGACGCGAAGGCAAAGCTGACCCAACTCGACATTCAGGGCTATGTGAACGGCGATTCGAGCCAGCTGTTCAGTTTGCCGGGAGGCCCCGTTCGCTTCGCAATCGGCGGCGAATATCGCCGCGAGAAGGCATACTATAAGCAGGACCAATTTGTTACGGACGGATATACCAATGGCGTGTCGATACCATTGTTCGATCCCCCCGCGTTCATAGTGAAAGAAGCCTTTGGAGAAATTCAACTCCCCATCTTGCGTGACATGCCGTTCTTCAAGGAACTGACGGTAACCGGTGCCGGCCGTTATTCGGATTACGGGACCAAATTAGGATCTACCTGGACTTATAATGGCGGCGTGCAATGGGCTCCGGTCAGCGATATTCGCTTCCGCGCAAATTATGGTCGCTCGGTTCGTGCTCCGAACGTCTCGGAAACTGGCTTCCCGCTGGTACCGAACTTCGCGAATGGTTTTCAAGATCCGTGCCAGGCGAATAACATCGGAGCCAACCCCAATCGTACTGCAAATTGCACAGCGGCTTTGACCGCCGCGCAGCGATCCAATCTCGTTAACGGCGTTTCGCTCCCGATCGTCAGCGGGAGCAACCCGAACCTGAAGCCAGAATCATCGGATTCATGGACGTTCGGCGGGGTCTTCCAGCCACGTTTCATCCCCGGCTTGGCGCTCACGGTCGATTATTATAACATCCGGGTGAATAATATCATCGTGTCGGTCGGAGCTCAGACGATCGTCAATCAATGCTATGACTCAACAACGTTAAATAATGTGTTCTGCTCGGCGTTCGCGCGTAACCTGACTGCGGGTACGGGTCCGGCCGGTGAATTGCCCGGCGCAGTTCTTGCGAACTCGCTGATCCAGGCACCGCTCAACTTCGCCAAGCGCATTCGCAAAGGTATCGACTTTAACCTTTCATATCGCACCAAACTGTCGTCGGACGTCAAGCTCAACACAAACGTTATCTACGTTCACACGTTGGTAAATAGCGATTATCAGGACCCCACAAATCCAAACTTCGAGACACACAATCTCGAGAACATCGGCAACCCCATGGATGAGTTCCAGTGGGACACGGATCTGGCTGTAGGCGCGGTGACATTCGGTTATCGTCTACACCTAATCGGGGCGCAGTACGTTACTTCCTACGCAAACTTCAACTCCGTCAACGGCACTCAGGGGGGCGTAAATATCGATGCTACATTCCCAATCAAGTATCCGGTGATCACCTACTCCGATCTTCAGATGACGTGGGACGTTGCCAACAACGGAAAGAAGGACGCCTTCCAATTTTATGCGGGCGTTGACAACGTGTTCAACCAGCTTCCGCCGCTAGGCGTGCTTGCGAATGGTTCTGGTACCGCGATCTTCCGTTACACCGGTCGTGCCTATCACGCTGGCTTCCGCGCTCGGTTCTAATCGGGCATCAGAACGAACCGACTGGGGGCGAAGGACTTTCCTTCGCCCCTTTTTTTATCTTCAGGCTTGGTATCGAAATGTGGCGGCAGCCTCAGATCAACCCCACACCCGCTCGGCACGCGCGCCAAGTCCGGTCAGCAGCTCATATTGCGACATGCCCGACAGTGCGGCAGCGTGCGGCAGCGAATAGTCGAGCGCGACCCAGTCGCCCTCGGCGAGCAGCGGTGCCGCATCGACGCAGATCGCGGTCAAATCCATCGACACGCGCCCGAGCACGGGCAGCACTGCGTCGCCGATCCGTGCGGAGCCCGTGTTCGAAAAGCCGCGCCAATAGCCGTCGGCATAACCGACATTGAGGATCGCGACCTCGGTTGGCGCGGTCGCGGTGTAGAGCGCGTTATAGCCAATCGACTCGCCGCTCGCGAGCGTGCGGCGCTGCAGAATTTGTGCCTCGGGCGTGACGACTTGGCACACGACGCCCGCCAGTTCTTCGCGCGGCACACCGCCGTAAAGCGCAAGGCCGGGCCTGGTCAGGTCGAACGCATAGTCCGCGCCGAGCGCGATCCCCGCCGAACTGGCGAGGCTCAACCGCCGCGCCGCGGTACGGCCCCGCAGCGCGTGCAGCGCCGCGCACTGTCGGGCGTTGGCGGGTGCGTCTTCGTCGGCGCAAGCAAGGTGGCTCATCAGCGTGTCGATCTGCAGCCCGTCGAGCAGACCCTGCTGCACCTGTTCGACCGACACGCCGAGCCGGTTCATGCCGGTATCGACCATCACGTCGCAGCGCCCGCCCCCGGCCTCGCGCCACCGCGCGATCTGCGCGGCGGTATTGAGCACCGGGCGCGCATGGCCACGCAGCGCCGCCGCCATATCCTCGGCGCGAACACCGTGCAAAACCGCAACTTCGACGTCCAAATGCTCCAATGTCGCCGCTTCCGCCCAGGTCGCGACAAAGAAGTCACGGCACCCCGCCTCGGCCAACCGCGCGACCACGCCGGCTGCGCCAAGGCCGTAGCCATCGGCCTTGACCGCGGCCCCGCACGCCGCCGTGCCGCTCAACCGGTCCAGCGCGCGCCAATTGGCAATCAGGGCGGCGGCATCGAGCCGAAGACGAAGGGGCGCAGGCATCCCATGCGGTTAGCGCCCGGCGTCCCGCTAGTCTACGTGCGCGGTGCCGGGCTTGTCTTCGTCGAGCATGAACACGGTAACGACCAGCGCCATGGCGACGACCGCGACGGTATACCACAGCCCGGCATAAGGATCCCCAGTGCGCGCGACGATCACCTGGCTGATCAACGGCAGAAATCCGCCAAAATAGCCGGTGCCGATATGGTAGGGGATCGACATCGAGCTATAGCGGATGCGCGGCGGAAACAGCTCCGCCAGCAACGCCGCAACCGGGCCATAGGTAATCCCCGACAGCGCGCTGAGTGCGAGAATCGCAAGCAAAATCAGGACGATGTTTCCAGGCGTGGGGATGACGGGTTTCAGATCATAGCCGCTCCGGGTGAGCGCGGTTTCGACCCCGGCATTGGTCATGTCATCGACCCCGACCCCGCCGACGATCACCAACGTCACCGGCGTGTGCGCCTTGGTATACGGCACGCCCTTTTTCGAGAGATAATCGAGCAGCCGCCGACACTCGCTCGGCTTGGCGGGAAACAGTTCGTACTGGCAGGCAGGACCCGAGACGACGACCGGCGCACGCTTTGCCGCGCGGGCAAGCTCGGGGTTGGCGGCCGCCCCCATCACCCAGAAGATCGGGAAGATCAGCACCAGCGTCAGCGCATAGCCGATCACGATCGGCGCCTTGCGCCCGACCCGATCCGACAACCAGCCAAAGAAGACGAAGAAGCCGAGCCCGCCAAGCGCCCCGAACCCGACGATCAGCTGTGCCGCGGTTTCCTGCACGCGCATCGTGCCTTGCAGGAACGAGAGCACCGTGAACATCGCCGTATACCAGATGACGGTCAGCCCCGCCGCGATGCCGAACAAGGCGACGAACAGCCGTTTGAGATTGCCGGGATAGGTGAAGCTTTCGACGAACGGATTCCTCGCGGTATCCCCCGCCGCCTTCATCTTTTTGAAAACCGGGCTTTCCGACAGTTTCAGCCGCATCCACAGCGACACCGCGAGCAAGACAAGCGAGAACAGGAACGGCACGCGCCAGCCCCATGCGTCCCACACCGCCGCCGGCATCAGCCCCTTGGTCAGCAGCACCACGACGAGGCTGAGAATGAAGCCGCCCGCCACACTTGCTTGGATGAAGCTGGTGAAATAGCCGCTCTTGCCGGGTGGTGCGTGTTCCGCGACGTAAATCGCCGCCCCGCCATATTCCCCGCCGAGCGCGAGCCCCTGCAACACGCGCAGGCTAATGATGATGAAGGGTGCCGCCAGTCCGATCGCCGCCGCCGATGGCACCATGCCGACCGCAGCGGTCGCCAGCCCCATCACCGTGATTGTCACCAAAAAGGTATATTTGCGTCCCAACTTGTCGCCGAGAAAGCCGAACAGGATCGCGCCCAAGGGACGGAACCCAAAGCCGACGGCAAACCCCGCCCAGGCATACAGCGTCTGCAACAGCTCGTTCTGTGCCGGGAAAAAGGTCCGCCCGATGATCCCCGATGCGGCCAGCGTGCCGTAGATGAAGAAATCATACCATTCGAAGATCGTGCCGAGCGACGAAGCGGTGATGACGAGCTGAATGTCCTTACGGCTGGGCGTCGCGTCCGCCTCCGGCCCCACATCGCCCGCCAAGATCGTCGCCATATCGTCCCCCACCCTTGCCGCTGTTCCGGCGGCTGCAAGAATACGGGCTTTACGCCTTACGGCAAGGACGATCCGATCCGTCCGATCGGCACGCAGACCGGTCGCTGGTCGAAATCATGCGATACACGCACCGCAATATCGAACACGCGCCCCAGCATTTCTGCGGTCAGCACCTGCGCGGTCGAACCGTAAGCCACGACGCGACCGTGCTGGAGCAGCAGGACATCGTCAGCGATGCGACCGGCGTGCAGCAGATCGTGGAGCACGACGGCGACCCCCCTCCCCACCGCCGCGACGGCGCGCAATTGATCGAGCAGATCAAGCTGATGCGCGGGATCGAGGCTCGCCAGCGGCTCATCGGCGAGCAGCCACGCGGGCTCGCCGGCGAGCACGCGCGCGAGCAGGACGCGGGCACGCTCGCCACCCGATAAGGTGGCGATCCCGCGCTCGGCGAAGTCGGCGGTGGCGGTCAAGCGGAGCGCAGCATCGATCGCGGCATGGTCGGCATGGCTGGGCGCGGCAAAGGGCGAACGATGCGCAACGCGGCCAAGCGCCACCACATCGCGCACGCGCAAATCCCAATGGACCCGCGCTTCTTGCGGCAGATAGCCGATCAGCCGCGCGCGTTCGCGCGGGTCGAGCGCGGCGACCGCGCGGGTGCCAAGCGATACGGTGCCTTCACCGGGCACCAGCAACGCCGCCATCGCCTTCAGCAGCGTACTTTTCCCCGCCCCGTTCGGACCAAGAATGGCCGTCACTCGGCCCGGCCGCAGCACCGCATCGACACCATCCAGCACGCAGCGGCGGTCGAGCATCACGCGTAGGTTCGAGATGGTCAATTCCATGCGACGCGCCCCTTCAGCAAGAGCCACAGGAAGAACGGTGCGCCAATCAGCGCCATCGCGACGCCAAGCCGCACCTCGCCTGCGCCGGGGAGCAGGCGACACAGGCTGTCGGCGATCAACACCAGCGCCGCGCCGCCGAGCGCGCTGGGCAGCAGCAAGGCGGACGGCCGCGCGCCGAACACAGGGCGGAGCAAATGCGGGACGATCAGCCCCACGAAACCGACCACGCCGGTCACCGCGACGCTGGCCCCGACGGTAAGGCCGGTGCCGAACACGACCAGCGCTTGCAACCGCCCGAGCCGGATGCCGAGCGATCGCGCCGTATCTTCGCCGAGGCTGAGCGCGTCGAGCGACGGGCCGGTCGCCGCCAATACGACTGTCCCAAGGAGAAGGAACGGGAGAGCAAGCCGCACATCGTCCATCCCGCGATCGGTCAGCGCGCCCATCAGCCAGTCAATCACCTCGGCCACCGCATAGGGATTGGGCGCGATCGAGATAACGAAGGCGGTCAGCGCGCCTGACAGGCTGGCGAGCACGGTGCCCGCCAGAATGAACTGGACGGCACTCGCTTGCCGCCAGGTCAGCGCCGCGAGCAACGCCATCGATCCGCCCGCCGCCGCCATTGCGCAGCCAAACAGGATCAACGGGTTGCTGGCGATGCCAAGCACGATCGCCGTCACGGCGCCGAGCGCCGCGCTCGACGACACGCCGACGACGCCCGGATCGGCGAGCGGGTTGCGCAAATAGCCTTGCAGCACCGCCCCCGATAAGCCGAGCACCGCGCCGATCGCGAGGCCCAGCACGGCACGCGGCAAGCGCAGTTCGAACAGGATCGCGGCGTTCGCGTCATGCCCGAACCAGGCAGCGGGTGGGATCCACAGCTTGCCCGCCATCAGCGATAGCGCGAAAGCAGCCACAACGAGGAGCGCCAGCAGCGCGAGCTTGCGCGTCACGGCTGACCCCGGCGCAGTTCGGCCAGCCGCGTGATCGCCGGGACGATCGTCGGGCCGCCACAATTGATGAGGTTGCGGGCGAAGGTCGCACTGCGCGTCGGTGCGCGCATCCTGGCCAGCACTTTCACCCGCAAATCGGCGCTGCGCGATAGGCCGGGGGTGAGGATCAGCGCCGGGGGATGCGCCGCAATCGTCTCAAGCGCGACCGGGCCGGTGTAAGCGAGACCGTAGTCGGGCGCGGCATTGGTGAGACCGGCGCGCGCCATGAGTTCGTCGAGCAGATTCCCCGGACCGTTGGCGAGCGTGCCGGAGATGAAGAGAAGGGTAGAGGTTTCCGCTATCCGCTTTCCCGGCGAAGGCCGGGGCCCAGTTGCGGACGGCTCGCGGCTGGGCCCCGGCCTTCGCCGGGGAAGCGCGGATGGGGGCAAGGCGTTTACGAGCGCCTTCTCGATCCGCGCGATCATCGCCTCGCCCCTGCCCGGCTCGCCCACCGCTGCCGCCAGCATCCGGATTTGCGCCTCGCTCGCGGCCACTGTCGCAGGGGAATCGAGCAGCAACGTCTTCAGCCCGGCACGGGTGTAGGCGGCGCGCGTTGCGAGCGGCGTGAAACTCGACGTTACGACCAGCGCCGGACGCAAGGCAATCA
The DNA here is from genome assembly GCF_014636175.1 of Sphingomonas psychrolutea. Classification (GTDB taxonomy): domain Bacteria; phylum Pseudomonadota; class Alphaproteobacteria; order Sphingomonadales; family Sphingomonadaceae; genus Sphingomonas; species Sphingomonas psychrolutea. Next base: position 2,761 of record NZ_BMDW01000022.1, on the reverse strand, counting down.
CTTCCTCCGCCGTCCCCGCCGTCGCCGGGAAGCGCCGCGCGACGTCGAGCGGCAGCGAGGTCGCCGCCGGATCGTGCGAGTAGAAGCTGATCGCGGTCAGGCGTTCGGGCGCGAGGTCGACCAGCATCGCATCGGCGCACGGATTGGTCGAAACGATCCCGCCAGAGTTTGGCCCGCCGCTCACCGGCCCGCGCGCCGGGGCAGCACACCCGACGAGCACAACGGCAAGCAGCGGGACCAGCCGCATCAATCGAGCTTCACGCGAATGCCGCCAAACGCCGCGCGCCCGTCGGTGCCGTAATTGGCGACGGTTTGGTACTTCTCGTTAAAGGCGTTGTCGATCCGGCCATAGACCGACAGTCGATGCCCAATCGCCATTTCCGCGCGGAAGCCCGCCAAGACATAGCCGTCGAGCCGGACGGTATTGCCCGCATTGTCGAAGCTGTCACCGACATGGCTGACCGTGCCACCGACCGAGAGGCCGAACGCAAAGCGGTAATCGGCCGACACACTCAGCGTCTGCTTCGGCCGCCGCGCCAGATCCCTCCCGAAATTCGTACCCGTCGAGCGGTTCTTCGCATCGATATACGAATAATTGCCCGTCACCGTCAGCGCTTCGACCGGACGGAGCGCGAGTTCGACTTCGACCCCCTCTGCCCGCGTTTGGGCGATGTTCTGGTAAGTGAAGGTGCCGAGATCGAAATCGATCTGGTTCTTCGTATCGCGGTGGAAATAGGTGACGCTCGCACTCACCTGATTGCCGAGCAGACGTTGCTGGATGCCGACATCATAGCTGCGCGCAGTTTCGGGGACGAGACTGCGCGTGCCGTAAAAGCTGTAAAGCTGATACAGCGTGGGGGCCTTGAACCCCTCGCCATAGCTCGCGCGCAGCGTCGTGCCGGTGTCGAGCGCGAGCGCGGCATCGGCACCAAAGGTCGTGTGGCCGCCGAAGGTGCGGTGATCGTCGTGTCGCACTCCGCCCGTGATCGTCAGCTGGCGCACCGGATTGACGATCGCCTCGCCGTAAGCCGAAGTGATGCCGGTCGCGGCGAAGGTGCTGCCGTCGTTGAAGCGGCTGTCCTCATGCTCCGCCCCGCCGACGATGCGGAGCTGATCGATGACCTTGAAATCGCCCTGATATTCGAACCGCTCGGTCCGCCCACGCGAAAAGAAGGAGACGGGGGTATTCGGCGCATCGAAATTGTCGCGCTTTATGTCGGCGATGGTGAAGGCGACACGGTTGCGGAAGCGGTCGTCGAACAGATTGGCATGCGCGCCGGCATAGCCATAAGCTTCCTTTGCGGTCGAATAGGCCGGACTATCGGAAACGACGTAATTTGGTGGCGGGAAAGCCGAGTCATATTGCGTACGGCTGTCGGCATAATAACCGCGCAAGTCGATCCCGATCCCGGGGGCGAGTTCCACGCCCACCTTGCCGGTCGCGCCATATTGGCGGAATCCGTCGCGCTCGGTGCCATTGGCCGCCGCGGAAATGCCGTCGGTGCGCAGATAGCCGCCGTTGAACGCTGCGGTCAGCGCGCCCGTCCCGCCCGAGAGGCCAGCATTCGCGTACAGCGAGTTATGCGCACCATATTCGATCTGACCGCGCGCCTGTGCGCCCTGGCTCGGCGTGGCGGTGACGATGTTGACCACCCCGCCGATCGCCTGACTGCCCCACGGTACCGAATTTGGCCCCCGCAAAATTTCGATTCGGTCGATCGAGCCGGCGAGCAAGGTACCGAAATCGAACGCGCCGCCCGGCGAAGACGGATCATTGACGCGAATGCCGTCGATAATCGTCAACGTTTGTTCACCCTCCGCGCCGCGGATGCGAACGGCGGTGATGGTCCCGATGCCGCCGTTGCGCGTGACGGTGACGCCCGGCGTTGTGGCGAGCAAATCGGACAGGACGATGGTCTGGCGACGCTCGATCTCGGCCCGCGTCAGGACGGTGACGGCCTGGCCGACCTGATAGCTGTACTGTGGCACACGCGCCGCGACGACGATGTCGGGTTCGATCCGGCTGTCGGCGACGACCATATCGTTGGCGCTGCTGTCGTCTTGCGTAACCGGCGGCGTTGTCTGCGCCTGCGCGGCACCAGCGAAGCCCAAGGCAAGCACGGTAGGAAGGAGTTTTCGATAGTGTATCATGACGTTACCCTCAAAGAGGGCCGCGACGCCGGACGTTGCCGGACGGCGACGCCCGGAGCCTTGGCCCCGGTTCCGTCGTTCGCTCGAGGTTTCGCCTCGTCCGCACGGTTCACCCGCCCGCGCAGTGGATCGACCGTGAGGGGCAGGTCTCCTGGCTCCCGGGTCGCTGCTGACGTGCCGCCTTCCCAGGTCGGTTCAGACCCAGTGGCATGATGGCGCGCCGGCTATCCGGTCACAGTTGCGGGGGCAGCACCGGTCTTGCAAGGTTACCCCCGCGCACCGATTTCCCTATTGATCCCGTCTCCGGGAACCCTTCACCAGGCTTGGTTAGTGTTGCGACGCAGCACGCGCAAGAAATAAAAAAGCACCGCCGCGCGTAACCAATGCTTGTCATCTTCTATATTAATTGAGAATCTCAGCGTGGTCACAACAAGAAGACGCGCTTCGGCAGGAGCAATTGGGATGAGGGTTCGATCGATAAATCACGTTTCTGCCCCGCATCCGCGGGGCTTTGTTGCATAACGTCGCGAGAGCATAACCGCGCTTTTACTTGAAGATGTTATGAGAGGCGGACGGTCACCGGTGTTCCTATTTCGGAGAAGCGATTCAG
>NZ_BMDW01000021.1 GCF_014636175.1 Sphingomonas psychrolutea | reverse complement strand
GTTCGTCGTGCGATACACAGGTGCGGCAGGTTTGGGCATCACGCCCATCTATCCCACTCGATTCCCTACGTGAATCCCCAACGTCAGTTTTGCAACAAAGCCGCAGCAAACTATAATTACGCCTTTGCCCAAATGGCAGTGCGCGACCCCGATACCACGGGGCCAGACAAAAACGCGATTCCGCCGTGGTTCGCCGTCGCGTCGTTCACCAACCCGCATGACATTGCGACCTATCCCGGCGTCATCGCGCAAGCGTTGCCGAATGACGATCCTGATTCAAAGCGGGCGACGCAGTCGGTCTTCGGTCCGCTCACCGTGCCCAATATCGGGGACGTCACGCCGCCGCCGGTGCCGGGCACGATCGCGATCCCGCTCAATCCCGACGGCTTCCTGCAGGAGAGCGCCAACGCGGCGCCGACGCAAAACGAGACGCTGGCGGACAAGCCGACCTGCCAGCATGAAATGGCGTATAAGGTCGGGCTCGCTTTGGCGGCGAAGGGCGGCTTCAATATCGTCAGCGGGTTGGTGAGCGCAGCCGCGAGCGCCGGGCTGACCGACGACACCGTCGATGCGGCCGATGTCGAACGTCACATGCAGCAAGCGATCGCGCTATCACTGAAAAGCTGCATCCCGTTCCAGCTATCCGACGATCCCGACGGCAATAGTATCCAGTTCCTGCAGCTTTACGCCTGGCTGCATGCCGTGGTCGATGCGCATGTCGACGCCGTGCTCACCGCGCTCGAGGAGTCGGGACAAGCCGACAACACCGTCGTGATCTTTCTCTCCGATCACGGCGAATATGGCGCAGCGCACGGCATGATGATCGAGAAATGGCACGCCGCCTATCAAGAGGCGCTGCACGTGCCCGTCGTGGTGCGCTTTCCCGATCCCGATGCCACGGTGGTCGCCGGCAGTGCGCCCGAGCCGGTTCAGCTCGATGCCCTGACCAGCCATATCGACATCTTGCCGACGATCTTGGGTCTGGCTGGAGTCACGGCCGATGAACGCCGTGCAATTTCCAATCACATGGCGTTGAGCCGCCCGGTCCCGCCGCTCCCCGGCGTCGATCTGTCGGCGTTGATCACCAATGCCGTCAATGGCGTGAGCGATCTCGCGCCGATCATCGAGCCCGACGGCGCGCCGCGCGAAGGCGTATTGTTCATCACCGACGACGAAATCACTGCGCCTTTGCCGCCGGCGCGCACCGCGACTGAACTCCATTCCTACAAGGAATTTGCAGTTTATAACGCAGTGGTCGATCAGGTCATCGCGCCGCCGGACGGGTCAGCGGGGGTTGCGCTGCTGCCCGGATCGATCAAGCAGCCCAACCATGTCCGCTGCGTTCGCACCGCCGATTATAAACTGGCACGCTATTTCGACCCGTCCGGCGTCGCACCGCAGGAATGGGAAATGTACGATCTGGTCAATGACCCGATCGAGGCGATCAACCTGGTCGAGGTGCACCAGACGCCGCCGCGCGCGCGCACCGACCTTGCCGACCCGGCAGCGATGCAGGTTGTGGTCGATCGCCTGGCGATGCTGCTCGACCGGCTCGAGACTCGCGACCTTTGACGGGGCGACGGCGGAGGCGGCGGGCTAGCCCTTGTTGGCCGTCCGCTTCGCCATGAAGGCGAGCCGTTCGAACAGCATCACGTCCTGCTCGTTCTTCAGCAACGCACCGTGCAGCGGCGGGATCGCCTTAGTCGGATCGCGATTCTGCAGGACGTCGAGCGGCATGTCCTCGTGCAGCAGCAGCTTGAGCCAGTCGAGCAATTCGCTCGTGCTCGGCTTTTTCTTGAGACCGGGGACGTCGCGCACGTCGTAGAAAATATCCATCGCGCGGCTGACCAGAATCTTCTGGATGCCAGGGAAGTGAACGTCGACAATCGCCTGCATCGTGCCGCGATCGGGAAATTTGATGTAATGAAAGAAGCAGCGGCGCAGGAACGCGTCGGGTAATTCCTTCTCATTGTTCGAGGTGATGATGACGATCGGGCGCTCGACCGCGCGGATGGTTTCCTTGGTCTCGTAGACGTGGAATTCCATCCGATCGAGTTCCTGCAACAGATCGTTGGGGAATTCGATATCGGCCTTGTCGATCTCGTCGATCAGCAGGACGGGCGGCTTGTCCCGGGTAAACGCTTCCCACAATTTGCCGCGGCGAATGTAGTTCGAAATGTCGTGGACGCGTTCGTCGCCGAGTTGACCGTCGCGCAGGCGCGCGACCGCGTCATATTCGTATAGGCCTTGCTGCGCCTTGGTGGTCGACTTGATGTTCCATTCGATCAGCTCGGCATCGAGCGCTTTGGCGATTTCATAGGCGAGAACCGTCTTGCCGGTGCCGGGTTCGCCCTTGACCAGCAACGGGCGGCGCAGCGTGACGGCGGCGTTGACCGCGACCTTCAGATCGTCGGTGGCGACATAGCCTTGTGTGCCTTCGAACCGCTTCATCGCATCCGTCCCGTTCTTTTGAATAGCGGGTACGGCGGTAGCGGGAAACACGCCGTTAGTGCAAGCGGCCTAAAGTGCCCCCGGGAGCAAGCGACCTAAAGCGAATCCCGCGCGATCGCCCGGGCTTCGATCAGGTCGCACAGGCCGCGATGCTGTGCGAAGGTCTGTTGCGCGCCAAACGCCATGGCGCGGCGCACCGGGGCGGCGGCACCGGATGCGGTGGCGATTTGCGCCACCGCGATTTCATCGGGTAATTGCGATGCGACGACCGTGACACCTGCGCGGTGCGCAGCGGCGTCGAGGATGCGACGAAAGGCGTGCCAGTCGATTACCAGCGCGAGTGCCGCGCCGATCGAGCAGCCGGCCCGATCCGAGCGAGCAAGCGTGTCGAAGGTGTGGCGTTGCGCGGCGAAGGCGGCGTCGCTCTCGGCCTGACCTGGGGTCGAGGGGAGCGGACCAACGGCGGCGGTCAAGCGGGCGAGATAGGCGCGTTCGATCCCGAAGGCGGGGGTTGCGTCGATCAGCCAGGCGGTATCGAGATCGGCGACGCGGCGGCGGGCGGTCTCCTCGAACAGATCGGTGAGGCGGCCGTGAACCGAGCAGATGGCATGCACCGCATCGGCGAGATCGCGCCCGGCGACACCCGGCAGCGTGAGACGGCGTATGAGATCATGCTGTGCGCACCCGTCGTTCGCCGCCAGTGCGGCGATGTTGCCTGCCTCCAGGGCCGGTTTCAGCTGTGTCGATGCGATCGCCATGACCCCTGTATCGTCCTCTTTCGACCGACGCAGCAGCGCCGGTTCTCACCCGAATGGCAAGCAGTGACGCAAGGGATATACCGAAGCGCGTAAAGACCTGGTGTAGCCGCAGTTAAGGGTACCTAAACCAGGTCTGCATCGCGAGGTGTCCGAGGGCGTGATATCAGGCCACGACCATCACAGCCGCCACCCCTTCGATCGCCGCGCCAAGGCGTAAGGGGGCGAGGCCGATCCGCACCGTCACCGGATCGGCGCGGTTGACGAGCAGGCTGAACTGGAGCGGGGCGGGAGCTTCGCCGGCCAGCGCGCGTTCGATTGCCTCGCCAAGCGCTACACGAGCGCCGATTTCCGCCAGCGCGACGAAGCGGATCATCGCCAGCGCGTCGCGCGTTAGACCGGTCATCGCAGAAAGCGCGGCGCTGGGATCGACCGCATAGCCGCGCGGATTGATCGTCACGCAGGCGACGCCGGTCGTGGCGAGCAAGGCGGCATCGAGCGCATATGCGCTGGCCAGTGCGTAGGCGGCTTCGCGTTCGGGTGTACCGTCCTGCGCGAATAGCGCCACGCCCGTGCCCGCAGGCTCGATCGCCAGCGTCAGCATCCGCCCCTCACGCGCGGCAGACGGGATATCGAGCCGATCGCCGATGCCCGACGCCAGCACGCGCCGAATCGCGTCGGTCAGGAAAGCGCGGGCCGATAGCGGTGCGACCGCATCGATCGCCGCACCGGGCGCGACGGTCGCGCCGAAATGCGCGCGCGCGGTGCGGCTCGACGCGATGATCGTGCCATCCCCTGCCGCCAGCACCACCAGATCGCGCATGCCATCGAGCAACGCGGTCGCATCGATCGCTGCGGCGTCAGGCGCGGCCGCATCGGGCGCATGCGCAGCACACAACGCGTCCATCGTCTCGATCGAGGTCAGGACGAAGCGCGGACGCCCGCGGTGGAGAATATAGAGCGGCGCGCGCGCGGCGCGTTCCTGCCACAGGCCGAAATGGCGGACGAGGTCCGAGGACGTGACAAGCTGTTCGGGGGGCAGGGCAGGCGACCTCATCCCCGAAAGAATAAGCAACCCCGCCGCGCACGTCACAATATCCCTCCAAAATGGAGCAATCTTGTGGAAAATGCATCCTGTACGGCGGTGGGATCAACCCACCGCCGAAGCGCTTATTGGTCGAGGAAGCTGCGCATCTTGCGGCTGCGACTCGGGTGCTTGAGCTTCCGCAGCGCCTTCGCCTCGATCTGGCGAATACGCTCGCGTGTGACCGAGAATTGCTGGCCAACTTCCTCGAGCGTGTGATCGGTGTTCATGCCGATTCCGAAGCGCATGCGCAGCACACGCTCCTCGCGCGGGGTGAGCGACGCCAGCACGCGCGTCACGGTTTCCTTGAGGTTCGCCTGAATCGCGGCATCAACCGGGATGACTGCATTCTTGTCCTCGATAAAATCGCCGAGATGCGAATCCTCCTCGTCGCCGATCGGCGTTTCGAGGGAGATCGGCTCCTTGGCGATCTTCATCACCTTGCGGACCTTCTCGAGCGGCATGCTCAAGCGCTCGGCCATTTCCTCGGGCGTTGGCTCGCGGCCCTGCTCATGAAGGAATTGGCGGCTGGTGCGAACCAGCTTGTTGATCGTCTCGATCATGTGCACCGGGATACGGATCGTGCGCGCCTGATCGGCGATCGAGCGCGTGATCGCCTGACGAATCCACCACGTCGCATACGTGCTGAACTTATAGCCGCGGCGATATTCGAACTTATCGACCGCCTTCATCAAGCCGATATTGCCCTCCTGGATCAGATCCAGGAACTGCAGCCCGCGATTGGTATATTTCTTGGCGATCGAGATCACGAGGCGCAGGTTCGCTTCGACCATTTCCTTCTTGGCGATGCGCGCCTCGCGCTCACCCTTCTGCACCATGTTGACGATGCGGCGGAATTCGGTGAGCGCCATGCCGGTGGCCTGGCTGATCTCGCTGATTTCGACGCGGATGCGGTCGGCGGCATCGGCTTCGTTGGTGACGAAGGCGGTCCATTTCTTGTCGATCTTGGCGACCGAGGGAATGAACTGCTCGTCGAGCTCATGGCCGATATAGCGGTCGAGGAAGTCCTTGCGCGGCACCTTGTGGCGCTCGGCGAGGCGCAGCATCTGCCCACCCAGCGCGGTCAGGCGGCGGTTGAAGGCATAGAGCTGATCGACGAGATATTCGATCTTGGCGTTGTGGAACTGGACGCTCTCGACCTCGGCGGTCAATTCCTCGCGCAGCTTCTGATATTTGCGCTCGTCCGCCGCCGACAGCTCGCCACCCGCCGCCATCGCGTCGAGTCGCGTTTGCTGAACCTTGCTGAACTTCTTGTAGAGCGCGGTGATGCTGGCGAAGCGTTCGAGCGCGATCGGCTTGAGCTGCTCTTCCATCTGCGCGAGGCTGAGGGTGTTGTCCTCTTCCTCGTCATCCGACGGGCGCGGTGTGCGCCGCTCGGTCATCGAATCTTCTTCTTCCTCGGCGGGCGCCTCTTCGGGCTCTTCCTCTTCCTTGAAGCTTGGGCCGGCGGTCTTCGCGCTGATCTCGCCGCCATTCTCGGCGTCGTCATCGGTGAGCGATTCGGGGGCGGGGTCCTTCGACAGCATCGCATCGAGATCCATGATCTCGCGCAGCTGCATTGTGCCTTCGTTGAGCGCGGTCGACCAGTCGATGATCGCGTTGAACGTGATCGGCGATTCGCACAGACCCAGGATCATCGTGTCGCGGCCGGCCTCGATCCGCTTGGCGATGGCGATCTCGCCCTCGCGGCTGAGCAGTTCGACCGCGCCCATTTCGCGCAGGTACATCCGCACCGGATCGTCGGTACGATCGATGATTTCCTTTTTCTTGACGTCGAGCGCCGGCCCGGCGTCTTCTGACGCATCGACCGGCTCGGCATCGTCGTCATCTTCGGCCTTGGCGGGCTCGTCGCCATCCTCGCCCTGCTCGTCATTCTCGACGATGTTGATGCCCATTTCGGACAAAGCCGCGCTCATGTCCTCGATCTGGTCGGAAGTCATCTCGCCCTGCGGCAGCGCTTCGTTGAGCTGGTCGTAGGTGATGTAGCCACGCTTCTTCGCGCGGGCGATCACCTTCTTGACCGAGGCATCGTTCAAATCGATCAGCGGCGCATCGCTACCCTCGATGGTTTCGCTTGCGTCCGCCATATCCGTCTTCGCCATCAATTGCCCTCGGTACTAAAAGCCCTGGCGTCTTCGTTCGCCTGCACCAGATTTGCAAGTCGCGCGTCCAGGGCCTGTTGTTCTTTTACAAGCGACACTTGCCGCTCGAACGCCTCATCCGAATAGTTCGCTTGCATCATCGCCGTCGCCGCCGCCAGCGCCGCATCCACTTCCGGCCGAGCGACCAGGATCGCGATCGCCTCGTCGAGGTCCTCGCGTGCCCGTATCGGTTCGGCATCCCTTTGCGTAAACGAGCACGATAATTGGTCGGCCCGCAGCAATTCATGCGCGATTATATCAAATCCAGATGAGGCCAATATGGTAAGGAGGCGCTGACTATCAAGCGCCATGTTTTCATTGGCATCTTCGGCCGCCACATCGACCACCGCCTCGAACAGCTTGCCGAGCGTCTTGTCGGCGAGTTTGAGCGACCCCAACACCTCCATATGCCGCGCGATTTCCGCGGGATGGCGGATCAATCCGGCCAGCACCGCCTTGGCGAGGATGCGGTCGATCCCGCCGGCGCGGACGCCCCTGGCCCCGTCTCCCGGTGGCGCAATCGGCGACTTATAAGGCTGGCCGAACTTGCCGCGCTTGCCCGGCACAAACGGCGCGCGCGGTTCGAACGCCTTGCGTTGCGGCCGGAACGTCTCGTCGAACCGTCGGCGGAATTCCGCCTGATATTCATATGCGACGTTCTGGTCTGCGATAGTCTTGGCAAGATCGGCGAGCCGCAACTTGAGGCCCGCTTTCTGCTCGGGCGTGTCGAGCGGTTCGGCGGCGAGTTCGCTTGCCCACAGCCGATCGACCAGTGGTTCGGGCGAGGCCAGCAGGGCTTCGAACGCTGCCGGGCCTTTCAGGCGCACCAGATCGTCGGGATCCTGCCCCTGCGGCAGCGTGACGAAGTCGAGGCTGCGCCCGGGGACGAGCAGCGGCATCGCGCGGTGCGCGGCGCGGATCGCGGCTTTCTGGCCGGCGCTGTCGCCGTCGAGGCACAGGATCGGTACGTCGCTGAGGCGCCACATGCGCTCTAGCTGCGCCTCTGTCACCGCCGTGCCGTTGGGCGCGACGACTTCGCCGAAGCCCGCCTGCGTAAGCGCGATGACGTCCATATAGCCCTCGACCACGATCAGCCGCCCGGCTTTGCGCGCGGCGGGGGCGGCCTTGTCCAAATTATAGAGCGTGCGGCCCTTGTCGAAGAGCGGGGTTTCGGGAGAGTTGAGATATTTCGGCTCGCCCTCGCCGATGATGCGTCCGCCGAACGCGATCGTCCGCCCGCGCGGATCACGGATCGGGATCATCAGGCGGCCACGGAAGCGGTCGTAGGGGGCCTTTTCCTCGACCTTGATGAGCAAACCCGCCTCGACCAGCAACGGGTCGCCATAGTCCTTGAGCGCAGTCTTGAGGCCGCTGCGCGAATCGGGCGCAAAGCCGAGGCCGAAGGCGCGTGCGGTCTCGGGCTTGATCCCGCGCTTGGTGAGCACGTCGCGGGCGGTGGCGCCGCTGAGGCCGTTCAGCTGATCGGTGAACCATTGTGCGGCATCGGCGCTCGCCTCGTGCAGGCCCTTCGCCGCTTCGGCTTTCTCGGCGGCGCGCGGGTCCATCGCGGGGAGTTCCATCCCAGCCGCCTGGGCGAGTTCCTTGACCGCATCCATGAAGGGCAACCCGCCCTGATCGGTCATCCAGCGGATCGCGTCGCCATGCGCGGAACAGCCGAAGCAGTGGTAGAAACCCTTGTCGTCATTGACGTAGAAGCTCGGCGTTTTCTCATTATGGAACGGGCAGCACGCGCGCCACTCGCGCCCTGCCTTTTGCAGCTTGGTGCTGCGCCCGATCAGCGTGGAAAGCAGGGTGCGCGCGCGGAGTTCGTCGAGGAATTGGGGGGAGAGGGTCATGCGGTCTTTTCCTCCCATCCCGCGAGCGGGAGGCTCGCTTTCTCGCTCCCCCTCCCGCTTGCGGGAGGGGGCTGGGGGGTGGGCATGGTCCGCGCTGTCTCGACAATGCGAGTCAGAACACCCTCCATATTCTCCAACACCTCGTTGTTCCAAAACCGTAAAACGCGATATCCCTCGTTTTCGATAAAGCGGGTGCGTGCTTCATCGTACGCGGCAGCCTCGCCATGCTGTCCGCCGTCGATCTCGACGACCAGGCCGATCGTGCGGCACAGGAAGTCGCAAATGTAGGGTCCGACCGGCATCTGGCGGCTGAATTTCAAGCCATTGAGGCGCCGTCCGCGCATTTGCTGCCACAGCACTCGCTCGATCTCCGTCATGTCGCGGCGAAGCTGTTGGGCGCGCACTGTCGGTCGGCGGAACTGCGGTTCGGTCATGCCCACCCCCTAACCCCCTCCCGCGAGCGGGAGGGGGAAGAGTTGCGCGTAGGATCGGCCGCGCCCTCCTGCATCAGCTCAACGCCGCCTTCACCGCCGCACTCGCCTTGCTCATGTCGAGCGTCGTGGCATGCCGCGCCTTCAGCTCGGCCATCACGCGGCCCATGTCCTTCATGCCACTTGCCCCCAGTTCGGCCTTGATCGCCTCGATCGCTGCCGCGGTTGCGGTTTCGTCCATCTGCGTCGGCAGGAACGCTTCGATGACCGCGATTTCGGCCGCTTCCTTGTCGGCGAGTTCCTGGCGCGCGCCTTTCACGAACATCTCGATCGATTCGCGGCGTTGCTTGATCATCTTCTGCAGCACTTCGACCACCAGCGTATCGTCATCGGCGGGGGCGACGCCGTCGCGCGATTGCGGGGCGCGGGCCTCGATGTCGCGATTTTTGATCGCGCTTTGCACGAGCCGCAGCGTCGCAGTGCCGGCCTTGTCGCCGCCCTTCATCGCGGTGATGAGCGCTGCCTTGATGTCGTCGCGAATCATTGTCGGTCCTTTTCGGTGGTGGACGACTCTAGCGGGTTTATCCGATCGGCGCCCCCTTTCAGATTGACCTTGGCCGCATGCGCTTCTAGTCCCCGTCGCTTAGCGACATCGATGAACCTGAGGAGTGCCCGCCGCAATGGCCGACGCCAAGCCCATTACCGCGCCTGCCAAAGCTCCGGAGGGTGCCACCGGCGTGTTGGTGCTCTCCACCGGCGACGTGATTTGGGGGCATGGGTTCGGTGCTGAAGGTGCTGCGGTCGGCGAAGTGTGCTTCCACACCGCGATGACGGGCTATCAGGAGATCATGACCGACCCGAGCTTTGCCGGGCAAATGATCACCTTTACCTTCCCGCATATCGGCAATGTCGGCGCGAATCCCGACGATCTCGAGGCGGACGACCCGCACGCTGTGGGCATCATCGTGCGCGAGAAGGTGACGGGGCCGAGCAATTTCCGCTCGACCGAGCGGCTCGATGCGTGGATGGCGAAGCACGGCCGGATCGGGCTGGCGGGCGTCGATACGCGCGCGCTGACGCGGCGGATTCGCGGTGGTGGCGCGCCCAATGGGGTGATCGCGCATTCGGCGTCGGGGACGTTCGATGTAGCGGCGCTGCTGGCGCAGGCACAGGCGTGGCCGGGGCTGGAGGGCATGGACCTCGCAATCGCGGTTACGACCGCGATGGATTATGGCTGGGATGGCGGAGTGTGGCGGCTGGGCGCGGGGTATGACTCCACTGCTCCCCTCCTTTCTTCCCCCCTCCCGCTTGCGGGAGGGGTCGGGGGTGGGACTGACCTGGCCGCCGACGCTCCGCTTGCGGTTATGCCCACCCCCCAGCCCCCTCCCGCAAGCGGGAAGGGGGAGCAGAAGAAGCGCCCCCACGTCGTCGCGATCGACTACGGCTCCAAACGCAACATCTTCCGCAACCTCGTCGCGGCAGGCGCGGACGTCTCGGTCGTCCCCGCGACCGCCAGCTTCGAGCAGATCATAAAGCTCGCCCCCGACGGCATCTTTCTGTCGAATGGCCCGGGCGACCCCGCCGCGACGGGCGTCTACGCCGTGCCGGTGATCCAGCAGCTGCTGGAAACGGGCAAGCCGCTGTTCGGCATTTGCCTCGGCCACCAATTGCTGGCGCTCGCGGTCGGCGCGAGCACGACCAAGATGTTCCAGGGCCATCGCGGCGCCAACCACCCGGTCAAGCGCCTCAGCGACGGCGCGGTCGAGATCACGAGCATGAACCACGGCTTCGCGGTCGAACGCGAAAGCCTGCCCGCCACCGCGCGCGCGACGCATGTTTCGCTGTTCGACGGCTCGAACGCCGGGATCGAACTGACCGACCGCCCGGCGTTCAGCGTGCAATATCACCCCGAGGCCAGCCCGGGGCCGCAGGACAGCCTGTATCTGTTCGAGAAATTCGTCTCCTCGCTGAAAGTCGCAGCATGACCCTCCCCGAAGTCTCCCCCGCACGCCTCGAAGAGGAATGGGCCGCCGACAAGGACGTGCTCGCGTCGCTGCGCGAGAATGGTGACCGTGCCGAGATCGTCCGCCCGGTCGATGTCTCGTTCCGCGGCGATGATGAGGCACTCGATAAGCTCGAGGAAGAAGCCGCCGAGCTCGGCTTCGAGGTGATCGAGCGCGAGGAGGATGAAGACGGCGAGGTCTGCCTGTTCCTCAGCCGCGAGCAGACCACCGACGACGCCGCAATCAAAGGGCTGACCAAGCTCTGCCTGCAGATCGAGCTGGCGTATGAGGTCGAATATGACGGCTGGGGCTGCACCGCTGAAGACGGAACCGAGTAATAATGCCCAAACGCACCGACATCTCCACCATCCTCGTCATCGGCGCGGGGCCGATCGTCATTGGGCAGGCGTGCGAGTTCGATTATTCGGGCACGCAAGCGATCAAGGCGTTGAAGGAGGATGGCTATCGCATCGTCCTGGTCAATTCGAACCCGGCGACGATCATGACCGATCCCGAGCTGGCCGATGCGACCTATATCGAGCCGATCACGCCTGAGATCGTGCGGAAAATCATCGAGAAGGAGCGGCCCGATGCCGTGCTCCCGACGATGGGCGGGCAGACCGCGCTCAACACCGCGCTGGCGCTGTTCAATGACGGCACGCTGGCGGAATTCGGGGTCGAGATGATCGGCGCCGATGCCGAGGCGATCGACAAGGCCGAGGACCGGCTGAAGTTCAAGGACGCGATGACCAAGATCGGGCTGGAAAGCGCGCGCTCGGCGATCGCGCATTCGGTCGAGGAGGCGCTCGCCGGGCTCGAGAAGACCGGGCTGCCGGCGATCATTCGGCCGAGCTTTACGATGGGCGGTTCGGGCGGCGGCATCGCGTATAATCGCGAGGAGTTCCTGACCATCGTTCGCAATGGGCTCGATTTGTCGCCGACATCTGAAGTGCTGATCGAGGAATCGCTGATCGGGTGGAAAGAATATGAGATGGAGGTCGTGCGCGACCGCAACGACAATGCCATCATCATTTGCTCGATCGAGAATGTCGATCCGATGGGCGTCCACACCGGCGATTCGATCACCGTCGCGCCGGCGCTGACGCTGACCGACAAGGAATATCAGATCATGCGCAATGCGAGCATCGCTTGCTTGCGTGAGATCGGTGTCGAAACCGGCGGTTCGAACGTGCAGTTTGCGGTCAATCCGAAGGACGGCCGCCTGATCGTGATCGAGATGAACCCGCGCGTGTCGCGCTCCTCGGCGCTCGCGTCGAAGGCGACCGGCTTCCCGATCGCCAAGGTCGCGGCCAAGTTGGCGGTGGGGTACACGCTCGACGAGATCACCAACGATATTACCGGCGCGACCCCGGCGGCGTTCGAACCGACGATCGATTATGTCGTGACCAAAATCCCGCGCTTCGCGTTCGAGAAGTTCAAGGGGTCGAGCAACGTGCTGTCGACCGCGATGAAGTCGGTCGGCGAAGTGATGGCGATCGGCCGCAACATCCACGAATCGCTGCAGAAGGCGCTGCGTGGACTCGAGACCGGGCTGTCGGGCTTCAATATGGTCGATCGCCTCGTTGGCGCTCCCCGTGCCGAGATCGAGGCCGCGCTTGCGGTGGCCACGCCTGACCGGCTGCTGGTCGCGGCGCAGGCGCTGCGCGAGGGCTTCACCGTCGCCGAGGTGCACGCGCTGGCGAAGTTCGACCCGTGGTTCATCGACCGCATCGCCGAAATCGTCGCGGCGGAGAACGAGGTCGCGACCGATGGCTTGCCGCGCGATGCGGCGGGGATGCGGCGCCTCAAATCCATGGGCTTCAGCGACAAGCGGCTCGCCTTCCTCGCACTCAACTCCGCAAATCTGCGCGAGCGGCCGATGGCGCGCGGCGGGCTGATCCACGATGTCGTCCAGGCGATGACCGGCGGGACGACCGAGGCCGAGGTGCGCGCGCTGCGCCACAAGCTCGGCGTGCGCCCGGTGTTCAAGCGGATCGACACTTGCGCCGCCGAATTCGATGCCAAGACGCCGTACATGTATTCGACCTACGAAGCGCCGAGCTTCGGCGAACCCGAATGCGAGAGCATGCCGACCGACCGCAAGAAGGTCGTGATCCTGGGCGGCGGGCCGAACCGGATCGGGCAGGGGATCGAGTTTGATTATTGCTGCTGCCATGCGTGCTTCGCGCTCGCCGATGCGGGCTATGAGACGATCATGGTCAATTGTAATCCGGAGACGGTATCGACTGATTACGACACCAGCGACCGGTTGTATTTCGAACCGCTGACCGCCGAAGACGTGCTGGAAATCCTGCATGTCGAAATGTCGAACGGGACGCTGCACGGTGTGATCGTTCAGTTTGGCGGGCAGACCCCGCTCAATTTGGCGCAGGCGTTGCAGGATGCGGGCATCCCGATCCTGGGCACGTCACCCGATGCGATCGATCTGGCGGAGGATCGCGAACGCTTCGCTGCGCTGATCGACAAGCTCGGATTGCGCCAGCCCGCCAACGGGATTGCGCGCAGCCGCGACGAGGCGGTCGCGGTGGCCGAGCGGATCGGCTATCCGGTGCTGATGCGGCCGAGTTACGTGCTCGGCGGGCGCGCGATGGAGATCGTCGACGGACGCCCGCAGCTCGAGGAATATATCCAGACCGCGGTGCAAGTGTCGGGCGATTCCCCCGTGCTGATCGACCAATATCTGCGCGACGCGATCGAAGTCGATGTCGACGCGATTTGCGACGGGACGGATGTCACCGTCGCGGGCGTGCTGCAGCATATCGAGGAAGCCGGGGTCCATTCGGGCGACTCGGCCTGTTCGATCCCGCCGTATTCACTGTCCGCCGAGGTCATCGCCGAGATCGAGCGGCAGACCGTCGCGCTGGCGCATGCGCTTTCGGTCGTCGGGCTGATGAACATCCAGTTCGCGGTGAAGGAGGGCCTCGTCTATCTGATCGAGGTCAACCCGCGCGCCAGTCGGACGGTGCCGTTCGTCGCCAAGGCGATCGGCGCGCCGATCGCCAAGATCGCCGCGCGCGTGATGGCAGGCGAGAAGCTCGCCGATCTCCCGAAGATCAATCGCCACATTGATTATTATGCGGTCAAGGAAGCGGTGTTCCCGTTCAACAAATTCCCCGGGGTCGATCCCGTGCTGTCGCCCGAAATGAAGAGCACGGGCGAAGTGATGGGGATCGATCAGGATTTCACGCTCGCCTTTGCCAAATCGCAATTGGGTGCGGGCACGGTGCTGCCCAAGGGCGGCGCGGTGTTCGTGAGCGTCAAGGATGGCGACAAGCCGGTAATCCTGCCTGCCGTGCGTGCGCTGGCGGAGCATGGCTTCACGATCGTCGCGACCTCAGGCACGGCGGATTATCTGACCGAACACGGCGTGACGGTCGAGCGCGTCAATAAGGTCGCGCAGGGGCGGCCGCACATTGTCGATCGGATCAAGGATCGCGGGATCGACTTGATCTTCAACACGACCGAAGGCTGGCAAAGCCTCAAGGACTCCTCGCCGATCCGCGGTTCGGCGCTCGCATTGAAAATTCCGTACTTCACGACTGCCCCTGCCAGCGTTGAGGCGGCACAGGCAATCGTGGCGCTTTCAACGCGCAGTCTTGAAGTAAAGCCGTTGCAATCCTATTATTCGCACTCGCACACCTAATCCCCCACATGAGAACAGCGTGCGGGCAGGTCCAGACGGACCGGCCAACCGGGTGATTTTGAAGACGAAGGACGACAGGGATGGCTACCGTTGAGAAGATGCCGATGCTGCAAGAGGGCCATGACCGGCTCAATGCGGACCTGAAACGCCTGAAAGCCGAGCGCCCGACGATCGTCGACGCGATCGAGGAAGCACGCGCGCACGGGGATCTTTCGGAAAATGCCGAATATCATGCCGCCAAGGAGCGGCAGGGCCAGATCGAAGCCTCGATCAGCGACATCGAGGACAAATTGTCGCGCGCGCAGATCATCGACCCGACCGAGTTGTCGGGCGATAAGGTCGTGTTCGGCGCGACGGTGACCCTGCTCGACGAGGACGACAAGCCCATCAAATATCAGATCGTCGGCCAGACCGAGGCGGATGCCAAGGGTGGCCGTATCTCATATAATTCGCCGCTTGGTCGCGCGTTGATTGGGCGCAGGCTCGAAGACGAAGTCGAAGTGACCGTTCCGTCTGGCGACCGCTATTACGTCGTGTCGAAGATCGAATTCATCTGACGCTGGGGCGCGGTTATAAGGCCGCGCGACTTTCATTCCCTCGCTTCCCCGGCATTCGCCGGGGAAGCGTGATTGTAGCGGGGCGGCAGCGCGCCTGCTTTACGCACCCGGTGCCAGCAGATCCGGCTGCAGTAGCCGGTGCAGGTGGACCACCACGAACTTCATTTCAGCATCGTCCACGGTGCGCTGTGCAGCGGCGCGCCACGCCTTTTCGGCGCTGGCGTAATCCGGAAACACGCCGACAATCTCGATTGAATCGAGGTCGTCAAAATCTAGCGTGCGTGGGTCGGACACGCGACCGCCGAAGACGAGGTGGAGCTTGCTCATGATAGTCTGGTCCCGATAGGCGTGACGGTTCTCCTCGTCTTAGGCGCGCGCTGGCCGTTCGGGAACCTTTCGCGAAAAGATTAGGCTTTGGGCTTCGCTTTTTTGGCCGCAGTCTTTTTTGCGGCCGGGGCGGGCGCTTCCTGCGCGACCGGTTGCGCCTTTGCAGCGACGACGGCTGCGGCACCAGCAGTGGCAAGCGTCCGCACCACGCCGCCGAGCATCTTGCCGACCTGATCGCGCGCCGCGGTGCGCGTGAAGCCCAACACGTCGAGTTCGGCCTTGGCGGTATCCTTCGCCGCATCGAACGCGCCGCGCGTGGTGTCGCTGATCCGTTTTCCGACCGGTCTGAGGAGCTTTGCTTCGTGCTCGCTGCGCGGCATGAAAGCGCCCAGCAACACGCCAAGCGCGACGCCGCCCGCCAGCACGCCGACCGGATTGGCTTCGATCCCCTCGGCGGTCTTGCGTGCCAGATCGCGTGCGGTGTCCGACGTGGCTTCAATAGCCTTGGAGGCGGACGTGCGGACTTTCGCCACGGCTTGCTTGCTGCGCGTCTTGGCAGGTTTCGCTTCGGTCATTTCGAAGATCCTTGTTTGGGGGAAGGGGCGCGCGCGCGTGCCGCGGTACGGCCACGTCGCCGCAAAAGGCGCGCAATCTGATGCCGCGCCAAGAACAGACCGAGCAGCGTCACGGCGAGCCCAACGTGCAGCGGTTTTCGTTTGGCGGTCGCGGCAAGGCCGTTCAGCGCATCGATACCCCGTGCTTTGAGAGTTTCCGCGACATCCTGCGCCAGCGCCTGGGGTGTGGCACGGCGTTGTAACGCGTTGATCGTCCCCGAAAGGCGCGCGCGGGCCGCCTCGGATCGTGCTTGCGCCAGGGCGAGGCGCGCTCTGATCGCGCGTCCCGTCACGGCCCTTCCTCCGCTGTGCCGAACAGAAGCTTGAAATGCCGCATCGCCAACCAACCAAGCAGCGCCGATACCAATAAGAGCGTTCCTACCACGATGGCGGTTGCCGCTGCGGGTCCGACCAAGGGCGTTAGTACCATCAGGATACCGACGACGAGCGCGGTGACCGCAACCGCTGCGGTCGCAACGGCGGCGAGTAGCAATAAAACGCCATTACGCGCCTCATCGATCCGCGCGACAACCTTTGCCTTTTGCAGTTCGATCTCGGCGCGCGCGAGGTGCTCGGCATCGGCCAACGCGCGCGCAAGGAGCGACGCGATGCTATCATCTTCGCCCGGTTGCTCGCGCGCCGCGTCGTCCATCATTACCCCCCGGCGATCCAGCTCAGGACTTGTCGTCGGTGTCGGCCGCCATGCCCGACTGAATCAGCCGCACCAGCACGAAGCCGATCGCAGCCGCCGTCCCGATGGCGATCGCCGGGCTTTTCTGGACAAAGCCGCGCGCGTCTTCGATCAGATCGTCGAGTTCCTTGGCCTTCAAGCCTTCGGAAAAGCCCGCGACCTTGTCGGCGGCGGTGCGCGCATATTGGCCGTATTGCTCGCCGAGTTTTTCATCGACGGTGCCGGCGGCGTCGTTGATCATCTTGACGATCTCATCGAGCGCGCCGCCGGCACGGGCCTTGCCATCCTCGGCATAGGACTTGGCGCGGTCGACCGCGTCCTTGCCGATCTTGGCCGCGCTATCCTTGAACAGTTGCGAGGCGGTGACGCCGGCTTTGACGGTCTCGTCTGCGGCAGAGCGTGCCGCATCGGCGGCGGCGTCGAGATGTTCGGTCGTGGTCGATGCGTTTGCAGAGTCGGGGGTGGTAGCCATGACAAGCGCCCTTCATTGATGATCTAGAATACACAACCGGTAAGCGCCTGCCCTAGTTCCCAAGTCCCAACGAATTGCGGGCGCGGGACTTAGCCGATAGAGGCACGCGCAAACCTGTGTCCGACAGTTAGAAGGATCGTTCCATGACCGCAATCATCGACATTCACGCGCGCACGATCCTCGACAGTCGCGGTAACCCCACGGTGGAGGTCGAGGTGATGCTCGAAGACGGCAGTTTCGGTCGCGCGGCCGTGCCTTCGGGCGCCTCGACCGGCGCGCATGAAGCGGTCGAAAAGCGCGACGGCGACAAGAGCCGCTGGGGCGGCAAGGGCGTGCAAAGCGCGGTCGATGCCGTCAATGGCGAGATTGCCGATGCCGTTGCGGGCCTCGAAGCCGAGGATCAGCGCGAAATCGACGCGACGATGATCGACCTCGACGGGACCGAGAATAAGAGCCGTCTTGGTGCGAACGCCATCCTCGGCGTCAGCCTGGCGGTTGCGAAGGCGGCGGCGGATGCGCGGACTTTACCGCTCTATCGCTACGTCGGCGGGGTGTCGGCGCATGTGCTGCCGGTGCCGATGATGAACATCATCAATGGCGGAGAACATGCCGACAATCCGATCGACTTTCAGGAATTTATGATCGTGCCGGTCGGCGCCAGCTCGATGATCGAGGCGGTGCGTTGCGGCTCGGAAATCTTCCACACGCTCAAAAAGGCGCTGCACGACAAGGGTCTGGCGACCTCGGTCGGCGACGAAGGCGGGTTCGCGCCCAACATCGCCTCAACCAACGAAGCGATCGAATTCATCCTGCGCTCGATCGAGACGGCGGGGTACACCCCCGGTGACGACGTGATGCTCGCGCTCGATTGCGCCGCGACCGAATTCTACAAGAACGGCAAATATGAGATCTCGGGCGAGGGCAAGAGCCTGTCGAGCCACGAAATGGCCGAATATCTCGCTGACCTGACTCGGCGTTATCCGATCTTTTCGATTGAGGACGGCATGAGCGAGGACGATTGGGAGGGCTGGAAGGCGCTCACCGACATGGTCGGCGATAAGGTCCAGCTCGTTGGCGACGATCTCTTCGTGACCAATCCCAAGCGGCTGAAGCGCGGGATAGAGGGCGGCTATGCCAACTCGCTGCTGGTTAAGGTCAACCAGATCGGCACGCTCACCGAAACGCTCGAAGCCGTTTCGATGGCGCAACGCGCGGGCTATACCGCGGTGATGTCGCATCGCTCGGGGGAGACCGAGGACTCGACCATCGCCGATTTGGCGGTTGCGACCAATTGCGGGCAGATCAAGACGGGCAGCCTCGCGCGCTCCGACCGGCTCGCCAAATACAACCAGCTGATCCGGATCGAGGAGGAACTGGAGGGTGCTGCGGTTTACGCCGGGCGCTCTGTCATGAGAATTTAACCATCGTAGAAATACGGGCTTGATCCGCGAGTCGCGATGCGCGAAAGTCAGGTCCGTGGCCAAGAAACGTTCAACCCTCCGCACCATCCTCCGCCGTGCGATCGCGCCGGCGGCGTTGCTAATCGTCGGCGTGTTCTTCGGCGGCTATGCGATTTTCGGGCCGAACGGCGCGCTGGCTTACGGCGATATCGAACGGCAATTGACGGTGAAGCAACGCGAGCTCGCGATGCTCGACAAAAACCGGGCGGATTTGAAGAATCGCGTGGCGCTGCTCGACCCGCGCCACGCCGACCCGGACATGGTCGAGGAACTGGCGCTCAAGAACCTCGGCGTGGTGCATAAAGACGATATGATCGTCCCACTGACAAAGTAGTGCAGCGCACATCTTAATGCGCTCGTCCTCGCGCTAACGTGGAGACAGCAACCGCGCGCAGCGGCATTTCCGCCCGTCGCCGCGTTCCCCTGGGCTGGCGTGATCCGTCGCAAACTGCCAGCGTCGGGCCATACCGAATCGAGGGAGCAGCTATGCGTTCAGTTTTGTTGGCCGGGATCGCCGCTCTGGCGCTGACGTCGTGCGCGTCCGCCCCGCCCGAACCGAAGGGTTCGATGGCCGCGCTCGCCACCTTGCCGACGACCGACTGGAAGAGCTTTCGCGACACTTTCATCGAGGATTGGTTTAAGGTTTCGCCGGCCGATGCGGTGTATCAGGGTCGGCACGATTTCGACGGCGGGCTGGGTGACTGGACGCCGGGCGGGCTGAAGCGGCAAGGTGCCTTCCTGCGTGAGGCGATTGACAAGGCTAAGGCATTCGATGCGACCAAGCTGAGCAAGGACGAAGCGTTCGAGCGTGATTATCTGGTGACGGTCGCGTCGGGCAAATTGTTCTGGCTCGAGGATGCCGATTTTCCGCACAAGAACCCGGCCTGGTATGTGAATGCGGGCCTCGACCCTAATGTCTATATCGCGCGCAACTATGCCGATACGCCGACGCGGATGCGCGCGATCGTGACCTTCATGCGCAAAATTCCCGCTGCCGCCGCGCAGATCAAGGCGAACCTCAAGACGCCGATGCCGCTCAGCTACATCAATTACGGCGTCGCGGCGTTCAACGGTTTTGGCGATTATTATACGGGGGACGCGAAAAAGGCGTTTGCCGCGGTGAAGAGCCCGGCCTTGCAGGAGGAGTTCGACAAGGCCGCGATTGTCGCGTCGCAGGCAATGCACGATCTGGCGGCGCATCTGGAGAAGCAGCGCCCGAATGCCACGCAGGACTTCGCGCTGGGGGCCGAACGCTTTTCGCGCATGATCAAGCAGACCGAGGGGGTCGATGTGCCGCTCGCCACGCTGAAGGCGGCGGGGGAGGCCGATCTGCTGCGCAATCAAAAGGCGCTGGCCGAGGCGTGCAGGCAGTTCGCGCCGGGCGCGACGATCCCGGCGTGCATGGCCAAGATGAACGCCAACAAGCCCGTGAACAACGATCCGGTCGCCGAGGCGCGCAAGCAAATCCCCGAACTGCGCGCCTTCGTGCTCGCCAACGACGTCGTGACGATCCCCGATCAGGAGCAAGCTTTGGTCGAGGAAAGCCCGCCCTATAACCGGCAGAACAGCGCGTATATCGATCCGCCCGGGCCGTTCGAGAAGGGCATCCCGTCGGTCTATTACATCTCCCCGCCGGACCCGTCGTGGAGCAAGGCCGAGCAGGAGGGCTTCATCCCCGGCAAGATGGATTTGCTGTTTACCTCGGTCCACGAAGTGATGCCGGGGCATTTCCTGCAATTCCGCCACGCCAACGCCTCGCCCTCGATCTTCGGGCGGTTGTTTGTGGGTTATGCCTTTGCGGAAGGGTGGGCGCATTATGCCGAGGAAATGATGTGGGAGGCGGGGCTGCATAAGGGCGATGCCGAGACGCATGTCGGGCAGCTGTCGAACGCGTTGCTGCGTAATTGCCGCTATCTGTCCGCCATCGGGCTGCACAGCGGCACGATGACGCAGGAGCAGTCGCGGAAAATGTTCGTCGAGCAATGCTATCAGGACGAGGGCAATGCGAAGCAGCAATCGGCGCGCGGGACGTATGATCCGGCCTATCTGAACTATACCATGGGCAAGTTGATGATCCGCAAGCTGCGCGAGGATTGGACCGCGACGCATGGCGGGCGGGCGTCGTGGAAGGCGTTCCACGACGAATTCCTGCGTTACGGCGGACCGCCAATCCCGCTGGTGCGCAAGGCGATGTTGGGCGGGGACGGGAAGGCGGTGTTCTGATGCGCGGTTTGGGGGGAGCAGCGTTGATCACTGCAGTGCTGGTGTTCGCAGCGGCAAGCTCTGCCGCCCCGGTCGAGCGCGTTGCGGCGCAGTTCGATGCGAAGGGCAATCTCGTCTTTCCGGCGGACTATCGGCACTGGACGTATCTGAGCTCGGGCCTCGGCATGAGCTACAATGCGGTTGCCAATGCGAAAGCGAACCCATCATTCGATAGCGTCTTCGTCGATCCCGCGTCCGAGCTTGCGTTCCGTAACACCGGACATTGGCCCGAAGGCACGGTGATGGTGCTTGAAATACGCGGATCGAACAGCAAAGGATCGATCAATCTGCACGGATCGTATCAGGCGGGCGCGCCGCTGGCGCTGGAAATCCATGTCCGTGATTCGCAGCGCTTCAAGGACGGCTGGGGCTTTTTCGCTGTCGATGCGAAACAGGCGACGTCGCTGATCCCGTATGGCGCGACGTGTTATAGCTGCCACCAGCAACACGCGGCGGTCGACACGACGTTCGTGCAATTCTACCCGACGCTGCTGCCGATCGCGACCGCCAAAGGCACGCTGAGCGCGGCGTACAGCGCGGAAGCGGCCAAGCGTTAACGCGACTGTTTGAGCGTCGCCACCGACTCTGCGACTTCGTCGGATGGTGGCATGCGGATCGACGGGCGGAGACGGGCGAGGCTGCACAGCCCGGCGACCAGCGCAAGGCTCGCTGCCACCAGCGGCGGAGTCGCGCCGTTGCCGATGCCGAAGGCCAGCAGCGCCGCCACCAGCGTCGCGCCGGTAGTCTGTCCGAGCAGCCGCGTCGTCGAGACCAGCCCGCCCGCTGCCGCGGCGCGTTCGCGCGGCGCGCTGCCGATGATGAGGCGCGCATTGGGCGGCAGGAAGGTCCCGAACCCGCCACCGCACAGCGCCATTCGCCAGATCACGTCGAAATGCGTTGGATGCGGCGGCAAATAGGCGATCAGCACCAAAGCCACGATCGAGATCGCCATGCCGACCCCGCCCAGCACCCCCGCCGGAATCTTGTTCGAGAGCCAGCCCGACAGCGGCGCAACGACGATGTTGGTCAGCGGCCACGGTGCCATCAGCAGCCCCATCTCGACCGGCGAGAAGCCGAACTCGCTTTGCAGCCGAAACGGCATCGAGATGATCAGCGTCATCGACGCGATGAACGCGGTATAGGCCCCGATCACCGACAGCCGCAGCACAGGCTGCGCCAGCAAGTCGATCGGCAGGATCGGATCGCGCTCGCGCCGTTGGCGCCGGACGAAATAGACGCCGAGCAACGCCCCGCTGAGCACGATCGCGACCGAGACGACCGGACTGTCGCCATGCACGCCGCTTTCCAGCCCGCCGATGACGAGGCCGAACATCCCCGCACACATCACCGCGCCGATCACGTCGAACGGCGTATCGCGCGGCGGGGTATCGGGCAGCGCGCGACCGAGGATGAGCGAGCCGATCGCGAACGGCACGGCGCTGGCGAACACCCACGGCCACGGCGCAATGCCGAGGATCAAACCACCAAGCGTCGGGGCAAGCGCGGCCCCCGCCGAGACGATCGCGGAATTGATGCCGAGGCCGCTGCCGAGCTGCTTTGTCGGATAGGTCGCGCGGATCAGCGCTGAGGACACGCTTAGCGCCGCCGCCGCGCCGATCGCCTGCGCGCCGCGTACGATCAGCAGAAAGGGCAGGCTCTTGGCGAAGAAACACAGTAACGTCGCGACCGCGAACAGCAATTGACCCCATTGGTAGAGGCGTTTGAGCCCGACGCGTTCCCCCAGCCCGGCGAAGGGGAGCAGCAACATCACGAGCATCAGCTGATAGACGGTCACGACCGAGACGACCGACGACCGATCGATATGCAGTTCGCGCGCGATTGTCGGGAGCGCGATGTTGGCGACGCCGCCGTCGATGATGATGAGCGCGGTGCCGAGGCACAACGCGCCGATCGCGGCATAGCGGCGGGGGAGGGGCAGGCCGTCGGCGGGATCGGAGGTGGTCACGCGCTGCCTTTGCCTACCGGAGCCGACATTGTCATCCCCACAAAGCAGCAGGCCCATTTCCCACGGCAGGAGCTGGGTCCCCGCTTTCGCGGGGATGACAAGAGGGTGGTCGCGAGTGGCGTTACGCCAGCGAAACCTCGGCGACCTTATCCTTATAGTCTTGTTTCGGATCGATCCCGAGCATGACCTTCACGCCGGCGAGCAGGCTCGAGGCATCGACCCAGATCTGCGCACGCTCGGCATCGAGGCGGAGCAATTGCAGCTTGGGATCGTCCTTGCCGCCTTCATACCAGGCCGCGACATAGCTGTTCCACAGCCGGTCGATCACCGCACGATCATTATCGGCGCTGAGCGTGCCGTGGATGGTCGCGAATACGTCATTGCCCTTGGATGCGAAGGTCGCGACCGCGCGGCTGCCCGGTGTCAGTTCCGACACGAGTTCGGTTTCGGTCGAGGTGAAGAAATAGATCGGCCCGCGATCCGCATCACCGTCGAGCTGCGCGGTCATCGGGCGCGTGTGGCCTTCATCGACCCCGGCCAGACCAAGCATCACGGTCATATCCGAGCGCAGGGCCTTCCAGAATTTATGTTCGATTTCAGCTTGATTGGACATCGTCGCTCTCCTTCCCTGCCCGAACGGGCAAAGCGGCGCACGGTTCCGTCAGGCAGCTTTGTCAGGCGGGCGACCACCCCGGCGGCGCGAGTTCGAAACCGCCGAAATCGAAGGCCGGGGTCACGACGCAACTGACCAGCGCCCAACCGAGGCGCGCCTCGGCCGATTGCCACGCGCCGGGCGGGACGAGCGCCTGCGGGGTTTCGCCGCTTAGCAGATGCTGCTCCTGGCCGATCCGCACGGTGAGCGGCGACCCGGCGTGCCACAGCCATAGTTCGGTGGCATCGACGCGGTGCCAGTGCGAGCGCTTCCCGTCCTCGAGCAAGAACAGGATCGCCGTCGCCAGCCCGCGCGGCTCCTTTGTGTCGGGCTTGCCCCCGCTGGCAGGATCGGGCGCAGGCTGGCGCATCGTCTCGCGGTACCAGCCGCCCTCTGGGTGGGGCGACAGGTTGAGCGAGGCGATCAGCGGGTAGGGCATATCACAACCTGTACGTCAGCTCCGCGCTCATCGTGCGCTGCGGAAAGGGGTGGAAAAGGAAATATTTGCGGTTGGCGACATTGTCCAGACCGACCGCCATTTGCCAATGCGGGGTCACACGAAAATTGGCGCGCAGATCGGCGACGACGTAGCTGCCAAACCCCTGATAGGTGAACGACACCGGCTCGCTATTGTCGATCGTCCCATAGCTGCGGCTGGCATAGCGCGCGGCGGCGGTCAGCGAGATCGCGTCGGTCGGGCGATAGGTTGCGACGATCGTCGCCTTGCGCAGCGGGATTTGCGGCGGGCGTTTGCCGATCGCGGTCGGCAAAGCGGCGTTCGCGACGATCCGCGGATCGACCAGGGTCAAGCTGCCCGACAGATCGAAGCGTGGCAGCAAATCGCGCTCGACCAGCGCCAGTTCGACGCCGCGGGTGCGGACACGGTCGACATTCTGCACGAAGGCGACGCTGGCCCCGCCGGGGAGCAACCCGGTCTGCGAAAGCAGCGCGTCGCTGATCACCTCGTTGAACAGCGACAGGCGGACGTAGCGGTCGCCATCGCCGTGCTGGATCGCCAGTTCCTCCGAAAGCGCGCGTTCGGGCCCGAGCGTCGGGTTGGGCGATTGCTGGTTCGCGCCGACCGTGACCGCCTGATAGAGTTCGGTGACGGTCGGGAAGCGGTACGCCTCACCGAACGATAGCGAGACTTTCCAGTCCTTTGCCGGGGTCCAGGCGAGCGCCGCCTTGGGCGAGAAGCGATTGGCGGAACGGGTCGGCTGCAGGATCGTCGGCATCGGCAGAAAGGTCGGCGAGAAATTGACGCCGTCATACGCCTTCCACCACTCATAGCGCCCGCCGAGCGTCACCGTCAGCGGCTGCGCGATCGTCCAGGCGTCCTGCGCCCACACGGCATTGGTCTGGGTCTTTCCGCTAGAGGCGAGGTTGAGCGCGCTTTGTGATCCGGCGATCCAGTCGGTGGTGGCGTAGCGGTTGCTGGCCAGCGTGTAGCGATCGCGGTGATAGCCCGCACCGATGCGATGCCCGCCACCCGCTTGCCACAGCGCCTTGGTATCGAAGGTGTACCAGCCGGTGCCATCGAGCCGGGTGATCGTCCCCGCGCCGCCGTTGGTCGCGCCGGGCAAGGCGGTGCCAGCGACGCGTTGCTCGTCGCGCGCAAAATCGTAGAGCGTGCCGATGACTTGCCAGTCGATCCGCCCGGTCGATCCGGTGGCGCTGAAGCTGTGCGACCAATGGCGCTGGTCATAGCTGTAGACGTTGTTCGAAAACGCACTCGGCGCGACGGTATAGGCATAGCCGTCAATGTTGAGCGATCCGGCATAGACCGGACCGGCGGCGTTTTGCAGGTAGCTTTCGGCGGTCGAATCGGTGCCGTTGCGGAACAGCCCGCCGACATAGGTGAGGCGGATGTCGCGGGTAACGTCGAGCGCCAGTTTAAGCTTGGCAAAATCCTGCATTTGATGTTCGAACCCGCCCGCGCCGATCACGCGGATCGCGGCCCCGGTGCGGTTGACGTCGTCATAGCCGCCGGTGCTTGGCGCACCGGTCGCGCTCGGAGTCGTCGGGCGGTTCGCGGTGACATAGGCGATCGGCTGGCTGTCGCTCGTTACGTGGCTGAAGCTCGCGAACACCGCGAGCGGCCCGACGCGGTCGCCGAGCGTCGCGCCAAAGCTCGATGCCGGGAGCGCGCGGCTGGTGCCATATTGTTTGAAGTTCTGGAGGCTGATGCCGGCGTTAACCTCGCCCTCCAGCGCCTCGGGCAAGCGTGTCGTGATGTCGACCACCGCGCCGATCGCATTGCCGGGATAGGCCGCCGAGAACGGGCCGTAGAGGATGTCGATCCGTGCCACCTCCTGCGGTGACACCAGGCCCCAGCGCGGGGAGGCGCTGGTGTTGTTGTTGCCGATCAGCGCCGACAAGAGCGCGCCATCGGCGTAAATCAGGCTGCGTGCGCTGGCACCCACGCCCGACGTGCGCGTGGCGAGCGGGGACTGCGTGTCGCCGATATGGCGTTTGCGCACGACCAGGCTCGGCAGGTATTTAAGCGTGTCCTCGATGTTGACCGCATTCACCTGTTCTTCGATCTGGCGGGCGGTGATGCTGGCCCTGGTCGAGGGGGCCTGCTCGATCGGGCCTCCCTTTTGGGCGGTGACGACGATGTCGCGCTGGTCGTCGGCTTCGGCATAAGCGGCATAGGGCGCAGCGGCGGATGCCAGCAGCGCCAGCGCGCGCACGGCGGCGCGCGAGGTCGTAATTTTCATGAAATGGGCTTTCGTCTGACGGGAAGGAAACGGCGTCAGGCGGAGGCGGGTGGTCCGGTCTTGGGCGGCGGCGGGGCGGCGAGGCCAAGACCGGGGCGGGCGAAGATGTGGAGCAGGCTCGGCGTAGCGGCGCGCGCAGGCTGGCTCGCGACAGGATAGACGTCGCGGACCAGATCGACCGCTAGGCTCGCTGCGGCGAAGGCACAGGGGTGATCGGCGGTCTTGCCGTCGTGGTCGCGTTGATCGCTGCGATGCTGCGCGGCGAGCGCGGCGGCGGCAATTGGCGTCAGCGCTTGCGCACCCATGCCCGAGCACAACACCAGCGCGCGCGATCCGTCGGCACCGGTGCCCCACATGAATCCTTGCGGCACGACCACGCGCACCGCGAGCATGCACAGCAGCAGTACGAGGATCGCGGCCCGAGCCGGAAAATAGAGGGGCAAGCGCGTCACCGCGCCCGGCTAGCGGGTCAGCGCATTGTACTCAACCTGCGATGCGTCGCGGAAACAATCGGTTTCACAGTCGTTGCTTGCTGCACCGCACCATTTTGGGTATAGCGCTACCATGAACACTGCCACTGCTCCCGCCGGCCCTGTCCCCACCGTTTTCGAGGCGATCGTCCGTAAGCGGTGCTTGCGCGCCACGTATAACCGCACCGACATTACGCTGGCACCGCACATCATCTACACCCGGCATGACGATCTGTTCGTCGATGGCGTCGTGGTGGAGCGAGATGGCAAGCCGCCGAAGGAAGTGAAACTCGGGACGTTTAAGCTGGCCGGGCTGAACGGCGTCGGGCTGACCGAGCGCAATTTCGCGGCCAACCCCTTATTCGCGGCGAACGACCCGAAATATGGCGACGCCGCGTTGATGGCGGTCGAAGTCTAAGCCAGACGCCGACGCACTGCGGCCACGGCCAGCACCGCGACGATGGCGACGGCGGCACCCGCCAGCATGTCTGCCAGATAATGTGTGCCTTCGACCGGAGTCGCCAGCAACATTGCGCTGGTGAGCGCCAGTACCGGCCAGCGTAGCCGCGCCATCGGCCAGGCCGTGGCGATATAGACGACGCCGCTCGCGGTGTGGAAACTCGGCACCGAAACCAGCCCGCGCAGCGCCCCCAGATCGACCACATAGCCGTTGCCCAGGCGCAGCATGGGGAGGAGATCGGCCTCGTACAGGGCGCTTTCGGGCACATACGGGATTGGCCCGTGCCACAGCGTGGCGAGCGGGCCGATGGCGGGCATGACCCGGAACAGCAGCAGTGTCAGCACCGCCGTGAGCCAGAACGATGCGACAAACCCGCGTGCCTCCGCGCGCCGATCCGACCAGGCACAATAGCCAAGGATCAACGCCGGGGTGATGTAGATGCTTTGATAGGCGGCGGTGCCGAGCAGTTGGAGCGAACGGTGTGCCGCGACCATCTGATACCAGGCGAGCCAGTCGAAATGCAGCGCGCCATCGACCGCCTGTAACAACGGATCGATCGCGCCACGCGTGGCGGCGGCCAGCGGATAGGTCGCGGTCGCGCCGAGCAGGGAGATGCCCATAAAGGCCCCAACCGATTCGCTGAGGTCGCGCGCGACGCGCTGCGCCGCGCTGCGCGGGCGCCGCAGCACGTAGCGCGTGACGCCGAACAGCAGCAGCACGCCGGCAAACAGCCAGGTCATCGGGTCCTGCGGATCGATCGTCATCTGCGCATCGAACAGCAATGCCGCCACGCACGCCACGCTCAGCACCAGGCCAAGCGCGATCCAGCGACCCCCGATCAGCCCGCGCTGCGCCGTGCTGCCGGGATAAAGCGGCGCTGGAATGGCGAAGAGGGAGGTCGTCGGGGTGGCCACGCGGATACGCCTGATATGCAGACGATATCGATCGCCGACGAAGAAGGTCCGGAGCAGACCGTTACCCACCATGGCGTGAAGATTTTATGACGTCTATATTACATTTTCGGATGAGGCCGGGAGCGGCGCGCTTGGCGTCGCTCCCGGCTGGCCGATTTAGCGGTAGCAGACCGTCACGCGGCGGTGATGCCGCCACTCGACGCGGCAATTGCGCCCGCGGTTGTTCCAGCCATAGTGACGCCCGCGATCCCCGCGATAATGGCGGCCATGATTGCGATCGTCGCGGCGGTCGTCGCGACGATCGTAGCGCGGGCCATGGCCGCGGTCGCCGCGATAGTCCTGCGCCGAAGCCGCGGTGGCGGTTACGCCCAGACCGGCAACCATAAGCCCGGCGGCGATGAGATGGGTGAACTTCATGTCTGCATCCTTCCGGCCCGGTGATCGGGCTTAAGGATGGAATACGCCTCTGATTACCGATGGTTGCTGAATGCGATCGTAGGCTCCGGTACAGGTTAGATCCATTGATCAGAGCGCGATGCCGAAGCGCGGCGCGAGCGCGACCATGCCCGCATAGAGGCCGATCGTCAGCGCGCAGCCCAGGGCGAGTGACGGCCAGAAGCCGAGACCTGCGCGCAGCAAGGCCGGGATCACCAGGAACATCGGCAGCGAGGGCAGCACGTACCAGAAGGTCGCCTGGACATGCGCCGCCATGTTCGCGGGGTCGGGCTTGTCGTTCCACAGCCACAGCATGCCGAGCACCGACACCAACGGCAGCGACGCGACCAGCGCGCCGAACCCGGGATAGCGCTTCGCCAGCGTCGAGGCGGCGGCGATGAGGAGGCCGGAGATCAGGGCTTTGAGCGCGAGGTAGAGCATCGAGGGCATATGCGACGGCGTGGCGGGGGATGCCAGCACGATCGCAAAGGTAATGAAGGTGCGCCCCTGTCGATCCTTCCGCGCGATGAAGCGTTTGTTTCGGGTGACGAGTCGTGGTGCGCGGGCGGATCATTTGGGCTTCCCCGGCTTGGGCGTTTCGCGCGTTCGCTCCGGGGGCGGCGCCGGCCGGGCGATGGGCGGCATGACGCGAAGCGCGGCGAGCAACACGCGGTTGTCATAGACGCGGCGCGTACCGACCTGCCGTCCGCGATACAGGATCGGCACGAGCACGCCGTCGAACCCCTGCGCCATCGCCGCGTCGAACGCGCGGCTGCGGCCTTCTTCGAGCGCCCGCGCCCACGCCGCAGCGAAGCTCTCCGCGCCGGGCCGCTTACGCAACAGCTGGGCGGATTTCGCGGACATGCCCACCGCGCGGGCGGCGGCGGCGACCACGCCGGTTCGCGCGAGGTGATCGAGAAAGCCGTGCTGCCGCGCCACTGTCCAGCCATCGTGCCGCGCGGTGCGGGTGGGGACGGGGGTGAAGACGAAGCCGGGCGCTGGCTCGGATTGGGGTGTGGGCGGAGATTGGGCGGCGGAGGGGCGGGGCTTGGCGCGCATCGACGAGTCTATGCGCCGGGGAGGGGGGTGTAGGACAGCGGATTTTGTGGGGGGCTGGGGGTGCCAGGCGGGATGCCGAGGATTGGTGCGGCGGCAATATGGGGTCGAGCGCCGGGATCAATAGCGGTGGGTGTCGCGCATCTGGCGGATGAGGTGGCCAGCGGAAACGGTCTGTATTGTCATGTCGGCGGTCAGCGCGTCGGGCGCTGCGACATCGACGGGCTGTTTGGGACGGTCGACGGGTCTAATGACCACCACTACCTTGCCACGCCGCGTGATCTCGACGCTCTCGCCGGCTTCGACGTGGCGGATAATCGCACATAAATGCGTCCTGGCTTCGGAGATGCTGATGCGGTCCATCGCGGTTCCCGATTTAGCTTAATGACTATATCTGAATTATGGGCGGCCGGCAAAGGTTGCTGACAGTTTGGCGGGGTTTCGCTATAACAAAACGTTGGCGATCAAGCTTCATTCCAGTTTCGCGGTCCACCCCGGCGCGTGGTTGCGCGCCGAGATCGTCACGCCGCGCGGCCTGTCGGTAACCGACGCGGCGGCGAAGCTGCACGTCACGCAGCGGGAGGAGGGCGATTTGCTTGGCGGGCGTCCGGAGCTGGACGCTCATACAAAGTTTTGTCGAGTATCGCGGGGGAGTCTTGCATCTGCATATTGTATCCTCATCTTGGTCGGAATCGACCGCGAGGCAGGTGAATAGTGGCGACGAATACCTGTGAAGGAACACGCAAAGGCGCGGTCAAAGGGCGGGTTCAGGCATTGAACCCGGTCACGAAGCGGTATGTCAAAATAGATACCAGCAGCGGACGCATTATCGAACATAAAAAAACTGCGGGTCCATATAAGGGAATAAGAGAAGCCAAATCGCCAACGAGCAAAAAGTAAACTCGTTGCCGCTTATTTTTTCACCACTTTCCGAAGAAACGATCGACCTACCGGCACTTCGGTTAATGCCCAGACGCGCATTTGTAATGCGCCAGATCGGAGCGCCTCCGGCGATCGATGGCGTCATGGCAGCATCCGTCGTAGCGAGTTGCGGACTACGAGGCTGGCAGACCGTTGATGCTACGGGATCAACGGGAGCCAAAGACTATCTGGAGCGCATAATCGGTCTGATCCGCGGGACCGCTTTTACGATCGCAATATTCTCGCACGAGACACGCCCGAGCGCCCTTGCCAACATCGCGCTTGAACTCGGCTTTGCCGCAATGTTTGGAAAGCCTCTCATGATCGTAAAATCCAAGGAGGCCGTCGCACCCTCGGATCTGAAGCGCACAGATTGGATCGAATTCAGTGAGGGCGAGGAGGGAGGATTCGAGGATCAGATCCGTGCGGCGTTGGACCAATTGGGGAATATAGCGGACTATCAGGGGCTGCTGCTCGATATGTCGCTGGAAGCGCCGGAAATGGATTGCGCGGTAGCACTTGAGCGGGCCATCAAAGCGTTTCTTCTTTCCGGTGAAGCGCGGCTGCTCGATAAGGCAGAACAGATAAGAAACCGCCTTCAGCCGCTTCAAAATCAGCCACAGGTCGATGATTTGAAGCGGCTGCATCGAGAAACCTCGACGTTTATTCGTCAGGGCCGCCAGACCCTCGTGTAAGTTAACGTACTTCAGTGGCGCTAAGCCGCCTTCAAATCCCGCAACGGCAGCGCGGTCGTCTCCAGCGTCGCGAGATCAAGCTTGGCCGAAGCATGATCGATGTCGATCCCCACGATATTCCCCGTCGCATCCAGATCAATGTTGACGCCGTCCGCGACTTCGCGCGTTTCCACGCCGTCGGCGGCATTCAGTTCGATATAGATGCTGTCGGTCTCGGCGTAATAATAATGCAGCTTCATCACTGGGCCTCGCGATAGGTGCGGTCGACGAAGGCGTTGTGGACGGTTTCGCCGTCTTCGAGCGTCACAGCGCGAAGGATATAGGATTTGTCCGACTCCGGCAAATCGATCCGCCGCCACCAGCGGATACGGCCGTCGGGCTGCGTTTCGCGGGCGAGCGAGTCGGCGAGCGTCGCCGCGATCCAGTCGCGTTGCAGGTAGGGCGCTTGCGCAGCACCTGCTCCTCGAAATAGCGCGTGGTCTTCGCCTCACCCCGCCAGCGCCGAAACCACATCCGTCTGCGCGAAATCGTTGCCGACGAACAGCAGCGGGCAGGCATGTTCCATCGCCAGCGCGTAGGCGAAGGAGTCGCCCAGATTGAGACGGGCGGGGTGGAAGTTCTTGCCCCAGCGGCGATAGGCATCGGCGGCGGCGCGGGCGCGAGGTTCGGTAAGGGGGATGATGGTTGGTTGTAGCGCGGCGATGAAGGCTTGCATTTCGTCGTACAGGTTTTTGCCTGCCGCCACGATCAGCGTTTCGGTCAGCGAAGCGGACGACATGATCAACTCCGTCCCTGCGGCCCGGAGAGCTTGGTCGCAGCGTTCGGCCATCGGCTCGTCGAGGATCACCGCGAACAAGGCCGAGCCGTCGAGTGCGATCATGCGGGCCAGCCGTTCTCGTCGTAAAGGAAATCGGCGATGGTGGCGGCGGTGACGCCTTCCATTCCGGGCTTTCCTTTGGCGATTCCCCGGAACTTATCGAGCGCTTGGCGTCGCTGTTCGCGCAGGTCGGTCGCCACGACCGGCACGAGGCGGACGGTGGGCGCGCCGCGGCGGGTTAGGGTGATCTCTTCGCCGGCTTCGGCGCGGCGGACGAGGTCGGTGAGATGGGCTTTTGCGTCGGATACGGAGATGTGCATCGGGCGGGTCCTCTTGGACCAAGTATATAGTCCATTTTGGTGTGGGCAGCAATGTTGCGGGCGTGGTCGCTCCGCACCACAGCATTGTATTTGCTGAACGGCCCCACCCCAACCCCTCCCCTTAAGGGGAGGGGCTTAAGCGGGCTCACCCCACCGTCACGAAGCTATCCATCACGCGTTTCCGTCCGGCGGTCTCGAAATCGATCTCGAGCTTGTTGCCCTCGATCTCGGCGATCGCGCCGTAGCCGAATTTCTGGTGGAAGACGCGCATCCCCACCGACACATCCGCGCGGCCGGCGTTGCCGATGCTGACGGCGGGGGCGCTGGATTCGCGGACGCGGGATGGTTCGCGGGTGAAGGTGCGGCTCGCATAACTGCCGCCCGGTTTCGCCACGTCGCCCCCCGCCGCGCGTTGCCAGCCGGGGCCGCGCCCGGTGCCGCGCGCGACATCGGCAAAGGGGTCGGCGCGTTCGGACCAATTGGCGCGCCACAGGCTTTCGCCGCCCGCCATGCTCGATTCGGATTCGATATGTTCCAGTGGCAGTTCGTCGACGAAGCGGCTCGGGATGCTGCTGGTCCACTGGCCATAAATGCGGCGGTTGGCGGCGTGGAGGATGATCGCGCGGCGCCGCGCGCGGGTGATCGCGACATAGGCCAGGCGGCGTTCTTCCTCGAGGCTGTTGGTGCCGCCTTCGTCGAGCGCGCGTTGTGAGGGGAACAGGCCTTCCTCCCATCCGACGAGGAAGACGGTGTCGTACTCTAGGCCCTTGGCGGCGTGGATCGTCATGATCGTGACCTTGGGTTCCTCGACGGCGGCTTCATTGTCCATCACGAGGCTGACATGTTCGAGGAACGCGCCGAGGCTGTCATATTCCTCCATCGCGCGGACGAGTTCGGTGAGGTTTTCGAGGCGGCCCGAGGCCTCGACCGATTTCTCGGCCTGGAGCACGGACGTGTAGCCGCTTTCGTCGAGGATGATGCGCGCTAGGTCGCCGTGCGGGATCTCGGTCACTTGCGCGCGCCACCGCGCCATGTCGATGACGAGGTTGCCGAGCGACTTGCGCGCCGCACCGGTCAGTTCGTCGGTGTCGAGGATGCGCGCGGCGGCGGTGACGAGGGGTATGCCTTGCGCGCGGGCGAGCTGGTGGACGCGCGCGACCGCCTTGTCGCCGAGGCCGCGCTTCGGGACGTTGACGATGCGGTCGAAGGCGAGGTCGTCGGCGGGCTGGGCGACGACACGGAGATAGGCGAGCGCATCGCGGATTTCGGCGCGTTCGTAGAAGCGGAAGCCGCCGACGATGCGGTAGTTGATCCCGGTGGCGATGAAGCGGTCCTCGAACTCGCGCGTCTGGTGCTGCGCGCGGACCAGGATGGCGATGTCGTCGAGGCTCTTGCCAGCGCGTTGTGCTGTGTCGATTTCCTCGCCGACGCGGCGCGCTTCCTCGGGGCCGTCCCATACGCCGAGCACTTTGACCTTCTCGCCCGCGTCGAGCTCGGTCCAGAGCTGCTTGCCGAGGCGGCCGGAGTTGTTGGCGATAACTCCGCTCGCGGCGGCGAGGATGTGCGGGGTGCTGCGGTAATTCTGTTCGAGCCGAATGATCTTGGCGCCGGGGAAATCCTTTTCGAATTTCAGGATATTCTCGACTTGCGCGCCGCGCCATGAATAGATCGACTGGTCGTCATCGCCGACGCAAGCGATGTTCTTGCGCTCTTGCGCGAGGAGGCGGAGCCAGAGGTACTGGACGCTGTTAGTGTCCTGATATTCGTCGACCATGATGTATTTGAATTTGCGCTGATAGTCGGCGAGCACGTCGCGGTCGCGCTGCAGGATGACGAGCATGTGCAGCAGCAGGTCGCCGAAATCACAGGCGTTGAGCGCGATCAGGCGGGCCTGATAGGCGGCGTAGAGTTCCTGACCGCGGCCGTTGGCGTAGAGCTCGGATTCGCCCGCATCGATTTGCGCTGGGGTGAGGCCCTTGTTCTTCCAACCGTCGATCAGCCCGGCGAGCGAGCGCGCGGGCCAGCGTTTTTCGTCGAGATCGGCGGCCTGGATGAGCTGTTTCAGCAGGCGCAACTGGTCGTCGGTATCGAGGATCGTGAAATTGCTTTGCAGGCCGACCAACTCGGCGTGGCGGCGCAGCATCTTCGCGCCGATCGCGTGGAAGGTGCCGAGCCACGGCATCCCCTCGACGACATCGCCGACCAGCCGCCCGACGCGGTGCCGCATCTCGCGCGCGGCCTTGTTGGTAAAGGTGACCGACAGGATTTCGCTCGGCCAGGCTTTCCGCGTGTTGAGCAAGTGCGCGAGGCGCGCGGTGAGCGCAGCGGTCTTGCCGGTGCCGGCGCCCGCAAGAACCAGCACGGGGCCCTCGGTGGTGAGTACGGCTTCACGCTGCGGGGCGTTGAGGCCGCGCAGATAGGGGGGATCGTCGGGGGACGCCGGACTCTGGGGGGCGGGGAGACTCATCGGTGAACAGGTAGGGAACGTGAGCCAAAGGGACAAGCATTCCTTGCGGTCAGGCCTGGTCGTTCGGCTTGGTCGTCCGGCCGAGCAGATAGCCGGCAATCGTCCCGAGCAGGCCAAGCGGCGCGGCAATTTGCTGATCGCTATAGCCCGCCACGACGAGGAACACCGCCATCGTGATCACCATGATGGTGCCGTATAGCCGCAGTGCTTCCTCCAGCGTCGATTGCTGCTTCTTGGCCGTAAAGGTCGCGATCGCGATGACGGCTGCGCCGAAGAGGAGGACCGAGGCGCTCATTGTCATGGCGCTGTGCGTTGTCCACCAACCGCTGGGCGTACTTTGTTGCGCGGCGTGGCTGATTGCGGCGGCCTTTACCTCGACATCCGAGACCGATTTCTTGAGGGCGGCAAGCTGCGCGTCATCCTCGGTCAGCTCAACTGCAGCAGCATCAGGGGCGGTCTGGCTGTTTGCCAGGAGCGTATTCGTTGAATTTTCGGCCATTTCAATGCCCCTGAAGATGGCGAATGCGGGCTTCGAGCGCCTTGATATACGTCCTTTGCTTGGTCACCAGCGTTTCAAGCACGCCAACGCGGGCCGCCGCCGCAGGATCGCAATCGCTTGTGGCTTCGTCACCCGCCTGCATCGCCGCGACTTCGGCCGGAGCCGAATCCACCGGGGGCGGTGGTGGTGGCGGTGCAGGGGCGGTTTGACATTGGCCGATCCCGACCAGCGGGCCTGTCGAAAACAAGAGCGTGGCGATGATGAAACGCCGAACCATAGAGTCTTCTCCCCAAAAGACGGTTGGCTAGAATCGAAATCTGTCACAGGATCATATGAGGACGGTGGCGAAAGTAAACCTAGGTCAGTGCCAAGCTCTGCCGGATTGGACTCAATTCCGGTCGGAATGGGCGTTTTGCACGATGCGTATTGTTTGCGTTATGATTTCTGCCGGTGGGTGACTTGGGGAGATGGCGATGTTGCGTACGATGAGATCGACGATTGCTGCGGCGCTCTTTGTCGCGGTGACCCCGAGTTTCGTCGGTCCCGCTTTCGCCAAGGTCGACATGGCCGCGCGGATCCTGCCGCCGCCTGCTGCGCCGGGGAAAGCGGTCACGCCGTTCGTCGCGGTTCCGGCGGGCAAGATCGCGCTTACGCATGTCCGCGTGATCGACGGGACGGGCACGGCGGCGCAAGCTGACCAAACGGTGCTGATCGACGGCGCCAAGATCATCGCGGTGCAGGCGAGCGGCGATCCGGTGCCGGCGGGGTATCGCGCGATCGATCTGACGGGGCGCAGCGTGCTGCCCGGCATCGTCGGGATGCATGACCACCAATATTATATCGCGCGCCCCAATTTGCAGCCCGATGGCCGCGGCGATGATCCGGTGATGGTGCCGCAAATGACGTTTTCCTCGCCCCGCCTGTATCTGGCGATGGGCGTGACGACGCTGCGGACGGCGGGGAGCGTGGAGCCCTATACCGATCTCAACATGAAGCGCTCGATCGACGCGGGCACGTTGCCGGGGCCGCATATGGATGTGACGGGGCCGTATCTGGAAGGTGCGGGCAGCCCGTTCATCCAGATGCACCAACTGGCCGACGCGGCGGATGCCGCGCGCACGGTCGAGTTCTGGGCCGACCAGGGCGTGACGTCGTTCAAGGCGTATATGAACATCACACGCGCCGAACTGAAGGCGGCGGTGGAGGCGGCGCATGCGCGCGGGATCAAGGTGACGGGGCATTTATGTTCGGTGACCTATCCCGAGGCGATCGCGGTGGGGATTGACGATCTGGAGCATGGCTTTTGGGTCAACACGCAGCTCGACCCGGGCAAGACGCCGGATGTCTGTTCGGCCGATCGCGGGGACGCCACGCTGGCGGCGATGACGCCCGACAGTGCGGCGGCGAAGGCGCTGATCGCGTCGCTCGTTGCGCATAAGGTGGCGATCACTTCGACGCTGCCGGTGTTCGAGACCGCATCGCCCAAGTATCGCACGCTGCCCGCGCGGCAGCTCGATTTGCTGAGCGTCGAGGCGCGGACCGACTATCTCTACAATCGCAATCGCTCGCTGCAATATCCGCCCCAGCTCAAGGCCGAACTGGCAACGGCCTGGACCAATGCGCTGGCGCTCGAGCGCGCCTTCGTCGCGGCGGGTGGGTTGCTGATCGCGGGGCCGGACCCGACCGGCGCGGGCAATGTGCTGCCGGGCTTTGGCGACAGTCATGAGATCGAATTGCTGGTCGAGGCGGGCTTTGCGCCGGTCGAGGCGATCAAGATCGCGACGCTGAACGGCGCGACCTATCTCGGGCTGGCGGCACAGATCGGATCGATTGCGCCGGGCAAGAATGCCGATCTGTTGATCGTGCGCGGCGATCCGTCGGTGAAGATCGGCGACATCGCCAATGTCGAAACCGTGTTCAAGGACGGGGTCGGCTATGATTCGGCCAAGCTGCTCGGGTCGGTACGCGGGCGTTACGGGGCTTATTGATCGCGCCGCGAACCAACCTTGTTTTCGTGCGTTTAGCGGTCCGCCGCGAAGCGGCGACGGCGTTGAATGGAGGCTTTCGATGATCGGCAGACGTGAAGTGATGGCGGCGATTGCGGGTGGCGTGGCGTTACCCGGTGTGGCGATTGGTGCCGAACCGCGCGTCTTTACGGCGGAGATCGCGGTCGAGAACAATCGCGTGCTGATCGCGGTGCGGCTGAAGGGGCGGGGCCCGTACCGCTTCATGATTGATACGGGATCGTATTTAAGCCTGATCCGCCCCGATTTGGCGAAGACGCTGAACCTGCGCACCCAAGCGATCGAGCGGTCGCGCGGGATCGGCGGGACCGACGCTTACAACCTGTTCCTGGCCGATGACGTGCTGATCGGCGAGCGAGTCCACCAGCCGCAAGTGGTCTTCTCCGATGCCTTTAAGTTCGGATACGGTGCCGACATTTACGGCGCGTTGGCCGCGGGCATGTTGACAGCGATGGATAGCGAGCTTGATTTCGACGCCAGCGCGTTGCGCTTCTACCCCGACGGGCGCGGCGAACGGCCGGGCTATGTCGCGATCGAGTCGGAGATTCCACGGCTCGACAGCCCCGCGCAAGGGTCGCGCCGGATCAGCGCGACGGTGCTGATCGACGGTCGGCCGATTCGCTGCGTGCTCGACACCGGGGCGCCGTACGCGTTGATGCTCAATCAGACCGTCGGGCGACGGCTCGGCCTGTGGAACGACACCAGGCCGTTTGCGCCATTGCGCCCGAACGGGATCGGCGGGACCGCGCCGATCGCGCGCATCGTGCGCGCAGGATCGATCGAAATGGGCGGCGCAAAGGATGAGCGGCCGCTTGTGACGGTGCTGGGCAGCGATGTCGCAGCCGAGTTCGACGGGATTGTGGGCCTGTCGTTTATCCGGCGCTTCAACCTGTCGGTCGATACGCGCGCGCGGAAGTTGTGGGTCAAGCCGAGCGCGCAGACCCCGCCGGTTCAGCGCTACGGCCTGTCCGGGCTGTGGATCGACAAGGACGGCGATCGCATCACGGTCAAGGCGGTCGGCAGCGGCAGCCCCGCGGCGTTGGCCGGGGTTACGGTTGGCGACACGATCGTCGGAATGTCGTGGGAGGGCGCGCTTGCGGCGATCAACGGGCCGGCGGGTAAGGCGGTGACGCTCGGGCTCGAACGGCGCGGCGCGCGACGCACGGTCCCCTTCACGCTCGCCGCCTATCTCTGAGCGGCGCGCGTTTTAGCCAGCATCGCAAGCAACGCGACGTATTTCCCGGTCGCGTGTTCGATCGTGAAGCGCTGAGCGGCGGCGCGGCGCGCTTGCATGGTCGCTTCGAGTTCGGCCGTGGCGATGGTCGCCATGGCCGCGGCTAGCGCCGCTACGTTGCCAACGGGGATGAGCGTGCCGAGGGTGCCGTGGCCAAGCAGATCGGCCATGCTGACGCAGCAATCGGTCGCGATGATCGGCAGCCCAGCGGCGAGCGCTTCGATCACGACGGCGGGTACGCCCTCGAAATCGGACGACAAGACGAACGCGTCGGCTGCGCCGAGCCAGATGTCGAGCGGGTCGGTATGACCAGGCAGCGCGACCTGGTCGGCGATGCCGAGCCGCGCGGCTTGCGCTTCGAGTGCGGCGCGTTCGGGGCCTTCGCCGAGGATGCGCAAGCGATCATCGGGTTGTGCGATCCGCGCGAAGGCATCGAGCAGCAGTGCGAAATTCTTTTGCGGGGCGAGGCGGCCGATCGCGAGATAGTGGCGGCCGGGGCGGGTGCGCAGCGCGCCGTCGCGTACCCGTGCTAGTCGGGCGATATCGGCGTCGGACAGTGCGGGGTCCTCGATGATGCTGATCCGATCCTGCGCGACACCGATCAAATGTGCGATCTCACCGCGCATCGCCGGGGCCATGCCGACGAAATGATCGATATAGCGCCCCTGGATCCGCAGCCAGCGTCGGTAAAAAACCCGCACCAGCCATGGCATGTCGGGGCGAAGCAAATCGTTGCTGATCTTGGCAAGGATCGGTGGGCAGGTGCGACCGAGCAGAAGCCGCAACGCCACCGCCGGTGCGGTATAGGTATTGCCGGCGCAGAATAGCACGTCGACGCGATCGGCCGCGATAATCGCGGGGACACCGCGCAGCAACGCGACGAAGCGCGCAAGCGTGCCGCTGCGCGGTTCGGCTGCGATCTGGGTGACGGCGGTGAGCGGCATGGGCGCGGCGATGCGCGCGTCGGCGAGAACGATTCGCGAGTCGACCCCGCGCGCGGCCCAGGCGGCGTGCAGCCGCGCGGCAATCCGTTCGACCCCGCCGGGCGCAAAGCTGTAGAGAAAGGTCAGGACGCGCAAGGGAGGTGGATCATTCTGACAATCGGGGTTGATGCGCGAACGGGCCACGCGGGTCTTGATCGCGACCATGCCTTAGGCCGAGATGCTTTCAACGGGAATCCCCCTCTTCGGTCGTTTTGCGCGAAGTTGAGAAATCCGTGCTGTGCCTATGCCTACTTCTCGACTTCGCGCGAAACGAACCGAGACGAAGCTGCGGTTGCGAGACCTTCGCTGACCAGCTAACGACGGCGGCGGGGGGCAGAACGATCTGCTTCAGTCATTAAATTGTAACAACAACGAGGCATGCGCGTTTCAGCCATGGCAACGACATTTTCTGCGCTCCCGGAACCGGTCGAGCGCCCGTCTGGCGGGCCACGGCTCGACCATCGGATTCACCCGGCGAGCCGCTGGATCTTCCTCGCCATTCTGGTCGCTGGCGTAAGCTACGCCGGATACAGCATTTTCGTGGATACCGCGGAAGTGGGTGAGGGGCTCGCACTCGGCACCTTCGCGTTTCTCGGACTGGCGCTGCTGATCGCGTTGGGGTTCGAATTCGTCAACGGTTTCCACGACACCGCCAATGCGGTGGCGACGGTGATCTACACCAATTCCATGTCGGCCCCGCTTGCGGTGGTCTGGTCGGGCTTTTTCAATTTCCTGGGCGTGATGCTGTCGAGTGGGGCGGTCGCTTATTCGATCATCACGCTGCTGCCGGTCGATTTGATCCTGCATGTCGGCAGCAATGCCGGGTTCGCGATGATCTTCGCGTTGCTGCTCGCGGCGGTGATCTGGAACCTCGGCACGTGGTTCGTCGGACTCCCCAATTCATCGAGCCATGCGCTGATCGGGTCGATCCTCGGCGTCGGCTTTGCCAATCAATTGCTGTCGGCGGGGACTGGCGGGACGTCGGGCGTCGATTGGAGCCAGGCGACCAAGATCCTGACCGGTTTGTGGATGGCACCGCTGATCGGCTTCGCCGCATCGTTCTTGCTGTTGCGGTTGATGAAGGTCCTGCTGCGCAACCCCAAGCTGTACAGCGCGCCCGATGCCGATGCGCCGCCGCCGACCGGCATCCGCGCGCTGCTGATTTTCACCTGCACTGCCGTCAGCTTCGCGCATGGCGGCAATGACGGGCAGAAGGGTATGGGGTTGATCATGCTGATCCTGATCGGCTGCGCGCCGACCGCCTATGCGCTCAACCGCACGATGCCCGAAAGCGCGACTCCGGCGTTCGTGTCGAGCGTTACCGCAGCGGCCGGCGCCTTTGCGGCCCACGCCGCGCCCGCGGTCACTCCGGTCGACCTCGCCGGGTCGCGGGCGGTGCTGACGCGGGCATTACAGACGCGGCACGCCGACACGCCGGAAGTTTATGGTGCCGCCGACGCTTTGTCGCGTGACGTGGCGCAGCGGATTGGCGGCTATGGCTCGCTCGACAAGGTGCCGGCGGCGGCGACGCCCAATTTGCGCAACGACATGTATCTGCTGCTCGACAGCGCGCGGCTGGCGACCAAGGACAAGGACAAGGCGGCCGCGACCTTCAGCCCGAGCGAACTCGCGTCGATCAAGGCGTATCAGACCAACCTCGAACAGGGCACGCGCTACATTCCGATCTGGGTGAAGATCACCGTCGCGCTGGCGCTCGGGCTGGGCACGATGGTCGGGTGGCGGCGAATCGTCGTCACGGTCGGCGAGAAGATCGGCAAGACGCACATGACGTACGGCATGGGGGCGTCGGCCGAGCTGGTGGCGGCGGCGACGATCCTCGGGGCGGAATTCGGCGGCCTGCCGGTATCGACCACGCACATCCTGTCGTCGGGCGTGGCGGGTGCCTCGGTCGCGAGCGGGGCGGGGCTGCAGCCGCGCACGATCGGATCGATGGCGCTGGCGTGGGTGCTGACGCTGCCCGCCGCGATGGCGCTGGCGGGCGGGTTGTACTGGTTGTTCCTGACGGCGTCGGGGAGCGTGGGGGCGATTTAGCGGTATCTCCCCTCCCTTTCAGGGAGGGGAGTCAATTGCCTCACCCCCGCCGCAGCAACGTGATCCGCGCCTTGCCGTGGACTCGGCTCACGTCCTCGACGAAGCCCGCCACCTCGACCAGTTCGGGCTTGGTGGTTTCGATACTGACCCATGTCGCATCGCCGACCCAGCCGAGCCGGGCGAGCTTGTCGAGCGCGACCGCACCCGCGCCGCTGGCATAAGGCGGGTCCATCACGATCAGATCGAGCGGGTGCGTGGCATGGCCGAGCGCGAGCACGCTTTGCGCGCGCACGT
This sequence comes from Sphingomonas psychrolutea, assembly GCF_014636175.1. Classification (GTDB taxonomy): domain Bacteria; phylum Pseudomonadota; class Alphaproteobacteria; order Sphingomonadales; family Sphingomonadaceae; genus Sphingomonas; species Sphingomonas psychrolutea. The sequence goes on along the minus strand of NZ_BMDW01000021.1, from coordinate 31,970 downwards.
CCGCGCCGATTTCCCGCGCACCGCCGAATTTGGTGATGTTGGTGCGCAGCGCATCGAGCGCTGGCTTGTCCTGTTCGACGAAAATGCACGATTTCGCGCCGCGCGACAGCGCCTCAAGCCCGAGTGCGCCCGATCCGGCGAACAGGTCAGCGACGGCGAGGTCCTCGAAACTGCCGATGCGGCTGGCGAGCATCGAGAACAACGCCTCGCGCACGCGGTCCGCAGTCGGGCGAGTCGCGTCGCCTTTGGGTGCGACCAGCGGGCGGCCGCGCCATTTTCCGGCGATGATACGCATTAGTAGCCCGTCCCCGGCGTAGGCCGGTGTCCAGTCGCGAAGGTCGATGATGTTGGGCGAACCGCCTGATGTTCAAAGCGCTCGCAACTGGGCCCCGGCCTCCGCCGGGGAAGGACGCTTGCGGAAACGTGCGCCTTCACTTCCGAGTCCGGCTTTTGTGAATCTTGACGGTGCGCGGTTTGGACGGGGCGGCGCGCGCTTTGCCGGCAGTGCGGGGCGTGGATTTGGCGGGCGCGCGCTCGGGCTTTTCAGGCCGCACAGTCCGCTCGGGCCGGTCGGGCTTGGCGCGGACGTTGCGGCCGAGTTCGGGGTTGAACACCTTGGGACGCTGGCCCGGCGCGATCGCGCGCGGCGCGACCGGCGCGGTGCCGGCCTTGGGTGGGGCGTCGTAGAAGCGCTTCACCTTGGTTGCCTTGGTCAGCACGACCGGATCGCGACCCGGCTGCGGCACGCGCTTGGCGGGCTCGGCAAAGGCGGCCTTGTCGGTGCGGTTGGCCGATGCCTTGGTGATGCGCCGGGCAGGCGCGGGCTTGGGTGTCGGGGCTTTTGGTGCCGAGGGGATTTCGCGTAGGCCGCGTGGTGCCGGCTTCGTTTTCTCGACGAGCTTGGGGGCTTCGCCACCGCCCTTGCGGGTGGGATCCTTGCGGAACGCGACGACGTCATGCTGCTTGATCTCGCCGATTTCGCCAACCGGCAAATCGCCGAGCACGAACGGGCCGTAGCGCGTGCGAATCAGGCGTGAGACTTTGAGCCCGAGATATTCGAGCACGCGGCGGACTTCGCGATTCTTGCCTTCAGTCAGGATCATCTCGATCCAGACGTTGGCGCCGGTGCGGCGTTCGAGATTGGCGTCGATCGAGCCGTAGCGGATGCCTTCGATCTCGACGCCGTGGATGAGGTCCTCGAGCTGCTCTTGCGTGATCGGCCCGTAAGCGCGCGCGCGGTAGGCGCGTTCGACGCCGGTGGCGGGGAGTTCGAGCTGGCGCTTCAATTCGCCATCGGTGGTGAGCAGCAACAGCCCCTCGGTATTGAGATCGAGCCGCCCGACCGGCACCAGCCGCGGCAAATCCTGCGGCAGCCGATCGTAGATCGTCGTGCGCCCGGCGGGGTCGCGCTCGGTAACGAGCAAGCCGGGGGGCTTGTGATAGAGGAACAGCCGCGCCGCCTCGGGTGCGGCGACCGGAACGCCATCGACGGTGATACCGTTCAATGACTTCAGGATCGTCGCCGGCGTATCGAGCACGACACCGTCGAGCGCAATCCGCCCCTCGGCAATCATGCGTTCGATCTCGCGGCGCGACGCGACTCCGGCGCGGGCGAGCAATTTGGCGATGCGCTGCTCGTCCTTGGGACGAACGGGAGCCTTGGGGGCGGCATTCGGTGCGGGTTTTGGGGTAAAAGCTTTGGACACTTGCACCTGATAGCGAATTTGTTTGCATTCGTGCGCACAAAATAATTTGTGCCCGATCTCGTAGCCGAGCGTTAAGGCACGGGTGCGTAACGAGGGCGAGACGCACTGCCATTTCGGCGGGAACTAACAGGCGGGGTTCCGGACCAATGTTGTTCGGTAAAAAGAAGCGACGAATCGTACGATTGTTGTTGGTCGAGGACGAGCCGTTGGTGGCGTTCGACACCGAACATTTTCTCGGCGAAGCAGGTTATGTGGTTGTTGCTACGGTCGACCGCGTCGCTGATGCCATTGGCGTGATCGATCGCGGTGAGGAGATCGACCTGGTGCTGGTCGACATCAGCCTGGCCGATGGCAATGGGATCGACGTCGCGCGCGCGGCGCACGCGGCGGGCGTGCCGGTGCTGTTCGTGACGGGCGAATGCCCCGAGGGCGGGCGCGCGGTGGCGGCGGGGTGTCTCGCGAAGCCCTATGCGCAACGCGACTTGCTGGCGGCGATCGCGGCGATCGAGGCGGTGCTCGACGGGAAGCAGCCCAAGCGCTTGCCGGGTGGGTTCAATCTGTTTGTGGATGTGGGGTGATCGGCAAACCCCTCCCCTTCAGGGGAGGGGTTGGGGTGGGGCGTCTCCGCGAATCCAAAGTCGTGTTCGAGGCACGGCCCCACCCCCAGCCCCTCCCCTGAAGGGGGGGGCAGCTAGAGCATCGCCTCCACCGCATCGTGGAAATGCCGAATCCCGGTTTCGAGCGTCCCCAACGTAACCTGCTCGATCGCGCCCGACGCCAGTCCTTCCTGCCCCAACGCCGCTGCGCGGAAATCCTCGCCTGCAAACACCCCACCGTCGAGCAGATTCCAGCTCTTTTCCCAATGTGCCAGCGCCTTTTCGGATCCCGGTGCCGCGGGGATCAGCATGAAATCCTCGACCAGCACGCGACCCTCGGACTGCGGCATCATGACCATCAAATTCATGTAATCGGGACTGACGATCAGCACGGTGCCGGGGAACAGCTGATAGGTATAGGTGATCGCCGAGCGCAGCGTCGGCCAGTCATCCGCCGCGCAGGCCGCCAGCGCCGCTTCGCGCCCCACCGCCGAGCGTTGATGCGGGCCGATCCGGTCGGCGACCGAAATGCCGTCCTTGAAGAACGGGCCGATCGTCGCGCTGTGCAGCCGCTGGACGTGATAGCTTTCGAGGAAGGCGTCCATGATCAGCTTCCAATTCGCCGCGACAGCGTGCGTGCGGCGGCGGAAGAGATATTGGCCGGCCATGTCGAACGCGGCGAAATCTGCGCCGAGCGCCTCCGCTGTGGTGAAATCGGCATCCGCGTCGAAGGCGAACCAGATCAATCCGCCAAGCTCGCGCGTCGGCAGTTTCTTCAGGCCGAGGGTCGCCTTGTCGAGTCCGGGGAACGCATCGGGCCGAGGCAGACCCGCGAGCTTGCCGTCGAGCGTGTAGCTCCACGCATGATAGGGGCAGACGAGCCGCGCGGCGCAGACCGGATCGCTCCCCTCGACCAGCCGCGTGCCGCGATGTTGGCAGACGTTGAGGAAGACTTGCGCATGCCCGTCTTTGTCGCGCGCGATCAGCAGCGGCTTGCCGAAGCCGTCATGCGGCACCGCCATATTGTTCTGCGGCAGCAAAGCGGAGGGCGCGATGACGAGCGGAACGCGCGTGAAGATCTTGGCTTGCTCGGCGGCGTGGCGGGCGGGATCGGTATAGGTGGCGGCGTCGACATGGGTGATGTCGCCCGTCGGGGCGGTCGCGCCCTCCGCCAGACGCGCGGCCAGTGCGAGTTGCCCGGTGGTGGGCAGGCTAATCTTGGTCGGCGCGTTCATGGCGCTTCCTCTCCTGATTTTAGCCGTTAGTCTCGGCGCGAACGGTGCAAGGGGCAAGCGACGAATGGACGGCGTGATCGGGCGTAAGAGTTTCGGGGCGACGATGGCACCCTATATCCGGCCGCGCCCGCTGGCGGCGTTATTGCTCGGCATATCGAGCGGGTTTCCGCTCGCGCTGCTGCTCGGAACGATGGGATTCTGGCTGGCCAAGGTCGGCATCGATAAGAAGACGATCGGTTTCGCGATCGGGCTGACCACGCCCTATGCGTTAAAGTTCCTGTGGGCACCGCTGATCGACCGTTTGAAGCTGCCGATCCTGACCAAAGTGTTCGGGCAACGCCGCTCCTGGCTGTTCCTGATTCAGGCGCTGCTGTTCGTGTCGGTGTGGATGCTGGGGGCGAGCCAGCCGCAACTGCATCTTGGCGTTTTTGCCTTCTGGGCGATCGTCACCGCCTTTCTCGGCGCGACGCAGGACATCGTGATCGACGCCTATCGCATCGAGATTTTGCCCGAAGACGAATTGCCGCACGGTACCGCCAACAACCAGTTCGGTTACCGTCTCGGCGCGTTCATCGCCGGGGTCGGCACGATCGCAATGGCCTCTTCAGAAGGCTTTAATCTCGGCTGGGCCACGGCCTATGGATTGACGGGATTGTGCGTCGTGCCGGGGATCATCGCCGCGTTATGGGCTGGACCGGGGCTGCATGATCGCGTCGTGGCGACGGGCAGTCAGTCGATCGCGGCATGGCTGCAGGAAACGGTGGTGGGTCCGTTCGTCGAGTTCCTCCGACGCCGGGGAGCGTTGCTGATCCTGCTGTTTGTGCTCGTCTACAAGGTCGGCGACGCGATGGGGCAGGCGATGCTCAACCCAATGATCGTCGAGCTCGGCTTTTCCGACACGGAATTCATCGCGATCAACAAGCTGGTCGGGTTTTGGGGGCTGGTCGTGGGCATCGCGCTCGCCGCGCCGTTCATGGCGTGGCTGGGCATGGGGCGTGCGCTGTTCGTTTCGGGTCTGCTGATGATGTTCAGCAATCTGACGTTCGTCATTCTTGCGCTGCACGGCCATTCCAACCTGTGGCTCACCATTGCGGTGGCGACCGAGCAGGTAACGAGTGGGATCGGCCTTACTGTTTTCGTCACCTATCTGTCGGGCCTGTCGAACCTTGCCTACACAGCCACGCAGTTCGCATTGCTGTCATCGTTGGCGTCGGTTGGGCGGACATGGATGGCGGTGCCAGCAGGTTATGCCGCTGAGCAACTCGGTTGGCCGGGGTTTTGGATCATGACGATGGTCGCGGCAATCCCAGGCATGGTGCTGTTGTGGCTGCTGTGGAAGCGGGGCTTTGTTGTCGAAAGCGTCCGCACGGCCCGCAAGGGTGCAGAGGCATCGGCCTGACCGCGCGGCTGGCGGTGCGCTAAAAGCTGATCGGGCGGCCCGCATCGGCAAAGGCTTGCGCGAGCAGCGTGATGCTGGCGAGGACGCCGTCGGGGCGGCGTACGCCGATCAGATCGCCGAGCAACAACCGCGCGCTGTCGGGTGCGGTTTCGGCGCGGGCGAGGATCGTCAGGACGGTCGTTTCCGACCCCGTTAGCCGCAGGCAGCAGCACGGCGCGATCGTGATCGGACAATTTGCGGCGTGCGCCAGATCGGCCATCATCGTGCGCATCAGCACCAACGGACGGCGGAAGCCTGCGCCGAACGCCTGCAGCAGCGTGGCTGAGGCCGCTGCGTCATTGATACCGTGCGCGCCCATGCGGCGGAACGCGAACAACGCAAGCCGGGCGTTGGGGTCCGACGGCAGCGGCCCCTTCAGGCTGGCCGCGAGGTCACTGGGATGCTGAGCGGGGGAGGGGGCGGGTGAGGGGGCAGGCGTGGTCGTCATGAGAGGGTGCTCCGTTGCTGCGGTGCATCCTCCCGTATTCGCTATTGCAAGTCAATCGCAATAAGAGGTCAGTTCGGCGCTTCGCCGTTCTCGGCCAATACGCCGCCAGCCAAATAGAGTGAGCCGAGAATCAGCACGATCGGCGGTTCGGCCTGGTCGGCGATTTCAGTAATGTCGGCGAGCGCGCTCGCCACGTCGGGCGCGGTGTGGGCGGCAATGCCGAGGTCGTGCGCGATCTGCGCGAGCGCGGCGGGCGTGTGGTGGTCGTGGCCCGGCGTCGGCACGGCGTGGAGCGTCGTCGCCAAGGTCGCAAACGGCGCGAGCAGTCCTGCGGGGTCCTTGTTCGCCAACATGCCGAGGATGAGATGCACCTCGCTGCGCCCCAACGCGGGATGCGCAATCGCCTCGAGCGTCGCGGCGATTGCGGCGGCGGCGGCGGGGTTGTGGCCGCCGTCGAGCCAGAGCTGGCTGCCAGGCGGAAGCAGCGCGGTGAGCGGGCCGGGGTGGAGCCGCTGCATCCGCGCGGGCCAGCGCGTCGTGGTGGCGGCGGTGCGATAGGCTTCGGGCGGGATGTTCAGCCCGCTTTGATGCCGCAGCATCGCGATCGCGAGGCCAAGATTCTCTGGCTGGTGCGGGCCGGCCATCGTCGGGAGCGGGGTTTCGACCGTGCCGTTCTCGTCGGTGTAGACCAGCGTTGCGCCGACGCTGAGGTGCCAGCCGCTATCGAGTGCGCTGACCGACGCCTCGGCACGCGCCGCGACTGCGGCGACGCGCGCGGTGACGCGCGGGGGATAGTGCATCGTCACCAGCGGCACGCCCGGCTTGGCGATCCCGGCCTTTTCGCCGGCAATTTCCTCGATCGTGTCACCGAGGAAGCTTTGATGATCGATGCCCAATTGCGCGATGCCGGTGACGAGCGGGTGCGCGATAACGTTGGTCGCATCCAGCCTGCCGCCGAGACCGACCTCGATGATGCAGGCGTCTGCCGATGTGCGGCTGAAGGCGAGGAAAGCGGCGGCGGTGGTGACTTCGAAGAAGCTGGCGGTGAGATCGGTAGCGTGGTCGAGCACCTCGGCGAGCAACGCGGCGAGCGCGTCGTCTTCGATCAGACGCCCCGCGATCCGGATGCGCTCGTTGAAGCGGACGAGGTGCGGGCTGGTATAGACATGGCATGTCAGCCCCGCCGCCTCCAGCGTGGCGCGCAGGAACGCGCAGGTCGAGCCTTTGCCGTTGGTGCCCGCGACGTGGAGTACGGGCGGGAGGTGGTGGTGCGGGTTGCCAAGCCGATCGAGCAAAACGGTGATGCGGTCGAGCCCGAGAATGTCGGCGCCGGGGGAGAGCGACCAGAGCCGGTCAAGCTGGGCCTGAACGGCGGGGTGGCTAGAGGTGGCGTGGTCGGGCATCAGTTCTTCTCCCTCTCCCCGCTTGCGGGGAGAGGGTCGGGGAGAGGGGCTGTCCTGGGAGCCCCCGTCCGCGTTACTTCCCCTCTCCCGCGCTTCGGCTACGCCTCGCTTGCCCTCTCCCCTGAAGGGGAGAGGGAGATTATGCCGCCGCCTTCGCGCTGCACAGATAGTCGATCAGGCTCGCCAGCGTGGCGCGCATATCTTTGCGGTGCTTGACCATGTCGATCATGCCATGTTCGAGCAGATATTCGGCGCGCTGGAACCCCTCGGGGAGTTTTTCGCGGATCGTCTGTTCGATCACGCGTTGCCCGGCAAACCCGATCAGCGCGCCGGGCTCGGCAATCTGCACGTCGCCGAGCATCGCATAGCTTGCGGTCACGCCGCCGGTGGTCGGATCGGTCAGCACGACGATATAGGGGAGGCCCGCATCGTGGAGCATCGCGATCGCCACGGTCGCGCGCGGCATTTGCATCAGGCTGAGGATGCCCTCCTGCATCCGCGCGCCGCCGGCGGCGGTGAAGATGATGTAGGGGCAGTGCGCGCCGATCGCGGTTTCGACGCCGCGCACGAAGGCTTCGCCCACCGCCAGCCCCATCGATCCGCCCATGAAGGCGAAGTCCTGCACGCCGATCACGGCTTTCCGCCCGTCGATCTTGCCAATCGCTGTGATCAGCGCGTCGCCCTCGGAGGTCGCGAGCCGCGCGGCCTTGATGCGATCGGCATAGCGTTTGGTATCGCGAAATTTGAGCGGGTCATCGGGCACTTTGGGGAGCGGCACGATCGTGTAGGACCCGGCGTCGAACACATAGTCGAAGCGCAGCAACGGCCCGATCCGCTCGTGATGCTCGCAATGCGGGCAGACGTGGAGATTGTCCGCCAGTTCTTTGACGAACACCATTTGCCCGCAGCCCTTGCACTTGTGCCAAAGGTTGTCGGGCGTGTCCTTCTTGACGGGGACGACATACGCGAGCGCGTTGCGGACGCTGGTGAGCCAGGTCATGCGACTTCCTTGGTTGCGGCGTGGATCGCCGTCGCGAGGGACTCGATATAGGCGCGGACATAGGCCGGTGCGTCAACACCGTGCGTTGCGACCAACTCGACGATCGCCGAGCCGACCACGACGCCATCGGCGACGCGCGCGATGGCGGCGGCCTGTTCGGGGGTGCGCACGCCGAAACCGACCGCGACGGGGAGGTTGGTGTGGGCCTTGAGGCGCGCAACCGCTTCGTCGATCGAGGTCTGCTGCGCCTGTTGCAGGCCGGTGATGCCCGCGACGGAGACGTAATAGAGGAACCCGCTTGCGCCATCGAGCACGGTCGGCAGGCGCGCGGCATCGGTGGTCGGGGTGGCGAGGCGGATTGGGTCGATCCCGACCGCGCGGAGTGCCGGGCCGAGTTCGGGGTCCTCCTCGGGCGGGATGTCGACGCAGATGACGCCGTCGACGCCCGCTTCCTTGGCGGCGGCGGCGAACCATTCGGGGCCGCGGATCGTCATCGGATTGGCATAGCCCATCAGCACCAGCGGCACCTCGGGGTGGCGGAAACGGAACGCCTTCGCGATGGCGAGGATGTCGGCGGTCTTGGTGCCCGCGAGGAGACTGCGGATGTTCGCGGCCTGGATCGCGGGGCCGTCGGCCATCGGATCGGTGAAGGGCATTCCAAGCTCGATCACGTCCGCGCCGCCTTCGACCAGCGCGTCGAGGATGTCGGCGGTCGGGCCGTCGCCGGCGGTGACGAAGGTGACGAGCGCGCGGTGGGGTTTCGCGAAGGCGGTGGCTAGGCGGGTCATTTGCTGGTCTTGAATATGCGAGCGATACCGAACGAGACAGCTGCCGAAGCAACAACCATCGAAAGCAAACTTATTGGCGAAAAGGCCGTTTCGAGCGGTCGGTCGAGCAAAGCCGCTATGACCACCCGCAACAGCATTGCGGTCAAACATAGGAGCGCGAACGACGTGAAAATTTGCCGCACGTTGGAATTCATATCTTCACCCCCAGCGCTTCCGCGACGGTGAAGATATCCTTGTCTCCGCGCCCGCACAGATTGGCGAGGATGATCTGGTCGCGGTCCATCTCGCGCGCGCGCGTTGCTACCGCGGCGATGGCGTGGGCCGGTTCGAGCGCGGGGATGATGCCTTCGGTCCGGCAGAGCAATTGGAAGGCGTCCAGCGCTTCGGTGTCGGTGACGCTGGTATATTCGACGCGGCCGATCGAGTGCAGCCAGCTATGTTCGGGGCCGATGCCGGGATAATCGAGCCCGGCGGAGATCGAATGCGCCTCGGTGATCTGGCCGTCCTCGTCCTGCAGCAGGTACGTCTTGTTGCCGTGGAGGATGCCGGGGGAGCCGCCCGCGAGGCTGGCGGCGTGTTCCTTGTCGAGCCCGCGTCCGGCCGCTTCGACGCCGAGCATCATCACGTCGCCATCGTCGAGGAAGGGGTGGAACAGCCCGATTGCGTTCGACCCGCCACCGATCGCGGCGACGAGCAGATCGGGCAAGCGGTTGATGCGGCTGAGCATTTGTGCGCGCGCCTCGGTGCCGATCACACTTTGGAAATCGCGGACCATTTCGGGGTAGGGGTGCGGGCCAGCCGCGGTGCCGATGATGTAGAAGGTGTCATGAACGTTCGCGACCCAGTCGCGCATGCCCTCGTTCATCGCATCCTTGAGCGAGTGTGATCCGCTGGTGACGGGGCGGACTTCGGCGCCGAGCAGCTTCATGCGAAACACGTTGGGCGCCTGCCGCTCGATGTCCTTGGCGCCCATATAGATGATGCACGGCAGCCCGAAGCGCGCGCAAACGGTCGCGGTGGCGACGCCGTGCTGGCCTGCGCCGGTTTCGGCGATGATCCGCGTCTTGCCCATCCGCATCGCGAGCAGGATCTGGCCGATGCAATTGTTGATCTTGTGCGCGCCGGTATGGTTCAGCTCGTCGCGCTTGAACCAGATTTGCGCGCCTTTTCCGTCCGGCGCGCCTTCGCGCAAAGCCTCGGTCAGGCGCTCGGCGTAGTACAGCGGGCTGGGGCGGCCGACATAATGTTCGAGCAGATCGTCGAACTGGAGCCTGAACGCCGGATCGGCCTTGGCGGCGCGATACGCGGTGTCGAGTTCGAGCACGAGCGGCATTAGCGTCTCGGCGACATAGCGACCGCCAAAAGCGCCGAAATGGCCACGATCGTCAGGTTGCGTGCGGAAGGAGTTGGGGGCGTTCATGGGAGTGCGTTTAGCATCTGGCGCGGGCGTGTCGAGCGGTGGCCGCAAGCAAAGCCCCCTCCCATCTTCATGGGAGGGGGTTGGGGGAGGGTCTTCTTCTTTCGGGGGCAAAAGAAGAAGACCCTCCCTCGCCCCACCCGCGAAGGCGGGAGGGGGGAAGAAGAGCGCGATCAGAGGTCGTTCACCGCCCGCAAAAACGCGCCGATCTTCCCCAAATCCTTGATTCCGGGCGCGCTTTCCACGCCCGATGACACATCGACCAGCGTCGCCCCCGTCGCCGCCACCGCTTCCGCGACATTGAACGGATCGAGCCCGCCCGACAGCGCCCAGGGCAGCGGATGGCGGAAGCCGTCGAGCAAGCGCCAGTCGAAGCGCACGCCCATCCCGCCGGGCAAAGCGGCTCCGGGCGGGGTCTTGGCGTCGTAAAGGACTTTGTCGGCGACCCCGGTATAGGTCAGCGCCGCGTCGAGATCGCCGCGCGTCCGCACCGCGACCGCGATCCACACCGCAAGCCCGGTGCGCGCCTTGATCGCCGCAGCCCGCTCGGGCGTGGTGTCGTGCAGCTGCAGGATATCGAGATGCCCGGCGGCAACCGCCTGCTCGATCAGCGCATCATCGGGGTTCACGAAGACGCCGACGCGCTGCACATGGGCCGGCACGCGCGCGGCCAGCTGCGCGGCACGGGTCCAGGAGAGATTGCGCGGGGAGGGGGCGAAGAACACCAACCCGACATGGCTCGCCCCGCCGGCGATGGCGGCGTCGAGCGTTTCGGGGGTGGAGAGACCACAGATTTTGGCGGTTGCGGGCATGCTGCTTCCTTGCGCTTTGGCTGCACGAACGCAAGGTGTGTAGCGCTTACAGCTCCACCCCGGTGGAAGCCGGGGCCCAGTTGCGGGACGAGAAATTGAGAGCGAGGCGCTCGGTTACCTGAGCCATCGCGACTGGGCCCCGGCCTTCGCCGGGGTGGAGCCGGTCAGAGCGTCGCTTCGATCTCGCGCGCGGCCACATCCGGATCGGCCGCTTGCGTGATCGGGCGGCCGATCACCAGGATCGACGCACCCGCGTCGAGGGCGGCGCGCGGGGTGACGACGCGCTTTTGGTCCCCGCCAAAAGCGCCCGGCACGCCGCCCGCTGGGCGGACGCCGGGGACAACGAAAAAGCCCTTGGGCCAAAGCTTATGTGCGGCGGCGACTTCCTCGCCCGAGCAAACGACGCCGTCGACGCCGGCGTCCTTGGCCAATTGCGTCAGGCGGAGCACCTGTTCGTGCGGGTCGCCGGAGCAACCGATCGACGCCAGGTCGCTGCCGTCGAGGCTGGTCAGCGTCGTCACCGCGATCACCTTGGTGCCGAGCGGGGCGGCGGCCTTGGCATCTTCAAGCATCGCGCGGCCCCCGGCGGCGTGGACGGTGAGGATCGCCGGATCGAGCCCGCGCAGCGCCATGATCGCCTTGGCGACGGTGTTGGGGATGTCGTGGAGTTTCAGATCGAGGAAGATCGGCAAGCCGAGTTCGGCCATGTCGCGCACGCCGCTGCGGCCATTGGCCATGAAGAATTCGAGGCCAAGTTTGATCCCGCCGACATGATGGCGGACCTTGGTCGCCAGCGCGCGCGCCTTTGCGAGATCGGGCGTGTCGAGCGCGACGAACAGGCGATTGCTCATGCCGCATCTGCCGGCGGTGCGGGGATGACGGCCGGATCAGGGGACAGCGCGGGCGCGCTCTGTAGCGACGGTGCCGGCGGCGCAAGGGCGTTGCGCAGGTCGCTGAGCGTCCGTTCCGCCGTTGCCAGCCGGTTGCGCAACCGCCAACGCAGCGTCGAATGCCATGCCAGCGTCGGGACGAGCCCGGCGAGGAAGGTCAGCAGCAGCAGCAGCGGCAAGTTGATCAACGCCTCCATCCCGCCCCACAGATGGATCGTCACGCTGGTCCAATTCCCCAGCGTAAAGATCGCCGCGATGAAGGCGAGCAGGCACCAGAACAGGATTTTGAGAAATTGCATGACGCGAGGTTAGTGCGATCGCGTTACGATTGCCAGTGTGCGCTTCTTAAGCCCCTCCCCTTCAGGGGAGGGGAGTTAGCCGATCTCCCGCTGCAACGTCTCAAACAGGCCCGGAATCATCGTCAGCTTCGGCGCTTCCTCCTCCAAAATCGCGCGGAATGCCGCGCGTTTAATTTCGGCGGTGCGGCCGGGTTTCAGTCGCATCGTCGGGTCGAGCGCGGAGAGCACGATGTCGACCATCCGTTCGGCCCCGTGGAGGCGACCCCACAGATAATCATTCTCGCGATACGCGCGGCTGAAGAACGCGCCGAAGCTGTTGAACTGAATGCCCTTCAGCGTCGCTGCCGCGCCGCCGCTGCGGATGCTGATGGCATCGTCGGGGGCGATGCGATCGACCTTGATTGCATCGAATTCGTCGAGGCCGTCGCCTTGCAACAGCGGCAAGGTGGCGACGTCGAAATACGGAAAGCCGAGATAGCTCAGCAGGACTGGCCGCTTTACGTCCCGTGTCAGGCCGGAAAAGGCGATGGCGAGCCGTCCCTCGGTGCGCTGATCGAGCGCCTTCAGGTCCATCGCCGTGCCGAGTTTGTCGAGCAGCGACCCGGCATCGCCGCGCAGCTGCCGGACATCCTTGCGCAAATGCGTATAGCGGTCGGTGCGCTTGCATTCGAGATAGTCGGCCAGGCTCGCATAGATTGCGTCGCGGATCGGGGCGAGTTCGGCTTCGGGCTGATCGCCCTCCAGATCGGTGATGCGCCGCGCGAGCAAGCGCAGGCGACGCAAGCGGAAGCCGAGATCGAAGGTCCGCAGGAACGCGATCGTCGTGGCGCTCGTCCCGCCGGAAAAGCTTGGTGTCATGTCGTCGAACCCGCACGCGGTCACGGCGGCGGCGATGTGCGCGCGAATCCCGCGCCAGCGCTGCGGCCCCGGCTCGCCGCCGGCATGATGCAGCAGATCGGTAATCGTCTCGACCACGCCGGTGATCTTCAAATGGCCATAAGCGGCATAGCCATAGCCCGCACTTTTCGCCGCTGCCGCCTGCGCGCGTTGCCGCCACGCGGTCAGCCGTGCTTGCGTCGGCGAATCGAGGAACAGCGTATAGCCGAACAGCGCCTCGACTTGCTTTTCGACCTCGGGGCGGATGCCGGCAATGATCGCCCGCATCCGCTCGATCTGGCGCGAGCGTTCGGCGATCTCTTCCAGATTGTCGCGAATCGGTTGCTGGCGGGGGAGTTCGGAAATCGCGCCGATGATCGTCTGAAAGAAGCCGGGGGGCTTGGCGTCGGGTGTGCCGAAGTGGATCGCGCCGCCGGGGTGCGGATCGATATAGACGAAGCGCCGGTCGACCTGGCGGCGCGCGGGGCGTTCGCGCAGCGCCTCGATCGCCGGTCGGAAGGGTGCATTGTTGAGCACCGAGCCATCGATCAGGACGGCGCTCTCGGCGGCGTTCGCGGCGAACTGGCGCGGCAGGATGCGTTTGAGGAACGCCGCGCGCTCCGTCCAGGGTTCCTTGCGCGTCGCGAGCACGCGATCGAGCTCGCCGACCATGAAGGGCGGGAAAGCGCCGGGGAAGCTCGACGTCGCGCGCGCGGCAAAGGCGAGTTCGGCGGGGTGGGCGAGGCTTTCACCGGTCAGCCCGTGATCGCTGAACGGCACCACCACGCGGTGTTCGATCTCGACCACTTCGGGCGGCGAATTGAGCGTCAGCCGTTCGGGATGCCCGCGAAAATCGGTGACGGTGACGAACAGATCGAGCGGCTGGCCGTCGGGCAGCAGCCGCGGTTCGCGCGGGGCGGCGGCCATCGCGTCGAGCGCGTCGAGGATCTTGCCCGTGAAAAGCTCGCCCCCGAACGGCGGCTCGAACCAGCGCGAGCGGATGAAATGCGACAGCTTGGCGCGGACTTCCTCACGCGCGCCGGGCTCGACCGTCGCATCGATCGTGTCGCGCCGCGCCGCCATCCACGCGAGCGGGAGCGCCCAGACCTTGGAAAAACGATGGCTCGGCGCTTGTTTGGGGTCGATCAGCGCTTCGATATCCGCCGAATCGAGCCACAGATCGGTCAGCGGTTCGAGGCTTTGTCCGGTGCTGATCGCTTGCGCGAGGAAGACGCCGTTGATGCCACCGGCGCTTGCGCCCGCGATAATATCGACGAGGACGCGCAGTTTGAGGCCGGTTTCGGCTTCGATTTCCTGGAACAGCGCGCGGTACACGCCCTGACTGCCGCCCGCTGGAGTGGTCCCGGCGTGAAACGCCCGGCTGGCGCGGGCGAGCCGCCAGATTTCCTTGGTAATGCCGTGCATATAAACGGCCAAGCTTATCCCGCCATAGCAGACGAGTGCCAGCCGGAGTTCCTTCTCGCGCGTCACGAGCGTTGCATCATAGCGGCTCCAGCACCGCCCAGATCGGCAAATGATCCGACGCGCGCCGTGCGGCAGGGCTGGCATGGACGCCGCAGTCGAGCACGCGAAAGCCGCGCGTGAAAATGCGGTCGAGCCGTCCGATCGGCCGTCGTGCGTGGAAGCTTGGTCCGGTCGGCACGTTTTCAAAGTCGCGCCCGAAATCGCGCAAGCAGCCGGCGCCGCGCGTCCATTCGTTGAGATCGCCCATCAACACGGTCGGCAAAGTGGGAGCGCACGAATCGACATGCGCCAGGATCGCACGGGCTTGCCGCCGCCGCCATAGCCCCGACAGATCGAGGTGCATGCCCACTACCCGGATCGGTGCCGAATGCACCGCGAGATCGGCGCGGATCGCGCCGCGCGGCTCAAGCGCGGGCAAATGCAGTGCCGCGCTGGCGCCGACCGCGCTCCCTTTGCGGGCCAGCAAGGCATTGCCGTGCCATCCCATCGTGCCGCTATCGTGCGCGATCGGCACGGCTTGCCACGGCGAATGGTCGTCGAGCATGTGGTGCGGAATCACCCGGGTCTTCGCGCCGAAGCGCAGATCGGCCTCCTGCAGCGCGATCACGTCGCCCTCGATTTCCTGCAGCACGTCGAGAATGCGGCGCGGATCGCGGCGGCGATCAAGCCCGATGCCCTTGTGCATATTGTAGCTGACGACCTTGATCACCGGGCGGAGCCTCGGGTCATCACGCCGCTTCGACCAGCCCGCGTTGCTGTAGCGAATCGATCAGATGGAGCACGTCGGCGCGGCACTGCTCGGCCGTGACGTCGAAGCGCGCGACGAGCTGCGTGACAAGCGCCGCCGGGGTTTGCGGCGTTTCCACCAAATCCCAGATGCGCGCGGCCGAGGCGTTGAGCTGATAGAAGGTGCCGGTCACGCTATTGAGCACGACGCTTTCCCCTTCGACATCGGCGGTGATGAGGTCGGGCGTGCGTTGGATGATGCTATGGTCGTCGATCATGATGGCCATCCGTAAAAAAGAGGGGTCAGTCGGCATCTATAGCCCGACGGCGTTTTCAAGCCAGATGTCCAGCGCCGCCGTGCTCCACAACGCACCAAATTCAATCCGGGGGACCGGAAAATGCGCGCCATCGTCGCGCCACGCCAGATAGGCATTCCAGATGCGCTGCAGCGCCGCGCCATCGACCCAGCCGAGTTTTACGGGCCATTGCGCCGCGATTTCGCGCTGGGCGTAGAACCGCTCCAACCCATCGACGACAAGCGTGTTGAAGATCGCCTTGGACTGCCGCGTCCGCACCTTTTCCACCAGCGTGCCGCGCATCGCTTCGCGGAACAGGTGCCGCCGCGCGCCGTTTCTAAACAGCACCTCGCCCGACGCGCCGAGGATGAAGCGCAGCAGCCGCTGATCGTATAACGGGTGGCGATATTCCACCCCGTAAGCGTTGGGCAGCGCCTGGAGCGGACCGGTCGCAATCTCCCGCGATTCCAGATCGATGACGGCGTAGCGGTTCTGCGCAGCGATGCCGGGCAGTGTCGCGGCGGGCCGACTGGCGGCAATCCGCGCGCGTAATCCGGTCGCTTCGATCCAAGCGGGGGACAGATGATCGGGAAGCGCTGTGCCTGCCCACGACTGCCGCAGCGCCGCACGCCGATAGAGGGTGGTGCTGACCAGCGGACCAAACCCTTCGCTGACAAAAGCGCGCACCTTGCCGGGTAGCGTCGCGCCCGGCATCGCCAGCGCCTGGCGCGCGACCAGATCGATCCGGCCGCGGCGGATTTCGTCGGGCCAATGCGCATGGTTGCCGTTGAGCAATTCGTCGCCGCCTTCACCCGACAGCAAAACGCGCTCGCCATGCCGTTCGAGGTTACGGAAATTGCCCTCCAGCGTGTCGAGCGTGTTGGGCCGCAGCGGCATTTGCAACGTGTTCGCCGACCAGGCGCGCGCGGCGTCGGGGTCGAAGATGCTGCCTTGCACGACGCGGGCGGTGATGCCGAGATGCGCCTCGACCGCGCCGCTCCATTCCGATTCGTCGACTGGTGAACCGGGATAGCGCGCGGTGATCGCGGCGACGTGCCGGTCGATCTTGCCGGCGCGGTGAAGTTCGGTCGCGCGCGACAGGATCGAGGAGGAATCGAGCCCGCCCGACAATTGCGCCACCACGCCGGTGTTGCTGCGCGTGCAGGCGATGATCGCTTGGTCGAGCAGTTCGTTGAACCGCTCGATATGCGCGCCCTCGGACAGGCGCGACAGGTCCTCCGGTGGGGCATCGTCCCAATGCCATTGGCGCAGCGCGCCGTCCTGATAGGCGAGTGCGCTGCCTTGCGGCAGCGTGTTCAGAGCGCGCCAGAACGTCTCACCACGGGTGACGACGCGGCGCGCAAGATATTCGGCGATGAGCGGTTCGTTCACGCCGCGATCGAGCGACAGCCCGACGATCAGCGCTTTCGGCTCGCTGGCAAAGGCGAAACCATCGGCCGACAGATGGTAGAAAAACGGTCGCCGCCCGACCGGCGCGCGGGCGCAGAACAGGCGGCGCTGATCGGGTTGCCAGATCGCGAAGGCATAGTCCCCGGCAAGGTGGCGCATGAAGCCGTCGCCGATCCGCTCGAACAGAGCGAGCGCGATCTCCTCATCGGGCCGCTGGCGCAGGGCCGCGCCGTCCCGACCGAGCATCGCAATCAATTCCTCGCGATTGTCGAGGCGTCCGTCGAACGCGATCACATTGCCAGACGCTGCGGGGCTTGGTTGCCGCTCGCCCAGCGCCTCGGGCGTGGTCGCATGGCGAAAGCGGATCAGTCCGGCCGATCCGCCGGCCCAATGAGCTACGCCGTCATCGGCGCGGATCGCGGATGCAGTCGAAACCTGTTCGAGCAGCGCGGGCGACACGTCGCGCCCGTCGCCGTAAACGACCCCGGCGATCCCGCTCATGCAGTTCCGGTGACCAGCAGCCCCCGGGTGATGGCATCGGTGAGGAAAGCCGTGACGTCCGGCGCGATAGCGTGGTCGGGCACGTCGTACCGTTCCGCGAGGGTCCGGACGATCGTGTCCGCATCGCCTCCGCGGGCAACTTCGCGCCAGATTGCCGCGGCACTGCCGTTCAAGGCGCTGTAGGTTTGGTCACGCGCGTCGAATAAAGCGAGTTCGCCGGGAACGTCCTGCCACACGATATGCTCAGGAATCAGGTACGTCATGTGGCATTCCCCGATGCAGCGAGCCGCGCTTGCGCCTCGCGCAGATAGCGTAGCGCATAATCTTCCGATCGGCGATCCGATTGACGCTGCATCCGCGGCGTGACGGGCGTCGCGTCGCTACCGAGCGCGCGCAGCACGCGCGTTGCCGTTCCCATATAATCGCGCGTCAATTCCTCATAGGTCAGCGCGATCGGCGTGACGCCAATCGCCGCGAAAAGATTTGTCCAATGCGCATGCGCCTGATCCGATGCCGCAACGCGTTTGGCGATCCGGTCGAAATCGTAAACCGGTTCGGATCGGGGGCGATGTTCCCCAACGCCGGGAATGGAACGCCACAGCCCGGTTTCTTCAGCCACAATGCCCGACACCGCGCGGCGAACCCGATCGAGCCGTCGCAGATGAATATACGTGGCCCCCTCCAGCAGATCGCCCACCGCGGCGGCGATGGCGCGATAAAGATCGGGTGCCGGGCCGAGCACGGCGGGGGGCGCGGCGGTGATCTGCGCATGCAGGGCGGCGTCGCGTTCGGCGAGCAGGCCCATCAAGTCGGTCCAGAAGATTTTCGCAGAAAAGGTGCCGCTGGGCGCGGTCCGGTGGCGATGGGCCGCGCGCAGGAAAGCCTCGGCTTCGTTCGTCCCCCACCGCTTGATGAAATCGGGGTAAAACCCGCCATGAAAATATTCGAGCGGGCAGCCCAGATTCCCGGCGAAATACAACACCTCGCCCAACAGCGTGCTGCCCGAGCGCTGCTCCGAACAGAGCAGGATCGTGCGGGTTGGGCGACCATGCCATTCGGGATAATCATGCTCGGCCAGCGAAAGGTCGTACCGCTTGCGCTTCTCGAGGGGGGGAAGCGGGGTGGGCTCAAGCGGGGCAGGGTCGGTGGTCAAGCGCATCGAAGTACCTGTTCGGTCAGGAGATCGGCTATGGCGGGAAACACATCGTACCTCGGAGGATAAGACAGACGCAACATCGGTAGCCCCGCGGCAATTCGGCTGAGGCGGGCGATGGCCTGTTGGTGTTGTTCCGCGTCCGCAGGGTTGAACAAATTGAGCTGACGGATTGCGCGGATAAAAGCGTTGGCGCGGATCATCGGCGCAAGCCTCGGCGCGTGGCATTCGGGATCCTGCGCCAGAAACACGAACGCTCGCAAAGGGACGGGAGCAGTAACCAGCGGCGCGTCCGGCTCGAACCGGAACTTGCCGTCATATCCGGGCATTGCGGTACAGCGGGCAGGGTCGAGTGCGAGGCCCGTAACCGACGGTTGCCACAAACACACACCGCGTGCAGACGGCGCGAGGTGCGGCGGGGATCCCTCCCAGATGGTCGACAAATCGTCGCTGAAAAGATCCCATCCCGGCATCGCCGCTAAGGCGGCGGTGGTGGTAGATTTTCCGGCACCGGACGCGCCGAGCAGGAGGATTCCACGGCCCTGCGTGGCGATGGCCGCTGCATGGATCGTCATCGCGCCGCGCGCGACCATCAGGCGCGGCAGGATGCGTCGCACGAGTACGTCGATGCAGGCGGCGCTGGGCGGGGTGCGCTCGCTATACACCCGAAGCGTGCGGTAAGCGGGATCAATGCGAAACGCGCCGTCAAGGCGCGAGGTGATCATCCAATCGTCATCGATTGTTCCCAGCCGCGCACCATACCGTCCCGGCCATGCGAATACGATGTGATCCGAGTCAGGTTGAGGACCCGGTTCCTGACGGATGGTAAGCAAATCGCCGAGGGTTGGGAGCGGGAGAGCACTGGCGCGCAGATCGGAGATTGCGACCTCCGACTCGATCTCCATGCCGGCGAATCGATAAGCAAAAGACAAAAATACGTCCCCACTGCGCAGCCGTGCGACGCGATCGCCCTAGCGAGGACGTCGGCCGAACACACAAAATCGGCCTGCCGGGTTCGGCAGGCCGATTTTAAAATGTGTCAGATGATAAACCCGGCGGCCGTGCGCAGGCGCGGCGGCGTTACGGCCATTAGCTCAAATTGGCCTTACCGCTATCCAGGGCAGTACCGCCCAGATTGGCCTGTGCTTCAACAGCAGCGGCAAACGCGGTGATCTCCGGCTTAACCCACGAATCCTTGGCGGAGACGGTGGACACACCCTGAGCGGCTTGGTCGTTGACAGTCATGATGGTACTCCCTGGGTCGTCTCGAAAACGTTTGATTTCTATATTGGCACTCGCCTTCAATTACAATGCCGCAGTTGCGAAAAGGTTGCGTCAGGCGATGCACGCGATTTCGGTGAATTCGCTGCCCACGGGATAACCGGTGACCTCAATCTCGCCGGCGTTCAGCCACGCATGCGCCTCTAGCGAGAGCGCGGCGCCCGGCGCGGTGCCGAAATGCATGATGCTGAAAATGCCGCGCTTTCGAAGCATTCGATGCGCCGCCATCGCTTGCGGCAAGCACACCGCCTTGAACGGAACGGTGCGCGCGGCAACCGTCACGGCCCAGCCGATTTTGCGAGCTATCTCCATATCTTGTTCGGTGGGTGGGGCGTGGCTCGCTTTGGCGTTGGCCTGTTGCGGTGCCATAAAGCCGCCCAACCGGCGCGCAATCCGCGGAAACGGTATGGTGCGAATCGCAATCCGCGCCGCGGCCAGTCCGACGGCCGCTTCAGCCAGCAAGGCGTGATCCTGTATCCCGACCTGCCCGAGCCGCCGGGCGCGGTGGCGCAGCCGCCGCCAGGCCGTGCGTAACCGCTGCTTCACTGCGTTTTGCCCGCGATAGTGACGGATTTGTCACTGCCCACGATGTGACGCCCGAGCCGCGCGATTCGGCTGATCAGCCACGCCGGGACGCGCACCAGCGGATAGAACGGGTAGAGCGCTGGTGGGAGTTTGCTGCCATACATTTCGCTTTGCATATACAGCACTGAGCGCAGGATCTGCCATTGGTAGCGCACGCCCCGCCCGAGCAGCGGTTGCATCGCCAACGACAACATTCGACCATAACCCCAGCCGTCAATCTCGGTCGCGCCATCGCGCACCGCCATCAATTGATACGCGCCCGCAACCAGCATCCGCACCCGCCGCGATCGTCCGATCGTTTCGGCAAGCGTGATCGGCAGCGGCAATGCGAACAAGTCGTGCATCATCAGCATCGCCTGTTCAGACGCGACCCCGGCCCCCAGCGACACCGCGCGATCATGCCACATCGAAAGCGCAAGCGGACCGGCGGAGGCGACCAACGCGTTGAGATCGGCCAGCGATTTCATGCGCGACCAGCCATCGTTCGCACCGTGCAGGACGAGATAGCTGTACAGATCGGCGGGCGCGAAGGTCGGGGCGCTCAACGCTGTGCCAAGCATGACGGTTTGCGTCGGCGAACGTGCGGTGAGCGTCGGCAGCAGCCGGGCATTGGTAAACAGTCGCCAGTGCAGTTCGATTTGCAAATGGGGCGCGCCGCGCATCATGCCAACATCCTTGCCATAGCGGGGCAGGACGGCGCGCTGTGCCGCGTTCAAGCCGTGAGCGGGTTGCGTGATGCGGTAGGTCTCGGCCTCGAGCAGCGCCAGTACCGGCGCGACATGCTCCGGCAGGATCAGCAAGTCGATATCCTTGCTGTGCTTGAACCCGACCGAGCCATAAGCGAGCGCGCCAAGCACGACCCCCTTCACCGCCAGCACCGGATAGCCGGCGGCAGCAATCAGTCCGGTGAGGCGCGCGGTATCGGCTGCGGCAATCAGATTATTATGGACGACGCGCCTTGCCTGCCGCGCGAGCGGGGTCGCGATCGCCTCCGGCGCTGCGATCCCGGCAGCTTTCAATCCTGCCTCGACAAGCCCCCAAACGCGCTGCCGCACGACGACGCGCGCGAAGCGTTCCCAGTCGATTCCGGCCGCCACCGCGGTTTGCACCGCCGCGTCGCGCGCAGGGGAGGGCGGCCAACGGCAGCAGGCGGCGGCAAGCCGCAATTCGGGATCGGCGGGTGCGGTCACGGCCCCCCGGTTAGGGATTTCGACGGTGCATGGGAAGACCTTGCCGAGCGCGGGAAGGGTGGTGCCGGTTGCAGGAATCGAACCCGCGACATCCAGTTTACAAAACTGGCGCTCTACCAACTGAGCTAAACCGGCCCGGTCGCGCTCAATGCGTCAGGATATGCCGAAGGTCCAGCCCTCAGTACGCGCAATGTGCGGGGTTAGCGCTGGCGGGTGCCATAATTCGGCGCGGACGGCGTTGGCGCGGAGCCAGGCGGCGGTCAGAATCGCATCGGTTGCGTGGTCGGTATAGCGCGCAAGCGGGGCGTGGGGCTGGCTGCCGAGTTCGGTGAGCGCTGCATCGAGCGTGTCCGCATCGCGCAGTTTGCTCAGGCCCTTGCGCAGACCGGCAGCGCGCGCGGCGATCGTGGTGTAGATCTCGACGACGCACGCCCCTGATTTTGGTGCGGCATCGAACGGCCAGACCGGGACATCATGGCCGAGATGGTGGAGCAGGCGCATCCCGGCAAAGCTCGCTTTGGCGACCTGCGCCGCGCCGATCGCGTCATAGACGGTCGAGGGTTTGCCGAAACCGGCGGCGTTGGCGTGCGCTTCGCACCGTCGGAAATGCAGGAAATCGGCTTTGGTCCCGTCGACCGCGCCGAGATAGAAATGCGTGCCACGCCGCGCCTCCAGAAACGACGCCGCGCCGAGATCGGCATCGGGGGTGCGGGCGTCGAGATAGGCCCAGAAGGCGCGCGCCGTGTCGGGCGTCGCCTCGCCCGGAAGATAGCTCCCGCGCAACACGTGCGGCGGGGCGAAGCTGAAATCGAACCCGACCAGCAGCGGTTCGTTGGCGCGCGCGCGTAGCCAGCGCAGGATTTCGCCGCGCGACCAGATCTTGTGGGGCGGCTCGATGAGTGTAGGCGCGTGGTCTCCCGCCTCGCATACCGCCAGCGCAATCCCCGGATGCCGCGCGCCCTTCGCGCCGGACCAGTCGATCGCGGCGAAGCGGGTGAAATGGGCCGGTGGCAAGGGTCTCGTCACGCCTTTTTGCGCGATTTGGAGGGTTTGCGCGCCGCCGCCTGATCGCGTGCGCGTTCGATCATCGCGTGAACGCGGTCGGGGTCGGTGCTGGCATAGCGCACGAGCAGGCCCGGCCAGCCTTCATAATGCGAGGTTTGCCAGAAGGTGTCGGGGTCGGATTCCAGCAGCATCTCTTTTGTGTCGAAATCGATCGACAGGACGAACGACCCCGGCTCGCGCGACATTGACAGGAAGGCGCGCCCGTTCGACGCGACCTTGATCGCCGGGCCACCATAATGCGTCGCGACGACGGTGTCGGGCAGGGTCAGCGCGAACGCGACGACGTCGTCCCAGTCTTTCATGCGCCGCCCTTCAAGCTCGCCCACCACGCCATGCGCTCGGCGATGCGCTTCTCCATTCCGCGCTCGGTTGGGGCGTAGAAGGTCTGCGGCTCCATTTCGGCGGGCCAATAGTTCGCGCCGGAAAAGCCGTGTTCGGTGTCGGGGTCATAGGCGTACCCCTTGCCGTAACCGATGTCCTTCATCAGCTTGGTCGGCGCGTTGAGGATGTTTTCGGGCGGCATCAGCGATCCCGTTTCTCGCGCCGATTTCCAGGCGGCCTTCTGCGCCTTGTAGGCAGCGTTCGATTTGGGCGCGGTGGCGAGATAGAGGCATGCTTGCGCGAGCGCGAGTTCGCCCTCGGGGCTGCCGAGGAAATCATAGGCGTCCTTGGCGGCGAGGCATTGGACGAGGGCGTTGGGATCGGCGAGGCCGATATCCTCGCTCGCCATGCGCACCATCCGGCGCAGCAAGAAAAGCGGTTCCTCGCCCGCAGTGAGCATCCGCGCGAGATAATAGAGGGCGGCTTGCGGGTCCGATCCGCGCACCGCTTTATGCAGCGCGCTGATGAGGTTGTAATGCCCCTCGCGGTCCTTGTCATACACCGCGACGCGACGTTGCAGGAAAGCGGAGAGGCCGGCCGGGTCGAGCGGCTCGGGTAGGTTCACCGCGAACAACGTTTCGGCCTGGTTGAGCAGGAAGCGGCCGTCGCCATCGGCGCTGGCGATGAT
This sequence comes from Sphingomonas psychrolutea, assembly GCF_014636175.1. Classification (GTDB taxonomy): domain Bacteria; phylum Pseudomonadota; class Alphaproteobacteria; order Sphingomonadales; family Sphingomonadaceae; genus Sphingomonas; species Sphingomonas psychrolutea. The sequence goes on along the minus strand of NZ_BMDW01000021.1, from coordinate 8,361 downwards.
CGCGTCGCGCGCCGCCGGTGTGAGGGGGAGGGGGCGTCCCTCGGTCGCCTCGGCGCGGTCGAGCAACTGGCCCAAAGCGGCGTGGTCAAGCCGGTGCAGGATCAGCACTTGCGCGCGGCTGAGCACGGCGGCGTTGAGTTCGAAGCTCGGGTTCTCGGTCGTCGCGCCGACGAGCGTCACGGTGCCATCCTCGACATAGGGCAGAAAACCGTCCTGCTGCGCGCGGTTGAAGCGGTGAATCTCGTCTACGAACAGCAAGGTGCGCTTGCCGATTTTGGCGAAATCGCGCGCCTCGGCGAAGGCTTTTTTGAGGTCAGCGACGCCCGAGAACACCGCCGAGATCGCCATGAAGCGTAAGCCCACCGCATCGGCGAGCAAACGCGCGATCGTCGTCTTGCCCGTGCCCGGCGGGCCCCACAAAATCATCGACGACAGCCTTCCTGCCGCGACCATCCGCCCGATCGCGCCTTCGGGGCCGGTGATGTGATCCTGCCCGACGACCTCCGCCAGCGTGCGGGGGCGCAGTCGATCGGCGAGCGGCGCGGTCTCGCTCGGCTGGTCGGGAGCTGGGGGATCGAAGGTGGCGAAGAGATCGGGCATTCGAATGAGATAGGAGGTGCGGTGCCGTGGGGCCAGTCCATAGCCCGTGGCCACCACCCCGGCGAACGCCGGGGCCCAGTAGCGCGACTTCGGATTGGAAGGGCTGCGCTGGATTATCTCGGCCGTCTCAACTGGGCCCCGGCCTTCGCCGGGGTGGACGCACGCTCTTAAAATAGTCAAAAGATATATCTTGAATGGCTCCACGAAAGATATATCTTAGCGCCATCGTGTTATAAGAAAGGAACGATATGTTTGTATTTGTAGAACGTGGGCGTGGTGGCTGCCATCCGGGCCGGTTGGGCATGATGCGCGGCGGTTTCCGCTCGCACGGCTTTGGTCGCGGGCGTGACGGAGAAGGCCGTGATGGCGGGGGCCGGGGCGACGGCCGGGGCGGCCCGCGCGGGCGGCGGATGTTCGACAGCGGCGAGCTTCGGCTCGTGCTGCTCAAGCTGATCGCCGACGAACCGCGCCACGGCTATGACCTCATCCGTCAAGTCGAGGAGCTGACCGGCGGTGCGTACGCGCCGAGCCCGGGCGTCGTTTATCCGACGCTCACGCTGCTCGACGATATGGGGCTGATCGAGGCGCGTCAGGCCGAAGGTGCGAAGAAGCTGTTCGCGGTGACCGACGCAGGCACGGCGCATCTCTCCGAACAGGCCGAACTCGTCGCAGCGTTGATGGCACGGCTCTCCGATGTCGGGGCCGAACGCGCCCGCACCGACAGCGCGTCGGTCCGCCGCGCGATGGGCAATTTGCGCGAAGTGCTGATCCACCGGCTGCGGCAGGATGAGGTGGCGAAGGACACGCTGCACGCGATCGTCGCGCTGATCGACGAAGCGGCGCAGAAGATCGAGCGGCTGTAACGCTGATGGGTAATCGGGCGGCGCTTATTCCGCCGTGTCGGCGCGCCGCTCGATCACCCGCAGATACGTATCGAGCACCACCTGGTTGATCCGGTCCCACTGATACGTCGCGGCTTCGGCATGGCCTGCTGCGCCTGCCGCAATGCGAAACGCATCGTCCTCGCAAAAGCGTTGCAGTGCGTCGGCATAGCCCGAAATATCGGTTGGCGGGACGATCAATCCGGTCACCCCGTCGTCGATCAGTCCGACCGCACCGCTCGCGCGCGCCGCGACGACGGGGACGCCCGCCGCCATCGCCTCGAGCGTGACGTTGCCGAAGGTTTCGGTCAGGCTCGGGTTGAAGAACACGTCCATCGAGGCGACCGCGCGGCCGAGATCATCGCCGGTCAGGAACCCCGCGAAGACCGCATCGGGCACTTGCTGAGCGAACCAGTCCTTGGCCGGGCCTTCGCCGACGACGAAGGTGCGATGCTTCACCCCGCGCGCGTCGAGCGCGCGGATCGCCTGCGCGAACACGTCGAGGCCCTTCTCCTTGACCAATCGCCCAAGGAATCCGACCAGAATTTCGTCATCGCCGATCCCGAGGCTGCGCCGCCACGCCAGGTCGCGTCGTCCGGGGTTGAAACGCGCATGGTTCACCCCGCGTGACCAGCGCGTGACCGGCGTCGGCACGCCCCAGTCCCGCAAAATCTCGCCCATCATCTGGCTGGGGGCGAGCACTTCGTCGACCCGGCTGTAAAAACGCTTCTGAATGCCGATCAGCAGCGGGACCAGGAAATTCAGGCCGTAATACTGCATATAGGTCTCGAACCGCGTATGGTACGAGGCGACACTGGCGATACCGTGCGCCTCGGCATAGTTGAGCGCCTTGTGGCCGAGCCGGTCGGGGGCCGAGACATGGATCATGTTGGGCGCGAACGCATCGAGATCGCGGCGCACACGGTGCCCCATGCCGCGCGTCAGCTTATATTCGCCGCGCAGCGGGATCTTGAGCGATGGTGCGCTGACCAGGTCGCCGGTCGGCGGGAAAGCGGGCGTGCGGCTGGTCGGCGCATAGATCCGCACCTTCACGCCGCGGCTGAGCAAATGCCCGACGAGGAGGTTGAGGGTCTGGTTCGCGCCGTCACGCGTGTAATTATAGTTACCGCTGAAAAGTGCCACGCGGAGGTCAGAAGCTTGCATCGGGGGCGACATAGCGAAGCGGAAGGGCTGTGACCATCTCCCGCAACTTTTGTCTTGCCGGCACTCGCCGGGGTCGAGGTTTTCGTCTGCCCCTCCCGCCTTCGCGGGAGGGGCAGGGGAGGGTCTTCTTTTTTTCGATTGTTCTCCCTTCGTTCTCGCTTTACGATCTTCGCATGTACCCCGTCCGCCGCCAGATCAGCCCCCACGCCGCGCGCCTCCGCTGCGAGCGGACCGATGTTGAGAATTCTGTTTGGCAAGCGCTCAGGAACCGCCAATGCGCTGGGTTCAAGTTCCGGTTTCAAGCGACGATCGGTCGGTTCGTGGTCGATTTTTGCTGTGTCGAAGCGCGGTTGATCGTCGAACTCGACGGAGGCCAGCATAGCGCGGCGACGGATGCGGTGCGGACGCGATTTTCCGGAGGCGCTTGGATATCGCGTGCTTCGGTTCTGGAATACAGACGTCGTCGAGAATCAGGACGGCGTGTTGGAGGCAATTCGCCTCGCGCTTGCGGCTCGTGTCGCAGAAAAGAAGAAGCCCCTCACCCAACCCTCTCCCGCGAATGCGGGAGAGGGCTAAGAAACTAGGCCGCCGCACATGGCAAAACCCCAAAAACGTTACGTCTGCCAATCCTGCGGATCGGTGTCGCACCGGTGGGCGGGGCAGTGTGCTGACTGTTCGGAATGGAACACGCTGGTCGAGGAGGCCGGCGCGACCGTCACGCCGTTTCAGGCCAAGCATAACCTTCAGTCCGGCGGGCGGACGATGCAATTGGTCGGGCTCGACGCCGAGATCAGTCTGCCCGAGCGGATGCCGTCGGGCATCGCCGAGTTCGATCGCGCCTTGGGCGGCGGGTTCGTCGAAGGCTCGGCGACGCTGATCGGTGGCGATCCGGGGATCGGCAAGTCGACCTTGCTGTTGCAGGCTGCCGCCAAGATGGCGCTCGCCGGGCTACCGGTCGCCTATGTCTCGGGCGAGGAAGCGGCCGATCAGGTGCGGCTGCGCGCGCGGCGGCTCGGGCTGGGGCATGCGCCGGTGATGCTCGCGGCGGCGACGTCGACGCGCGATATTCTGACGACGCTGGGCAAGGGGACGCCGCCTGCCTTGCTCGTGATCGATTCGATCCAGACGATGCACAGCGATCTGATCGAGGGCGCCCCCGGCACCGTCAGCCAGGTCCGCGCATCGGCGCAGGAACTGATCCGCTTCGCCAAAGAACGCGGCACGGCGGTGGTGCTGGTCGGGCACGTCACCAAGGATGGCAGCATCGCGGGGCCGCGCGTGCTCGAACATATGGTCGATACGGTGCTGAGCTTCGAGGGCGAGCGCAGCCACCAATATCGCATCCTGCGCGCGATCAAGAATCGCTTCGGTGGCACCGACGAGATCGGCGTGTTCGCGATGGTGACGGAAGGTTTGGCCGAAGTTTCAAACCCTTCCGCGCTGTTCCTGACGCAGCGTGAGGAAGGTGTGACGGGAACGACGGTGTTCCCCGCGCTGGAGGGGACGCGGCCGGTGCTGGTCGAAATTCAGGCGCTGGTGGTGCGGCTGGCGAGTGGCGCGACTCCCCGGCGCGCGGTCGTTGGCTGGGACAGCGGGCGGCTCGCGATGGTGCTGGCGGTGCTCGAGGCGCGCTGCGGCCTCAGCTTCTCGTCGAGCGAAGTCTATCTCAATATCGCGGGCGGATACCGCGTGCAGGACCCCGCCGCCGATCTTGCCGTGGCGGCGGCGCTGGTGTCGGCGCTGTCGGAGCGACCGGTCGCAGCCGACGCGGTGGTATTCGGCGAACTTGCGCTTTCCGGGGAAATTCGCCCGGTTGCGCATGGCGCGTTGCGGCTGAAGGAAGCGGGCAAATTGGGGTTCGAGCGCGCACTGGTCCCGGCGGCCGTCGCCGACGACAAAAGCGGGCTGACGCTGACCGGGTTCAAAACGCTCGGCGGCTTCGTCGAACATATGTTGGGGCGGTGACGATGCGCACGCGGCTGAGCGTGTGCCGCCGCAAGCGGGTGTTTGCGAGTGAGGAGGAGGCGCGGGGGGCGGTCTTCGGGGAGGCGGTGTTGCTGCCGTATCGCTGTGATCGGTGCGGGCACGTCCATTTGACCAGCCGCACGAAGGGGAAGCGCGTGTAGTTGCGCCACCCCGGCGAAAGCCGGGGCCCAGTTGCGTAGGTTTATTGAGTGAGGGCTGCGTTCCCCCACTAGCCGCTCTCAACTGGGCCCCGGCCTCCGCCGGGGTGGAAAGGGGGTGAAAGGAAACGGGGGTGCGACGTTAGCGCGTGGCAACCCCGGCGAAAACCCGTACTCGACCTCGCCGTCCCACTCGCATAAGACGCGCGCCCATGAACCTTACCGCGCTCGACATCCTCGTTCTGCTTGCCGTCGGTGGCGCGGCGACGCTTGGCATCATGCGGGGCTTCGTGACCGAAGTGCTGTCGCTGTTCGCGTGGGTTGGGATCGTGTTCGCGCTGAAGCTGTTCCACGTGCCGCTGACGCACGCGCTGACCGGCGTCGTCGGCACGACCACCGGTGCTGCGGTGCTCGCCTTCGCGATCCTGTCAGGGGGCACCTATTTCGGCGGACGGATGGTCGCCAATGCGATTGGGTCGCGCACGCGCGATTCGGTCCTCGGCCCGGTCGATCGGGCGCTCGGCTTCGGGTTCGGGGCGCTGAAAGGGCTGATCCTCGTAAGCCTCGCTTTCCTGCTCGTCGTGCTGATGACCGATACGGTGCGCGGTGGCCCGACGCACCGGCCCGAATGGCTGACCGCGGCGCGGGTCTATCCGCTGCTCAACGAAACCAGCGCCGCGATCGCCGATTTCGTTGACCGCCGCCGCAAGGGCGAGCCGGTGTTCGGGAAAGCAGACACTGCGCGTGATTTGGGGAATATGAGCGAGGCGTCTTCTTCCTCCCGTCCCTGAAAGGCAGGGGCTGGGGGTGGGTCGGCCCGATATCAAGCGCTGTGGTTGCCCCATACCCACCCACCCCCGACCCCTCCCTTGCAGGGAGGGGAGATCAAGCATGGGGTGACGAACCGCCGTCAGGCCCCTACATCGGCCCCTATGAACGCGCCGCTCTACAACACCGAGATTCTCCGCCTCGCCGCGACGATCCCGCATCATGCGCGGTTGCCCGATGCGATGGGCACCGCCGATAAGCGCTCGCCGATTTGCGGCAGCCGGGTGACGGTGGACGTCAACACCGATGCGGCGGGCCACGTGACCGACTTCGGGCTGATGGTCCGGGCGTGCGCGCTCGGACAAGCATCATCGTCGCTCTTGGGCGCGGCGGTCATCGGCAAAACCCCCGTCGAGATCGCGGACGCGCGCGATCAGCTTACGGCGTGGCTGGCCGGCACCGGGCCATTGCCCGATTGGCCCGGTTTCGTGCTGTTCACCCCCGCTTTGCCGCACAGCGCGCGGCATGCCTCGATTCGGCTCGCGTTCGAGGCGGCCGCCGAAGCGGCTGCGCTGGCCGCTGCAAAGCTTCCGGCATGAGCGAATCGTTGCTGCGCGACGGCGTCGTCCTGGGGGGCTTCGCGCTCGTCTTCGTGCTGATCTTCCGGCGGTTCGGTCTGGGGGCGACGCTCGGTTATCTCGTCGCGGGCGCGGTGGTCGGGCCGCACGTGCTGCGGCTGGTCGGCGATGCCGAATCGATGATCGGCGTGGCCGAACTCGGCATTACCCTGCTGCTGTTCATCGTCGGGCTTGAGCTCAACCCGACGCGGCTGTGGGCGCTGAAGAAAGAAATCTTCGGGCTCGGCCTGCTTCAGGTGATCGCTTGCGGCATTGCCGTGACGGGACTTGTCTACCTCGCGACGCGGTCGACTCCCGCGGCGGCGCTGGTGCTGGGGTTGCCGCTTGCGCTGTCCTCGACCGCGCAGGTGCTGCCGATGCTGCAATCGGCCGGGCGGCTGCGGACGCCGTTTGGCGAGCGCGCTTTCTCGATCCTGTTGTTCCAGGATCTGTCGATCGTGCCGCTGATCACGCTGGTCGCGGTGCTGTCGCGCAATCCCGCCGATGCGGGTGGTCCGCCGGGCTGGCTGTTGTTCCTCTATACGGTCGGCGCGATTGGCGGGCTGGTGCTGGCGGGGCGCTTCCTGCTGCGCCCGTTGTTCCGCATCATCGGCAATCTCGGCGAGCGCGAGATGTTCGTGTTTGCCGCGCTCTTCACCGTCATCGCGGCGGCGGCGGTGATGGAGGCGCTCGGCCTCTCGACCGCGCTCGGCGCGTTCGTCGCGGGGGTGATGCTCGCCGACAGCCCGTACCGGCATGAGCTCGAGGCCGATGTCGAGCCGTTCCGCTCGATCCTGCTCGGCCTGTTTTTTGTCGCGGTCGGGATGATGCTCGATCTGGGCGCGATCGCCGAACGGCCGTTGTTCGTGATCGGCATGGCGCTCGCGCTGATCGCGACCAAGGCGGTGATCATTTTCGGCATCGGCATGGCGTTCAAGATGACGTGGCGCAGCGCGCTCGCGCTCGGACTGTTGCTGAGCCAGGGCGGCGAGTTCGGCTTCGTATTGTTCGCGCAAGCACAGCGCGCGATGTTGATCGAGCCAGAAGCCGCCAGCCTGTTCGGCGCGATCGTGACGTTGTCGATGGTGACGACGCCGTTCCTGATGATGATCACACAGCGCATCCGCGAGGAGCCGATCAAGCAGGGTGACCGCGAGGGGCCGAAGGCCGATGGATCGAATGCGCTGATCGTCGGCTATGGCCGCTTTGGCCAAACCGTCGCGCAAATGCTGATCGCGCAGGGCGTGCCGGTGACGCTGATCGATACCGATATCGAGATGATCGACGTGGCGAGCGAGTTCGGTGCGAAAGTCTATTATGGCGACGGCACGCGGATGGATTTGCTGCGGCAGGCGGGTGCTGGCGAGGCGGAATTGATTATGTTCTGCATGGACGGCGATCAGCTCTCGCCCGAGCTGATCGAGGGCGTGCATGAGGCGTTCCCGCAGGCCTCGATCTTCGTGCGCGCTTATGATCGGCGCGCGGTGATCAAGCTGAAGGGCGCACCGCTCGACGGGGTGGTGCGCGAAGTGCTCGAATCGGCGGTGAAAATGGCGCGGATGGCACTCAAGAGCCTTGGCGTCGAGGACATGGAAATCGATCGCACCGAAGACTTGTACCGCGGCCGCGACAAGGAACGGCTGCGCGCGCAAGTCGAGGCGGGCGACATTCGCGCGGCGCGCAATGTGATGATTACGCAAGCCGAGCGCGAGGGTTCGTTGAACGATCGCCCGGCGGAGGAGCAGGCGGGATGAACTGGATCGCGATCCTGGCGGCGCTGTCGGGCGCGGTGGCGGTGGGTGCCGGCGCGTTCGGGGCGCACGGCGCGCCGAGCAAGGAAGCGGCGGAATGGCTGCGGACCGGCGCGCAATACCAGCTGATCCACGCGGTCGCGGCACTGGTGGCGCTGCGGATGGAGGCGCGCGGGGCGGGCTGGCTGTTCGTCGTCGGCGGCGCGATTTTCGCGGTCACGCTCTACCTGATGGCGCTCGGCGCACCGCGCTGGTTCGGGGCGATCACGCCGATCGGTGGGGCGATGCTGATTGCGGGGTGGCTTTGGCTGGCGTGGACGGCGCGGGGGTAGGAGGGGGTTTGCTGACGGCTGCTTTCGCCCAGAGCACGAAGCCGCTGCGCGGCAGTGGAGTTTGCGGTGAGGTAGCGCGCGTGCGCTGAGGTTTGGTCCCGCGGAGGCGGTGGCGGACGATGGAG
>NZ_BMDW01000020.1 GCF_014636175.1 Sphingomonas psychrolutea | reverse complement strand
TGAATCGCTTCTCCGAAATAGGAACACCGGTGACCGTCCGCCTCTCATAACATCTTCAAGTAAAAGCGCGGTTATGCTCTCGCGACGTTATGCAACAAAGCCGTCGAGACCTATCCGTGGCGGCTTGCCGGATTTTTTCCAGGTCGTGACGAAATGTTGCTGTGCGGCAATCGCTCGACCGCGCGGTCGTCAGGCGGGATCGATCGCGTCGGTGGGCAGGACGATTTGCGCACGCAGCCCGCCTTGCGGCCGGTTGGTAAGGGTCAGCACGCCAGCATGGTCGGCCACGCCCTTGGCGACGATCGCCAGGCCGAGTCCGAGACCAATGGTGTCGCGCCCGCGTGCCGTGTCGAGCCTGACAAAGGGGTCGAGCACGCGAAGTAACGACCCATCGGGGATGCCGGGTCCATCGTCTTCCACGCGCAGGACGATCTGGCCCGGCTCTTGCGCCAAGGACAGGAACACGCGGTCGCCATAGTGCAGCGCGTTTTCGACGAGGTTGCCGATGGCGCGCTTGATCGTGATGCGGCGCAGCGGCATTTCGAGATGCGCCGGACCGTCATACGACCCTTCGCGCCCGCGATCGGCAATGTCGTCGCAGAGTGTTGCGCACAGCACCGCAAGATCGGTCATCGCCAGCGGCTCGACCGCATCCTCACCGCCGAGATAGGCAAGGAGCGAGGCAACCATCGCGTTCATTTCCGCGACATCGGCCTCGATCGACGTTCGGATGCCCGCATCGGCGATGCGGTCCGCGCGCAGCCGCAGCCGCGCGAGCGGGGTGCGCAAATCATGACCGACCGCCGCCAGCGCCTGCGTGCGATCCGCGATCAACCGATAGATCCGGGCATGCATACGGTTGAAGGCACCGGTGACCCGGCGCACTTCGCTCGGCCCGATTTCGGGAACCGCCTCGTCGCGATCGCTGCCGCTGCCGACACGGTCGGCGGCAAGCGCAAGCCGGCGGAGCGGCAGCAGCGTCCGCCGCACCAGCAACCCGCCCATCAAAATCAGCACGGCGGCGGGGACCATCGCCAGGGCAACGCGTTCGATGATCTGATCGGGGACATGGATCGCCTGACGTGTCCGGAAATGCAGCCAGCTCCCGTCCGAAAGCAGCACGCCGCCCGCAGTAACCGCGCCGCGACCCGGCGATGACAGGCTGAGCCGCAGCCCGGCGCGCGCAAGGTCGGGCTCCCATCCCACGATCTGGTGATACATTGCGTCGAGATCGGCGGGCACCGGCGGGGGCGGGGGCAGCGTCGGGCTCCAGCGGATCGCGTAGCGGCTGGTGGTCAAGTCGCGCGCCAAGGCCGGGCGCGCCGCCGGTGGCGTTTCATTGGCCAGTTTGCGCGCGATCAGCACATGTTCGGCGAGCCGCCGCGCTTCGTCATCGCGCACCGAAAATTGGCTGGCACGCTCATAGAGGAGCGTGGACACGCCGAATTCCAGGACCATCGCCAGCAGCAGAATGGCGAAAATCTGGCCGATCAGGCCAGCGGATCCATGCAGCCGCCGGAAAACACCCGCGTTCAAACGGGCGCTCAGTCGCGCGACACAGGGGCGGTGAACATATAGCCGATGCCGCGCACGGTCGCGATCGGCGCATCGGCCCCGGCGCTCGACAATTTGCGGCGCAGCCGGCTGACCAGCACATCGATGCTGCGATCCGAACTGTCGCCGAGCCGCGTGCGCGACAGTTCGATCAGCCGTTCGCGCGCGATCACGCGCCCGCTATGGTCGCACAAGGTGACGAGCAGATCGAACTCGGCCCCGGTCAGATCAACGAGGCCGCCGGTCGGCGACAGCAATTCGCGACGCGGCAAATTGAGCGCCCAGCCATCGAACGTCAGAATCCCGGTGGCGCGCTGCTCCGCCGCTTGACGCTCCGCGCCGCCGCGCCGCAACACCGCGCGGACCCGCGCCAGCAATTCGCGCGTGCCGAACGGCTTGGCGATATAGTCGTCGGCACCCAGTTCCAGCCCGACGACGCGGTCGGTTTCCGAGCCTTTGGCCGATACGAAGATGATCGGGACGTCGCTCTTCTGCCGGATCGCGCGGCACAGATCGATGCCGTTGGTGCCCGGCAGCATGATATCGAGCAGCACGAGATCGACCGGACCCTGCCCCAGCGCCAGCCACATTTCGGGGGCGGTGCCAACGGGGCGCACGGTGAAACCGTTTTCCTGTAAGGCGCGGGTGGTCAGCGTCCGCAGCGGCGGATCGTCCTCGACGAGGACGATGGTCGGCATCATTGTTGCGGGTTCTGGGATCGGCATGCAAGATCGGAGGTAAGCACCGCGATTGGAACGGTCAATGCGCCGCTCCCCGATCGGGCGCGAGCAACATTTTGTTACGTCGGCGCGAAATGACAGAAAGATCGGCCACTTATGTCCACGCTTCGTTCATCCTAAAAGGACTTATCGTCAATGGTCCGTTTCATTGCGGTCGCCACACGCGCCCTTGCGGCAACACCAGCGCGATGCGCGCTCCCGCCGCTCGGCCTGCGGTCGGTCTGAACCGAGTCCGGGATTGGTAACGAGCCGGTGCGCGGGACGAATGCTTTGCCGCAGATACATTGCCCGGCCCAGTTGCGAAAAAACGATACGTAACGGCAAATGATCCGTAAAGTATGCCAGAGGTTCATCAAGCAGTCTTGCTCGGCAGGGGGCGGTCATGGCGCACGGCGTCGACAGACCGAACGCCGCGGGGCCTGAGTTTCCATTGTTCGTGAAGACTGGCGGAGATCAAGTGGCAGCCGAACGCGTAGGGTGGCGGATCGCAATGCGGTGGCTGGCGGAAATCGTCGGCCCCGACATGCCGTACGTGCGCTTGGCGATGCTGTACGGCGTGGCGATCAGCCTGTTGTCGCTCGCCACCCCGATTTCTGTCCAACTGCTGATCAACAGCGTCGCCAACACGGCCTTGCCCGCGCCGTTATGGACGTTGGCCGGGCTATTGTTGGGATTGCTGTTACTGGTCGCGGCGCTCAGCGCGCTGCGCGTGTGGATGATGGCATTGTTCGAGCGCCGCCTGTTCGCGCGGATCGTTGCCGAAATCACCATTCGCGCCGTCCACGCGCAGAATCCGTTCTTCTCCGATCAAAATCGCGGCGACCTGTTCAACCGCTATTTCGATCTGGTGGTGGTGCAAAAGGCGGTGCCGAGCCTGGTCATTGGCGGCTTCACGATCATCCTGCAATCGGCGGTCGGGCTGGCGGTCACGAGCTTTTATCACCCGTTTTTCCTCGGTTTCAACGCGCTGCTGGTGCTGGTCATTCTGGCGATCTGGCTGATCTGGTCGCGCGGCTCGATCGGTTCGGCGGTCGCGCTCAGCCATGCCAAGCACGATGCCGCGCGCTGGCTGGAAAGTGTCGGCGGATCGAACGGCTTTTACAAATCCAGCCGCCATCTCGATTTCGCGATGGACCGATCCGAGGCGGTGACCGCGGCCTATGTCGGGCGGCACCGGCATTATTTCCGCTACAGCTTTACCCAGACGGTTGCCTTCTTGCTGCTCTTTGCGCTGGCGAACGCGGCGCTGCTCGCGCTTGGCGGCAATCTGATCCTCGCGGGCGAATTGTCGATCGGGCAATTGGTCGCGGCCGAGCTGATCCTCAGTGGCGTTTTTTACGGCATCGCGCAGCTCGGCTGGTATCTCGATTCGTTGTACGATCTCATCGCGAGTTCGGAAGAATTGTCGCTGCTCTTCGCGATTCCGCAGGAGCCTGCGGTCACCGTGGCGGGCCGGGCACCGGTCGATGGCGCGGTGCGGCTCGACGGTGTGGTGATGGACGGTGCGCGCTTCGATTTCGCGCTGGCGGCGGGGGAACAATTGGTCACGCTGACCGATGACGGCGCGGAACGGCTGCTGGCAATGGTGCTGAAACGCCACATCGTTCCCGAACGCGGGCTGGTGACGGTTGGCGGGGCCGACATCGCGTCGTTCGACATGTATTTGCTGCGTTCCGAAGTGATGGTGCTCGAACGGCCGTCGATCGTTGAGGTGACGATTCGCGAATATCTGTCACTGGCGTCGGAGGATGCGCGCTCAAGCGGGCACTCAAGCGCGATGCTCGAGGCGTTGGAGGCGGTCGGTCTGCGCGATCGCGTCGCGCGGCTGCCGCACGGGCTGGATACCGTGCTCGCCGCCTCGGGCTATCCGCTGTCGATCGGCGAATTGATGGCGCTGAAGCTTGCCAATGCGCTGCTGGTGCGCCCGCACGTGCTGATGCTGTCGCAGCTTTACGATCTGTTGCCCGCCGAACGGCTGGTCAGCGTGCTGGCGCGGTTGCGCGAGGCCGGGACGACGGTGTTGCTCTCGACCGGCCGACCCGAGGACATCACGCTGGACGGGTGGTTTTACCTGGAGCCACACCGCCAGCGCCGCTTCGCGACCCGCGAGGAACTGATCGCCGCGCAGCAGCAGGGGGCGCGGGATGCCGTACAAGGCTGAGCGGCTGGCCCATTTCAAGACGCTGGCCGGAATGCGCGCGCCGCGCTTTGCAGTGGTGGTCGCGTGGATGGTGACGATCGGGATTGCGATCGCGGTGGCGATCATGGCGTTGGTGCCGTGGTTGCAGACCGCAAGCGGCTTTGGACAAGTCGTCGCGCTCGACCCCGATGAACGCCAGCAACAAGTGACCGCGCTTGTGCCGGGGCGCGTCGATCGCTGGTATGTGAAGGATGGGCAGCGCGTCGCGCGCGGCGATCCGATCGCGCGCGTGGTCGATCTCGATCCTGATTTGCTGTCGCGCCTCGCCGCCGAACGCGCGCAAGTGCAAGCCGAGATCGCGTCGGTCGAACAGAGCCGTGCGGTCGCCGGGATCGATGTCGCGCGCACCCGGCAATTGCTCGCCGAAGGGCTCGGCTCGCGGCGTGATTATGAACAGACGCAGATCAAGGTCGCCGACACCGGTGCCAAGCTCGCCGAATCGCGCGCCAAGCTCAACCGGATCGACATCGCGCTCAACCGCCAATCGGCACAGGTGGTGCGCGCCCCGCGCGACGGCCGTTTGCAACAGCTCAACGCGGCGAGTGGGAGTGCGATGGTGTCGGCGGGAACGGTGCTGGCGGTGGTCGCGCCCGAACGCGTCGAGCGTGCGGTCGAACTCTATATCGACGGCCGCGACGTGCCGCTGGTTCGCACGGGCCGCCACGTCCGGTTGCAGTTCGAAGGCTGGCCCGCAATTCAGTTCAGCGGCTGGCCTTCGGTCGCGCAAGGCCTGTTCGACGGGCAAGTGCGCTCGATCGATCCCAATGCCGCGCCCGATGGCCTGTTCCGTATTCTGGTCGAGCCGCAACCCGGCAAGCCGGCCTGGCCGAGCAACGACTATGTCCGCCCCGGTGGCAAGGTGCGCGGCTGGGTGCAGGGCGAGACGGTGCTGATCGGATACGAATTGTGGCGGCAGCTCAACGATTTTCCGCTGGAATTCGGGCGGCGCCCGACGGTCGAGATCAAGGGCAAGGCCAAAGCGCCGAACGCGAAAAGCGATTCGGACGATACGGCGAAGAAATGATCCGCTTCGCTCTCCTGTTGTTGCTTGGCCCCGTCCTGCTCGCGCTCTGCCCCGGCGTAGCGCTGGCGCAGGTCGCACCGCTGACGCTCGACGAGGTGCTGCGATCCTCAGCGCGCTCTGCGCCACAAATCATCGAAGCGCTGGCGCGAATCCGCCAAACCGAGGGCCGCGCGCTGTCCGCCGAGGGTGCGTTCGACACCGTCTTCGACGTCGATGGCCGGTCGCGCGTGGCGGGCTATTATGACGGGACGATCGTCGAAGGCCGCGCGACCCGTCCGCTCACCAACAATGGCGGCTATGTCTATGGCGGCTATCGCGCGTCGCGCGGATCGTTCCCGATCTATGAGGATCAAGCCTATACCAACCGGCTGGGCGAGGCGAAGGTCGGGGCGCTGTTCGCGCTGCTGCGCGACCGCGTGATCGATGAACGCCGCACGCGCCGCGCGATTGCCGCCACCGATATCGACGTCGCGCGCTTCGAAGCCGAAATGGCCGCGATCGGCGTGCAACGCCGCGCGGTCGACAGTTACCAGAATTGGGTCGCGGCCGGCCTCAGGCTGCGCGCGTATCGCGACTTGCTGGCACTGGCCGAGCGCCGCCGCAGCGCGATTGCGCGGCTGGTGACGCTCGGCGCGCGGCCTGACATTCTGCTGACCGAGAATGACGCAAATCTGGCGCGGCGCCGCGGGCTGGTGCTGCGCGCGGAACAGGATCTTGGCGCCGCCGCCAATGCCCTGTCGCTCTATTTGCGCGACGATTCGGGTGCGCCGCTGACGGTTTCGCCAGACCGGCTCCCGGCCGATGCATCGGCGCTGGCGGGCGTCGCGCGCGCCAGCCGGCCGGTCCCCGCCACCGAGCGCTTCGATTATCGCGCGATCCTGACCCGGATCGATCAGGCGACAGCGCGGCTGCTGCTTGCGCAAAACGACCTGAAGCCGCGGCTCGACCTGCGCGGCGAGCTTGGCAAGGATGTCGGCGACACGGGGCTCGGCGGGTCGAGCCGGACCCCGCTGGAGGCGATCGTCGGGTTTCGTTTCAGTGTGCCATTGCAAAATCGTGCGGCCAAGGGGCGCGTCGCCGAGGCGCGCGCCGAAATCGACGCGCTCGATCAGCGCGGGCGCTTCCTGCGCGACCAGATCGTCGTCGAGGTCGAAGCAATTGTGATCGCCGCCGACGGTGCCGAGCGCCTGGCCAGCGTGGCGGAGACCGAGCGCAGCCTGGCCGATCGGCTGGCGACGGCCGAACGTCGGCGGTTCGAACTCGGCTCGGGCGATTTTTTCCTGGTCAATCAGCGCGAGGAAACCGCCAACGATGCGCGGATCCGGCTGATTGACGCGCAAGCGCGCATCGCCTCAACGCGCGCCGAACTCGCCGCCGCGACCGCCGATCGCGCGGCATTGGGGCTTCGCTGAACCGAACGCGTTATTCCAATCGGGCAGGAGTGCTTATAGCGCGGTGCGTCGACGCGGTCTTGCCGGGTCGGATCGCGTCGCCGCCACCGGAGTTCTTCCTGCATGTCTGCCGTGCCCAACGAAATCCGCCATCCGCCCTGGACGATCGTTGCGGTGATCGCGATCGCGCTCGCGGGTGGCATGCTGTGGCTGCTCGGCTGGGCAGTCGGTGAAATCAGCGAAGGGGAAATGCGCTTCCCGTTCGACCGAGCGATCCTGCTATGGGTGCGTGGCGGGGTGGCGCACGGTGTCCCGCCGGGGCCGTTATGGCTGACGCAAGGTATGCTCGATATCACTGCGCTTGGCGGGGTGACCGTGCTGGTGCTGGTGACCGCGCTCGTCGCCGGATTGCTGATCGCGTCGCGCCACTGGCTGACGCTCGCGCTGGTGCTGGTGGGGACGATCAGCGGGTCCTTGGTCGTAACGCTGGTCAAGGGGCTGGTCGGGCGGGTGCGACCCGACGTGACCGATCATCTCGTGCAGGTCTATGACGCGAGCTTCCCGAGTGGGCATGCCGCAAACAGCGCGTGCGTGTATCTGACGCTCGCTTTGTTGCTGCTCCAGATCACCAAGGGGCGTGGCGTTCGGCGCTACATCCTCGTCGCGACGATGCTCCTGGTGAGCGCGATCGGCGTCAGCCGGGTCTATCTGGGCGTGCACTGGCCGAGCGATGTGCTCGCAGGCTGGATTTTCGGGGCGCTGTGGGCGGTGGCGTGGTGGGCACTCGGAGCGGCGATCCGCCTGCGCGTGGCGGGGGCCACGCCGGCCCGACCCGACTAGCCGTTCATCCCCCCGCAAGGTTGGGGCGACCACCGCACGACCGACAGGCCGAATCGTTTCCGGGAGACGACGAAACAGTCTTGTTACAGTATCTCATAACATCTACTGCGGTGCAGCACAGTTTTTGAAAGCCTCCCCATGACGCCAAAATCCTTCCTGATCGCAACGCCCCTGCTGATCTTCGCTGCGCCCGCTATCGCGCAGATGGCGGCTCCGAACCAAATCGCGGCGACCGACGCGGGTCCGGATATTGTCGTTACGGGCGTGGTGCCGAAGAGTGAAACCGATGTGCTCTCCGGCACTTCGGTGCTGCGCGGTGCCGAATTGACGCGTAGTCTGCGGCCAACGATCGGCGAGACGCTGGCGAAGTTGCCGGGCGTTTCCGCCACCTCGTTTGGGCCGAGTGCCTCGCGTCCGGTGCTGCGCGGTTTTCAGGGCGAGCGGATTCGCGTACTGACCGACGGAATCGGATCGATCGACGTGTCGAACACCAGCGTCGATCATGCGGTGATCATCGATCCGCTACTGGCTGAGCGGATCGAAGTGCTGCGCGGTCCGGCAGCCTTGCTCTACGGCTCCTCGGCGGTCGGCGGGGTCGTCAATGTGATCGACACGCGCATCCCACGTTCGGTGCCAAATGCGGGCTATCGTTTGTCGGGCATCGCGACCTATGGATCGGCGGCGAACGAGCGGACTGTCGGTGGTGCCGGCGATGTGGCGCTGGGCAAGCATTTCGTCGTCCACGCCGACGGGTCCTACACCAAATCGGACGATCTGCGGATTGGCGGTTATGCGCTGACCGACCGGCGGCGGCGCGAAGCGCTGGCGACGGGCTTGCTCCCAGTCGACCCTGCCAATCCCGATCCGATCGATTATGCCGCGAACGCTGCGGTGCGCGGCACGCTGCCCAACACCGCCGCGCAAACCTGGACCGCCGGCGTCGGCGCAGCGTTGATCACCGATACGGGTTCGCTCGGCGTGTCGTACAGCCATTATGACAGCCTGTATGGCGTGCCGATCCGCTACGCGACGTTGCCCGGCGAAGGGCAGGAGGCACCGCGCCTCAGCATCGTGCAAAACCGCTACGATCTGCGCGCCGAGGTGCAGACCGGCGGCGGCTTCCTCGATCGCATCCGGCTTCGCGCGGGCCACGCCACCTATCGCCATTTCGAACTCGCGCCCGATGGCGCGATCGGTACGGCGTTTTTCAACAACGGCACCGAAGGGCGTCTCGAATTCGTTCAGGCCAAGCGGGGCGGCTGGCAGGGCGCATCGGGGGTGCAATTCTTCAACCGCGTGTTCGACGTGAAGGGCGACGAGGCCTTCCTGCCCAAGAATGAAACCAACCAGACCGGTCTCTTCACGCTGCAGCAGCTCGATCTCGGCGCGTTCAAGGCCGAAGCGGGCGTGCGCTATGAACTGACCGACGTTGCCGCGCGCACAGTGACCGGCGACCTGCGGTTTTCCGGCGTACAGCGGCATTTCGGGGCGGTTTCGGGTTCGCTTGGCGCATCGTATGGCGTCAGCGATGCGGTCCGCATCGGGTTCAATCTGTCGCACACCGAACGCGCGCCATCGGCCGAGGAACTGTTTGCCAACGGTGCGCATGCGGGGACGCAGGCCTATGAGCTGGGCAACCCGAACTTCCGTTTGGAGAAAAGCAACGGGGCCGAACTGACGCTCCACGCGCATGGCACGGGCTACAGCTTCGATGCGTCGGCCTATTACAGCCGCTTCTCCAACTATATTTCGGAAAATCAGGTCGATCAGTCGATTTGCGCAGCTGCCGCCGCGCCGAGTGGACGGACGGTCGACTTTCCCTGCTTCCAATCGATTCAGGCGGATGCGACCTATTATGGCGTCGAGGCCGAGGGATCGGTCGTGCTGGGCCAGATCGGTGGGTATACGATCAACGCCGACGCGCTGGGCGATTACGTCCATGCGACGATCCGCGATCAGGGGCCGGTGCCGCGCATTCCGGCGGCGCGCGTGCTCGGTGGCGTGGAGGCGCAATCGACCGCGCTGACGGGGCGCGTCGAGGTCGAACATGTGTTCGATCAGAACCGCATCCGCGCCTTCGAGACGCCGACCGCTGGCTATACGATGGTCAATGCCTCGCTCTCGATCACGCCGTTCCCGACCAACCGCAAGCTGTCGCTAACGCTCAGCGCGAACAATCTGTTCGACGTTGATGCGCGCCGCGCGGCAAGCTTCCTCAAGGACTTTGCGCCGCTCGCCGGGCGCGATCTGCGCGCAACGCTGCGCTTCAGTCTTTGAAGGCTCCCCTCCCGCTTGCGGGAGGGGTTGGGGGTGGGCATGACCGGAGCGGATTACGCGCCGCAACTCCCCACCCCCCGGCCCCCTCCCGCAGGCGGGAGGGGGAGGGAAACCTTACCGTCCCATCTCCCCGAGCTTGCGCTCCCATGCCAGCGCGTCGCGGACGATTCCGTCGAGATCGGCACGCTTGGGGGTCCAGTCGAGCGTGGCGAGGATCGCGCGATTGTCGGCGACCAACTCGCCCGCATCGCCCGCGCGGCGGCCTTCGATTATGCGGTTGAGCTTGATATTGGTCACGCGATCGACCGCGTCGAGCACTTCGAGCACCGAAAAGCCCTTGCCATAGCCGGCGTTGAGCGTGTGGCTCCGGGTCGGTTCCGCCACCAGCAGATCGAGGGCTGCGACATGCGCGGCGGCCAGATCGCTGACATGGATATAATCGCGCACCCCGGTGCCATCGGGCGTGGCGTAATCGGTGCCGTAAACGCCGACGCTCGCGCGTTTCCCCAGCGCGGCTTCGACCGCGATCTTGATCAGGTGGGTGGCGCCGACGGTCGATTGCCCGCTGCGCTGCTGCGGATCGGCACCCGCCACGTTGAAATAGCGCAGCGCCGCGTAATTGATCGGGTGCGCCGCCGCCACATCGCGCAGCATCGCCTCGGTCATCAGTTTCGACGTGCCATACGGGTTGATCGGCACGGTCGGGTCGCCCTCTGCCACCGGAACCTTGGCGGGCGTGCCATAGGTCGCGGCGGTCGAGGAGAAGATGAAGTGCTTCACCCCTGACACGACAGCGCTTTCGATTAGCGCGCGGCTGGCGACGGTGTTGTTGCGGTAATATTTGAGCGGATTGCTGACCGATTCGGGGACGATGATCGACCCGGCGAAGTGCATCACCGCGCTCACGGCGTGATTGCGGAGCGTCGCGCGGACGTGGGCATCGTCCTCGATTTCGCCTTGCACCAGCGTGGCGCGCGGATCGACCAGCCAGTCGAACCCGGTCGATAGATTGTCATACACCACGACGCGGTGGCCCGCATCGAGCAGCGCCAGCACCGCATGGCTGCCGATATAGCCCGCGCCGCCCGTTACCAGTACCGATCCGTCCAGCATGCGTATCTGCCCTTTTTGTCGCGGGTTCGCGTTCCTATCTTCAAGCACTAAACAAGGAGCGAACGATGGCAAGCGAAGTCGCCACCCTGGCGGGCGGATGTTTTTGGTGCACCGACGCGGTGTTCAAGGATGTGATCGGCGTGGAAAAGGTCGAGAGCGGCTATATCGGCGGCGCGGTCCCCAATCCCACCTACAAGCAAG
The DNA here is from genome assembly GCF_014636175.1 of Sphingomonas psychrolutea. Lineage (GTDB taxonomy): Bacteria > Pseudomonadota > Alphaproteobacteria > Sphingomonadales > Sphingomonadaceae > Sphingomonas > Sphingomonas psychrolutea. The sequence continues at coordinate 63,864 of NZ_BMDW01000020.1, read as the reverse complement.
TGTGCAGCGGCGCGACCGGTCATGCCGAAGCGATCCGTGTGACCTTCGATGCCGATCAAGTGTCGTACGGCGACATTCTCGACATGTTCTTTGCGACGCACGATCCGACGCAGTTGAACCGGCAGGGCAATGACGTCGGCACGCAATATCGCTCGGCAATCTTCCCGCATGACGACGCGCAAGCGGCCGAAGCAGTGGCGGCGATGGCGCGTGCGGCGGACGGCTGGCCCGCGCCGATCGTGACGACGATCGAGCCGCTGTCGACCTGGTATCCGGCCGAGGATTATCATCAGGATTATTGGGACAGCGAAGGCCAGCGCAATCCCTATTGCATCGCGGTGATCCCGCCCAAGCTGGCCAAGCTGCGCAAGAGCTTTGCGGCGCGGTCCAAGGCGGTCAGCGCCTAATCGCGATGCGCGGCGCGGCGCAGGCGGTCGTTGATCGCGGTGCCGATGCCGTCTTCCGGGATTGGAGCGATGGCAATAGTGGCGCGGTCGCTCGCATCGGCGCGGTGGAGCGCGTCGAAGAGGTTTGCCGCCGCTTCGACCGGGTTGGCGGCGGGGGAGAGGTTGATGTCCCCCGCGATCGCGCCGAAGCCGATAAGATATTCGTCCGCTTCCGCCTGCGTTGCGTTCAGCCGAAGCGGCTTCGTTGGCGCATAATGGCTGGCGAGTTGGCCGGGGGCGGTGATTAGGAGGTTTTCTCCTTCCTTCCACCCCGGCGCAGGCCGGGGCCCAGTTGCGGGACGATCGTCGTCACGCGCTGTACTCTGCCCCAAAACGCTCGCAACTGGGCCCCGGCCTTCGCCGGGGTGGAAGTGGAGGGTGAGCTGCGCTGCTGTGATCGGCCCCGGCCGCAAAACATCGCGCCCGTGCACGATCGTCGACTCCAGCCCCGCTTCGGTCGCGCCGTCGTCGATTACCAGTGCTATTTGCCCGTCGAGGCTAGCCACGACATGCGCAGCGCGAGTCGGGCTGATGCCGCCGCTCGCATTGGCCGAGGGCGCGGCGAGCGGTTTGCCCGTGGCCTCCAGCAGCGCCCGCATCGCGCGGTGCGCCGGGACACGGATCGCAATCGTATCGAGCCCCGCGGTCACCAGCGACGCGATGCCCGCATCCGCGCGGAGCGGCAGCACCAACGTCAACGGCCCCGGCCAGAACGCCTCGGCCAGCGCCAGCGCGTCCGCGTCGAAGTCCGCAATTTCCTGGGCCGCCGCCAGATCGAGCACATGCACGATCAGCGGGTTGAAGCTCGGGCGGCCCTTGGCGGCATAGATTCGCGCGACCGCGGCCGAATCGGTCGCGTCCGCTGCCAGGCCGTAGACGGTCTCGGTCGGCACCGCGACCGGCTGCCCTGCGGCAATCAGCGCGGCGGCCGCAACGATCGCGGCCTCGCCGTAAGGTAAGGTCCTCGTCGCAAAAGGCGGGTTTGGCGCGGTCATCATCGGCGGCTATAGCGGCGACAAGCCCGTCGCATAAGAGGAAGTCCCATGTTTACCCCCGCCACCGCCGACCAGCGTTTCGTGCTCGATCATGTCGCGCGCATTGCCGATCTCGCCGCGACTGATCGCTTTGCCGCCGCCAGCGACGATGTCGTCGATGCGGTGCTGGAAGGGGTGGGTCAGCTGGCCGCAGGCGAATGGGCACCGCTGCTCCGCGCCGGCGATACGGTCGGCGCGAAATGGACGCCCGAGGGCGTGGTGATGCCCGACGGCTTCGTGAAGGCGTATCACGATTATGTCGAGGGCGGCTGGGGCACGATCGGCGTGCCCGAGGAATTTGGCGGGCAGGGGCTGCCCTTCGTGATCCAGACCGCGGTGCTCGATACGCTCGGCACGGCGAATATGGGCTTTGCGCTCGCCCCGACGCTGACGGTCGGCGCGATCGAGGCGCTGGCGCATCACGGTTCCCCTGAGCAGCAAGCGCTCTACCTCCCGCATCTCGCGACCGGCGCGTGGACCGGCACGATGAACCTGACCGAGCCGCAGGCCGGATCCGACGTCGGCGCTTTGCGCACCACCGCCACCCCGCGCGGCGATGGCACCTTCCTGATCAAGGGCACCAAGATCTACATCTCGTTCGGCGATCACGACATGGCGCCCAATATCGTCCACCTCGTGCTCGCGCGCACCCCCGGCGCACCCGCCGGGACCAAGGGGATTTCGCTGTTCCTGGTGCCGAAGTATCGGCTGACGGACGATGGCACGCCGGGTGATTTCAACGATGTCCGCGTCGTCTCGATCGAGCATAAGATGGGTCTCCACGCCTCGCCGACCTGCGTGCTGAGCTTCGGCGATCAGGATGATTGCGTCGGCGAGCTGATCGGGGCCGAATATGGTGGCATCCGCGCGATGTTCACGATGATGAACAATGCGCGGCTCAATGTCGGCTTGCAGGGCGTGCAGGTCGCCGAGGCGGCTACGCAGGCGGCGGTGTCGTACGCGCTCGACCGCGTCCAGTCGCCGCGCGCCGGATCGGGCAGTGCCGAGTCGGTCAAGATCGTCGAGCATCCCGACGTCCGCCGGATGCTGCTCCGCATGAAGGCGCAAACGCAGGCAGCGCGCGCGCTCGTTTACTACGCAGCCGCGCAAGTCGATCGCGCGACGCTCCGTGAGGTTGGCGGTCAGGAGCGGCTCGATATCCTCACCCCGCTCGCCAAGGCGCATGGCACCGACATCGGCAACGAAGTCGCCAGCATCGGCATTCAGATCCATGGCGGCATGGGCTATATCGAGGAGACCGGCGCCGCGCAGTTCTTCCGCGATGCGCGGATCACGCCGATTTACGAAGGCACCAACGGCATTCAGGCGGCCGATCTGGTCGGGCGCAAGCTCGGGATGGACAATGGCGGGGTGTTCGCGCGGCTGATCGCCGATATGCGCGCCGAAGCGCAGGACGGTGGGTTGGTCGCGCTGATCGATGCGTGCGACGAGATCGGGCGCGGCATGGCGGGGATGGACGCCGATGACAAGCTCGCGGCGAGCTATCCGTTCCTGACGATGCTGTCGGTCGCCACCTGCGGCTGGCTGATGGAGCGCTCGGGTCGTCTCGCGACCGGCGACGACGCCTTCGCGCAGATGAAGCGCGCGGCGTGCGCCTTCTACGTCGCGCAGATCGTGCCCGAGGCGCTGGGCCTGCGCGCGGCGGCGAGCGCGAGCGCGGCGGTGCTCTATTCGGTCCCGGCCGAGGCGTTCGCCGCTTGAGCGACTGGTCGTGGACCCCGCCCGCCGACAGCGGGATTGCCGTTCGGATGCAGCGCGCGGGCGAGGTTACGCTCGAACTCGCCGAACTGCCCGCCGCCGATGGCAGCACCGACCGGCTGGCCTTGTGCGTCCACGGCTTTCCCGAACTCAATTTCAGCTGGCGCTATCAAATGCCGCTGCTGAGCGAGCGCGGCTGGCGGGTGTGGGCGCCCAATCTGCGCGGTTACGGCGCGAGCGACCGGCCCGAGGGCGTCGCCGCCTATCATATCGACAAGCTGGTCGGCGATCTGGTCGGCTTGATTGATGCGAGCGGCGCGAAGGAAGTCCTGCTGATCGCGCATGATTGGGGCGCGATCATCGCGTGGCAATTCGCGATCCGCCGTGCGCGGCCCTTGGTCGGGCTGGTGATTATGAACGTGCCGCACCCGCACGTCTTTGCGCGCGAACTGAAGACGTGGGCGCAGTTGCGGCGGAGTTGGTACGTCTATTTCTTTCAAGTGCCGTGGCTGCCCGAGCGCGTGTTCGGGCGAAATCATGCCGCCGGAATCGCCCGCGCGATTCGCAACATGGCGGTCGACAAGAGCGCCTTCCCGCGCGCGGTGCTCGATGTGTATCGCGCGGCGGCGGCGCGTCCGGGCGCGCTCACCGCGATGCTCAATTATTACCGCTCAATGGTGCGCTCAGGCAGCAACACGCCGACCGGCGACGGCCGGATCGAGACGCCGACGCTGATGATCTGGGGCGAGGAAGATACGGCGCTCGGCATTGGCTGCTCGCAAGGTACCGAGGCCTATTGCCCCGATTTCGAAATCCACCGCTTGCCCGGCGTCTCGCACTGGGTGCAGCAGGAAGCGCCGGATCGGGTTAACGCGATCTTGGGGGGATGGCTGGAGCGGTTCCGGCGATAGGAAGCCGCTCATCCCTACCTCCGTTCGCCCTGAGCTTGTCGAAGGGCAAGTGTCTACTGGCGCACGGTCGCCCGTTGCGAGCTGGGATTCGACCGGCTCAGCCCGAACGGAAGTGGGTTCTACGCCTTCTTGAACGGCGTCATCGCCCCCAGAAACTCCTGATCGGATTCGACCGACGCCCGCTCGCGCGCGAGGAAATCGCCGATCGCGCGGCGGAACCCCGCATCGGGAATGTAATGCGCCGACCAGGTCGGCACCGGCACATAACCGCGGGCAAGCTTGTGTTCGCCTTGTGCGCCCGCCTCGACCGTCTTCAGCCCGCGCGCGATCGCTGCGTCGATCGCCTGATAATAGCACAATTCGAAATGGAGGAAGGGCACTTCCTCGGTACAGCCCCAATAGCGGCCGTACAGCGTATCCTCCCCGATCAGATTGAGCGCGCCTGCGATCGGCCACCCGTCGCGCTCGGCGAGGATGAGCAGCACGCGTTCGGGCATCGTCTGGCTGAGCAACGAGAAGAACGGCCGCGTCAGATACGGCTGGCCCCATTTGCGCGCGCCGGTATCCTGATAAAACACCCAGAACGCGTCCCATTCCGCCTCGGTAATGTCCGCGCCGGCAATGTGGCGGATCGTCAGCCCCTCGACCGCGCCCGCGCGTTCCTTGCGGATCGCCTTGCGCTTGCGGCTGGCGAGTTGCTCAAGGAAATCGTCGAAAGTCGCATAGCCCTGATTCTGCCAGTGGAATTGCGTTCCCTGGCGAATCAGCCAGCCCGCTGCCTCGAACGCAGGCACTTGTTCGGGGCAAATGAAGGTCGCGTGCGCCGAAGACAGGCCGTGCTGGTCGGTCATCGCCTCGATCGCGGCGATCAAAGCGGGGGCTTGCGCAGGATCGCGCAGCAGCAAGCGCGGGCCCGGCGCGGGGGTAAAGGGCACCGCGATTTGCAGCTTAGGATAATATTTGCCGCCCGCGCGCTCCCACGCATCGGCCCAGGCATGGTCGAAGACATATTCGCCCTGGCTGTGGCTCTTGGCATAGGCTGGCGCGATACCGGCGGGCTTGCCGTCGGGACCGTCGACGATGATCGGGATCGGTTGCCAGCCGGTGCGCGGTCGCGCGCTGCCCGATTGTTCGAGGATCGACAGGAAGGCGTGGGCAACGAACGGATTGGCGGTTCCCGCGCAAGCATCCCAGTCCGCCGCCGCGATTGCGGAGACGCCGTCGGCGATACGGGCGGTAACGGCGTCTTTCACAGCGCTAAACTAGGGTGTCGGCGCGTCTTTCTCAACTGCCCCCTCGTTATACCCCCAGCATAAAGCCAGCAGCAGGAAGGCGGTGACGAACTCACGGTGCCGCTCGCCAAATTCGAACCACACGCCGAACAGCAGCAATTGCAGGCCGCACGCTGCGATCAGCAGCATCAGCGTGACGGGCACGCGCCCCAGCCGCGCCGCCGCACCGCCCAATAACGCCAGATGCGACAGTTGCGCGATCGGCCAGAGTGCTGCAGCGAGCAGGCGCGGGAAGGGCGGCCCCATCGCAACCAGTCGCGTGACGCCGAACTCGGCGACGCCACAGGCGCGTACGAACTTGGTGGCGGTCAGCCGGACAAAGCCTGTCGGATGCGTGCGGATCCACTCGACCGCAAGCGCTTGGATGCGCGGACCGTAAGCCATTTCGGGAATGCCCTTCAGCGCGATCGGCGGCGGTTCCCAATTGCCGGTGGCATCGGGATTGTTGCCAATCCACAGGCTCGCGCCGCTCGCCGTCGTCAGCGGCACGAAGGCGTGGAACAGCATCGCATTACGGATCCACCACGGCAGCAGCACGATCCCCGCGATAATCGCGCCACGCAGCCCCGTCGCCAGCACCCGCCACAGCCCGATCCGACCGACCAGCACCAGCCCGAACAAAGCGGCGAGCGGTGCCTCACCCGGTTGCGTGAGCGCAAGCAAGCCCGCCGGCACCCCCAGCGCCACCGCACCGCGCCACCCCGCGCGGGGCTGCACCCAGGTCAGCGCCAGCGCCAGGATCAGCAGCGCGCACAGCGATTCCTTCTGCGCGAGCGGCGCGGAAAACAGCACTGATGGCCAGAGGAGATACAGCCACGCGGCCCGTCGCCCCGCCACTGCACTGCCGAGCCGCGTCCCCAGCAGCACGATCAGCCACGCCGTTGCCGCGTCGGTCAGCGTGCCAAGGACAAGGACCGATGGCGTCGAAAAGCCGAACAGCGCGCCCCATCCGGCAAGCAGCAGCGGGTAGAGCGGCGGGAACAAGGCGCGCCACGCGCTGCCGAAGAACGGCTCGTACATCACGAGGCCGTGCCCGGCGAGCAGTCCCTTGGCGAGGTTGAGATAGGCGTTGGGGTCGCCGGTCGAGGTCCGCCCCACCGCGAGCAAGGCGAAGACGACACGGACTGCCATCAACGCCAATGCCAACAGCGCGAAGCTGCGGCGGCGTGGCATGTCGCGCAACAGCGCGAAGCCGAACGCGGCGAGCGCGATCCAACCGAGGATCGCCACGATGCTGCCGATCGACACGCCCCACCGCGCGTGCAGATCAGGCAAAGCGGCTAGCCCGTAAAGGAGCAGCCCGCCCAGTACCGCCTGCACGCTCCATTCGGCATAGCGCTGCGCTTGTGTCACTGGCCGAAGGACGTGGCGCGGTACAGCAAGGTGATCGCGACGCGGCGGTTGCGCGGGTCCGCGACGTCTTCCTTGATCATCGGCTCGCGGTCGGCGACGCCCTCGATCCGGTTGAAGCGCGTCTCGTCGATCCCGCCCGCCGCCAGCCGCCGCCGGGTCGCCTCGGCGCGGGCGCTCGACAGCATCCAATTGTTCATCGCCAGCGGATCGCCATACCCCAAACTGTCGGTATGGCCGCGGATCATGATCGGGTTGGTGGTCGCCTTGATCGATTGCGCGATCAGCCCGATCAGCGACGAAGCGCGTCCCTCAAGCTGGGTCGTGCCGAGATCGAACATCGAATAATCGGCATCGTCGAGCAGATCGATCCGTAGGCCGTCATTGGTCTTGATGAAGCGGACATGGTTCGACAGCTTGGCGAGCTTGGGGTTCGACGCCATTGCCATCGTTACCTGACGCTTCATCGTCTCGAAATTCTTGCGGTCTTCGGCCGACAAGGCGGCTTTGTCCTTCAGCGTGCCTTTTTGCCCGGTGCCGACCTGGTCGCCGCCGATCGCCTCGACCGGCACCGTCATCGACCGCGTTCCGGTTTGCGAGGCGCGGTGCGCGTAATTGTCCTTCGACGTGATCGAATCGCCGCCGAAAATGCCGTTCGACCCTGCGCTGTTTTCCTTAAGCTGGACGAGCGTCGGCGAAAAATAGTCGGCGAGCGCCTTGCGCTGCTTCTCATTGGTCGCGCCGAGCAGCCACATCAGCAGGAAGAACGCCATCATCGCGGTCACGAAATCGGCATAAGCGACCTTCCACGCGCCGCCGTGATGGCCGCCATGGCCTTCGATATAGATCTTCTTGTAGATGATCTTGGGCGGCACATTGGCGCCGTGCGGCGCACGCGCGGCCATGCCTCAGCGGCCCCTGGGCTCCTGCGACCGCAGGAGCCCAAAGTTACAGGCGTATCGCCCGCGACCCTGGGCTCCTGCTGTCGCAGGAGACCAAGACTGAAAATATGGCAACACCGCGCTCACCGCCCCCGCAGCCCGTCGAACACTTCGGCGAAGCCCGGCTGGTTCGAATGTGCGATGCCCGACCGCGCTGCCTCGATCACCAGCGGTTGCGGGTGGCCGTGGAGCGAGGCGATGATGATTTGCTTGACCACGTGATAGATCGCCGCATCGGCCTCGATCACCTGTTTCAGCCGGTTGGCGAGTGGCGCGACGATGCCATAGGCCAGCAACACGCCCATGAAGGTGCCGACCAGCGCCGATCCGATCATCGCGCCCAGAATTGCAGGCGGCTTGTCGATCGATCCCATCGTCTTGACCACGCCAAGCACGGCGGCGACGATGCCCAGCGCCGGCAGCGCATCGGCCAGCGACGCGATCGTCCCGTGCGGCCCCTCGACTTCGTGATGATGCGTCTTGATCATGTTATCCATCACATCCTCGACCGCATGGACGTCGAGCGTACCCGATGACACGACGACCAGGCGCAGCGTATCGGCGATCAAATTGATCAACGTATGGTCCGCCAGCAGGCGCGGATAGTCGGCGAAGACGGCCGAGGATTTCGGATCCTCGACATGCGGCTCAAGCGCGATCGGGCCATCGGTCCGCAACATCTTCATCAGCTTGCTGACCAGGAAGATGACGTCGAGATAGTCTTGCTTCTTGTACTTTGGGCCCTTGAAGACCTTCATGACGCCGCCGCCGAGCGCCTTCAGCTCCTTCATCGAATTGCCGATGATCAGCGCGCCGACCGCGGCGCCGCCGATGATCAGCATTTCGTGCGGGATCGCCTCCATCACGGGGCCGAGCGCGCCACCGGTGATCGCAAAACCACCGAAGATCATCACCAGCAGGACGACAAGGCCTATAATGGGAAACATGGCGTGCGATTTGCCCCTGCGATGCGCGGGTCCGATGGACCGCTGTGCGCTGGGCTTAAACCCGATTTGGTGTTCAACCGGTTAACCAGAGGCGCGTGGGGATGACACGACGCGGGTGAAATGCGAGGGAGCACGCTTTCAATCGTCAAGGAAAGCAGCACCATGGACAGCATCGGCGTGATCGGCGCAGGCCAGATGGGGGCGGGGATCGCTCAGGTCTCGGCGCAGGCGGGATACCATGTGCTGCTGTCGGACATGTCGCGCGACCGCGCCGAGGCGGGCAAGGCGGGAATCGCCAAGCAGCTCGACCGCGCCGTGACCAAGGAAAAGATCACCGCCGCGGCGCGCGATGCTGCGCTGGCCCGCATCGAACCGGTCGAAAGCGTTGCCGCAATGGCCCCGGCGTTCCTAGTGATTGAAGCGGCGACCGAGCGTGAGGAAATCAAACGCGCGATCTTCGGTGAAGTCGGCAAAGTGCTGTCCGACACCGCGATCCTCGCGAGCAACACCTCGTCGATCCCGATTACGCGGCTGGCGCAGGCCGCCCCCGATCCGGCGCGCTTCATGGGCGTGCATTTCTTCAATCCCGTGCCGGTCATGGGCCTGGTTGAACTGATCCGCGGCCTCGCCACCAGCGATGCGACGGTCGATGCGGTCGAAGCCTATGTCGGCACGCTCGGCAAGCAAGTGGTGCGGGCCAACGATGCGCCGGGCTTCATCGTCAACCGCGTGTTGATGCCGATGCTCAACGAAGCGTGCTTTGCGCTGGGCGAAGGCGTGGCGAGTGTGCGCGATATCGATCTCGGCTGTCAGCTTGGCCTCAACCACCCGATGGGCCCGCTGACGCTCGCCGATTTCATCGGGCTCGACACGTGCCTCGAAATTACGCGCGTGCTGTTCGAGGGAACGGGTGATCCCAAATTCCGGCCAGCACCGCTGCTGGTGAAATATGTCGAAGCGGGCTGGTTCGGCCGCAAGACCGGGCGGGGGTTCTACGATTATTCGGGCGCGGAGCCGGTCCCGACGCGGTAACCCTCGTCACCCCGGCCTTGAGCCGGGGCCCATCGTGCCGCTGGCAAGCCGCCAGAAATCGCACGGAGCACGCGCCGAGGGATAGGCCCCGGCTCAAGGCCGGGGTGACGGTTCTGACTATTCCGGCCGCCCCATTCGGAACAGCGCTTCCTCCCCCACCTCGAAATAGTCGCCGGGCCCGCCGCCGCGCAGGATCGGGTGGGCGGCGGAAGTGCGATAGCTTCCGTCGGTGATCAGATCGGGCGCGATGTGGATGCCGATCACTTCGCCGAGGATCAGCCAGGTGTCGAGCTCCGCCCCGGCCTGGTCGGTCAGCCGCAGCGTCTGGGTGTGGCGGCATTCGAACGCGACCGGGCTGGCGGCGACGCGTGGAGGCGCGACGAGCCGCGCGGGTGCCGCCGCCAGCCCGGCAAGCGTGAATTCGTCCACATCCGACGCGACCGTCGCCGAACTCGCATTCATCGCCTCGGCCAGATCGCGCGTGGCGAGATTCCACACAAACGCGCCCGTCGCGGCGATATTGGCGGCGCTGTCCTTCCAGCCGATCGACGCGAACCCGATGATCGGCGGGCGATAATTGAACAGGTTGAAGAAGCTGTACGGCGCGAGGTTGCGCGTGCCGTTTGCCCCGAGCGTGCTGATCCAGCCGATCGGGCGCGGCGCGATGATCGCGTTCAGCGGATCATGCGCGAGGCCGGGGACGCCTTTGTGGCCGTCGCGTGGTTCGTAGAAATGGTGCTGTAGCATCCCGGAACGGTTCCTGTCGGTGATTTGGCGGTGTTGCGTCCGCCCTATTGGCCTACACCCCATGATTGGCGTAACCATAGTCCGATCCTGGACGAATAGGGACCTGCATGACCGAAGCAAGCCTCTCCGCATCGCCCGATTCCGCCATTCCGGTGGCCGTGCCCCCGTCTGCGCCCCCGTCTGCGCCCCTGCCCGCGGCCAACGCGCCCGGCACGCCAATCTATCGCCACCGGCTGACCACGCGCATCTGGCATTGGGTCAATGTCGTGACGATCTTCATCATGATCGGCAGCGGGCTGACGATTTTGAACGCGCATCCGCATCTCTATTGGGGGGAATTCGGCGCGAATCCCGATCATCCGTGGTTCAACACGCCACATGCGCCCTCCTATCTGACGATCCCGGCGGGCTATAATCTCGCGCTCGCGCGGCGCTGGCATCTGACCTTCGCATTGGTGTTCGCCTTCGGGTTGCTGTTCTTCATGATTTCGAGCGTGCTCAACGCGCATTTCCAGAAAGATTTGCGCATCCGGCTGAAGGAGCTCGCCCCGGCGCATCTGTGGTTCGATGCCAAGGAACATGCCGCGCTGCGCTTCCACGATCCGAAAAACCCCAATGCGCGTAATATCTTCCAGAAGCTGGCCTATGTCGCGGCGATCTTCGTGCTGATCCCGGCGATGATCGTGTCGGGTCTCGCTTTGTCGCCGACGATGTCGGCGGCGTGGCCATGGGTGCTCGACATCGTCGGCGGGCGCGCCTCGGCGCGGTCGGTGCATTTCCTCGCGGCGTCGGGGCTGGTGATCTTCATCATCGTCCACGTCGTGCTGGTGATTCTCGCGGGTGCGTTCGGTGAAGTGAAATCGATGATCACCGGCTGGTGGACGGTGCCCGACGATCATGGCGCGCCTACGCAGGAGCATGGAGCATGAGCGGCATCATCACGCGGCGCGCAGTGCTGACGACGGGTGCGCTGGGCGCGGGCGCGTTGCTCAGCGGCTGCGACAAGTTTCAGAACGGTGCCGCGACCCGTCCGATCCTGTTTGCCGGCGAACAGATCAATTACGGCCTGGCGCGCGCGCTCACCAACCGCGATTCGCTCGCCAAGGAATATCGCCCCGATCAGATGTCGCCGCTGTTCCGCGTCAACGGCACCGCCAACCCCAACACCCCGACCTACAATGCGATGGTGGCGGAGAAGTTCGCCAATTGGCGGCTGAAGGTCGGCGGGCTGGTCAACCGTCCGCTCGATATCTCGCATCAGCAATTGCTGGCGATGCCCGCGCGCACGCAAATCACGCGGCACGATTGCGTCGAGGGGTGGAGCGCGATCGGCAAATGGCACGGCCCGATGCTCGGTACGATCCTGAAGGCGGCGGATGTGCGCACCACCGCGCGCTATGTCGTGTTCACCTGCGCCGACCTTTATTCGGGGCATAATTATTACGAATCAATCGATTTGATCGATGCGTTCCACCCGCAGACGATCCTCGCCTGGGCGATGAACGACGCGATCCTGAGTGTCGCACATGGCGCGCCGATCCGGCTGCGGGTCGAGCGTCAACTCGGCTATAAGAACGCCAAATATGTCATGCAGATCGACGCGGTCGATTCGCTCAGCAAGATTGGCAAGGGCAAAGGCGGCTATTGGGAAGATGCGATCGATTACGACTGGTATGCCGGAATCTGAGGTCAGTCCCGCATCGGTGCCGGAATCGATCGACCCCATTGCGGCGCTCGTGTCACGACTTTAGGGGCAGACTATGGCCCTGATCGATCTGTTCCTCGCCCGGCGTGTGACCAATGGCACGCTCACCGTTCACCATGCCGATGGCAAGACCCTCAACTTCGGCACGCCTGCCGCTGGGTTTCCCGACGTGACGATCCGCTTCACCGATGCCGGTGCCGCGACGGCGATCCTGCGCGATCCCGGCCTCGGCGCGGGCGAGGCCTATATGAACGGTCGGTTGGTGGTCGAGCAGGGCGACGTGCGCGATCTCGTCCGGCTGCTGACGATGAACGATTCGTGGGAAGCGGGTGCCAACGGTCTCGCCGCTTCGCCCTCGCGTCGTGCGGTGCAATCGGTCACCCACCGCATCGGGCGGATCAACATGGCGCGCCGCTCGAAACGTAACGTCGCGCATCATTACGATCTGTCCGACCGGCTCTACGATTTGTTTCTTGATGCCGACCGGCAATATAGTTGTGCGTATTATACCGATCCCGCCAACAGCCTCGAACGCGCGCAGGACGACAAGAAAGCGCATATCGCCGCCAAATTGGCGCTGAAGCCCGGCATGACGGTGCTCGACATCGGCTGTGGCTGGGGCGGGATGGCGCTGTACCTCCATCAGCATACCGGGGCCGAAGTGCTCGGTGTCACGCTGTCGGAGGAACAATTGAAGGTCGCGCGCGAACGCGCGGCGGCGGCCGGCGTCGCCGACAAGGTGAAGTTCGAACTGATCGATTACCGCCACGTGACGGGCACCTTCGACCGGATCGTCTCGGTCGGCATGTTCGAACATGTCGGGCCAGCGCATTACACGACCTTCTTCCGGCAATGCCGCGATCTGCTGAGCGACGACGGCGTGATGCTGCTCCACACGATCGGCCGTGCCGGTGGGCCCGGCGTCACCGACAAATGGACGACGCAGTACATTTTCCCTGGCGGCTATAATCCAGCTTTGTCGGAGATTATTTCAGCCAATGAAGGCCTGCGCTTCATGGTCACCGATGTCGAAGTGCTGCGGCTGCATTACGGCTACACGCTCGATGCGTGGTACGACCGGGTGCTGGCCGCGCGCGCGCAGATCATCGCTTTGTATGACGAGCGCTTCTACCGCATGTGGCAATTCTATCTGGCGGGCGCGGGTGCCGCGTTCCATTTCGGCGGGATGGTCAATTATCAGGTCCAGTTCGCCAAGAACCGCCACACCTTGCCGATCACGCGCGATTACATGCTGGAGGGCGAACGCGCGATGCGCGGTTAGACCGCGCTGGCGAGCCGATTGTCCCACGCGGTTCGCACGATTTCGGCCAGCACCGCATGATTCACGTCTGCCAATCGCTTGACGTACAGGCACCCCTTGCCGGTGCGGTGCTTGCCAAGGCCCGGTAACAGCGCCGCGATATTGGGCGTGCTCGCCCCGACATAAAGCGCAAACTCGGCCTTGCGCGGGGAAAAGCCGATCGCGACCGTGTCGCCCTCGCGGCCGCTCTCATAACGATAGTGCACGCTGCCGAAGCCGATGATCGACGGGCCCCACATTTTGGGATCCAGCCTCGACACCTGACGCATCAGATCGATCAACGCGCGGGCATCGGCGGCGCGCTCAGCCGGTTCCACGCGCGCCAGAAAGACGTCGACGCTCGCGTCGCTCTCGACAGTCTTGTTGCTTGCCGCCATCTGCACTCCCCGAGTCGCTTGCGCGATCGGGCCTCCCGCCCCTAAAGCGCGCCGCCGCCGCCGTTCCTCAGGAGTATGCCATGACCGACCAGATCAATCGAGTGGTTCTCGCCTATTCGGGCGGGCTCGACACCTCCGTTATCCTGAAATGGCTGCAACAAACCTACCAGTGCGAGGTCGTCACCTTCACCGCCGATCTCGGTCAGGGCGAGGAACTCGAACCCGCGCGCAAGAAGGCCGAGGCCGCCGGGGTCAAGCCCGAGCATATCTTCATCGACGATCTGCGCGAGGAATTCGTGCGTGACTACGTCTTCCCGATGATGCGCGCCAACGCGCTCTACGAGGGCCTGTATCTGCTTGGCACCTCGATCGCGCGGCCGCTGATCGCCAAGCGCCAGATTGAGATCGCGCGGATGCTCAATGCCGATGCGGTCAGCCACGGCGCGACCGGCAAGGGCAATGACCAGGTCCGCTTCGAACTCGGCTATTATGCGCTGGCACCCGACATCAAGGTGATCGCGCCGTGGCGCGAATGGGATTTGACCAGCCGTACCAAGCTGATCGAATTCGCCGAACAACATCAAATCCCGGTGAGCAAGGACAAGCGCGGCGAGGCACCCTTCTCGACCGACGCCAACATGCTGCACACGTCGAGCGAGGGCAAAGTGCTCGAGGATCCGTGGGATGAGGTCCCCGATTACGTCTATTCGCGCACGGTCAATCCCGAGGACGCGCCGAACGAGCCCGAGGTGATCACGGTTGATTTCGAGGGTGGCGACGGCGTGGCGGTCAACGGCGTTGGCATGTCGCCAGCGACCTTGCTCGAAACGCTCAACGACATGGGCCGCCGCCACGGCATCGGCCGGCTCGATTTGGTCGAGAATCGCTTCGTCGGCATGAAGTCGCGCGGGATGTACGAAACGCCGGGCGGCACGATCTATCACCTCGCGCATCGCGGGATCGAGCAATTGACGCTCGACCGGGGGGCCGCGCATTTGAAGGACGAACTCGCGCCGCGCTATGCCGAGCTGATCTATAACGGCTTCTGGTTCAGTCCCGAGCGCGAGATGCTGCAGGCGGCGATCGACCATAGCCAGACCAAGGTCACCGGCACGGTCCGGCTCAAGCTCTACAAGGGCTCGGTCAACGTGACGGGGCGCAAATCGCCCTACTCGCTATATTCGGAGAAGGTCGTGACCTTCGAGGACGATCAGGGCGCGTACGATCAGCGCGATGCCGCCGGGTTCATCAAATTGCAGGCGTTGCGGCTGCGGCTGCTCGGGCGGCGGGACCAGTAACAATACGTCACCCCGGCCCTGTGCCGGGGTCCACCGCGCCGGTAACGCTGCGTCGTTTTCGGCAAGGTTTCACCAAGCCGCCTGGTGGACCCCGGCACAGGGCCGGGGTGACGAAAGCGCGGTCTAACCCCGTTTTAACCACCGCGCGCTACCGTCCGCCGCATGAACCTGCACGATCTCCGCCGCACCCGGCTGGGCGACGCGCTCTGTGCGTTCGCGCTGGCGGTCGTGCTGGCTGTAGTGTGGACGTGGCGCGACTGGGCGGCGCTGTCGGCGCTCAGGCTGCCCGATACCGACGATGTGATGCGGCTCCAGCAAATCCGCGACTGGATTGGCGGGCAGGGCTTTGCCGATCTGTCGCAGCACCGTTTGGGCGCAGCCCCCGGGCTGGCGATGCACTGGTCGCGGCTGCCCGATCTGGTGCCGGGCGCGATGATCCGCGCGCTTGCCCCGCTGATCGGGAGCCATTCGGCCGAGCTCACCGCTGTGATCGTGTGGCCGACGCTGCTGTTCGCTGTCGCGCTGACCTTGACCGCGCGGATCGCGCGCGTGCTCGGCGGTGCGCCGATCGCGCGCACCGCAATCGTGGTGGCGGCGGTCGCCTTTCCGGCAACGACGATCTTCCTGCCGGGCCGGATCGATCATCACGGGCTGCAGATCGTGCTGCTGTTGATCGTGGTGCGCTCGCTCGTCTCGCGCCCGGCGATGGAGCCGGGTCTGGCGGCGGGGCTGGCGGCGGCGGCGAGCCTCGTCATCGGGATGGAAACCGTGCCGCTGATCGTCGCAGCGGGCGTGGCGATGACGCTCGAATGGTTGCGCGCGCGGCCCGGCGCCGATGACCGAATGATGGGGTTCGGGATCGGGATGGGCGCTGGCCTGCTCGCGGCATCGATCGTGTTCCGCACCAACAGCTGGGGCTATGCCGGATGCGATGGTTTTACGATGATCGCGTGGCGTGCGGGCGTGATTGCGGCGTTCGCGCCGATGAGTATGGCGCTCGCCGCGCGTGACATCGCCAAACCGGTGACGCGCGCCGTGCTCGGGGCGATGATCGCGGCAGTGGTCGGCGTCGGCATCGTCTTGGTCGCGCCCGAATGCCTCACACCGTACGGCGTGGTCGATCCGTTGCTGGTGCGGTTGTGGTTGGGCAAGGTGGGCGAGGCGCAGCCGCTGTTCGCGGCCCCGCGCGCGACCGCGATCGGCTATGCGGGCGTGATGATGACCGGCATCGCGGCAAGCGCGTGGCGGCTTCAGGCAACGCGCGACGGTCGCTGGGGGGCGTTGCTGATCCTGCAGCTGGCGGCGCTGGCGTTGACGTGCGTGCAGCTGCGTGGTGCCTATGCCGGGGCGATCCTAGCGGCCCCCGGCCTGGCGGGGGGAATCGCGGCGGCACGCGCGCGCGGGTCGGTCTGGCTGGCGAGCGCATGGGTCGCCTCGGCCGGCATGCTCTACCCGATTGCGGCGCATGCCGTTGTGGCCGATGTGCCGCGGCCGATGACGCTCGGACAAGTTCAGGGCAGGTGCACCGATCGCGATGCGCTGGGCGATCTCGCCACGCTGCCGCCCGCGCGCTTGCTCGCCCCGCTCGATCTCGGCGCCTATGCGGTCGGCGCTACGCGTATGAGCGTGGTCGGCGCGCCGTATCACCGCAACAATGCCGGCAACCTCGCCGTCTATCGCTTCTTCCTCGGCGCGCCGGCGCAGGGCGGCGCGATCGCGCGACGCTGGCGCGTACGCTATGTCGCGCTGTGTGCCGATGCCTTTGCCGATGCGCCTGCCGGATCGCTCGCGCAGGCGTTGCGACGCGGGTCTGTCCCGCGCTGGTTGACGCCGCTTGGCCCCCGCAATCGTGCGCTCATCCTATTCGCCGTCGAACCCGACTTGTTTCCGGAACCCGCCGCGCGGTAAGAGCCGCGGATGAACGGGGTGGACATTGAGGGGTCGGATCGTGCTGGCGGCGGCGCAGCGCTGCACTGGTGGCAGACGCGTACGTTCGTTGCGATTATGGCGCTCGTCGCGATCGTGCCTTTGCTGCGTCCCGATATTCCGCCGCTGGTCGATTTGCCCGGGCATATGGGGCGCTACCGCGTCCAGCTCTCGCACGATCAATATCCCTGGCTGCTCGACTGGTACAATTTCAACTGGCAGCTGATCGGCAATCTCGGGATTGACTTGCTCGTCATTCCGCTCGCCAAGCTGTTTGGGCTGGAACTGGCGGTCAAGCTGATCGTCATGGCGATCCCGGCGTTGATGGTCACGGGGTTCCTGTGGATTGCGCGCGAAGTGCATGGGCGGATTCCGCCGACGGCCTTGTTCGCGCTGCCGCTGGCGTACAGTTATCCGTTCCAGTTCGGGTTCGTAAATTTCGCGCTGGCGATGGCGATCGCGCTCAATGCCTTCGCGCTGTGGCTGCGGCTCGCGCGGTTGCAGCGGTTTCGGCTGCGCGCGGCGATCTTCCTGCCGCTGTCGTGCGCCTTGTGGGTGTGTCACACCTTTGGCTGGGGTGTGCTCGGGGTTCTCGCTTTCTCGGGCGAAATGATTCGCCAGCATGACGCGCGCACCGATCGCGGGCCTGTCAGCTGGGGGAAGGCGTGGGTCCGCGCCGGGCTCGGCTGCCTCCCGCTCGCCGTGCCGATCCTGTTGATGATCGCGTGGCGTAGTGGCGAGCATGTCACTGGGCAGACCGCCGACTGGTTCAATTGGCGCGCCAAGATCGGCTATGCGACGATGGCGTTGCGTGATCGCTGGATGGCGTTCGACATGGCCTCGGTCGCGGCGCTGCTGGTGATCCTGTTCCGCGGCTTTCGCGATCCGAATGTCGAATATTCGCGCAATCTCGGCCTTTCGGCGCTGTTTCTGCTCGTCGTGTTTTTGCTGTTGCCGCGGATCGTGTTCGGATCGGCGTATGCCGATATGCGTCTCGTGCCCTTCGTGTTCGGCATCGCGATCATCGCCGTTCGCGCCAAACGCGGCCTCTCGATCCGGGGCAGCGCGACGCTGGCGGTGGTGGGCCTGGCCTTTTTCCTGGTGCGGATCGGTGCCGGCACGGCGAGTTACTGGATGTTCGCGAACGATTATGACCGCGAATTGAAGGCGCTCGATCATGTTCCGGTCGGGGCGAAGCTGGTCACTTTCATCGGCACGCAATGCGGCGCGCCATGGACGATGAGCCGGCTTGAGCACATTCCGGCGATCGCGCTGGAACGCAAAATGGCCTATTCGAACGATCAATGGTCGATGGCTGGCGCGCAATTGTTGACCGCGCGCTATCTGCCGGCACGGCGCTTCGCGCATGATCCGTCGCAAATCGTCACCAGCGCGCAATGTCCGCGCGAATGGTGGCGCCCGATCAGCAAGGCGATGGCACGCTTCCCGCGCGACGCGTTCGATTATGTCTGGCTGGTCCGGCCACCCGCTTACGACCCGAAATTCAACCAAGGGCTGGTCGAAATCTGGCGCGATGGGACGAGCGTGCTGTTCCGGGTCGACCATAGCAAGCGCGGGATTCAGATCAGCGACGAAGCGCTGAAAACTGCGCGGCCGCGACCGACGCCGTTCTGATCGTCGGTCGGCTTTATTGCTCGAAAGGACCCTGAACGGGACGTTTTAGAGTCGGATGACGTTACATTGATCCGGCTAGCCCCTCCCCTTCAGGGGAGGGAGTCGGTCAAACGTCATCGCGCTCTAGCTAGCCGCTTCGAGCAAATCCGTCACATCGAGACCAAGCAAGTCGATATGCGCCGCGATGCGCGGCCAGCTCGTATTGATGAAATGTTCGCGTTCGGCGGCGCGCAGTTTTTCGGCGGCACCCGCCAGCACGAACATGCCGACGCCGCGGCGCACCTCGACATAGCCGTCATCCTGAAAGCTCTGATAGGCCTTGGCGACGGTCAGTGGGTTGGCGCCATGTTCGGCGGCAAGCGCACGGACCGAGGGAAGCTGGTCTCCGGCGCGAAACTCGCCGCGCAGGATCGCGGCGGAAATCGTCGCGCGCAGCTTGATATAGACCGGGCTATCTTCGCTGTTCAGTGCTGTCATGCTGCTTTAATACAGCAATAGCCGATTCTGTCCAGTCTTTTACGGTGTGAAATACGTAACGATCGTGCTCATCGCGGGACGTGGACGTTCCTCTAATTGCTTTGCGGGTGTGCCGAGGAAGAAGAACCCGGCGATCCGTTCCGGATCTGCGCCGAATGCATCGCGCACCGCATCGGAATAGCTCGGCCAGCCCGTCAGCCAGCCGCCTGCGAAGCCCAGCGCATGGGTTGCGTTTAGCAAGGTCATGCACGCCGCGCCGACCGAGAGTTGTTGCTCCCACAGCGGAATGTGGCTCGCGGTACGCGGCGTGAACAGGACGACCACCAAAGCCGGCGCTTGATGCGCGAACTGCTCGAGCGCGGCGATCTCGGCCGCCGCTGCCTGCGGGCGTTCGGCGCGGTACGCATCGGTGATCCGTTTCGAAAGCGCGTCGCGCTGCTCGGCTTCGACGATCACGAAGCGCCACGGGGCGATCTTGCCATGATCGGGCACGCGCGCGGCGATCTCGAGGATCGTCGCGAGTTCAGCGGCATTGGGGCCTGGTGCCACCAGATCGCGGGGCTTGCCCGAGCGGCGCGTGGCGAGGAGCGAAAGCGGAGTGGTGGGGTCGTTGAGCATGCGCTGCCCTGTACCGCGGACCGAGAGATATTTACACACCCGCGATTGCCGCTAGTCTCGCGCGCAACCAACGGTGCCGCATTCGACGGCGTCCAAGACACTCAGGGAGCATGCAATGGTGGACACCCCGACCGCGGATACCCCGCGCGAGCCGGATATCAGCCACGTCAATCCGGCAGCGGGCGAGACCTGGTTCGGGCATCCACGCCAGCTTGCGCGGCTCTTTTCGACCGAAGCGATGGAGCGGTTCGGCTATTACGGCATGCGCGCGCTGCTGACGCTCTATCTGGCGCAGCATTTCCTGTTCAGCGACACGACCACCACGGGCATCTACGGTGGTTTCACCGCCTTGGTGTATCTGACACCGCTGATCGGCGGATTGATGGCGGATCGCTTCCTCGGATCGAAACGATCGGTAAAATTCGGCGCGATCCTGATGTCGCTCGGCTATCTCACCTTATGCCTTGGCGGCGGCGAGGCGGCCCGTCCGTTCGCGACCATTGATGGCCAGCGCTACGAGGTGACCGTGCAGGGCACGGGATCGGCGCGGCAGCAATTCGTGCGCGACGGCGGACAGCAATTGCTGATCAAGGGTAATGACGACAAGACGGTCTCGCTGCTCGCGGCCGATGGCAAGGAAGTGCGCAAGATTGGCGCTGGCGGTTTTGAGGCGGGCGGTGATCGCGCACCGATGACGGTATTCCTGCTGTTGATCGGACTTGCGCTCGTCACGATCGGCAATGGTTTCTTCAAGCCCAACATCTCGACGATGGTCGGCGCGCTTTATGCACAAGGCGATCGACGGCGCGATGCGGGGTTCACGATTTTCTACATGGGCATCAATCTCGGCTCCTTGTTTTCGCAAATTCTGTGCCCGCTTCTCGCGGTGGGCATGGGTAGCTGGGGCGGCCTGGGCTGGTGGGCGGGATTTGCGCTTGCCGCGGTTGGCATGATGATTTCGTGGCTGCTGATCCAGTTCGATGGCGGCAAGCTGGACGGAATCGGCGATCGCCCCGTCGATGCACCAACCAACCGTGACGTTTTCATCTATGCCGGTGCCATAGTGATGATCCCGGTCGTCTGGTTCCTGTTCACGAACCTGATGAACTATGTGCCGCCTGCTGCAGGATCGGGGATCGTCGGCTATTTTCTGGGCTTGCCGGTCATGGGCAAGATCATGTTCGGCACGTTTCTGGTCAGCGTACCCGGCATTCTCGGCTGGTCCTATGTCAAGGGATCGCGCGAGGAATTTCAGATGATGCTGGCGGCGATGGTGCTGATCACGTTCAACACCGTTTTCTGGACGCTGTTCGAACAAGCGGGTTCGTCGCTGACGCTGTTTGCCGATCGCAATACCGATTTGTCGGTGTTCGGCTGGTTCTCGATCTCCGCGGGGCAGACGCAGTTTTTCAACGCGCTGTTCATCGTCCTGCTCGCGCCCGTGTTCAGCATCATGTGGAACGCCATGGCGAAGCGTGGGGTGGAGCCGACGATCCCGATCAAGTTTGGCGTCGCGCTGGTCAGCGTCGGGCTGGGCTTTCTGTTTCTTGTATGGGGATCGCACTTTGCCGGTGCCGACTATAAGGTTGGTCTGTGGTGGCTGGCGGGGTTGTACCTGATCCATTCCATGGCCGAGCTGTGCATTTCGCCCGTTGGCCTTTCGATGATCACAAAGCTGTCGATCGCGCGGATCGTGGGGCTGATGATGGGCGTCTGGTTCCTCTCCATCGCCGTCGCACAATATGTCGCGGGCATTGTCGCGCAGTTCGCCAGTGTTGAAACGGTGGGCGGCCAAGTGACCAACCTCAAGGTCAGCCTGGACACCTATGTCGGCGTGTTCACCACGATTTCCGAAATCGCGATCGTGCTCGGCATCATTCTGCTAGGCCTCTCCTGGCCGCTCAAGAAGTGGATGCACGGCGTCAAATAAGGGGGACCGCAAATGGACAGCACGACTCAGGTAGCGATCGCCGCCGCAGCGTTCGTCGGTACGCATTTCCTGCTGTCGCACCCCTTGCGTGCGCCCTTGGTAAAGGCGCTCGGACCGGGCGGGTTCATGGGCGTGTATGTGCTCGTTGCCTTCGCCACGCTCGGCTGGCTGGCGCATGTCTATCAGGCGTCGCCCGCCACCACGCCGCTGTGGGCGGTGGGTGAGGGCATCTGGGGTCCGGTGACGTTGGTCATGCTGGTGGCGAGCGTGCTGCTGGTCGGTTCGCTGATCGGCAATCCGGCCTTGCCCGGGTCGCCGGGGCAGCCGACGCCTGCGGTCGCCAAGGGCGTCTTCGCGATCACGCGGCATCCCATGATGTGGTCTTTCGCTTTGTGGGGGCTGTGCCACATCGCGGTCTATCCGATCGCGGCGAACATCGTCGTGTCGGTTGCGATCGTCATCCTCGCTCTGGTCGGCGCGCGGCTCCAGGACGCCAAGAAGGAAGCGCTGCAAGGCGAGAGCTGGCGCGCATGGGAGGCGAAGACGAGCTACTGGCCGTTCCTCGCCATCGCGCAAGGCCGCGCGAAGTTCGGCGGGTTCCGCCCGCACGACATTGCCGGCGGCGTGGTGATCTGGCTCGCGGGGACTTGGGCGCATATCCCGATCGCCGGGGTGGCGGCGGGTGTGTGGCGCTGGATCTACGGCTGAGCGGGCTCGCTTAGCAGCGCGTCGGCAGCGGTAAGCTCCGCCGGGTCGCTCCGCGCGGCGACGGTCACCGTTACCGCCAGGTCGAAGATCACATTGCCGAGCGTGCGGAAAATGTCGGGCAGCGTCTCGACCGCGAGCAGCAATCCGAGCGGGGCGAGCGGCACGCCGAGCGTCACCGCAATCGGCGAAATCGCGCTGATGAAGCTGACTTGTCCCGGCAGGCTTACCGAACCGAGCGAGGTCAGCACCGCAATCGCGGTCGCCGCGCCGAGCGTCGCGAAGGTCAGCGGCACGCCGAACCACGCCGCGACATAGATCGCGACCGCAAGGTTCATCGCCGGCCCCGTCGCGCGCAGCATCGCGACGCACAGCGGCAGCGCCACGCCCGAGGTCGCCACCGGCACGCCCAGCGCCTCCGACCCCTTGAGCATCGCCGGCAGACTCGCGAGCGAGGATTGGGTGCTGAGCGCGACCGCCAGCGCCGGGGCCGATTCGCGCAGGAAGCGCCCGAATGCGACGCGCCCGCCCCACAGCGCCAGCGGCAGCGCGAACAGGCTGACCGCCACGCCGACCGACGACACCGTCACGATATAATGCAGCAACGCGCCGACCGCCGCAGTGCCTGTTCTCGCCGCCACCGTCAGCGCGAGCGCGAACACGCCGACCGGCGCGATCCAGATGATCCAGCCGATCATCACCAGCATCGTGTCGCGGATCGCGGCGAAGACGCCGGTCAGCGTCTCGCGCCCTGCGCGGTCGATTCGGGTGAGCGCGAACGCGAAGATGAGCGCGAACAGGATCAGCGACAAAAACGCGCCATTGGCGGCGGCGGCGACAACGTTGCTCGGCACCATCCCCGCCATGAATTCGCCGAGCGGCGGGACCGGCCCGGCCGGGGCGACATCGGCGAGCGCGCCGCGCAACGCCGCGGCCGAAGCGGCGGGCATCGGCGCAAACCCCAGAAACAGCGGCGTCAGGATCGCGGCGGCCACCGCGCTCGCCACCATGATCGTCAGGATCACCGCGATCGCGCGCGCCGCCACCGCGCCGCTGCGCGCCGCTTCGGCGGTGGCGGCGATGCCGGTGACGAGCAGCGAGAACACCAGCGGGATCACCGTCATCTGCAAGGCATTGAGCCAGGCCGTGCCGATCGGCTGCGCCACCCCCACTACGCCCGGCACCGCGCCCGGGTTCGACGCGGCGAGCGCGACCCCGAGCAGCAAGCCGAGCACGAGCGCGCCGAGAATCCGGGTCGACGGAGAATTGAAGCTTCGCGACATACTCGCCCTTATTGCTGCACGGCGCTATCACGCCCCTGAAACCACACGGCATAACCGAACGGACGCGCACGAATGGCAAGAAAATATTTCGGCACCGATGGGATTCGTGGCCTCACCAACAAAGCGCCGATGACCGCCGCAATGGCGATGCAGGTCGGGATGGCGGCGGGTGCGCATTTCCGGCGCGGCGACCACAAGCATCGCGTCGTGATCGGCAAGGATACGCGCCTGTCGGGTTATATGCTCGAATCGGCGATGGTTGCAGGCTTCACCAGCGTCGGGATGGACGTGGTGCTGCTCGGGCCGATGCCGACGCCGGCGGTCGCGATGCTGACGCAATCGATGCGTGCCGATTTGGGCGTGATGATCTCGGCCAGCCACAACCCGTATTTCGACAATGGCATCAAATTGTTCGGCCCCGATGGCTATAAGCTGTCCGATGCCGACGAGGCCGCGATCGAGGCGCTGATCGAGAGCGACATCGCGCTGTCGCCCGCGCCCGAAATCGGCCGTGCGCGGCGCGTCGACGATGCGCAGGGGCGCTATATCCACTTCGCCAAATCGACCTTTCCGGAAGATCTGCGGCTCGACGGGATGCGCATCGTGGTCGATTGCGCAAACGGCGCATCGTACCGCGTCGCGCCGACGGCCTTGTGGGAATTGGGTGCCGATGTCGTCGCGATCGGGGTCACACCGAACGGTAAGAACATCAATGACGGCGTCGGATCGACCGCGCCGGGTCTGCTGTGCGAAACGGTGGTGGCGAGCGGCGCGCAACTCGGCATCGCGCTTGATGGCGATGCCGACCGTTTGATCGTGGTCGACGAAAAGGGCCAGATCATCGACGGCGATCAGTTGATGGCGACGATCGCGAGCGGCTGGGCGCGCAGCGGACGGCTGAAGAATGGCGGGCTGGTCGCCACCGTCATGTCGAATCTCGGGCTCGAGCGGCATCTCGCGGCGCAGGGCATCGGGCTGGTCCGCACTGCGGTCGGCGATCGCCACGTGCTCGAGGCGATGCGCGCGCAAGGCTATAATGTCGGCGGCGAGCAATCCGGCCACATCATCCTGTCGGATTATGCGACGACCGGGGACGGGCTGGTTGCCGCCTTGCAAATTCTGGCCGAGCTGGTCTGGGCGGGGGCTCCGGCGAGCGAATTGCTCCACCGTTTTGAGCCACTACCGCAGCTGTTGAAGAATGTCCGCTTCGCTGGCGGCAAGCCACTCGACGACGAAGCCGTCAAAGCCGTGATCGCTGAAGCCGAGGCCGAATTGAAGGGTAAGGGCCGCCTGGTGATCCGTCCCTCGGGCACTGAACCGGTCATTCGCGTGATGGCCGAAGGCGACGATCCGGCGCAGGTCGAGGCGGTGGTTGACCGGATTTGCGCCGCGGTGAAGGTCGCGGCGGGGTAAATTCCCTCTCCCTTTGGGAGAGGGAGGGAGGAGCGAAGCGACGGAAGGGTGAGGGCAGGGCGGTTCCGCGACCGACCCTCACCCCGCGCCGCTTCGCGGCTTGCCCCTCTCCCAACGGGAGAGGGGAAGAAAGGAAAAAAGATGCTAGAAATGCGCCCCGATTGCGAACGCTGCGGCACCGATCTCCCCGCCGATGAAGCGGGCGCGTTCATTTGCTCGTTCGAATGTACCTTCTGCGCCGACTGCGCGGAAAAGCTCGACGATCGCTGCCCCAATTGCGGCGGTGAATTGATGGACCGGCCCGCGCGGGTCGACGACAATCTGCTGCGCCATCCCGCCAGCACGCAGCGGCGCTATCGCAGGTGAAGGGTGTCCTACACCGCGCACTTCGTGCCAGGATCGCCGCCTAATGATGACGCTTTTCGCCCGCCACAGCCGATCGCCCGCTCCGACGTGCGTCCAGACCGGGTCGCCGTGCAGCGATGCGTTTATGCCTAAACTTAGCCTAAACTTCCGCAGGGACAGGAACCCATGACCCCGCGCATCCTCATCATCGCCGGATCCGATTCGGGCGGCGGCGCGGGTATCCAGGCCGATATCAAGACCGTCACGATGCTTGGCGGCCACGCCATGACCGCGATCACCGCGATCACCGCGCAAAATACGCTCGGCGTTCAGGCGGTGATGCCCGTGCCGACCGAGATGGTGATCGCGCAAATCGAATCGTGCGTGTCCGATATCGGGGTCGATGCGGTGAAGATCGGGATGCTGGGGTCGGCAGAGACGGCACATGCAGTGGCGGATTGGCTGGAGGTTCATCGCTCCACCCCGCCCTTCCCCGGCGAAGGCCGGGGCCCAGTCACGCAAGTCGAGGTAACGAAGCGCAGCGCCCGACCTTCCAATGGCTTGCTACTGGGCCCCGGCCTTCGCCGGAGAAGTGAAACGGGGACACTCCCGATCGTCTTCGATCCTGTGATGGTCGCGACCAGCGGCGATGTGCTGGCCGATGTCGATACGATCGCGGCGTTCGAACGGATAGCGAGTGTCGCAACCTTGGTGACGCCGAACCTCGCGGAGCTGGCAACCTTGTCTGGCCTGACATCTGGTCCCGACGCAGTGAAGCTCGCGGCGATCGATTACGCGGCGCGGGTCGGGACGCCGGTTCTTGCCAAAGGCGGGCATGGTCCCGGGGATCAAATTGTCGATTGGCTGGCGGAGCCCGATGGTAACTGGACGCGCTGGCGGCATGACCGCATCGATACGGATCAGTCACATGGCACCGGCTGTACGCTGGCCTCGGCCATCGCAACGTATCTGGCCTATGGAACGCTTTGGAAATCGGCGATCGTTCGCGCCCGCCAATTCGTCCGCCTTGCGCTGCACGATGCGCCCGGCCTCGGTGGCGGGCAGGGGCCGATGGGGCACCAGATGGTTCGGCTCGATCTCGGGCCGGAAGTACGCCTCAATCAAGTGACGGTGGGTTGCACGGACTATGCCGCATCGCGCGAATTCTACCGCACGCTCGGGCTGAAGCAGATCGTCGATAGCCCCGATCATTATGCGCGCTTCGAGGCCCCCGGCGGCGCAACGCTGTCGATCGAACACGGTGCCGCACCGACGGTCTTCTTCGAATGCAACGATCTCGACGCCGAAGTCGCGCGGTTGCAGGCGGCGGGGCTGGTGTTCGATCATCTGCCGATCGAGCGGGAATGGCTGTGGCGCGAGGCGCGGCTGACCGATCCGGCGGGCAACACGATCTGTCTCTATCAAGCGGGCGAGAACCGGCGTTACCCGCCGTGGCGGCTCCCAAATGCCTAACCTCAAACACGAAAAGCTTTGCCTCGCTCCCGTCGCCGGCGTCGATGAAGCCGGACGCGGTCCGCTCGCCGGGCCCGTGGTCGCTGCCGCCGTGATCCTGCCGTCCAAGGGAATCCCGCGTGGTCTCAACGATTCGAAGAAACTGCCCGCCGCCGAACGCGCGCGGCTGTGCGGCCTGCTCCACAGCCGCGCGTGCGTCGGGATCGGCGTGGTCGAGGCCGACGAAATCGATACGCTCAACATCTATTGGGCGACGATGAAGGCGATGACGCTGGCGGTCGAGGCCCTCGAACGCTGCCTTGGGGCGCGCGTCGGGCATGTGCTGGTCGATGGCAACCGCTTGCCCAAATGGAGTTTCGCCGCCACCCCGATCATCGGCGGCGATGCGATCAGCCTGTCGATCGCCGCTGCCTCGATCGTCGCCAAGCATACCCGCGACACGATCATGGCCGCGCACGCCGAGGCGCATCCGCACTACGGATGGCACCGCAACAAGGGCTATGGCTCGCCCGATCACTTGCGCGCGTTGCGCGAACATGGGCCGTCGCCGCTCCACCGCCGCAGTTTCCGGCCCGTTGCCGAAGCTTTCGCCGCAACCGAGTCTTTTGCGCCACACACCATTGGTTGAGCCTGTGGATAAGTCCCGACTCAACATCTGGTTTGCTTCCCGAAATGTTCCGCCTGGTTAACCACTTGTCAGGGTTTTTCGTTAACCAATGTTTGCTTGACGTAGAGTCCGACATTCGCAGGGATGCGCGCCACGAAGACGAATGGGGGCGGTACGATGGGCGTTTTGGAGAAGATCAGGCCAGCGAAGGCGGCGGTTATCGCCCCGTCGCTTGCCCTGCCGGTCGTCCTGCCGCTCGATCAGATCCTGCGCGGCGACTGCATCGCGACGATGCGCGCGCTTCCCGCCAAATCGGTCGATCTGATCTTCGCCGATCCGCCCTATAACCTCCAGCTCGGCGGCGATCTGGCGCGCCCCGACGGCAGCCATGTCGATGCCGTCACTGACGAATGGGACAAGTTCGCCAGCCTCGAAATCTATGACCGCTTCACCCGCGAATGGCTGTTCGAGGCCAAGCGCATCCTGAAGGACAATGGCGCAATCTGGGTGATCGGCAGCTATCACAACATCTTCAAAGTCGGCTCGGCGATCCAGGATCTCGGCTATTGGATCCTCAACGACATCGTCTGGCGTAAATCGAACCCGATGCCCAATTTCAAGGGCACGCGCTTCACCAACGCGCACGAAACGTTGATTTGGGCGTCGATGGGCGAGAAGGCGCGCTACACCTTCAACTATCGCAGCATGAAAACGCTCAACGACGAATTGCAGATGCGCAGCGACTGGGAGTTCCCGGTCTGCGGCGGGCCCGAGCGGTTGAAGAAGGACGGGGTCAAGGTCCATCCGACGCAAAAGCCCGAGGCGCTGATCTACCGCATCCTGCTGGCGTGCACCAAGCCCGGCGACGTTGTGCTCGACCCGTTTTTCGGCACCGGCACGACCGGCGCGGTCGCCAAGCGGCTCGGGCGGCGCTGGATCGGGATCGAGCGCGAGGCGGACTATATCGCGGCGGCCGAGGAGCGGATCGCCGCCGCCCTGCCGCTCGACGAATCGGCGCTGAAGACGATGCAAAGCCCCAAGACCGCGCCGAAGGTCGCGTTTGGGGTGCTGGTCGAGAATGGCTATCTTACCGCCGGCCGCGTGCTGTGCGACGCCAAGCGCAAGCACCGCGCGCTCGTCCGCGCCGATGGCAGCCTTGAGAGTGTGTGC
The DNA here is from genome assembly GCF_014636175.1 of Sphingomonas psychrolutea. Taxonomy (GTDB): domain Bacteria; phylum Pseudomonadota; class Alphaproteobacteria; order Sphingomonadales; family Sphingomonadaceae; genus Sphingomonas; species Sphingomonas psychrolutea. Next base: position 35,162 of record NZ_BMDW01000020.1, on the reverse strand, counting down.
GGGCAGACGGGGTCGATTCACAAACTCGGTTCGCTGCTGCAGAACGCCCCGGCGTGCAACGGCTGGACCTTCTGGCATCACGAAACCCCCGATGGGCTGAAGCCGATCGATACGCTGCGGCAGACCTATTTGCTGGCTACGCAAATCTGACCGGCACGCGGGCGCTCTGTCCTACTTGCCCGCCTTCTGGCAGAGCAAAGCGATGATCGTCCGCGCCCTCAGCTCCTCCCTCAGTTCGTCGTTTCGCGGCACCGCTTCGCCGCGTGCTAAAATCGACAGTGCGGCACCTTCGGTACCTTTGCTGTTTCCCGGATGCGCCGCATGAGCACGACCTCGCTCCATCTCCGCCCGATCCAGTTCGTCGATACCCCCATCGGTCGCGACGGAGCGGTCGCGCGACTCGCCGGGGGAATGCTGTGGTTCTCCGCCTATGAGGTGATCGAGGACGACCGGCGACGCACCGTCGCGATCGACGACCTCGACGCACTGCTCTCGGATGAGCGCGCAGCGAAGCTCCACGCCGCCATCACCGCGCCACGTGCGCCGCTGGTGCTGGGCGCGCGCACGCTCCGCTTCGACCAGCCGAGCGTTGCGGGCATCCTCAACGTGACGCCCGACAGCTTCTCTGACGGCGGAGCATTGCACGACGATCCGGCTTCGGCGGCGAGTGCCGGCGTCGCGCTGGCGGCGGCGGGTGCCGCGCTGATCGATGTCGGCGGCGAATCGACCAGGCCAAACGCGGCGACCGTGTGGGAAGGCGACGAGATCACCCGCGTCGTGCCCGTGATCGAACGGCTCGCGCGCAGCGGCACGCTCGTCTCGATCGACACGCGCAAGGCGAGCGTAATGGAGGCGGCGCTGGGGGCGGGGGCAGCGATCGTCAACGACGTCTCGGCGTTGCTATGGGACGATCGCGCGCTCGCGGTGGTGGCAAAGGCGGGCTGCCCGGTCGTGCTGATGCACTCGCCCGAGCCGAGCAAGGGGCCGCATGGTGGTACGGGCTATCAGGATGTCGTGGTCGAGGTGTTCGACTGGCTCGCGGACCGCATTGCGGCAGTGGTCGCAGGCGGGGTCGATCGGGCCCGGATCATCGTTGATCCCGGCATCGGCTTCGGCAAATCGCTGTCGGACAATCTCGCGCTCATCAACGGATTGGCGCTGTTCCACGGACTCGGCTGCCCGATCCTGCTCGGCGCGAGCCGCAAGCGGATGATCGGCGCGCTGTCGAACGAGGCCCCGGTCGGCGAGCGGCTCGGCGGGTCGATTGCGCTGGCGATGGCTGGGATTGCTTCGGGCGCCCAGATGCTCCGCGTCCACGATGTCGCGGAGACGGTACAGGCGGTGCGCGTGTGGCGTGGCTTGCGCGACCGCGCTTTGGTTGGGCGGTAGAGGCGCGACGTCGGCAAAGCCGTCGTCGGTCGGATCGGCTAGGCCGTCCGCCGTCCGGGCTTGCGCTGCGCCTTGCGCACCGGCGCGGACGTTGCCGCGCCTGCGCTACGCCGCGGCGTTGTCGATCCCCAATTCGCCAAGCTTGCGATACAGCGTCGAGCGCCCGATCCCGAGCCGCCGCGCAACCTCCGTCATCCGGCCGCGATAATGGCCGATCGCGAGGCGGATGACATCGGCTTCGATCTCCTCCAGCGCGCGCAAATTGCCGTCGGCATGGAACAGCGTCACCCCGCCGCTGGTCGCCATCGGCATGGGCGTCGGCGTGGTATGGCGCTGTCCGCCAAGGGCGGCGATCTGCGGGAAATCGGTGCGGGTCAGTGCCGCGCCATCGCACAGCACGGCCGCGCGGAAGAGCGCGTTCTGCAACTGGCGCACGTTCCCCGGCCAATCATAATGGCCAAGCAAAGCGAGCGCATCGTCGGTGATGCCGAGCGGCCGCAGCCCCGGTTGCTGCGCGATCCGTGCCAGCAAATGCCGCGCGAGCGCTGGGATATCGCCGGTGCGTTCGCGCAGCGGCGGAATGGTGACCTGCACGACGTTGAGCCGGTAATAGAGATCCTCGCGGAACCGCCCGGCCTCGACCTCTTCGATCAGCCGCTTGTTGGTGGCGGCGATGACGCGGACATCGACTTCCTTGGTGTGGCGTGCGCCGATCGGCTGAATCTCGCCCGATTGCAGCACGCGCAGCAATTTGACTTGCGCCTCCAGTGGCATTTCGCCGATCTCGTCGAGAAAGAGCGTCCCGCCATCAGCCTCCTGAAAGCGCCCGATCTTGCGTTCGAACGCGCCGGTGAACGCGCCTTTCTCATGCCCGAACAGTTCGGATTCGACCAGATTGGGCGGCAGCGCGCCGCAATTCACCGCGACCATCGCCTTCTTGCCGCGCGGGGAGGCGGCGTGGATCGCCTCGGCGACGACTTCCTTGCCGACGCCGCTTTCGCCTTCGAGCAGCACCGGCACGCGCGCGCGCGCCGCCTTGGCGGCGATGGCGAGCGCTGAGCGGAACTCGGGTGCCGAGCCGACGATCTCGTCGAACGCGAGCAAGGCCGGGATTTTCTCGGTCAGCGGCCGCAATTCGCCGGCGGATTTGCCCGCCACTGCGGCATCGAGCGCGCTGAGCAGCCGTTCCGGGGCGAGCGGCTTGACCAGGAAATCGGTCGCCCCGCTGCGCATTGCGGAGACGGCTTGCGCGACCGAACCATTGGCAGTCAGCAGCAAAAGCGGCAGCGCCGGGCGACGGCTGCGCAGTTCGGCGATCAGCACGGTCGGATCGGCATCCGGCGCCCATTGGTCGAGCAGGACAGCGTCGAGCTGCATCCCGTCTTGCGTGCCGAGCATCGCAATCGCCATTTCGCCATCGGCGGCGAAGATCGCGCGCCAGCCGCGCCGCGCCGCGATCGCCGCGACGAGGCGGCGTTGCGCGGGTTCGTCGTCGATCAGCATCAGCAGGCGCTGTCCGTTGCGCGTCATGCGGTACCCCATTTCGTCCCAGGTTCAGCCGCTAACCATAGGCATAAGGTATGAAAACGGCCTTAAACGCCCCGCAAAGAGACAGGTGGGACGTGACTCCGTGATGACTCCCCGATAACCGCTACGCGAACCGAGGGGGTTGAGGGGCGCGCACGTGGCCGCTAAGCAGGCGACGCGAAACGCATTCGAGGGACGAAACGATGGCTGCCGAAAACGACATGCAGGTCCACCAGGCAACCTATCACAAGGTGATTGGCTGGATGAAATATGGCGCGATTATCGTGGCGGTGATCGCCGCGGCGGTGATCTTCGTGATCACGCGGAAGTAGGATGAAGATCGCCGTCCTGCGCGAAACCGCCGAGGGCGAGCGCCGCGTCGCCGCGACACCCGAAACGGCGAAAAAATTCATCGCGCTGGGCGCGACCGTTGCGGTCGAGGCAGGCGCGGGCGGGACCGCCTCGATCGCCGATGCCGATTATGCCGCTGCTGGCGCGAGCGTGGCGGATCGCGCCGCGACGCTGGCGGGCGCGGACATCGTGCTGGGCGTGCAAGGGCCGGATGCGGCGGCGTTGGCCGGTGTCGCGCCGGGTGCGTGGCTGGTGGCGTCGCTCAATCCGTTTGCCGATCGTGCGCGGATCGAGGGTTATGCCGCAGCGGGCCTCGAGGCGCTGGCGATGGAATTCATGCCGCGCATCACGCGCGCGCAATCGATGGATATCCTGTCGTCACAGTCGAATCTGTCCGGCTACAAGGCGGTGCTCGATGCCGCCGCCACCTATGGCCGCGCCTTTCCGATGATGATGACCGCGGCGGGCACGGTTTCGGCCGCGCGCGTGTTCGTGATGGGCGTGGGTGTCGCCGGGCTTCAGGCAATCGCCACCGCGCGGCGCTTGGGTGCGCAGGTTTCAGCGACCGACGTGCGCTCGGCCACCAAGGAACAGATCCAGTCGCTCGGCGCGAAGCCGATCTTCGTCGAGAACGTCAAGGGCATCGAAGGCGAAGGCTCGGGTGGCTATGCCGGTGAGATGAGCCCCGAATATCAGGCGGCGCAGGCCGAGCTGGTCTCGGGGCATATCGCCAAGCAGGACATCGTCATCACGACCGCGCTGATCCCCGGCCGTCCCGCCCCGCGCCTCATCTCGGCGGCGCAAGTGGCGAGCATGCGGCCGGGCTCGGTGATCGTCGATCTCGCCGTCGAGGCGGGCGGCAATGTCGAAGGCGCGGTTGCGGGCGAGACAGTCGTGGTGAACGGCGTGTCGATCGTGGGGCACCGCAACGTGCCCTCGCGGCTGGCGGCGGATGCCTCGGCGTTGTTCTCGCGGAACTTGTTCAATTTTCTCAGCGCCTTCTGGGACAAGGAATCAGGCAAACCGGTGCTCGACGCCGAAATCGGCGATGCGATCCGGCTGACACAGGGTGGCAAGGTCGTGAACGCGCGGTTGCTAGGGTGATTGAGAGCGCGCTCTCCAATCCTCCCCGGAACGGGGAGGGGGACCGTGAGCATTCAGCGAACGGTGGAGGGGGCGTGCGGCAAATGCTCCGTCCGGAAGTCGCGACCGCGCGCAAACTCCGCCGCGATCTGAGCTTGCCCGAAGCGCTCCTGTGGCAGCGCTTGCGCGGCAAGCAAGCTGGCCTCAAGTTCCGCCGTCAGCATCCGATCGGCCCGTACGTTGTGGATTTCTACTGCGCGGCCCTCAAAACGGTTACCGAGATCGATGGCGAAGCGCATAGCTGCGCCGACCGGCCAGAGCGCGATACATCGCGCGATGCCTTCATCGCGCAAAATGGCTTTCGCGTCGTGCACGTTGCGGCGCAGCGCATTCTGAAAGACCCGGACGCGGCGGCAGATGCGATCGTCGCGCACGTAGCCCGCCCCCTCCACCATCCTTCGGATGGTCCCCCTCCCCGTGCCGGGGAGGATTAAGGAAAGACCATGGACTTCATCTCGATCCTTTCCATCTTCGTGATGGCGTGCTTCGTCGGTTATTATGTGGTGTGGTCGGTCACGCCCGCGTTGCACACGCCGTTGATGGCGGTGACCAATGCGATTTCGAGCGTCATCATCGTCGGCGCGCTGATTGCGAGCGCAGCGGTTGCGCTCGGCAGCGGCGGTGCCGTGTCGAAATGGCTCGGGCTGCTCGCGGTGGTGCTGGCGAGCATCAATATCTTCGGCGGCTTTGCGGTGACGGCGCGGATGCTGGCAATGTATAAGAAGAAGGAAAAGCCCGCAGCGGCGAAGTAACGAGCGTCACCCCGGCCTTGAGCCGGGGTCTCGCTTTTTCGAGCGTGGGCGACAGCGGGACCCCGGACCAAGTCCGGGGTGACGACGATTAGGGGAAGACAAGTGGAACATTTAACGGTCAATCCCTTCGCTTCGCTGGCGTATCTCGTCGCGGGGGTGTGCTTCATCCTGGCGTTGCGCGGCCTGTCGAGCCCGGCGACGAGCCAGCGCGGCAACCGGATGGGCATCATCGGCATGACCATCGCGGTGGTGACGACCCTGGTAACGCATGTGCCGACGCTCGATGCGGGCGCGCTCGATGCCGTCACGATCGTCGAAATCCTCGCCGCGATCGGCATCGGTGCCGCGATCGGCATCGTCACCGCGCGGAAGATCGCGATGACCGACATGCCGCAGCTCGTCGCGGCGTTCCACTCGCTCGTCGGCATGGCGGCGGTGCTCGTGGCGGCAGCGGCGTTTCTCAATCCGCAAGCCTTCGGCATCGCCGAGAATGGCGTGATCTTCGTGCAGTCCCGCATCGAAATGGGCTTGGGCATCGCGATCGGCGCGATCACGTTCAGCGGCTCGGTCATCGCGTTCTTGAAACTCAACGGCAATATGGGCGGCAAGCCGATCATGCTGCCCGGCCGTCACGTCATCAATCTCGGCGTGCTCGCGGCGATCCTCGGGCTGATCGCCTATTTCACGCAGGACCAGAGTCCGTGGATCTTCTGGACCGTCACGATCCTCTCTTTTGCGATCGGCTTCCTGCTGATCATCCCGATCGGCGGCGCGGATATGCCCGTCGTGGTGTCGATGCTCAATTCCTATTCGGGCTGGGCGGCGGCGGCGATGGGTTTCACGCTGCACAACACCGCGATGATCATCACCGGCGCGCTGGTCGGGTCGTCGGGCGCGATCCTCAGCTACATCATGTGCAAGGCGATGAACCGCAGCTTCATCTCGGTGATCGCGGGCGGCTTCGGCGGCGACAGCGCGGCAGCGAGTGGTGAAGCCAAGGAACAACGCCCGTGGAAGCGTGGCAGCGCCGAGGACGCGGCCTTCCTGCTGGGACAAGCCGAACAGGTCATCATCGTCCCCGGCTACGGCATGGCGGTCAGCCAGGCGCAGCACACGCTGCGCGAAATGGGCGACAAACTGAAGGCACACGGCGTGCGCGTGAAATACGCGATCCACCCCGTCGCCGGGCGCATGCCGGGGCACATGAACGTCCTGCTCGCCGAAGCGAACGTGCCATATGACGACGTGTTCGAGCTGGAAGACATCAACTCGGAATTCGCGCAGACCGACATTGCTTTCGTGATCGGCGCAAACGACGTGACTAATCCAGCCGCCAAGACCGACAAGACCTCACCGATCTACGGCATGCCCGTGCTCGACGTCGAAAAGGCCAAGACCGTGCTGTTCATCAAGCGCTCGATGGGCGGGGTCGGCTATGCCGGGGTCGATAACGACGTGTTCTATATGGATAATACGATGATGCTGCTCGGCGACGCCAAGAAGATGGTCGAAGAGATTGTGAAGTCGCTCGACTGACGCAGCGTCGGCGTGCGCTACGCATGATACGCACGGCAACTATCTCCGTTTCGAACGAAACTGCGACAGAGCTCGGAACGGTGGAGCAGATTGCCACCAAAGCGGCGACAGTTCGACTACCCCGATTTGGTGCAATGCGTAATTTCCATGTTCGCGTCGGGCCATTGGCTGGTCGACCGAAGGGGATGCCATGATGGACAGCGGTATCGGCGAGGCAATACAAGGCTGGGGTAGCGCTCCCTCGGACGCGACGCCGGCAACGCTCGTCATCGCGGACGCCGAAGCGGGATATTTCCCCGAGCATGCCGTCACGGCGGCGGGCGGTCATGTTCGGGGTCGGGTCAGCTGGCACGACGCCAGAGAACGACTCGAACGACAGGGCCCGTTGGCAGTGGTTCTCGCTGAAGCGCGCGGGGCCAGCGACGCCGCGCTCACCCCCGTGCTGCCGCTGCTCGATGCGATCGGGCGGCAGGGCGATACGCGGATCGTGGTGACGCTCGATTTCGAACAGATTGATGTGCTGGCCGCGAGCTTGTGCGGACCCGGAATCGAATTGCTGTGCGCGCCGAGCGATGTCGAACGGGTCGCGGCGTTGTGCCTTGCGGGCTTACGCAGCGGCGACCGCGTCCACGACGTCAGCCGCAACGCCGAGGCGGTGCGCTTGCAGCGTCTCAACCAGGAAGTCGCACGGATCGCCGAGACGCTGGCGCGGCTCACGCGCGGCGACGGCGACACCCGCCGCGTCGATCGTCGCAACGGCGGGGTCGGTGAACCGATCCAGGGCTATCGCGCGCCGCCGCCTGCCTCGGATGCGGCGGAGGTGACCGCTCGCGACATTCGCGAAACGATCCGTGCGCGGCGCTTGCGCGATCAATATTTCGGGAACGGCCTGTTCGAGGATCCGGCCTGGGATATGATGCTCGATCTGTTCGCGGCCGAGCTGGAGCGCGCGCAAGTCTCGGTATCGAGCCTGTGCATCGCTGCCGCGCTCGCGCCGACCACGGCGCTACGCTGGATTGCACGGATGACCGAGGCCGGCCTGTTCGAGCGCCAGCCCGATCCGTTTGATCGCCGTCGCGCTTTCCTCGGCCTGTCCGACCGGGCGAGTCTTGGTATGCGCAATTACGTCGCCGCGGTGGGGCGAAGCGGGATGGCGATCGCTTAGCCAGCGGGGCGGTTGCGGCTGGGTGACGTGCAGGCTTGCCCGATTTGAAAAGCACGCTAAGACGCGGGCTCCCGAAAGAGGGGCGATTAGCTCAGTTGGTAGAGCGTCTCGTTTACACCGAGAATGTCGGCGGTTCGAGCCCGTCATCGCCCACCATTTCTTCCGTTTGAGCGATGCCACAGCGTTTGCATCCATGCAAAGTCCGGTAGCTCTGACCAGGAATCGCATGCGCGATCGCCTGCCGGGTCGTGCCATGGACGCAGCCGAGGCTAGCCCCGAATAAGGGTTTGGCGGATTGGCCAACCAGGGCGCTTTCTAGCCCATCATTGCGGGAAATTTCGCGCCCGCTGACGGCACCAACGCAGCTGGCGACGCGGCGGCTTCCACCTTTTCGCGTGGATCAAGCGACTGCAAAGAGACGACGACATCGCTGGTGTGCATTGCCGGCGGGCGTGGTTATACCGCGCCGCATGATGCCATTGTGCGCCCAAAGCGAAGATTTGACGGACTTGCGCGCACGCGGCCGATTGCGTGCTCTGCAGCCCCGCGTTGGGCGCGATTTCGCTTCCAATGATTATCTCGGTCTCGCCAAGTCGGCGCGACTGCGCGCCGCCGTTCAGGAAGCTCTGTCGCGCGGGGTGGCGCTTGGCTCCGGCGGGTCGCGGTTGTTGCGCGGCAACGATCCCGAGCATGACGCGCTGGAAGCGGAGGCGGCAGCGTTTTTCGGTAGTGAGGCGGCACTGTTTTTCTCAAGTGGTTACGCCGCCAATAGCGCGTTGTTTTCGACGCTGCCGCAGCGCGGTGACCTCGTGGTTTACGACGCGCTGATCCATGCCAGCGCGCATGAGGGCATGCGGCTTGGCCGCGCGACGTGCACCGCCGCCGCGCATAACGACGTTGACGCCATCGACACGACGATCGCAGCGTGGCGGTCCGGCGGGGCGACGGGGCGCGCCTGGATTGCGGTCGAAAGCCTCTACAGCATGGATGGCGATCGCGCGCCGCTCACCGATGTGATGGCGGTGGCGCGTCGTCATGACGCGATTGTGCTGGTCGATGAGGCTCATGCGACCGGCGTTTTCGGGGAGCACGGACGCGGGCTGGCGGCCGAGCTTGAAGATCGCGAGAATGTTATTTCCCTGCATACCTGCGGCAAGGCCCTGGGCTGCGAAGGCGCTTTGCTGTGCGGCCCGCGGGTCGCGCGCGACTTCCTGGTCAATCGGGCGCGCGGTTTCATCTTTTCGACGGCACCCTCGCCGTTGATCGCGAGCGCAGTGCGCGAGAGCCTGCGCATTCTCACCGACGAGCCCGCGCGGCGGTCTCAACTGATGGCGTTGGTCGCGTTTGCCGAACGGTCGCTCGCACCCTGCGGGGTCGTTCCGACCGGATCGCAGATCCTCCCGCTGCTGATCGGCGACGATGTGGCGACGATGCGGCTGGCCGAAGCTTTGCAGGACGCTGGCTTCGACGTACGCGGCATCCGTCCGCCGACAGTGCCCGTGGGGACGGCGCGGTTGCGTATCTCGCTCACGCTGAACGTCACCGAGGCGGACATCGCGGCGCTCGCCACGACGATGGCGAGCTTGGTCTGATGCGCGGGCTGACGTTCGTCGTCACCGGAACCGACACCGATGTCGGGAAAACCGTGTTCGCCGCCGCCCTCGCCGGGGCGCTCGGTGCGAACTACTGGAAGCCGGTGCAAGCCGGGACCGATCCCCGCAGCGATGCACAAACCGTGGCGACGCTCTCCGGCCTTTCGCCCGAGAAGATCGTGCCCGAGGCGTATCGCCTGGCCACGCCGTGCTCCCCGCACCGCGCTGCCGCCATCGACGGGGTGACGATCGAGCTCGATCGTCTGCTGCTGCCGCACCACGCTGGTCCGCTGGTGGTCGAAGGCGCGGGCGGCGTGCTGGTGCCGATCACGCACGATTTGCTGTTCGCCGATCTGTTCGCGCGGTGGGCGGTTCCGGTGGTGCTGGTCGCGCGCACGACGCTGGGCACGATCAACCACAGCCTGTTGTCGATTGAGGCGCTGCGACAGCGCGCCGTGCCCGTTCATGGCATCGCGTTCATCGGGGAAGAGCAAGCTGACAGCGAGGCGACGATCGCGCGGATTGGCGGGGTCAGACGGCTCGGCCGCCTGCCGCTGATCGATCCGCTCGATGCGCCCACGCTTGCTGCCATGTTCGCAGCGCAGTTTGATCTGGATGATTTCCGATGATTCCATCGCCCATCTGGCATCCCTTCACGCAGCACGGCCTGGACGAAGCGATCCCGCTTGTGACCCATGCCGAAGGCGCCGCGCTCTTCACCGATGACGGCCGGCGCATCGTCGACGGGATATCGTCCTGGTGGGTCACGACGCACGGCCATTGTCACCCGCGGATCATGGCCGCGATCGCCGCGCAGACCGCCAAGCTTGATCAGATCATCTTCGCAGGATGGACGCACGAGCCGGCCGAAACACTGGCGCGCGGCCTGGTCGCGATCATGCCGTCGGCGCTGTCCCGCGTGTTTTTTTCCGATTCGGGTTCGACCAGCGTCGAGGTCGCGCTCAAGATGGCGCTTGGTTATTGGAGCAATCGCGGGGCGCCCCGCGATCGCATTCTGGTGCTGCAGAACAGCTATCATGGCGATACGATCGGCGCGATGTCGGTGGGCGCACGCGGTGTGTTCAATCAGGCCTATGCGCCGTTGCTGTTCGATGTCGGCACCGTGCCGTTCCCGTCAGCGGGCGCCGAACAGCGGACGCTCGAAGCCTTGGAGCGTGCGTGCCGCGATGCGCCCGCTGCATTGATCGTCGAGCCGCTGATCCTGGGGGCCGGCGGCATGTTGCTATACCCGGCATGGGTCCTCGCCGAAATGCGCGCGATCTGTGCGCGCCACGGCGTCTTGTTCATTGCGGACGAAGTGATGACCGGCTGGGGCCGCACCGGTACATTGCTGGCATGCGCGCAAGCGGACGTGGTACCCGATATCCTTTGTCTGTCAAAGGGCCTCACGGGTGGTGCCGTGCCGCTCGCCGTGACGATGGCGACCGAGGAGATTTATGCAGCGCATCTGTCGGATGACCGCGCCCGCATGTTTTATCATTCGTCGAGCTACACCGCCAACCCGATCGCGTGCGCCGCTGCCAACGCCAATCTCGCGATATGGCGCGAAGAACCGGTGCTGGAGCGGATCGCTGATCTTGCGGCGCGTCAGCAGCAAAAACTGGCGAAGCTTGCGGAACTTCCCTTCATCACAAACGCGCGACAGCTCGGTACGATCACAGCAATCGACCTGCCGGATCCATCGCGCAGCGGCTACCTCTCGCAGCTGGCACCACGGCTGCTCGCCCATTTCCTCGACCGGGATCTGTTGCTTCGACCGCTCGGCACAACGATCTACGTCATGCCACCCTATTGTATTCAGGACGCCGACCTCGACCGTTTGTACGACGGCATCGCCGAATGCGTTAGCGTGATCGACGGCGACCACCGACCATAGGCGCCGTTCGTCATCGCGTGAGGGTTCGTCGGTCGACAACGGTCTCCGGCGAAAACGAGCATTGTCGCCCAAGCCGGTGCCCTGTGTTCTGGTCAAGTTACCGGCGGCGTTTTCCGTGATAGGCGGGCATGGGGCTGTCCTCGGCGGCCAATCGGCGCCAGCGATCGAATCGCTCGACCGTCAGCACGCCCGCGTCGATCGCGGCGCGTATCGCGCAGCCGGGTTCGCCGCCATGCGCACAGTCCGAGAAACGGCAGCGCTGCGCGATTTCGACAAAATCATCGAAAACCTCCGCGATACCAGCGGTTGCGTCTGATAGTTGCAGTTCGCGCATGCCCGGCGTGTCGAGCAGCCAGCCGCCACCGGCGAGCCGGTGCATGGCGCGCGCCGTGGTGGTGTGGCGCCCGGTATCATCGCTTTCGCGGATCGCCTGGGTCGCGATGCTGTCTGACCCACGCAACGTATTGACCAGCGTCGACTTGCCGACGCCCGAGGAGCCCAGCAGCGCGACGGTCTGGCCGGTGCCGCAATAGGCCGCGAGGCCGGCCGCGCTGGCGGGATCGCGGCCATCGACCAGTTCCACCCGCAAGTCGGGTTCGATCGCGCGCACCGCCGCGGCGAAATCTTGCGGCGTGTCGGTCAAGTCGGTCTTGGTCAGGACCACGACAGGGTCCACCCCGACTTCGCGCGCGAGCACCAGATAGCGCTCGAGCCGGGCGACGCTGAAATCCTGATTGCACGAGGCGACGATGAAGAGCGTGTCGATATTGGCGGCGATCATTTGCTCGCGGCGCGGATCGCCCGGCGCGCGCCGCTTGAACAGGTTGCGCCGCCGCAGCACGCGCGTCGGCTGCTGCGTGGCGGCGTCGACCAGCAGCCAGTCGCCGACGGTCGGATGGTCGTCGGTGGGCGTAGCGCCGGGGATGTATGGCGAAACCGAAAAGGGCGCGCCCGCGCCTGCGACCGTAATCTGGCCGCGATGCACCGTCATCACCCGGACGGGGTGACAGGCTTGCGTTTCCTCCTGGGAAAGCTGGTTGCTGAAAAAGGCGGTCCAGCCCAGTTCGTGCAACGTCTCGTCGGTCAATGTCATGGCGCGATGCGGCGCTACCATGATCGGGCGCAACATCCTAACCAAGGATAACGTGGTCGATCGCTGTTCTTTCTATGTTCACGTCGTGCTAGGGCCAACCCATGCTTGCCGACTCCCCCGTCAGGAAGGTCCTTCACGTCGACATGGACGCGTTCTTCGCCTCGGTGGAGCAGCGCGACGATCCGACCTTGCGCGGCAAGCCCGTTGCGGTCGGGCATGGTGCCGCGCGCGGGGTGGTGGCGGCGGCGAGTTACGAGGCGCGCACCTTCGGGGTGAAGTCCGCGCTCCCCTCGGTCACCGCGCTCAGGCGCTGCCCCGATCTGGTGTTCGTGCGGCCACGCTTCGAGGTGTACCGCGCCGTTTCGCAGCAAATCCACGCGATCTTTGCCGATTATACCGATCTCATCCAGCCGCTGTCGCTCGACGAGGCGTATCTGGACGTCACCGCGAACCGGCGCGGGATCGCGACGGCCTGGCTGACCGCCAAGGAAATCCGCGCGCGCATCCTGGCGGAAACCGGGCTGACCGCTTCTGCGGGCATATCGTACAACAAGTTTCTGGCAAAGCTCGCATCGGACCATCGCAAGCCCAATGGGCAGTTCGCGGTGACACCCGACATGGGCGAAGCGTGGGTCCAGACGCTGCCGGTGTCGCGGTTTCACGGGGTGGGGCCGGTGACGGCGGCGAAGATGCAGCGGCTCGGCATCGAAACCGGCGGCGATCTCCGCGCCAAGCCGCTCGATTTCCTGCAGCGCCACTTCGGCAGTTCGGCGGAATGGTATTATGCGATTGCACGCGGGCAGGATCACCGGCCGGTCAACCCTGATCGCGTGCGCAAATCATCGGGATCGGAGACGACCTTCCGCGCGGATTTGACGGAAAATGCGGCGATCGAGGCGGGCGTGCTGCGGATGGTCGACGATGTGTGGGGCTGGTGCGAGACGCGGCAGGCGTTTGGCCGGACCGCGACAGTGAAGGTCAAATATGCCGATTTCCGTCAAATCACCCGCAGCCGCAGCAGGGCCGAGCCGATCGCGTCTTATGCCGAGCTGCGCGATGTCAGCCTCGAGCTGATTCGATCGGTGCTGCCGGCGGAGAAGGCGATCCGGCTTGTCGGGGTGACGGTGTCGAACTTCGAGCATGCCGCGTCGACAGTGGACGAACCGCAGCTGTTCGAAGCGGCATCGGCGTAGCGCGGTCAGACTTGGTCGGCGCGCTCGGTGATTTCCATGAAGCGGCGGGCGGCGTCGCGATCCTCGGGCGCGGCAAAGGCAACGTCGAGATCCGGCGCGACGCCGAGCATGTGCATCAGCGTCCATAACGCAAAGCGGCGATTGCGGTCCTTTTCCAGCCCGAAGGCGACGCGCATATGTTCGGTCCCCGCCGCGAGCGCCGCCGGGGTCAGCGTGGCGAGGTCGCTCGTGCCGAAATAGCTGCGGAATTGGTCGTCGAGTTCCACGGACTATCGGCCCTGCAACGCTTGCCGTAGGCTCGGTAGCAGGCGCGCGACGATGATATCGACGCCGCGCGGATTGGGATGCAGGCCATCGCTCTGGAGCAACCGCCGGTTGCCCGCGACGCCATCGAGGAAGAAGGGATAGCGCGCGACCTGATGCTTCTTGGCGAGCGCCGGGTACATGCCGTCAAACGCGCGGACATAATCGGCCCCGAGATTGGGCGCGGCGCGCATCCCCGCGAGCAGTACCGGGATGCGCCGGTTGTGCAATTCGGTCAGGATCGCATCGAGATTGGCCTTAGCCTGCGGCACGGGAAGCCCGCGCAGCATGTCGTTCGCGCCGAGTTCGACGATCACCAGATCGGGCGTCGCACCAAGCCCGCGCAAGCCCCAGCGCAGCCGCGCGCGCGCCTGCGCGGCGGTGTCCCCTGATACCCCACCGTTGCGAACCGTTGCGGCGACACCGGCTTTTCGCAGCGCCACCTGTAACCGCGCGGTGAATCCGGCGGCGGGCGGCAAGCCATAGCCCGCGGTTAAACTATCGCCGAACGCCCAGATCAACGGTGCGCGCGGTGCCGCGTCGGCAGCGGGGGAAATTACGACAAAGAACAGCAGCACGAGATGGACAATTCGTCGCGACCATCCATATCGCTTGAGACGTGACCATAGCATCCCCCCCAAATAGCGCGCTGATCTCCGCGCGCAATGTCTCCCTCTCGCTTGGCCGGGCGCCGTCGCGCGTCGAAATCCTGCGCGGGATCGACCTGAGCGTCGCCGCCGGGGAGAGCGTCGCGCTGCTTGGACCCTCGGGATCGGGCAAATCGTCGCTGATGGCGGTGTTGTCGGGACTGGAACAGCCGAGCGGCGGGACGGTCGAAGTTGCGGGGCTGGATTTCACTGCGCTCGACGAGGACGCGCTCGCCGTTGCGCGGCGCGGACGGATCGGGATCGTGCTGCAGGCATTTCATTTGCTTCCCACCATGACCGCGCTCGAAAATGTTGCGGTCCCGCTCGAGCTGGCGGGGGAGCGCGACGCCTTCGCGCGCGCCGCGACCGAGCTTGCCGCCGTCGGCCTTGGCCACCGCACTGGCCATTATCCCGCGCAATTGTCGGGCGGCGAGCAGCAGCGCGTTGCCATCGCCCGGGCTTTGGTGGCGCGACCCGCCTTGATCTTCGCCGACGAGCCGACCGGCAATCTCGATACCGCGACGGGGGCGGCGATCATGGATTTGCTCTTCGAACGGCACGCGGCGAGCGGGACGACACTGTTCGTCATCACGCACGACCCGGCGCTTGCGGCGCGGTGTGCGCGTGTGATTGATCTGGCCGATGGCCGGATCGTGGCCGATCGGGTTAGCGCTTGAGCATTGTCTGGCGGCTTGCGTTCAGGGATTTGCGACGGGGCGGTCGCGGGCTGCTGTTGCTTGCCGCGTGCCTCTTTCTCGGGACGGCGGCGCTTGCCGGGATCGGAAGCCTCGCCGCGAGCATGATTGCCGCGCTCGACGCGAACGGACGGCAAATTCTCGGCGGCGACGTCGAGTTCAGCGTGTCGCAACGCCGCGCGACCGTTGAGGAGCTTGCGGTCTTCACCCAGGCTGGACGCGTTGCCGAGACGGTGTCGATGCGCGGGATGGCCGATGCCGGCGGCCCTGCGACCTTGGTGGATTTGCGTGGGACCGATGCGGCATGGCCGCTGGTCGGGCGCTTCCGGCTCGCGCCCGGCGCGCTGGCGGACCGGCCACGCGGGCGCGAAATCGCGATCGCGCCTGCGCTTGCCGAACGGCTGCGCGTGAAATCCGGCGACATGCTGCGGCTGGGTATGGCGCGGCTGCGCGTGATCGGCATCATTGCCGAGGAACCCGATCGCCTCGGCGCCGGCTTTACCTTGGGGCCGCCGGTGCTGGTCGATTTTGCCGGACTGGAGGCGACCGCCTTGGTGCAGCCCGGCAGCCTGTATGAGAGCCACTATCGCATCGTGCTACCGCGTGCCGCCAGCGCGGTCACGGTACGCGAGCGCCTGCTCGTACGGCTCCGCGGCGCGGGCTGGACCGCCAAGACGAGCGACCGGGCGGCGGGAGGGCTGCGGACCGGGATCGACCAGTTCGGCCAGTTCCTGTTGCTGGTCGGGCTCGCCGCGCTGGCGATCGCCGGGGTGGGCGTTGGCAGCGGAGTCGCGGCCTATCTTGCGGGCAAGGCAAAGATCATCGCGACGCTGAAAGTGCTGGGTGCGACCTCGCGGACGATCGCCGCGATCTTCCTCGCACAGCTCGGGCTCGTCGCGGCGGGTGGGATCGCCGCTGGCTTGCTGGTCGGCGCGGCGGTGCCGTGGATCGTGACCGCTTTCGTCGGCGCGGCGCTGCCGGTGCCGCCACGCCTCGCTTTGTATCCGGTGCCGTTGGCGACCGCCGCGCTGCTTGCCTTGCTCGTCGCGCTCCTGTTCGCGGTGCCTGCGCTGGCCCGTGCGCGCGACGTGCCCGCTGCCACTTTGCTGCGCGATGCGCTCGCGCCACGCCGCTGGCCCGCACCGGGCGTGCTGGCGGTGATGGCGGTGCTGGTCGCGGCGCTCGTCGCGCTCGCCGTGCTGACGGCGTCGAACCAGTTGCTGGCGCTCGGCTTTGTCGGCGCAGTGTCGGCGGTGATCGGCGTGTTGTGGGTGATCGGCATCGCCGTCCGCTTCGCCGCCGCGCGCGTGCCACGCGCCCGCACGCCGCTGCTGCGCCTCGCGATCGCCAATCTGCACCGCCCCGGCGCGCAAACCGATCGGCTGGTGGTGGCGCTCGGCCTTGGCTTCTCGCTGTTCGTCGCGCTGGCGGTGATCGATTCGAGCCTGTCGTCGGAATTGCGCAATGCTGCCCCGACCAAGGCCCCGCGTTTCTTCGCGATCGACCTTCAGCCCGGAGATGCGGCGACCTTCGCCAGCGCAGTGAGCGGTGCCGCCCCCGACGCGCGAATCGAATCACTGCCATCGCTGCGCGGTGCGATCGTCGCGCTGCGTGGGCAGCGCGTCGCCGACATGAAGACGCTGCCCGCGGGGGCATGGGTGCTGCGCGGCGACCGGACGATCACCTATTCGGCGCAACTGCCGCCGCGCAATGTGGTTGCGGCGGGGAAGTGGTGGCCGACTGACTATCGCGGACCCCCGCTGGTCTCGCTGGAGGACAAGGCCGCCGCTGCGCTCGGCCTGAAAGTCGGCGACAGTATCACGGTGTCGGTGCTCGGGGTTGAGGTGCCTGCGCGAATCGCGGCGCTCAGGACGATCGACTGGGGCGGGCTTGGGTTGAACTTCGCGATCGTTTTCTCGCCCGGTTATATCGAGGAAGCGCCGCACGGCCTGCTCGCCAGCGTCTACGCGCCGCCAAGCCAAGACGGCGCGATCGCCCGACGCGTCGCCGAGGCACTGCCGTCGGTGACGCTGATCCGCGTCGGCGATGTGATTGGGCAAGTCGGCGCGGTGCTGGGGCAAGTCGCGCTCGCGATCCGCGCGGCGGCGGCGGTGACGGTGGCGGCAGGGATCGCGGTGCTGATCGGCGCGGTGTCGGCGTCGGGGCGGGCGCGGCGCTACGATGCGGTGATCCTGAAATTGCTGGGCGGGAGCAGTCGCCAAGTGCTCGGCGCGCAGGCGATCGAATATGCGATCCTGTCGGCGATCCTCGCGGTCGTCGCGTTGACGATCGGTGCGGGGGCGGGGTGGTTTGTCGTGCGGCAGGTGTTCGACATCGCCTGGGCACCACGCTGGGACATCGTCGCGGTGACGCTGGCGAGCGCTGCGGTAATGACGCTTGGCGCTGGGGTCGCGGGCAGCCTGCCCGCTTTGCGGGCGCGCCCGGCCGAAGCGTTGCGCGACTTGTAAGGCGCATAAGCACCCTTCCGCAGGCCTAGGCGTTACGGCTAAGGTTCGAGCGTTCCAGCGAAAGAAGACCATGACCGATCAGCGTGATTTGCCGCATTCGCCTGGCCCCGCCGGGGGTTGGGGATCGCTCAAGGGCATCGCCCGGATTTTCGGCGAAAGCTGGTCTTCCCCTGCGTCGCTTGCCACGCTGGGCCAGCTCAACAAGCCCAAGGGCGTGATGTGTGTGTCGTGCGCCTGGCCCAAGCCAGCGAATTACGCGGCATTCGAATTTTGCGAGAATGGCGCGAAGGCGACGCTGTGGGAATTGACCAGCGCGCGCAGCACGCCCGCCTTCTGGGCGGACGAGCGCCATACCGTCACCGCGTTGCGCGACTGGGCCGATCACGATCTCGAAAAGACCGGACGGCTGACGCACCCGCTGCGCTATGACGCGGCAAGCGATCGCTATGTTGAAGTCACGTGGGACGAAGCCTTTGCGGGCATCGGCGCGGCGCTCAAGCCGCTCGAACCGAACGACGCCGTCTTCTACGCGTCGGGTCATGCCGGGCTCGAGGCGTCGTATCTTTATGCGCTGCTGGCGCGCGCGTTCGGCACCAACAATCTGCCGCAAAGCTCGAACATGTGCCACGAGACGACGTCTGTCGGGCTGACCAAGGTGATCGGGTCACCGGTCGGGACGATCGTCTGGGACGATCTGGCCAAGGCCGATGCGTTCTTCTTCTTCGGGCAGAATCCTGGCACCAACAGCCCGCGGTTCCTCCACCCGCTGAAGGAGGCGAAGGAGCGCGGCGCAAAGATCGTCACTTTCAACCCGATCATCGAACAGGGTCTGGTGTCGTTCGTCGATCCGCAAAGTCCGGCCGCGATGCTGACCGGCAAGGCGACCAAGATCTCCGACCAATATCACCAGCTAAAGGCCGGTGGCGACATCGCGGTGTTGCTCGGCATGTGCAAATGCGTGGTCGAGGCCGATGACGCGGCGACCACAGCGGGCCAAGCCGAAATCATAGATCACGCCTTCGTCGCGGAGCACACCACCGGCTTCGACGCCTTCATCGCGCAATGCCGCGCTGCCGACTGGGCCGAGATTGCGCATGAAAGCGGCCTCACCGAAGCGGCGATCCGCGATGCCGCGCAGGTTTATATCGAGGCCGAACGCGTAATCGGCGTGTACGGCATGGGCCTGACGCAGCATGCGCATGGCTCGCTCAACGTGGCGATGCTGGTCAACCTGCTGCTGCTGCGCGGGAATATCGGCAGGCCCGGCGCGGGCTGCTGTCCGGTGCGCGGGCATAGCAATGTGCAGGGGCAGCGCACCGTCGGCATTGCCGAAAAGGCGCATCTCGTTCCGCTCGACACGATCGACGCTTTGTTCGACATCACCTCACCGCGCGACGATGGCATGAACATCGTCGAAGCGACTGAGGGGCTGTTTGCGGGCAAGGTCCGCGCCTTCGTCTGCCTCGGCGGGAATTTGCTGCGTGCGGTGCCTGATCAGCAGCGGCTGGAGCAAGCGTGGGGCGCGCAGGACCTGACCGTCATGGTCTCGACCAAGCTTAATCGCAGCCACCTGTTCCCGGGCAAGCAGGCCTATATTCTGCCCTGCCTTGGCCGCTACGAGATCGACGCGCAGGCGGGCGGCAATCAGGTGGTCACGACCGAAGACAGTTTCTCGATGATCAACGGATCGGTCGGCAAGCGCGCGCCGGTTTCGGATAGCGTGAAAAGCGAATTGGCGATCGTGACCGGCATTGCCAAGGCGGCGGTCGCGCCGAACGACAAGCTGCGCTGGGATGACTGGACTGCCGATTACGGCCTTGTCCGCGACTTGATCGAACGGACCTATCCGGAGGATTTCCGCGACTATAATGCTCGCATGTTCGAACCCGGCGGTTTCTACCGCGGCAATGGTGCGCACCAGCGGATCTGGAAGACCGAAAGCGGCAAGGCGGTGTTCACCACGCCGGGCGCGCTCAATTCGGTCGGTTTCCAGGATGCGCCGGGGCGCTACCGGCTGATGACGATCCGCTCGAACGATCAATTCAACACGACGATTTATGGCTATTCCGATCGCTTCCACGGGATCGAAGGCACGCGCGACGTTGTGCTGATGAACCCCGACGACATTGCCGAAGCGGGTTTGCACGAAGGCCAGATGGTGCGGATGATCACCGACACCGACGATGGCGTGGACCGGCAGCTCGGCGGTCTGAAGCTGACCGGGTATCGCCTGCCGCGCGGGACGATCGCGTCTTACTACCCGGAGTGCAACGTGCTGGTTCCGATTGGGCTGCATGACGATCTGTCGAAGACGCCGGCGTCGAAATCGGTGCCGGTGCGGATCGTCGCGGACTCGGTTTGAGCCGGGGCGTGAACGGGGAGACGCGCGTCGCTTTCGTCCGAACCGCGCGCGACGGGTCGGCCGAGCCGATTGCGCGCAGCGTCCCGCTCGAACGGCCGCTCGCGCTTGAGTTCAACGGCTTGGGCTATGCCGTGATGATGGCGACGCCATGCGACTTGCGAGATTTCGCGGTCGGTTTCGCGCTGAGCGAGCGGCTGGTGTCGCACCGCGACGAGATCGTCGATGTGGAGTGCCACACGACCGAGCGAGGCGAGATCGTGCGGGTGACGCTGTCCGCAGACCGCGCGCCCGCTTTGTTCGAGCGCGTGCGGCACC
This sequence comes from Sphingomonas psychrolutea, assembly GCF_014636175.1. Lineage (GTDB taxonomy): Bacteria > Pseudomonadota > Alphaproteobacteria > Sphingomonadales > Sphingomonadaceae > Sphingomonas > Sphingomonas psychrolutea. The sequence goes on along the minus strand of NZ_BMDW01000020.1, from coordinate 14,734 downwards.
GTACCTCGGATTCGTCCTGCGGCTTGTGCGGGATCGAAAATCTCGGACAGGCGCTGCGGCCTTTGCCGGCGGTGCCCGCGCAGCCGCCGATCGCCGCCGACGCGATCTTTCGCGCGCTGGCCGAACTGCGCGACCATCAGCCGCTCAATCGCAGCACCGGGGCCGTTCACGCCGCTGCGCGCTGTTCGCAGGACGGGCAGATTCTCGCCGTGCGCGAAGATGTCGGACGGCACAACGCCTTCGACAAATTGATCGGCGCGACGGCCCGCGCGGGCGTGGCGTGGGACGGCGGCTTCGCCTTGCTGTCGTCGCGCTGCAGCTATGAGCTGGTCGAGAAAGCCGCGTTGGCGGGGTGCGCGACGCTGGTGACGATCTCGGCGGCGACCGACCTGGCCATCGCCCGCGCGAAAGCGTGCGGGTTGACGCTGGTGGTACTGGCGCGGCCCGATGCGATCCTGACGGTTACGGCGTGATCCTCGGCGCGATCCTGGCGGGCGGGCAATCGCGCCGCTTCGGCAGCGACAAGGCGTTTGCCGATCTGGGCGGTCAGCCGATGATCGTGCGCGTGGCCGACGCGCTTGGACCCTTTGTGGATGGACTCGTCGTGTGCGGCCATCGCGCACCGCCGCCGGGGATGAAAAGCGTCGCGGATGTGCCGCGTACTGAGCTCGGGCCGCTCGGCGGACTCGCCGGAGCGCTGCACTATGCGCAACGGCACCACTATGCCGGGGTGCTCTCGGTCGGTTGCGACACGCCGATCCTCGATCCCGATCTGCTATCCCGCTTGGGCAAGTCTGAACGCGCGACGTTCGTGACCGACGCGCCGATCATCGGTTATTGGCCTGCTGACCTGTTCGACGCGCTGATCGCGCACCTCGCAACCGACCCGCGCCGGTCGATGCGCGGCTGGATCGCGGCGATCGGAGCCGTCCCGATCGCCCTCCCGCGGCCCATTCCGAACGTCAACACACCGGCTGATCTTGAACGCCTTTTGCTGGCACCAAGCTAAGCGCTCACTTCCCCGCCGGCACCAGCGGCAGCCACACCGCGCTTGCGCTCGCGCCGCCGCGTTCGATCGTAACGGTCGCCTTCTGGTAATCGGCCTTCTTCGCCAGGAAGATGTTGGGCACGAATGTCTGCGGGTTGCGATCGTAAAGCGGGAACAGGCTCGACTGGACCTGCACCATCACCCGGTGGCCGGGCTGGAAGACGTGGTTCACCGTCGGCAAGCGGAAACGATAGCGCTGCGTCTTGCCGGAGGGGATCGCGCTGGGTTTATCGAAGCTGTCGCGGTAACGGCCCCGGAAGATGTCGAGACTGATCGCGAGCTGATAGCCGCCCATCTTGGCATCGCCCGCGACTTCGTCGGGATAGACGTCGATCAGCTTGACCACGAAATCGCCGTCGCTGCCGGTCGTCTTGGCGTAGATGTCGGCGATCGGCGCGCCCGCGAGGCGCATCGGCGCGGTCAGTACATCGGTGACATAGGTTTCCACATCGGGGCGGCCATCGGCGTGGCGCTGGTCGCTGACCAGCCAATCGGGCCAGCGTCCGTCGCCGAAATTCACCGGGCGCGGCAAATGCGGGACGGGCTTGGCGGGATTGGAGACATAGGAGTCGCCCCCGACCGCGCCTTTGTCGAAGCCCAGACCGCCATCGGCCTGCAGATACAGCGGCTTGAGCGGCGCGGCGCAGCCCTGCTCACACGCGAGCGGCCAGTTGGCGAAGCGGTCCCATTTATTCTCGCCGGTATTGTAGATCGTGGCGGCGGGGAGATTGGCGGCGGGGCCATCCTTCAGATATTGATCGAACAGCGGCAGGACCATCTTTTCGCGGAACTGCGCGGCGGTATCGCCGTCCCACTTCAGCGGCCCGAGCTCGCGCCCGTCGCGATTGACCTGGCTGTGCCGCCACGGCCCCATCACGAGGAAGTTGTTGCCGATCTTGCCCTTGGCCTTGAGCGCTTCCCACGATGTGATCGCGCCGTACATATCCTCCTGATCCCACAGCCCCTGTTCCCATAGCGTCGGCACGTTGGAGGGGTTGGCGGCGAGCATCTTGTCGAGCGCCTGGCCTTGCCAGAAGCCGTCGTAAGCGGGGTGCGCGACCATTTTCTGCCATGCGGGGAGCTGATCGAAGCCCGATTTCTTGGCCCATTCGTTCGCACCGCCGAGCCGGCGAAACTCCTCATAATTGTCGTAGATGCCGGTGGCGGGTTCGCTGCCCTCGCCTTTGTAGCCGGTCTGCGATCCGACCCAGCCGATGTTGGCAAGCCGGAACGCGCCGTAATGGAACCAGTCGTCGCCCATCCACCCGTCGATCATCGGGCTTTCGGGCACCGCGACCTTCAGCGCGGGATGCGGCGCGAGCAGCGCCATCACCACGGTGAAACCTTCGTAGGACGACCCGATCATCCCGACGCGGCCGTTCGATTCGGGCAGATTGGCCTTGTTCACCAGCCAGTCGATCGTGTCGTAGGCGTCGGTGACATGATCGGTCGTGGTTGCGTTCAGCGGCCCGCGGACCGGGCGCGTGACGATGTAATCGCCCTCCGACCCGTATTTGCCGCGAATGTCCTGATAGACGCGGATATAGCCGCCCTTGACGAAGATTTCGTCGGCCAGCGGCAGCGTCGACAGGATCGACGGGCTGTCCATCCGCTTGGCGCGCGCCTTCGCGTTGTAGGGCGTCCGCGTCAGCACGATCGGCGCGTTGGTAAGCCCCTTGGGAAAGACGATGACGGTGTAGAGCTTGGTCCCGTCGCGCATCGGGATCATCACTTCGCGCTTCACATAATCGCGCGCTTCGATCGGCGTGGCGAAGCTCTTCGGGATGTCGCTCGGGGGAAACGACGTCTGCTGCGCGGCGATCGGCGCGGCGAGCAGCGCCATGGAGGCGGCGAGCAGGAACGGATGTTTCATCGGGCAGGCTCCGGGGCTGGATCGGTCTGCGTCGACCATAAGGCAGAACGGCACGCGATCAACGACTTGTCGGTTGATCCCCTGACGCTAAAGTGGCGGCCATGCTGAAACACATGATCCCGCTCGCTTTGCTCGCCGTCGCGACACCCGCTCTCGCGCAGGGCGTCGATACCGCCGCAATCACCAAGACCGTGCAGGACATATCATCCGACGCCTTCCATGGCCGCGCGCCGGGCGGGCCCGGTGAAGCCGTGACGATCGACTATCTCACCAAGCGCTTCGCGGCGCTCGGCCTGCAGCCGGGTGGGCCGGACGGGACATGGACGCAGACGGTGCCGCTGCTCCACACCAAACTTGGGGAGCCCGAAAAATTCGGCGTTTCGGTCAAGGGCGCGTGGCAGGCATGGACGCGCGGCGCGCAAGCCTATGCCTGGTCGTTGCAACCCAGCGACAAGGCCGTGATCGCGAACGCGCCGCTGGTCTTCGTCGGCTATGGCGTCAGCGCGCCCGAGCGCGGCTGGGACGATTTCAAGGGCGTCGACCTGCACGGCAAGGTCGCGGTCATCCTGGTCAACGATCCCGATTTCGAAGCGGTGCAAGGCGATTCCGCCTTTGGCAAATTCGGCGGCCGGACGATGACCTATTATGGCCGCTGGACCTATAAGTTCGAAGAAATGGCGCGGCGCGGCGCGATTGGCGCGCTGATCATCCACGATACGCCGGGTGCTGGCTATGGCTGGAACGTCGTGGTTTCCGGGCAGGGCGAAGCCTATGACATCGTGCGCCCGGCCGGGCAGATCACCAGCCTGCGCTTGCAAGGCTGGCTGAACGGCGATGCCGCGACCGCTTTGTTCATGGGCGCGGGGCTCGATCTTGCCACGCTGCGCACTGCCGCGCGGCAAAGCGGCTTCAAGCCGGTGGTGCTGCAGGGCGCAACCTTCTCCGCCGCGATCCCGGTCAGCCATGAAGTGGTCGAGAGCCACAATGTGCTTGCCAAAATCCCCGGCACCGGCGCCCCCGGTGAGACGGTGATGTTCGGCGCGCATTGGGATGCGTACGGGGTCGGCCCGGCCGATAAGGACGGCAAGACGATCCGCCCCGGTGCCAATGACGATGGCCTGGGCGTCGCCGCGCTGCTCGACATCGCGCGCCTTCTGAAGGCCGAACCCGCCCCCCGGCGCACGATTGCTTTCGCGGTATGGACTGCCGAGGAGCGCGGGCTGCTCGGGTCGGAATATTATGCGACGCACCCGGTCTATCCGCTCGAGACGACGGCGGCCAACCTGACGATCGACATTCTGCAAACCGCCGGGCGCGCGAAGGACGTGATCCTCGTTGGCGTCGGGCAAGACAGTCTGCAGGACGATATGGCGCGGATCGCCGCGACGCAGGGGCGGCGGGTGACGCCCGAGGGCCTGCCCGAGCGCGGGCTGTTCTACCGCGCCGACCATTTCAGCCTGGCCAAGCGTGGCGTGCCCGTTTTGCTGCAAATGGGAATCGCCGGGGCCTCCGATCTGGAGACAGGCGGCGTGGCGGCCGGGCAAGCGTGGATCGATGCTTATACCGGCAAATGCTACCACCAGACGTGCGATGCCTGGTCGCCCGACTGGAATTTGGCGGGCGCCAAGCAGGATATCGACGTGATGCTGACGATCGGCCGCGAGGTGGCGAATTCCGCGGCGTGGCCGAGCTGGAAACCGACCTCGGAATTCAAGGCGATCCGCGACAAAAGCGCGGCGTTGCGCCGTTAAGCGGTGCGGCGGATCGTCAGTGTTTGACGATCAGCGCGGTTCCCCGAAACGGCTCGGGCTGGCAGCCGAGCACGGGATCGTAGCGTACGCTGCGGCTGGCGATCAGCGGGACCGATGCCGTAACGACCTTGGTCGCGGGGTTTTCCGAAAGCCGGATCGGCTCCATGCCGGGTTCGAAATCCTTGTGGCAATCGCCCAGCGACCGTCCATCGACATAACGGCACCCGCACGCCACCCGCGCGGCATAGCCCACGCCGAGTTCCAGTTGCGCACGGTGCGCGGCCACCCAAACGAAGCCCGCGCCGCCCGCTACGAGCGCAGCGCCGATCATCGCGGTGAAGAGGGTGTGCCTTGCATTCATCACCGCCAAGCCTAGGCTTGGTGCATGCAAAAGAACAGCCATTGGATGATGCTCGCCGCCATGCTTGTTGCGGGCAGCGCACCCGCTGCCACCACCCCTGCGCCGCTGGATTCGCTCTTCTCCGCTGGCGTGGGCGAGACGCGGGCTGCGCTGATGATCCGCGACGGGCGGGTGGTCGCGAAAGTGTACGAACCCGGCTATTCGGATGCGAACCGCTTCGTCAGTTGGTCGATGGCCAAGACGGTCACTGCGCTGCTCGTCGGCGCACTCGTCGCCGATCGAAAGCTGTCGCTCGACGCGCCCGCGCCCGTCGCGGAATGGCACGGCGCGAATGATCCGCGCCGTGCGATCACGCTCAGGATGCTGCTCAACATGTCATCGGGTTTGCGGCATACCGAAGTCGGCGATCCGGTCGAGGCATCGGACACCAATCAGGTCCTGTTCGTCAGCGGTACGCAGGCAATGGCGCAGCGTGCGATCGGCGTTCCGCTCGAGGCGCAACCGGGCAAGACGTTCGAATATAGCTCGCTGACCACACTCATCCTGAGTGAGATCATCACCCGGACGCTGACCGCGAGCGCTGACCCCAAGGAGCGCGCGCGGAGCTATCGCGCCTTCGCCCAGCGTCGCTTGTTCGGTCCGGCCGGCATCACGAGCGCGATGCTGGATTTCGACGGGATCGGGACGCAGATCGGCGGGTCGCTGATCTATATGACGCTCGATGATTATGGACGTTTGGGGCACGTGCTGCTCGACGGTCGGGGTCGCGACGGGCAACGCATCGTCGATCCCGACTGGCTTGCCTTCATGAAGACGCCGTCCCCCACCAATCGCGAATATGGCGGTCAGCTATGGCTCAATCGTGCGGGCGGGGCCGATCGGGTGCCAGCGCTGTTTCCCGGGCACGGGCCCGATACGCTCGTATCGTGCCTCGGTCATCTCGGGCAATTCGTCATCGCCTCGCCCGATCAGCGGATGGTGCTGGTGCGGCTGGGCAAGACGCAGGACGATACGCCGGCGTTTGCGGCGCTGCGGGCAACGCTTGCCCGGATCGTCGATCGCGTGCCGGTTGATCGATCGGTGCGGTCCGGTCCCGCGACCGTCCCACGATGACCGTAACCCGCTTGCATCGGACGGCATTGCCTCGCACTGTTCGGTCATCAATTTCCAGAAGAGATGCGGTGCATATGAGGATCATTAAGGTTGCTGTCGGTGCGGTTGCCATCGCCGTCTCCAGCGTCGCGGTCGGCCAGGCGATCACCGCGCCGAGCCATCTCGCCAAGGCGGTCGCGGCACCTTCACGCACGCCCGCCAACGTTGCGCGCGATCCTGCGCGCCACCCGGCGCAGACGCTGGCCTTTTTCGGGGTGAAGCCGACCGATACCGTCGTCGAACTCATCCCCGGTGGCGGGTGGTACACCGAAATTCTGGCGCCCTATCTGAACGCGCGCGGCAGTTATTATGCGGCGGGCGGCTGGGCCAAGGGGCTCGACGGAATCAAGCGGCTCCAGGCGGCCAAGCCTGCGGTGTACGGCAAGGTCAAACTTGCCGCCTTTCCGGCGGCGGCCGGCGAACCCGTCGTGCCGGCGGGCAGCGCCGATGTGGTCCTGACCTTCCGCAATATCCACAATCTGCGCTTTGCCGGGGTCGACCGGACCCAGGCCGCCTTTGCCGAAATGTACCGCATGCTTAAGCCCGGTGGGACGCTGGGCATCGTCGAGCACCGCTTGCCCGAGGCACGCGATGCCGCCGCCGAGGAAAAGAGCGGCTATATGAAGGTGTCGAGCGTGGTGGCCTTCGCCAAGCGGGCCGGTTTCCAAGTCGCGGCCATGTCGGAAATCAACGCGAATCCCAAAGACAAAGCGGATTATGCCGAGGGTGTGTGGACCTTGCCCCCAACCTATCAATTGGGCGATGTCGACCGCGCCAAATATGCCGCGATCGGGGAAAGTGACCGCATGACGATCCGGTTCATCAAGCCGAAGCGCTGAACCGACGTCTCATACTGCGCGCGCTGCCAACTGCCCTCTGCGGCGTGCGTAGTTTCCGATGCTCCCGCGCGCCAACGTTCGCGGGCATGGGATAGACACGCCCGCGGTGACAGGAATTCCCATGCCCGAACCGATTGCTTCCGCCTTGCCAGCGGACGCTCCGCTCCCGCCGGAAACGCTGTCGCCCGAGATGCTGCGGCGGATGCACGGCTATTGGCGCGCGGCGAATTATCTGTCGGTCGGGCAAATCTATCTGCGGTCCAATCCGTTGCTCGATCGCCCCCTCACGCTTGCCGACGTGAAGACCCGTTTGCTCGGGCATTGGGGCACGACACCGGGGCTGAACTTGCTCTACGTCCACCTCAACCGGCTGATCGTGCAGCATGATCTCAACATGATCGCGGTGATCGGGCCGGGGCATGGCGGACCGGGGTTGGTCGCCAATACCTATCTCGAAGGCTCCTATACCGAGCGCTATCCCGCGATCGAACGCAGCACGGGCGGGATGGACCGGCTGTTCCGGCAATTCTCCTGGCCGGGCGGCATCCCCAGCCATGTCGCGCCCGAGACGCCGGGGTCGATCCATGAGGGTGGCGAACTCGGCTATGCGCTGGCCCATGCTTACGGTGCGGTATTCGACAATCCCGACTTGATCGTCGCGTGCGTGGTCGGTGATGGCGAGGCCGAGACCGGCGCGCTCGCCACGAGCTGGCACAGCAACAAGTTCCTCAACCCCGCGCGCGATGGCGCGGTGTTGCCGATCCTGCATCTCAACGGCTTCAAGATCGCCAATCCGACCGTGCTCGCGCGGATCGGGCGCGAAGAGTTGACGGACCTGCTGCGCGGTTACGGCCATGAGCCGCATTTCGTGGTCGGCGACGATCCGGCGGTGGTGCACCAAGCGCTCGCCGCGACGATGGACCGTGTGCTGACGGAAATACAGGCGATCCAGGCCGAGGCGCGGGGTGGCGCGAGCGATCCGGCGCGGCGCCGCTGGCCGATGATCGTACTGCAGACGCCCAAGGGTTGGACCGGTCCGAAGATCGTCGATGGCAAGCCCGTCGAGGGCACGTGGCGCGCGCATCAAGTGCCGATCGCCGATTTCACGGACCCCGAGCATCTCGTCCAGCTCGAGGCGTGGCTCAAAAGCTATGATGCGCACGAACTGTTCGACGAGACCGGCAAATTCCGCGAGGAGTATGCGTCGCTCAGCCCCACCGGCCACCGGCGCATGGGCGCCAATCCGCACGCCAATGGCGGCGAGCTGCTCAAGCCACTCGTCCTGCCCGATTTCCGCGACCATGCTATCGCCGTGCCCGTCCCCGGCGCGGTGAAGGCGGCGGCGACCGCGACGCTTGGTCATTACTTGCGCGACGTGATGGCGCTCAACCTGGCCACCGCCAATTTCCGCCTGTTCGGCCCCGACGAGACCGCCTCGAACCGCTTGCAGGCGGTGTATGAGGTGACCGGCAAGGCGTGGATGGCAGAAACCGAGGCGGTCGACGAGCATCTCGACCGCGACGGTCGCGTGATGGAGGTGCTGAGCGAGCATCTCTGCCAGGGCTGGCTCGAGGGCTATTTGCTGACCGGGCGGCACGGGCTGTTCAGTTGCTACGAAGCGTTCGTCCACATCGTCGATTCGATGGTCAATCAGCATGCGAAGTGGCTCAAGGTGACGCGCGGCATCCCGTGGCGGCGGCCGATTGCGTCGCTCAATTACCTGCTCACATCGCATGTCTGGCGGCAGGACCATAATGGCCTGTCGCATCAGGATCCGGGGTTTCTCGACCACGTCGCCAACAAGAAGGCCGAGATCGCGCGCATTTATCTGCCGGCCGATGCGAACTGCCTGTTGTCGGTGGCGGATCACTGCCTGCGCAGCCGCGGCTATGTGAACGTCATCGTCGCGGGCAAGCAGCCCGAGTGGCAGTGGCTCGGCGTGGACGATGCGGTGCGGCATTGCACGACCGGGGCAGGGATTTGGGAATTCGCCAGCGATGCGGGCGAGCCAGATGTGGTAATGGCGTGCGCGGGCGATGTGCCGACGCTGGAGACGATGGCGGCGGTGACGCTGCTGCGCGAACAGGTGCCCGATATCCGCATCCGGGTGGTGAACGTCGTCGATTTGATGGTGCTGCAACCGCAGAGCGAGCATCCGCACGGCCTCGACGACCGCGCGTTCGGCGCGCTGTTCACCGCCGACAAGCCCGTGGTGTTCGCGTTCCACGGCTATCCGACCTTGGTCCACCGGCTGACCTATCGGCGGCCCAACCACGATAATTTCCATGTGCGCGGCTATAAGGAGGAGGGGACGACGACCACGCCGTTCGACATGGTCGTGCTCAACGATCTCGATCGCTATCGCCTCGCGCTCGATGCGATCGAGCGCATCCCGCGCCTGGCGCACATGGTCCCCAATGCCCGCGCGGTCTATTGGACCGCGATCGAGCGCCACAAGCTCTACATCGCCGAACATGGTGAGGATTTGCCCGAGGTGCGCGATTGGCAATGGGCGCGGTGATGCGCGTGCTGGCGCTCAACGGCGGGTCGTCGTCGGTGAAGTTCGGCGTGTATGACGTAGGCGAAGCGGTGGTCGAGGTCTCGGCGGGCGAGGTCGAACATGCCGGGATTGACGCCGACCTGTTCGACCGCATTGGCGACGTTCACCCCGATGCGATCGGCCACCGCATCGTGCACGGCGGCATCGATCTGTTCGCGCCGGTACTGATCGACCCAGCGATCCTTGTCCGCCTGGAGCATGCGAGCGCCTTTGCGCCGCTCCATGGGCCGGCGGCGCTGGCGATGATCGCGGCCGCGCAGGCGCGCTATCCCGACGTGCCGCATGTGGCGTGTTTCGATACCGGCTTTCACGCCGATATGCCCGATGTGGCGGCGGTCCTGCCGCTACCCGCTTCGATGCGCGCGGAAGGGATCCACCGCTACGGCTTTCACGGACTGTCGTGCGAGTCGATTCTGGCGCAGCTCGGCGATGCGGTGCCCGATCGGTTGATCATCGCGCATCTCGGCAATGGTGCGAGCGTGACAGCGGTGCGCGGCGGGCGTTCGGTTGATACGAGCATGGGGCTGACCCCGTCGGGCGGGGTGGTGATGGGCACGCGCACCGGCGATATCGATCCCGGCGTGCTGCTCTATCTGCTGCGCGAGCGCGGCATGGACGCGGTCGCGCTCGAGGCGCTGATCGACCGGCAATCCGGGCTGCTCGGCCTGTCGGGGCGCTCGGCGGATCTGCGGGCGCTGCATGCCGCCGGCGATGCCGCTGCTGATCTGGCGATCCGCATCTTCTGTCGCTCCGTTGCCAAGGCAATTGCGGGGATGCTGGCGACGCTGGGGGGCGCCGATCTGATCGTCTTTACTGGCGGCATTGGCGAGCATGACGCGGTCGTGCGCGCCGCGATCTGTGCCGATCTGAGTTTCGCGGGTCCCATCGTCTCGCGGACCATGCCTTCGCAGGAGGGCCAGCAGATCGCGCAGCACGTCGCCGCCCTTACATCGGGCGCGGACGCGCTCCAGGCGGCAAGCCATCGGCCATCAGCTTGCGGCTGACCAGCAGCAAGGTCGGGTCGCCCGGATAGGGTTCGACCGTGAAGCCCATGTCGCGTTCCAGTTCGATTGCGGCGTGATTCTCGCGCGATTCGATCGCCTCGAGCACACGCACACCCTTGGTCTCGGCAAAGCGCGCGACATGCGCCAGCAATTCCCAGCCGATGCCGTGGCGCTTGTAATCCTTCGACAGCGCGATCGCGACCTCGCCATGCTCGAACGTCGCATCGCAGGCGAGCATCGCGGTCGCGATCATCGTCGATCCATCGCCGGTGAAGGCGAGGAAATTCTCCGACCAGCGATGATCGACATGCGTCAGCGCGACGATCTGGTCGTGCCCGACCTCGGACAGGCCGGTCAGGAAGCGGAAGCGCAGGTCCTCGCGCGTGACGTGGGTGAAGAACTCGGCAACCGTTCCCTCATCCTCGGGTCGGGCCGGACGGACATGAAACGCGAACCCGGTGCGGGTGGTGAGATGATGGCTCGGTGCGTGCATGATCGTCGAAATACCAAGCGATGACGGCACGCGGGAGGACCGGAATCTACCTAGCCGCGCCGATGCCAGGACCCCGGATATCGTTATCCCTTGCCCCCGGCCCCCGGCATCGTTCATGCGCTCCGGATGACGTTTCAGGTCGACATGGGGCTCGACGGCGCGGGCCAGTCCGTGCCGATCGATCTGGCGGAATTGCTCGCGACGCGGTTGCTCGTCCAGGGCAATTCGGGCTCGGGAAAATCGCATCTTCTCAGGCGCTTGCTCGAACGCAGCGCGGGGCAAGTGCAGCAGATCATCATCGATCCCGAGGGCGATTTCGTGACTTTGGGCGACGCCTATGGCCATATCGCGATTTCGGCAATGGAGTATTCGATCGCCGAAGTTGCAAAATTCGGTGCCAGAATCCGCGAACATCGCACCTCGGTCGTGCTCGATTTGGAGGGCCTCGAAATGGAGGGGCAGATGCGCTGCGCCGCCGCGTTTCTGTCGGCGCTGTTCGATGCCCCGCGCGAACATTGGTATCCCGCGCTCGTCGTGGTCGACGAAGCGCAAATCTTCGCGCCATCGATGGGCGCGGAAGTGACCGAGGAGGTGCGGCGCGCGTCGCTGGGCGCGATGACCAACCTGATGTGCCGCGGGCGCAAGCGTGGTCTGGCCGGGATCATCGCAACGCAGCGGCTTGCCAAGCTCGCCAAGAACGTCGCCGCCGAAGCCTCCAATTTCCTGATGGGTCGGACCTTCCTCGACATCGACATGGCGCGTGCGGCCGATCTGCTCGGGATGGAGCGGCGCCAGGCCGAACAAATCCGCGATCTGGCGCGCGGCACCTTCCTCGCGCTCGGGCCGGCCGTGTCGCGGCGACCGGTGGCGATCCGGATCGGGCCGGTCGAAACGGGATCGCGCGGCGGCGGGCCGACGCTGACCCCGCTGCCGCAGCAGGAAGCGGGCGAAATGCGGCAATTTCTGTTCGCCGAAATGGAGGAGCCGGTGCGCCCCGCGCCACCGCCGCCGCCGCGCCCGCCGCTGGCCGAGCACCTGCTCGACCGGATCGAAACGGTGGCCGCGCCCGATCGCGCAGCCCCCGAGCCACGCTATGACGCCGCGCAGCTGGCGCAGGTGATCGGCGACGTGCTCCACGCGATCGTCGCCGATCCCGATGCCGCGGCGCGCCCGGCAGCGGTGCTGTATCAGGACTTTCAGGTGCGCTGCCGGATGGTCGGGGTGCATCCCGCGCCGCTCGATCCGTCGGGCTTCTCGCGGCGGCTGGCGGCGGCGCGCGCGGGGATTTTCGATGGGCTCGACACCGATTGGGCCGAGGTGATCGCAGCGGCGCAGGATCTGCCCGACGAAATGCTCGGCTGCTTCCTGCTGGTCGCCCGCGCCGCGCGCGAAGCGGAGCCGTGCCCGAGCGATGCAGAACTCGCGCGGACCTATGGCACGTCGTCGATCGGCCGGGCGCGGCGTGTGCTCGGCTATATCGAGGGGCGTGGGCTGCTGGTCACGCGAATCGACTTGGCGGGCAAGCGCTCGGTCACCGTCCCGGCGCTGGGGTGGACCACGGCATCGGCCGAAATCGGGTGACGTGAACAAAAGGTCACGATTGCGGCATCGCGTGTCTGTTGCAGCGCGGCACGGCGCGCCCTAGGCAAGCCGGCGATGAGCGCCGATTCGTATAGTTCCGCATCGGACCGGCCGCGCTGGCGCGGGATCGTGCTTGCGCTGATCGTCGAAGGCCTGATTTTGCTGCTGTTGACGACGCTGGGCAGCGGGATGTTCACGAAAGTCGTGAAGCAGCCGCGGCTGAGCACCTTCGATGTCCGCCCGGTCGGCCCGCCGATCGCCAAGGAAGCGCAGAAGGCCAAGGTCGCGAGCAAGCGCAACCCGGTCAAGACCGCGTCGGCGGCACCGCCGCCGCCCGTCGCGCCGCCGATAGCGCCGGTCAAGGCACCGCCGACCAAGCTGATCCAGCTCAGCCCGCAGGACTTTGCCGCGTCCGACATCGGCAAGATCCCGTCGGCGCAGGGTGAGGGCGACGGCGAGGGAACCGGCCGCGACAGCGTCGCCGCGTACGGGCCGGGGCAGGGGCCGGGCGGCGGCGCGCTGTACAATGCCGAATGGTATCGCGAGCCGCGCGATGCCGAGCTGGCCCCGTATCTGAAGGATTATGCCAAGGGGACGGGCTGGGCGCTGATCGCGTGCAAGACCGCGCCCGATTTCCGCGTCGAGAATTGCCGCTCGATCGAGGAATCGCCGCCGGGTGGTGGCCTGTCGCGCGCGCTGCGGCTGGCGGCGTGGCAATTCCGCGTGCGCCCGCCGCGGATCGGGGGGAAGCCGATGATCGGGGCGTGGGTGAAGATCCGGTTTGATTTGACGGTGGGGTTTACGAAGTAGGTTGTAGAGCGGTGACCCGGACGTTTGCCTCCTCCTCTTCAGGGGAGGCCGACCAGCAGCTATTCGTGGGGAAAGCGGACAGGCAGAAAGCGCCCACTTTCAGAGGTTCACGTGTCCGTCCGCCGAAACCTGAAAGCTGCCACCACGCTGCTTAGCGGACAGGGCCGCGCTCATATTCGAAATGATCTCCAAGTGTGCGGAAGGTAGCCGGTCAACCTTGCTTCATCAGCTTCCGCGAATTTGATAGACGTTATGGCTCGCTATCCGGGATCGTGACGCCGCTGAAAGCGTTTGGTCGAAAGCGTGTTACAGCAGGACATCATAAAGCCGAAACTTCGTAGGCTGCTCGGCTTAGTTGGAGCAGTGTCTTTGCCGAAGGCTGCTTACCTTGCACTCCGGCGCGGCAACCTTTCGATCATTCCCTATCGACGCACCGCGATGCGGGCGAGCGGTTCGCAGTTCGACGGGCCTGGACGTGTCCACATCGGGGCGAACTTGCCAAACAGCCCCAGCGTCGCCGGCCATTTCATCCTGCACGACAACGCGATGTGTCGGCTTGAAGGGAACTTCAGCATCCTGTCCGGTTGCCGGATCGACGTGTATCGGGGTGCGGCGTTGACGTTGGGTAGCGGGTACATCAACGTTGGCGGGAGGCTGCAATGCTATTCCGCCATCACGATCGGCGACGGCACGTTCATCGGCGAGAATTTTCGCGCGATGGATTGGGACCAGCATAGCATCGACGGGCGCGACAGTGCGCCGCAGCCGATCCACATCGGTGCGAGCGTTTGGATCGGCGCGGGTGTCACCGTGCTCAAGGGCGTGACGATCGGGGATGGTGCGGTGATCGGCGCGGGGTCGATCGTAACGCGGGACATCGGCGCGCATCGCTTGGCGGTGGGAATACCCGCGCGCGAAGTCAGCGATGTGTCGTGGAGGTAGACGTCAATTGCGGGCCAAGCGCAATCGATCCGGGACGGATATTCATCTCATTAACGCACGCCGAGCAACGTCTGGTTTCAAACGATTTGGTGCAAAAGCAGACTGGGCCCTTTCCACCACTTATCGCCGTTTAGGTGCCCGCCGCATCACGCTCTCGCCCAAAAGCGGAACGGCGGCTATCGGGCGCGAAAGCGGTCGGTCGGCTCGCGCCCAATGCACGAAGCCGCTGCGCGGCAGTGGAGTTTGCGGTGAGGTAGCGCGCGTGCGCTGAGGTTTGGTCCCGCGGAGGCGGTGGCGGACGATGGAGTTCCTTCAACGAG
>NZ_BMDW01000019.1 GCF_014636175.1 Sphingomonas psychrolutea | reverse complement strand
GTTCGTCGTGCGATACACAGGTGCGGCAGGTTTGGGCATCACGCCCATCTATCCCACTCGATTCCCTACGTGAATCCCCAACGTCAGTTTTGCAACAAAGCCGCAAAGATGCACCAGGCAGTGAACGATCTTGCGGTGCTCGCAGCGCCCGCCGCCGCAGCGGGCGAGACGACGACCGAATACACGCCGGCCGTGACCGCGAGGAAGTCGCTCGCCTCAAGGGATCACATCATCTCGATGATTGACGGCAAGCCCTACAAGACGCTCAGGCGCCATCTGTCCGGTCACGGTCTGACGCCCGAGCAGTACCGCGAACGCTACGGTCTCAAGACCGATTATCCTATGGTCGCCGAGAGCTATTCCGAAGCGCGGCGCGCCATGGCGCACAAGATCGGTCTCGGTCAGAAGGGACGGACGGCGCGCGCAACAAAGACCGCACCCGCTCCGGCAAAAGCCGCGCGCAAACCCAAGGCCTAATCCAGGTGCCCGCTCGCCTGGATCGGTCCGATCGGGCCGATACAGACGAGCGCCTTGCGCATGTCGCAATTCGATCGGCATAGTGCGCAATGGATACGAAGTTGCAGGAAAAGATCACGGCTATCATCATGCGGGCGCCCGACTGGATGCGACAGGATCTTTTGTCGAAAGATGCGGTCGTGCGTGAACGCGCCGAAGAAACGTTGGGCGCGATGATCGCGAACGCGTTGAACGACGTCGAGCAAATCTGACGAGCACATAGCTCAGGCAGCTGCACTGCGCTCCAGCGCAGCGATGTGTTCCTCGCACACGACCTGAACGACATGACCGAGCGTTTCGACGCGACGGGCAAGCCAGACCAATTCGTTTTCGGTGATGCGGTAATGTCTCGAGTAGCGCGCCTTTACATAGGCTTCCTTGAGCTTCTCGAACCGCGAGCGGTCGGCCTTGGTCTCGCGAGGCCAGACCTCGATCAGCCGGGGATCGATCCGCTCGGCCTGGGTGCGCAGAAAACCGAGATTGTGGACGTGAGGCGTATAGAAACTGCACACCAGCAGCACGCAGTGGAGATAGCGTTCGGTCGCCTGATGAAGCTGAAAGGCCGCATTGCTGCGGCGGCCTTGCCGCAAATTGAATTCGAAGTTGTCGAAGAATTCGGCCGCGCTCGGCAGCCACTCGTCAAAATACTCTCGCGCCATCGCCAGCGCCTGGTTCGGCGTCTTGGGCTGCGGCTCGGGCAGATCGGTCGCATCGCTCTGATAGAGCGCGATCCCGTCGCGCGCGATGTCGATGAAGAAATAGCGTCCTTCCGACAGGCCGGCATTCACCTCCTGCAGCGTGTGGACGATGAAATTGACCGGCGTGCGCAAGGCTTTCGTGATCGCCAGTTCGCGGTTCAACCGATCCTCGGCGGTTGCCCAGAACTCAACACGGTCAGTGAGCTTCTGGTGATTGACGATGACGAGCAAATCAAAATCGGACTGGTAACCTTTGGCGGTGTGCGGCTCATCGACCCAGCCGCCGCGCGCATATCTGCCGGTGTTGTGACCCCGGGGCCTGCGGCAAAGGAGCTTCCCATAGACACATAGGTGATTCCCGGCGTGATTCCCGCGATCGGGCCACGCGTGACGGTGGCACAGCTCGCTAGCAGCGCCGTGCAGCTCAAAATCAAGCTGTATCGCCAACGTAGCTCGGAGCGCTTGGCCATGCCCATTCAACCGATCCTCCACAGTCGATCCGCACGCGCGAACCGTTGTGATGTCGGACAGAGCCTAAAATCTGCCCTTCCGCAATCCACCCATCACGCCAATCAGAGTTTGCTGAACCAACGGCGGGTTTTAGGGTGAGCGAGTGGCCAGTTGAACGACCGACTCTAGGGCGCGAAGCTGACCGAGCCGCCGGAACGAGCAAACAGGCGCTTATGCCGGTTTAGCGCTTCAAAGCAGAGGCGCCGCTTTTTCCCTTTCCTATCAGCCTTAATTTGTTGGCGCGAGAGGCCACCGCGCGCGTTTCAATGGCGCAATTGCGGCGTGAATCTCGAGTGATGTCGGCCGGCGGATAGTGCGGAAGCGGGCTTAGCGACGGGCAAAGCGAAATACGATTTAGACCAGCGCGACTTCACTTTGACGGGTCAGCTGCCGCAATTTGGGGGCCACACAAACGCTATCAGGACGTGCACGACCCCGGATATATCTGTTAAAAAATGATAATATCAAAAAGACGCTTACGAGTTCGAGTCCTACTCTTCGATATCGCGACCGAATTTGCGAGGCTGGCGTTGAACTCGAATATTGATTCGTCGAACCTTCTCAAATCCTTGCGGAACGTCGTTCCGGCGTGGGTTAGAGTCCGAAAATATATTGCGGCCACGTTGGGGCCACGGCCTCTAGAGCTCGACCAAATATTCTTATCTTCAAATAGTTAAGCACATACTGTCGAGTCCTGTAAGCGGCACCATTTCAAGATTTTGAAAAGACACGATTTGTTGGTGTCTCCTCGCCGGGCGCCGGCGAGATCTACGATCTTGGTATACCGCTGGTATTGCAGATGCGCTTTGGTGCGCTGGCGGACATCGGCCCAAGGACGCTCCGCGCCGTCGATGAGGTCGGTGCGATCCGTGGGTCGCACGTTGCATCGTGCCGCTTGTTGGCCGTTTCGCTCTTGCGTCCTGCCGCTGATTCGATCTGCGCGGCGGTTCATTTCGGTGCCGGTCGCGGGACGATGGGCGTAGGGTGCGCCGATCCTACTGGCGTGCGCCGTGCCGATGTCGCGCCACATCGTTACCGCTCCCGCCGCCACAAACGGACGAGGAAGCAAGCCGCAGGTCACGTCGCGCCCCTCCGCGATCGGAGGGGCGCGATCACGTTACTGTGGCTGCGAATTTCCGGCCGCGGCGTTGGTGCGCCCTTGGCCGTTCGCTGCTCCGCTGCCCGAAGCATCGCCGCCGAACGAAGGCGACGGCAAGCGGCCTGCCGGATTGTTCGCAAGCGCGCCTGCACCCGAAAGGGCGCCCTGGCCCGAACCCTGCGCGTCACCGCTGGCGCGTCCGGCTGTCGATGTCGCGCCGTTTCCGGTGCCTTGGGCCATTCCCGAAGCTTGCCCGGCCAATCCGCCGACGGCATCGGTGCCAACGCCCTGGGCGCTGAGGCTGGCGCTCTTGTTCACGGACTCGCCGCCGGACCCTGAGCCGCTGCCGCCAAGCGAATTGCCCAGCACATTGCCCGATGTGGCACCGGCCACCGCGCCAGTCACCGTCCCGGCGAGCCCCGCGTCGGCGTTGGCCGAGCCGGACTTGCTGTCGACCGATTTGCTCGCTGTCGTGCTGCCTGAGCCGGTGACCGAGCCGGTGATGCTCTGGGTGGTCGAGCCGAGCGATCCCAAGGTGCCGCCGAGCGAACCCGTTCCGCCCAATGTGCTGTTGACGGTTCCGCTGAGCGCGCCGCCAAGACCGCCGCTGCCACCGCCGCCCAGGAGTTGGGCCTGCGCCGGGCCTGCCGCAACAAGGGCTGCCAGGATCAGCGAATTCGCAATGATCAGCTTTTTCATATCGTCGCTCCTCAAGGTCGGAAGCGCCTCATGCTTCCTTCACTGAGGCAAACGATGGCTTTTGTTGCTTTCATCCGGGCTGCTGAAAATTATTTGTAACTGCGCACGGCACACGCCGATCCGGCTAGCGCTTGGCGCCGACGTCGCGCGGAGCAATCCGGCACAGTGCACAGACCACGCCTTTGCCCACCCTGCCGCGACCCTCGATCGCTTCGCGTGACACCGCCTCGAACGCTGCCACGCCGCCGCCCGCCATCATCAGCCGCGCGGTGACGAGCGGCGCCGCAAATGATGTGCCGCGTACCGTGGCATAGCCGCGTCCCGGCAGCGCCGCCGCCATGTCAGCGCCGGGCGCGGCAAAATCGAGGTGGAGCGCCTTTCCGGCCTCGGGAAGGGCGCGATTGCGGGGATCGACCGCTGTCACCGCGACGACGCCCGGATAGGAGGCCGGATAGGATGGGGGCGCGGCGGGGCCGTCATTGCCGACCGCAGCGACGATCAGAATGCCGCGCGCGTGCGCTGCCGCGACGGCCCGCTCGAGCAGGGGATTGGCGGGCCCGACCAAGCTCATATTGATCACGCGCACGCCCCGCGCCGTCAGCCACCCCAAAGCGCGCGCGATCGTCAGCGCCGATCCCTCGGTCGGGTCGCCGCCATAAACGTCCGCCACAAGCAAGGAAATGCCACGGGCTGCGCCCTGGAAACGTCCATCGGAACCGACGATCAGCGACGCAACGGCCGTGCCGTGACCGCTCGGTCGCGGCCCCGCCGCAGCAAAGCCGCGCTGTTCGATCGAGGCATTTGCGAGCGACGGATGCGCCGAGACCCCGCCATCGATCATGCCGACCATTGGGCGGCTTTGAGGCGCCGACGATGCTGCGATCGATCCGCCCAGCGCAAGGCGTGCCGGGCCGGCCGGTTCAAAGACGTGATCATAGTCGAACGTCACTTCGGGGGCGATCCGCTGTAGCCGGGCCAGACCCTCCTTGGTGGTGTCGCCCGAGGGCGGGGCGAAGGTCACGACGTGAAGATCAAGACTTTCGATATGCTCGTCCTGCAAAACGCGAAATCCGGCGCTGCGCGCGCGGGCGATTGTGTCGGCAGGCGGGTCGATCGCGATGACCGCGCCCCGGCGGACCGGATTGCCTTGCCGATCGGCGTCGAGAACCTTGCGGTGATCGCGGATCAGCCCTTGCAGGCGGGCGCGGCGCAGATCGAGCAAGCTCGCCATATCCGTCGTGGCCATGCCGCTAACGTCGTTGAGGCGATCGATCACCGGCGCGACCACCGGGGTGTTGGACGTCGCACCAAGCACGCCGCCTGCCACCCGACCGGGAATGCCGCCGAGCGACGGGAGTAGTTGCGCATTGCCCGACCCCGCCGCAAGGATGGCGGCACCGCAGGTTATAATGGTCCGGAGGCTGGGGCGGATCACGACGTTTCCTTCTTTATTGTGTCTCGCAGGATTAAACGTGCGGGCTATGTCGTTTCATCCGCATGAGCACGGGAAAACCATTTGAGTGGATTCGAGAAGGCGTTGGAGGCGCTCCTGCCACGGTTGCGACGCTTTGCGCATGGCCTAACCGCCAACCGTGCCGATGCCGACGATCTGACCCAGATTTCGATCGAGCGCGCACTGCGCGCGCGGATGCAGTGGCAGGAAGGCACGCGGCTCGACGCGTGGGTCTATCGGATCATGCGCAATTGCTGGATCGACATTGTCCGCGCACGTGCGCGAAGCAACAAGGTTCTGGCGCCTGCGGAAGCCGGCGAGCATGTCGGGCACGATCCGACCGCGCAGATGGACGCCAAGATCGACTTGGAGCGCCTGATGCGGGCGATGGAGGTGCTGCCGGTCGAGCAGCGCGAAGTTGTGGTGCTCGTGCTGATCGAGGGATTTGGGTATCGCGAAACCGCCGAACTGCTCGATCTGCCGATCGGGACCGTATCCAGTCGGTTGGTTCGTGGCCGCACGGCGCTGCTCGCGTTGATCAAGGAGGGCTGAACCAATGATCGATGAAGAAACAATCTTCGCGTTTATCGATGGCGAGCTGGATGGCGAAGAGCGCAGCCGGATCGCAGCCCTGATCGACGCCGATCCGGCGCTGCGGGCGATGGTCGCCGAGCATCGCGCCCTGGCGGGTCGATTGCAGAGCGAATTCGCGACCCTCGTGGAAGCGCCGGTTCCGCCCGCTCTTTTGGCGCAGGTCGCGGCGGGGGGTGATGTGCGTTCGCTGGCGGCGGCCCGTCATGCCCGCGAACAACGCCGGACCATCTGGACCATGCCGCAGTGGGGGGCGCTGGCCGCCACGCTCGTCGCCGGCGTGATCGTCGGCGCAGCCTTTAGCGGCGGCCGGGAAGGACCCGTCACCGAACAAGGCGGACGCCTGCTGGCTTTGGGGCGACTGGAGCACGCATTGAATACCCAACTCGCCAGCACGCAAGGTGCCAATCCCACCATTCGCATTGGCCTGACCTTCAAAAATCAGGGTGGCGCACTCTGTCGCTCGTTCTCCGGCGCGGTTGCCGACGGCGTGGCCTGTCACGAAGGGAAAGGGTGGCAGCTGCAAGGCTTGGTTGGGCACGGCTCTCGCCCCGCCGGTGCCTATCGCATGGCAGCAAGTCCCGGCACGGCGGAGTTTGTCGACAGACTCATCGATGGAGAGGCGTTGGATCAGGCGCAGGAGCGGGCGGCATTGGCGGCGAACTGGGCCCCGCCAAAAGCGCGCTAACCGTTTGCAGTGGCCCGCGTCCGAAACGGCTGCGGTCGCCGGTGAGCAATAGCGTGCGCAGTCGCCAAACTGACGCAAATCGGGCATAGACTGCTGCGATGAAAAACTTTCGAAAATACGTGCTGACGCTTGGGTCGGTTGCGCTTGCGGCGACCGCCATTGCCGCCGATCGCGCCGTTGCAGGCCAGGCCTTGCCGACCGGCCAGATGCTGACGCCGCTCGCGGCACCGGGTGCGCGCTTCGAGCCACTGGTCGCGCAGGTTGGGCCGCACCCGTCTTATGTTGCGGACGGTGCGGCGGCGATCGCGGTCAGCCCGAACCGGCGCGAGATGCTGGTGCTGACCAGCGGCTTCAATCGCTATAACGGCGCAGACGGAAAGCTCGTGCTGGCACAATCGAGCCAATATATCTTCCGCTACGCGATCGATGCCAAGGGCAGTCGGTTGCTGCAAACGCTGACGGTGCCCAACAGCTATTCGGGCATTGCCTGGCAACCCGACGGAAGCGGCTTTGTCGTGGGTGGGGGCAGTGATGACACGCTGCATCTGTTCAAGCGTGGAGGCGCGGGCTTTGCGGAACAGGGCAAGGCGATCAAGCTTGGCCATGCCGCCGGTAACGGTGCCGATGTCAGGCCGCAGGCGGCCGGGGTCGCAGTCAGCCCGGATGGTCGTCGGGCGCTGGTCGCCAATTATTATAACGACTCGGTAAGCTTGGTTGATCTGGTCGCCGCCCGGGTGATCGCCGAACAGGATTTGCGACCGGGCAAGATCGATCCGGCGCAAAGCGGCACGGCGGGTGGCGAAAACCCGTTCGCGATCGTCTGGACCGATGCGACCCACGCCTGGGTGTCGGCACCGCGCGACCGACAGCTGGTCGCGCTGACCGTTTCGATCGATGCGATTGGCGTGGCCAAGCGCGTCGCGACGCTGGGCGAACCGACCGCGCTGCTGTTCGACGCCGCGAGCAAGCGGCTTTATGCGACCGAGGATAATGCCGATCGGCTCGCCATTGTCGATACCGCCAGCGCGACGCTGACCGGCGAGCCGCGGCTCGGCCTGCCCGATGCACTCGGTCACGGGCAAATCGCCAAGGGGCTGAACGTCAATGCGCTGGCGCTGCTGCCCGACCGTCGCTTGCTCGTGACGATGGGCGGCATCAACGCCGTGGCGTTGGTCGCGCCGAGCGCACGCGGCGCGACCGTGCAGGGCCTGATCCCGACCGGCTGGTATCCCAGCGCCGTTGCCGCCAGCGCCGATGGCACGCGCGTGTTCGTCGCCAACCGCAAAAGTCCGCCAGGGGCAAATCCGCAAGGCTGCGCGCCGAAGCTCGCCATTTATCGCGGCCAGCCCGACGCGTGTGGCGCCGCCAACCAGTATATCTTCCAGCTCGAAAAGGCCGGACTGCTCCAATTTCCGCTCCCCGCGCCCAAGGCGCTTGTGCGGACGACGCGACAGGTCGCCGACAATATCGGGTTGGGCGACACGCAGCAGCGCGCCGCTGCGGCCGCGACGATGGCGGCGGTCCGCGCGCGGATCAAACATGTGGTGTTCATCATCAAGGAGAACCGCACCTATGATCAGGTGCTCGGCGATCTCGAAATCGGCAATGGCGACCCGCATCTCGCCATCCTCGGCGAACATCTCTCGCCCAACCACCACCAGCTGGCGCGGGCGTTCGTGACGCTCGACAATTTCTACGACAGTGGTGAGCAGTCGAGCACGGGCTGGACGTGGTCGACGGCGGCGCGCGTGCCCGATTTGCTGGAGAAGACCGCGCCGGTCAACTATTCCGGGCGTGGGCTGGCGTATGAGGCAGAGGAAGCCGATCGCTTTATTTACACGGCGCAGACCCCGGCCGAGCGCCATGCCACCAATCCAGCTTTGTCGACCGATCCCGATTTGATGCCCGGTCCGGCGTTGCTGACCGCGCCCGATGGCGAGCGTGATGACGAGACCGGCCAAGGCTTCCTGTGGAACGCCGCGATCCGCAAGGGATTGAGCGTGCGCAATTACGGCTTTTCCGACGCGTCGATTTACGACCTCGGCAAGGCTGGCTTCGTGCCGCTGGTGCGCGAACCGGCCCTAACGCAAACGCGCATCTACACGCCGGGCGACCGGCTGCTCGCGTCGCGCAGCGATCCGTATTTCCGCGGCTTCGACCAAAAGATGCCCGATTATTGGCGCGTGCGCGAATGGCAGCGCGAATTCGCGCAAGCCGAAGCTAGCGGCACCACCCCGGCGCTGACGCTGTTGCGGCTCAGCCACGACCATTTCGGCGACTTCAAGGACGCGATCGACGGCGTCGATACGGTTGAGACGCAAATGGCCGACAATGATTTTGCGCTGGGCCAAGTGGTCGAAACGATCGCGAACAGCCGCGATCGCGACTCTACGCTCATTTTCGTGATCGAGGACGACGCGCAAAACGGTGCCGATCATGTCGATGCGCGGCGCAGCGTGGCGTTCGTGATCGGCGCCACGGTGCGCCAGCACGCCTTGGTCTCGACACGCTATACGACGGTCAGCCTGTTGCGAACGATCGAGGATGTGCTTGGCCTTGCGCCGCTCGGTCTCAACGATTCGCTTGCCGTGCCGATGGCCGACCTGTTCGATCCGACGACGACCGCATGGACCTATCGCGCGGTGGCGGCCGATGTGCTGCGCACAACCAAGCTGCCGATTCCGGCGGATCGCTACGCACCGAAAATAGCGGCAGTCGCTTCGACGCCGCACACCGCGGCCTATTGGGCCGAGGCGATGAAGGGCCAGGATTTCCGGACCGAGGACCATCTCGATACCGCCGCCTTCAACGCAGCGCTGTGGCGCGGGCTCGGCATCGAACCCAAACCGACGGCTGGGTTGGGCGGCGGTATGTGAACAGAAGAGGCGGCGTTGCGGGTGGGAAGGTACCTTTCCGACCGGCGATATGCTGAAGTCCAATTCGGTCGCTACGCCGCGGGCGTTTCTCCCGCCTCGATCCGTTTGGCGATGGCGTCGATCACCGGCCATAGATCGGCGACGCTGTCGATGACATAGTTCGCGCCGGCCGCGCGCAGCGCCGCGGTGGCTTCGGCGACACGGCGCGTGCGGTCGTCGGGTGCCAGCGCGAGCAGCGCTGCATGGTCGAGCCCGACGCCGTTCCCTGACGCTGCGAGGCCAACGGTCCACGCCCCCGCGGACCGTCCTTCGCCAATGCCGACGGTCGCATCATCGACCTTGATGCATGCCGAGGCCGGCCAGACCCCCAGTTCGACCAGCGCCTTCCATAGCATCAGCGGCGAGGGACGCCCGGCGAGCGTCTCGCCCGAGCAAATGACGACGTCGGGCGTATAGCCCTGCGCCGCCGCCATCGGCAGAATGTCGACCATCATCGGGCGGGTGTAGCCGGTGCATGACCCAATCTTGATGCCCGTTTCGCGCAATTTCTCGATAAGGGCAACCGCGCCAGGAATGAGCGTTGCGCATTGCTTCGCCGCGCCTTGCATCATCGGCTCGACCGCATCGTGGAGCCTCGTCACGTCGTGTTCGGTCGGGGCCGCGCCGTGCACCCCGTGCCAATGTTCGGCCACGCGGGGCATGGCGAGGATCGCGCGGATATGGTCGCGTTTGGCCCGGCCCATATCGACGCGGGCCTCGGCCTCCGACAGCGGCACGCCGGCATCGGCGAACACCGCCAGCAACGCAATGACCGGTGCCCGGCTGCCATGGTCGATCATCGTGCCGGCCCAGTCGAGCACCACGGCCTTGACGGGAAAAGTCATGTCTCTGTTCCTTTGGGGAGACTCATGGACGCGAGCGTCTCTTCGGCAAGCGCAAAGGCGGTCGAGGCACCCGTGCCGCTCGTCACGGTGACCACGCGGACGCCGGGCAGCGGGCTGGTGACACGGCTATGGCTTGCGGCGGAGGCGTAGGTGCCGGTCCACCGCGCGAGCACGGGCGGGACATGGCCAAACACCGCCCGGAACTCGTCGAGAATTAGCGCGTCGACCCGGTCATCCGCGAAGGGGTCGGGCGTTGCCGCATAATGGTGGCTATCGCCAACGACCAGGCTGCCGTCGGCGCTCTGCGTGACGATCAGGTGGATGCCATGCGTGAGATGATCGGGCTGTTCGACGTCCAACCTGTGGCGCAGCGCCTGTGCCGCGGGCAGCGCGGCATAGCCGAGATAGCGCACCAACGAGAGATCGGACATGATCGCGGCGGGCAAGGTGTAACCGGGCGCGGCCAGCCGCAGCATCTGAAGCTTGCAGCGCGTGATACCGGCCATTGCTTCCGGAAACAGCGTGGTGAGATCATCGCCGGGACACACGATGATCTCCGCCGCACGGACGATCCCGGCGGTCGTTTCGAGCTGGCCGTGCTCGACGCGGTGGACCGCCACGCCGCGCTGGAACGCGACACCGTGCTGCTCGGCCAACCATGCGGCGAGCTTCGGGATCGCGGTGCGCGATTCAACCCGAATGTCGACCGCGCTTGTCAGCACGCCCTCGAGCTGGGCGGGCCGGATTGCGCCGAGCAGGGCTCCGGCGGCGGCCGGATCGTGCCACGCACAGTCCTCCGCCATCTCGGTTTCGAGAAAGGCCTCACACACTGCCCGCGCCTCTGGGCGCTGGGCGATCATGACAAGCCCACGCTGTTCGATCGCGATGCCGGCCGGCCCCGCTACCTCCAGCCAGATGTCGCGCGAGCGCCGGGCGCGACGCCATACGGCGCCCTGCTCCTGACCGCTCACGGTGACGAAACCGAAATTGCGGATCGATGCGCCATTGGCTTGCGTGTCGCGATCCAGCACGATGACGCTGCGCCCCTCGCGCGCGGCCGCGAGCGCGTGCGCTAAGCCGACAATCCCTGCGCCAACGATGGCGACGTCATAGGAGGCTGGATCATAGGAGGCTGGATCATAGGAGGCTGGCATTTCCGTCTTCCTCGATCGCGACCTCGCTATGCCCTAGCGGGCAACGGACCCGTCTGCCAGCGATCAGTATTCTAGACGCGCAGCAAGGTGAGCGCGGTTTCGGCATCGATCACCTCGGCATATTTGGCCTGCAGATCGAACAGGTTCGCCTCATGCGGCCCGGGCGTACGATCGGCGCAGGCATCGGCAACGACGAAGGGCCGGAAGCCAGTCTGTAGCGCATCCAGCGCCGACGCCCGAACGCAGCCCGACGTGGAAAACCCACACAGCAGCACCGTATCGACGGCGGCGGCGTGGAGCGTCGAGGCGAGCGAAGTGCCGAAAAATGCCGAGGCATATTGTTTGGAAACGACGATCTCGTCCGCGGCAGGGCTGATGGCGTCGGGAAAGCGTCCGAACGGCGCGCCCGCATCGAACGCCCGCAGCGCCGGCACCTTGCGATAGAACAGCCCGCCATCGCCGCCGCCCGCCTGATAGACGACGTTGGTGTAGAGCACCGGCAGTGCGCGCGCGCGCGCGGCGGCGATGAGGCGCGAAATCGTCGGCAAGGCCGCCACGAACGCCGGGGCGTAGAGCGGCGAGGCGGGATCGAGATAGGCGCGAACGACGTCGATGACGAGCAGGGCAGGGCGTTCCCCGAACGCCAGATGGCCATCGAACGGCTCGGCCGCGGGATCGCTCATATGATCCCGTCGGCCGTCATTTGCGCAATCTCGTCCGCCGCGATGCCGAGTGCGCCATACACCGCCTGATTGTCGCGGCCCACCGTCGCCGAGGCGGCCGTGCGGATCGATCCGGGCGTGTCGGACAGTTTGGGGAAGCAATTCTGCATGTGAATCCGACCCCAACGCTCGGTCTCGACCGGGACCAGCGCTTCGCGCGCGGCGAAATGCGGATCGGCGAGCATTTCCGGCGCGCGGAAGATCGTGCCTGCGGGGACCGAATATTCCAGCATCGCCGCTTCGACTTCGGCAACGGTCCGTGCGCTCGTCCATTCCGCAATCAGCGCGTCGAGTTCCACCTGATGCGCCCCGCGCGCGATGTGCGTGGCGTACCGTGGGTCGCTCGCCAGCTCGGGGCGGCCCATTGCGGTGCAGAGGCGACCGAACACAGCGTCCTGATTCCCGCCGATCAGAAATTCGCCGTCGCTGCACGGATAGACGTTCGACGGGGCAATACCCGGCAAGACCGAACCCGAGCGCTCGCGGATGTAGCCCGACACTTCATATTCAGGGACAAGGCTTTCCATCACTTGCAACACCGCTTCGTAGAGCGCGCTGTCCACCACTTGGCCGCGCCCGGTGCGTTCGCGCGCATGCAGCGCGGCGAGCGCGCCCATGCAGCCGTAGGTCGCCGCCAGACTGTCGCCGATCGAAATTCCCATGCGGCTCGGCGGGCGATCGGGGTCGCCGACGATATAGCGCCAGCCGCCCATCGCTTCGCCGATCCCGCCAAACCCGGCGCGGCCACTATACGGACCGCTTTGCCCATAGCCCGAGACGCGCACGATGATGAGGCGCGGGTTGAGCGCGTGCAGGTCGTCGGGGCCCAGACCCCATTTCTCCATGGTGCCGGGTTTGAAATTCTCGATCAGGATATCCGCCGTTTCCGCCAGCCGCCGGACCAGCGCTTGTCCGCCGGGCACGCGCAGATTGGCCGATACCGTCTGCTTGTTGCGGGCGACGACTTCCCACCACAATTTATCCTCGCCGCGCCCCCATTGCCGCATCGGATCGCCCGCACCGGGCGGCTCGACCTTGATCACCTCGGCCCCCATATCGCCGAGCAACTGGCCGCAAAAAGGGCCGGCAATGAGCTGACCGAGTTCGATTACGCGAATTCCGTGCAGGGCGCCGTGCTGTTCCATCAGAACCTCAGGCCGCAACCGTCGCGTGCTGCCACACCGGCTGGCGCGGCGCGGGCAGACTCGTTTCGGCCAGACACGTGGCGCGGAGCGTGGCGATGTCGGGGCCATAATCGAACACGGCATCGATCGGCCCGCGCGCTTCGGCGACCTGCTGGCGCAGCGCGGCTGTCGCGGCGACATCGACCAGCTCGTCCTGCACGACGACGCCGTACGCCAGCGCGCCGGCCACGGTGACCAATCCCTCGCGCACTTCCTGTGCGACGAGGTCGGGGTCGCGCGCCAAGGGATCGCCCCAGCCGCCGCCGCCCCAAGTGATGAAGTGCAATTGGTCGCCTGCCAACACTTCGACATCCTCAACCTTATTGCCCACGACGCTGATCGTCCCGTCGGCGCGTTCGAGCAATTTGCGTGCGCGCGCGCCCGGTTTTCCGCCGTTTACCCCCCATGGGCGGGTGAACCAGCGATCGTCATGGATCGCGATCATGCCGGGCTCGAGGAAGCGATAGGTCATATGGATGCCATTGCCACCGCGGTGCAGGCCCGCCCCACCCGAATCCGGCTCGGTTTCGTAGCGTTCGATCCGCAACGGGAAATAGCGTTCGAGGAATTCGTTGGGGACGTTGGTGAAGCCCGGCCACAAGGAATGCCCGTCGGGCCCATCGCCCAGCGGCCGGCCGGGAATGCCACCAAAGCCGATCTGGAACAGTTGGAACCACGCACCCTTCGCATCGCGGCCCGAATAGAACAGGTGCGGCGAAGAGGAGAAACCGGCGGCGTTGAGGAACTCCGGCGTTTTCTGGCCGAGCAAGCCCCCCAGAATATCGAAGATCCGCCCGAGTGCATGGGTTCGCCCCGACAGCGCGGCGGGGAATTTCGGCTTGAGCAACGATCCTTCGGGGATGCGCACGTCGATCAGATCGTAGAACCCGTCATTGAACAGGATCTGCGGGTCGAACACCATGATCATGTAGATGCCGAAGAACATCCGGAACATGTTTTCGTTGAGGAAGAAATTGATCGATGCGTGCGATTGCGGATCGGTTCCGGCAAAATCGAGAATGACGCGCTCACCCTCGCGCCACATCGTGCATTTGATCTTGTACGGGCCGTAGCCGAGCCCGTCGTCACACAGATAATCTTCGAAGCTGACCGGCTGCTCGCCGATCGAGCTGGCGATCAGTTGCTTCATCGCGCGGTGGTTGCGCGCGAGCAATTCGCCGGTGGCCGCGACATACAGATCGTCGCCGAACCGCCCCGCCATCTCGACCACGCGCCGCGCGGCGACCCGGCATGAAGCGATCAGTGCGTTCAGATCGGCGGTGCACCAGTCGGGCTTGCGCGTCTGGCACATGATCAGCCGGATCAGGTCGGCATTGTGGACGCCCGCCGCATAGAGCTTGACCGGCGGGATGCGGACGCCCTCCTCGAAGATCGATCGCGCGGTGATCGGCATGCTGCCGGCGACCTTGCCGCCAATGTCGCTCTGGTGGCCGAACATCGCGGTATAGGCGATCAGTCGCCCGTTCTTGAACACCGGCAGCAACACCAGCCAGTCGTTGGAATGGCTGATCGCGCCGCCGACCGAATAGGGATCGGACATCAGGAACATGTCGCCTTCCTCGACCGTGCCGTCATAGCCGTCGAGGAAGCCACCGATGAACGAGCCGAACTGGCCGACGATCATCCGCCCCGCATGATCGGCGATCAGCGGAAAGGCATCGCCCTGTTCGCGAATGCCGGGGGACATGGCGGTGCGCACCAGCGTCGCGTCCATCTCGACCCGCGCATTGCGCAGGGCATTCTCGATAATGTCGAGCATGACGGGGTCGACCGTGGTGGCGGCGAAGGGCTGCGGATTGGTTTCGACGATGGTCGCGGGCATGGTCGCTGCTCCTCAGGCCGGGTTGATCAGGATGTTGCCGACCGCGTCGACCGTGGCGATGTGGCGTGTTTCGATCAGCGTCGTCGAATCCATCTCGACGACGACTGCCGGGCCGACGATGCGGTCACCGGCGCGCAGCTTCGATCGGTCGTAGATCGCGGCGGCCTGTTCGGCCCCGTCCATCCACAAAATGTGATCGCGCAGCTTGGCGGCGGACGGGTCGCCATCGCCTCGCGGCAGTTTCGCCGCTGGCAAATCGAGCGCGCGGCCGAGTGCGACCGCGCGCAAGTTCACGATCTCGTGCGCGCTCTCCATGTTGAAGGTGAACAGCCGCAAATGTTCGGCATCGAAGCGTTCGGTCAGCCCGGCGATGCCGTCGCGGCGCAACACCTCGGGGTCGATCGTCAGCGCCACTTCGAACGCTTGCCCTTCATAGCGCAAGTCGATTTCGAACAGGCTGGTGATATCGCTATCGGCAATGCCATCGGAAGCGAGCTCGCCGCGCGTCTGCGTCGCCATTTCGTCGAGGATCGCGTGGAGCTGCGCCTCGTCGGTCGCGCGCGCGAGGCGCGAGAAGGAGCGTGCGGTTTCGGTACGGGTACGCGTCGTCGCGTCGCCCAGCGCGCACAGCACGCCCGGTGACATCGGGGATACCGCCGGATAGCTCCCCATCAGACGCGCGACCGCATTGACGTGCAACGGCCCCGCGCCGCCAAAGCCCATCAGCGCGAAATCGCGCGGATCATAGCCTTGCTGCACCGAAATCATCCGGAGCGCGCCGAACATATTCTCATTGACGATGTCGATGATCCCGCGCGCCGCCGCCATCAGCCCGATGCCGAGCGCATCGGCGATCGTCTGCACCGCGGCTTGCGCGGCGGGGCGATCGAGCTTGAAGGTGCCGCCGAGCAGATTTTCGGGAAGATAGCCGAGCACGACATTGGCGTCGGTTACGGTCGGTAGCGTACCGCCCTTGCCGTACGCAGCGGGGCCGGGCACGGCGCCTGCCGATTGCGGGCCGACGCGGAGCGCCTTGGTCAATTCCGGCACATACGCGATCGAACCGCCGCCCGCGCCGACCGTCTTCACGTCGAGCGAGGAAGCGCGCACCGACAGATGCCCGACCTCGGTGGTGCGCACGCGGCGCGGCTCGAGCGCTTCGATCAGCGCGACATCGGTCGAGGTGCCGCCGACGTCTAGCGTCAGGATGTTGGTAAGCCCGGCATTTTTCGCGACCCACAGCGCGCCGGTCACGCCGCCGGCCGGCCCCGACATCAACAGCGAAACGGGATGTTCCTCGGCCTTTTCAGAACTCATCAACCCGCCGTCGGAGCGCAGCAGTGCGATCTTTCCGGCCATCCCGGTCTCGCGCAATTTGCCGCGTAGCGCGCGGACATACCGCCCGACGACCGGTCGCACTGCGGCGTTGGCGACGGTCGTCAGCGTGCGCTCATATTCCTGCATTTCGGGCAACACGATGTGGCTGAGCGAGACCGGGATATCGGGCATGATTTCGGCGGCGATCTCGCCAATCCGCGTTTCGTGCGCGCCGTTCACATAGGAATTGATCAGCGCGATCGTCACCGTTTCCACGCCGCGCGCCTTGAGTGACGCGAGCGCGGCACGTGCGCCAACTTCGTCGAGCGGGCGCACCTCGCTGCCGTCCGCCGCCATGCGACCGCCGACCGCGATCGTATCCTCGAGCGCGGCGAGCGGGCGCGGCTTGGGCCAGATGATCCACCCCGCCAGCCCGCCGGGGACGAAGCTGCGCGCGATCTGCATCACGTCGCGATAGCCTTCGGTCACGATCAGCCCGACGCGCGCGCCTTTGCCCTCGAGCACGGCGTTGGTGGCGACGGTGGTGCCGTGCAGGAAAATCTCGATCTCGGCTGGATCGACCCCGGCATCGGCGCAAATCGCGCTGACCCCGGTCAGGATGCCGACCGAACTGTCGGCGGGCGTCGACGGGGTCTTGTGCCGCCAGAAGCGACCCGATGCCGCATCGAGCAGCAGCAGATCGGTGAAAGTGCCGCCGACATCGACGCCGAGACGATAGCTCATATGCGGTCCCAAATCCCTCTAAGCTGCGATCGGAAACCCGCCCGTGCGGGCGAGCCTTCCGGGCAGCGATTTGCCCATGATGTCGGAAAGCCAGAGGCTGGCGGCGCTTGCCCCGGCCAGGTCGAGCCCGGTCGTGACGCCGGAGCGGTCGAGCAGGTAGATTGCATCCTCGGTCGCGACATTGCCCGCCGCACCCGGTGCGAACGGGCATCCGCCAAGCCCGCCGAGCGCGGTATCGATCGTTGCTGCGCCGGCTTCGACTGCGGCCCAGACGTTGGCAATCCCGGTGTTGCGCGTGTCGTGGAGATGGACGCGCACCGGCAGCGGCGCGATCGCCGCCTTGACCCGCGCGACCAGCGCCGCGACTTGGGCCGGCACCGCGACGCCGATCGTATCGGCGAGTGCGATTTCGACCATCCCGCCCTCGGCCAGCGCGACGGCCATCGCGACGATCCGGTCGGGATCGACCTCGCCCTCGAACGGGCAGCCGAACGCTGACGCGATCGTGGTTTGCGCGGTGCGGCCGGCAGCGCGGGCGAGTGCGGCGATGCGGATCGCGACCTGCACCGATTCGGCGCTGGTCTGGCCTTGGTTGCGCTGCGCGAAAGTATCGGTCGCGACGCACACCGCGCCAAGCTGATCGATCCGCGTCGCCAGCGCGCGCTCGGCACCACGCTCGTTGAGGACGAGGCCGATCCAAGTGACATCGTCGCGATCGGGCAGGGCCGCAACCACCGCCTCGGCATCGGCCATTTGCGGCACGCGGCGGGGATTGACGAAGCTGGTGACTTCGATCCGGCGGACGCCGTAACCCAGCGCACGTTCGATCAACGCAAGTTTGTCGGCGGTCGAAATCGCGGCGGATTCGTTCTGCAGGCCGTCGCGCGGGCCGACTTCGACGATTTCGACGCTACGTTGCAAGACCATCCTCCGGAACATTGTATACAACTAGCGGTGTCGTGACCGATCGGTCAAGGCGTCTTCGGGTCGCGTGGCGGCGCGGTCAGGGCATCGCTGTAAACGTGGAAGGCGCGCCGGATATGGCCGATCATGACGGCCTTCGCCCAATCGGGGTCGCGATGGCGGAAGGCCACGACAAGTTCCTCATGCTCTGCGGCGGAGCGTTCAAGTTGGGCGCGATCATAGCGTCGGGCGGTGCGCAGCACGACGGGCTGTTCCACGATCGAGGCGAGCAGGCGGGTCAAGCGCTCCGACCCTGCCGCATCGGTCACGACCGTGTGGAAGCCGCGATTATGCTCGATAAAGGCAGCGATATCGGGGGTCTCGCGGGCCACCGCGTCGCGAATCGCGGCGTTGTGGTCGAACAGCGTGGCGAGCTGGCCGGGCTTGATTCGGTCGGTCGCGCGCGCAGCGGCATGACCTTCGAGCATGGCGCGGAGGGCAAAGGATTCGGCAATGTCGTCGACCGACAACGTGGCGACGAAGCTGCGTTGCGAGTCGCTGCGCTGGATCAGGTTTTCGGCTTCCAGCTTGCGCATCGCTTCGCGCACCGGCGTGCGCGATACCCCGCACGCCTCCGCCAGCGTTTCCTCGCGTAACTGCTCGCCCGGCGTCATCGCGCCCGACAGAATCTCCCCGCGGATGAAGTGGTAGGCACGATCTGCGGCTTTCGACATGGACGACGTTGCTCCGGCGTTACGATTACGGTTGACCTGCGGCGCTGTATATAGCAGCTTTGTATACAATGAAGCCGCAAAGCGGTATAAAAAGGGGCATCAGCATGAGCGTCAAGACCTTCGCCTGTCTTCTGTGCGGCACCGCCGTTCTTGCCATCTCCGCGCTGCCGGCCAAGGCGCAAACGGCCCCCACGCCCGCAACCGAGACACTGGCCGCCCCGGACGGCGGCGATATCGTGGTAACGGCGCGGCGCACCAGTGAAAAGCTGTCGCAAGTGCCCGCGTCGATCACGGCCTTCAACGCCGATGCGATCGCCAAGGCCGATATTCAGCGCGTGACCGATTTCACGAAGTTGACGCCGGGTGTGACGATCGTCTCGTCGACGGCGGAGGCGGGGGACAATCAGATCAACATTCGCGGCCTCAACGGTGCGCGCGATGCGGAAAGTTCGGTCGCTTTGGTGGTCGACGGGATTCTGAAGACCAATTCGGCGGTGCTCAACCAGGATCAGGGCACCTTGCGCCAGATCGAAGTGCTAAAGGGACCGCAAGGCGCGCTCTATGGCCGCAATGCCGCGGCGGGTGCGATCGTGATGCAGACGCTGAAACCCGGCGATCATTTCGAAGGCGGCTTCACCGGAAGTTATGGCAGCCAGAAGACCGGCGCGTTCAATGCCTATGTCGCCGGGCCGATAACCGAGGGCGTCGGCTTCGTCGTGTCGGGCAATTACGACCGCACTGACGGTTTCTTCCGCAATGATTTCCTGAAGAGCAACACGGTCGACAATCGCGAGGAATGGGCGGTCAACGGCCGGATCGTTGCGGCACTCGGTGCTGATACGCAAGTTGATGCCAAACTGCGTTACGGCGAATATCACGGTGCATCGATCAACTTCAATTCGGTGTTCCATTTGCCCGCCTTTGGCGGCTCATTCTATGAGAACGTCAACGCGCACCCGTTCCGCTATTATTCGAATATCGTGCCGACCAACGATCAGACGACGTTCGAAGCCTCACTCAAGATCGACCATGATTTCGGCGGTGCAAAGCTGACGGCCTGGGCGCTGTACAGCGATGTGAAGAACGATCTGACCGCCGACGGTACTTCCGCCGATTTTGCACGCTACATCGCCGCGGCGAACCCTGCCGCGGCGTCGGTGGTCAATGCCTGTTTCGCTTCGACCGCGCGGCTCACCGGCTTCCCGGTCAACCCGCCAGGCTTTGTCGGTCAAATCCCGGTTCCGTTCATCTTCGCGCCGGCGACAGGGTCGACCTTCGGCGCCTATTCGCCGACGACGTGCGACGGCACGCAATATCAGGTCCGCAACCAGCAGGATTTCAGCACCGAAATCCGCCTTGCCTCGACCGGCTCCGGCCCGATCGGGTGGCAATTCGGCGGCTATTACCTGCATCTCGACCGCTTCACCGGGGTCAGCCTCGGCGGCGACACGGGGGCAGGGGTCACTCGTCAACTCTATAATGCACCCAATTCCGCCAACCCGACGTCGCAATTGTTCGCCGATAAATTCCGAACCGACGTGTTCGCCGGATTCGGCTCGGTCGATTGGAAGCCGGTCGATTCGGTCAGCATCACCGCCGCACTGCGCTATGACGTGGAAAAACGCCGCGTCGACAATCAAGTCCCGGTCGCGATCGATCCGTTCACGGGCGGGCCGATCAATCCGGGGCAGACCGGCGGCGCGATTCCGTCCAAGACCAAGACCTTCGAATTGCTCGAGCCCAAGATCAGCGCACGCTGGACGATTTCGCCTGCGCTCAATCTGTTCGGCAATTGGGGCGTCGGCTTCAAATCGGGCGGGTTCAACAATCAAGGCTCGGCCGCGATCGTCAACCAGAACTTCAACGTGGCACCGATCAACGCCGGCGTGCTCATAACCGACGATTTCCGCAAGGAACGTTCGAGCGCGTATGAAGTCGGGTTCAAGGGCAAGGTAGGCCCGCTGACCTACAATGTCGCCGGTTATTACACGCAGGTCCGCGACATGCAGTTCTTCGAATTCTTCGTCGGCAGCTTCGGCCTGTTGCGCGTCGTGTCCAACATCGATCGCGTCGACCTGAAGGGCGTCGAGGTCAATGGCGACCTGAAATTGGTGCCCGGCTGGACTGTGTTCGGCGGGTTCAACTACACCGATTCCGAGATCAAGAAGAACCGGTCGCGCCCCGATACCGTTGGTAACAAGTCCCCCTACACGCCGGATTATACGATCAATCTCGGCTCGCAGCAGGAATTCCGGGTCGCGAACAACATCAACCTGCTGTTCCGCGCCAATTATCGCGTGACCGGTCCGACCTGGTTCCACACCGTGCAAAACCAGACCAAGGCGACGATCTTCAGCGCCTTGCTGCCGATTTCGGCGCTCGCCTTGCCGGCCTTTGTCGGAAATGCCGATTACAGCGTCACGCGGCGCGAAGCCTTTGGCGTGCTCGATCTGCGGCTCGGGTTGGAAGGGCACTCCTGGAAAGCAGCGGTGTTCGCCAACAACGCGCTCGACCGGCGCTACGTCAACGAGGTGATCCCAGCGATCGAGTTTGGCGGGTCGTTCAATTCGCCAGGAGCGCCGCGCGCGTATGGATTTGAAATCGGTTATAAATTCTGATCGCAAACGGCGCACAGCTCCGAGGTTTGGAGTGGTGCGCCGTTGCGTTCGCAACCCCCTCTAAAAGCCAACCGTAACCCCGAGCCGGAGGTTACGGGGGCGGAGCGGGGTGGTTTGCTGGCGCGTCGCCAGGATGGTCGGATTCCCCAACGCGAAGCGATTGGCGCTGGCATTGGCGAGATTGTCGCCGCTCAGGCTAAAATCGAAGCGGCGCCAATGCCAGCCCAATTGCGCGTCGAGGACGGCATATTTGCCTTGGCTGACGTCGAGAAAGTCGCCCGTGCCCAGCACCGATCGACCGAAATACCGACCGAACACGCCCAAGCTGAACTGCGACGTGTCGCCATGCGTCCAGCGATAGGTCAGACCGGCGTTTCCGGAAAAAGCCGGCGTCTCGGGCAAGCGACGATTTACCCTGACCGAGGATTGCGCAATCGGTCCATCGACAATGTTGTAGCTGTACAGGAACGCGAAACTGGCGTGGAGCCCACGCACCGGCACCCAATCGCCAATGGCCTCTAGTCCGGCGATCTCGGCATTGCCGATGTTCGCGGTATAGGGCTGCCCCCGCCGATTATAGAGATCGGCTTGGATATCCCGCCACCGCGCGTAGGATACTGCAGTGCTCAGGTCCAAACCGATCTCGCCGCTGCGCTGTTTGCGCAGACCCACTTCCCCGACCATGATCGAATCCGAGCGAAAATCGAGCACGCGTCCAACTCCGGAGGCGACCGCGAGCCCGCCGGTGCGATACCCGGTCTGGAAGCGGGCGAAAACAGCGGTGCGCTTTGCGATCAGCCATGAAAGGGCGAGCGTCGGATCGATCCGGCGCGTCGCGCGGCCCCTGATGAAACTGTCGTTGCGCGGACGCGATGACGGCTCGCCATCGGTGCGTGCTGCGGTCGCCCGCGCGCCGAGGGTGATCGACAAGCGATGGGTCGTTGGCCACGTCGCCTCCCCAAAGGCCGATATGCTGTCGGTCCGATTGGTCACGCCGATAATGTCGAATGGCTGGTCGGGCGGGCCAAGAGCGCGGGCTTGAATGTCGCGGTTATGGAGGACCGCGACCCCCAGCAACCAGCTGATCTTGCCCGGCACGGCGCGGGACAGACGGGTCTCCTGTACAAGGAGCGCGGCCGACTGCGCGTTGGTGTAGATGGTCGGTCCAATGCTGCCGATCGCGCGGGTCGCATCGAACACGTCGGACGTCTGCAGATCGACATAGCCGCTGGCGGAAAGGAGTTCGAGGCCACTGTCCCAACGCTTGCGCGCAACCCCGCGCAGCAGCGTAATGTCGCTGCTATATGGCTGCGCAAGCCGCGCTCGGCGATCGAGCGCGGCGACCATGCGCTCGGCATATTGCGCATCGACGGCAGCAATGTGTTGCTGCACTCCGCCGATCTCGAAACTCCAGCCATTGCCCGGAGCGACCGCGAGCGTTGCCCGCCCACCAACCGTGTCGGTGCGGTTGACGTTCGAGAGGGTGCGCAAGCGATCTCCGATAAAGCCGCCGTCGCGGTCGCGATAGCCGACCACGCGCAAACCGATCCGGTCGCGCAGGATCGGGACATTCGCCATGCCGGCCACATCAAACCCGGCGGCACCGCCTTGCGTCGCGGTGATGCCGCTGCTGAACGAGGCACCAAAGCGCGTCAGATCGACCGGGTTGGGCGTCAGTCGAATGATCCCGCCGATCGCGCCTGCCCCGTACAGCGTACCTTGCGGCCCTTCGAGAATCTCGACGCCCTTCATGTCGTACAAATTCAAGCTAGGCTCGGGGCCGGAATAGCCGAGCGGCACTTCGTCGAAATACACACTCGCGGTTGATTGCGTTGCGCCATTGAAACTGCTGTCGGCGATGCCGCGAATGAAGATTTTGTTGCGACCGATGCCCAGTTCGGTGTTCTGCAGGACCGGCGTCGCGCGTGCCACGTCATCGATCGTGAGCGGGCGTGCCGTCGGCGTTCCCGGCGCAAACCCGCCGATCATGATCGCGCTGCCGGGGAAGCGAAGCAGTGTCGCGTTTTGTTTGCTGGCGGTCACGATGATGTCGCCGTCTGACGTCGGCGCGGGAGTGCGCCGCGCGATGATGCGTGGCGTAAGCAGCCTGCGGGGCATGCGTTCAATTCTGTAGCTGTGCGCATCGATCGCGATCGCGCGGAAGCCGGTGCCCTTGAGCAGGCGCTGCAAGGCGTCGCGCGCTGCCATCTGCCCGGTCACGCCCGTGGTGCGGACTCGGTCCAGCCCCGGTTCGGTGCTGATGATGTCAAAGCCGGTTTGTCGTGCCAGATCCGTCAACGCCCGGTTCAGCGGTTCGGGTGGGATCGCGATGCGCGGATCATCGGCGCGGGCCGCGACCGGAAATACGGCGAGGATCAGAAAGGGACAAAGTCCGCGGGTCAGGACCGAGCGAAACGCGTATTTTCTATCGTGGCGAGATGACCCACCGCTCGCCATCGTGATGCCACTCAGCCCCAACCAACGCCGCGAGGTGCGGCACGTCCTGCGCTACCTTGCCAGACAAGCGAACCATGCCGGTAAAGGGCCGTTGCGACAAGCCGGGGTCGATAAAAAGCGTGGCCCCGTCGATCCGCTGCACGGCGGTGGAAACGCGCCCGAACGGCTCGCCCAGAAACGACACGGCGCGCTCACGCCAGAGGCCGACCTTGGCGACATCGATTTTGGTCACTGCGATGTGGCCCAGATCCTCGCGCGCGGTGATCGCGGCACCGGCGTGGAGCGTGACCGCGTCGCGCTTGGGCTGGAACAAGACCGAGCCTTCGGCGACTTGCACATCGAGCCGTGCGCCGTCGCGCGCGACATTGAAGACGGTGCCGAGATCCTGCACCGTCAGGCGTCCCGAATGCACCGTGAACGGGTCGCGTGGATCGTGCCGGACGTGAAAGGTGGCTTCGCCCGACTCCAGCGTCGCGACGCGCGGATTGGAGCGGTCCAGCAGCAGCCGGGTCGCGCCGTTAAGTTCGATCCGCGTCCCGTCGATGAGCGCGATGTCCCGCCGCTGGCCGGGTTTGGTTTCCACCGCATAGGATGCGTTGCCGCCGGTCAACCCGGTGGGTACGAGCATCAGCATCAGCGTCAAGCTGGCGGCCGCCGCGACTGCTGCCCCACTGCCGACCCAGGCCCAAACGCGGCGCGACGATGGCGCTGGTTTTTGCGGAAACCTTGGCTGGCGCGCGACGGGCGTGGCCGGAGCGGGGTAAAGTTCGGGGTGTTCGGCCAGCATGGACACGTCGAGTGCGACCGCGTCGAACGCTTGCGCATGGGCGGGATCGGCCTCCAGCCACGCGACGAACGTATGCCACTCGGCCTCGTCCATAGTCGCTTGGCGCAAATGCCAATCGATCGCGCGATCGACGATATCGGCGGCGTCATGTGCCACGATGTGATTTCCCTTCGCCCGATAGACGATGCTGATTGGCCGATTCCGCCTCGTCGGCGATTTTATGCAAGTGAATCTCTTTGGCGCCGCGTCGCAACAGCTTTTCGACGCCGCTGACGGTCATGCCAAGCTGCTCCGCAATGTCTTTTTGCGGCATACCCTCGACGCGGTACAGGCGCAGCGCGGCACTCATGCGGGGCGGCATTGCGGCAAGCGCCGCCTCGATCCGGGCGAGCCGCTCGCGCCCGAGCAAGGCGCGCTCGGTCGTCGGCTGCTCTGCCGCGCTGGGTTGCACATCCAGCCACGCGGTATCGCGCACCCCGGCGCGGGTCGCTGCGATCCTGCGATCGGCGGCGAGGTTGGCGGCCATGCGATAGAGATAGGCCGCGGGCTGCGCGACGGGTTGCGCAGCCGACGCGGGCGCAGTCTGGTCGAGCTTTAGCCACATGTCCTGCAGCGCGTCCTCCGCATCGGCGCGATTGCCAAGCCGCGCGACGAGTAGCCGCAACAGCATCGGCTGCTCGGCCAGAAAGACGGCCTTGAGCCCGGCGTCACTCACCGAATTGCGAGACTATGCTGCATGGTTACGGGTAAAGCGCCGAACGCTCGTCCCGGCAACCCCTCGCAAATCCTTGGTTTCGCTTTCGTCGCGGCGCGTCGTCCGCAACCTCACGCTGTGCGTGGAATTCCCCCCGAAAAATCGGGTTGCGCATAAAATTGGCGCTCGCGAATACGGTCGCTGGTTAAGCGCCGCGCGGCCAGCCGACGACCGAGGAAATCATAGAAGAACCAATCGCGCGCGGGGCCGGGCGTCACATGATACAGAATGCGTTCGACCAGCGTCCACCGGATCGAATCTCGATCGCGTTCGCGCGGCGACGGCGCGCACCACAGTCTGCCGCCATAAGCGAGCGGCCCGAGCTTGGCCATGCGGTGCATGATCTCGTGATCCTCGAGTACATAGCCCCAGCGCGCGGCATCGAACCCGCCGGCTTGGCGCAGCGCATCCGTCCGGAAGACCTGCCCCGCACCGCCGGTATGGCATTGTCCGGGCAGCAATTTGGCGACGCGCGCCATGCGAGCGGAGGCTTCGCGATGGTCTTCGGCGGTGGCGTGCGCTGCGGCAAAATACGCGCCTCCGGCGACCGCTCCCTGTGCTTCGAGCAAAAGCGCAGCTTGGCGGAGATAGTCTGCCGGATAGATTGTGTCGGCGTCGCAGGTCGCAATGTAGCGCGTCCGCGTGCGCGCCACGCCGGTCTGCAGCGCATTGACCTTGCCGGGCCGGCGATCGGTCAAGAGCGTGAAGGCGAGCCCGAGCCGACGGCACGTGGCGGCGGCGATATCCGCGCTCCCGTCGGTCGAGGCGTTGTCGATCAGAATCAGCTCGAATGGCACGTCCTGCGCGGCAAGACTGGCAAGCGTCCCGTTTAGCAACGCCCGCTCGTTGAAGAACGGGATCAGTACTGTCCAGCGTGGGGCGGAGGCCGGCTCCGCAACCGTATCCCACGGCGAGTCCCAATTCTGAAAATCGTTCGTTTCGTGCAACATCCGCGTATCCCGTGGTGCCTTTGGAGGGCGATCAACATTGTGAGGAGCG
Organism: Sphingomonas psychrolutea; assembly: GCF_014636175.1. Taxonomy (GTDB): domain Bacteria; phylum Pseudomonadota; class Alphaproteobacteria; order Sphingomonadales; family Sphingomonadaceae; genus Sphingomonas; species Sphingomonas psychrolutea. The sequence continues at coordinate 50,776 of NZ_BMDW01000019.1, read as the reverse complement.
CGCGCCAACCGTCGGGCAGGCCCGCATCGAGCTCGCCGTGACGGCTGCCGCCGTGCGACAGGATGCGCTCTTCGTCACGCCGCGCGCTACGGGCGGTTAAACCCGTAGAGTGATCGCAGCCGGGATCGGCGAACTCTGACTTCTCATGATCACGACGCCGCCGCCGTTCGAAATCCGGACAGAAATTTACGCTTTTGGAACTATTTTGTACGGCGCGTGAGAAGTCGACGATGTCGCTTCCGCTCGCGTTTGGCATTGTCCGCTGGTCACACGCCCCCGCTGGTCGCTCTGTCGGCAAAAGCAATCCCATCCCACTCGGTCGCGTTCGAAGGAGCGCGCCGCCGCCGCCGCAACATGCCTCGGCAACGCCAGGATATCTGGCAACCGATGGGGTGGTGCTCGCTGCGGATTGTGATCTGCGGTAATTTCAGGAAATCGCCCATAATCGAAAGATAAAAGCAGCCATTATTACCGAATATACGATAATGGAAATCGTAAACAATTAAAATGCAAACAACATATATTGTGGATCAAGCAATATTATTATTAAAATCGCGAAGCCATCATGAATTATTCACTCGATACGAGTTTTATTACGCGAGCTTACCAGATTTGTGACAATTTATAACGACCTGTTGTAACATGATTGTCCAATTTATTCTTTAGCGGCCTCCCATCAGTTTAGACACAAACTCGTGTTCAGGGGAAACCATATGACGTTCAAAAAGGCCGTGCGCCTGCAATTGATGGTGGGCAGCGCGATGTTCGCGCTCGGCGCGACGTCGGCAACGGCGCAGACCGCCGCCGCACCCACCGGTGACGCAGCACCCACAGCGGCGGCGCCCAACGATCAGGGGCTCAGCGACATCGTCGTGACCGCGACGCGGCGCGAGACCAATCTCCAAAAGACGCCGATCTCGATCAGCGTCCTCGACACGCAGGCGTTGACCGATCGTCACGTCCTCAGCCTGTTCAATCTGGCCGACGGCACCATCCCGTCGCTGCGAATCGCGACCTTTGAGGCGCGCCAGTCGGCGCTGACGATCGGTATCCGCGGCATCGTCCCCTACGATCAGAACCAGACCGCGCGCGACGGCGGCGTCAGCGTCTATATCGACGGCGTGGCGCTCGGTAAGACACAGGGCCTGAACGCTGCGTTGTTCGACATCCAGCGGATCGAAGTGCTGAAGGGCCCGCAGGGCACGCTGTTCGGTCGCAATACTGAAGGCGGCGCACTGTCGTTGGTGACCAAGGCCCCGACCGGCGTGTTCGATGGTCGTGTCGTCGGCGGCGTCGGCAATTTCGGCGGCCGCAATGCGGAAATCCACCTCGATTTGCCGTCTTTTTACGACATCTCGTTGAAGTTCGACGGTGTGTATCAGCACCAAGACCCGACCGTGCGGGATCCGCTCTCGGGTTCGACCGGCTGGAATTATTACGATCGCAAGGGCGGTCGCGCGGCGGCCCGCTGGCAGCCCGTCACCGGCCTGACCGCCGACTTCTCATATGATTATGCGAAGGACGACAACACCCCGAACTTCAGCCAGTTGTTGAGCTACAATCCGAACAATTATGCCGTTGGCAGCTACGTCAATACGGCGGCGGCGGGTGCTACCCCCGTTTACGTGTTGCAGACGTTGCCCGTCGGTGGCGTCAATTGCGGCGGCACCAGCGCCACGGTCTGTATCGCGCCGAAGGCTCCGATCCAGGGCGTTCATCCCAATCGCCAATATGTCTCCGACGTCGGCGTACCGCAGCAGCCGAGCGTCGACATCACCCACGGCTTCACCTCGAACCTGAAATATAAGCTCGCGCCGTGGATTGAGTTGCGCTCGATCACTGCATGGCGTGGCGTGTCGACCGATCAGTGGGATAACTCGGGCGGCACAGCGCGCAGCACCTTCGTGCCGAACGCCAATATCAGCCGTTACAGTCTGTCGTTCCTGCGCCAGCATCAGTTCAGCCAGGAATTTCAGGCGGTCGGCAGCATTCCGCAGTTCGATTACGTGGTCGGTGCCTATTATTTCACCGAACATGCCACCGAATATGCCGCGACCCCGCTGACCAACCAGTTCAACGCCGACGGCACTGCGCTCTCGGTACGGAGCCCGATCTTCCTCGGTAACGTCAATTCGGGCGCAAATTCGGGCTATCAGCAGGTCGATCCGGCCTGCAACAATGCGCTCGCCGCGACGGTGCCGCAATTCACCAACAGCTGCCAGTTCATCACGCGCGCCAGCAGCGCATATGACCATAACTATTCGGTGTTCGGCAATCTGACGTATACGCCTTCGGGTCTCGACATCGTCCACATCACGGCCGGTGGCCGCTACACGAAGGACAAGCGTCGCGGTCAGCTTTACGTCGTCAACAACCGTTCCGACTTGAACCCGATCAACGCCGTTGCCAACAGCGTCGCGACGCCGTTCCTCTTCGCAAACAGCATCAGCCGCTTCGATCCGATGTTCAACATCTCGCTCGATGCGACGCGCGACATCCACTTTTACGCGAAATATGCGACAGGCTTCCGCGCCGGTGGCGCGAACGACCGTTCGCAAAGCTTCAACGCCTTCGGTCCTGAAGACGTGAAGTCGTATGAAATCGGCATGAAGGCGGACTTCTGGGATCACAAGGCGCGCTTCAACGTGGCCGGCTACATCATGAACCGCAAGAATACGCAGTTCGACTTCGACTTCTTCGATACCAACAGTGCCAGCCCGACCTCGGGTGCGCATATCGAACAGACGTTGAATGCCGGGGACAGCAAGATCCGCGGGATCGAAGCCGATCTGACCGTGAAGCCGATCCGCGATCTGACGCTGACGGCGTCTTATGCCTACACCTATTGGCGGGCACCCAAGGCGTCCTATTCGATCACGGTTGGTGGCACGACGGTCGCCAGCCCGGCGCAGCAGCTATATATCGTTTATACCCCGACCAATGCCGCATCGGGCGCGATCGATTATGTGTTGCCGGTGCATATCGACGACGCCAGCGTCCGCTTGCATCTCGACGGGAATTATTCGAGCAGCCAGTATAGCTTCCAGCTCGAGCCAACCAAGACCGATGCGAGCTTTGTCGTGAACGGTCGCCTTGCGCTGGCCGATATCGCGGTGAACGACCACAACAAGGTCACGCTTTCGGTCTGGTCGCGCAATCTGTTCGACACGACCTATGTCTATCGCCGCTCGGCTGCGAACTCCGCACCGGTGACCAACTTCAACGGTACGACCAACCCGACCAACTATGGCGGTGTGCTGGGCGATTACGGCAACTTCAATTCGCCGCGCACTTGGGGTCTAGAGGTCGCCGCGAAGTTCTGATCCTTCACCCCCTGCAAGGGCGGTAGAAACCCGGTTCGAGCGTAGGCTCGGGCCGGGTTTTCTATAGGTCGCGCGGCAGATCGATGATGACGCGCAGGCCCGGTGCTGCGTCTTCCAGCGCCAGCGTTCCGCCATGCAGCCGCACGATTGCGTCGACCAGCGTGAGTCCGATGCCGAGACCGGGCGCCTCGACCGATGTGTCCAGCCGACCAAAGCGACGAATGACCTGCGCGTGCTGGTCCGCCGGAATCCCGGGTCCATGATCGGAGACGATGAGACGCGCGCCCTGTGGCAGTGGCAAAACTCCCAGCTCGATCGCGGTTCCGGGCGGTGTGTGGCGGATCGCATTTTCGATCAGATTGACCAGCAGTTGGCGCAAGAGATTGCGCTCGCCGCGCAGCGGTGCTGCGCGCGCGCCGGTCAGCGTCAAGCCATGGCCGGAATCCTCAGCGACCGGAGTCAGCGATTCGTATGCTTCATGGGCGAGCACCGCGAGGTCGAGCGGCTCGAAGCGCTGGCGGCGGTGACCACCCTCAATCTCCCATAGCCGCATCAGGCTTCCAAACAGATCGAGCACCTGATCGGTTTCGGAGAGCGCATCTGCGATTTCCGGGGCCAGCGGGTTGCCGCTCGATCGGCGTTCGATCGCCGCCAAACGGTTGCGCAGCCGGGCGAGCGGGCTTTTCAATTCGTGCGCCACATCCTTTGCGGCATGGCGGATGTCGTTCATCAACGCGCCGATCCGATCGAGCATCGCATTGAACGCGGCGGCCTGACGGTCGAATTCGCTGCCCGTGCCGGTTTGCGGCACGCGGCTGCTGAAATCGCCGCCCATCACGGCATCGACCGTGCGCTGCATCGAGCGCAGCCGCCGGCTGATTTCCCACATCATCCCAGCGGTACCGCCGATCACGATCAGCATGGTCAGGGCAAGCCCGATCAGCTGGACCCGCGACATCAACGCATCGAACTGATCGATCCCGTCATTGTCCGAAACCACGCTCAGTGTTGCGCCGCTTGGCACGCGTCGGGTTAAAGCACGCCCGTGGCCGACCCCGGGTACGCCCGCGCGCTCGTCGAAATCCGAATAGCCGAGCGGCGGGATCTGTCGCAGCGTCAACGCGCCGCCGACCTGTCGGCCCGAGCGGTCGAACAACGCGAAGAACAGATCGGCACTGTCATGGTCGCGTTGCGCGCGGTCGATCGTCGCGATCATCCGGTCCAGCGCGCCCGCGCGGGCGATGTCGTCGGCCTCAAGCACCAGCCGCCGATCGACTTCGATGCCGAGGGCGCGATGCGCGATGGCGTAGTTCGCACCGCGCACTGCGAGTAACGCCGCGAGGATCAAGCCCACATAGATCAGCGCGATGCCGCGAAGCGACCGGCGCGGCATGTCAGCCTTCGCCGATCATCATATAGCCAACGCCGCGGATCGTTACGATCGGGTCTTCCTCGCCGTCCAGGGTCAGCTGCACTCGCACCCGGCGGATATAGGATTCGACGATGTTGGTCGTCGGCTCGAAATCAAATCCCCATACGCTGGAATAGAACATCGTCCGCGTAACGACGCTGTTGCGGTTGCGCACCAGTTCGCACAGCACTTGAAATTCCAGCTTGGGCAGTGCCAGCACGCGCCGCCCGCGGACCGCGCGGAATTTGATCTCATTGACCTCGATATCGCCGGCGCGAAGGACTCCGGTTTCGTTGGTGCGTTCGGCGCGACGCTTGATCGCCTTGATCCGGGCGTCGATTTCCAGCGGCTCTGCGGGTTTGACCAGATAATCGTCGGCCCCCGCGTCGAGCCCCGCGAGCCGCTCGTCGAGATCGCCGAGCGCGGTCAGCATCAGGATCGGTACGTTCAGTCCACGTTCGCGCAGCGCGCGCGCCACCGCAACCCCGTCGATCTGCGGCAGCATCACATCGAGCAGCACCGCATCGAAGCTTTGCGCGCTCGCCAGCGCCAGGGCGATGCGACCGTCTTCGGCAACGACCGTTTCATACCCGATCTCGGACAGTGCCGCGACGAGCAGCCGGGCGGCGCGATAGTCGTCCTCAACGATCAAGACGTTCATCGATCTTTACCCATCGCCACGATGCGCGCGACCATCATTCGGCTATCGTAGCGTCAGCGCTTAAGCGACGCCGATGCGGATGGCCAGCGCCGCGCAACCGTCGCTCAGAGCTGATCGCGCGGAACGATGTTGGTCGTCTTGCGCCGGAAGATTTCGATGCCATCCTTGAACGCGGCAAGCTCCTCGCTCACGGTAAAGGCGCGCGCGGTCGAAGTCAGCGCAAAGCCGATGCGGAGCTCGCAATGCCACGCGCCCCGGCGATAGCGGCTGATCCGGGTGCCCGACCACGAACCGCTATTGGGATCGCCCGCGGTGATGGTGGCGACGGTGTTCGGGCCATACCCCGACAGGATCGTGCCGTTGGCGCAGGTGCGGCTCTTGTCGGGCCAGGTTCCCGTTACGGTGATGCGGCCATGGTCGGTGGTGGTCACGACGACATCGCCTTTATCGGGTGCAATCGCGACGCTGGCGATCGGCATGACGGGTTCGAGCAGCGGCGGCGTGCGGATTGGCACAATAAGCGTGCTGGCGGTCGGATCGAGCGTCAGCGTCGGCCCGTCGGGCGAGGGCCAGACAAGCGGCCACAGTCCCTCCGATAGCGCGATACGCAAGCGCTCCCCAGCTTTGAGCCGCTGCGCGACGAAGCCCAAGTCGATCGCGACATCGACCAGCTTGCCCGGAATCAGCGGCTTGGGGGCGGCATGTCCGTCACGGTGGGTAAGGTTAAGGATGCCGTACGCCAGCCGCCACGACGTGCCATCGGGCAACACCTTGCACAGCCGCACCGCGACTTGCGCGCCGGGTTTGTCGGCGGCGACGCGCAGCCGCACGCTAGGCACGCCGAGCAGCTCCACATCGGCGGGCAGCGGCGCCATGTCGTAGGTGATCGACAGCGCATCGTCGTGCCGCTGATCGCCCGGCATCTCGGCCTGACCGAACGGGACCCACTCAGGTGTCGCGAGCCCGACGGCATTGTTCGATCGGTGCGTTCGGCGCTTTCCCGCACCCGGTCGCGGCGACAGACCGGCATCGGTCAAATGCAGCCGCTGCTGGTGGACGTTTGGGGATGGCCAGACGCTTTCCGCGCTCCACGCCCCCGGCGTCGCACCCGGTGCCGATTGCGCGGGCGTCGCCTCGGGTTGGTAGAAACGCAGCATCGGCTCGTCCATGATTCCTGTTGGCGCGCGCCGCAGCCAGTGTGACCACCAGCGGATTTCCTCATAGGCCCAGTCGAGCGCCGGGCCGGGGCCGCCGACCCAGGCATAGGTGTGGCCCCACGGCCCGACCAGCGCCTTGCGCGGGCAGGTCAGCCGTTCGAGCAAGCGCGGCACCGAATGGACATAGGCATCGACCCAACCGCCAACGACATAGGTGGGGCAACGGATCGCGGCATAGTCGAAATGCAGCGATCCGTGCCGCCAATAGGCGTCCTCGCGCTGATGCCCGGTCCAGCGCGCGATGCTCGGGGGCGAGGCTTCGAGACGTTCGCGCCACATCGTTTCCCAGCCGGGGCCGGCCACCGCAGGATCGGGCGGGGCGGCCATCACGCCCTTGAAATTCGCGCCCCATTTGAAATTGGTCAGGCCAAGGCACCCGCCGACAAAATGCGCATCGTCGGTGAAGCGCCGGTCCGAACAGGCCATCGGCATGATCGCCTTCAGCGCAGGCGGATTGCGCATCGCGGTCTGCAATGTCGAGAATCCGCCCCATGATATGCCGCGCATCCCGACCGATCCGTTCGACCAGGGCTGGGCAGCGAGCCAGGCGATGATCTCGACCGCGTCATCCTGTTCTTGCGCGAGATATTCGTCGCGCAGCAATCCGCCCGAATCGCCCGATCCGCGTAGATCGATCCGCGCGAAGCCGATGCCGTGGCTCGCCAACGTGTTGCCCCAATAGGCATCGGGGGCGGAATAGGCGTCGCGTGTGCGATAGGGGATATATTCGAGCACGACCGGGGCAGGGTGGGTGTCGGCATCGGCCGGCAGCCAGATTTGACCACACAATTCGACCCCGTCGCGCATGGTGATGCGCACGATCTCGAGATGCCTGACGGCGGTTTTAGGGGGCAGCGGCCATTGCGTTTTAGTGACGGCGGCACCCGCTGCGCTCCGCCCAAGCGCGATCCCGCCGAGCGTGGCGGCGAGAAAGTCGCGGCGTGATCCCGACATCCTATCCTGTTCCCCCTGACACCTTACCGCGAATGGCGCGCCGCACGCCGCCAATGCCGTGTTACGACGCGACGATAGATTTTCGCGAGGCGCGCGCATAGAGGTTGGGCGATGGCCCGGCCCGACGATCAGCGCGATGTGGCGAGCAGGATCGGGCAAGCCAAGGCGCTGCTCGGAATCGATCCGCGCGCGGCCGCGACGCTGGCGCGTGCGTTGCCGCCATCGTTCGAGGTGCGCTTCCTGTTGGGGGCGGCGCTGCGGCGGAGCGGGGAGGTGGCTGCCGCGCTCGACATCCTCGCCCCGCTCGCCGCCGCGCGACCCGGCGCATGGGGGCTGCACTATGAGCAGGGCATGGCGCTCGCGATGTTGGGGTGCGCCGTCGAGGCGGTCGCGGCGCTCGAGCGCGCAACCGCGGCCGATCCGCGGGCATCGCTCGCCTGGCATGCGCTGGGCGACCTTTATGGCTTGGTCGATCCGGCGCGGGCGGCAGATGCGCAGGCGCGCTTGCTGCCGGGCAGTGTCGGCGATGCGGCGCTGGTCGCGGCGGTGCTGGCGTGGATCGACGCACCGGCTAGGGCCGCAGGCGACGCGTTGCGCGCGCGCTTCGGGATCGATTTTAACGATCCGGCGGCGCTGCGGCTGATCGCCGACGTCGCGGTGCGCGCAGGGCGCGATGCGGTCGCGGAAAGCCTGCTGGCGCGTGCGGTCGCTGCTGCCCCCAATTACCCGCCGGCGCGCCTTCACCGTGCGATCCTGCTCTTGCGGCTGGAACGCTTTCCTGAGGCGTTGGCCGAGCTGGGGCCGGTCTTGTTGGCTGGTGCGGCGTCGCCGATGGTGGGTGCGCTTCATGGCAGCATCCTGATGCACTTGGGGCGCGAACGCGAAGCGGTGGCTGCATTCGCAGCCGCGCTCGCCGCGCGACCCGACGATCCCCGGCTCTGGCACGCTTACGGCCATGCGTTGCGCAGCGTGGGGCAGCAAGCCGATGCGGTGGCGGCCTATCGCCGCGCGATCACGCTCAATCCGCGCTTCGGCGAGGCCTATTGGAGCCTCGCCAATCTCAAGACCTGGCGCTTCGAAGGCGACGATGTCGCCGCGATGCGGGTGTTGCTGGGTGGCGGCGATCTCGGCACCGATGATCGGGCCTATCTCCATTTCGCGCTTGGCAAGGCGCTGGAGGATGCGGCGGAGTACGAACCCGCCTTTGCCAGTTACGAACAGGCCAACGCCGCCCGCCGCGCCGCCAATCCGCACGATGCCGCCGCGCACACTGCCTTCGTGCAGCGCAGCATTGCCACCTACAGCACGACCTTCTTCGCCAACCGCGCGGGTTCAGGCTGCGGCGCGCCCGATCCGATCTTCGTGCTGGGCATGCCGCGCTCGGGATCGACGCTGGTCGAGCAAATTCTGGCCAGCCACAGCGGGGTCGAGGGCTTGTCGGAATTGCCCGACATCACTGCGCTCGCCTTACAAGTGGCGGGTGCAGAGGGTGACTATCCGCACACCCTGGCGCGCTTGCCGCTGGCGGTTTTTGCCGATCTCGGGGCCGCTTATCTCGACCGCACCCGCGCGCGTCGCGCCACCGACCGCGCGCATTTTGTCGACAAATTTCCCGGCAATGTCCTGCATATCGGCCTGATCCACCTGATCCTGCCCAACGCGCGGATCATCGATGTCCGGCGCCATCCGCTGGCCTGCTGCGTGTCGCTGTTCAAACAGGGTTTTGCAGCGGGGCAGGGCTATAGTTACGACCTCGGCGATCTCGGGCGCTACTTTGCGGATTACGTCGCGCTGATGGCGCATTTCGATGCGGTCCTGCCCGGGCGTGTTCACCGCCTGTCGTACGAAGCGCTGGTCGATGCGCCCGAGCGCGAAGTGCGGCGCTTGCTCGATCATGTCGGACTGGCGTTCGAACCCGCCTGCCTGAGCTTCTTCGACAACGACCGCGCGGTGCGCACGCCCAGTTCCGAACAGGTCCGCCGCCCGATCTTTCGCGACGGGCTCGATCAGTGGCGGCACTTCGATCCGTGGCTTGTTCCGCTTAAGTCCGCACTCGGCGCGCTTGCCAACGGGCCTGCAGATCGGCCATGATCGCAATATTGGATGCCCCTATCCAGTAATTTTGCTTTGCGCTTGCCACGAATGGGATGAGCCTCTGTAAATGGGGGGCACCTCCAATCGTCCGTCAGCGCGAGGGCCATGCAGCCCCGAGCGACGGTACGACGCTTTGACGAGTTTGTTCGATAAGGGGGAATCATGACGACTTCGCATCACCAGACCGAGAATTTCGGTCGGCGCACGTCCTTGCTGGCGTTGTTGCTGGCATCGGGTGCCAGCCTCGCGCTGGTCGCACCCAGCGCCGCCTTCGCCGCACCCGATCCTGCCGCCGCTGCTGCAGCCCAGGCCGCTCCGGCAGCGCCGGCCAAGGATGAATTGACCGACATCGTCGTCACCGCCAGCCGTTCGGGTGCCGAATCGCTCCAGAAGGTGCCAATCGCGGTCTCGGTGGTGAACATCGATCAGATCACCAAATCGGGTCAGGGCAATCTGTCCGATCTCGCCAAATTCACGCCGTCGCTGTCGATCACCGAGGGTGCGCCGGGGTTCAACAAATTCAACATGCGCGGTCTTTCGACGGGCGGCTATGCCACGTCGGATACGTCGGATCGCAGCCTCGTCGCGGTCTATCTCGACGATACGCCGATCTCGGTGCAGGGCCAGACGCCCGATTTGAAGGTCTATGATCTCGAACGCGTCGAAATCCTGCGCGGGCCGCAAGGCACGCTGTTCGGCGCCGGATCGATGGCGGGCACGATCCGCTTCGTCACCGCCAAGCCAAGTCTTACCAAGACCTTCGGCACCGCCGAGGCGGGCGTCGCCACGACCGAACATGGGGCTGCCAGCTACAACATCCGCGGCATGATCAACCTGCCGATCGTCTCCGACACGCTCGCCGTCCGCGCGAATTTCTATGTCGGGCGCGATGGCGGCTTCATCGACAATATCGGTTTGCGCAATAAGCAGAACGCTAATAGCAACAACACCTATCAGGGTCGCGTCGCGGTGCGCTGGACCCCCAGCCCCGATCTGACGGTCGATGGCAGCATCACCTATGAACGCAGCATCGCGCGCGGTCTCAATTCCGCGTTCAGCGGTCTCGCGCCCTACACGGTCCTGACCAATGGCCCCGAGGGCACCGATGACCGGTTCCGGCTGTATCAGCTCGGTGCGGATTACGATGCGGGCTTTGCCAATCTGATCGTGACGGGGGCCTATACCGATCGTGCGATCGGCTTCGATGCGTCGGTCGAGCCGCAGATCGGCTATTTCTTCCAGGATTACGGTTCGGCGCTGACGCCGCAGACCAACACCTATCCGTTGTTCGAAGCGCCGACCGCGTATAGCGACAATCTCGCGCGTTCGCTGCCGGCCGAATTGTATCAGATCGACCAGAAACTGAAGGACTATATGGGCGAGGCGCGGCTCGTCTCGAAGAGCGGCGGCCCGCTGAAATGGACGGTCGGCGTGTTCTACGAACAGCAGGACCGCCATTTGCGGCAGGACATTCCCACGGCAGGCTTCGATACGCTGTCCTATGTCAATTATTTCTACGGCCCGTTCGCGGTGCCCGGCGGCAAGTATAATTCGCAGACGGTCGATGGCGCGTTCCAGCCGAACGACATCTTCTCGGGCCTGCAGGACGTCAACGAGCATCAGTTCGCCGCTTATGCCGATGGTACGTGGCACGTCACCGACCGGCTCGATCTGACCGCGGGCGTGCGCTATTTCAACTTTAAGGAAAAATATTACCTGTTCGAAAGTGGCTTTTACGGCGTCGTCAACCACGTGCCGCTGACAACCAATGCGACGCTGAAGTCGAATGGGTTCAACCCGCGCGGCAATATCTCGTACAAGGTCAATGACGATTTCCTGGTCTATGGCGAAGTCGCCAAGGGCTTCCGCTATGGCGGCGGCAATCAGCCGGTGCCGATCGGGACTGCGGGCATTGCCGGGCAGTGCGCGAGCAATCTGGCCTCCTATGGTTATACCGCAGCGCCGCTGACCTTCGGCCCCGACAAATTGTGGAACTATACGATCGGCGAGAAAGCGAAGCTGGCAGGCGGCCGCATCACGCTCAACGCCAGTGCGTATTATATCGACTGGTCCGATGTGCAGACGCGGTTGCGGCTGAACTGCTCGTATTTCTTCACCGACAATAAGGGCAAGATCACCAGCAAGGGCCTCGAGCTCGAAACGATGATCAAGGCGACGCCCGAACTGACATTGTCGCTCAGCGGTTCGATCAACGATTCGAAGGCCAATGGGGATATTCCGACGGTGGGTGCGTTCGATGGGGATCGCACGCCTTATTATCCGAAATATACCGCGAACTTCCAGGCGTTCTACGATCGCCCGGTTGGCCACGGCGATTTGCATTTACAGCTCGGCTATCAATATCAATCGTCGCAGAACACCACCTTCAACAACTTCTCGACGACGCTGACCGGGGGCAAATTGACCGCGACCGGACCGAGCCAGACCTTTGCCGTGATCCCCGAATCTCACAATCTCAGCGCATCGGCGACGTACAATATCGGCCAGTTCGAATTCGGTGTGTACGGCAACAACCTCGCCGACGGCGTGACGGTAACCAACATCGCGCGCGCGACCTATTATCAGGTCTATCAGGCCGGCAGCCGCAACACGCTGGCACGTCCACGCACGATCGGGCTGCGGGCGAAGGTTAAGTTCTGACCGTTTCGTAAAGTGAGGAATGAAGATGGGGGGCGGGCAACCGTCCCCTATTTTCTTTTGTGCCACGCCGCGCTCTGCGCCGCGACCAGCCGGATCAAATCGCGTTCGACGATGGCGATGTCGATCACGTGGAAGCCCCAATCGGGATAAGCAGTGTCGCCGACCGTGTCTGGGCCGACCGTCGCGGCGACCAGATCGGTCGCGGCACCCGGCGTCACCTGCACCGCCAGATAGCGGACATCGCCGCGCGCGACGCATGCGCCCGACAACAGCCCCGGCATCCGCACGAAACGCGTACCGACGGGCTTGCCCCGCGCGGCCCAGATCGCCGGTTGCTTGAACTGCGCGACGCCGCCCCGCCACCACGGAAAGCCGAGCAGCGGATCGAGTGGCGCCACGCCGCCGGTGAGGTGCGCGGGATTGGTGCAGCCTGCCACCAGATCGGACCCGCCTGCGCGTCCGAACAAGGCATTGGCGGGCGGCGGATTGGTGTCGCGGTAGCTCGCCCAGGTGACGACGCAGCCAGTCTGCGTCGCCGCGCGGCACAGCGGAACGGACTTCAGGTCGCCGCCAACATCGCGCCCGCGCGGGACCAGCACGGCCGTTCCCGGCAGGATCGCCGAGAGCATTTGCCGCTGGATCGGCTTGTCGTCGATTTCCTCGATCACCAGCCGCTTCAACAGCGCCGACCCCTGGCTGTGGCCGATCAGCGCGAACGGCCGCCCGTGATTGTCCCGCGTCAGATACGCACGAAACGCCGCGCGGACATCGGCATAAGGCAGCTCGAAATCGGCGCCGGAGAGCCGCGTGCCGGTGCGCATCGCGGCGCGCAGCGCAGGCAGCGTAACACTCCGGTAGAGCGGCGCAAACACCCGGCACGCGCTACGAAACGGTGCCGCTTGCGACGCGGCCATCCCCGTTTCGCCATCGCCCGCGATCAAATCGCTATGCGGCGTCGGGTCCATCGATGTGGTGGGATAGACATAGAAGCAATCCGCCTTCGGGGCCGCGCGCTTGGCGGCGGGTTCGACCGTTTGCGTTCCATCAAGCGCGACGATCGTGGCGGCGATGTCGCCAGCACAGGCATCCGCCCGACCGGGGCGGCACAGCCAGTTGGCGGGCACGCGATAGTCGGTCGGTACTGGCGTCACCGCCGCGGCAAGCAGGAACAGCATGCGCAATCCTTCAATCGCGGAATACGATCGTCCGCGCCCCGTTGGCGAGCACGCGCCCGCTCAAATGCAACCCAACCGCGCGCGACAGCACGCGCCGCTCGATATCGCGGCCCTTGCGCACCAGATCCTCGGCGGTGTCGGCGTGGCTGATCCGCTCGACATCCTGTTCGATGATCGGGCCTTCGTCGAGCTCGCCGGTCACATAATGCGCGGTCGCGCCGATCACCTTCACCCCGCGCGCGTGCGCCTGATGATAGGGCTTAGCGCCTTTGAAACCGGGCAGGAAGCTGTGGTGGATGTTGATGCAGCGATGGGCGAACTTGGCCGACAGATCATCCGACAAAATCTGCATATAGCGCGCGAGCACGACCAGATCGGTGCCGCTGTCCTGATGAATCGCCCAGATCCGGGCCTCCTGCGTGGCCTTGGTCGCGGGCGTGATCGGCAAATGGTGGAACGGAATGTCGGCGAGATCGAGCTTGGCGAAATGCGCGGCCGGGTGGTTCGAAACGATCCCGACCACATCCATGTCGAGCTCACCGATGCGGCGGCGATACAGCAGATCGACCAGGCAATGGTCGAACTTCGATACCAGGATCAGCACCTTCTGTCGCGCATCGGCGGGGCGCAGCGACAGCGTCATGCCATAGCGGCTGGCGAGGCTATCGAACCCGGCGCGCAAGGTGGCGGGGTCGCCCTCTGCGGGAATCGCAAACGCGGTGCGCATGAAGAAGCGGCCCGAATCCGCGTCGTTATACTGGCTCGAATCGGTGATGTTGCCGTGGCACACGAAGATATGTGCCGAGACGGCCGCGACGATGCCGGGGCGGTCCTGACACGACAGGGTCAGGATGAAGGGTTGTGCGGTCATTGGTGCTCCAAGAGTCAGGCGGTCGCGCCGACCATTTGTACGCGTGCATCGTCCGCCGCGAAGGTCCGCACTGCGGTCCAGTAATGATAGGCCGCCCAGAAGCCGGTCAGCGACAACGCCATCAGCGCATAGCGCAAGGACTCGGCATTGCTGCCGAGCGGCCCGGCCAGCGTATCGCTGATCCAGCCGACGGCGGTTGGCGCGATGATCAGATTGGCGACATTGGCGGTGAGCAAGCTGATCGCCATGCCCTGCGCGCGCATCGTCGGCGGCAGGAAATTGAGCAGCAGCGCCATGGTCGGCCCGACATAGAGATACGCGGTCGGCACGACGAGCCACAGCATCGCCGTCGCCAGCGTCAGCGAATGCGTGTAATAGACGATGAAGGATGGGATGGTCGACAGCAGCACCAGTCCGCTCAACATCCACGCCACGCGCTTGGCATCCTGCATTTGCGGCATGGCGAGGATCATGCCGGTGGCGATTGTCGCGCCGCTGCCCGCCCAGAAATAGATCGTGCCAAGCCGTGCGCCAGCCTGTGCGGTCGACAGGCCATATTCGCGCTCGAGATAGGTCTGCGTCCACCACAGCAAACCCCAGCCCCACAGGCAGATGATCGTCCCCGCCGCATTGATGTGCCATGCCGAGCGCGACGACCACAGATAGCGGCAGGTTTCGGTAAAGGTGGCCGACGGCGCGCTGTCCTCGGTGACCAGTTCGAAGCGACCGCGCACCGGCTCGCGCACGGTCAGCAGGATCAGCACGCCGAACACGACGCCGGGAATGCCGAGCGCGATGAAGGCCGCGCGCCAGCTATGGAAATATTCGACGATCGCGCCAGCGAGGCTTGACCCCATCCACGCGCCGAGCGGCAAGCCGAGCGCATAAACGGTGAGCGCATAGGCCCGCCGCCCACGCGGGAAATTGTCGGCGATGATCGAGGTCGACGGCGGTGTACCCCCCGCTTCGCCGACGCCCACGCCGATGCGCGCGAGCAGGAATTGCCAATAATTCTGGGTAAAGCCGAGCAGCGCGGTCATTGCCGACCACAGGATCATCGCGGCAGCGACGATGTTGCGGCGGTTCGATCGGTCGGCCAGTCTGGCGATCGGCAGCCCGACCGAGATGTAGAAGAAAGCGAGCGTTACGCCGGTCAGCCACGCAACACCCGAATCGCTCAGCCCGAATTCCTTGCGGATCGGCTCCAGCACCGTCGCCACGACATAGCGGTCGGCGATGTTGACCGCATAGACGAGGCCAAGCACCAGCACGACATACCAGCGCGCGGAATCGAGACGCGGTGCAGGCGATGAAGTCATGAAGGCCCCCCTTGGCCGGTCGCGCTGCGCGACCATAATTCGTGGAGCGTAGGCGCGTAACTGTTGGCGAGATAGACCTCGCACATCTCGTCACCCGTCGGTGCGATCCACACCGGCACATGATGGAGCGTCGTCGCGGCGATCTTGCCCACGCCGAAGCGCGGGTCCTCGACATCGAAACAGCCGCTGATCGTCAATACTTCGCGCCAACCCGCGCCGGTGAGCGTCGCGCGGGTCAGGCCGCCGCCGATCGGGCTCAAGGCGCCGGTGTCGCCGATTTGCGCGGTCAGCGTGTCGGTCTGCGCGCAAGCGCCGATCAGCCACCAGCGGCGCGGCTCGACTTGCAGCAGGCGCGTACCCGCCGCGACGTCGGGCGGGGCTGCATCCCAGCGATCGAGCGCAATCACGTCGCCTGCGGCTGCCATGCTGAAGGCCACCGATGGATCACTCACGGTAGCGCGTCCCTTCCACATCGTAAAAGACCGGTGCCGTCACGGTCACGCGTGCCGACTGGCCGCGCGTCGGGGAGGAGGCAAGCAGCACATCGCCCAGCCGCGCCCGCCCGCCGCCGAGCAAGCCCAGCGCGACCGCGCCGGTTCCGATCACGCGGCCTGCGGCGGAGGTGACATGCCCTTCGACCGGCGCGCCATCGTGCGCGATCAGCATTGCGCCCTCGGGGATCGGCGTGTCGCTGGTCAGGCCGACGAGCTGCGCGCGGTCTGCGGCGGCGAGCGCGGGCCGGGTCAGGCCGCTCGCGCCGATGAATCCACCTGCCTTGCGCAGCATCTTTTCGAGCGATAAATCGTGCGGCGTGGTACGGCCATCGCCCTCGGCACCGATCACGATATGGCCCTTTTCGATGCGAAGGAATTCCAGCGCTTCGAGGCCGTAGGGATACCCTCCGGCCGCACGCGTCGCGACTTCCAGCGCATCCCATACCGGACCCGCCAAATGCCCCTCGGCATAGATTTCGAACGCGCGCTCGCCGCTATAGCTGGCGGCAAGGATGAGCACCGGCACGCCTGCAATCGCCGCCTGCGCGACACCCATATGGGCGGGCATTTCGGTGCCGGTCAGCGCGGCAAGAATCTCGCGTGACAGCGGCCCGGCGAGCGCAATCCCGGCGAAATGCTCCTGCTGCGCGACCACCGAGACTTTCAGCTGCGGCGCAAGGACGTGGTGCGCGTAGCTCAGATGCGCTTCCATCCGGTCCGCGCCGCCGGTCGAGCTGGTGAGCAGATAGCGCGTCTCGGCGATCCGCCAGACGGTGCCGTCATCCATCACCATGCCGTCTTCGCGCAGCATGAAGGTGTAGCGCCCGCGCCCCACGGCCAGCTTCGCGACCCCGGTCGCGCAGACGATTTCGAGGAAGGCGGCGGCATCCGGCCCGGTCACTGCGAATTTGGCGAGCGTCGAGACATCGACGATCCCGGCGGTGGTACGCACCGCCCGCGCCTCGCGCAGCGCTGCGGCGTGCAGCGTTTCGTCGCCAATCGGATAAGCGCGAGGGCGATGCCAGAGTCCGAGCGGCTGCCACAGCGGGTTCAGCCGTTGGTGGCGGTCGTACAAAGCGATACGACGCGCGGGTGCGGCATGGCCACCGCCATCTGCGCCCGCCAGCGCCCCCAAGGTCAACGGCGTGAAGGGCGGACGGAAGGTCGTCAGGCCCGCTTGCGGGATCGTCACACCCGCAACGCTGGCGAGGTGCGCGAGCGCGGCCATATTGCTCGTCTTGCCCTGATCGGTCGCCATACCGAGCGTGGTGTAGCGTTTGAGATGCTCGACCGAGCGATACCCCTCGGCCCAGGCTAGATCCAGGTCAGAGGCGGTTACGTCGTTCTGGAAATCGATGAAGCTGTGCTTCGGATCGGGCAGGACGGCGACGGTTGCCGCGATTGCCGGAACCTCGCCCGCCGCCGCGCCGACGCTGCTCACCGCTTGCGGCGACGCGCCGGGGACAAAGGCTTGCAAATCCTCACGCCAGTCGAGCTTTCCGCCGGCCTGGCTGTGGAGATGGACGACGGGGGTGAAGCCGCCCGACACCGCGAGCAGATCGGCGTCGAAGCGGCGCGTGCCGGCAC
Organism: Sphingomonas psychrolutea; assembly: GCF_014636175.1. Classification (GTDB taxonomy): domain Bacteria; phylum Pseudomonadota; class Alphaproteobacteria; order Sphingomonadales; family Sphingomonadaceae; genus Sphingomonas; species Sphingomonas psychrolutea. The sequence continues at coordinate 33,009 of NZ_BMDW01000019.1, read as the reverse complement.
CGACCCGCGCCTTGACCGAAGCGAGGTGGTGCGTTTGGCCGCTGGTCGAAAGCGGCACGGCATCAGTGAAAACCGGGAAGTGCGTCGCAGGTCCGCTCGCCCTCGAGTCGAGGATCGCGACGACCTCGCCGCCCGCCGCCGCGATGGCATCGGCAGTGGCATAGGCGTCGTCGTTGTTGGTGGCGATGACAACGCGCTCGCCGGGAAGCACATCGAAGCGAGCAATATAGCTCCGCACCGCCTGCGACAGCATGACGCCGGGGCGGTCATTCCCCGCAAAGGTCAGTGGCCGCTCGATCGCGCCGGTCGCCAGCACGATGCGCGTTGCGCGGACGTGCCACAGGCGCTGCGCCGGCTGGCCGGGCGTGGGCGTTTGGCCGGGTTCGACCAGTCGCTCGGCCAGCGTCGCGAAGCCGTGGTCCCACAGGCCCGATGCGGTGGTGCGGGTGAGCATGCGTACGCCTTCGATCGAGCCGCTCAGCGCGCGCTGCTGTTCGACCAGTATCACGCGTTCCCCCGCCGCTACCGCTTTGCGCGCGGCGGCGATGCCAGCGGCACCGCCGCCGACGACCAGCACGTCGCAAAACGCCGCGCGGTGTTCATAGGCGTCGGGGTCGGGCGCGGTCGGTGCCTTGCCCATCCCGGCGGCGCGGCGGATGAACTTTTCGTAGAGCATCCAGCGCGATGCCGGGCCGAAGAACGTCTTGTAATAGAATCCGGCGGCCAGAAACGGTGCCGCAATGCCGTTGATCGCGCCCAGATCGAAGGCGAGGCTTGGCCAGCGATTCTGGCTGACGGCGACCAGCCCGTCATAGACGTACAGATCGGTCGCGCGCGTGTTTGGTTCGGTGCGTCCGCCTACCCCCACGGTGACGAGCGCATTGGGCTCCTCGACCCCGGCTGCCATCACCCCGCGCGGGCGGTGATATTTGAAACTGCGCGCGACGCGCCCAACCCCGTTCGCCAGCAACGCCGCCGCCAGCGTGTCGCCGGGGCGGGCGCGATACTCCACGCCGTCGAAGCGGAAGCGCAGCGTCGACTCCGCGCCACCGGGAATGCGCGACGGGCCGCTCATGGGGCATATTCCGTTATCGAGACGATCGCATGGCTGACGCGGTGGCGGCGCAGCACCAGCCATTGACGGCAGCCGAAACTGTGCCGCCAAAGCTCGTCGTCGAGCCCGCGCGGGTTGGCGCGGGCATAGAGCCGCGACACCGCTTCCTCCGCCGGCATATCGAGCGTGACGATCGAATCGAGCGTGCGTTCGTAGGCAAACTCCACTTGCGCGCGCGGGCCGCAATAAGGGCAGTCGATCTGCATCATCGCAGTTGCGGCATGAAACCGACGCCGGCTTCATCGATCGTGGCCCCCCGCGCGAAGCGATCGAAGGCGAACGGTGCAGCAAGCGCATGGCTCGCGCCCGTCGCCAGCAAATGCGCGTAGCACCAGCCGGATGCAGGGGTCGCCTTGAACCCGCCATAACACCAGCCGCCATTGAGATAGAGATTGTCGACCGGCAACCCTGAGATGATCGGCGATCCGTCAAAACTCATGTCGGTGGTGCCCGACCAGCACCGCACCATCCGCAGGCGGGAGAGGGCAGGGACCAACGCGATCGCCTCGGCCGCAGCCTTCTCGATCCGCGCGGGCAGGCCGCGCTGCGCATAGCTCGGAAATTGATCGGGGTCGCCGCCGAGCACGATACCGCCTTTGTCCGACTGGCTGATGTAGCAATGCAGCGATTGCGACATGATGACGGTGTCGATCATCGGCTTGATCGGTTCGGTGACGAAGGCTTGCAACGTTTGCGCCTCGATCGGCAGCTTCAGCCCGGCCATCGCCGCGACCGGCCCGCTATTGCCCGCGACGCAAATGCCGACGCGGCCCGCGCCGATGCTGCCGCGATTGGTCTCGACCCCGGTGACGCGCCCGCCGTCCATCGTAAAGCCGGTGACTTCGCATTTCTGGATCACGTCGACGCCCAGCGCATCGGCGGCGCGGGCATAGCCCCAGGCAACCGCATCGTGCCGCGCGGTGCCGCCACGCCGCTGGGTCATGCCACCATGAATCGGGAAGCGCGCGCTCGCCGACATATCGAGCAACGGGATCAGCTTCTGCACCTGATCGCGGCTCAGCAGTTCGGCATCGATCCCGTCGCAGCGCAAAGCATCGCCGCGCTGCGCCAGCATCGTCATGTCGCTGTCGCTATGGCCGAGGAACAGCGCACCGCGCGGGGAGAACATCACGTTATAGTTGAGCTCGTCGCTCATCCCCTCCCACAGGTTCAGCGCGAAGTCGAACAGGTCATGCAGCGGCTTCTGGCGGTAATTGGAGCGCACGATCGTGGTGTTGCGCCCGGTATTGCCGCCGCCGATCCAGCCTTTTTCCAGCACCGCGATGTTGCGAATGCCGTGCACCTTGGCGAGATAATAGGCCGTGGACAGGCCATGCCCGCCGCCGCCGATGATGATGACGTCGTAGCTCTTTTTCGGTTCGGGATCGCGCCACGCCCGGTCCCAGCCGCGCTGTCCGGTCAACCCGGCCTTGAGCAGCGCCAGCGCCGAATAGCGCTTCATACCGCCCACCCACGGCGTTCACGCCAATCGGGTTCGAGGTCCGCGAAACGCGCGAGGCCGAGCTTGGTGATTTCGGTGAAGGAGCAGATTCCGTCGATCACGAGATCGCGGATCGCATGGCCGCTGGCCGGGGAAAGGCCGAAGCCCACACCCGACATCGTCGCTACCGTGACGTTGCCAGGATTGTCGAGCCGGTCGATGATCGGGCGGCCATCGGGGGTGTTCTCGATCACCCCGGCCCAGGAGCGGATCACGTTCAATTGCGCGGCGCGCGGAAACATCTCGGCGACGCGGCGCGCGAGGTTGCGCACCAAAGGCGAGGTCGGGCGCGCTTTCGGGCCGGTCGCATCCATCGCGATCCACTCGTGCGGCCCGCCGCCAAAGGCAAGGTTACCGCGCAAGGTCTGGCGTCCGTACAGGCCGTTGCCATCGACGCCGCCGATCCTCATCAGCGGCGCAGGCTCGGTCACGATCATCTCCGCGCGGGCCGAGGCGAGTGGAAAATCGACGCCGAGGGGGCTGAGCAACATCCCCGATTGCGGCCCCGCCGCGACGACCAAGGCATCGCACGCGATTCGCCCGCGCGGTGTCTCGACCGCAACCACCTTGCCGCCCGCCGTTTCGATCGATAGCGCCGGACAATGCTGCAGGATGCGTCCACCAAGATCCTGCAGCGCCCAGGCATAGGCCTGCACCGTACGCTGCGGATTGGCATGGCCACCGAAGCGCAGATGGATGCCGCCGAGGCAAGTCTCGTCGGTCAACGGCACAGCTTCCTGCGCTTGGGCTGCATCGAGATCGTCGACGCGGTAGCCCATCGCGCTGCACATCCGCCCGACCGCGCGGTAATGATCGAGCAGATCGGGATCGCGCTGGATGATGATGCGTTCGCGCACATATTCGGTCGGATAGCCGAGCAAATCGTCCATCTGCGGCCACATCCGTTGTTCTTCGGCAAAGAGCGGGCTTTGGTAATGCGACGCGCCGCCGCCGTTGCGGCCCGACGCTTCCCAGCCGACTAGCCCCTTGTCGATCACCACGACATCAAGGCCTGAGCGCGCCAGCCACCACGCCGCGCTCAAGCCCGTAACGCCCGCGCCGATCACCACGACCGATGCGCCGGATGGCGTGTCGGCGTCAGACATGCATGTTGCCGCCGAGCCCCGCGACGTGCTCGGCCTCCTCCGGCGTGCCGATCATGGCATAGGGCGTCCATTGCGTCGGGATGCCGAACCACACGTCCCACCCCGCGGCCATATCGCCGCGTTCCTGCCAGTCGGCGAGCACGCGGAGCGGGATGGGGCGGACCGGCGCGCGATAGCTCGCCACGGGCACCGCGCTCAGCGAAACGTGTTGCTGCTCGGCGAGCAGGCACGCCACCTGATCGCGGCAACGGCGACCCTGGCACTGGCCCATGCCGGCGCGCGTCAGGCGCTTGATCTGGTCGGGATGCGCGGGGCCGTCGTTGAGCAGCGAGGAGAGCGAGCGCGCGGCCATCGCGTGCGGGCGATCGAGATAGTGCGGCGGTTGGACGCCGATTAGGTCGGCGCGCGTGACGTCCTCGCACTGGCAGACGATCGTGTCGGGCGCGGCATATTCGGCAAGGGCCGTTGCCCACGCCTGAAGATAGGCAGGGTCGGGCCGCGTCGCGATCGCGGCATCGCCGATCAGCGTGATCGTCTCGGTCTGGCGGGTTCCGGCGGCGTCGAGCAATTCGGTCGCGGGGGTTGCTCCGATCGCCAGGACGATCGTGTCGCAGACGAGGTCGATCCTTGAGTTCCCCCCCGGCGAAGGCCGGGGCCCAGTATCGATGGGATTTGAAGTTGGGTGCTGTCCTCCGCCATCGACGCTGCGCACCTGGGCCCCGGCCTTCTCCGGGGAGGCGTGAAGGGGAGCAAGCGTCACACCTTCGACTCCATCGATCCCGCTCTTGGTCGCGGCGATGGTGGTGCCTAGATGGATCGGAATCCCCGTAGCGCGGACCTGCGCCGCGCGCGCGGTCGGACCTTGCACCGTGTCCGCAACCTCTACGATCGCGGCGACCTCGATCCCGTGCGCCAGCGCGAGCTGCGCCGTCTCCAGCCCCAGCGCGCCCGACCCGAGGATCACGATCCGGCGGCTCGCCAGCGCTTCGTAGCGCGTGGCCAATGCGGCGAAGCCTTGCGCGCCCATCACGCCCGGCTGGTTCCACCCCGGAAAGCCCAGCACGACATCGCGCGCGCCGGTCGCCAGCATCAGCCGATCGAACCCCACCATCATCGCGCCATCGCCATCGGCGATGCCGAGCAACGGCTGTGGAAGTACGCGCATCGCCGGCCCGTTGACGTAGAGCCCCCAGGCGATCGTACCGAGCCGGACATCGACGCCGAGTTCGAACGCTTCCTCCAGATCGGGATTGGTGCCGAACACTTGTTCGAGCATTCGCCCGCTCTGCTGCACCGCCGCCGTGGCGCGGCCGCCGAAGAAATAGGGGACATCGGTGCCGATCTGGCCGCCGGGGACGGGATGTTCGTCGATCAGAAGGACGCTCGCGCCGGTCTGTGCAGCAGCGATCGCGGCGGTCGTTCCGGCATGACCTGCGCCGATTACGACCAGATCGAAATGCGTCTCGGCATGAGGAATTTTGCTGTCGAGCGCGTGGACGTCGCGCACCAGCGGCACCACATTCATAGCGCCTCCAGCGCTTGCGCCAGATCGGCGATCAGATCGTCGACATGCTCGATCCCGACCGAGAGGCGCAGCGTCGCGGGCGTAATGCCCCCGGCCGCGCGCTCTTCCGACGAAATCGCATAATGCGTGGTCGTCGCGGGATGCGTGATCAGCGTCTCCGATCCGCCCAGGCTGACCGCGAAACGCAGCAGCCGCAGCCGGTCGAGGAAGCGGAACGCCTCGGCCTCACCGCCAGTGACCGCGAAGGAGAAGGTCGAGCCCGCCGCCTTGCATTGCCGGTCATACACCGCGCGCTGCGGCGTTCCTTCGGCGAGGAAGCCGAGATAGGTGATCCCGGCGATTTTTGGGGATTCGCGCAGGAATTCGGCCACTTTGCGGGCGTTATCCATCGCGCGTTCGACGCGCAGATGCACCGTCTCCATCGAGCGTAGCAACAGCCAGCTGGTATAGGGATCGAGATGGCTGCCAAGCGTGGTGCGGAGCAATCGGAGCGGCGCGACCAGCGCTTCGCGGCCCGACACGCCGCCGGCCATCAAATCGCTATGGCCGCCACAATATTTGGTGAGACTCGTCATGCACAGATCGGCGCCAAGCTCGATCGGGCGCTGCATCGACGGGCCGAGCAAGGTGTTGTCGACCACGACGAGCGGCCGCGTGCCGCTGCGCGCACCGACCGTATCGGCGATGTCCACCACCAGCGCGATATCGACGATCGCGGCGGTCGGGTTGGCGGGGGTTTCGATCACGATCAGCTTGAGCGGACCGTGCGCCAGCGCCTCCGTGACGGCCGCCTCCACGCTGGAACGGTCGCACCCGTCGGTAAATTCAGCGTGGCCGACGCCGAAGCCCGGCATCATCCCGGTATAAAGCCCGTTGGTGCCGCCATAGATCGGGCGGCTGAACACCACACTGTCGCCGGGCCGCAGATGCGCGAGGGCAATCGCGCTGTGCGTCGCCATGCCGCTGTTGAACACCGCCGCCGCTTCCGCGCCATCGAGCGCGGCGAGGCGGAGTTCGACCATATCGAGCCCGGGATGGCCGAGCCGGGCATAGATATGCCCTGGCCGCCCGACTTCGGGGCCGGTGCCCTCAAAATAGGCTTCGTGAATGTCCTTCGCTTGCCGCGCCGAGGCATAGGCGAAGGTCGATGTCATATAGATCGGCGGTTTGGCGGCGTTCGATGCGCTCGCCGGATCATAGCCGGCGCGCACCGCCAGCGTTTCGGCGCGCCAGCGCGGGTCGTGCGCTGCGCTCATGCCGCTGCCCGATCGAGATAATCGGCGGCGCGGGCGCAATACCAATCGACGAAACGCAGCGTCAGCGATTCCGCTTCGGGGCTGTACGGGCCGGGGGTGTAGCCAGGGGAATTGACGCCGAGCTGATTGTTCTCGGCGAATTCCTTGTCCTGCAAATTGGTCTGCGTCCACAAATGCGTCAGCGTATCGATGTCGTAATCGACGCCTTCGACCGCATCCTCATGCACCAGCCATTTGGACACGACATGCGTCTCGGTCGGGGAGACCGGGATGGCGGTGAAGGCGAAGGTGTATTCGCTGGTCGAATGGCAGAAATTATTGGGCTCGACCGCCCAGCGCAGCGACCCGGTATCGCCGCCGCCGGCATCGTTCATCAGCTTCTTGACGTTGAACGTGCCGTCGGTGGTCATTGCGACGGTACCGTCGTTGAGCGGGAAGCGCACCGCTTGCCACCAATCCTCGCCGACCGGACCCATCGGCATGCCGAGCGCTGCCATCCGCGCTTCGAAGTTCCGCGAGGTATCGTCCGCGAAGCCGAAATAGGCCGAGGCATGGACCGGAAAGGTGCGCGCCAGTTCGGGATGGCCCGCGGCGCAATGATAGCATTCGCGGCCGTTTTCCATCACCAGCTTCCAATTGGCATATTCGACCAGCGTGGACTGAAAGGCGAGCTTGGCGTGGCCGAGATTGTGCGGTGCCAGCAGCGGCGTCAGGTCGCGCCGCATCACGCTGATGTCGGGCGGCGTTTCGGCGAGGCAAATGAAGATAGCGCCGGCGATGCGTTCGAGATGGACCGGCTTCAGGCCGTGCTCGCTCTTCTGGAAGTCCTCGGGCATCCGGCTCGCCGCGAGTAAGCGTCCGTCGAGGCCGTAGGTCCAGCTGTGATAGGGGCAGACCAGCCGCGCGGCGCTTCCCTGGCCGGGTTTGCACAGGATCGATCCGCGGTGACGGCAGCTATTATGGAACGCGCGCACTTCGCCGTCGCGGCCATGCACGATGATGACCGGCCAGCGCCCGACCATGAACGAGATGTAGTCGCCGGGGTTGCGCACCTCGGCTTCGAACCCGGCAAACAGCCACGATGTGCCGAAGATCGCGGCAAGATCGAATTCGAACGCCGCGCTGCCGGTGTAAAAGGCGCGGGGCAGCGAATGGCCCGCTGGGCGCGTGCGCAACAACGCCGAAATATCCCCCAGTTCCAACGTGTCGCCTCCGCCTGCCAAGCAACAGTCAGTGGCATGGGCATGGGCCGCAGCTGAAATCGCATTTGTGCATGGCGACATGCAAAAACCTGAAAGGCGCGGGCCAACGTGGCGCGTGGCGTTGCATCTGCCCAAAAAACGCGCTTGGTATCGAATTTGGGCATAACGTCCGCGCACCGGAAGGGATTTCCATCGCACGCACCTCACCGGTCAATCGGCGCTGGTTACCGCTCAACGCGCTGCGCGCGTTCGATGCGGTCGGGCAGCGGCTGAGCTTCACGGCGGGGGCGCAAGCGCTCAACGTCAGCCAAAGCGCGGTGAGCCGCCATGTCATCAGCCTCGAGGAATTGCTGGGGCACAAATTGTTCGATCGCTCGGGCCAGACGCTCGTGCTGACCGCGGCGGGCAAGGCGTTGCTGCCCGAGGTGAGCAAATCGTTCGACCGGCTTGAGCAGACGATGAACGCGATTTGCGCCAATCCCAATGCCAACCGCCCGATCCGTATCCACATCCCGCCGACCTTGCTGCAACAGGTCGTGATGCCGATGATCCAGGCGTTTCGCGCCGAACATCCCGAGATCCGGATCGACATTTCCAGCTCGGGCGCAGTTGGTTTGCCGAGCAACGAGACCGACATGGCGATCGTGTTCGACCGCCCCAATATCGATGACCGCGTGACCGATTTGTTGTGGATGGTCCGCGTTGCGCCGGTCAGTTCGCCGCAGACCGCCGCGCGGCACGCGGGCAAATCGCTCGAAGCCTTCCTCGCCGATAATGATCTGCTCCACGTCAAGCTGGAGGATCAACCACGCGGGTTGTTGTGGAGCACCTATGCCAATCAGTGCCGGATCGCGCTTGATGCCGATCGCGGGCTCGCCTTCGACTCGAATGCGCTCGCGGTCCGCTATGCGATGCATTCGGACGGCGTCGCGCTCGCCGATATCGACATGTTCGCCGCTGAAATCGCCGCCGGGGGGCTGGTCGTGCCGTATGACACCGTCATCAACGACGGCTTCGGCTATTATTTGAAGCTGCGCGCCGACGACCTCGCCGATCCGACGATCAGCCTGGTACGCAGCTGGCTGATCGCACATTTCGCCGCGCGGCAGGGGGGTCCCGCCGACGCGGCATGAGTGCATGCCAAGATTGGTATCGCATCCGCGTAGTGATCCGCTACCATAATCCCCATGGATATGACCGTCACGCCGCCCGCGCACCACACCGACCCGGCGACCATCGCCGTACTCGAATCGATCGAGACCCGCCTGCGCTGGCTGTCCTCATGGACGATCCACAATGCCAACCATTTGCGCGATAGTCGCGACGGGCTGAAGGTCGGCGGGCATCAGGCGAGCTGCGCGTCGATCACCGCGATCATGACCGCACTCTATTTCGGCGCACTGCGCCCGCAGGACAAGGTCGCGGTGAAGCCGCATGCCGGGCCGGTGCTGCACGCGATCCATTACATGCTCGGGCAGCAATCGCGCGACGCGCTACAGCGTTATCGCGGCTTTGGCGGCGCGCAAAGCTATCCCAGCCGCACCAAGGACAGCATTCCCGTCGATTTCTCGACTGGATCGGTCGGTCTGGGCGTGGCGATCACGGCGTTCGCTTCGCTGATCCAGGATTATCTGATCGCGCATGGCGAAATGGCCGAAGCCGATGCTGGCCGCATGATCGCGCTGATCGGCGATGCAGAATTGGACGAGGGCAATATCTACGAATGCCTGATCGAGGCGTATAAGCATGACATCCGCAATTGCTGGTGGATCGTCGATTACAATCGGCAGTCGCTCGACAGCACGACGGCGGACCGGATGTTCCGCCGCTTCGACGATATTTTCGAGACGTGCGGCTGGCGCGTCGAGACGCTGAAACATGGGCGCAAGCAGCGCGAGACATTCGCGCGGCCCGGCGGGCAAGCGATTGCCGACTGGATCGACGAATGCCCCAATGCCGAATTCGCCGCGCTCACCTATCAGGGTGGCGCGGCGTGGCGCGCGCGGCTGACCGCCGATCTGGTCGCTTTTCCCGAGACGCTCGCGCTGATCGCCGAGCATGACGACACCGCGCTCGCCGCGCTGATGACCAATCTCGGCGGGCATTGCATCGCGACCGTGCTGGAGGCGTTCGCGCGCTGCGATGACGATAAGCCGACGCTGTTCATCGCCTATACCGTCAAGGGCTATGGCCTGCCGTTTGCCGGGCATAAGGACAATCATTCGGGGCTGATGAACCCCGGCCAGATCGAGCAATTGCGCGGCGATCTCGGCATCGCCGAGGGCGACGAGTGGGCACCCTATGGCGGCCTTGGCGCCAATGCGGCGGCCTCTGCACGCGCGGTGGTCGAGGCCAGCGCGCTCGCCCAGGCGCATGCGCTTGCACCCGCCGCGGCAGTTCCTGTGCCCGATCAAATCCCCGTGCCCGATGGTGTCGAGCTGTCGACGCAGGCCGCGTTCGGGCGGATCCTGCTCGATCTCGCCAAATCGGGGGATGCGAAGGGTCGGGCGCTCGCCGACCGGATCGTCACGACCTCGCCCGATGTGACGGTGTCGACCAATCTCGGCGCGTTCGTCAATCAACGCGGGCTGTTCCGGCGGCAGGAATTGAAGGACGTCTTCTCCGCCGCGCGCATCCCGACTGCGCAGAAATGGGCGGCGCACCATGCCGGCCAGCATATCGAATTGGGCATTGCCGAGAACAATTTGTTCCTGATGCTCGCGGCTTTGGGCCTTGCCGCGCCGCTGTTCGGCACCCGGCTGATGCCGATCGGCACGGTCTATGATCCGTTCATCGCGCGCGGGCTCGATGCGCTGAATTACGCTTGCTACCAGGATGCGCGCTTCTTGCTCGTCGCGACCCCCTCGGGTCTGACATTGGGGCCGGAGGGCGGGGCGCACCAGTCGATGAACTCGCCGCTGATCGGGATCGGCCAGCCCGGCCTCACCTATTTCGAACCGGCCTTTGCCGACGAACTTGCGCTGATCATGGGCTGGGCGTTTCGTCATATGCAGGCGGACGATGGCGGATCGGTGTATCTGCGGCTGACGACGCGGACGCTGACGCAAATCGTGCGCGCCGACGATGGCTGGCAGGACGATGCCTTGCGCGGCGGCTATTGGCTGAAGCCACCAAGCGGTGCCGCCGACCTCGCGATCGTCTTCACCGGTGCGATCACGCCCGAAGTTCTGGAAGCGGCAACGCTGCTGGCCGATGACGTGCCGGGGCTCGGGCTGCTGATGGTGACCTCGCCCGATCTGCTGCATCGCGGCTGGTCGGCGCGGCATGCCGGGCGCTGGACCGGCGCGAGCGCGCCGAGCCATGCCGAGGATTTGCTGGCGCAACTTGCCGCCGGTGCGAAGCTCGTCACGATCATCGACGGCGCGCCGTCGACGCTGTCCTGGCTCGGCGGCGTGCGCGGGATGCGCGTCAGTCCGCTCGGGGTTGATCGCTTCGGCCAGACCGGCGACGTGCCCGATCTGTTTCGCAGCTATCGGCTTGATGCTGAGGCGATCGTCGATGCGGTGGCCGAGTTGTGCCTGGGGCCGGTTGGTGCGAGGTCAGCCTGATCTCGGGGTTGCGTCCGCCGACAATCCCCGCGCGAGAAAGTCAGCGACAACATCCGCGACCGCATCCGGTGCCATATCCTGGCCCCAGACCCCGAAGCGCAAGCCAAGGAACACGTTCATCCCCATGATCGCCCAGGCATGGACTTCCGACACGTCGGTGCGCACTTCGCCGCGCGTCGCGGCCGCCTTCAGCCGGGTGGCGATGCGGTCGGCGGTGGTCGCGTAATGGAGCTTGAACGATTCGGGATCGACGAATTCGGCTTCGTCGATGATCCGGTAGATCTCCTTATGCCCGCGCACGAAGGCGATGAACTCGCTTAGTCCTGCGCGCTCCGCCGCGATCTGATCGGGCGCGGCGCGGATTGCGGGGGCGACGCGGTCGCGTACCTGATCCGACATGTCGCGCACCAAGGCGCGGAACACCGCATCCTTCGAATCGAAATAGGTATAGAAACTGCCCAGCGCGACGCCGGCGCGGCGCGTGATGCCGCTGACCGACGCCTCGTGAAAGCCGCGCTCGCCGAATTCGATCGCCGCAGCATCAAGGATCGTGCGCAGCGTGCGGCGCCCGCGCTCGGTACGCGGGGCCTTGCCCGCGCTGGCTGCCGATATGCCCTCCTCCAGCGCGGGCGCTGTGGCATTCGGGACACTTTCTACCGCCATTTACGACGCCCTCCTATTTCCCAAGTTGAAACCTGGTTCAGGTTTCAGTATAGCGACTGCGACTGGCGCACAACCCGGATGATACCGGGGCCGCTGTGGAGGCGCCACAGGAGGGGAAAACCGATGACACGCCTGATTTCTGCGCGCGCGCTGCTCCATGCAAGCGCCGCTTTCGCTGCCTTTACCGCTGTTCCAGTGTTTGCCCAAACCACGCCGAGCGAGGCTCCCGCTGCGCAGCAGCAGGATGTCGCGGACGGCGATATCGTCGTCACCGCGCGCCGTCGTGAAGAAACCCTGCTCGACGTGCCGATCGCTGCGACCGCTTTCTCCGCTGCGCGGCTTGAACAGACTGGCGTCGTCGATCTGACCGATTTGCAGAATGTAACCCCCAACACCACGCTGAAAAATGCGCGCGGCACCAATTCAACGCTCGCCGCCTTCATCCGTGGCGTCGGGCAGCAGGATCCCGTTCCCGGGTTCGAGGCCGGCATCGGCATCTATCTCGATGACGTCTATCTCAACCGCCCACAGGCGGCGGTGCTCGACGTGTACGAAGTCGAACGAATCGAAGTGCTGCGCGGGCCGCAAGGTACGCTCTATGGCCGCAACACCATCGGCGGCGCGGTGAAATATGTCACCAAGCGGCTCGCCGACGGGCCCGAGGCAAGCTTCAAGGGAAGCTATGGTTCGTTCAACCAGGCCGATGGCATTGTCAGCCTGTCGACGCCGCTTGGCAGCCTGTTCAAGGTCGGCGTTTCGGGCGCGAGGCTGACGCGCGGCGGCTTCGGGCGCAACACCAACCTCAACATCGACAATTATAACAAGGATGTCTGGGCCGGGCGCGGCACGATCGAATTCGCCTCGCCCGATGATCGCATGACGCTGCGCCTGACCGGCGATTATACCGAGGACAAATCGAACGCGCGCAACGGATCGCGGCTCATCACCAGCTTGTTGAGCGGTGCGCCGGTGCAGGCCAATGCGTTCGACACGCGCGCCGGCCTCAACAACCCGAAGCAGAACATTCAGGCCGGTGGCCTGTCGCTGGTCGCCACCGCACAATTGTCCGATGCGATCACCTTCAAGAGCATCAGCGCGTTCCGCAAGGATCGTTCGTTCACCCCGATCGATTTCGACGCGCTGCCGGCGACCGATGTCGATGTGCCGGCGGTCTATCGCAATGAACAGACCAGCCAGGAATTCCAGTTCGCCTATAAGAGCGACAAACTGAACGGGCTCGTCGGTTTCTATTATCTGGGGGCCAAGGCCTCGACCGGTTTCGACGTGCTGTTGTCGACGACGTTCGCCAATTTCAACGCCTATACCAAGGGCGACGTCCGCACCGAGACGAGCTCGATCTTCGCCGACTTCACCTATGATTTCATTCCGCAGCTCAGCCTGTCGCTCGGCGGGCGCTATACGTGGGATGAGCGTCGCTCGACGATCTTCAAGGCGAGCTATCTCGGGCTGACGTCTGAATTCGGCGGGACGCCGGTTCCGTTCGGCGCGCCGTCGACCGATTTCACCGGGACCGCCAATTTCAAGCGCTTTACGCCGCGCGCCTCGTTGAGCTTCAAGCCGACGCCCGACCATTTGCTGTACGCGTCCTATGCGGAAGGCTTTAAGGGCGGTGGCTTCGATCCGCGCGGTTCGGGAACGTCGTCGCCGATCGCCAATCCGGCGGCGGGGCGGACCTATCAGGACATTTACAACTATCTGCTGTTCAAGCCCGAAGTCGTGAAGAGCTATGAAATCGGTTATAAGGGCTCGTTGTTCGACAAGCGGTTGAACATCGCGCTCGACGGCTTCTATTCCGATTATAGCGATGTGCAGGTGCCGGGTTCGGTCGGCTGCGTCATCGGCGGGGTACAGTCGTTCTGCGGCATCACAACCAACGCCGCCAAGGCGACGATCAAGGGCGTCGAACTCGAGACGACCGGCGTGCTCGCGCGCGGTTTTGCCGGGCCGGGGTCGAATGTCTCGCTGTCGGGAACGCTCGGCTATATCAGCGCGAAATATAAGACCTTCATCGGGCCGACCGGTGTCGACGTGGCCAACGTCCGCGTGTTCCAGAACACGCCCGATTGGACGTTGTCCTCGACGCTCGCTGGCACCATTCCGGTCGGGGCGGGTAAGGTCAACGCCAACACCACCCTCTCGTATCGCACTCTGACGCACCAGTTCGAGACGGCTAGCCCCTTCCTCGACCAGCCGGGCTATGCGCTGTGGGACGCGAATCTGACCTACAGCTTCGGGCGCGGCGGCCGCTATTCGATCGGCGTCCACGCCAAGAACATCACCAACAAGATCTACAAGACCGCAGGCTACCAATATATCCGCACCGATGTGGCGGGGAACCCGATCAGCCTGACCAACGTGCCGGTGCCCAACGGTCCCTATGTCGCGACGCTGGGCAAGGAAGGCATTGCCACTGCCTTTTACGGCAATCCGCGGCAGATTTTCGGGACGATCACCGCGAAATTCTGATCGACCGGGCACAAAAGAAAATGGGCGCTTGCCAGTGGCAAGCGCCCATTTTTTGTGTCGATCGACTACGCGATCAGACGAGATCGAACCGGTCGGCGTTCATCACCTTGGTCCAGGCCGCGATGAAGGCGCTGACGAACGCGCCCTGCGCATCGTCGGTTGCATAGGCTTCGGCCAGCGCGCGGAGTTGCGAGTTCGAACCGAAAATCAGGTCGACGCGCGTCGCCGTCCACGCCTGCGCACCGGTCTTGCGGTCGTGTGCTGTGAAGAGGTCTTCTGCGTCCGATGGCTCCCACTTCATCGTGATGCTGCTCTTGAGCAGGTTTGCGAAGAAGTCGTTGGTCAGCGTGCCCGGACGATCGGTGAAGACGCCGTGGGTTGATCCACCGACGTTGGCACCAAGTACGCGCAAGCCCCCGACCAGGACCGTCATTTCCGGCGCGGTGAGCGTCATCAGATGCGCCCGATCGACCAGCAGTTCTTCCGCCGACCATGCTTGATCGCCGCCCGCAAAGTTGCGAAAGCCATCGACCTTGGGTTCGAGCGGCGCGAACGAGTTTGCGTCGGTCTGCTCTTGCGTGGCATCGGTGCGGCCCGGCGTGAACGGCACGGTGACGTCATGCCCGGCTGCCTTCGCTGCGGCCTCGACCGCCGCACAACCGCCAAGCACGATCATGTCGGCGACCGACACCGGCTTGCCGAAACCGCCACGGATCTCGTCGAGCTTGGCGAGCGTCGTCGCCAGTTCGGCGGGTTCGTTGACTGCCCAATCCTTTTGCGGGGCGAGCCGGATCCGCGCGCCATTGGCACCGCCGCGCATGTCGGTGCCGCGATAGGTCGAGGCCGAGGCCCAGGCCGTCGCCACCAGCCGACCGATCGACAGACCGGAGTCGAGGATCTTTGTCTTTAGCGCGGCAATGTCGGCCGCGTCGATCAACGGATGATCGACCGCCGGAACCGGATCCTGCCACAAGCGTGGCTCTGCCGGGACTTCTGGCCCCAGCAGCCGCGTGTGCGGCCCCATGTCGCGGTGCGTCAATTTGTACCACGCCTCGGCAAAGGCCTTGGCCAGCGCCTGCGGATTTTCGTAGAAGTGGCGCGAAATCTTCTCATAGGCCGGGTCGAACCGCAGTGCGAGATCGGTGGTGAGCATCATCGGCGCGTGGCGCTTGGACGGATCATGCGCGTCGGGCACGGTGCCTTGCGCTTCGGGATTGGTCGGGGTCCATTGCTGCGCCCCGCCCGGGCTGTGCGTCAGCTCCCAGTCGAATTCGAACAGATTCTTGAAGTACAAATTGGTCCACTTGGTCGGCTCTTGCGTCCACGCACCCTCAAGCCCGCTGCTGATCGTATTGACGCCGTTACCGCTGCCAAGGCTGTTCTTCCAACCGAGGCCGAGCTGCTCGATCGGTGCGCCTTCGGGTTCGGGGCCGACATAATCGTCGGGCACACCCGCGCCGTGGGTCTTGCCGAAGGTATGGCCGCCTGCGATCAGCGCGACGGTCTCCTCGTCATTCATCGCCATGCGGGCGAAGGTCTCGCGAATATCGCGCGCCGAGAGCAGCGGGTCGGGATTGCCGTTCGGGCCTTCAGGATTGACATAGATTAGTCCCATCTGGACCGCGGCGAGCGGGTTGGCGAGATCGCGCTCTCCGGTGTAGCGCTTGTCACCGCCAAGCCATTCGCGCTCCGGACCCCAATTCACGTCGGTCGCAGGTTCCCACACATCGACGCGACCGCCAGCGAAGCCGGCGGTTTCGCCGCCCATCGATTCGATTGCGCAATTGCCCGCCAGCACCATCATATCGGCCCAGGACAGCTTGCGCCCGTACTTCTGCTTGATTGGCCACAGCAGCAGCCGCGCCTTGTCGAGATTGGCATTGTCCGGCCAGCTGTTGAGCGGCGCGAACCGCTGTTGACCGGCGCCCGCACCGCCGCGACCGTCACCAATGCGATACGTTCCCGCACTGTGCCACGCCATGCGGATGAACAGCGGACCGTAATGGCCATAATCGGCTGGCCACCAATCCTGCGATTCGGTCATCAGCGCGACAATGTCGGCCTTAACTGCGGCCAGATCGAGGCTCTGGAATTCAGCGGCATAATCGAAGTCCGCGTCCATCGGGTCGGCTTGCGGCGAATTCTGATGCAAGACAGACAGATCGAGCTGGTTCGGCCACCACAAACGGTTGGTCATTTCGAACAAGACGGCGTTACCATCCACGCGACCTGCGCCCACCGGGCATTTGGCTTCGACGTTCATGCTGCTCTCCATCGTTGGTTTAATTCTCTATACCACACGATGGAGCGGAGTGATTGATCTGTCCAATCACTTAAATTCCTGAGACTGATCGAAACGACCCTTTCAATGTCACGGTCGTGTCGCTTAATCTCCCCCGGTCGCGCTTTCGACGCTTGGCATCGCGCCAGCGCCGATGCCGCTGCCGTTCCACCAGAGCGGCGCACTTTTGCGCGTGCCGGTTACGATTTCGTCCATCGTCAGCGGATCGTACAGTCGCCCGCCCAGCATCACGCGGTGGATCTTGTCGCTGTTGCGGATGTCGACCGTGGGATCGGCATCGAGCACCACGAGATCGGCGAGCTTGCCCACTTCGAGCGACCCGATATCCTTGGCATAGCCAAGCGACGTTGCGGGCATGATCGTGCCGGCGCGCAGAGCCTGGAGCGGGCTCCAGCCGCCGCGGACGAACGACCACATCTCCCAATGCGCGCCCAATCCGGGTTGCTGGCCATGCGCACCGATCGACACTTGCACGCCGCGCGCAGCGAGCTTGCCCGCCTCGCGCGCGCTCTCGTCATCGACGAACGCATCCTCGGGTGCCATCGTGCGGCGGCCATTCTGCGCGAGCAATTGCGCGGGGGGCTCATAGCGCGAGACAATCGGATGTTTCCACACATCGGTATGCTGCCGCCAATACGGATCACCCGCCAGCCCGCCATAGGTAACCACCAACGTCGGCGTGTAATTGGTCTTGGTCTGCGCCCACAGATCGACCACATCCTTATAGAAGGTGGTGAGCGGAATGTTATGCTCGACCGTAGCATTGCCATCCTGGATCAGGCTGATGTCCATCGCGAAGAGCGAGCCGCCTTCGGGCACGACCTCCATATTCTCGCGCTGGGCGGCGGCGACGACCATCTGGCGCTGTTCGCGGCGCGGCTGGTTGTAGTTCTTGACGCTGTTCGCACCCTCCGCCTTCAACCGCCGCACGTCCGACAACGCATCCTCGAGCGTATCGATCTCGGCATAGACATCGGGCGATTTGGCACCGTAGATGATCTCCCCGGTCGAGAAGGTGCGTGGCGCGATGATCTTGCCCGCGCGCTGCATTTCCGCCGCGACGAAGATCTCGGACGCGCTGGCCGATGGATCGTGGATCGTCGTCGTACCCATGGCGAGGTTGAGCATCGCCGACCAATTCTGTTGTGGAATCAGATCGTCATCGCCTTGCGGTCCGTGCGCATGCGCATCGACCAGCCCCGGAATGATCGTCTTGCCCGCAACATCGACCGTTTTGGCGCCAGCGGGGATCGGGGTGGACGCCTTCGGCCCGATCGCGACGATGCGGTCGCCGCGGATGACGATGACGCCGTCGTCGATGATCCCGCCCTCGGCATTCGCCATGGTGACGATGCGTGCGCCAGTGAGCGCGATGGTGCCGGTCGGCTTGTCGGCGGCGACGTCCATCGACAGCGAGATGCCCGTTTTCGGCGCGACGAACTTGGGCGCATCGTCATCCGCAGGGGCAGCGCGGAACAGGGCCTCGGTCTGGACCGTGAAGAACGTTGGCCCGAGTGACCAATGCAATTGCGCACCATCATGCGACCAGCCGATGAACGCCGCGCCGTCGCCGCTCGCGCGGGTGACGGGCAGCGCGCCCTTTTTGATATCGACCGCGACATCCTGCGTGCCCGGCAGCAGCGGCATCACGAACGCTTCGTAATTCTGCCGCAGCGCCACGTAGCGGCCATCGGGAGAGATCTGATAATCATTGACCAATTCACCCGAGGCATGGACGCGCCGCGCCTGCCCGTTGAGATCGGTGCTGACGAGCTGCCGCTTGCCCTTTTCAGAAGCGAGGAAAAACACCCGCTCGCCATCCGCGCCGAATTGCGGTTCGCTGCCGCCCTTGGTGATCCGCGTGGCGGTGCCGCCGCCGGTTGTGGCGATCCGATAGATGCCGGGATTTTCGCTGCCCCGCGCCGCGGTCAAGCCGCCGCCGCGGCCGCTTTCAAAGACGATGCTGCGGCCATCGGGGGCAAAGCGCGGGTTGCTGTAATGGCCGGGCTTCGCGGTCACGTCCTTAGCCGCGCCGCCGCTCGCCGCAACGGTGCGGACCTTGGCCAGCCCGGCATCGGTCCAGCCGACGAACACCACCGAACGCCCGTCGCGCGACCAGCTCGGCCACAGCTGCATCTCGGCCTCGTCACCGCTGACCAGCCGCCGCGCCGCACCGCCGGCAGCGGGCTTGATCCACAATTTGCCCAGCGTCTCGAACAGCACGCTTTGCCCACCCGGCGACATGCTCGCCCAACGCGGCATCTTGGTTGTGAAGCGATCGGGCGCCACCACGATCTGCGGGTGGATCGCGTCGATCACCACGCGCGTATCGTTGATCGCGAACGGGATGACGCTCGCCCCCGATCCGTCGGCTTTCGCGCGCTGAATATGCCCGCCCGCCCAGAACACGACCGATGCGCCGTCGGGCGTCCACGCCATATTGGGATAGACGCCGGTCACCGCCCAGGTCTCTTGCACGTCCTGATCGAGCGTATCGTAAATCTTGCGTTCGACCCCGCTGTCGAGGTCCTTGACGTAGAGCTTCGACTTGCCCGCCTCGCGCCGGACGAAGGCGATGCGCTTGCCATCGGGCGAGGGCGTCGGACGGACCGATCCGCCCGCGCCTGACACCGCGGTACTCGTCTCGCCGGTCACCATGTCATAGCGTTCGATGTCGAACAGGTCGGTGTACGAATTCTGCGCATATTCGAAGATCGGGCCGGGCGTGACATTGCGCGTGAAGAACACGGATTTGCCGTCGGCGGCATAGATCGGTTCGCCCAACTCCTTCTGCAATTCCTCGCTCGCGCGCTTGACCAATTGCACGCCACCGCCGCCCGAGACGTGATACATCCACACCTCGCCGGTGCCGAGCGAGCGCGCGGTGGTGAAATGCTTCTTGGCGACGATGAAGCGGCCGTCGGGGCTCCAGCTCGGCTGATTGAGCAAGCGGAAATCCTCCTTGGTCAATTGCCGCTTATCGCTGCCGTCCAAGTTCATCAGCCAGATATTGTCGCCGCCGCCGCGATCCGACACGAAGGCGATGCGCTTGCCGTCGGGTGAGAAGCGCGGTTGCTGTTCGTAAGCAAGGCCCTCAGCGATGCGCGTCGGCGTGCCGCCTGCAATCGGCATGGTGTAGATGTCGCCGAGCAAATCGAACGTCAGCATCGTGCCGTCGCGCGACACATCGACATTCATCCAGCTGCCTTCGCTCACCGCGATCGGCACTTGCCGCGTCGTCAGGCCGGGGGGCGCGTTGACGTTCCATTTGGGTGGTTTGGCGGGTGTGTTGGTGGGGGCAGCGACGGTTTGCGCCGAAAGTGGGGTGGCCATCATCAGCCCGGCGATTACCGCCGTCACATCGTTGCGCATCGAAACTCCTGCCCCCGGATCGTTGGTGATCCTGTTACACCTTTGATATGCGGGCGATCTGCTTCCTGCAACCGCCATAACGTCTCGATCAAGTCGGGGGGTGGTGTCACCGTGATCCTTGCTTAGGATGGGCCCATGACGATCCCACCCGCGCCGACGGCCGCGACCCCCATCCCGGGCAAGCCCACGCCCTTCTACGCGCACCTTTACGTGCAGGTGCTGACGGCGATCGTGCTCGGCGCGCTGGTCGGGCATTTTTGGCCTGAGACGGGGGCGGCGCTGAAGCCGCTCGGCGACGGCTTCATCAAGCTGGTCAAGATGGTGATTGCGCCCGTCATCTTCCTGACCTTGGTCAGCGGGATCGCAGGGATGCGCGAATTGCGCACCGTCGGGCGCGTCGCGGCAAAGGCGTTCGGCTATTTCCTGTTCTTCTCGACGCTCGCTTTGATTCTCGGCTTGATCGTCGGCAATGTCGTGCAGCCCGGTGCGGCGATGCATGTCGATCCCGCCACGCTCGATGCCGGTGCGGTGGCGGATTATGCGCAGCAGGCGCACGAGACGACCGTGGTCGGTTTCCTGATGGCGATCATTCCGACGACAATGGTGTCCGCGCTCACCGACGGGTCCATCCTGCAAACCTTGTTCGTCGCGATCCTGTTCGGCATTGCGCTCGCTCTGGTCGGCAAACCGGCGGATCCGGTGCGCGATCTGATCGAACGGCTCGGGCTGATCGTCTTCCGCATCGTCGGCCTGCTGATGCGCGCGGCCCCGATCGGCGCGTTCGGCGCGATTGCCTTCACCGTGGGCAAATATGGCGCGGGGAGCTTGGTCAGCCTCGGCGGACTGGTGCTGACCTTCTATCTCACCTCGATCGCGTTTGTGGTGGTCATCCTCGGAGCGGTGGCGTGGCTGCACGGTTTCTCGATCCTGCGGCTGCTCGTCTATCTCAAGGCCGAACTGTTGTTGGTGCTCGGCACATCTTCGTCCGAGGCGGCGCTGCCCAACCTCATGACCAAGCTGGAGGCGGCGGGGTGCGACCGTGGAATCGTCGGGCTGGTCGTGCCGACGGGCTATTCGTTCAATCTCGACGGCACCAACATCTATATGACGCTGGCCTCCTTGTTCATCGCGCAGGCGTGCGGCGTGCATCTCTCGATCGGGGATCAATTGTTGCTGGTCAGCGTCGCGATGCTGAGTTCGAAGGGCGCTGCGGGGGTAACGGGGGCGGGGTTCATCACGCTGGCGGCGACGCTGTCGATCGTGCCCTCGGTACCGGTTGCCGGGATGGCGCTGATCCTCGGCGTCGATCGTTTCATGAGCGAGTGCCGCAGTCTGACCAATTTCATCGGCAATGCGGTCGCAGCGATCGTCGTCGCGCGCTGGGAGGGCAAGCTCGATATCGCACGCCTTGACAGGACGTTGCGCGCGTGATCGCTTGAGGCGACGCGTCGATCTGCAGAGACGCGATCAAGGCGAGAAGGGGCTCTACCCGGGTGTATTGCTATAGAGTGTCCGGCCTCACGGTGCGCAGCGATCTGCGCTTGCCAGGGCTCATTCCGCTCGACGTTGTGGCAATCCCCGACGTGACGATCCGCGCGATCGTGGTTCCCGAAGCGCTCGACGATGTCAGCGTAACCGGCCCAAACTGGCAGCGCAGTGCCGACCGGTTCCTGCTGGAGATTCCGTCGATCGGGCGTTTCCTGCTCGAGGCCGGGCACAGCATTGGCTATTCGCGCAGCGCCGATATTGGCGATCAGGACATTGCGATTTTTCTGGCGGGCAATGTTTTCGGCATCTTGCTGCATCAGCGCAATCATATCGTGCTCCACGCCAGCGCGATTGCGGTGAAGGGCAAAGCGGTGTTGTTTTGTGGCGCGTCGGGCGCGGGCAAATCGACCATGGCGGCCGCCCTTGGCGCGCGTGGCTATACGCTGGTGACCGATGATCAGGCTGCGATCACGCTCGATGCCACCGGGATGCCGATCGTCCACCCCGACGGCCGCTTCCTTAAACTCTGGACGCGGTCGATCGAAGCGTTAGCGCTTGGGGACCGCAAGGGTGAGGCGATGCGCGACCGTCTGGAGAAATTTTATGTCGAGCCGGGCGTGGCCAGCACCGCGCCAATGCCGGTCGGCGCGGTTTATATGCTGACCGAGGATCGTGCTCCGCGTGTGGCGGGGATCAGTCGCCCCAATCTGGTCGATGGGTCACGGCTGCTGGTCGCCAATGCCTATCGGCCCACACTGGTGCGGCGCATGGGGCAGCGGCAAGCCTATTTTCAGGTCGGCGCGGCGATCGCACATGTCGCCGGAATCTTCATGTTGACGCGCCCGCTGCGCTTCAGTGCGATGGACGAAACCATTGCCCAGCTTGAGGCGCATTGGGCCGAAGTCGGCCTCACACCCGCGGCCGAACTGGCGGAATCGCGCGGGTGAGGCCCACCGTCTGGCTGACGTCCTACCCCAAATCGGGCAATACTTGGTTTCGCGCGTTGCTTTCCAATCTCGATCCGGCGCGCGCCGAGCCCGCCGCGATCAACGCGCTCGACAGCACCGATTCGATCGCGAGTTCGCGCGGGCGCTTCGACAATCACATGCTGATCGAATCGGGGCTGCTGACCTTCGACGAGATCGATGATCTGCGACCCGCGCTCTACCGGTATCTCGCAGCCGACAGCTATGAGGGTCCGTTCGACCCCGAAACGCTGTATCCCGTGCGCTTCGTCAAGACGCATGACGGCTATACCCATACGCGCCACGGCGAGCCGATCATGGGCGGGGCAGCAGCAGCAGCGGGGGCGCTACTGTTCGTGCGCGATCCGCGCGATGTCGCGGCGTCGCTCGCCAACTATCAAAACTTCACGATCGACGAGGCGATCGCGATGATGGCCGATCCGAGCTTTTGTTTCTGTGCGCATCCGCGTGTGCTCACCAACCAATTGCGTCAGCGGCTGCTCGGATGGGGTGGCTATGCCGCCAGTTGGCTCGATCAACGCGACGTGCCGGTCCATCTGGTGCGCTATGAAGAGATGCACGCCGCGCCGCTGCCGACGCTGCGCGCGGCGCTGTGTTTCGCCGGATGGTCGATCGACGATGCTACGATCGAGCGCGCCTTTGCCTTTGCCGCGATCGACGAACTGCAGCGCCAGGAAGCCGACACCGGCTTCGGCGAAGCACCTCAAACGGAACACGGCAAGACCCGCTTCTTCCGGCGCGGTGTCGCTGGCGGCTGGCGGGATGAATTGACGCGCGCGCAAGTGAAGCGAATCGAGCAGGATCATGCGGCAATGATGGAACGGCTGGGCTATGCGCCCGCGATCAAGGAGGATTTCGAGCATGTCGATCAGCAAGCAGGGTGACTGGATTTCCGCCAAGGTGGGCGACGAAATCGTGATGATGAGCGCCGAGGAAGGCAAATATATCGGCCTGAATGACGTCGGCGCGCGCATCTGGGAATTGCTCGACGAGTCGAAGACGCGCGACGCGCTGGAGGCGCGGTTGCTCGAAGAATTCGACGTCACGCCCGACGCGTGCCGCGCCGAGCTCGACAGCTTCCTTACCAAATTGGCCGAGTTTCGCGCCATCACGCTCAATTAGGCCCAAGCGTTGAGCGCAATCTGGGGGATTTTGCGCTTCGACGGTGCAGGCGTGGCCGACCGTGACATCGATCGGATGGGCGCGGCGATGGCGGTGCGCTGCGGCGACGGGTCCGCGACCTTTCTCGACGGTTCGGTCGGGCTTGGCCACGGGCTGATGCGCGTAACGCGCGAGGATGCGTTCGATCAGCAACCGCTTTACGATCGCGATGCTGGACTGGTCTTGGTGGCCGATTGCCGGATCGACAATCGCGAGGAGATCGCGGTGGCGCTCGATCTCGACCCCGCGACGCTTGCGACGATGCCGGACAGTGCAATCGTGCTCCACGCCTATCGCCGCTGGGGCGATTCCTGCGCGGCAAAGCTGATCGGCGATTTCGCGTTCGCGGTCTGGGATGTCGCGCGCAAGCGGCTGCTGCTCGCGCGCGATCACATGGGGCAGCGCGCGCTGCACTATCATCTGGGCGAGGGTTTCTTTGCCTTTGCCACCGACATTACGGCATTATGGGCAGCCCCCGGCGTACCGCGCGCGCTCGACGAAGTGTCGCTCGGCGCAGTCGTCAATTTCTGGGGCAATGCAATGGAGGGGCGGATGCTGCCCGCCGGCATTCGCAGCGCGGGCGGCGGCACGACGCTGGCGATCGGTACGGGCGGCACTGTGGACGGGAGGCGCTATTGGGAACCGCACGCGGACCCGGCGCATCTCGGCCATGACGACGCTTATTACGTTGCGAATTACCGGAAAATTCTGGAGGAAGCGGTCGCCTGCCGCGTCCGGCGGCTGGTCGATCGACCGGGTCTGTCGCTCAGCGGCGGCTTCGATAGCGGATCGATCGCGGCGCTTGCGGGGCCTGCGCTGCCCGAGGGCGGCAAGCTGGTCTCTGTGACGTCGGCCATGCCCGAGCGCGCGGAGGGATGGCCGTACGATCCGCGACCCTGGGTCGAACTGTGCAAGCGCGACATGCCGCATCTTGACGTCCATTATATCGACTTTCGCGATCAAGACCCGCTCGACGGGCTTGAGGAGTTTTTCGCAGCGAGCGGCGGCTTGCCGGTGACGCCCTCGGCATATGCCGATGCCGAAGCGTTCGGTGTGCTGAAGGCGGTGGGCGCACGCCTGATAATGGACGGGGAAGGCGGGGACTATACCCTCAACGATCGCGGTCAAATGGCGCTTGCGAATCTTGCGGCCCAGGGACGCATACCGAACTTACTGCACGAGATGCGCGCACACCGGCGCGTCACGGGGGAGCGCTGGCGCAGCATTGTGCTGCGACAAACGCTGTTTCCGCTGTTGCCGCGGTCGCTCCGTGGCTTTTTGATTGCGGCACGGCGTGGGTTCCGGGGCAATGGCCCGCTTGTGGCTTTGAAGACATCCTTCACGGCGCGACTGATCGCTGCAGGTGCCATTCGTGGGGCCGACCGTTTTCCCGCCGGAGCATCGGAGCGCCTTCGGCACCGTGTGATCACCGATTCGCTCTTTCGCCAGTCGGCCTACGCAACTGCACTCGAAGCAATGGCAGCATCGTACGGCCTTGCGTTGACACGCCCCTTTTTCGACCGGCGCGTCGTCGAATTTGCGCTGGCGGTGCCGCGACATCTCGACGTGCGCGACGGGCGCAACCGTTATCTGGCGTGCGCTGCGCTGCAGGACGTTCTGCCCGGCGAATTTCAGGATCGGCCGCGCGCCAATGATGGCCCGATCGCCGATCCGCTCAGTTTGGACGACGGGTCACTCCGTGAGGCCGTCGCCCTACTGGAAACGACCCGGATCGCGGAGTTTTTCGATTTTGCCCGGATCCGATCTCTGCTTGACCGGGCGATCGATCCCGATGCCGGAACCAAAGCTGCACGCGAGCAGGCGCGTCGTTTCTCTATCCTGTCGCTTGTCGCGGCGCGCTACACAGACTGGCTCGATTCGCGAAATCGCTAGCGCGCTTGTCAAACAGCGTTTGCAGTTAGGCTTAACTGCCCGGACCCACATTAGCATTGAAGCCAATAAAGGTAACTTTGTCGACTGGTGAGGTATAGGTAGGATTTGGCCGGCTTGTATCGAACAGCTCGGCCTCGATCACGCGCGGAGCCGACCATGCGCGCTTGGTTGCCCGGTGCTGCTGCGCATCCAGTTGCTGTTCGTTCGATTCGGTCTCCATCACACCCCCCAACTGTTGCTGTTGTTCCATAACACATTTTCCCACGGCCACAACCAAGCGCTGAGATCACGACGATCGACCATGAAGGTCTGCTTCTATTGCCGGCGTACCCAAAGTCCGCCAGACCGCAGTCCATCAATTCTTGCCGGTCGGATCGTCACAGCCGAACCCGTCCGCCTAAAAGCGGACCGGTAGGTACCAGGCGGGCAAGCGACCTGACCGTTCCCGCTCTCTTCCCGCCGTTCGGGACCGACCACGCAACCGACAATTGCGGCCACACAGCAATCGCGGGCATCTGCGGACCGCCGCGAGACGCTATTTCTTTGGGGTGTCGTGACGTTGGTGACGAAAGTGTTTGTTGAGATGGTGTTCGAGCGCGGTGATCAGCAGGTTCCGTCGCCCGGCGGCCTCTCGCAGTTCCGGGTCGGCAATATCGCGCCAGTCGCTGGTCGATCGGCGCTGCTCGAACCGCCTAGCCACGGTGCGCGCTTCCGGTTCGGCCGCCGCGACCAGTGCGCGCGCTTTGGCGACCGTCGCGAGAGCTGCCGTGACATCGATCTCGCCGCCATCGAGTCTCTGCAGCAATGCGCATCGGAATCTGCGACATACGGTGAAACGTTCCTGGTAAATTGTGCAGCATGTGCCTTTGAGACGCGGACACGGCAGCGCAAAGGCCAGTTTCTCGTCTTCACCTTGGCCCAAGACGGTCAAACCGTGCTCCGCGAGCCCGGTAAGGTCGTCGGGAAAGGCGCGGGCCTTGGGGTAGATAGTTCCGTCACAGCATAGGCCGCATTGTGTACAGAGGTCGGACGCATCGGGTGCCATTTTATTCTGCGCGGGCAGGGGCGCTGTCTCGGTCATGCCACCCCCAAATCCCCCGTCCCGAAGTAATGCAGCAACAATGCGCTTAGCGTATAGCGTTCGACTGCTTCGCTCTCAAACTTGAACGTCTGCTTCTTTTACCGCTGTACCCAAAAGCCGCAAGACCGCTTTCCAACATCTATCGCCGTTGGGGTACCTGCCACACCGCGCGCGTGCCCAAAAGCGCAACGGCTGCTACCGGCAGGAAAAGCGGTCGGGCAGCAAGCGCCCATTTTACGTCGTCCAGGTCAATTCGCGCCGCTTCCGAAAGTCGATTAGCAGCTTTTCATCGTTACAGGGATTTCATCCCCACCGTCGAACGGCTTTACCCGATTGTTTGTTCTCAGCCCGGCTTTGTTCTCGAAATGGCAAATGCAATCATAATTGCGCTGAGGATACGTCACGCCGCGACGCGACCAGCTTCACAACGCGTCCGTAATGTATTTTGACCGTGCGGTAGCTTCGGTCGTCATCGCATTCCCAGATCTTAGTGTCAGCACCGCACACTTTTCCGCCGCCACAATCACGCGCTCGGCCACAGTGATGCGAAATTGGTTCGTCGCGATAACCGGGGTTCATTGCGAAAGCGGTACATTCTTGCATTGTGTAAAACCTGAAATTCGATATTTTGTACTTGACGGTGATTGAGTTGAGTCGCCGCATCACGCGCCATACTGGCGCACTTCGGGGAGGATAGGACGTGGATCCATTCTTGGGTGAAATCAGGCTGTTCCCGTGGGAATGGCCACCGCGCGGGTGGCTGCTCTGCGCAGGGCAGCTTTTGTCGATCCAACAAAATAGTGCGTTGTTTGCGTTGCTCGGCACGACGTATGGCGGCAACGGGACGACAACGTTCGCGCTGCCCGATCTGCGTGGTCGCGTGCCAATCGATCGCTCCAGCCAGGAACCACAAGGCGCGCGCGATGGAACCGAAACGGTCACGCTGACCATCGCCACCATGCCCGCGCATACCCACGCGCTGACCGGGACATCGACCGTCGCTACGGTGAAGACACCGACCGGGCATGCGCTCGCCAACGATACGTCCCCCGCCGCTGATTTCTACGCGGCCGCAACCGGCAACCCGCTTACCACGCTGTCGCCAAATTCGATCGGCGTCGGCGGTGGCAACCAGCCGCATGACAATATGCAGCCCTTTTTGGTGCTCAACTATTGCATCGCTAACAGCGGCCTCTTTCCCTCGCGCAACTGAGCCGCCTGCGGACCGCATTTTCAGGAGCAATCCACAATGTCACAAAATTTCATTGGAGAAATCCGAATGTTCGGCGGCAATTTTGCGCCGCGCGACTGGGCGTTTTGCAACGGCCAGTTGTTGAGCATCGCGCAATATCAAGCGCTCTTCACACTGATCGGGACGACCTATGGCGGCAATGGCACCACGACCTTCGCCTTGCCCAATCTGCAGTCGCGCATTGCCGTGGGGGAAGGGGCCGGCCCCGGCCTCACCCCGCGTCAGATCGGTCAGGTCGGCGGAACGGAAACGGTCACGTTAACCCAGGCGCAAATGCCGGCGCACAATCATATGGTGGTCGCGACCACGGCGGCGGGAAACCTAACGGGGCCGGGGGGCACCGCATTGGTTGCGGCACCGGGCGGCACCGGAGCGGCGCTCTACCTCGTGCCGGGTGCGGTGCCGATCACGACGGTGGCATTGTCGCCGTCATCGGTCGGAACCGCCGGGGGAAACCAGCCGCACGACAATCACATGCCGTCGCTTTGCGTCTCCTTCATCATCGCGCTGGGGGGCATTTTCCCCAGCCGCAACTAATTCGGGAAGCAACATCATGGCAGATCCATTCCTTGGCGAAATTCGCATCGTCGGTTTCAGTTACCCACCGCGTGGCTGGGCGGTGTGCGATGGCGGTCTCATCGCGATCCAGCAAAATTCCGCGCTTTTCTCGATCCTGGGCACGACCTATGGCGGGAATGGCACCACCACCTTCGGCTTGCCCAATCTTCAGGGCAATGCCGCAATGCATTGGGGAACCACCCCCGGCCTGACCCCGACCGTGATCGGCCAGATTCAGGGGACCGATACGGTTACGCTGACCTCGCCGCAATTGCCGACGCACACGCATATCTTGCAGGGTGGCACGCCAAATGCTGCCCCCGGTGCGCAGGCTGTCGCCGCGCCATCGCCGACCGCGCTCTTGTCGAACAGCAATCCGCAGCTCGCTTATGCGCCGGACGCAACCCCGCCGGTCGCGTTCTCACCGGTTGCGATCACCGCGACCGGCGGCAACCAGCCGCATTCCAATGCGCAGCCGCGCCTTGCCATGCTGTATTGCATCGCACTCGAAGGTATTTTCCCGGCCCGCAACTGAGCAGGTCGGCATCGTAAGCGCGGACCCGCGCACCACCGCCTCCTTCGGAGGGCGGTGGTGCCGGTTGGCGGTTCAGTTGAACACTGCCTCATACTCGATCCCGGCTTCCGTTTGTGCGACCGGGCCGAAGCCGATTTCGAGCAGACCCATCACCGGATGCTCGAGCCGGTACAGCCCCTGCGGCACGACGTGCTGGACGTCGCTGCGGAACAGCAAGGCGAACGGCGCCCGCCCCGCGAAACCGCCGCCGCGCGCCGGCTCGGCTTCGACCAGCGTCAGCGGCATCGTCGTGCCCTCCTCGCCGAGCAACGTAAAAACACTGCCGAGGTGCACGGCAAAATCTTCCCGCACCAAACCCGCCAGACTCATCGTTTCGCCTCCGTCATCGTGTCACCGGGGCGATAGCGCCGTTCGACATGCGCTGCCAGATCGGCGGGATAGAAATAGACCGGCCGCAGCGCGCCGGCCGCATAGCGCGTCGCTTGATCGGCGAAATGCGGCGAGGCCGGATCCCCGCTCTCACCGCCCGCAGTCACCGCCCACGCATGCAGTTTCGGGCCGAACTCGACCACCGCGACGAAGCTGTTGCCGCTCGATCCGTAGAGCTTCTTCGTATTGGCATAGGGCCGCGTACCGAACGAGGCGAGGCTGCCCCATTGCGCCGAGGTGAATGGGACCGGAATGCTCGGGCGGGCATCGTCGAACTTGGCCTCGATCGAATCGTTCAAGCGCTGGAAGCGGTTGATTTGCCCCCAGCCGATCTTCCAGTCGCCCAAATCGCGCGTCAATTGGTCCGCCGCTTCGCCCAGCGCATCGAGCTTGCGGCTGTCGGGCACGCGCGTCGCGATATAGTGCGGCACGTTGATCTGCTCGGCCTGAATGAAGCTGCCGACCTCGCGCCACATCTTGCCGCCCCATAGCACGGCGAGCGTCGTCGCGACCGAATCCGCGCCCCAGCGATAGTTCCAGCCGCGTAGGGTCGCGATTGGCCCGGCGAGCTTCGCACGGCGCGGGTCGTCGGCGGGGAGCGCGTCATAGGCGGTGATCAGCGGCGGGATCAGCTCGGCAAAAGCAGGGAGATAGCTGTCATAGGCCGCCGCGATCAGCCGCTCGGGCGTGAAATCGTGTCGCCCGGTCAGCAATAGCTTGGCATGCACGCCGCGCGGATTTTCGCCGAACGTATCCATGTAGCGCGGATAGTCCGTCGCCTTGGGGCTGTCCGGCCCCGCCGCCGTCCACGGCCAATTGTTGGTGTTGAACGCATAGCCGACGCGCGGGTTGATCGCATTAGGCAGGCTCGCCACGCTGTGCAGCCCCTTCCAGTCGGTCGCCGGATCGGCGCCATCGACCGGCTTCGCATAATCGAAGCGCACGTCGCGGACCGGCACGAATTGCGGGTGGAGATAGGCGATCTCACCCTTGGCATCGGCGAACAGCGTGTCGTTGGAGGAATTCGCCTTGCGCTCGGCGACCTTCATGTAGCTCGCCAGATCGGTCGCCTTGGTGCGCAGCCAGCTTTGTTCGAGCGCGGGGATCGGCTTCCACATCAGGCCTTGCGCGATCCACTTGCCGCCGCGCTCGGCGATGATCGGGCCGTGGTGCGAGGCGTAAGTTGTGAAGCTGCGCGTGCCAATTGTGCTATCAGGCTTGCGATAGGCGAGCGCGACCGTCGCCGACCGCATCCGCCGGATCGCCTTGCCATAGCGGTACGAAACGCCCGCCCCGCCGCGCACGACATCCTCGGCAAATTCATCGACATTATCGACACCGGAGGAAGTGTGCATCCACCCGGCTTTCTCGTTGAAGCCCTGATAGATGAAGAATTGCCCCCAGGTGGAGGCACCATAAGCGTTCAACCCTTCGCCGCTGGTCATCTGCAATTCGGAACGGAAATAGAAACTGGTGTGCGGGTTGATCAGCAGCAACGCGTGGCCGTTCACCGTGTTCTTGGGCGCAATTGCGATGCCGTTGGAGCCACGCGGCTCGCGCGGTACCGGACCAGCATCCTCCGCGGCGACCGCAACGCTGGTCTTGCCGTAGAAGGCGGCGAGGTCGTTCAGCGAAATCCGCTCAATATCGCCACCGATGCTGCCTTCGGTGAAGGACAGCGCCATCCACGGCTCGAAATGCGTCAGCACTTTGGGGCGCACGTCAGGGTGCGTCGCGAGATAATAGTTCAGCCCGTCCGCCCACGCCGTCATCAGCTTTTGCAGCCACGGCGCGCTTTGGCGATACTTCGCCTGAAGATCGACCGGATCAACATAAATCCGCTGGCGCAGATCGGCCCAGATCGCGCTTTCCCCCTCTGCCTCTGCAGTCCGCCCAAGCGATGTCAGGTAATTCGCCTCGATCCGATTAAAGTCGTCCTCGGCCTGCGCATAGATCGCGCCGAACACCGCATCGGCATCGGTCTTCCCGACGACATGCGCGATGCCCCAGGTATCGCGCGTGATCGTGACGTGCGTCGCCTCTGGCGGGGCGGGGGCTGCCGCGATCGCGAACAGGGCGGTGGCGGCAAGCAGGTTGCGCGCGGTGCGGGGGAGTCTATCCATGGCAGCGAAGCTATCGGGCAATGCTGCGCGCCACAATCGCTTGCGGAGACGAAACGATGAAATGGTTGCTCGGATTTGCCTGGTTGGTCATCGGGGCCGCACCCGCGCCGCATTCCATCCTGCTGCGCCCGGCGGCGGTGTTCGACGGCGTCGATCCCGCGCCGCATCCCGGCTGGCAAGTCTTGGTGACGGGCGACAAGATCGTCGCCGTCGGCCCGGCGCTCACCGCACCCGCCGATGCCGAGACAATCGATCTCCCTGGCCAGACGCTGATGCCGGGGATGATCGAGGGACACGGGCATCTCTTCCTCCACCCCTATAACGAGACGAGCTGGGACGATCAGGTGCTGCACGAACCACTTGCGCTGCGCACCGCGCGCGCGGTGGCGCATGCGCGCGTCACGCTACTCGCTGGTTTTACCACCGAGCGCGATCTCGGCACCGAAGGCGCGGGCTATGCCGATGTCGGGCTGCGCCAGGCGATCGCACAAGGGATCGTACCCGGCCCGCGCCTGATCGTCGCAACGCGCGCGATCGTGGCCAAGGGGGCGTATGGCCCCAAGGGCTTCGAACCCGGCGTGGACATCCCGCAAGGCGCCGAAGAGGCGAGCGGCGTCGATGGTCTCGTCCGCGTCGTGCGCAGCCAGATCGCGGCGGGCGCGGATGTCGTCAAACTCTATGGCGATTATCGCTGGGGCCCGGGCGAGCCGAGCCGCCCGACCTTTTCCGCCGCCGAAATGAAGGCCGCGGTCGAGGCCGCGCACGATGCCGGACGGACCGTCGCGGTCCATACTTCCACGCCCGAAGGGATGCGCCGCGCGATCGCCGCCGGAGCCGATACGATCGAGCATGGCTATGGCGGCACGCCCGAGATCTTTCGCAGCATGGCGGCGAAGGGGATCGCCTTGTGCCCGACGCTGGCCGCGTCCGACGCTGTCTCGCGCTATCGCGGCTGGAGCGGCGGCGATCCGGTGCCGCCCGCCGTCGCCGAAAACCGCGCGTCGTTTGTGCTCGCCCGGTCGCTCGGCGTGCCAATCTGTATGGGCGGCGATGTCGGCGTCTTCGCGCATGGCGAAAATGCCCGCGAAATGGAATTGATGGCGGCGGCGGGGATGCCGGTAGCGCACGTGCTGATCGCGGCGACCTCGGGCAATGCGCGCTACTTCCACCTCGCCGATCGCGGGGGAGTGAAGGTGGGGTTGCTGGCGGACCTGATCGCGGTGCCGGGCGACCCGACGCGCGATATCGCGGCGGTGCGGCGGGTTGGCTGGGTGATGAAGGGCGGGGTGGTGGTTGGGCGTTAGAGTCTGATCCATTTATGTTGAAGCGTAGCCGGAGTTTCTGAGATAGTTGGCGCATTCCTGAGGCGGGAAAGCGTCGAGCAAGGTGCCGATGCGTTTCCAGGT
>NZ_BMDW01000018.1 GCF_014636175.1 Sphingomonas psychrolutea | reverse complement strand
GTTCGTCGTGCGATACACAGGTGCGGCAGGTTTGGGCATCACGCCCATCTATCCCACTCGATTCCCTACGTGAATCCCCAACGTCAGTTTTGCAACAAAGCCGTTAACAGGGACGCTTCTGCTCTAGCGAAATTCGCCTGTTTCATAAAATCGCTGGCTCCCTCGGTTTTTGATATCACTCACAGCCGCCGCGAGCAAGAAATATGTTCTCTATTTGTCCGGAAATCAAATTCCAGCATATATTCCATGCATCCTCGCATTATATGGCCGCCTTCAACAACGGCGCCAAATACCGCCCCGTAAAGCTCCCCTTCGCCTTCGCGACCACCTCGGGCGTCCCCTCCGCGACGATCTCCCCGCCCTTGACGCCGCCTTCCGGGCCGAGGTCGAGCACCCAATCGGCGGTCTTGATCACGTCCAGATTGTGTTCGATCACCACGACGGTATTGCCCTGCTCGACCAGTTGGTGGAGCACTTCGAGCAATTTGCGGACATCCTCGAAGTGCAGCCCGGTGGTGGGCTCGTCGAGGATATACAGCGTCTGACCCGTAGCGCGGCGGGAGAGTTCCTTGGCGAGCTTCACGCGCTGCGCCTCGCCGCCGGAGAGCGTCGTCGCTTGCTGGCCGACCTTGACATAGCCCAGGCCGACTTCCTGCAGCATCGCCATCTTGTCGCGGATCGGGGGGACGGCCTTGAAGAATTCGACCGCATCCTCGACCGTCATGTCGAGCACGTCGGCGATGCTGAGGCCCTTGAACTTCACCTCGAGCGTCTCGCGATTGTAGCGCGCGCCGTGGCACACGTCGCACGTGACATAGACGTCGGGGAGGAAGTGCATTTCGATCTTGAGCAGCCCGTCGCCCTGGCACGCCTCGCACCGGCCGCCCTTGACGTTGAAGCTGAAGCGGCCGGGCTTGTAGCCGCGCGCGGCGGACTCGGGGAGGCCGGCGAACCAGTCGCGGATCTGGGTGAAGGCGCCGGTATAGGTGGCGGGGTTGCTGCGCGGGGTGCGGCCGATCGGCGACTGGTCGATATCGATGACCTTGTCGAGATATTGCAGGCCGGTGACCTTGTCGTGCTTGCCCGCGAGCACGCGCGCGCCGTTGAGGGAGCGCGCGGCGGCGGCGTAGAGCGTGTCGATCGTGAAGCTCGACTTGCCGCTGCCCGAGACGCCGGTGATGCAAGTGAAGGTGCCGAGGGGCAAGCTGGCCGTCACGCCCTTGAGGTTGTTGGCGGTGGCGTTGTGGACGGTGAGTTTCTTGCCATTGCCCTTGCGCCGGGTTTTGGGGACGGCGACTTCGCGGCGTCCCGAGAGATAATCGGCGGTGATGCTGTTCTCGTTGGCGAGGACCTCTTCGAACGTGCCCTGCGCGACGATGTGGCCGCCATGGACGCCCGCGCCCGGCCCCATGTCGATGACGTAATCGGCGGTGCGGATCGCGTCCTCGTCATGTTCGACCACCAGCACGGTGTTGCCGAGATCGCGGAGGCGGCGGAGCGTCTTGAGCAGCATGTCATTGTCACGCTGGTGCAGGCCGATGCTGGGTTCGTCGAGCACGTAGAGCACGCCGGAGAGGCCGCTGCCGATCTGGCTGGCGAGGCGGATGCGTTGGGATTCGCCGCCGCTGAGCGTGCCGCTGGTGCGATCTAGGTTGAGGTAATCGAGGCCGACGTTGTTGAGGAAGCCGAGGCGTTCGAGGATTTCCTTGAGGATGCGCTCGGCGATGGCGTTTTGCTGGGTGGTGAGGTCGGCGGGGACGGTCTGGAACCAGGTGAGCGCGTCGACCACCGACAGGCGCGTGACGCTGGAAATGTCGCGCATGCCGATCTTGACCGCGAGCGCCTCGGGCTTGAGGCGCGCGCCGTGGCAGACTTCGCACGGGGCGCTCGACTGGTATTTGCTCAGCTCCTCGCGCATCCACGCGCTCTCGGTTTGTGCCGCGCGGCGGTTGAGGTTGCCGATGACGCCCTCGAACGGTTTTTTGACGTCATACGATTTGCGGCCGTCGACGAAGGTGAGCGTGACGGGCTTGCCGCCGGTGCCGTGGAGGATGATGAGCTGCACTTCGCCGGGGAGGTCTTCCCACGGCGTCTCCAGGCTGAAGCCGAATTCGCGCGCGAGGCTGCCGAGGACTTGCATGTAATACGGGCTGGGCGGGTTGGACTTGGCCCAGGGCACGACCGCGCCCTTCTTGATGCTGAGCGCGTGGTTGGGGACGACAAGGTCTTCGTCGAACAGCAGTTTCTCGCCAAGGCCATCGCACGCCGGGCACGCGCCTTGCGGGGCGTTGAAGGAGAAGAGGCGGGGTTCGATCTCGGCGATGGTGAAGCCCGAGACGGGGCAGGCGAATTTTTCGGAGAAGACGATGCGGTTGGCGGGGATGCCGGCGCCGACCATGCCCCCCTCCCGCTTGCGGGAGGGGCTGGGGGTGGGCAGTTCTGCGTTAAATGACTGCGGTGCCTCGCGGACAGCCCCACCCCCGACCCATCCCGCAAGCGGGAGGGGGGAAGAAAGGCCCGCCACCGTGCCATCGACCAAATCGACATAGGCCAGCCCCTCGGCCAGCTTCAGCGCCGCCTCGAAACTCTCGGCGAGGCGCGTCGCCATGTCGGGGCCGACGACCAAGCGGTCGACCACGACCTCGACGTCATGCTTCAATTTCTTGTCGAGCGCGGGCGCCTCGTCGATCTCGTAAATCTCGCCGTCGATGCGGACGCGGGTGAAGCCGGCTTTCTGCCATTCGAGCAGTTCCTTGCGATACTCGCCCTTGCGGCCGCGGACGACGGGGGCGAGCAGGTACAGCCGGATACCCTCGGGCAGCGCCATGACGCGGTCGACCATCTGGCTGACGGTCTGCGCGGCGATCGGCAGGCCGGTCGCGGGGGAGTACGGAATGCCGACGCGCGCCCAGAGCAAGCGCATGTAATCGTAAATCTCGGTGACGGTCGCGACGGTCGAGCGCGGGTTGCGGCTGGTGGTCTTCTGCTCGATGCTGATCGCGGGCGACAGGCCCTCGATATGGTCGACATCGGGCTTCTGCATCAGCTCGAGAAACTGCCGCGCATAGGCCGAGAGCGACTCGACATAACGCCGCTGCCCTTCGGCATAGATGGTGTCGAAGGCGAGGCTCGATTTGCCCGATCCCGACAGGCCGGTGATGACGGTCAGCGTGTCGCGCGGAATGTCCACGCTCACATTTTTGAGGTTATGCTCGCGCGCGCCGCGTACGGAAATGTGAGTCAGCATGGGGCCGGTTTGTTCCATATTTGTTCGGATGACGCAAGCGACGGGTTGCGGGGTGCAGATGGGGCGTTAGGATGCGCGCGGCAAGGTGTTGGGGGACGGTATGAAATCGATCTTGATTGCGGTGGCTCTGCTGCAGGGCGCGGCTGTCCCCGATCCCGCCCCGCTGACGCCAAGCGGGAATTGGACCGTCGACTATGGAGATGCCGATTGCGTGCTGTCGCGCGATTTCGGGATCGGGAAGGCGCGGACGACCTTGGGTTTCAGCCCATCGCCGTTCGGCGATTCGGTTGAAGTGGTGACGATGACCGCTGGCGCGAAGTTCGAGTATCGCAAGTCCAAGGCCAGGCTGACGCTGCAACCCTCCGGCTTCACGATGGACAGCGACGCCTATATTTATGGTCTAAAAGACAAGGCTATGACGGTCACGACCTTTACCGCAGTCGGCCCGGCAGCGACGCATTGGCGCACGTCCACCGGGGTTGCGCTCGAGCCAGCGGCTGGCCCCCGCGCGACTATCGCGGTGCCCGACATGGCAAAGGCGTTCGGCGCGCTCAACACGTGTCAGGCCGATCTTGTCAAAAGCTGGGGCGTCGATCCTGCCGAACTCGACAAAACTACCGTCTTGGCGGTGCCGGTGGCGCCAGAGGGGTGGTTCAGCAACGACGATTACCCAAGCGAAGCGCTCCAGAACGGGCAGACAGGCACGAGCGTCATCATCTGGTCGATCGACACCAGGGGCCGGATCTCGGACTGCAAGGTCGTCAAATCGAGCGGCGCGCCATCGCTCGACCGGGCATCGTGTCAGGCGGTGCTGCGCCGCGGTCGCTACGAGCCCGCGCTCGGAATCGACGGCAAGCCCGTACCGACGCACGCGATGCGCAAGGTGATCTGGCGCATGCCTTAGCCCTCACCGCCCCCCATACCCCGGCAATCCCAGCTTCCACCGGATCGCCGCCGCCCGCAGCGCAAAGCCGCACACCGCCGCCGCGCCTGCGGCCAGCGTCGGTGGCACGCCCAGCGTCACCAGCGCGACGTGCAACCCAGCCGCCAGCGCCGCTGCTGTCACATACAATTCCGGCCGCATCAGGATCGACGGTTCGCCCGCGAGCACGTCGCGGATGATGCCGCCGACGCATGCCGTCACCACGCCCATCAGCGCGGCGGGGACGGGGGGCACGCCGAACGCGAGCGCCTTGGCCGCGCCGAACACGGCGTAGGCGGCAAGGCCGACCGCATCGAGCCAATCGAGCGCGGTCGTCTGTCCGTGCGGCCCGCGCCACCAGCTGGGCGGCGTCAGCCAGACCAACACCGCGACCGCCAGACAGATGGCCGACACCAGTGGATCATGCACCCAGAACACCGGCGCGCCGATCAACAGATCGCGCACCGACCCGCCGCCGACACCGGTGACGAGCGCGAAGAAGGCTGCGGTCACGAAGGTCTGCCCGCGCCCGGCCGCCGCGAGCGCACCGGTGATGGCGAAGACGGCGATGCCGAACAGATCGAGCCACGGCAGGATCGAGCCGAATTGCCAGGGGGAGAGCGGGAGCATGGGAGCGGCTTAGCGCAGGCGAGCGTTGCTACATAGCCGCTTCCCCGGCCTGCGCCGAGGGAGGGGAACGACGGAAGCGCGCCGCGGCGAAGCCGCGTCGGACGGCGCCGGAGCGCCGCCGTCCGGTCTGATCGCGGCGAGGCCGCGCTTTAGCTTCGCTAAAGCTTGGCGCGATCAGACTCAGACGTGAATCGCCTTGCCCCGCACCGCCATCGCCGCTTCCTTGATCGCTTCGCTATGCGTCGGATGGGCATGGCAGGTGTACGCGATGTCCTCGCTGGTCGCGCCCATTTCCATCGCGAGCCCCGCCTCGGCGATCATCGTGCCGGCCGGCACCGCGATCGCCCAGACGCCCAGCACACGATCGGACTTGGCGTCCGCAATAATCTTCACGAAGCCGTCGGGATCGTGGTTGGTCTTGGCGCGGCTGTTGCCCGCCATCGGGAATTTGCCGACCTTGATTTCGCCCTTCGCCGCCGCCGCTTCCTCGGTCAGGCCGACGCCAGCGATTTCGGGCCAGGTGTAGACAACGAGCGGGATCACGTCGTGGTTCACGATGCCGGTGAGGCCAGCGATATTCTCGGCGACGGCAATGCCTTCATCCTCGGCCTTGTGCGCGAGCATCGGGCCGGGGATGACATCGCCGATCGCCCAGACGCCGGGAACGCTCGTCTGGAAGCGGTGGTCGGTTTCGATCTGGCCGCGGGGGTTGACGCTGAGCCCGGCCTTGTCGAGCGCGAGGCCGTCGGTATTGGGACGGCGACCGATCGAGACCAAGACGCAATCGGCTTCGATCGTTTCGGCAGCACCACCGGCGGCGGGTTCGACGGTGACGGTTGCCTTATCGCCGGACACGGCAACCCCGGTGACCTTGGTCGACATCCGGAATTCGATGCCCTGCTTCTTGAACATCTTTTGCGATTCCTTGCGGATTTCGCCGTCGAAACCGGGCAAGATCTGGTCGAGATATTCGACGCACGTGACCTTCGCGCCAAGCCTGCGCCAGACGCTGCCGAGCTCAAGACCGATCACGCCGCCGCCGATGACGACCATGTGGCCGGGAACCTTGTTGAGTTCGAGCGCGCCGGTCGAATCGACCACGATCTGCTTGTCATTATCGACCGTGACGCCCGGCAGCGCGGTGACCGAGGAGCCGGTGGCGATGACCACGTCCTTGGCGGTGACGGTCTGCTCGCCGATCTGCACGGTGTGCGCGTCGACGAATGCGCCGCGACCCTTCAACCAGGTGACCTTGTTCTTTTTGAACAGGAAGGCGATCCCGCCGGTGAGTTGCTTGACCGCATCGAGCCGCTGGCCGTGCATCGTCGGCAAATCGAGCTCGGGCGTAACCTTGATGCCGAGCTTTGCCATCGTGCCATTAGCCGCGGCGTCGAAATATTCTGACGCGTGGAGCATCGCCTTGGACGGGATGCAGCCGACGTTGAGGCAGGTGCCGCCGAGCGTCTCGCGCGATTCCACGCACGCGGTGCGCAAGCCCAGCTGCGCGGCGCGGATCGCCGCGACGTAACCGCCGGGGCCGGAGCCGATGATGAGGACGTCGTAATCGTAGGTCTGGTCAGCCATTAGTTGCTCCGATCGGCAGCGGCTTCGTGCGCTCGCCGTCCTGTGTGATAGTGATCATCTGGCCCGCCATGGTGCCGCGTTCAAGCACGGCAATCACACGATCGACCGTCACCGCCCATTCGCTATGCGGCAGCCGACTGAACAGGATGGCCAGCGGTGGGGGCAATCCCAGATTGAAGATCCAGTTTCCGAACCCCTTGTCGCCCGTGATGAAGATCAGCGAACCGATGTCCGGTCGCGCAAGAATTTCCGGATCAAGCCGACCCGGCATCGTTTCGAGGATGAATTCGACGTCGTAGCCGGCCTCGCGCAACTGCAAAACGACCCGCCGATGCACATTCTGATCGGCCAGCAGCTTCACCGATTACGCCGCTTCCCGCCGCGCCGAATCGGCTTCCTTCATCATCAAGTGGTTTGAAAAGGCGATCGCGGCGCGGATATCGGCTTCGGTGAGGCTGGGATATCCATCGATCACCTCGGCATGGCTCGCGCCTTCCGACAGATATTCCAGCACCAGCTCGACCGAAATACGTGTGCCGCGCACCACCGGCTTGCCGCCGAGGATGCCGGGATCCGAGTGGATGTGCTTACGCCAGTCGATCTCCATCGCGCCGTCCCTCACAAATCGATCAAAATCCGCGTCGGGTCCTCGATAGCATTTTTGAGCGCGACGAGGAACGTCACCGCTTCGCGGCCGTCGATCAGGCGGTGGTCGTAGCTCAGCGCCAGATACATCATCGGGCGGATCACGATCTGGCCATCACGGACCACCGGGCGATCCTCGATGCGGTGCAAACCCAGCACCGCCGACTGCGGCGGGTTGATGATCGGGGTCGACATGAGCGAGCCGAACACGCCGCCGTTGGAGATGGTGAAGGTGCCGCCCTTCATCTCTTCCATCTTGAGGCTGCCGTCCTTGGCGCGCTTGCCGAAATCGCCGATCGCCTTCTCGACCTCAGCCACCGACATCTGATCGGCATCGCGCACCACCGGCACGACCAAACCGCCGGGTGACGACACCGCGACCGAGATGTCGGCATAATCGTGATAGACGATCTCATCGCCTTCGATCGACGCGTTGACGCTGGGGATGTCCTTCAGCGCGAGGCACGCCGCCTTCACGAAGAAGCCCATGAAGCCCAGGCGGACGCCATGCTTCTTTTCGAACAGGTCCTTATATTTGGTGCGCGCCTCGATCACGGCGGTCATGTCGACGTCGTTGAACGTCGTCAGCAGCGCGGCGGTATTCTGCGCTTCCTTGAGACGCTTGGCGATCGTCTGGCGCAGCCGCGTGATGCGCACACGCTCTTCCTTGCGGCCGGTGGTGGCGGCGACCGAGGCGGCGACGGGCAGCGGTTCGCTCGGCGCGGGGGCCGGCGCGGGCGTCGCGGCGGCGGCGAGGACGTCGTCCTTGGTCAGGCGGCCATCCTTGCCGGTGCCCTTTACGGTCGCGGGATCGACACCGTGTTCGAGCACCGCGCGGCGCACCGAGGGACTGAGCGCGGCGGGGGTATCGCCAGCGGACGCGGCCGGCGCAGATGCGGGCGATTCGAGCACGGCAGGCTGCGGTGCGGGGGCGCTCGCGGGGGCGGCGTCGCCCGCGTCGATCGTCGCGATCATCGCGCCGACCAGCACGGTATCGCCGACCTGCACCGCATGTTGCCCCATTACCCCGGCAACGGGCGAGGGCACTTCGACCGACACCTTGTCGGTTTCGAGACTGGCGATCGGCTCATCGACCGCGACTTTATCGCCAGGCTGTTTCAGCCATTCGCCGAGCGTTGCTTCGGTGATCGATTCGCCGAGAATCGGCACTGTTACTTCGGTTGCCATGTCAGCCTCTTTTTCCACCCCGGCGAAGGCCGGGGTCCAGTTGCGCAACGCTTGCCGATCAAGCGCCGCGCGAAATTACCTACGTCCCGCTACTGGGCCCCGGCCTCCGCCGGGGTGGTAGCGGGGCGAACTATCAAACCTTGCGCGTCCGCCGGATTTCCTCGCGCACGCTGTGCCCGAGCGCGTCGGCGACGAGCGCCGCTTGCTCCATCTGGTGGCGTTTCATCAATCCGGTGGCGGGCGATGCCGAGGCCGCGCGCCCGGCATATTTCGCCCGCGACACGCTACCGCCGACGGTGGCCAGCGCATCCTCGATAAAGGGATCGACGAAGCTCCACGCGCCATTGTTCTTCGGCTCTTCCTGCGCCCACACGACCGTTTCGAGATGGGTCATGCGCTCGAGGCGCGCGACGAGCGGCTCGCCGGGGAAGGGATAAAGCTGTTCGAGCCGAACGATCGCGGTATTGGTGTCACCCGCCGCATCGCGCGCTTCGATCAGATCATAGGCGACCTTGCCGGTGCACAAGACGAGACGGCGGACATCGGCATCGGCCGGGGCCGCGGGATCGCTCAAGATCCGCATGAAATGGCTTTCGCCCTGGAAATCGGCCGCTTTCGACACCGCCAATTTGTGCCGCAACAGCGATTTTGGCGTGAACACGATCAGCGGTTTGCGGAACGGCCGATGCATTTGCCGCCGCAACAGGTGATAATAATTGGCAGGGGTGGTGCAATTGGCGACCTGCATATTGTCCTGCGCACACAGTTGCAGGAAACGCTCGGGCCGCGCCGAGCTATGCTCCGGCCCCTGCCCTTCATAGCCGTGCGGCAGCAGCATGACGAGGCCGTTGGCGCGCAGCCACTTGGCCTCGCCGCTGGCGATGAACTGATCGATCATGATCTGCGCGCCGTTCATGAAGTCGCCGAACTGCGCCTCCCACAGCACCAGCGTCTTCGGGTCGGCGAGCGCATAGCCATATTCGAAACCGAGCACGCCATACTCGGAGAGCGGGCTGTCGAGCACTTCGACCGTGCCATGTTCGATCTGCGCGAGCGGCAGATATTTGTGCTCGTCGGTCTGATCGACCCACACGGCGTGACGCTGGCTGAAGGTGCCGCGGCCCGAATCCTGGCCCGACAGGCGTACGCCATAGCCTTCCGACAGCAGCGATCCGAAGGCGAGCGCTTCGCCGGTCGCCCAGTCGAAATTGGCGCCCGATTTGAACATCTCGCGCTTGGCATCGAGCACGCGGTTGAGCGTCTTGTGGACGGTCAGACCCGCGGGGATCGTCGTCAGCGTGCGACCGAGCGAATCGAACAATTTGGGTTCGATCCCGGTGATCACCCCGCGCCGCTCGGTTTCGGAATCGGCCGGTGCGTGGAGCCCCGACCAGCGGCCCGCGAACCAATCGGCCTTGTTGGGCTTGTACGCCGCACCTGCTTCGAATTCGCCTTCGAGCAGGGTGGTGAACTGCTTGATATTGTCGTCGATCCAGGCGCGGTCGACCACGCCCTGCTCGGTCAGTTTCTTGCCGTAGATTTCGCTGACCGGGGGATGCGCGCGGATGCGGTCGTACATCAGCGGCTGGGTGAAGCTCGGCTCGTCGCCTTCGTTGTGGCCGAAGCGGCGATAGCACCACATGTCGATCACGACGTCGCGGTGGAATTTCTGGCGATATTCGATCGCCATCTTGGTGGCGAAGGTGACCGCTTCGGGATCATCACCATTGACGTGGAAGATCGGGGCCTGGACGCCCTTGGCGACATCGCTCGGATAGGGCGAGCTGCGCGCGAATTGCGGGCTGGTGGTGAAACCGATCTGGTTGTTGATGACAAAATGGACGCAGCCGCCGGTATTATAGCCGCGAATGCCCGAAAAGCCGAGGCATTCCCACACGATCCCCTGCCCCGCAAACGCGGCGTCGCCATGGATCAGCACCGGCAGCGAACGGCTATGCTCTTCGAGATCGCCCGCGATCGTCTGAATCGCGCGGACCTTGCCGAGCACGACCGGGTCCTCCGCCTCGAGGTGCGAGGGGTTGGCGACGAGCGACATGTGGACGCTGATCCCGTCGAATTCGCGATCGGTCGAAGTGCCGAGGTGATATTTCACGTCGCCCGAACCCGCGACATCGTCGGGGTTATCCGACCCGCCGCCGAATTCGTGGAAGATGATGCGGAAGGGTTTGGCCATCACATTGGTGAGGACGTTCAACCGCCCGCGATGCGCCATGCCGAAGACGATCTCGTTGACGCCCATCGCGCCGCCATATTTGATGACGCTTTCCAGCGCGGGGATCATGCTCTCGCCGCCGTCGAGACCGAAGCGCTTGGTCCCGACATATTTCTTGCCGCAGAATTTCTCCCACTGCTCGGCTTCGATCACCTTGTTGAGGATCGCCTTCTTGCCGAGCGGGGTGAACTCGATCGCCTTGTCCTTGCCCTCCATCCGCTCCTGCAAAAAGCGGCGTTCCTCGACATCGGCGATGTGCATATATTCGAGGCCGACATTGCCGCAATAATTGGCGCGCAGCGTATCGACAAGCTCGCGCACCGTCGTCCATTGCAGCCCCATGGTGCCGCCGAGATAGATCGGGCGGTCGATATCGGCATCGGAAAAGCCGTGATATTCGGTCGACAGATCGTCGGGCCGTTCATGCTTCGACAGGCCGAGCGGATCGAGATTGGCGGCGAGATGGCCCCTGACCCGATAGGTCCGGATGAGCATCATCGCGCGGATCGAATCGCTCGCGGCACGGATGATCGCATCCTGCGACGGTGCCGGGGCCGCAGGCTTGGGCGCGCCGCCCTTGGCGGGTTTGGGCGCTGGCTCCATTTGAGTCGGGTCGAGGGCGGCGGTCAAGTCATCGGTCGCGGATAGCGGCCAATTGGGCTGCTGCCACGACGCGCCTTCGGTCGAGCCTTCAAGCCCCTCGAACCACGCGCGCCACGACGATTCGACACTGTCGGGCGACGCTTTAAAGCGCGCGTACAGCGTCTCGATGAAGGCCGGGCTTACGCTGCCTGCCACATCCGCGAAATCCTGAGTCTCAAAGCCCATCGTCTATCTCCAATTCCCCTCTCCCTGCGGGAGAGGGAGGGAGGAGCGAAGCGACGGAAGGGTGAGGGCAGCGCGCGCTGTTACCTGCCCTCATCCGGCGCTTCGCGCCACCTTCTCCCACCGGGAGAAGGGTAGATTTAACCCTTCAACACCGCCAACAACGTCTCGCCCAGCTCGCTCGGGGAGGCCGAAACGCGAATCCCGGCGGCTTCCATCGCCGCGATCTTGCTTTCGGCGTCGCCCTTGCCTCCGCTTACTATAGCACCGGCATGGCCCATGCGGCGTCCCGGCGGTGCAGTACGACCCGCGATGAAGCCGGCCATCGGCTTGCTGCGGCCGCGTTTTGCCTCGTCGATCAGGAATTGCGCGGCCTGCTCCTCGGCATCGCCGCCGATTTCGCCGATCATGATGATCGACTTGGTCGCTTCGTCCGCGAGGAACAGTTCGAGCACGTCGATGAAGTTGGTGCCGTTTACCGGATCGCCACCGATGCCGACCGCCGTCGTCTGGCCAAGGCCAGCATTCGAG
This sequence comes from Sphingomonas psychrolutea, assembly GCF_014636175.1. Taxonomy (GTDB): domain Bacteria; phylum Pseudomonadota; class Alphaproteobacteria; order Sphingomonadales; family Sphingomonadaceae; genus Sphingomonas; species Sphingomonas psychrolutea. Next base: position 67,549 of record NZ_BMDW01000018.1, on the reverse strand, counting down.
GTCTGGAACACCGCTTCATAGGTGAGCGTGCCCGAGCGCGAGACGACACCGACCGAACCGACCTTGAAGATGCTGCCGGGCATGATGCCGATCTTGCACTGATTGGGGGTGAGCACGCCGGGGCAGTTCGGCCCGATCAGGCGCGACTTGGAGCCCGAGAGCGCGCGCTTGACCTTGACCATGTCGAGCACCGGGATGCCCTCGGTGATGCACACGATCAGCGGCACGTTCGCGTCGATCGCCTCGAGGATCGAATCCGCGGCGAAGGGTGGCGGCACGTACACGACCGATGCGGTCGCGCCGGTGGCATGGACGGCTTCGGCCACGGTGTTGTAGTTCGGCAGGCCGAGATGGGTCGTGCCACCTTTGCCCGGCGTGACGCCCGCAACCATCTGCGTCCCGTAATCGAGCGCGGCCTGAGTGTGGAAGCTGCCGGTATTGCCGGTCATCCCTTGCGTGATGACCTTGGTGTTCTTGTCGACGAGGATGCTCATCTATTTTCCATTCCTACCACCCCGGCGGAGGCCGGGGCCCAGTGGGGAAACGTTCAAGGTTGCGCGATACGATCGTACAGGTCATCCCAATCCGGGTTGAGCCCCTCGATTTCTCGCAACTTCCAGGCGCGCTTCCATCCTTTCATCTGCAGCTCGCGCTGCCGGGCGGCTTACCAGCTGCCAACCAACTCGTACCAAACGAGCAGTTTGCAGCCATACTTCTTCGTGAACCCTTCGACGACGCCGTTGCGATGTTCCCAAACGCGCTTCGGTAGATTCACCGCCGAGCCGAGATACAAGGTACCGTTTCTCGCGCTCGCCATGATGTAAACGTAGGCCTGATCTTCCATCGCAGCGGCCCGCTACTGGGCCCCGGCCTTCGCCGGGGTGGTTTAATGTGTTTACCCCAGCGAGCCGTCGATCGCCTTGCACGCCACCAGCAGCTCCTTCACCGCATCGACCGACACGGCGAGGTTCGCCTTCGCTTCATCATCGAGCGCGATTTCGACGATCTGTTCGACGCCACCCGCACCGATCACCACCGGCACGCCGACATAGAGATTATCGAGGCCGTATTGCCCGGTGACATGCGCCGCGGCGGGCAGGACGCGCTTCTGATCGTAGAGATAGGCCTCGGCCATCGCGATGCCGCTGGTGGCGGGGGCGAAATAGGCCGAGCCAGTCTTGAGCAGAGCGACAATCTCGCCGCCACCGCTGCGCGTGCGCTGGACGATCGCGTCGATCTTTTCTTGGCTGGAGCGGCCCATCTTGATCAAATCGGGGATCGGAATGCCCGAGACGGTCGAATAGGAAATCACCGGGACCATCGTGTCGCCGTGGCCGCCGAGCACGAAGCTCGTCACGTCCTTGACCGACACCTGGAATTCCTCGGCGAGGAAATGGCTGAAGCGCGACGAATCGAGCACGCCCGCCATACCGACGACCATATGATGCGGGAGGCCGGAGAATTCGCGCAGCGCCCAGACCATCGCGTCGAGCGGGTTGGTGATGCAGATGACGAACGCATTCGGCGCGTGGGTCTTGATGCCCTCACCCACGGCCTTCATCACCTTGAGGTTGATGCCGAGCAGATCGTCGCGGCTCATGCCGGGCTTGCGCGCGACACCCGCGGTGACGATGATCACGTCGGCACCGGCGATGTCGTTGTAATCGTTGGAGCCGGTGATCTTGGCATCGAAGCCCTCGACCGGCGAGCACTGGCTGAGATCGAGCGCCTTGCCCTGCGGAATACCCTCGGCCACGTCGAACAGGACGACATCGCCCAAGCCCTTGAGCGCCGCGAGATGGGCGAGCGTGCCGCCAATGTTACCGGCGCCGATCAGCGCGATCTTCTTGCGAGCCATGAGCACTCCTTGAGTAGCTTGAGCGCGCAGACGAGCGCGCGAGACGCGACGGCGCTTAAGCGTTTCGCTTCCGTGGCGCAACCGCTAAAGGCGCGGGGCCAACATCTCGAATTGCATATCATTCGCAAAAGCAATAAGCAGCTCTGACCGGGTCGGGTGTCGGTTTGATGCGATTGTCGGGGAGGCCTATACACCCGATTTTAAGAAGACGCCGCCATTACCGCAGCATGACAGGGGGCAACAAGAGCACGATCGCGGCGATCGATCTGACGCGCTTCCTGTGCGCCCTGATGGTGCTCGCGCATCATTATGCCGCGATGTTCGCGCTCAGACCCGATACGTTTCTACATCTGGCGGGCCCCGACGTGACGCTCGCAAGCGACTGGGCGTGGTGGAGCTGGCCGGGTTGGGTGGGTGTCGAACTGTTCTTCGTGATCTCGGGATACGTGATCGCAATGTCGGCGGCGAACAGCCGCCCGCGCGCTTTTTTGAAGCGCCGATTGCTGCGGCTGGCACCGGTCGCCTGGATCTGTAGCAGCCTGACCGCCGTGGTATTGGCAACGACGGCGGTATGGCCGATCGACGAAGTCGCGGTGCGGTGGCTGACCTCGCTGCTGTTCTGGCCCAGCCGGCCCCAGATCGACGGATCGTACTGGTCGCTGGGGCTTGAAGTGAATTTCTATCTGCTGATCGCGCTTCAGCTCGGCTGGCGCGGCGGTGGCGGGCGCGCGGTCGAGCGAACCGGCATGGCGCTGGCGATCGTCGGCGCGGTTTACTGGCTGTTGCGGATCGACGGGCTTCTGCCGCCGTCGGACCGTACCGTCGACTTGCTGTTGCTCCCTTATGGCGAGTTCTTCGCGACGGGGATCGCGCTGTCGGGGCTGCACGCGAGCGGCTGGACGACGCTGCGCGGATCGATGCTGTTGCTCGGGCTGGCGAGCAGCACCGCGGAGATTCTCTCGCAATCCGAATTCTTTACGAACGGCCTCGGACTATCACCGCAACCGTGGCTGCCGCTCTCCATCTTCGCGGTCGGCGTCACGGCAATCGGGGCGGCCAAATGGCTGCAGGCGCCGCTGACGCGTGTCTTTGGGATCAGGCTGATCGCCTTTGCCGGGCTGATGACCTATCCGCTCTACCTGATCCATCATTACATGGGGGCCGTGCTGATCGTCGCGCTGCTCCGGCGCGGGGTCGAGGACCATGTCGCGATGGTCTCGGCCGCGGCGGTGATGCTGGTGCTCGCCGCGGCGATCACCGGGCTCGCGGAGCGGCCGGCGCGCCGAGCGCTTGATCGCTTGATCAGCCGCCGTGTGGCGGGGCGCGACGGGGCTCCTGGGGCGCCTCTTCCGACGCGCTGACCACCTTCCCGATCAGCCAAGGACCTCGCCCAAAGCAACGCCACGTTCGATGATCGCGACGTCCTAAGCCTGGCCGTGGCCCATCGCCAGATAGTCTTCCGAGCGCATCTCCTCGAGCCGACTGATCGTCCGCTCGAATTCGAAGCGGCCATCGCCGGCTTCGTAAAGCGCGGCGGGTTGCGCGTCGGCGGCGGCAAGCAGCTTGACCCTATGTTCGTAGAGCGCATCGATCAGCGCGACGAAGCGCGCCGCTTCATTGCGCATGTCGGGGCCAAGTTTGGGGACACCAACCAGAATGACGGTGTGAAAACGCCGCGCGATGGCGAGATAATCGGCACTCCCGCGCGCCTCCCCGCACAAGCGCTTGAAGCTGAACACCGCAACGCCCTTCAACGATTTGGGAACGTGGAGCGAGCGGCCCTGCACCACGATCTCCTCGCTCGGCACGTGCGCGCGGTCCTCGGGCGGGTAATCGGTCAGGCGGAAGAAATCGCCCGACAGCATGGCGGTCGCCGCCGCGCCATTGGGGACGAGCCAGGTATCGACCGCGCCCAAACGGTCGCGGCGATAATCGGTCGGGCCGTTGAGCGCGACCACGTCCATCTTCGCTTCGATCAGCGCGATGAACGGCAGGAAATGTTCGCGGTTGAGCCCGTTTTTGTAGAGATCGGCCGGCGGGCGGTTGGAGGTGGTGACGACCGTCACGCCCTCGGCCAGCAGATGGGTAAACAGCCGCGACAGGATCATCGCATCGGGGCTATTGGTGACCATCATCTCGTCAAAGGCGAGCAGCCGCGTTTCCTCGGCGATCGCTTTCGCAAGGGGCGGGATCGGGTCGCCCAATTCCTTCGCACGCTCGACAGCGAGGCGCTGGTGCACTTCGAGCATGAATTCGCCGAAATGGACGCGGCGCTTCAGCGGAATGGCGAGGCAGCTGAAGAACAAGTCCATCAGCATCGACTTGCCGCGCCCGACCCCGCCCCACAGATACACGCCACGCGGGGGCTCCGGCTTGCGCCCCAACGCGCGCCACAGGATCGACCCGCGCTTGGGGGTCGCTTCGAGCGCGATCGCGAGATCGGCGAGCCGCTGCGCGGCGACGGCCTGTTCGGGATCGGCACGGAGTTCGCCTGCGGTGATGAGCCGGTGGTAGGCGGCGAGGACCGAGGTCATCGGCTTCCACCCCGGCGAAGGCCGGGGCCCAGTTGCGCGACAGATAAGGATAAAGCGCTGCGCAAGGTTACGACTGTTCCGCTACTGGGCCCCGGCCGTCGCCGGGGTGGAGCAACTCGGGCGGGGTCGATTTGCGCAGCGTGCCGGTAAAGCTCGCGATCGTCGGGACGCCTTCCTGGACGATCAGCCCGCGCAGGAACAGCATGCGCTTGGTCTCGCGCAGCAATTCGACATGCGCCTCGAGCGGCACGCCGATTGCGCCGCCGCCGATGAACTGCGCCGACAAATCGAGCGTCACTGCGCCGCCAGCCTGCAGCACGCCGAGTCCGCGCGCGGCGGCGAACAGCGCCACGTCCATAAAGCCCAGCAGCGCCCCGCCATGCACATCGCCGCGCATGTTGGAATGTTCGTGCCGGGGCAGCATCCGCACGCGTGCGATGCTGCCCTCCAGCTTCACCGCAAGCGGCTCGATAAAGCTGTTAAACCGCGTCGGATCGCGAAACTGCCAGCGTTTCCACCCCGGCAGATCGGGGTCGTCGTCGTACGTGAAGGGGGGGTGGACGGGTTCAGTCATTGCCGTTCCCCCGCGCACGCGGGGGTCAAGCGCCCCACAGGCTGCATCCCATTACCCTGGGCTCCCGCTTTCGCGGGAGAACGCCCCTCACAAGACCCGCTCGAGTTCCATCTTCTTGATTTCGGCAATTGCCTTGGCCGGGTTGAGACCCTTGGGGCAAACGTTGGCACAGTTCATGATCGTGTGGCAGCGATACAGGCGGAAGGGATCTTCCAATTCGTCGAGCCGCTCGCCGGTCATCTCGTCGCGGCTGTCGGCGAGCCAGCGATAGGCTTGCAACAGGATCGCCGGGCCGAGGAACTTGTCGCTGTTCCACCAATAGCTCGGGCAGGCGGTCGAACAGCACGCGCACATAATGCACTCGTACAGGCCGTCGAGCTTCTCGCGGTCGGCGGGCGATTGCAGCCGCTCCTTGCCCGCGGGCGGCGGGGTCACCGTCTGAAGCCATGGCTTGATCGAGCTGTATTGCGCGTAGAAGTGGGTGAAGTCGGGGACGAGGTCCTTGATCACTTCCATATGCGGCAAGGGGGTGATGCGGATCTCACCCTTCACATCCTCGATCGCGGTGGTGCAAGCGAGGCCGTTCTTGCCGTCGATATTCATCGAACACGACCCGCAAATTCCCTCGCGGCACGAGCGGCGGAAGGTGAGCGACGAATCCTGTTCCGACTTCATCTTGATCAGCGCGTCGAGCACCATCGGGCCGCACTCATCGAGATCGACCTGAAACGTGTCGTAATGCGGGTTGGCGCCCGAATCGGGATCGTAGCGGTAGATTTTGAAATTCTTGACGCGTTTGGCCTCGGGCGCGGCTTTATGAGTCTTGCCGGTCGGCTTGATCTTGCTGTTCGCGGGGAGAGAGAATTCAGCCATCGCTTACTTCGCGCTTTCGAGTTCTGAGGGCGGGACACCGCCGGACGTGAGATAGGCCGTACACAAGCGCGGGGCGGCTCGCAAACCCCCAGCGCGTGTTTTCCCCGCAAGCGTGAGTGCACGGCGTGATACATTCCCGCACCAGACTTGGACGGGACAAAGAAGAACTTCGCGCCAGTCGCGTTGAACGCGCGCCGCGACGCGCCATTTTCCGCGCAGCGCCGAAGACCCGTCGAGCGACGGGCCGCGCGAAGGATTGAGACCCATGAGCAACAGACTGGAAGGCAAGAAAGCGATCGTCACCGGCGGATCGCGCGGCATCGGCGCGGCGATCGCGCGGCGGCTGGCGGCGGACGGTGCCGACGTCGTGATCACCTTTGCCGGCAATCAGGACGCCGCCAATCAGACCGTCGCGGCGATCACGGCGGCCGGGCGCAAGGGCTATGCGGTGCAGGCCGACGGTGCCGACCCCGAAGCGCAAAAGGCCGCGTTCGACAGCGCTGCCGAAAAGCTCGGCGGGATCGACATCGTCGTGCACAATGCCGGCTTCGGCATCTTCGTGCCGGTCGAGCAGGATACACCCGACAATCTGCGCCGCCAGCTCGCGCTCAACGTTGAGGGCGTGCATTCGGGGACGATCGCGGCATTGCCGCACATGCCCGACGGCGGCCGCATCATCGTGATCGGCAGCGTCAACGGCCATACCGCGCCCTTCCCCGGCGCATCGACCTATGGCGCGACCAAGGCGGCGGTACAGGGCCTGGCGCGCGGCTGGGCGCAGGATCTGGCCAAGCGCAACATCCTGGTCAACGTCGTGCAGCCGGGGCCGATCGACACCGATCTCAACCCCACCGATGGCGATTTCTCGAAGATCCTGACGCCGATGATCCCGCTCGGCCGTTATGGCACCGCCGATGAAGTGGCCGCGCTGACCGCGTTCCTCGCCAGCGACGAGGCGTCGTTCATCACTGGCGCGATGATCGACATCGACGGCGGTTTCTCGATCTGACGTGCGGAGGCGGTGCCGAGGTCCGACCCCGGCACCGCGCCTGACCTCACACGTCGATCCTTACCTCGCGCCCGCCCCAATCGAGCCCGCGCGTGAGGTACATCACCGCCGCCAGCGCCGCGAAGAGCAGGAGCGAGCCGATCAGCAGCGAAAGATCCTCAAGGCTGAGCAGCACGTAGAGCACGCCGTAGAGCGCGGTGAGCAGCCCCGCGATCAGCCCGCCGCGCCGCCAGCTGCGCAGCACCGCCGAGGCATACGCCGTGAGCAAGGCGATGATCGCGCCGCCCGCCACGCAATACGCCAAGCTGAAGCCGATCACCTCGGCGAATGCCAACAGCATCACGAAGAACAGCACCAGCCCGGCGCCGACCAGGCCATATTCGATCGGCGACACTTTCACCCCGCCGATCAGATCGAACATCAGCAGCGCCACGAAGGTGAAGCCGATGAACAGGAAGCCGTATTTCACGCTGCGGTTGACCTGTGCGTAGAGATCGACCGGGGTGACGAGATCGACGCGGGCGGCCGCGTCGTCGCCGCCGGTCGCGCCGGGCATGGTCTCGGTTTTGCCGCTCTGGTCGGTCGAAATCAGCGTGCGGCCGAGCGCAAGATTGCCGACGCGCCACGTCGCCTTGAAGCCATTCGCGGCGACCTTGCGTTCAGTGGGCAGGAACCCGCCCTGAAAGCTCGGGTTCGCCCAAGTCGACGCGACCGTCCAGCGCGTGTCGCCGCCCTGCGGCAGCAGCGTGATCGACCCGTTGCCGCGCACCGCATAATCGAATTTCACGCGCATCGGTTTCGTGCCGAGGTTGCTGGCGTCGACCGCGGTGAAGAAACCCGAGCCACCGGTCTCGCGCGGACCCTTGCCGGGTTGCAGCGCGAGCGGGGTGCCGTCCGCGACGACCACTGGCGGCGCACCGAACAGCCCGCGCGCGTCGGAGATGCCGAAGCGCACTTCGGCACGGTCGAGCGCGAGCGCGGCGCGCGTGGTGCCCCAGCGCGACAGATCGGCGGGCAGTACGAAGCGTGCCTCACCCTGGTTGCGCGCCTCATAGACCACCGCTTCGTAGATCGAGCGTTTGCGCACGTCGGGCTTCACGACAGAGCTGATGTCGGCGGCATCGGGCGAGAGCGTTAGTTCGTGCCACGCGGTGGTGGTCTTGACGCTCTGCTTGCCGTTTTCGGTGACGGTCTCGTTGCGGGTCGCGGCATAGGGAATGACCAGCACCGGGCCGGAAATCGACTGCGCCCCGCCCCAGACCTCGGCGATCGAGCTTTGCGCGGTCTGCGACTGGTTCTGCCGATCGTAGACGAGCAGATAGACGGTGAAGAGCTGGATCGCGAGAAATGTCGCGATCAGCAACGCAAAGATCAATTTTACGCCGGGGGTGCGCGGCGGACGGAATTCGGACATGATCGGGCCTCCCTTATCGTGGAGGCTGTTCCGTTAGGGACGCGCGGGTCGCTTTGCCAAAGGGGGTTGGGTGGAGACGGCGTGCAGAGGGGATGCAGAGTTCGTTCCCCTCCCGCTTGCCGGAGGGGTTAGGGGAGGGGCTGCCCGCCCCTCTCCCGGCAGCGATTTGCGACATTCCCTCCCCCAGCCCCTCCCGCAAGCGGGAGGGGAGCGAGTTCAAATCACATCCAGCACCAGCCCCAATTCGCGCGCCTCTTCTGCCTCGATATACCAATTCGACGGCGCCTTTTCGCGCAAATCCTCGAAATCGACCCGGCTGTTCTTGACGATGTCGCGGAAACCCTCTTCCTCGATCAGGATCGAATGTTCGACTTCGTGCAAGGCCGCCTTGATCGACGCGACGACCATCCGCAGCGGGCCGTTGAGATTGATTTGCTTCGAGATCGTCCGCTCATGGATCATCAGCCGCGTGTGCCGCGTCAGGAACCGCCGGTCGACCGGGAATGCCGCCATGAAGGTCGCGCCCGCCGAATAGACCGCGACCTTGCCGAGGAACAGAATCTCGCGCCCGTCATGATCCTCGAGCAAGCGGATGTCGTCGGCCATCGTGCGCGCGACTTCGGGGTCGCCGCCGAGCGTCGTCAGCGCGATCACCAGCGTACCCTCGGCCGGGCAGGCATCGAGCTGCTGGCGGAAGCTTGCGTACATGAATTGGTCGACCGGACCCGACAGGCGGATATGCGGCTTGGCGAGCAGCGGATAGCGGACAGCGTTCATGCGCGCCAGAACCGGCGAGGCGCGGTGTTGTTCCGCGTTGGTGTGCGATTACTGGCCGTCGAGCAGACTGATCGCCGGACGCCCGACCGGCTTGGTCGCCGCCGCCGGAACACGCTTGTCGAGCACGTCCAGCCAGTGCGCGGCGCGCGCGCCGATCGCGATTTGCGGCCCCGATGGCACGAGGTTACCGCGCGCCTCCCACGCCGCGATCAGCGCGGTCGCCTCGCGATCGACCTCAGCAAGCGGCTGGGGCTTGCGCAAGCCATTGTTGATCAGCGCATCGCCGAAGAAGGTCCAGTCGCTATCCGCCTGACACCCGAACGACGTGCGATCCGACGATGCGGCGGTGATGATGACGCCGTCGTCGCTGGCGAGCGGATCGACGAACACGCCCGAATAGCACGCGCTGATCATCACCAGCCGCCGCTTGATGCCGAGCGTTTCGAGCATGTCGGCCAACCGAACGGGCGAAATCGCGCCGAACCCCTGATCGCCGTCATTGTAGATGATGCCGAGCGGCGCGCCGTGGCTGGTGGTGTAGAGGATCAGCACGTCCTCCGTTTTGTCCATCACTTCGGCCACGCGGGCAAGCGCAGCGGCGATGTTGCCCGGGCTGCCACGCGGCAAGTCGCTCGGCCCGCGACCATCGGTTCCGGCGAGCACGATCGTCCTCCCCTCCGCGCCGTAGCGCCGCGCGAGCACCCGGCCGGCCTCGCGCGCCTCGCGCCCGAACACCGCATCGCTGTCGAGTCCGACCGCGACGACATAAGCATCGATCACGCCCTTGCGCTGCGGTGCGACGCGGGCGAGCGCGCGGTCGAGGCGGCGATGCTCGGCGAGTTCATTCTGCGGGGTGCGGTCGCGCTGGATTTCGATGCCGTTATTGGCCTGGACAGTGGTGTCCTCATCGCTGCGCCCGATCGGTGGGGCGGGCTGCGTGTGGCGAGGGGGATCGTATTGGGCGAGAGCGGGGGCAACGAGAGCGGCAAGCGCAAGTATAATGATCCGGAGCAATTGCCGCATAGTGATGTCCCCGTTGCGCGGGTCCATCGTCCGGATTGCTCCGCACGTGTCAAGTAGGCGCTACAACTTCGCCTTCACGCCAGCCTGCTTCAATATGGCCTGGGCGGTAAATCGTTTGCGGGTTCCGGCATCGACCGTGAAATGCAGATCTGTCAGCGGGCTGTACCAGATTTCATGATCGCCCTTGCCGGTACGGACGAAGTGACAGCCATGCTCGCGCAAACGCTTCAGTTCGCGACCATAAGAGTCGACCATCAGGCCGCGACCGGGATGGTACTTTCGTGAAACGCGACGAGCCGGAACGCGTGCGGACCGGCTCGGCGGTCTTCGTCGATCGAATGCGCATTGTCGGCAATGAGTTCTGACATGACGGCGGCAGCGCGGTCACGCAGGCGTTCAAGCGTTTCGCCCTCCGTCACGAGGCCGGGGACATCGCAGTCCAGCGTATACCAGATGCGCGCCTCCGGATCATACGCCGCGTGAAGAGTCCAAAGCGCCATCGGTGCCTCCGTTACCGCGAGAATAAGACTGCGCCGGGCGGAGAGCAAGGCATGGGCAAAGCCCATGCCGTCGGTCGCGGCTGCTCGCCGCGCCGACCGATCGCGCGGCGCTCAATACACCCGCTTCTTCGGCTTGATATACTCCACATCATCGGTGAGCGTATAGTCGTGCACGGGGCGGTAGCTGATTTCGACCGCGCCGCCCTTGCCACCCCAGCCCGCAAACGTCGCGGTGGTGTGCTTCATCCAGTTCGCGTCGTCGCGATCGGGATAATCCTCGTTAACATGCGCGCCGCGCGATTCCTTGCGATTGGCGGCCGATTGCATCGTCACCATCGCTTGGGCCAACAAATTGTCGAGTTCGAGCGTCTCGACCAGATCGGTGTTCCAGATCAGCGACCGGTCGGTGACGGACACGTCGCCGAGCTTGGCGTACGTCGCGGAAATCGCGGCGACGCCTTCGGTCAGCAGCGCATTGTCGCGGAACACCGCGCAATTCTTCTGCATCGTGCGCTGCATTTCGAGCCGAATCTGCGCGGTCGGGACACTGCCCTTGGCGTTGCGGAACGTATCCAGACGCGCGAGCGACATCTCTTCCGAGCCCTTGGGCAGCGGGGTGTGCGGCGTATTGGGCTTGAGCGTGTCCTTGATCCGCAGACCCGTCGCGCGGCCGAACACCACGAGATCGATCAGCGAGTTCGAGCCAAGGCGGTTCGCGCCATGGACCGAAACGCACGCCGCCTCGCCCACTGCGAACAGGCCAGGGACAACCGCATCGGGGTTGCCGTCCTTCATATGGACGACTTCGCCGTGATAATTGGTCGGGATGCCGCCCATATTGTAATGCACCGTCGGGGTGACCGGCAGCGGCTGGCGCGTCAAATCGACACCGGCAAAGATCTTGCCGGTCTCGGTGATGCCGGGCAGCCGTACGGCGAGGACCTTGGGATCGATATGATCGAGGTGGAGCCAGATATGGTCGCCATTCTTGCCGACACCGCGCCCTTCGCGCATTTCGAGCGCCATCGAGCGCGACACGACGTCGCGCGACGCCAGGTCCTTGGCCGACGGAGCATAGCGCTCCATGAAGCGCTCACCCTCGGAATTGGTGAGGTACCCGCCCTCACCGCGCGCGCCCTCGGTGATCAGCACGCCAGCGCCGTAAATGCCGGTCGGGTGGAACTGGACGAATTCCATGTCCTGCAGCGGAAGCCCCGCACGCAGCACCATCGCATTGCCGTCACCGGTGCAGGTGTGCGCTGAGGTCGCCGAGAAATAGCAGCGGCCATAGCCACCCGTCGCCAGCACAACCTTATGCGCGCGGAAGCGGTGGATTGAGCCGTCGTCCATGCACAGAGCGATCACGCCGCGGCAGACGCCGTCTTCCATGATCAGGTCGAGCGCGAAATATTCGATGTAGAAATCGGCGTCATACTTCAGGCTCTGCTGATACAGTGCATGGAGCATCGCGTGGCCGGTACGATCGGCGGCAGCGGCGGTGCGCTGCACCGGCGGGCCTTCCCCCATATTCTGCATATGGCCGCCGAACGGGCGCTGATAGATCGTGCCGTCGTCATTGCGGCTGAACGGCACGCCGGCATGTTCGAGCTCGTAGACGGCGGCGGGCGCTTCGCGCACCATATATTCGATCGCGTCCTGGTCGCCGAGCCAGTCCGAACCCTTGACGGTATCGAACATGTGCCACGTCCAATGGTCGGGCGAATTGTTGCCGAGGCTGGCGGCAATGCCACCCTGTGCCGCAACCGTGTGGCTGCGCGTCGGGAACACCTTCGTGATGCACGCGGTTTTCAGTCCGGTTTCGGCGATCCCCATCGTCGCACGCAGGCCGGAGCCGCCGGCGCCGACAACAACGGCATCATAGGTATGGTCGATGATCTTATAGGCCTCAGCCATGGGGGACTCCGGTAACGGTGAAGGCGACCCTCAGGATCGCGAAAATGGCGATGGCGGCGCTGCCGACGCTGAAGAAATTGAGCGCAAGCAGCCACATGACACGGGCCGCGCCGTGGACATAATCCTCGATCAGCACCTGCAGACCGAGCCGGAAATGATAGAAGACCGAGGCGATCAGCAACAGCATCGGGATCGCCGCCCACGGCGACGACAGCCACGCGCGGACCGTTTCATAATCATAGGCCGGAAGCCGCGCGATCGCGATGAAAAACCACACCATCAGGAACAAATTTGCTGCGGCGGTCAGGCGTTGCGACCACCAGTGATGCGTGCCTTCCTTGGCACTGCCGAGGCCGCGCACGCGGCCGAGTTCGGTTCCGTTGCCCATCTTATTTCACCATCGTCAGATAAGCCCAGAAGGCCGCGGTCGCCACCACCGAAAACACCATCGTCGCGATCGACCCGGCGCGATTGCCCTTCAGATCGTAATTCGCGCCGACATCGAGGAAAAAATGCCGAATGCCGGTCGCCAGATGTTGAAAGAAGGACAGCGTCAGCCCGATCCCGAACAGATAGCCGATCGCACCGCCCCACAACGCCATGAAGACATAGTGAAAGGGCGCATAGCTTGCCGGACCGCCCGAAATCGCCGCGAGCCACCATACCAAAACGACGGTGCCGACCGTCGCCATACCGTCGCCGGTGATGCGGTGGAGGATCGAGACGATCATCGCCGGCCCCGGTTTCCACACCGACAAATGCGGGCTGAGCGGGCGGGCGCGGGCGGTTGGGGTGCGGCTGGGGCTGGCCAAGGCGAAAGCGTCCTCGTCATGTGATCGGTGGATACGTGCCGCCCTCTTAGTCGGCGCACATTATGATGCAAGGTTTGTAGCAGGCAACGCGATTGCAGCGGACGCACGCTTACGGCGCGTTAACCAAATCCGGCTACGTCAGGGGTTGAGCCGTGCACGTTACGCCCCGCGGCACAGAGACGGAGCCTCGCTTTGCCCAATACCCTCCCCGCCCCCGGCCTGGTTGCCGCGACGATCGACATCCGGGCTCGGCTTCGCGCGTTCGATTTCGACAATTCGCTGGAATCGGCCGCGCGCGAAGTGTGGAGCGTACTCGAGCCCGACGCGGGCGAGATCGCGCTCGCCTTCTGGGCGCAGTGGAAGCGCGCGAGCCCAGGCGAACAAAGTTGGCAGCCGCATGAAGAAGCCAAAATGGTCGAGCTGGGCGTTACCTATTTGCGCAACCGTTTTTGTGACGTGTCGGGGCGGTTGTGGGTCGAATCGATGGAGCGCTCGGTCGCTTCGGGGTATAAGGCTGGGGTCTCGACCATGGCCTTGCTGTCGATGACGTGCGCGAGCGATCGCGCCGCGCTCGATATTCTGTTCAAGCGCCTGAAGGGCGACAATCAGCGCCTGCCAGTCTATATCGATACGGTGATGCGGCTGAGCGGGCTGGAAGCCGAGATTACCGTCGAAATTTACAACGCCTTCCGCGGCTTCACCGCGCAGGGCAAGCGTGACCGGCTGGCGGCCGATTTCCGCGAAGGCATCGCCGCAACGGTTGAGCAAGCAACGCAGGAATCCGAAGTGCTGCGCGGCCAATCGGTCAAGACCTCCACCTCGGCGCGCGGGATGCTGGGCAAAACCAGCGAAGTTGCCGCCGCCGCCGAACAATCCGCCGTTGCCATGCGCGAAGCGGCGCAGACGGCGGCTGGTCTGATTCGCGCGATCGAGGATGCGCGCACCGAGGTCGAAGCCGCCGCCGAGATCGCGACGCGCGCGGCGGGCCAGGCCGGTGCTGCCGTCGGCATGTCCGAAACGCTCAGCGACCATGCCAAATCGATCGAGTCGATCCTCGGCCTGATCCGCGATATTGCCGGCCAGACCAATTTGCTCGCGCTCAACGCCACAATCGAAGCGGCGCGCGCCGGGGATGCCGGGCGCGGCTTCGCCGTCGTCGCGCAGGAAGTGAAGAGCCTCGCCAACCAGACCGCGCGCGCGACCGACGACATCGCCGCCAAGATCGCGGCGATCCAGTCCGCCACGCGCTCAACGGTCGAGACCAACGCCTCGATCAAATCGACCGTCGCCGAAGTGCAGGAAAGCGCCAACCGCATTCGCTATGCGATGGAAGCGCAAGCGCAGACCGTCACCGCGATTACCGCTGCAGTCGACGAAACCGCGCTTGCCGCCGATTCGATGTCCAACACCATCACCGCGATTCGCGAGGATACCGAGACCGTCGCCTCCGAAATCGACCGGGTCGGGCGCGGGTTCGATTCACTCGATCATAAGCTTGGCATGCTTAAGAACAGCGCGAGCGAGTTCGTCGCGAAAGTTGCCGCATAACCCTTGAAGGGGAAAAGACATGGCGCAGGGGAGCGCAAGGTTGGGGGGCTGGAGCGGGGAAAACCGCACGGCCGCCGAGCGCATCAGCGAATATGACTGGGATGGCAGCATCGCTGCCGCCGCGGTTGAAATCGCGCACTTGATCGAAGGTCATGAGACCGAAATCGCCGGCGCATTCTGGGAGCATTATCTGTCGCTGTCGGTGAGCGCGCATATCCGCCCGTATTTTACCGCCGATTATCGGGCGACACGCATCGGCCAGAGCGCCAAATATACCCGCGCCAAATATGCCGCCGCGCTCGATAATGAGTGGATGCGGATGGCCAACCGCCACGCCGCCGATTCGCAAAAGGCGGGCATTCCCTTGCCCGCGTTGCTGGCGTCGCTCAGCTTCGCGCACAGCCGGACGTTGCAGACGATCGAAGCAAAACTCGGGGTCGGATCGCCACGCATGCGCGTGCTCGCGGACGCGGTGCAGCGGCTCGGCCTGGTCGAGGCCGATGTGATGGCATCGCATCTCGGCGCGCGCGACGCCGAGCAGGCCCGCACCGAACGCCGCGCGCGCTCGGCCGATTTCAGCGAGACGATCGCCACCTCGATCGAAGGCGCGGCAGCACTTGGCAACCGCATCCGGGTTCAGGCCCAAGGTGCGGCCCGGTCGGCACGCGGGATGATCAGCAAGACCACCGAAGTCGCCGCCGCCGCCGAAGAATCGGCGATGGCGATGCGCGAGGCGGCGCAAACCGCCGCTGGCTTGATCCGCGCGATCGAGGACGCGCGCACCGAGGTCGAAGCCGCCGCCGAGATCGCGACGCGCGCTTCGTCGCAGGCGGGCGCTGCCGTCGGCATGTCGGAGACCTTGTCCGACCATGCCAAATCGATCGAATCGATTCTCGGCCTCATTCGCGACATTGCCGGACAGACCAATCTGCTCGCCTTGAACGCCACGATCGAGGCGGCGCGCGCGGGTGATGCCGGGCGCGGCTTCGCGGTGGTGGCGCAGGAGGTGAAGAGCCTTGCCAATCAAACCGCGCGGGCCACCGACGACATCGCGGCGAAAATCGCAGCGATCCAATCGGCGACACGATCGACCGTGGCGACCAATGCGTCGATCAAGGCCACCGTTGCCGAGGTGCAGGAAAGCGCCAACCGCATTCGCCATGCGATGGAAGCGCAAGCGCAGACCGTGACCGCGATTACGGCGGCGGTCGACGAAACCGCGCTGGCCGCCGATTCGATGTCGAGCACGATCACCGCGATTCGCGAGGATACCGAACATGTCGCGGCGGAAATCGACATGCTCGAGCATGAGTTTGGCGAGGTCGACGACCGGCTGAGCGGGCTGAAGGGCGCGGCGGATACCTTCTCGGCGACCGTCGCGGCTTAATCATTCCCTCTCCCTTAGGGAGAGGGAGGGAGGAGCGAAGCGACGGAAGGGTGAGGGCGACGCGCTTCACCCTCACCCCTCGCCGCATTCGCGTCTCGACCCTCTCCCTAAGGGAGAGGGTTTGCGCTAAACCTCCCCCATGACCAACATCCTCCTCACCGGTTCCTCGCGCGGCATTGGCGCTGCGACCTTCGCCACGCTCGAAGCGTCAGGCGCAACCGTCATCGGCCAGGCGACCACCGCCACCGCCACCGCGCTCGCCGCCGACTTCGCCGACCCCGCCGCACCACGCGCGCTCTGGGACGCCGCGCTCGACCGGCTCGGTGGTCGGATCGACGTACTGATCAACAATGCCGGGGTGTTCGACGCCAACCCGATCGCGCTGGACGATGCGGCCTGGGTCACGGGTTGGGAGCGTACGATGCGCATCAATTTAACCGCGTCGGCCGAATTATGCCGCCTCGCAGTGCTGCACTGGCAGGCGCGCGCGTGCGCCGGACGGATCGTCAACATCGCCAGCCGCGCCGCCTATCGCGGCGATTCGCCACAGCATTGGCACTATGCCGCGTCCAAGGCGGGGATGGTCGCGATGACCAAGTCGATCGCACGCGGTTATGCCGCCGAGGGTATCCTCGCCTTTGCGGTCTGCCCCGGCTTCACGATGACGGGGATGGCTGAGGATTATCTTTCGAGCCGCGGTGGCGACAAATTGCTCGCCGACATCCCGCTCGGTCGCGTCGCACAGCCGGAGGAAGTGGCAGACATCGCGCGCTTCCTCGCGCTCGACGCGCCACCGTCGATGACCGGCGCGGTGCTCGACGTGAATGGCGCGAGTTACGTGCGGTAGTCCCGCGCAGCGGCGAAAATTTATCTCACGCAAAGACGCAAAGGCACGAAGGGGAAGAAGAAGAAGCGTTTCTTTGTGCCTTTGCGTCTTTGTGTGAGAACAACTCTTTCTCTGCTTCGCAGATATCAAACCAGCGCCCGCAACCGCTCCAGATCTTCCGGCCGGTCGATATCGAGCAATTCGGCCTCTGGCGCGATCACGCGGCGGCCGGCACGGATCAGGTCGCGCGCGCCCGAGTCGCCTTCGAGCAGCAGCAGCGTGCTGAACTGCCCTGCCCCGAACAGCGCGGGCGGGGTGGGATGCAGGCCGTTGCTCGACGCGACAACGCTATCGGGCCCATCGGCGGCGTCGAGCAAGCGCAGGACGTGCGCGGCGGTCACGCGCGGCATGTCGGCGAGCGCGATCACCACCGCTTCGCAGCCCAGCGCGCGCGCCGCTGCAACGCCGAGCACGACCGAACCGGACATGCCGTCCTCCGGCGCACCATTTTGCACCACAATGTACCCGCGACTGGCGAAATCGAGATCGGTGTTCGAACACACCGCAATACGCGCCTTGAACGGCATGTCTTCGAGCGCGGTGACGACATGGAAGGCGAGCGGTTGGCCCAGGAACGACTCCTGCAACTTGTCGGCGTCGCCGAACCGCTCGGACCGGCCCGCCGCAAGCAGCACCAGCGCGCAATCCTGAGGCGCGATCATCGGCTCAATCCTTGCGATTGAATGCAGCGACCATCGCTGCCGCGATCGACAGCGCGATCTCGGCCGGGCCGATCGCGCCGATATCGAGCCCGACCGGCGCGTCGATTCGGTCGAGATCGGCTTGCGATACCCCAGCCGACGCCAACCGCTCGCGCCGCGCGGCGTGGCTGCGGCGCGAGCCGAGCGCACCGACATAGGCGGTCGGGCGCGCCAGCGCGGCGATCAACCCCGGATCGTCGATCTTGGTATCGTGGCTGAGGGTCACCACCGCGCTGGCGAGGCCGGGATCGAGCGCCTCGACCGCCTCGTCGGGCCAGCGATCATCGAGCGTTACGCCGGGAAAGCGCTCCTCGGTCAGGAAGCGCGCGCGCGGATCGATCACCGTCGTGGCGATGCCGAGTTCGCGCGCGAGCCCAGCGAGCGCCTGCGCGATCTGCACCGCGCCGACGATCAGCAAGCGGCGCGGCGGATCGTAACGGTTGACGAACGCCGCCCCCTCGAACGGTCTCAGCGAGCTTTGGCCGCTGGCGAGATCGGTTGAGACGCTGAGTGCCTTGCCCGCCGCTTGCGCCTCGGCGATGCGATCGAACAGTTCGGGGTCGAAGCCCTCGGCCGAGACCGGCTGGACGAGCACCGCAATCTCGCCACCGCACGGCAGACCGACTTCCCATGCCGCCGCATCGGCGACGCCGTAATTCTTGAGCTGGAACGGCGCGCCGGCAATCACCTCGGCGGCGGTGGCGAGGATATCGCTTTCGACGCACCCGCCCGACACCGACCCCTCGAACCGGCCATCGGCATGGACGAGCATGTGGCTCCCGCGCGGGCGCGGCGCGGAACCCCAGGTGGAGACCACCGTGGCAAGCGCGAGCGGTTCGCCCTTCCACTGGGCGGCGGCGGTCAGGACGGAATCGTTATCGGGCATTCTTCACTCCTTGATCCTACCCGGCACGGGGAGGGGGACCGCTCGGCATCTTCTGCCGAGTGGTGGAGGGGGATATCCACAAGCGTTCCGCCTGCGGCACACCCCCTCCACCGTTCGCTGAATGCTCACGGTCCCCCTCCCCGTTCCGGGGAGGATTTAGATTTCCGGCAACCCCGCCAATACCTTGTCGAGCGTCAGCGGAAAATCGCGCGCCCGCACGCCGCAGGCATTGTAGATCGCATTGGTCACCGCCGCGCCCGCGCCCGAAATCGACAATTCGCCCAGCCCCTTCACGCCGATCGGATTGGCGTGCCGGTCGATCTTTTCGATGAACAAAACGTCGAGCGGCGGCACGTCGGCATGGGCGGGGATATGGTATTCGCCGAGATCGTGATTGACGAACTGGCCATAGCGCTGATCGAGCACGGCATCCTCCATCAGCGCATAGCCGATGCCCCAGATCATCCCGCCGATCGCCTGACTACGCGCGAGCTTGGCGTTGAGAATCCGCCCCGCCTCGAACACGCCAAGCATCCGCCGCACGCGGGTTTCACCGGTCACCACATTCACTGCAACCTCGGCGAATTGCGCGCCATGCGCGGCCTGGCTGAAGGTCTTGGCGTTCGAGCCTTGCGAAATCTTGCCCTTTCCAACCAAAGCCTCCGCGCCGACCAGATCGCCCAAAGGCACGCGGCGGTTGCCCGCTACCGCATGGCCGTCCTTGAGCGTCATGTCCTCGGGCTTGGCGTCCATCCGCTCGGCCAGCACCGCAACGACATCTTCGCACGCGAGCGCAACCGATGACCCGGCACTCGCCGCACCGAACGACCCGCCCGATCCAGCGCCCGGCGGCAAATCGGTATCGCCGAGCACCACGTCGATACTTTCCATCGGCAGGCCGAGCGCCTCCCCCGCGATTTGTGCGAGGATCGTATAGGTGCCGGTGCCGATATCGGTCATGTCGGTTTCGACCAACGCACGGCCATCGGGCTTGAGCGTCACGCGCGCCTCCGAATCGACCAGCAGATTGATCCGCACCGCCGCCGCCACGCCCATGCCGATCAGCCATTCACCCTCGCGCCGCTGCCCCGGTGTCGGCGACCGCTTGGCCCAGCCGAATGCTTCCGCCCCCTGATCGAGGCACTCGACCAGTGCGCGCGTCGAAAAGGGTGCGCCGGTCAGCGGATCGACCGCTGGCTCGTTCAACTTGCGGAAGTCGATCGGATCGCGGCCCAGCGCTTCGGCGATTTCGTCGATCGCGGTTTCGAGCGCGAGCGTGCCGACCGCCTCGCCCGGCGCACGCACCGCACCCGCCATCACCATGTCGAGCGTCACCACCTTGTGCGTGAATTGGCGGACCGGCGCGTCGTACAACGCCAACGACCCCAACGCGACCGGCTCCATAAAGCCGCCATCGGGGCATTGGCTCACCACGCTGTCATGCGCGAGACCCAGCAATTTGCCGTCCTTGTCGGCGGCGAGGCGGATGCGCTGGTTGGTATCGGTGCGGCGGTAAATGTTGTGGAACAATTGCGCCCGCGCCATCGCGATCTTGACCGGGCGGCCGATCTTCTGCGCGGCAATCGCGGCGAGCACCGCTTCCGGCCCGAGCATTTTCGACCCGAACCCGCCACCGATATAGGGCGACAGGATCCGCACCTTGTCGGCCGTAATGCCGATCGCCTTGGCGAGCATGGGCTTGGCGACGGCGAGGATCTGCAAACTCGAATGCAGCGTCAATTGATCGCCGTCCCACACCGCAACCGAAGCATGCGGTTCCATCGCGGCATGGACCTGGTTGGGGGTGGTGTAGACCTGATCGATCGTCACGCCGCCCGCTGCATGCGCCGCCGCCATCGCCGCGTCGATATCGCCCTTGGCGACATCCTGCAGACGCGAATCGCGCGGCGGGGGGTTGGCGTGCGCGATGTTTGCCATCGTGTCGAACTGGCCCTGCTCGCGCTCGACATGCACCACCACTGCCTTCGCCGCCGCGCGCGCCGCCTCGAAACTCTCGGCAATCGCGACGCCGACGACTTGGTCCCAATGGTCGATCGCGTCATTCCCGGCATGCGCCGGCCCGAACGCCGCGGCCTGACGCGGGATGCGCGGATCGTCGAGCATCACGTCGATCACCCCGGGCAGCGCGCGCGCTGCATCAGCATCAAAGCCCGTCACCGTGCCCTTGGCGGCGGGCGCGGTGATGAGATAGCCATAGGCGACATCGCCTTCGACGCGGTGTTCATAGCCGTAGCGGGCGGTGCCGCTGACCTTCAGCGCGCCTTCGCTGCGGTCGAGGCCGACACCGAGCACACCCTGAACCCCGCGGTCCATCGCGATGCCGGGGTGATCGGCGTCCATCTTAAACTCGGCCATAATTGCTTTCCGCCCCCCTGGCTTGCCCGCTCAGAGTGCGGGCAAGCCGTCCAAAATCTTGTCCAGCGTAAGTGGGTAGTCGCGCACCCGCACGCCAGTCGCATTGTACACCGCGTTGGCAATTGCCGCGCCCGCGCCCGAAATGCCGAGCTCGCCAATGCCCTTGGCGTGGATCGGATTGGCGTGGACGTCGCGTTCTTCGAGGAAGACAACGTCCTGCTGCGGCACGTCGGCATTCACCGGCACGTGATATTCGGCGAGATCGCGGTTGACGAGCTTGCCGTTGCGCGGGTCGTGGATCAGATCCTCGGTCAGCGCAGCGCCGATGCCGAAGGTCATCCCGCCGATGCATTGCGAGCGCGCTGTTTTTGCGTTGAGGATGCGCCCCGCCGCGAACACGCCGAGCATGCGGCGCACGCGGACTTCGCCCGTCACCACGTTCACACCGACTTCGGCGAAGTGCGCGCCATAGCTCGCTTGCTTGGTCACCTTTTCCTGTTTTCCGGGCGAGATCGTGCCCGTCGCGACGATCCCGTCGATCCCCGCCAGTTCGCCGATCGACACCTTGCGATTGTCGGCGATCGCTTCGCCGTCCTTGAGCGTCAGCGCCTCCGGGTCGACCTTCATCGCTTTTGCCAGTTGCTCGCGGGTCGTCTCGCAGGCGAGGTAGACCGACGAGCCGCTCGATCCCGCACCCCACGATCCGCCCGAACCGGCGGCCGGTGGAAAGTCAGTATCGCCCAGCTTCACGCTCACCCGCTCGATCGGGAGGCCGAGCAGCTCGCCCGCGATCTGCGCGAGGATCGTGTACGAACCCGTGCCGATATCGGTCATCGCGGTCTCGACGATCGCTTGACCCCCGCGCGTCAGCGTAACGCGGGCCGAGGATTCCATCAGCATATTGCCGCGTACCGCCGCCGCCACGCCCATGCCGATCAGCCATTCACCGTCGCGCGTCGTGCCGGCCTTGCCGCGCTTGTCCCAGCCGAACTTGGCGGCACCCTCATCGAGACAACGCAACAATTGCCGCGTCGAGAAGGGCGCTTGCGTATCGGGGTCGCTCTCGGGTTCATTGATGCGGCGCAATTCGATCGGGTCGATCCCCGCCGCCTCGGCCAGCTCGTCCATCGCGCATTCGAGCGCGAGCATCCCCGACGCCTCGCCCGGCGCGCGCATCGACCCCGACAGCAGCCAGTCGAGCCGGACGATGTCATGGTCGATCTGCCGGTTCGGCGCGGCGTACGCGAAGTGCGTGCCGATCCCACACGGCTCGAAGAATCCTTCATCGGGCAAATTGCTGGTCAGTGTCTCATGGCCGAGCGCGGTCAGTTTGCCACTCGCATCGGCGCCGAGCCGCATGCGCTGTTCGGTATTGGATCGGCGCACCGTCGCGTCGAACACTTGGCTCCGCGCCATCACCGCCTTGACCGGCCGCCCGAGGGTGCGCGCGGCGATTGCCGCCGCGACCGATTCGGGCGCGATGCCGAGCTTCGAGCCGAAGCCGCCGCCGATATAGGGCGCGACGATCCGCACCTTCTTCGCGCTGACGCCGAGCGCCTTGGCAAGCTGCTGCGCATCCGAGGTCGGCATCTGATACGATCCGTAGAGCGTCAGCGCGCCATGCTCGTCCCACACGGCAATCGACGCATGCGGCTCCATCGCCGCGCTGTTCTGGCTCGGCGTGGTGTAGGTGACGTCGATCGACACTGCCGCATTGGCCATCGCGGAGTCGATATCGCCTTCGGAGAAATGCGGCGGGACTTGATCCGATGCCGCCGGTTTCTCGGCCTCGCCCTTCAGCGCGTCGAAATCGAAGCGGCCCTCCGCTTCTTCATACGCTACGGTAAGCTGCTGCGCGGCATCACGCGCTGCTTCGAAACTCTCGGCCAGCACGATCGCGACGATCTCGCCGAAATACTGCACGTCCTTGACGCCCTGCGTCGGCGCAGTCGTCTCGCCGCCCTGTTGCGGGTTGCGCGCGAAGGTTTCGAAATCGGTGACGACGTCGATCACCCCGGGCAGGCCGCGCACGCTGTCCGCATCGACCGACACGATCTTGCCGCGCGCGACCTTGCTGCCGACGAGCACACCATACGCAACGTTATCGATCGCATGTTCGGCGGCATAGGTCGCCGAACCCGACACTTTGAGCGGCCCGTCGACTCGGTCGAGGCCCTTACCGATGATCCCCTGCGCACCCGTGTCGAGCAAGCTCGTCGGGGTCGGCTTGTCCATCGTCAGCGCATTGGTGCCGCTCATGCCGAGGCTCCGGTCAGTTCGCGCAAGGAGGCGATGAGGACGCGGCGCGTGAGGGGAATCTTGAAATCGTTCGATCCGAACCCTTTAGCCTCCGCCAGCAACGCGTCGGCGGCAGCGGCGAACACCGCATCCGACGGGGCTTGCCCGATCAACGCCGCCTCGACCGCCGGATCGCGCCACGGCATCGGCCCGAGCCCGCCGAACGCCAGCGCGGCGGACGCGATCTTGCCATCCTCGACCGAGACGATTCCAGCGACCGAGACCAGCGCGAACGCATAGGATGCGCGGTCGCGCACCTTGCGGTACAGTTGCTGCCCGGCGGGGGGCGGTGGCAGGTCGATATGGGTGATCAGCTCGCCCGCCTCGAGATCGGTTTCGATCTGCGGCGTATCCCCCGGCAGCCGGTAGAAATCGTGGATCGAAATCCGCCGCCGGTCACCATCCGGCTTCAATGTCACGATCACCGCATCGAGCGCGCGCATCGCCACCGCCATGTCGCTCGGGTGCGTCGCGATGCACTGCGCGCTGGTGCCGAGGATCGCGAGGATGCGGTTATACCCGCCGATTGCCGAACAGCCCGAACCTGGCGCGCGCTTGTTGCACGCCATCGCGGTGTCGTAGAAATAGTAACAGCGCGTTCGCTGGAGCAAATTGCCCCCGGTCGACGCCTTGTTGCGAAGCTGCCCCGACGCACCCGCCAGCAACGCCCGCGCCAGCACCGGATAGCCATCAACGACATGTGCATTCGCCGCAAGGTCGCTGTTCGGCACCAGCGCGCCGATCGTCAGCCCGCCATCCTCGCGGCGCTCGACCTGCGCCAGATCGAGCCGCGAGATGTCGACCAGCTTCTCGGGCGTCTCGATCTGTAATTTCATCAGATCGAGCAAATTGGTGCCGCCTGCGATGAAGCGGCCACCGGCGGCTACCGCCGCCTCGGGGCTGTCGGCCCGCGCATAGTCGAAGGTTTTCATGCGCCAGCTACCTCGGAAATCGCGTCGACGATGTTGGGATAAGCCGAGCAGCGGCACAGGTTTCCGCTCATCCGCTCCGAAATCTCAGGTCCGTCAAGCGTGACCGAGTCGAGGTCGGCGCTGACATGGCTCGCCCAGCCCTTCTTCACCTCATCGAGCATCCCGACCGCCGAGCAAATCTGCCCCGGCGTGCAATAACCGCATTGGTATCCGTCATGCTTGACGAACGCCGCCTGGAGCGGATGCAGGTTATCGGCGCTGCCGATCCCTTCGATCGTCAGAATGTCATCATCCTGATGCATGACCGCGAGCGTGAGACAGGAATTGATCCGACGACCGTTGACCAGAATCGTGCACGCGCCGCATTGCCCGCGGTCGCAGCCCTTTTTGGTGCCCGTCAGGCCGACATGTTCGCGCAGCACGTCGAGCAACGACGCGCGAATGTCGGGTTCGGCTTCGTGAACCGTGCCGTTGATCGTGAAATGCATGAGGATCGCCGCTCCTGTGAGTTTGGGGTAACGCGGTCGCGCGAAATCGGTTTCCTGGGATAGGTAGCAGTATGAGACTTTTTACGCAGTCCTTGCGCAAGCGAAATATCATTGCTGTGGTGCTGGCACTGGCATCCGGGCCGGCTTCGGCGCAGACTGTGCCGATGTCGCAAGCACTTACTTCCCCGACCGTCATCGCCCATCGCGGCGCGAGCGGATTGCGCCCCGAACACACGATCGCTTCCTACACGCTGGCGATTGAGATGGGCGCGGATTTTATCGAGCCCGATCTGGTGCTAACCAAGGATGACGTGTTCGTGTGCCGCCACGAGAATGACATTACCGGCACTACCGATGTCGCCAAGCACCCCGAATTCGCCGCGCGCCGGACCGAAAAGGTGATCGATGGCGAGAAACATAACGGCTGGTTCACCGAGGATTTCACGCTTGCCGAATTGAAGACGCTCCGCGCGGTCGAGCGGCTGCCCAAGCTGCGGCCCGACAATGCGAAATATGACGGGCAATTCGAAATCCCGACGCTCGCCGAAGTCATCGCGCTCGCCAAGACGCACAGCACGAACGGGCGGGTGGTCGGCATCTACCCCGAGACCAAGCATCCGAGCTACTTCGCGCAGATCGGACATCCGATGGAAGCCCGCCTCGTCGCGCAATTGAAGGCGGCCGGGTGGAGCAAGCCCGGCGACCCCGTATTCATCCAATCGTTCGAGGTGAACAATCTCAAGCGGCTTCACACCATGACGGGTCTGCGGCTGATCCAGCTGATGGACGCAAGCGGTGCCCCCGCCGACGCTGCCGCCCCCAGCTATGCCGCAATGGCGACGCCAGCTGGCCTGACCGCGGTCGCACGCTATGCCTACGGCATCGGCCCCAACAAGGACTTGATCCAGAAGGGCGACGATGCGCCCTCCACGCTGGTGGCGGACGCGCACGCGGTGGGGCTGCGCTTGCATCCCTGGACGTTCCGCGCCGAGAACGTGTTCCTGCCGCCAAGTCTGCGCACCGGCACCGATCCCGCGGTCCACGGTCGGCTGGCGGACGAAATCACGCGCTTTCTCGACCTTGGCATCGACGGTTTCTTCACCGATTTCGCCTATATCGGCGTCGATGCGCGCGCCGCGTGGCGCGCCAAAGCGAAGGCAACCCAATGATCCGCAAAACCCTGCTCGCCACCACCCTGCTGCTGCCCGTGCTGAGCGGCGGCTGCGTCGCCAAGGCCGCGTTCGATGTCGTGACGCTCCCGGTCAAGGCAGCGGGCAAGGCGGTCGATTGGACCACGACGAGCCAGTCCGAGGCAGACCGCAATTACGGCAAGAAAATGCGCAAGGCCGAAGAGCGCGAAGGTGCCGAGCGCAAGCAGTGGGAAAAGGAGTGCCGCCAGCACAAGCGCAACGATTGCGATCGGTATGAGGGGTATCGGGCGCGGGATTGAGATCCTCCCCTTCCTGAAAGGGAGGGGAGAGAATAGACCTACACGCTCCCCCCCAACACCCGCGCCACCGCGAGCAACACCTGCGGCCGCACCTGCACGCCGATATGACTGCTGCGCACCTCGACCGCGCGGCCATCGCCATCGTGGCAGATCATCCCGTTGACCAGCCCGTCGCTGCGGCTCCAGATCGCGGTCGTCGGCACGGGCAGCGGGCGGGCGATCAGCGCCGATCGCGCGATCACCGCGGGCGCATCGATCCGCTCACCGGTCAGCGCTTCGAACGCGCGCCAGACGTTGGTCGCACGCGGGCTGCCGGCAAACGGCGAACTGATCGTGATGACTTCGCGCACCAGATCGGGCGCTTGATGCGCCGCGAACCGCGCCATGATCCCGCCGAGACTGACCCCGACCAGCGTTACGCGCGCGCCCGTTTCATCGTGCAGCGCGCGGATCCGGTCGAGCAGCCGGTCGCCCTCCGCCCCGATCGCGCGCGCGCCAAGGTTACGCCCCAACCCCCAGCCCTCGGCGCGGTAACCGAGCGAGGTCAGATAGCGCCGCAAAAACACGTTCGATCGGTCGCCATTGAACAGGCCGGGCAACAGCATCACCGGCCGTCCGTCACCCCGCGGGCCCCGCGCCAGCATCCCCTTGGCAAAGGCGAGCGACGCCAGTCCGTACGCCCCACGCGGTACTTCCAGCGCCCATAATCGTTTCGAGGGTGGTTTCATTCGTAACCTGGTTCCTGCTGCAGCGCAGCTATGATAGGCTAAGCACATGGCCGACGATACGCATGTTCTGGACCACCCACCCGAGGGGGCCGCCGCCGATTGGACGATCCCGCAGGATTGGGCGCATTTCACGCCCGAGGAGCACCGCGTTTGGGACACGCTGTTCGCGCGACAGGCGGCCTTGCTGCCCGGTCGCGCGTCAAATGCCTATCTGCGCGGGCTCGACGTGCTCAAGCTGAGCAAGCCCGGCATCCCCGATTTCGAGGAATTATCCGACCGGCTGATGGCGTTGACCGGCTGGCAAGTCGTCGCGGTGCCGGGGCTGGTGCCCGACGATGTGTTCTTCGATCATATGGCCAACCGCCGCTTCGTCGCGGGCAATTTCATCCGGCGCGCGGATCAGCTCGATTATCTGCAGGAACCCGACGTGTTCCATGACGTGTTCGGCCATGTGCCGATGCTCGCCGACCCGGTGTTCGCCGATTATCTCGCAGCATACGGGCGTGGCGGGCAACGCGCGCTTGGGCTGGATGCGCTCAAATATCTCGGGCGGCTTTATTGGTACACGGTCGAATTCGGGCTGATCGCCGAGCCGGAGGGCTTGCGCATCTATGGCTCGGGGATCGTATCGAGCTTCGCCGAAAGCCGCTTTGCTTTGGACGACGCAAGCCCCAACCGCATCGCCTTCGATCTGAAGCGCGTGATGCGGACCGAGTACCGGATCGACGATTTCCAGCAGAATTATTTCGTGATCCCGAGCTTCGATGAATTGCTGCGGCTGACGGTGGAGACCGATTTCGCGCCGCTCTACGAGGAGCTGGCGCGGTTACCGGATGTGCCGGTGGCGACGGTGCTGCCGGAGGATCAGGTGCTGACGCTGGGGACGCAAGCCTATGCGCTGGCGCAGAAGTGAGCCGGGCCGAGCGGGAGCGCTGGGCCTTGGGCGAGGCGCAATGGCCGCACTTGCAGGCCTTCCTGTCGCAACGCATCTCCGACGATACCTTCGGTAGCGTCAGGGCGTTGCGGTCCGCGGTGGACGGCACGCTCGGCACGCTCGATTTCCAGCAGCGGGCCGATATTGCGACCGACTGCCGCAATTTCCTAAACGCCTTCAAGACGCGCTACGATGATCGCGAGTTTCTGCGCGATGGCTTCGGCGTGCAGGGGGAGCTTCCGATCGACGACCGGGGGCGCGGCCAGGCCGGCCTGGCCCGCGCGAAAGTGATCTACGATTCGTTCGTTGCGTCGCTCAGAGCCGAAGTCGACGGGTGGCAGCCAGTCGCCAGATAAGCTGGCTACAGATCCAGCGCCCAGCCGTCGCGCCCCTTCGGGTCGATCGGCGCGGTCGGCACATAGCGCACCGCCCCCGCCGTCAGCCGCAGGATCGACCAGTCGCCGCGCCGGTCAACCGCGTCCAGCGCACAGCCGCAGCCTGCGAACGCCGCAACGACATCGCCGCGCTGCGTCTCCAAGAGCCCCGCGAGCACGATCGTCGCCCCCGGCGCAGCGATCGCGGCAATTTCCGGGGCCATCGAGACGAGCGGCCCGGCGAGGATGTTGGCGATCAGCAGATCATAGGGCGCGCGGTCGGTGATGCGGTCGTCGAGCGCGCCGTCGGCGACGATCAGCTCGACGCCTTCGATCGCATTCAGCGTGGCGTTTTCCGCCGTCACCACGATCGCGCGCGGATCGATATCGGTCGCGATCACTGCTGCTTCAGGCCACAAATACCGCGCGGCGAACGCGAGCAGCCCGGTGCCGGTGCCAATGTCGATGATGCGCGCGAACGGCCCCGGCAGCGCGTCGAGCATCGCGAGACAGCCCGAGGTCGTCGCATGATGCCCCGTGCCGAACGCTTGCCCCGCCTCGATCAGGAACGCGCGGCCGCCTGCGGGCAGGTCGACCGGATGCGCCGAGGTGTGGACGACGAAGCGCCCCTCGGCGATCGGCTCGAGGCCTTGCTGGCTGAGCGTGACCCAATCCTCCTCGGGCAAGGCTTCGATTTCGGGCGCGGCCCCGGCCGCACTCGGCACCAAAGCAAGGATCGCGGCAATCGTCGCGGCATCGGGTTCGGCCTCGAGATACGCATCGAGCCGCCAATGCTCGCGGTCGTCCTCGTGCAGTTCGGTCGTCATCAGCACCATGCCTTCGGCAATGTCGTCCGACGCATCGATCGCCTCGGCCTCGGCGCGCGTGCAGGGCAAGCTCAATTTCCAGCTGGTCATGCCGCGCCTCCTGCCCGCCAACCCTCCACCGCGCAAGCGGCGACCATCTTCCTTCCTTCGTGTCTTTGCGTCTTTGTGTGATCCAAAATTTCTCACACAAAGACGCAAAGACACGAAGAAGAAGAGTGCTATTGCGCTGCGCGCGGCGGTTCGTGCCGCGCTTATTCGTGTCTTAGCGCGTCGATCGGGTTGAGCGAGGCCGCGCGCCGCGCCGGGAAATAGCCGAAGACGACGCCGATCAGCGCGGAAATGGCGAAGGCGATCAGATTGATCTGCAGATCGAACAGATAGGTCACCTTGAGCACCGGCACGAGCGCGAGGATCACGCCTTGCGCGAGCAGCAGCCCGATCACCCCGCCGAGCATCGACAAAGCAATCGCCTCGACCAGAAACTGCAACAGCACTTCGTTCGCCACCGCGCCGATCGCCAGGCGGATGCCGATCTCGCGCGTGCGCTCGGTCACCGAGACAAGCATGATGTTCATGATGCCGATCCCGCCGACGATCAGGCTGATCCCCGCCACCGCAGTCACGATACTGGTCAGCGCGGTGGTCGCGCCGGTCAGCGTATCGTTGATCTGCTTGGTGTCGAAGACGAAGAAATCATCCTCCTTGCCGGTCGTGATGTTGCGCCGTTCGCGCAGCAAATCCTCGATCGAGGCTTGCACGGTGCTGCTCGCGAACGCCTTATCGACGCCAACCAGGATCAGGCGGATATCGCGGTTGCCGGTGAAGCGGCGCTGCACCGCCTTGATCGGCATGATCACGACATCGTCCTGATCACCGCCAAAGCCCGATTGGCCGCGCGTGCTGAGCACGCCGATCACGTCGCAGCTGATCGCGCCGATTCGCATCCGCGTGCCGACCGCCTGACCGCCCCGATAGAGATTCTTCGACACCGTATTCCCGATGATGCACGCCGATTTGCCAGCGGCTTCCTCGATCGGCGTGAAGGCACGCCCTGCCGTCAGCGGCCACGGCTGAACATCGAAATAGCCATTGGTGGTACCGTTGATCGTCGTCGACCAATTGGCACCCTCGTAAATGACCGTGGCGGTGGCCTGCGCCTGTGCCGCGACCGCGGTGACGCCGGCGACTTGATTGGCAATGGCGGTCACGTCCTCGGGCTTGAAGTCGGGCGGACGCGGGCCGCCGCCGCCGCGACCGAAGCCCTGGCCCGGGCGGACTTGCAGGATGTTGGTGCCGAGCGAGGCGATCGACTGCTGGACCGCAGCGGTCGTCGCCTTGCCCAGCGTCACCATCGATACGACCGCGGCCACGCCGATGATGATCCCGAGCGCGGTCAGGATCGAGCGCAATTTGTGGCGTGCGATCGAGCGGATCGCGAGGAGGAAGGTGGTGCCGAGCATTACTGACTCCCCTCCCGCAAGCGGGAGGGAGAGTTATGCGCCTCGACCCGCTCGACCAGCCCGTCCTTGAAATGCACGATCGTCCGCGCGAACGCCGCCATGTCGGGCTCATGCGTGACCATGATCACGGTGATGCCGCTGTCGCGGTTGAGCCCCGAGAGCAACTCCATGATTTCGACCGAGCGTTCCGAATCGAGGTTGCCGGTCGGCTCGTCGGCCAGCAGCACGGCCGGCGACGTCACGATCGCGCGCGCAATGGCGACGCGCTGTTGCTGACCGCCCGACAGCTCCGCCGGGGTATGATCCCACCAATCCGCCAGCCCGACCTTGTCGAGCGCAGCCATCGCGGTGTCGTGTCGCGCCTTTTTGGCGTCGCCGCGGTACAGCAACGGCAGCTCGACATTTTCGAGCGCGGACGTGCGCGCGAGCAGGTTGAAGCCCTGGAACACGAAGCCGAGATATTTGCGCCGCAGCAGCGCGCGCTGGTCGCGGTCGAGCGTCTCGACATGGACGCCCTTGAACTGAAAGGTCCCGGCGCTCGGCACGTCGAGGCAACCGAGGATGTTCATCGTCGTCGATTTGCCCGATCCGCTCGCGCCCATCACCGCGACGAAATCGCCTTGCGTGATGTCGAGGTCGATGCCCTTCAGCGCAAGGAACGCGGTCGCGCCCTCGCCATAGCTTTTGGTCACCCCGCGCAGCGCGATGATTGTGTCCCCAGCCAGTGCGGCATGACCCGTGGCGAGACGGGCGTTACTGGCCACCGTTCGCCCCAGCCGCGCCCGTACGACGCTTGCTGCCACCCGACCCAGCGGTCACACCAGCGGCGAGCTGCCCGGTGATAACCTTGTCGCCCGGCTTCAAATCGCCGCCGATCACTTCGGTCATCGTGCCGTTGGTTTCGCCGGTGGTGATATCGACCGCCTTGGGCGTGCCGGTCGCGTCCTGGATATAGACGGTCTGCGCGCCGCCGCGCTTGACCGTAATGTCCTTGCCGGCGCCGCCCGCGCCGCGCCGTGGCCTGGTCGGCACGATCGTCCCGGCGATGCCGCCGCCACTGTTGGCGGCCGCGGGCGGCTTGAAGCGCAAGGCGGCGTTGGGGACAAGCAGGATGTTGGTCTTGGCCGAAGTCGTGATGTCGGCGGTCGCGGTCATGCCGGGGCGCAATTGCAGATCGGCATTGTTGACGCTCAGCGTCGCGCCATAGGACACGACTTGCCCGGTGGTGGTGGTGGTCGTGGTCGTCGTCTGCGCGCTGAGGTTCGATCCGAGATCGACGCGCGTGATCGCTGCTGGGAAGGTCTTGCCCGGAAACGCATCGACCGTGAAGGTCGCGCTCTGGCCTTGCTTGACCGATCCGACATCGGCCTCGTCAATTGCAACTTCGAGCTTCATCGTCGCCAAATCCTCGGCGATGACGAACAGCGTCGGCGTGTTGAACGACGCCGCAACCGTCGCGCCCGGCTCGATTTGCCGCGCGAGCACCACGCCATCGACCGGGGACCGAATCACGGCGCGCACCAATTGCGTCTGGTTCGACGACAGCGTCGCGCGCGCCGAGGCAACGTTCGCTTGCGCGGCGCGGACATTGGCGATCGCGCGGTCGCGATCGGCGATCGCTTGTTCAAGCTCGGTCTTCGCCGGCACACGCCCGCCCGACAGGCGGCTCACCTCCTGCAACCGTGCGAGCTGTGCCGAGGATTGCGCGAGCGTCGCCTGGTTCTGCGCAACCGTCGCAACCGCCGCGTTGAGCGCGGCCTGGCTTTGGTTCACCGTATCCTGAAAGCGCGACGGATCGATCAGTGCGAGCGGCTGCCCCTTGGTGACGCGGTCGTTGACATCGACCACCACTTTGGTGACGAGACCCGACAGTTCCGAGCCGACCTGCACCTGGTTGGTCGGCGCAAGCTTGCCCGTCGCCGAGACGCTGACCGACAGCGACCCGCGCGTCACCGCCTCGGTCGAATATTCGGGCTTGCCCGCGCCGCCGAAGCAGCTCTTGAGCAACAACAAGAGCAGCACGACGCCAACCGCGACGCCGGCCCATTTCGCCCACTTCCGCCACGCGGGCACCGGCTTCGCGCCCAGAAAGTCGTTGAGATCGGTGCGAACGGGATCGGCCATTTAGCGTTCCTGCGTGACGAGAGCGGTCGGGTCGGCGGCGCTGTCCCAGCCGCCGCCGAGCGCGAGATAGAGTTGCACCAGCGCATTGGCGCGATCGGCCTGCGCCTGGGCCAAGCCATTGCGCGCGGTGAGCAAGCTGCTCTCGGCGGTGTTGAGCGTGGTGAAATCAGTCAGACCGGCGCGATACTGACTGCGCGATAACAAAGCAGTATTGTTTGCCGCATCGAGCGCGATGGTGAACTGCTCGGCCCGCCGCTTGGCACTGTCGAGCGCGACCAGCGCATTCTCGACATCCTCAAGGCCCGTCAGCACGGTCGATTTATAGGCCGAGAAGGCGCCATCCGCCGCCGCTTCCTGCCCACGCACCGCAGAGCGCAGCCGACCGCCATTGAAGATCGTCTGAGTCAGCCCGGAGAACACTTGCCCCGCAATCGTCTCAAACAAATTGCCGATCTTCGCGGCGTCGGTCGACAGACTGCCGCTGATCGCCAGCGCGGGATAAAGCTGCGCCTTGGCGACGCCGATCTGCGCGGTGGCCGCGGCAAGAGTGCGTTCGGCCGAGCGCACGTCGGGCCGCTGGCGCAACGTATCGATCGGCACGCCGACCGCGATGCCGTCGGGACCGGCGGGGATCGGCTTCACCGCCGCCATTTCGGCCTTCAGCGCACCCGGTGCCTGCCCGGTCAGGACGCCGAGCCGCGACACGGCGGCGTTGTAATTCTGCTCGAGCGTCGGGATCGTCGCGGCGGTGCTAGCGCGCTGCGAGCGGGCTTGCTCGGCATCGAGCGAGGAGACGAGGCCGGCCTGCACGCGGAACCCGGCGATTTCCAGATTGTCGTCCTGCAGCGCGAGCGAGTTCTGCGCATTGGCGAGTTGCGCCTGGTACAGCCGCGCCAGCATGTAATTGCGCGCGGTCTCGGCCTGGGTCGAGAGCAGGACGCTGGCATAATCATAGCCCGACGCTGCGAATTGCGCGCGGCTCGCCTCGACCGTGCGGCGGACTTCGCCGAACAGGCCGACCTGATACTGCACGTCGAGTCCGAGCGAGAGCGTGTCGCCCGATCCGCGCCCGGTCACGATCGTCGCGCCGCCGGGCAAGGTGGTGGTCCCGCCGATGATGCTTTGCGAGCGGGTATAGCCCGCGGAACTGCCAACCGTCGGCAGCAATTGCGCGCGCGACTGCACGAGCGATTCACGCGCTTGCCGCAACCGCGCCACGGCTTGCGCGATATCGAGATTGTTCGCCCGCGCGCGCTCGACGATGCTGACGAGCAGTGGATCGTCGAAGCTGGTCCACCATCGCGTCAGATTGGCCTGCGCGCGCGCATCGGCCGCGACCGAATAGCCGTCGGGCACGCCGAGCGTCGCCGGCGTGGCCGCGTGATAGTTCGGCCCGACCGTGCACGCCGCCATCGGCAGCGCACCGGCAAGCAGCGCAAGGATGGGGCTGAAACGCGACATGGTGTTCTTCTGGACTAGCACACCGTGCGCGGTCCACCGATTTATTGTCGTAAGGTGTCGCGGGCTGGCGACTATTCCATTTCCAGAATGACCGCGTCGACCGCGAGGCTGTCGCCCGGTGCCGCATTGACCGATTTGACCGTGCCCGCTTTTTCGGCGCGCAGGATGTTTTCCATCTTCATCGCCTCGACCACGGCGAGCGGTTGCCCCGCTTCGACCTTGTCGCCCGCCGCCACGTCGAGCCGCATCAGCAGCCCCGGCATCGGGCACAGCAGGAAGCGCGACAGATCGGGCGGGATCTTCGCGATCAGATGCTGCGCATAGGGCGCGACATGCGCGGGCAGGACACGCGCGACATGCGTCGCGCCGCGCGTCGTCAGCTTGAAGCCGGCGCGGGTGCGGGCGATCCGGACGGTGAGCGGGGCGTCGTCGAGCTCGGCCTCCACCACGCGGTCACCCGGCGTATATTCGAGCGCGATGTCGAGGTCCGAATCGTCAACCGTGATGCCGCGCGTCGAGATTGCGACAAGATGTTCGGTCTCGCCGATCTTGACCGACCAGTCCGACGGCGGGCGCAACCGCTTGCCGAGCTGCCCGTCGGTCCGCCGCGCGCGGTCGGCCTCGGCGGTGGCGGCAAAGGCAGCGATCGCGGCGAGTGCCGCGACCAGCTCGGGCGACGGCGGCGCGCCGTGAAAACCGTCGGGATATTCCTCGGCGATGAAACCCGTCGTGATGGCACCGCTGCGGAAGCGCGGATGCTGCATCAGCGCGGAAAGGAAGTCGATATTGTTGCCGGGTCCCACGATCTCGAACCGGTCGAGCGCGTCGATCTGCGCATCGATCGCTTCGATGCGGGTGGGCGCCCAGGTGATGAGTTTGGCAATCATCGGGTCGTAGAACATGCTGACCTCGCCGCCCTCGCGCACGCCGTCATCGACGCGGGTGTAGGCTTCTCCTTCTTGCTCCCCTCCCGCTCGCGGGAGGGGCTGGGGGAGGGCATGTTCCGTGGGCTCGGGGCTCGCTGACAGCCCCTCCCCTAGCCCCTCCCGCAAGCGGGAGGGGGATTTGTACGGCGTCCCCACGCTCTCCGGCGGATTGTACCGCACCAACCGCCCGATGCTCGGCAGGAACCCGCGATACGGATCCTCGGCATAGACGCGATTCTCCACCGCCCAGCCGTTGAGCACGACATCGTCCTGACTGAACCCGAGCGGCTCGCCCGCCGCGACGCGGATCATCAGTTCGACCAGATCGAGCCCGGTGATCGCCTCGGTCACCGGATGCTCCACCTGCAAACGGGTGTTCATTTCGAGGAAGTAGAACCCCTCCCCCGTCGTATCCGCGCCCGACACGATCAGCTCGACCGTCCCTGCGCTGAAATACCCCACCGCCCGCGCCAGCGCGACGGCTTGCTCGCCCATCGCCTTGCGCATCTTCGGCGTCACGAAGGGGGACGGCGCTTCCTCGACCACCTTCTGGTGCCGCCGCTGGATCGAACATTCGCGCTCGCCGAGATAGACGATGTTGCCGTGTTGATCGCCCATCACCTGGATCTCGATGTGGCGCGGGCTTTCGATGAACTTCTCGATGAATACACGGTCGTCGCCGAACGACGCCAGCCCCTCGCGCTTGGTCGCCTCGAAGCCCTCGCGCACGTCCTGCTCGGAATAGGCGAGGCGCATCCCCTTGCCGCCGCCGCCGGCCGAGGCCTTCAT
Organism: Sphingomonas psychrolutea; assembly: GCF_014636175.1. Classification (GTDB taxonomy): domain Bacteria; phylum Pseudomonadota; class Alphaproteobacteria; order Sphingomonadales; family Sphingomonadaceae; genus Sphingomonas; species Sphingomonas psychrolutea. The sequence continues at coordinate 31,686 of NZ_BMDW01000018.1, read as the reverse complement.
CATCACCGGATAGCCGATGCCCGAGGCGATCTCGACCGCGTGATCGGTGCTGTCGATTTCGCCGAGGAAGCCCGGCACGACATTGACGCCCGCCGCCTTGGCGAGCTTCTTCGATTCGATCTTGTCGCCCATCGCGGCGATGGCTTTGGGCGGCGGCCCGACAAAGGCGATCCCCGCCTCGGCGCACGCCCGCGCGAAGCTCTCGCGCTCGGACAGGAAGCCATAGCCGGGATGGATGCAATCCGCGCCGGTGGATTTGGCGGCGGCGAGGATCAGATCGGCGAGCAAATAGCTCTCGCCTGCCGGCGGCGGCCCAAGCCGCACCGCCTCATCCGCCATCAGCACATGCGGGCTGCGCGCATCGGCGTCGGAATAGACCGCGACGGTGGCGATGCCCATCTTCTTGGCGGTGCGCATGACGCGGCAGGCGATTTCGCCACGGTTGGCGACGAGGATTTTTTTGAACATCAATGCTTCTTTCGGAGCCGGAGAATAAAAAAGCCCAGCGCGAAAACGATAAGTCCAAGCGCAAGTGCTTCCAACGTTGACCCATAAAAAGTCGGTGTGCCTGACGGACCAGCGAAGTTACTGGCCAAGAACGTTATTGCCACTCCAACAATGACGATCAGCCAATATACGGCGGCAATTTTCACGGTGCCGCCACCCCTTCGTCACCCCGGACGTGTTCCGGGGTCCACTGTGCCACAACGGACGGCATATCAAGCGGAGGAGTGAACCCCGGAACATGTCTCGGGTGACGGGTGGGGGTGTTTGAAATCACGCCGCCTTTTCCCGCGCGATTTCTTCCTCAACGAACCGGCGGAGCGCAGCGTTGATCTTGGTCTGATAGCCACGCTCGCCGTCCGCGTGCGTCTTGAACCAATGCACCACATCGGCATCGAGCCGCAGCGTCAGTTGCTGTTTGACCGGACGATAGAATTTGCCGCGCACCGCGTTCGACCAATCGGTCACTTCGGGCATGTCGGACAAGTCGATGCTCGCGTCGTCCATCGCCGCAATTTCGGCGAGGTTGGCGGCGATCTCGGGGGTGATGCCCTTAGAAACGTGACGCTTCATACACTCTCCTTTCCCTCGGTGTCGCCCGACGGGCGCTGATGATACGGCCTACCCCGTTCTCGTCGATCACGGTATGGACGACAAACAAGGTAGTCGCGCCGACCATCCCGATCGTTCGCCACCGATCATCATCGGGCTGTGGGTCCGGAACGCTTAGAAACATCGGATCGTCGAACACCAGCATCGCGGTTTCGAACCGTACACGATGATCCCGATAATTTGTCGCAGCCTTCTGCTCGTCCCAAACCCACTCCACAAATGTAACTACAAAATCGCAGCTACGTCAAGCGCCCGCATCGGCTCCGCCCCCGTCATCGGCCGGAGCCCCAGCCGTTCGAACATCGCCGCATCCGCGCTGTCGCCGCGGTTCCCCGCTGTCAGCAATTTGTCGCCGGTGAAGATCGAATTCGCCCCGGCCATGAAGCACAGTGCCTGAGTCGCCTCGGACATGCTCTCGCGCCCAGCCGACAGCCGCACCATGCTCAGCGGCATCGTGATCCGCGCGACCGCGACGGTGCGGACGAATTCGATATCGTCGATCTTCGCCATCGGCGTATCCGCCAGCATGTCGCCGAGCACCGTGCCCTTCACCGGCACCAATGCGTTGACCGGCACGCTCTCCGGGTGCCGCGGCAAGGTCGCCAGCGCATGGACGAAGCCGACGCGATCCGCGCGCGTCTCGCCCATCCCGACGATCCCGCCGCAGCACACGTTGATCCCCGCCTCGCGCACATGCTCGAGCGTCTCGAGCCGGTCGGCAAAGGTCCGCGTGGTGATGACGCTGTCATAGCGTTCGGGCGAGGTGTCGATGTTATGGTTGTAATAATCGAGCCCGGCATCGGCCAGCATCGCCGCCTGCCCGGGCGTCAGCATCCCCAGCGTCATGCAGGTTTCCATGCCCATCTGCCGCACGCCCTTCACCATTTCGACAATGGCAGGCATGTCCTTGTCCTTGGGGTTGCGCCATGCAGCGCCCATGCAGAAGCGCTGCGATCCGCTATCCTTGGCCTGCGCCGCCATTTGCAGAACGCTACGCGGATCCATCAGCTTGGTCGCCTTGACGCCGCTATCGGCGGATTTGGACTGCGAGCAATAGCCGCAATCCTCGGGGCACCCGCCGGTCTTGATCGACAAGAGCGTGCAGAGCTGCACCTCGCCCGCCGCGTGATGCGCACGGTGGACGCTCTGCGCTTCGAACATGAGGTCATCGAAGGGCAAATCGAACAAAACGGCAATCTCGTCGCGAGTCCAGTCGATACGCACCCCGCCGTGCTCCTGCGCAAGCAGGAGCCCAGTGGCATTGGCGCTGCGCTCATGGCTCTGGGTTCCTGCGTTCGCAGGAGCGCTTACGCGCATCATGTCACTCACCGCCGCCACTCCAACTTGCGCAGTTGCTGGGTTCGCGCCTCGGTCAGTCCGGTGCGGCACTGCGTGATCGTCATGCCCTGCAGCGATCCGCCGGCGAATTCACCACCCTCGATCGTGCATTCCTTATCGCGGAACGCGAGCCACGCCCGCTGGCTGGCAAGCAGCGTCGCGGCATAGCCAAACCCGCCGCCGCGCGATGTATCGGCGGCGTCGCGCGCCTTCATCCGGGCGAACGTGATCTTCCACTGCTGCGCCATAAGATTGTCCGCGCGGTGAAACGCCCCGTCGGCGCTCGCGTTCATGTGCGCCTGGGTCTGGGCGGAGACGGGCGCAGCGAGCGACAGTGTCGCAAGCGCCATAAAAAATCGGTTCATTCTGCCGCCTCCTCAACCGGCGGCATGTTATGCCCTAACAGCCGCAACACATCGCCCGCCGCCTCGACCAGATTGGTACCCGGCCCGAAAATCCCCTGCACGCCGGCATCGCGCAGATATTGGTAATCCTGCGCGGGGATCACGCCACCAGCGATCACCTTGATGTCGCCGCGCCCGGCATCGCGCAAATGGCCGATCAGTTCGGGGATCAGCGTCTTGTGCCCCGCCGCGAGGCTGGAGGCGCCGACCACGTCGACATCGCGTTCGATCGCGAGCTTGGCCGCCTCAGACGGCGTCTGGAACAGCGGCCCCGGCACGACATCGAACCCCAGATCGCCGAACGCCGACGATACCAGATTCGCGCCACGGTCATGCCCGTCCTGCCCCATCTTGGCGACGAGCATGCGCGGGCGGCGGCCATTGCGGGTCTCCAGTGAGACCACACCTTCCTTCAGCCCCTGCCACGCCGCATCGAAGGCGTGTGCGCCGCCGTAAATGCCCGATACCGGGGTCGGGACGGTGTCATAGCGCCCGAAGATATCTTCCATCGCCGAGGAAATCTCACCGAGCGTCGCGCGCTGCCGCGCCGCTTCGACCGCGAGCGCCAGGAGGTTCGCCGTGCCCCGTGCGCCTTCGCGCAGCGCGTCGAGCGCGGCGATACATTTCGCTTCATCCCGCCCCGCCTTCGACCGCGCAATCCGCGCAATCTGCGATTCGCGCACCGCAACATTGTCGACATCGAGAATGTCGATCGGGTCCTGCTCGGCGAGCTTATACTTGTTGACACCGACGATCACTTGCTCGCCCTTGTCGACCCGCGCGGCCTGGCCGGCAGCGGCTTCCTCGATCATCGCCTTGGGCCAGCCGGCCGCGACCGCCTTGGCCATCCCGCCCTCGGCCTCGACGCGCTGGATGATCTCCCACGCTTTGTCGACCAGCTCCTCGGTCAGGCTCTCGATATAATAGCTGCCGCCGAGCGGATCGACGACCTTGGTCATCCCCGTCTCTTCCTGCAGCACGATCTGCGTGTTGCGCGCGATGCGCGCCGAAAAATCGGTCGGCAGCGCGATCGCCTCGTCGAGCGCATTGGTGTGGAGGCTCTGCGTCCCCCCCAGCATCGCCGCCATCGCCTCAACGGTCGTGCGGACGACGTTGTTATAGGGGTCCTGCTCGGTCAGCGACACGCCCGATGTCTGGCAATGCGTGCGCAGCATCTTGCTGCGTTCGTCCTTCGCGCCGAGATCGGTCATCACGCGGTGCCACAGTTTCCGCGCGGCGCGCAGCTTGGCGATTTCCATGAAGAAGTTCATGCCGATCGCGAAGAAGAAGCTCAGCCGCCCGGCGAACGCATCGAGATCGAGCCCCGACGCCATCGCGGCCTTGGCGTATTCGCGCCCGTCGGCGATTGTGAACGCCAGCTCCTGCAGCTGCGTCGCGCCCGCTTCCTGCATGTGATAGCCGGAGATCGAGATCGAGTTGAACTTGGGCATGTGCGCGGATGTGTAGGCAATGATGTCCGCGATAATCCGCATCGAGGGTTCAGGCGGGTAAATGTAGGTGTTGCGGACCATGAACTCCTTGAGGATGTCGTTCTGGATCGTGCCGTCGAGCTGCGCCTGAGGGACGCCCTGTTCCTCACCCGTCACGATGAAGAAGGCGAGGATCGGGATCACCGCGCCGTTCATCGTCATGCTGACCGACATCGTGTCGAGCGGAATGCCGTCGAACAGGATCTTCATGTCGTCGATCGTGTCGATCGCAACCCCGGCCTTGCCGACATCGCCGGTGACGCGCGGATGGTCGCTATCATAGCCGCGGTGCGTCGCCAGATCGAACGCGACCGATAGGCCCTTCTGCCCGGCGGCGAGGTTGCGGCGATAGAAAGCGTTGGACGCCTCTGCGGTCGAAAAGCCCGCATATTGCCGGATCGTCCATGGACGGCCGGCATACATGCTCGCGCGCACGCCGCGCGTAAAGGGCGCGAAGCCGGGCAGACCCGGGTCAATATCCGCAGTGTCGTCGGCGGTGTAGAGCGGCTTGACCACGATGCCCTCGGGCGTGTGCCACTTGAGGTCGCGGCCCTTCACCTCTTTGGCGGCAGCTGCAGCCCAATCCGTCAAAGTCAGTTTTTCGCTCATACCATTTCCGCCCTCCTGGCGACCGAGTGACGGGCCGGATCGTCCGACGGACGGTCCGGCCCGTCATTGGCCCAGTTGCGAGGGTCTATGGAGCGACGCGCAGCGGTTGACAACTCAGCGCGCTGCGTAGGCTCCTGCCGCTTCGTGGGAAGGACGCCAACGGCAGCTTACGCGCCGGCAAACGCCGGTTTGCGCTTCTGCAGAAAAGCGATTCCGCCCTCCATCGAATCCGCCGTACCGCGCGCCGCGCGCTGATTTTCCGCCTCCTGCAGCATGGCCGAGGCATAGTCGCTCTCATACGCGCTGCGGATTTGCCGCCGCATCAGGCCCAGCGCCACGGTGGGCCCGGCCGCCAATCGCTCGGCAAGCGCCAACGCCTCGGCGTCGAGCGCGTCGTCGGCCACGACCTTGTGGATCATGCCCCAATCGAGCGCCTTGGCCGCGGGGACCTTCTCGCCCAGCAGCATCATTTCGCTCGCGCGTGCGCGGCCGATCAGGCGCGGCAGCATCCAGCTCGCGCCACCGTCGGGCACCAGACCGATATTGACGAAGGCCTGGAGGAAATACGCCGTCTCGCTCGCCACGCAAAAATCAGCGGCCAGCGCCAGGCTGCAGCCGATCCCGGCGGCCGGCCCGCGCACCGCGCTCACCACCGGCACGCCGAGCTCGGCGATCGCCGCCATCGTCGGGTTGTAGCCTTGGGTCAGCGCGATGAACGTGGTGTTGCCGGGGTCATCGCTGCCCAGCGCCGCGCCACCGACATCCGCCCCCGAACAGAACCCCCGCCCGGCGCCGGCGAACAACACCGCGCGGGCGCCGTCGAGATTGGCGATGGCATGCGCGATTTCCTCGAACGCTTGCGGTGGTGCGGCGTTGAGCCGCTCGGGCCGGTTGAGCGTCACCACCAGCACATCGCCGCGCCGTTCGCTCAGAATCATTTCGTAGGTCATGGGGCCTCCCTGTTTTCGCGGGCGTGATGAACGCGGACGATGCGGATATGGTCGTCTGCGATACAATATGTCACGAGATAACCAAGCTTCGGAATCGACCACTGCCGGATATTGCGCGCCACGACCGGCGCAATTCTCGGAAAGTCAGCGAGGCGTTCACATCGCGCCTGAATCTCGCGGGTGACGCGGTCAGCGACTTCGGTGTCATGCTCGGCCAGAAACAGCCAAATACGGGCAAGATCGCCCCGACCGCGCGCCGTCCAGACCAACCTCACAAGCCGCGTTCGGCCAACCAGCGTTGCTTCAGGTCCGCCATGTGCGTCGCGACTTCTTCAGGCGTGTAGCAACGCCCCGCTGCGATATCGGCGAGCCCCTCCTCGACGCCGGCCCAATATTCGGGATCGGCGGTCAACCGCGTGATCGCGGCCTCCTCTTTCGGCGACCAGATTTGCTGGCCGTGCTTGTCCAGCGGACCAAGATCGTCGTCCACAGAGCGCAGATCGGGAACAGGCTTGTTCATCGCGCCACGATATTCTCTTAGCGCGCCTGGCGCTAGTGGTCGGGCGTTTCCATCAGCTCGACCAGCACGCCGCCCATGTCCTTGGGATGGACGAACACGATCGGCGTGCCATGCGCGCCGATGCGCGGTTCCCCCAGCACGGTCGCGCCCTTGGCCTTCAGGTCGGCGACGGCGGCGGCGATATCGGGCACTTCGAAGCAAACATGATGCTGCCCCCCCGCCGGATTCTTGCGCAGGAACCCCGCGATCGGCGAGCTTTCGTCATACGGTTCGATCAGTTCGATCTGCGTATTAGGTGTGTCGATGAAGCACACTTTCACGCCTTGCGCGGGCAAATCGAACGGCGCGCCGATCACGGTCGCGCCGAGCAAATCACGGTACATCGCGATCGAGCGTTCGATCGACGGCGTCGCCACGCCGACATGGTTCAAGCGACCAAGCACCGCAGTCGCAGGGGATGTCGTCATGTTGCTCTCACTCGTCATCGGCAGGGTCGGGCCGCGGCTTCGCATCGGGCGCAGCGGCGGGGGCGAGCGGCACTGCGAAACGTGCCGGAGCCACGCCGAATTCATAGTCGCACGCCTTCAGCACTTGCCGGATCGGAGCCTCGCCCGGGCCGGCAAAGCTCGCTTCGACCACGGCATTGTCGGGGTCGATCACACGGACGTGGATCGTCTTGCCATGCGCAATCACGACCGCGAGATTGGTGACGATCACGTCCTGGCTGATAAAGGCGCCGGTGCCGGGAAACTGCCAGTTGGTGCCGAGCCAGCCATCGTCGTCGGCCTTGATCGATACCGGGCGCGGCAGCGCGGCGGCGAAGCCGGGCTTAGGAATGAACTGGATCGAAACGATCTTCTCGCTCGTCACGTCGCACCGCACGACAAGGCGCGCGGTGTTGTCGACCGACCAGGCCGAACTCGTCGTCGCCTTGCTCGCCGCATCGACCTTGGTCGTCACCGCCCACGGCGCGGGCGGGGCAACGGCGGCTTGCAGCAGCAAGGCGAGGATCATGACCCCGACTTGCCGGCGCCGACGACGCTCTCGGGCAAATCCTTGCCGAACACGCGCTGATAATATTCGGCAACCAAGGCGCGCTCGGTCTCGTCGCATTTGTTCAGGAAGCTCAAGCGGAACGCGAAGCCGACATCACCGAAGATCAGCGTGTTCTGCGCCCAGGTAATCACCGTCCTCGGGCTCATCACGGTCGAAATGTCGCCATTAATGAAACCGCGCCGCGTCAAATCGGCCACGCGCACCATATTGTCGACCTGCGCCTTGCCCTCGGGCTTGTCGTACTCACCCGATTTGGCGAGCACGATCTGCGCCTCGACCTTGGCGGGCAAGTAATTCAGCGTCACGACGATGTTCCAGCGGTCCATCTGGCCCTGATTGATTTGCTGCGTGCCATGATACAGCCCGCTGGTATCCCCCAAGCCGACCGTGTTGGCGGTGGCGAACAGGCGGAAGAACGGGTTCGGACGGATCACGCGGTTCTGGTCGAGCAGCGTCAATTTGCCCTCGGTCTCGAGCACGCGCTGGATCACGAACATCACGTCGGGGCGACCCGCGTCATATTCGTCGAACACCAAAGCGGTCGGCGTCTGCAACGCCCAAGGGAGAAGCCCCTCGCGGAATTCGGTGATTTGCTGGCCGTCTTTCAGCACAATCGCATCGCGCCCGACCAGATCGATCCGGCTGATATGCGCGTCCAGATTGATGCGGATGCACGGCCAGTTGAGCCGCGCCGCGACCTGTTCGATGTGCGTCGATTTGCCGGTGCCGTGATAGCCCTGCACCATCACGCGGCGATTGTGCGCGAAGCCGGCGCAGATCGCGAGCGTCGTGTCGCCGTCGAAGACATAGGCCGGGTCGAGATCGGGCACGCGTTCATCGGCGAGCGAGAAGGCCGGGACCTCCATGTCTGAATCGATCCCGAACAGGTCGCGGACCTTTTTCATCTGGTCGGGCGCGTCGAGGATCGTCGTCTCGCGGCTGTCGGGCTGGGTGTTGGGAATGTTCGTCATAGCCACAGCCTTAGGCCAAGGATGGGCGCGGACTCAAGAACCCAGCTTCGTCGGCAAGGGGAATAGCGTTACGAAGGTTTCGGCGCGCGCGCGGTCGCCCGTAATCCGTAGCGTCCCGGCGGCTTCGGCATCGCCGATCGGGCGCCCGCCATAAACGACTGACGCGAGCGTTGCGGGGTCGGTTTCGAACACCACCGCAGCCTCCCCCGCCGGGTCGCCGCGCCGAATCGCGATGCCGCTTGCATCCAGCACCGCGACGAAGCCCTCATGGCCAAAGCGGAATCCAACAGTCACGCCGAACGTGCCGCTGCGGCTGCGGTCGATCATCGTGCGGAACGACAGCATCGCCGAGGCGGCACTAAGCGGCAATGTCGCATCATGTAGCGGCGATTGCGCCGCCCAGCGCCCCAATTCCTGGATCGCAACCTCGGCCGAATAGCCCAGCGCCGTCAGTTCATAAACTTGCACCGAGGCGGGCGGCGGCAGCTTGCGCCGCGCCACGATTCCGACGCGCTCCATCCCCTCGAGCCGCTGCGTCAGCACATTGGCGCTGATTCCCGGCAGGCCGCCGCGCACTTCGCCGAAGCGACGCGGCCCGAACATCAATTCGCGCACGATCAGCAGCGACCAGCGTTCCCCCACCAATTCCATCGCCAGCGCGGTGCCGCAGGCATCGTCATACCAGCGCTTCGTCATCGCCGTAGAATTTTCAGTCACTTTTTCTAACTTCATGGTTGCTTTTGGTAACGTACCACGGCATCAAACGCAAACAGCGAGTCGCACAGGAGAATTGCGCCGTGACAAAGAGGATCTTCATCAGCTTGCCCGTGGCCGACATTGCCGCGTCCACCGCCTTTTACGAAGCGATCGGCTGCACGCGCGATTCCGACTTTTCCAATGATGCCGTCGCATCGCTGCATTGGTCGGATGCGATCACCTTCATGCTCGCCACGCCCGCGTTTTACGGCACACTGACCTCCAAACCGATCGCCGACGCGAAAGCGTCGAGCGCCGCGCTCTTCGCGCTCTCGCTCGCATCGCGCGCGGCCGTGGACGCCTTCGCCGCTGCCGCGCTCGCCGCCGGCGGGCGCGAAGTCCACGGCGCGGAGGACGAAGGCTTTATGTATTCGCGCGGGGTCGAGGATCCCGACGGCAACGGCTTTGGGCCGTTCTGGATGGATCCGGATGCAGCGACCGACGCACTGCGCGAGACCGAAACCGCTGCGAGCTGAACTCGCCCTCGCCGATCAAACCGACACAGGCAGGAGACACTGGATGTATATCGATGGCTTTGCGATCCCGGTGCCGAGCGACAAGAAGCAGGCCTTTATCGACCATGCGCGCATCGTCGATGCGATGTTCCTCGAACTCGGCGCGACGCGCATCGTCGAAGGCTGGGGCGATGACGTGCCGGCGGGCACGGTCACCGATTTCGCGCGTGCGGTCGCCGCGACCGGCGACGAGACCGTCGCCTTTTCGTGGATCGAATGGCCCGACAAGGCGACACGCGATGCGGCGTTCGAAAAGATGCGCGACGATCCGCGGATGCGCGACACGCCGGTCCCGTTCGACGGTAAACGCATGATTTTCGGCGGGTTCGATCCCGTCGTCATTCTGGAGAAATGACGTGACCAACCATCATGGCGACTTCATCTGGTATGAACTGATCACCCCCGATGCCGATGGTGCGCGCGACTTCTATCAAAAAGTCGTCGGCTGGGAAATCGAGGCCGCGCCCAGTGGCCCGATCGACTATCGCATGATCTCCTCCGCCAATGGCGCGGTCGCCGGGCTGATGCCGCTGACCCCCGAGATGCAGACGGGTGGCGCGCGCGCCGCCTGGCTCGGCTATGTCTCGGTCGACGATGTCGATGCCATGGCGCGGTCGATCACCGATGGCGGCGGCGCGGTGCATATGGCCCCGTGGGATATCCCCGGCGTCGGCCGCATCGCCTTCGTCGCCGATCCGCAAGGTGCCCTCTTCTACGTTATGAAGCCGACCCCGCCCGCCAACGCGCCCGACGCGACCAGCCTGTCCTTTTCTTACGACATGCCCCGCCCGGGCCATTGCGCGTGGAACGAGCTTGCGTCGGCCGATCCGACCGCCGCACTCCATTTCTACGGCCAGCGCTTCGGCTGGGTGAAGGATGGCGAGATGGACATGGGTCCGCTCGGCACATACCAATTCCTGCGCCACGCCGGCCGCGCGCCCGACGGATCGCCCCCGGGCCACGGGATGATCGGCGCGGTCATGCCCAAGATGGCGCACATGCCGGTCTCGGCCTGGACCTATTACTTCCGCGTGCCCGACATCGACGTGGCCGTCGCCGCGATCACCGCGGACGGTGGCAGCATCGTCCAGCCGCCGACGGAAATTCCCGGTGGCGATTTTTCAATGGTCGGGGTCGATCCGCAAGGGGCGGTGTTCGCGTTGGTCGGTTCCAGAGTCTGAAGGGAATATCGCCATGGCAAACCCGGTAACAGGCCAATCGGTGGCCAATGCTTGAGCTCTTCGCCCACCCCTTCTCGTCTTACTGCCAGAAGGTGCTGATCGCGCTCTACGCCAACGACACGCCCTTCACATATCGAACGCTCGGCCCCGATCAGCTCAACACCGCGACCGAGCTGGCGCGGCGCTGGCCGTTCGGGCAATTCCCAGTGCTCGCCGACGGTGCGCGGACCGTACCCGAGGCGAGCATCATCATCGAATATCTCGACACCCATCACCCTGGCGCACAGCGCTTCGTGCCCGAGGGCGATGCGCTCGAAATCCGCCTGCTCGACCGCGTGTTCGACAACAACGTCATGGCTCCAGTGCAAAAGATCGTCGGAAACGCGATCCGTCCCTTCGACAAGCGTGATCCGACCGGCATCGAGGAGGCGCGAAAGAAGCTCGACACCGCTTATGCCTGGCTCGACGCGCAGCTTGCCGGGCGGATTTGGGCGGCGGGGGGCAACACGCCAACGCTCGCCGATTGTGCCGCCGCACCGTCGCTTTTCTATGCCGATTGGGCGCACCCGATCCCCGAGCGCTACGCCGCACTGAAAGCGTATCGCGCGCAGTTGCTCGCCTGGCCGCCCTTTGCGCGCTGCGTCGAGGAAGCGCGCCCCTACCGCCACTTCTTCCCGCTCGGCGCGCCCGACCGCGATTGAGGAGACTGCCGATGGCCGATCTACATGAGCTCAAGATTAGCCGCCTGATCGACGCCCCGCGCGAAGCGGTATGGCGCGCCTTCACCGATCATCTCGCCGAATGGTGGTGCCCCCGCCCATGGACCGTCGAGATCGTCGAACAGGACCTGCGCCCCGGCGGGCGCTCGGCGATGATTATGCGCGGGCCCAATGGCGAGGAATCACCGCAGGATGGCGTGTATCTGGAGGTGATCCCGCTCGAGCGGATCGTCTTCACCGATGCCTTCACGCACGGCTGGGAACCCGCCGGGCCGTTCATCGTCGGCATCCTCGATTTCGCCGATGAGGACGGCCAGACCCGCTACACCGGCACCGCCCGCCACTGGACCGCCGAGGCGATGCAGCAGCACGAGGCGATGGGCTTCACCGAGGGTTGGGGCAAGGTCGCCGAGCAATTGGAGGAGGTGGCGAGGCGGATTGCGTGAACGGATTCCTCCCCCCTCCCGCTGAATCGGGGGGGGGGGAGGCAATACCTTCGCCGTCACCCCGGCCTTGTGCCGGGGTCCACCGTGCCGCCCGCAAACTGCTTCATAACTGTAGCAGGCCTCGCCGTGCACTCGGCGCTCTTAACCGCACCCCGAGCGCCAAGCTGCCTAGTGGACCCCGGCACAAGGCCGGGGTGACGACGGGGTGGCGGTTGGGTGAAACATGGTCGCCGTACGGATCACCAATCTCGCGCAAGTTTCGCCAGTAAATACATCAAAACGACAGAAATCCCGATCGCCGCAACGATTGCAACGCTTTGTCGCGCGGCTTCATTCAAGGGTGGAAGGAAAGCCTCCAATATCTGCGAGCTAGCCGCACCCAAAATAGGACCGACGAATATCGGCCATTTCGCAGTGCGTTTGGCGGATCCAGGGTCTGTGTCCATCGGGCCAGGCTAGAGCAACAATCGTCCGTCCGCCATCCGCCCCCTCACACAAACGCCGCAGCGCCCTTCAGTTGCGTGTAGGCCGCGATCACGTCCTGCAATTTCGCCTCGAAACTGCGGTCGCCACCGTTGCGATCGGGGTGATACTTCCGCACCAGTTCGGCATAACGGACCCGCAGGCCGCGGCGGTCGACGTCCGCCGCCAGCCCCAGCACCTTGAGCGATCGCCGATCCTGCTCCGACAAGGGCCGCCCATCGGCGCGTGCCGGTTCCGCTGCACGCCGAAAGCGCGCGCCGATCGCATCGAGCGGATCGGTGAAATCGGCCCATTTCGGTGGTACGTCGGCCCCCGAATGCGCAAACGCGCGGGTTTCGCGCTCCCATCCGGCGTAGGGGCGTTGTTGCGCGTGGATTTCCTCAGCGCTCATCCCGGTGAAGAAATTGTAGCGCGTGTTGAAGGCGCGGACATGCTCGAGGCAGAACCAGCGATACGGTCGCGGCCCCTCCGCGCCATAGCTCGACCCCTCGGCCGGTGGCGCGCGGAATTCACCCGGCGCATCGCACCCGGCTTCCTCGCACGCACGGCCACTGCCCTCGATCCGCCCGTGGAAGCGGGGTGAGGGCTTTTCGCGTTTCTTGTCGTCTTCGCGCGCCAACGCGGCTCCCTCAAATCCAAAAACGGTCTATATAGGCGCGATGACCCAGCCCGCCACCGCCCCCCGCCCGATCGTCGACGAAATCCGCGAGCGCCTCGACGCTGCGCTTGTCCCCACCAGCCTCCTCGTCTCCAACGACAGTGCACAGCATGCCGGGCATATGGGCGATGACGGGACCGGCGAATCGCATTTCACGGTCACGGTCGAGAGCGCCGCATTCACTGGCCTCACCCGCGTCGCGCGGCAACGGCTGATCAACACCGCGCTCGCCGATTTGCTCGCCACGCGCATCCACGCGCTGGCAATCCGCGCCACCGCCCCCGGCGAATGACCCGCGCACTCCGCCCCGCCGCGCGCATCCTGCTGCTCGACCCGCACGGGCGCGTGCTGCTGTTCCGCTTCACGCCGAGCGATCGCCCGCCCTTCTGGTGCACGCCGGGCGGCGCGGTCGATCCGGGTGAAAGCTATGCGCACGCCGCACGGCGCGAGCTCCGCGAGGAAACCGGGCTAGACTGCGATTGCGGCCCCGAGCTTTTCCAGCGCCACGTCGAGTTCATCACGATCGAGGGCGTGCCGGTCAGCGCCGACGAACGCTATTTCCTCGTTCGTACGGATGCTGCGGAGATCGACACCGGCGGCCACACCGCGCTCGAACAGCGCGTGATGACGCGCTGGCAGTGGTTTTCGCAAGCGGCCCTCGCCGCGCACGACGAACCCTATTTTCCCGAAGACCTGGCCGAGATCCTCGATCAGATGGAGGCGACCGCATGACCAACGATGATCTGATCCTGCAAACGATCACCCCCGTCACGCATGATCTCGGCGGCTTCAAGGTGCATCGCACGCTCCCCTCGCGCCCACGCACGATGGTCGGGCCGTTCATCTTTTTCGATCAAATGGGCCCGGCGCGGCTTTCCGTCGGCGAGGGGATCGACGTGCGGCCGCACCCGCACATCAACCTCGCGACCGTCACCTATCTGTTCGAAGGCGCGATCGCGCACCGCGATTCGGTCGGCAGTGTCGCGGTGATCGAACCCGGCGCAGTCAATCTGATGACCGCCGGGCACGGCATCGTCCATTCGGAGCGTTCGCCCAGTGCCGAGCGCGCGGTCGGCCCCGAACTGTCGGGCATCCAGACCTGGCTCGCCCTGCCCGAGGCCGATGAGGAGATCGACCCGGCGTTCGAACATGTCGCGCGCGCCGATCTGCCGACGGTCGAAACCGCCGGTGCACGGGCACGCGTCGTGATGGGAAGCCTGTGGGGCGTCACCGCGCCGACCACGACCTATGCCGAGACGATCTATGCCGACATCGTGCTCGATCCCGGTGGCAGCATACCGATCGATGCCGCCGCCGATGAGCGCGCGATCTATATTGCGCTTGGCGAAGCGACGCTCGACGGCATGCCGCTCGACCCGATGACGCTCTACGTTCTCAGGCCCGGCATCGCGGCGACGCTACGCTCGGCGACGGGTGCCCGCGCGATGCTATGCGGCGGCGAAGCCTTCACCACACCGCGCCATGTGTGGTGGAATTTCGTATCGTCCCGGCAGGACCGCATCGCGGAAGCCAAGCGCGCCTGGACCGCGGGCGAATTCGCCAAGGTCCCGGGCGACGACCAGGAATGGATCCCGATTCCGGCGGTGCCGAAGACGGTGAGCTATCCGTAAAACTGTCTCCCCTCTTTTTGCTCCCCTCCCGCTTGCGGGAGGGGTTGGGGGAGGGCATGTTGACCCGACCGCGCGGCGCTTGAGGACAGGCCCTCCCCTGGCCCCTCCCGCAAGCGGGAGGGGAATAAATTGCCAGACGCCTTCACCCTAACCTCGATCCCCCTCGCCACCGGCGTCACGCTCGACGTCGCCACCGCAGGCGACCCCGCGCACCCGCCGATGATCCTGCTCCACGGCTTCCCCGAATCGCACCGCACCTGGCGGCACGTGATCCCGCAGCTCGCGCGCGATCATTTCGTCATCGCGCCCGATCAACGCGGCTTCGCGCGCTCGTCCAAGCCCGAGGGGATCGAAGCCTACAAACCCGCCCATCTCGTCGCCGATCTGCTCGCGCTCGCCGATCATTTCGGCCTCACCACCTTCACCCTCGTCGGCCACGATTGGGGCGGGGCGATCGCGTGGATGGCAGCACTGCACAACCCGGCGCGCATCACGCGCCTCGTCATCGTCAACGCCCCGCACCCGTTCATTTTCCAAAAGACGCTGTTCGACGACATGGCGCAGCGCGACGCGAGCCAATACATCACCGCCTTCCGCAACCCCGATTTCGAAGCGCATATCGCGCGGATCGGCTTGCCCGCCTTCTTCGAGTCGAGCTTCCTGCGCCACACCGATTTCGAGAAGATCGCTGACGAAAAGCCGATCTATCTCGACCAATGGGGTCAGCCCGGCGCGATGACCGCGATGCTCAACTGGTATCGTGCCAGCGCGATCATCGTCCCTGCGATGGACGAAACCCCGACGCGCCCGGCGTTCCTTGACGGGACGTTCCCGCCAATGCCACAGCCGGTGCTGGTGGTGTGGGGCCTGGGCGATGCAGCGCTGCTGCCTAGTCAGCTCGAGGGGCTGGAGCGCTATGTGCCCAGCCTCACGCTGGTAAAGGTCGACGCCGGACATTTCGTGCCGTGGGAGAACCCGGATGCGGTCGTGGCGGCGATCCGGGGGTGGTTGCCCCGCTAAATCCTCCCCCAACGGGGGAGGGGGACCATTCGCTTCTTCAGCGAATGGTGGAGGGGTAGTCAAGCAGCGCAGCGCCCAGCAACGCCCCCTCCACCACCAGCCTGAAGAAGGCTGGCGGTCCCCCTCCCCGTTCCGTGGAGGAGCTAAACGCTAACCCGCGCCGCTTCGGGCAAATCCACGCCCGGCGCGGCATCGCCCGTCGTACCGCTCGTATCGATCCATGTCCCATGCGCATGGCTCGTCCCCACCGTCGTCCACGCGCCATCCCCGGGCCAGGAGCGCGCGCGAATCACTTGATGCCCGAGCGCGCGATCCGGCTCCATCATCACCCACCCAAGCGGGCGCGCCGCCGTCGCCGCCGCACCCGCGGCCTTCATCGCCACGCGAATCCGCTCGGCGACCGGCTCGGGCAGGTATTGCCACACGACCGAATGCATCAGCACGCGCGTCACACCCTCGGCCTGCGGTTCGGCGAGCCGCGCCTCGATCCAGTCGGCCGCATCCGCCTGCACCAAATCGACGCCACGCTCCCGCAGCATGTCGATCGCCGCGCGCACCCGCGCGAGCCGTTCGGGCGTTTCGGGCCAGACGAACGCCGCAAGCCGCGCCGCCACCGCCGGATCGGTCGCATCGAGCGGATTCACGTCGCAGCCGCGCACCGACACGATCTCGACCGGAACCGCCGGCGCAGGCGGGCCTTTCCATTCCGGGGTGATCGTCACCGCCGCACCCGCCGGCCCCGACCACGTCCCGCCCAGATCGAAGCGATAGCGGTCGATCAGCAAATTGAGCCCCGCGCTCGATCCGATCTCCAGCAGCTCGATCTTCGGCCCATGTTGCCGCGCAAGCGCGATCAGACCCAACTTCAGCGCGCCCGATCGCCCCGGCTCATTGGTCTGCGGTGGCCCGTCGAGCCACGGCAGCAACGCCGCCTCCTGCTCGGCCAGCACGCGTTCTAAGATCGCGCAAATCTCCGCCTCCCCCGTCACCGCACCCGCATAGACCGCCGCCAAACCCGCATCCGCACCGCTGAGCACCAGCGCATGAAAACCGCCGAACAGCCGCAGCGGCAGCGCATCCCGCGTCGGCTCGCCCGGCCAATCGAGGATGCGCGCGCCAAGCGCGGAGTCACGCGTCAGCCCCGCCGCCAGCGCGCCGCACATCCGGCCATAAATGGGTGCTGCATTGGCGTCGCAATAATGCTGCTGGATCAGGAATGCGCCGCGATTGGTTTTCTCGTCCGCCATGATCGATTTTCTCCACCGACGGCATCTGTTGCGCCCACCTCGCCCCCCAAGTAAAGCCCCGGCCATCATGCCCGAGCCCATCATTATCGCCGTCCCCAAGGGCCGCATTCTCGCCGAGGCGATTCCGCTGCTCGCCGCCGCCGGAATCATCCCCGAAGCCGCCTTCAGCGACGAGGATAGCCGCGCGCTGCGCTTCACCACCAACACCCCCGGAATCGACTTGATCCGCGTCCGCGCGTTCGACGTCGCCACCTTCGTCGCGCACGGTGCCGCACAACTCGGCATCGTCGGGTCCGACGTGCTCGCGGAATTTGATTATTCCGAACTGTACGCGCCGGTCGATCTCGGCATTGGCCATTGCCGCTTGTCGGTCGCCGAGCCCGCCGAATTGGCGGCGACGGACGATCCGCGCGGTTGGAGCCATGTCCGCGTCGCAACCAAATATCCGCACGTCACCGAAGCCTATTTCGCGCGCCGCGGCGTGTCGGCGGAATGCGTCAAGTTGAACGGCGCGATGGAATTGGCGCCGCTGCTCGGCCTCGCGCCGCGCATCGTCGATCTGGTCTCCTCCGGGCGGACGTTGAAAGAAAACGGGCTGGTCGAGGTCGAGACGATCATGGAGGTTACCTCGCGGCTGATCGTCAACCGCGCCGCATTCAAGACGCGCGGCGAGATCGTACCCTTGGTCGAGGCGTTCCGGCGCGCGGTTGCCCCTTCTCCCCTCCCGCTTGCGGGAGGGGCTAGGGGAGGGCCTGTCGATCTCGCCGCTTCAATCGTCATGACATCCCCTCCCCTAACCCCTCCCGCAAGCGGGAGGGGGATATGATCCGCCTCACCACCACATCCCCCACCTTCGCCGCCGACTTCACCGCGCTCGTCAACGCCCGCCGCGAAGCCGATGCCGATGTCGCGCGTGACGTGCGCGCGATCATCGCGCGCGTCCGCGACGAAGGCGATGCCGCGCTGGCCGATTATACGCAGCGCTTCGACCGCCACGACCTGAACGCCACCGGCTGGCAAATCGACCCCGCCGACTGGCGCGCCGCGTACGAAGCGCTCGACCCGGCCTTGCGCGACGCGCTCGACCTCGCGGCGCAACGCATCGCCACCTATCACGAAAAGCAGCGGCCCGTCGGCTCGGACACGACCGACGCCAACGGCATTCGCACCGGCGCGCGCTGGAACGCGATCCAGAATGCCGGGATCTACATCCCCGGCGGGCGCGCGGCCTATCCCTCCTCGGTGCTGATGAACGCGATCCCCGCCAAGGTCGCAGGCGTCGATCGCGTCGTGATGGTCACCCCCACCCCCGATGGCGAGATCAACCCGCTGGTGCTCGCCGCCGCGCACATCGCCGGGGTCGATGAATTGTGGCGGATCGGCGGGGCGCAAGCGATCGCCGCGCTCGCTTATGGCACCGACCGGATCGCCCCCGTCGACGTCATCACCGGCCCCGGCAACGCCTGGGTCGCCGAGGCCAAGCGCCAGCTGTACGGCGTGGTCGGGATCGACATGGTCGCTGGCCCGTCCGAAATCGTTGTGCTGGCCGACGGGCAGAACCGCGCCGACTGGATCGCCGCCGATTTGCTGAGCCAATCCGAGCATGACCCGACCAGCCAGTCGATCCTGATCACCGACGATGCCGCCTTCGCCGATGCCGTCGCCGCTGAAGTCGACGCCCAAATCGACACGCTCGCCACGGCAAAGGTCGCGCGCGCGGCGTGGGACGCGAACGGCGCGATCATCGTCACCGCCAGCCTGGCGGACGCGATCTCGCTGATCGACCGGCTCGCCGCCGAGCATCTCGAACTCGCCTGCGATGATCCGCAGGCGTTGTTCGACCAGATCCGCCACGCCGGCTCGGTCTTCATGGGCCGCCACACCCCGGAAGCGATCGGCGATTATGTCGCCGGGCCCAACCACGTCCTCCCCACCGGCCGCCGCGCGCGCTTTGCCAGCGGACTGTCGGTGCTCGATTTCATGAAGCGGACGAGCTTCCTGCAATTGGGGCCGCAAGGGCTGGCCGCGATCGGCCCCGCCGCCGTCGCGCTGGCGGAAGCCGAGGGCCTGCCCGCGCATGCAAGGTCGGTGGCTTTGCGGTTGAACTAGCCCCTAGACTATCTCTGCTTCCCCGGCGCAGGCCGGGGCCCAGTCGCGAAACGATGGATCGGAAGCGCTGCGCTCCGTTACCCTCGGCCAGCACGACTGGGCCCCGGCCTGCGTCGGGGAAGCGGCCAAGGGAAATCGCGAGGTTTCCCCTTCCCCCATCCTCCGCTAAGGCCGCGCCATGTCCTCCTCCCCCACCTCTCGGGCCACCCCCCGCACCGCCGAGCGCTCCAAAGCGCGCGCTGCCGCCCGTCTCGCCGCCGTTCAGGCGCTGTACCAGCATGACATGGAGGCGACTCCGGTCACGCAATTGCTCCATGAATTCCACAATCACCGCCTCGGCGCGACGATCGAGGATATGGAATATGCCGAGCCCGAGGTCGATTTCTTCGATGATGTCGTAAAGGGCACGCACGCGCGCCTCGCCGAGATCGACACGATGATCGCCGCCAAACTCGCCAAGGGCTGGAGCCTGACCCGGCTCGACAAGGCGATGCGCGCGATCCTGCGCGCCGGCACCTACGAACTGCTCGCGCGCGCCGATGTCGCCGTCGGCACCGTCATCAGCGAATATGTCGACGTCGCCCACGCTTTCTTCGACAAGCGCGAGGCGGGTTTCGTCAACGGCCTGCTCGACGCGATCGCCAAGGACGTCCGCACCTAGCCGTGGCGGAAATCGTCAACCTGCGGCTGGCGCGCAAGGCGAAGCGCCGGGCCGAGGGGGAAGCGGTCGCAACCACGAACCGCGCCAAATTCGGCGCGACCAAGGCCGAGCGGACGAAGCTCGCGCTCGAAACGAACCGCCGCGATCGCACGCTCGACGGGGCGAAGCGCGCGGATTGATCAGAGCGAAATCGGCACGTCCCCGGTCGTCGGCAGTGCCAGCACCGGGCACGTCGCTTCGCGCACTACCCGGTCGGTCGTGCTGCCGCGCAGGAGATCGAGCAAGTCGCGTCGCGCCGCCATCGGCATCACCACCAGGCTCGCCTGACGCGCCTGATCGAGCAATGTGTCGACCACCGGCCCCTCGACTCGCCGCACTGCCAGCGGCGCGCCGTGGCCGTCGAGCAGGACCGGCGCGACCGGCCCGACATGCAGGAAATCGATTGCCACATCGACGCTCTCGAGCAGCGCCTTGAGATGCGGCACCGCGCCTTGCGGCGCGGGTGCATGATCGACCGGCACGAGCACCGAGGTGAGGTGGAGAGTGCCCGTCATCGAATCGACGAACGGCCGCGCGAGCGGGCCGAGGATCAGCGTCGGGATGATCGTCTCGCGCGCCATGTCTGTCGAGACCGAGGGGGCGAGCCAGCGGCTGAGGCCAGTCCGGCCATGGCTCGCCATCACGATCAAATCGGGGCGATGATCGGCAAGGAAGCGCGTCAGCCCGTCGCCCGTCTCGATATCGCGGATTTCCACCTTGCGCACGTCGACACCCGTCACCGTCGCAATGTCCTCGGGTTCCGCGTCCGCCGCGAGCAAGCCCCAGCGCTGCAGCGTGGCACGCACATGCGGAAAGCGATCCCATTGCGCGTCGGCGTGCGGATCGTGGACATGCAGCAGATTGAGCCGGCAGCGATTGGCCAGCGCCAGATACAGCGCATGTTCGAAAGCCGCCCGCCCCTCGGGGGAGAAATCGGTCGGATGCGCGATGGATTGGATCATGGGATCTCCCGCTTTTTGTCGCGCTGGTGGGGGGTGAATAGGGGGGATCGTACGGCGACGCCATCGATATAACGCGGGGACGGGGTGCCGCGGCGTCACCCGTTGGCGATGCCACCCAGCTAGCGGGGCGCGTCCGCCGCTTTGCCGTACAGCACCCGCCATTGCCCGACATATCCGGGATCGCGCACCGTGCTGCCATGATAGGGATTGGGCGACCCGCCGTCCTTCGCGGGCAAATCCCGATCGAACACCAGCACTTGCGCGGGCGGAATGCCCAGCAGGCGGTAGGATTGCGCCAGCAGATCGGCGGTCAATTCGCGCTTGTGATATTCGGCGAACCACCGTTCGGGTGGCGTTGCGCTCGCCCCTCCAATCCACGGTGCCAGGCTGCGCCCGGGTTGCGTAAAGTCCCATGGGCTTGAAAATAAGACGACGCGCCGGACCTTTACCGACTTCGCAATATACGCTGCCATTCCCGCGCCTTGCGAGAGGCCCGACACGACGATCCGGTCCCAGCGCGGCGTGTCGCCCGCAAGGTAGCTGCCCCAGCCCTCGTCTGGCGCACCCCGGTCGAGCGCTTTCAACGCCGACACCAGCCGCGCAATGATCCCCTCCGCCGCCGGATTGGACACGCCGGGCGCGCCCGGACCGCTACCGTCGAGCCGCATGCGACGGAAATTGGCAGAGCAATCGGGATCGGCCACGCGCGGGCACACCTGCACCACGGCGGGGACGTTGTCATAGCTCAGCCCGAGCGTGCGATACCCCTGCCCGGCGACCACCGTCAGCAACCCGCGGACATTCTCCGGCTTACCACCCGTCCCCGACAAAAATACGACGAGCGGCGCCTCCGCTGACAGGCCGCGCCGTGCGATCGCGACATTGGCATCGTCGAATTGCTTGACGGCGGGGTCTGCGGCCGACGGCTGAAACCGATGCTCGACCAACCGCTCATCGGCGCGCGCGGTGCTGCCCAGGGGCAGCAGCGTAGCCACCACACCGACAAGAAGAGACCGTGGAAAGCGCCGCATACCAACCCCGCTTTTGTAACCGTGCCGCCATACCGCTGACAGACCGTGCGGTAGCAGCTAGTAAAACGCCCATGACCGAAGCCGAGTTCCTCACCGCCTTGCGCCTTCTTCCGCTCCATCCCGGCGCGGCGGGGTTGGTCGATGACGCTGCAACGCTCTCGCCCCGCGACGACACGCTCGTGCTCAGCACCGACACGATGGTCGAAGGCGTGCATTTTCCCGCCGATATGGCCCCCGTCGATGTCGCGTGGCGGCTGGTCGCGTGTGCGCTGTCGGATCTCGCCGCCAAGGGGGCGGAGCCGGTCGGGGTGCTGCTCAACTATCCGTTGCGGGCGGGAGGCGGCGTTAGCGTACTCCCCGGCTTTTCCCCTTCCCCGGCGAAGGCCGGGGCCCAGTCGCGGGCGGCTGATGGTGCCGTGCAGCGCGAGACTAGCTCGGACAGCGCCGCTGGGCCCCGGCCTTCGCCGGGGTGGCAAGAGGACGACTGGGACCACGCCTTCGTCGACGGACTCGGCCACGTCCTCACCCACTACGCCGCGCCGCTGCTCGGCGGCGATACCGTGTCGATCCCGCCGCACGCCCCGCGCGTCCTCACCCTCACCGCGATCGGCCGCGCAACGCACAGCCCAGTGCCGATCCGGTCGGGCGCGAAGCCCGGCGATTTGCTTTGGGTCACCGGCACGATCGGCGCGGCGCTGCTTGGCTTCCAGCGGCCAGAGACCCAACCCAACGCCTGTCGCCGCCCGGTCGCGCGGATCGCCGACGGCATCGGCCTCGCCCCGCATGTCACCGCGATGATGGACGTGTCCGACGGCCTCCTGCTCGATGCACAGCGCATGGCTTCCGCCAGTGATCTCGCCGTCGCCATCGCGCTCGATGCCGTCCCCGTGCCGCCCGAGTTCGCCACCGACCGCCTCCGCGCGGTGACGTGGGGAGACGATTATCAATTGCTGTTCGCGTTACCGCCGGGCGTCCTCCCCGCCGTCGCCGCCACCTGCATCGGCGCGTTCGCGCCCGGTAGCGGCTTGACGCTCACCGATCATGGCACCCCGCTCGATCTGCCCGCGCGGCTCGGCTTTCAACACGGGTGAGACGGCGGGTTGCCAAGCCATCCCCCGGCGCTACTCTGCGGGGATAAGCGTGGGGGCACGGCAGATCCGGAACCCCCACCGAAACGTTAGGGAAGGATACGCATGACGATCGTCTATGCCGCCATTATCTGTGGGCTTATCGCCGTCGCCTACGGCATTATCACCAGTCAGCAAGTGCTGCGTGCCCCCGCCGGCAACGAAAAGATGCAGGACATCGCCGCCGCCATTCAGGAAGGCGCCAAGGCCTATCTCGGCCGTCAGTACCGCACCATTGCCATCGTCGGCGTGATCGTCCTCGCGCTCGTCTGGGTGTTCCTCGACGGGCTCGGCGCACCGGTCTCCGCCGTCAGCTTCGCGCTCGGCGCGATCCTGTCGGGCGTCGCCGGGTTTGTCGGCATGAACATTTCGGTCCGCGCCAACGTCCGCACCGCTGAGGCCGCGCGGACTTCGCTGCAAGGCGGCCTGACGATGGCGTTCCGCTCGGGCGCGGTCACCGGCTTGCTCGTCGCCGGGCTCGGCCTGCTCGCGATTTCGGGCACCTTCTGGTATCTCGCGGGCGCGAACGGCGTGAACGCAGGGGCACCCGTCGTCGTCAAGGCGCTCACCGCGCTCGCGTTCGGCGCCTCGCTCATCTCGATCTTCGCGCGCTTGGGCGGCGGCATTTTCACCAAGGCGGCCGATGTCGGCGCCGATCTGGTCGGCAAGGTCGAGGCCGGCATCCCCGAGGATGACCCGCGCAACCCCGCGACGATCGCCGATAACGTCGGCGACAATGTCGGTGACTGCGCCGGCATGGCGGCCGATCTGTTCGAAACCTATGTCGTGACGATCGGCGTGACGATGATCTCGGTCGCGCTCGCGCTCAAGAATGCCGATCATTTGCTGCAAGTGATGACGCTGCCGCTCGCGGTTGGCGGGGTGTGCATCCTCACCTCGATCATCGGCACCTATTTCGTCCGCCTCGGCGGCAACAACAACATCATGGGCGCGCTCTACAAGGGCTTCTGGATTGCGATCGGCCTGTCGATCCCGGCCATTTACTTCGCCACACAATATACGCTCGGCGACATGAACGCGACGCTCGGCGGCAACAGCTTCCTCGACGGCGCCACGCCCGAAGCCGCCGCCGGAATCGCCGCGACCAGCTTCACCGGCATGAAACTGTTCTATTCGATGATGATCGGCCTCGCCGTCACCGGCCTGCTGGTGTGGATCACCGAATATTATACCGGCACCAATTTCCGCCCGGTGCGCTCGATCGCCAAGGCATCGGAAACCGGCAGCGGCACCAACGTCATTCAGGGCCTCGCGATCAGCCTCGAATCGACCGCACTTCCCACGCTCGTCATCGTCGTCGCGGTGATCGCGGCGTATCAGCTCGCCGGCGTGATCGGCATTGCCTTTGCCGCAACCGCGATGCTGGCACAGGCCGGGATGGTCGTCGCGCTCGATGCGTACGGTCCGGTCACCGACAATGCCGGCGGTATCGCCGAAATGGCGGGTCTGCCCGATGACGTGCGCCACAAAACCGACGCGCTCGACGCGGTCGGCAACACCACCAAGGCGGTGACCAAGGGCTATGCGATCGGCTCGGCAGCACTCGCTGCCCTCGTGCTGTTCAACGCCTATACCTCCGATCTGGCGCGCGATTTCCCCGATCTCACCGTCAATTTCCAGCTCTCCAACCCGTACGTCATCGTCGGCCTGCTGCTCGGCGCGCTGCTGCCCTATCTGTTCGGCGCGATGGGGATGACCGCAGTCGGCCGCGCGGCGGGCGAAGTCGTCAAGGATGTGCGCGATCAGTTCGCCAACAATCCCGGCATCATGACGTATGAGACCAAGCCCGATTATGCGCGCACGGTCGATCTCGTCACCAAGGCGGCGATCAAGGAAATGATCGTGCCGAGCTTGCTGCCGGTGCTTTCCCCCGTGGCGGTGTATTTCCTCATCACGCTGGTGGCGGGCCAGGCCGAGGGCTTTGCGGCGCTGGGCGCGATGCTGCTCGGCGTGATCGTCTCGGGGCTGTTCGTCGCGATCTCGATGACGAGCGGCGGCGGCGCGTGGGACAATGCCAAGAAGTATATCGAGGACGGCCATCACGGCGGCAAGGGTTCGGAAGCGCACAAGGCCGCGGTGACGGGCGACACGGTGGGCGATCCGTATAAGGACACGGCGGGCCCGGCGGTGAACCCGATGATTAAGATTACCAATATCGTCGCGCTGCTGCTGTTAGCAGCCTTGGCTGCTAACGCAGGCTGAGCGAAAGCTCAGCAAGCGCGACCGGACGGCGGGTGGCCCAGCGGCCACCCGTCCGACGGCGTGGCTTTGCCACGACGCCCCTTCTACCCCTCCCCCCCTCTATCTCCCCCTTGCCCCCGGTAAGGACTTTCCTTACTTTGCGCGAAATGATCCACTCTCGCATCTCCGGCAAGGCGCAGACGACCATTCCGCGCGCCGTGCGCACGGCGCTCGATCTGCATCAGGGCGACGAGCTGGAATATGAGATTGACGGCGATCGGGTCGTGCTCCGCCGACGGCGCGCGGCCAATCCGTTCGATGATCCCTTCGCGATGTTCACCGAATGGGCGGACGAAGCCGACAAGGCCTATGATGTCCTTGGCGATCGGTGACATCGTCTGGGTCGCGTACCCCTATGTCGAAACCAACCGGATGCGTTCCCGTCCGGCGGTAATCGTCGCGGTTGGTCTTGGGGAAGCGGCAAACCTGTGCTGGGCGTCGATGATCACCAACGCGGCCCGACCCGCATGGCCGGGCGACGTCGTCATTACCGACCATGAAGCAGCGGGGCTACCGATCCCGTCAAAGGTCCGTACCGGTAAGATCGCAACGCTCGCCGTCTCTCGCGCGAACGTGATCGGACACATGCCCGGGCCGGAAATGACCCACATTGCCGCGCGCCTGTCGGAAGCGTTGGCCTGGATCGCAACCCCATGACCAACCGGCTCTATTACGGCGACAACCTCTCGGTCCTGCGCGAGTCCGTGCAGAGCGAGAGCGTCGATCTCGTCTATCTCGACCCGCCGTTCAATTCGAACGCCAATTACAACATCCTGTTTAAATCGCCGACCGGCAGCTCGTCCGACGCGCAGATCGAGGCGTTCGAGGATACCTGGCATTGGAACGACCATGCCGAGGACGCCTTCGACCAGGTCGCGCGCAGCGGCAACACCAAGGCGTTCGACCTTTTGAACGCGATGCGCGGTTTCCTCGGCGAGAACGACATGATGGCGTATCTCGCGATGATGGCGATCCGCCTGATCGAACTGCACCGCGTGCTCAAGCCGACCGGCAGCCTGTACCTCCACTGCGACCCGACCGCGAGCCATTACCTCAAGCTGTTGCTGGATGGGGTGTTTGGGGCGGACAATTACCTGAACGAAATCATCTGGCGTCGTACCGGATAACATAACAATGCACGCCGTTTTGGCCCCGTGCATGACGTGATCCATTTTGTGCGCAAATCTCCACGTTACGTCCACAGACCGGTTTTTCGTCCCTATTCTCAAGGCCACGTGGATGGCTATTTCAAGAAGTCCGATGAGCGCGGTCGCTATTGGGGAAACTCAATTCATGGCGCTGGCTTGCGAAACGGAGAATCTGGAAAGCCTTGGCGCGGTTATGATCCAACGGCGGCAAAACGGCATTGGGCAGTGCCGAGCGATCTGGTCACCGCGCTGGGAATCGATCCCGACCTCCCTCAGCACGAGAAGCTCTACGCGCTAGCCGACATGGGAGTGATTGACTTTCCACCTGCCGACAGCGGGGCGCTCCCGACCTATCGCCAATACCTGGATCGAAGTCCCGGACTTCTTTTGCAGGATGTCTGGTCGTATCAGCCCCACACTCGTGGTGCGCTGTACGGTTCGCACGAGGGCATCGATGAGGACGTCCGTTGGCTGACGGCTCAAGGCGACGAGGAACGCCTTGGTTACCCGACGCAGAAACCCGTTGGGCTGCTCGAACGCATCATCGCCGCCTCGTCCAACCCCGGCGACGTGGTGCTCGATCCGTTCTGCGGCTGCGGCACCGCGGTCCATGCCGCACAGAAGCTCGGGCGGCAGTGGATCGGCATCGACATCACCCACCTCGCGATCAGCCTGATCGAAAAGCGCATGAAGGCCGCCTTCCCCGGCATCGCCTTCACGGTCGAGGGCACGCCCAAGGACCTCGCCTCCGCCGTCGATCTGGCGACACGCGACAAATATCAGTTCCAATGGTGGGCGGTGTCGATGGTCGATGCGATGCCCTTCGGCGGCAAGAAGAAGGGGGCCGATGGCGGCATCGACGGCCTCATCTATTTCAAGCCCGACGGCAAGAAGACCGAAAAGGCGCTCGTCTCGGTCAAGGGCGGCGACAATGTCGGCGTGCAGATGATCCGCGATCTCCACTCTGCCATGGAGCGCGAGAAGGCGCCGATCGGCGTGTTCATCACCAAGGCGCTGCCGACCAGCGTGATGGAGCGCGAGGCGGCGGCGGTCGGCCGTTTCCAGTCCGAGGCGACCGGAAAAAGCTACGCCCGGCTTCAGATCATCACGCTCGCCGAGCTGTTCCAGGGCAAGAAGCCCGACATGCCCTATGTCGACCCCACCGCCGGCATGAAACGTGCGGGCCGCGAGGATATGAGCAGCCAGGGGAGTTTGCTGTAGATGCTTGGCACCGCCTTTGTTGTGTATTACATACACAACGAATGCCGCCATGCGTAGCGGCGATGTGATCCGGAGGCTCGAAGCGGCGGGATGGTTGGAAGTGCGTCAGTCCGGCAGCCACAAGCAATTCAAGCACCCCGCTTTGCCGGTCGGCACGCTCAAAAGCATCGAACGGCAATCGGGCCTCAAACTGCGCTGAGCGCGGTGTCGCGATGACGGCGGTCTATTATCCCGCCATCATCGAACGCGGGCCGCATGGCTATGGCGTGTTCTTCCCCGATTTGCCCGGCTGTGTGTCGGCGGGCGACACGCTGCAGGACGCAGCACGCAATGCCGAGGAAGCGCTCGATCTGCATTTGAGCGGGCTGGCCGAGGACGGAATCGCCTTCCCCGTGCCGGGCGACCTCGATGCCATCCCGCCCGACCCCGACGTAATCGAGGCCGCGCGGATGCTCGTTCGGGGGGAACAGCCAGGGCGATCGGTACGCGTTCAGGTGTCGATTGACGAAGGGTTGCTCGCTCGCATCGACCGGGTAGCGCCCAATCGTTCGGGCTTTCTCGCCGATGCCGCCCGCGTCGCGCTGGCCGCCCGGAACGCTTAAGGTGCCCGGATTAAGCGCTGTCCTACATCCCCAACCTTCGGCACACTCCGCACCGGCCCGCGCCCCAGCCCAAATGGCACCCGGCGTCGGCCCGCTCTTTCCCACCGCTGGCCCGCTTCCCCATCCGTTCGTGTCGAACGGTTGAAGATATGCGTTTCGCGTGACCTTCCACTGACCTGCCGCCCTTCACCCATCCCCGTTCGCCCGTCGCGCGCAATCGTTTTACCCCTAAACTTAGCCTAAACTTCCGCGCCGCACCCCGGCCCCACGCGCGCTTCCCTTTTGCGCGGCCATCCGCTATGCGCCGCGCTCACGAATTCCCGTAAATTCCCCAGAGGTTTGTTTGGCAAAAGAAGAACTGCTCGAAATGCGCGGCCAGGTGGTGGAGCTTTTGCCCAACGCCATGTTCCGCGTGAAGCTTGAGAACGATCATGAGATCCTCGGTCACACCGCCGGCAAGATGCGCAAGAACCGCATCCGCGTGCTGGTGGGCGACGAAGTGCTGGTCGAGCTGACCCCGTATGATCTGACCAAGGGGCGGATCACGTACCGGTTCAAGTAAGCGGCACTCGGGCTTCCCTTTTATGCACTTCCCCGGCGAAAGCCGGGGCCCAGTCGCGAAGCCTCTGAGTTTGGCCGCTGCGCTCCGTTGCCTCGACCTGTGCAACTGGGCGCCGGCCTGCGCCGGGGTGGTAGTTTGACGGGGAAGGAATGACGTGACCCTCAACCCGCACCTAATCCTCGCCTCCACCTCCCCCCGCCGCGCCGAGCTCCTCGCGCGGCTCGGTGTCGTGCCGTCGCGCGCCGCCGCGCCCGATGTCGATGAAAGCCCGCTGAAGGCCGAATCGCCGCGCGTCTATGTCCAGCGCGTCGCGCTCGCCAAGGCGCACGCCGTGCCCCGCGCGTCCGGTGAGATCATCCTGGCGGGCGACACGACGATCGCGCTCGGCCGCCGCATCCTTGGCAAGGCGGAGGACGATGCCAGCGTCCGCCATATGTTGGGGCTCCTCTCGGGCCGCCGCCATCATTGCCTCACCGCGGTCTGCGTCATCGCCGCCGACGGCACCGTCCGCACCCGCCTGTCCGACACGATTCTCGCTTTCAAACCGCTCTCGGCGTCCGAGATCGACGGCTACATCGCGTGCGGCGAGGGGTTGGGCAAGGCCGGCGGCTATGCTATCCAGGGCCGCGCCGAGGCGTTCGTGCGCTTCCTCTCGGGCTCGCATTCGGGGGTGATGGGCTTGCCTTTGTTCGAGACGCGCGCGCTGTTGCTGGCATCGGGCGTGACGCTTGGCTGAATGGCTCTTTGAGGCCGGAATCGGCGAGGCCCGCGCGGCGCTGGTCGCGAACGGCACGATCCGCGAGGCGCGGATCGAACTGGACCGGCCCGGCCCCCGAATCGGTGCGATCCTCCCCGCCCGCCTGGTCGAGATCACCGTCAAGGGCCGCGAAGGCCGCGTCAGCTTCGACGGCGGCGAGGCGCTGCTCTCGCCTCTGCCCCCCGGCATCACGCAAGGCGCCGCGCTCCACATCGAACTGATCCGTGAAGCGATCCCAGAGCCGGGCCGCCACAAACTCCCCCGCGCCGCCCCCGCCGACGGACCCGAGCGCCCCGGCCCGACGCTGCTGGAGCGGATCGAAGCGACCGGCATCCCGGTCCGCCATTGCTTGCCGCACGAAGCCGATCACCTTGAGGCCGCAGGCTGGTCCGAAGTGCTCGAGGAAGCGCTGACCGGCGACATCATCTTCGCCGGCCCAACCGGCGGCGCGCTGCGCATGTCCCCCACGCCTGCGATGACATTGTTCGACGTCGACGGCCATCCCCCGCTCGAGCCGCTCGCGCTGGCCGCCGCGCATGCCGTCGCCGCGGCGATCGTCCGGTTGGATATCGGCGGGTCGATCGGCGTCGATTTCCCGACGCTGCAAGGCAAGGCGGCGCGCGCCGCGGTCGATGCCGCGATCGACGCCGGGCTGCCGCAACCGTTCGAACGCACCGCGATGAACGGCTTCGGCTTCGTCCAGATCGTGCGGCGGCGCACTCGCATCGCGCTCCCCGAACTGCTCCGCGCCGATCCCGCTGCCGCCGAGGCGCGCGCGCTGCTCCGCCGAATCGAGCGCACGCCCCCACCCGTGCCCGCCGTGCACAGCGTCTCGGCGGCTGTGCAAAGGGCGCTCGCCGCCAATCCGCACTGGATCGCCGCGCTCGCCCGGCGTACCGGCGTGGCCTGCACGTTCGAGGTACGATAATGGCGCGTTCCAAACCCTGCCCGCTGTGCGGCAAACCGCCTTCCGTGGCGCACGCCCCGTTCTGCTCGCAAGGCTGCCGCGACCGCGACCTGATGCAATGGCTGGGCGAGGGTTATGCGATCCCGGTCAGCACGCCGCCCGGCGAAGAAGAAGACGGGCTGGACACCACGCCAGAGCGTGACTAAGAGGCCGCTCCCCCGGAGCTTTCCGGGTGTGCCCGAGTAGCTCAGTTGGTAGAGCATGCGACTGAAAATCGCAGTGTCGGTGGTTCGAATCCGCCCTCGGGCACCATTTTCTTTTCAGACAGCGACGGAGTTCAGGTGATGCGCACGGCCTTCATCACAGGCGGCACGTCGGGCATTGGCGAGGCTGCGGTCCGCGCGTTCGTCGCCTCGGGCTGGCGCGTCGTCACCACCGGCCGCCGCGCCGAGCGGCTGAGCGCTTTACGCGACTCGCTGGGGGATTCGGTCCACACGCTGAACGTCGACGTACGCGACCGCGCCGCGATGGACGCCGCTATCGCCGGGCTGCCCGAAGATTTCGCCCGCATCGATCTGCTGATCAACAATGCCGGCCTCGCGCTCGGCACCGCGCCCGCGCAGCAGAGCAATCTCGATGATTGGCAGACGATGATCGACACCAACGTCTCGGCGTTGGTCGCGGTGACGCGGATGCTGCTGCCGCGTTTGATCGATACGAAGGGCGCGATCATCAACCTGTCGTCGGTCGCGGCGAACTATCCGTATGCCGGCGGCAACGTCTATGCCGGGACCAAGGCGTTCGTGCGCCAATTCTCGCTTGGGCTGCGCGCCGATCTCCACGGCACTGGCGTGCGTGTCACCTCAATCGAGCCGGGCATGGTCGAAACCGAATTCACCGTCGTGCGCACCGGCGGCGATCGGGCGGCCTCGGACAAACTCTATGGCGGAGTTGATCCGATGACCGGCGAAGATATCGCCGCCACCTTGTTGTGGGTCGCCGAATTGCCGGTGCACCTCAACATCAACACGCTGGAACTGATGCCGGTCAACCAGTCGTTCGCGGGCTTCGCGGTGGCGCGAAACTAGAGTCTGATCCATTTATGTTGAAGCGTAGCCGGAGTTTCTGAGATAGTTGGCGCATTCCTGAGGCGGGAAAGCGTCGAGCAAGGTGCCGATGCGTTTCCAG
>NZ_BMDW01000017.1 GCF_014636175.1 Sphingomonas psychrolutea | reverse complement strand
CCTGGCGCCTGGCTATTTGGTGACCGTAGAAGCGAACCGTCTGGTCCGTCGCTGCGGTGACATTCACCTAGGGGCGGTGTTTGATTCGGTCAAACCCTTTTTTGCCGGGCCGGAAACGTCGATTTTTCTCGCGGGGAAATTCACGGAGCTCTGGGCGGTGTCCTTCAGGTAACCCCGGCGCTGCAGCTTTGCATATTCGGGCATCATCTGGTTGAGAACGTTTTTCACTTCATAGACCGTCCGCGCCTCAGTACCTTTTGTTATTCCGGATGGACAAAAACTTTTGGGCCTTGCCTGCATCTAAAATGACGTGACCCCCGCCTTTCATCCAGCGGCAACCAGAGACCGGCAGCAGGTCAAAATTGCAAATGAGTGTTGCATGCGTCCGATGCGTGTTCAGGGTCCAAGCCGATTTCCCCGGAGCGCCTCGGTTGCGTCGCTACCGGGGCAGTGTCGCGAGGGAACCTAAACCGGTCGTTTGCGCGACGCCTTCAGACCAGACGAATGCGAGAATTAGCTCCGAAATGCCGGATGTGGATCACAGCGATGGCGTCCGACTCTCGGCGCGTGCGGCGCGATTGCGCATTGCGAATCCGACGGCGGACAACAGCGTCAGCACGCCGACCGCCACCGCCGTCGCATAGGAAATGCCGATGAAAAAGCGCAGCCAATCCATCTTGGGGGCAACCAGGCTGCGGAACAGTAGCAGCGCCACGCTGCCGGCATAGCCCGACGCATCGGCGAGGTAGATCAGGAACCCGGCATTGCCCGGCTTGCCGATCGCCGCGATCATCCGGTCGAACAACATCGCATTGAACGGGGTATAAGCGAGATACAGCCCCGCGCCGCCCAAAATCATCCACGGCAGCGGCCCGAGCAGCCCGGCTTGGAAGGCCAGCGTCGAGAGCCCGAGAAACAGCGCGCCGAGGATGATGATCCCGTGCATCGCGAGCAGCGCGCGCATATTGTCGCGCACCAGCATCAACGCGGCGAGACCGGCCAGACTGATCACCGCGACCGGAAGCTCGCTTGCCGAGAACATCGCCGCTGCGCCGCCATAGCCCATCGCGGTCCACAGTTCGGCGGCGAAATTGTCACGGAAATCGCGGATCGCCGTCAGCAGGACATAGCCCATGACCAGCAACACAAGTGACAGGCCGTGCGCGCGCAGGAAGGCCGTTCGGTCGGCGCGCAGCATCGGCACACGCACGGTACGCTCAGCCTCGTCGCGCGCATCGGGGAGCGGCATCCGCTCCAGCCACCATAGCGACAGCAGCAGCACCGGCAAGAACGCCGCGCCGGTTACCGCCGGCATCCAGCTTTCGGTGACGCCCGCTTGCAAAAACAGCGTCGCGACGGATTTCACCACGCCCGACGAAATGATGAAGCTCGCGCACAACATCGCGCCGAGCAACTCCGACACGCGGCGCCCCTCGACATAGCTGAACACCAGCCCCCAGATCATGCCCAGCGGCAGCCCGTTGAGGAACAGGCACGCGACGTTCCACGGGGCCGGCACCAGCGCGAACAGCACCAGCGCGACCCATGACGCGCCGATCAGCGCGAAAATGAGCTTCGCGCGGCCCTGCCGCCCGAACTCGGCGATCACGCGCACCCCGATCAGCTTGGACAGCGCATAACCGAACACCTGCGCGATCAGCAGCGCGGTCTTATAGTCGATCGCGAAATGCCAGCCGTCGACATCGCCAAAGGTCGCCGCCGCGAACGGCTTGCGAAAGGCATACATTGCGAAATAGGCACCGAACGCGGCCAGCCCGCCGAGCAGGAGCGTCAGCTGCGGGGTGGCACCGGCTTTGGGTTGTGCGGAGGGCATGAAAATCCTGCGATGTGGTGGGACTGGTGTGGACCAGCGTAAAGGCAGTTTCGTGACAGCGGGCGTGCGGTCACGTCACCACGGCCGCGCAGCGAGCGCCGCGTGTTCGGCTTGGCATTGTCCCGAATCGGGCGCGCCCGCGCGCGCGCCGATCGACACCAGTTCGCGCCGTGCCGCCGCCATGTCGTGCTGAAAAGCCGGGCTGGCGTTGATCTGCGGAAACATCACCGATCCCGCCATCCAGCCGGCCTGCACCGCGCTAAGCGAATGCGCGCCGCACACCGCGCGGCTCTCGCCATAGGCGCGGGCGCGGGCGAGGATCGCGGTCGCGCGCGCGGGCATCAATTCGGCCAGGATCAGCCCCTCGAGCCAGCCATTGGCGGCGTGCCCCGAGGGATAATCGCCGTTTTGCGCAAGGTGCGCGGTCTTGGGCTCGCAAATCGGCGCATCGGTGTCGAGATACGGGCGCCGCGTGCGGTACTGCGCTTTGACTCGGTTCACGAGATCGCCCGTCCCAGCCCGGTCGAGCAACCGCGCCAGCGCGGGCGCGCGTGCAGGCGTGAGCGTGACGCCCAGCGCGCACGCAAAGCGGTCGAGCGGCGCGTTGCCGACATCCTCGGTCGCGATGCGCCAGCGCGGCGTGCCGCGCAGACTGCGCGTGGCGTCGAAGATCGCGCGGTCGGCCCGCGCGGCGGCGCTGCCCGGAATGGGCGGCGGCGGCAGGATCGCCACGCCGTCGGGCATGCGATCGGGCGCGACGTAGGGACCTTCATCCTCGGCCTGGCCCACCGCCCCCAGCGTCAGCAAGGCGGCGAGCAGCAGCATGCGGCGCGGCAGCGTCATGCCGTGACGCGCAGGACGCCGATGCCGGGATCGGTGCGGCCAGCGTGTCCGGTCTCGACCTTTCCCGCAAAGCGCCGCAGGAACGCGCTGTCCTCCACCAGCGTCACGGTCAGATCGTACCAGGTATCGCTCGCGTCGAGCCGCCACAGGTCGCTGACTTGCTTGCCCGGCGCGACCGAGACCGTTCGCGTCCGCGCACTTTGCGTCGGATAGGCGGGGTCGAGCGCGATCGTGAAGGTCAGCGGCACCGTGCCGCCATTGCGCAGCAACAGATCGACCGCGCGCTCCGTGGGCCGCGCAACCAACAGTGCCTCGGCCGGCGGTGCGACGCGGGCGAGCGACCCTGCGAAGCGCTGCCACAGCCCGTTCGGCCCACGTAGCGTCAGGTCATAACCGTCGATTGCCCCGGCATCGTGCCACTGCTCGCTGGCGAAGCGATCGCCCGCGCCGATCGTATAGTGCCACGGTTCCTGCACGTCGTGATTGTCATGCATCGTGAAGGTTGCGCCGACGCTGCCGCGATTGATCAGCTCGATTCGCATCCGCCGCTCGGGCGTCACCCCGGCCACCACGTCGAGCGCATAGGGCAGCGGGCGATGCAAGCGCTGGCCCGGCATTTGGGTGGCCTGTGTCTGCGTCGCGGGGATCGTGTTGACGGGCCCCGCCAGCGATTGTGCGACGCGTTCGGCGAAATCGTCGGTGGTCGGCAATTTGAGCGCCGCGGCGCGATCCGGATCGGCAAAGTCAAACACCGAGGTCAAATCGCCGCAGACCGATCGCCGCCACGCGCTGATATTGGGCTCGCGCACGCCGAAGCGCTGTTCGACGAACTGCAGCACCGAGGTATGATCGAACAATTCCGAGCAGACATAGCCGCCGCGGCTCCACGGCGAGACGACGATCGCCGGCGTGCGAATGCCGAGCCCGATCGGATGCTTGCCCGGCTCGAGCACGTCGCGCGTACCATAATCCTTGGTCTCGCCGGCGATCGGCACGGTGCTGTGCCCGCGATATGCGCCTACCGGCGGGATCGGCGGCGGGGCGTGATCGTAAAAACCCCCAGCCTCGTCATAGACCAACAGGAATGCGGTTTTGGCGAACATCTCGGGATTGTCGACCAGCGCCTCGATCAGCTTGGCCGAGATGTGTTCGCCCTTGGCGGGTTCGGCCGTGGGGTGCTCGGACAGATCGGCGGCGGTGACGATCCACGAGACTTGCGGCAGCGTGCCCGCCTCTACATCGCGACGGAAGGCGGCGACAAGCTGTTCGCCGTCCGATCGCGTGCGGTCCGCGCCATCTTCATGCTCGCTAACCCAGGATCGACCGCGCCGATAGAGCGCCGAATCCTTGGGCGCCGGGCGAAACGGCGGGAACACCGACAGCAGATTGTCGCCGAAATTGTCGTATTCCTGATAGACTTTCCAGCTGACCCCAGCCGCTTCGAGCCGCTCGGCATACGTGGTCCAGCGATAGGCTCCCTCGCTCAGCGCATGGTCTTCGGCCATGTCAGCACTCGGCGTTTCGTCTTCGCCGTAATTGCTCATCTCCGGGTCGCCGCCGACGCCGCCGCCGCCATTGCAGCCGCTGAAGACGTGCAAGCGGTTGGGGTAGGTCTGCGTCAGCGTCGAGCAATGATAGGCGTCGCACACGGTGAAGGCGTCGGCGAGCGCGTAATAGAATGGCAGATCGCTCGCCGTATAGTGCAGCATCCGCGTGTGGAGCGTCCCGTTATGCCCCCAGCGATCATAGCGGCCGCGGTTGAAGATATGCACATTCTCCTGATGCGACTGTTCGGCACCATCGACCTTGAACGAGCGTGTCGTCTTCGAATCGCCGTGGAACGGCAGGACATAGCCGTCGGGGTGCTGGTGCGACGGCTGCGCGAACACGCTGCGGCCGCCGGGCAAGCGCAGCGGGCGCGGATCGCCGAAGCCGCGGACGCCGTTCAACATGCCGAGATAATGATCGAACGAGCGGTTCTCCTGCATGTGGATCACGATATGCTCGACGTCGCGGATCGATCCGGTGCGCCGGTTCGCCGGGATCGCGAGCGCGCGGTCGATCAAACCGGGCAGCATCGATCCGGCCGCGCCCGCACTCGCCGCGCGTAAAAAATGCCGTCTCGTCGTCCCGTCCATGGCTTCGCCCTTTCCCTGGCGACGCGAATGCGCTAGCTCGCCGAAAATTGGTATAGTCCACTTACACTACAATCTTACGACAGCAGGAAATCAGCATCATCGGCCGATTGCGGGCGGTGGCGGGTGCGCAAACCAGCGGGGAACCATGGCCGAGAACGTAATCGACCGGATTTTCGACCTATTCGAGCAATTTGGTAGCCTTTCTTATGGCGAGGACGCGACGCAGGTTCAGCACGCGTTACAGACTGCGCAGCTCGCGCGGCGCGATCGCTGTTCGGACGCGCTGATCGCCGCGGCCCTGTTGCATGACATCGGGCAATTCATCGACGATGCCGGCAACGCGGCCGAATCGCACGGCATCGACGCGCGGCATGAGAATGCCGGATCGGCGTTTCTTGGCG
The DNA here is from genome assembly GCF_014636175.1 of Sphingomonas psychrolutea. GTDB lineage: Bacteria > Pseudomonadota > Alphaproteobacteria > Sphingomonadales > Sphingomonadaceae > Sphingomonas > Sphingomonas psychrolutea. The sequence goes on along the minus strand of NZ_BMDW01000017.1, from coordinate 80,893 downwards.
GCTTTTTCCCGCGCGCAGTGACCGAACCGGTGCGGCTCCACGTCGCGGCCAAGCGCTATCTCTGCGCGATCGATCCCGACTATCTCGCGGGGCTCAGCCGCGCCTCGGCCCTCAGCTTGGCCCTGCAAGGTGGCGCCATGTCGGCCGACGAAATCCGCGCGTTCGAGGCTGAACCGTTTTTTGACGATGCGGTGACACTGCGCCGCTTCGACGACATGGGCAAGCAACCCGACTGGCATGTGCCCGATTTGTCCAGTTATCGTCCCCTGCTCCAGTCGCAGCTTCGCCCGGTCGACTGAGAAGGCTGCGAAGACCTGGGGCGCCCGCCTCTTTTGGTGTAGACCAAAAAGGGCGGTTCGAGTGCGGCGATGGCACGACCTTCGCCGATGCGCTTGACCCGTCCCCAGACCCCCTCCAAGCTCCGATCAGCGATGCGCAGCCAACTCGAACTCACCCCAATCGCCAAGGGCGATACCGCGGACGGCCCGCACTATCTCGCGCTGCGCGACAAGATCGCGCGCGGTATCGAATTGGGCAAGCTCGCGGCGGGATCGAAGCTGCCGTCCGAACGGCAGTTTCAGGGGGATAGCGGCGCGGCGCGCGGGACGATCCGCGAAGCGCTGTTCCAGCTCGAAGCCGAAGGCCTGATCTACCGGCGCGACCGCAGCGGCTGGTACGTCTCGCCTCCGGCCGTGACCTACAATCCGATGCGCTGGGCGGGCTTCATGACCTATGTCGCCGAACAAGGCCGGAGCCCGACGACCGAGACGCTGAGCACCGAGCTCGAGCCGGCGCCACCGGCGGTCGCCGACATCTTCCGCACCGCCCCCGGCACGCCGCTCTACAATCTGCACCGCCGCCGCTCGATCGACGGCCGCGCCGTGCTGGTCGAACGCATCATCGTCGATCCCGCGCTGGCCCCCGGCCTCGCCGAGCATTCGCTCGACGGGTCGCTCACGCAAATCCTGACCGGCATTTACGGGCTCACCGTGGTCCGCAACCGCGTCGACATGCGGCCGTGCGCCCTGGTCAAATTCGCCGCCGACGCGCTCGGCGTCAAACCGGGTACGCCTGGTCTGCTGGTGGTGCGCACCAGCATCGCGGCGGATGGGCGCGTGGTGGAATATGACCAGGAATATTGGCGCCACGACGCGATCCGCGTGCATGTCGATCTCGATGTACGCGGATAAGGCCGACCCGCCCTTTGTCTCAACACTGCGTTTGCGAGGGTGGCGGGTCACCCGACGGTTATAGACCGAATCGCTCGCGCGATCTGCTCCATCGCAACGCCACTGACCCTCCACGCCCGAGCCCGTAACCATGCTAGCCCTCGATCGTCGATGCCTTGGCTTTGGCGGCGAGCGCCCGACGCGCGAGTTCGGGCAGCGATTTCGCCTCCATCCGGTGCATGATCGCGGCACGGTGGTTTTCGACCGTGCGCTGGCTGATGCCAAGGTCAGCGGCGATAATCTTGCTTGGCTGGCCATCGAGCACCATGTCCATAATCTCGCGCTGGCGCGGCGTCAGTTCGGCCATATGGCGGGCTGCTGCCTCCTGTCGCGCGTGCGCGACTCCGATGCCATGCGATTGCGCCACAGCCCGTGCTACACTCTCCAATAACGCTTCGCGGCTGACGGGTTTCGCGATGAAGTCACAGGCACCGGCCTTCATCGCCGCCACCGCCAGCGTGACGTCTCGGCTGCCGGCGAGCATGATCGTCGGCATAGGATCACCCGTTGCATGAAGCCGCTCGAGCAAGGCGATCCCGCTCATACCGCGGAGCCCGGCATCGAGCAGAATGCAGCCTTCGCGCTCGGTTCGAACCGTCGCGAGATATGATTCGGCATCGGGATAGTCTTCGACGACATGGCCCACGTCCTCCAGCACGTCGCGGATCGACAGCCGAACATCGGCATCGTCATCGATGAGAATGATCACCGCATTCAAAGCTGTGCTCTTGTCCAAAGATGCAATCGCAGGCACTTTAGCCTTTACAAGCAACGCGGCGATCGTCGCGGCCAGGAGTGCCGACTTTACCGGCTTGCTCAACAAAGCGCAGTCGTTCGCGGCAATGCGGGCCTCGGTCGCATCGGAGATGTCACCGGTCAAAATAATGCCGGGAATCGGGTCGCGCAGCACGGCCCGGATACCGCTGAGGACATCGAGACCGTCCAGCGCACCGGGTAAGTTATAATCGGTCAGCACAAGATCGGGTCGAATTGCGCCCTTGGCGATCAGCGCGATCGCCGCCTCGCCGTTGGCGGCCTTGCGGACGCGATGACCGCCTGCGGTCAGCAGTTGCTCGAGCAGATCGCGCACTTCGGGATCGTCTTCGACGATGATGATTTTGCCGACACGAGCGGCCCCTGCCTCCAATCCGCCCGACAAATCGGCGGTTGGAGCGGCCGCAGCGCGCTGCGCCAGTGGGACGTCGATCGTGAAAGCCGACCCGCGGCCCAATCGCGACCTTACGTTAACGTCGTGCCCGAGCAGCGCGCCGAGCCGCTGCACGATCGACAGACCAAGCCCCAATCCTTTGCTGCGTTCGCGTGCGGCATTGTCGATTTGGTGGAATTCGTCGAAAATGGCGGTCAGATCGGCTTTGGCGATGCCGATCCCGGTATCCCATATCTCGATCCGCAGGTGCTGGCCCGCGCGACGGCAGCCAAGTAGGATCCGCCCGGTCCGCGTGTATTTCATCGCATTGGCCAGCAAGTTCCGGATCATCTGTTCCAGCAGGCGCGGATCGCTATGGACGCTCGCCGTGGACGGCAGCACGCGCAAATCGAGCCGCTGCGCTTGCGCCTGATACGTGAATTCATCGCGCAGGCGCGCGAACAGGTCGGTCAGGGCGAAATCCATCGGCTGGGGCTCGACCACACCCGCTTCGATCTGGTTGATGTCGAGCAGGACATTGAGCATACCCGTCATCGCATCGATCGTTTGGCCAAGGCGGGTGACCAGTTTCCCGACCTTGTCGCCCTCGACCGAATGGACGAGCAGCGCCTGCACCAGCGCGAGCGATTGGAGCGGCTGGCGCAGATCGTGGCTGGCGGCGGCGAGGAAGCGCGACTTTGCGACATTGGCCAGCTCCGCCTCGCGCTTCGAGGCGCGCAGCGCCTTGGCCGAATTCTTGCGCTCGGTAATGTCGGTGAAGGTGATGACCACGCCTTCGATTTGCGCATCATGCGTGTGATAGGGCAGGACGCGGCGCAGGAACCAGCTGCCGCCCGGTACTTCGATCTCCTGCCCGATCGGAGCCGATCCCTTCAACACCGCGCGCGCATCATCGGTCAGCCGGTCATCGACCGCGAGCGAGCGAAGATCGGCGAGCGGCCGTCCGATATCACCGGGGATCACATTGAACACCGCGCGCGTGGCCGGGGTGAAGAAGCGAATACAAAGATCGGGATCGAGAAACAGCGTTGCGACATCGGTGCTATACAGCACGTTTTGCAGATCATCCGAGGTCGAGCGCTGACGTTCGAGCGTTTCCTGCAACTGTCCGTTGAGCGCGGTCAGCTCTTCATTGAGCGACTGCAATTCCTCCTTCGAGGTCAGCAGTTCCTCATTGGTCGACTGATACTCCTCATTGACCGAAAGCGCCTCCTCGTTAATCGCCTTCTGCTCCTGGCTCGAGGTTTCCAGCCCCTCCAGCGCGATGCGCAGCTCATCGCGGGTCAGCGCAAGCTCATGCTCGAGATCGCCGACGCGCGCGTTGGTGGCCGGCGTTTTCGCGTCGTTGCTGGAACCGTGCTCAGGGTCGTCGATGAATGCGACGAGCAACAGCTCCTCGCCGTCGTGCTTGACCGACTGGACGTCGATGCCGAACGCGGTGCTGCCGATCCGGCTATGTCCGATGAAGACGCGCGGCGTGTCCGGCCCCACCCGCCCGATCGCGGAGCGCAACTTCGCGCGCAATGCCGGTGTCGCCATTTCGAGCAGGTCGTGCGTCGGATAGCCCGATGCAACCTGCAGATACCGGTCGGTGGCGCCGAGCGAATACAGGCATTTGCCGGCTCGATCGATCAACACAGCGGCGGGGGCATGTGTCTCAAGAACAGTCCGTCGGGCGAGATCGGCAAAGCCGGACGCGCGCATCTGCGCTTTATCGGGTAGCGTGCGCGCCAGTGCAGTCTTGTCTGCCGCGGCCGCTACGGCGAAGTCCGACAAACCCAATCGCCCGTGTCCGACTTGCCGATAGATCCGCTCGGCCTTGGCCACGGTTTCGAAGCGACCCGCCATGCTCCCGATCGATTCCGCGCTGCCCAGCAGCAACACGCCGCGTTTGCGCAGCGCGAAATGGAATAAAGCGATGACTTTCGCCTGTGCGCGCGGCGTCAGATAGATCAGCACGTTGCGGCACGAAATCAGGTCGAGCCGCGAAAAGGGCGGATCGGACAAAAGGTCCTGCACGGTAAAGACGATCGCACCGCGCAGATCGGGATTGACCCGATAGTCTCCCGCCTCATTGACCACAAAGAAGCGCTTCAAGCGCGCCGTAGTGATGTCGACCGTGATGGATGCCGGATAGATGCCCTCGCGAGCCTTTGCGACGGCTTCGGCATCGACATCGGATGCGAACATCTGCAGCTTGATCGGACGTTTAGCTGCGGCAATCGCCTCCAGGAACAGGATCGCGATCGAATAGGCTTCCTCGCCGGTACTGCATCCGGCCACCCAAACCCTCAGCGGCTCGTCAGTACCGTGATGCGCGATCAAGTCGGGAATGACCTTGCTCTCCAGCAATGCGAAGGTTTTGGGATCGCGGAAGAAGGTCGTCACGTTGATCAGCAAATCCGCCGCGAGCAAGTCGCGCTCGCCCGCATCCTTTCGTAACAGCGCCAAATAGTCCGGCATCGCTCCAGGGCCGAGCCGGACCAGCGCCATGCGGCGTTCGATCCGGCGCAGCAGCGTGCCGGGCTTGTACAGTCGGAAATCGTGTGGCGTCTTGCGGCGCAGTTCCTCGATAATGGCGGCAAGGCCCGGCGGACTGGTGGTAGCCGATGCGGCATTGGACTTGGCGAAGAGCGCGAGCGCATGCGGCATTTGCCCGATCCGCAAGGTCTGATCGACCAGTCCGGTATCGATCGCGCTGATCGGCATCGAATTCTGTTCGGCTTCCGCCGGGTCCTGCGCAAGGACGAGACCGCCGCGTTCGCGGATGCTCGGCAGGCCGTCGCTGCCATCGCCGTCGAAGCCCGACAGGATAATCGCGGCAATCGGATGCTCGGTCCCGCGCGCCAGTGACTTCAACAGAAAGTCGAACGGTTTTCGCACCCCGCGCGGCGTTTCTGGCGGCGACAGCCTGAGGACATCGCCGGACACCGACAAATACGCGCCCGAGGGGATGGTATACACATGGTCGATCTCGATCGCAGCACCGTCACGCGCTTCGACCACGGGCATCGGCGTATGCTTGGCGAGGAGTTCCGCCATCAGGCTCTTATGCGTGGGATCGAGATGCTGGATCAGGATGAAGGCCATGCCGGGTGCATCGGGCAGGGCATCGATCAGCCTTGTGGCGGCGTCGAGGCCGCCCGCCGACGCGCCAACCGCAACGATCGGAAAATTCGCTCTCCCTGAGGGCACAAGGACACCTTCGTCCGCACGGGCATTGGCCCCGCCGGTTTGCCGATCGAGGAGCGCGGCTTGCGCCTTCAACTCACTGGCCGAAACAACCATAATCTAGGTTTAGCATAGTCGGCTGCCGAACCCGCTATCCCTAATTCGGCAAGGCCCCCGCCGGCCTAAGTAGTTTCCGATCCTGTTTTCCAATTCTGCCGGACGGCATCATCGCCGCATGCCTGCCTTGCGCATCCTGATCGCCGAAGACGATGCGATGATCGCAATGTTTTTGTCGGATCTGTTAGAGGCGTTGGGCCACCGCATCTGCGCAACCACCGAGACCGAAGCGGAAACGGTCGCCGCAGCCTTGCTGCATATGCCTGATCTGATGATTATCGATGCGAGCCTGCGCGGCGGCAGCGGCATTGCTGCGGCCGAGGAAATCGCGATCACGCTGTCGGTACCGCTCATCTTCGCCACGGGCGATTGCTACCGTGTCCTGCGCACAGAGCCTAATGCGATCGTCCTGCAAAAGCCGTTCAACGCGCCCACTTTGCTGCGTGCAATCGAACGCGCTGTGCCGCAAACCGCCCTCGTCGCCTGATCGCCTTACGTCGCGGCCAGCGCCGCGACCGCTTCCTTCGCCTTAACCGCATGGCGGGCCGCGGCGGCGGCACTGCACATCTTACGCGCTTGCTCTTCCACTTCGTACAGACTCTCGCGCACGAAGCGGGCGTTCATTCCTTCGACGATTGCGCCAAAATGGACGTGGCCGGCATCGCGCAGCCCGAAAATTCCCATCAGATAGCGGTCGAACGCCTGGCGAATCGATTCCATCTGGCCGTGCTCGTCGAGCCAGATCCGCGTGGTCGCCGAACTCGAAAACGTGCCGAACCACTTTCCCGCCAGCACCGAATCCGGATTCTCGTCGCGAATGTCCGACGGCGTCAGCGCGACGCCGAGCACGCGATCGACATAGCCCTTGATGATCGCAGGCGGCATGCCGAACCAGATCGGATAGACGAAGATCAGCACATCGGCATCGCGCAACAGGCCAATTTCGCGCGCGACATCGGCCGACATGCCCGTCGCATGGCCAGGACGCCGATCAGAGCGCAATCGCGGATCGAAATCCAACGCATACAGATCGCGCACGACGCACTCGTGACCGATCTCGCGCACCGTGTTGCAATAGCGCTCGACGACTTCGTGGTTGAAGCTTTGCGGGTCGGGATGGCCGAGCACCACGATATGGCGGATTGGCGGCGATGCCGCAGCGGAGATCTCGGTCATGATCGTCCTCGTTTGACTGTTTCGGCAACATAATATCACGGCGCGGCCGACGCAACGCAGGGTCGGAAACTACCTAGCCGACATGCAACCGCCGTGCGACGATCGCCAGGATCGCCGACGCACCCGCCGCAAACCACAGCGCCGCCATCGCGATCTGCGCGTACACTGCGGCACCAAGGATCGCGCCTGCGACGAGACCCGCCCATAACGCGACATACGACAACCATTCGAACCCGCCCCGGCGACGCAACATCGCGGCGATCCCCTGCCCGATTTTGGCGAGCGTCCCAGTCATGTAGGTCAGGCCGATGCTGCCCCCGCCGGGCTGTTCGAACGCGGCGTTCTCCGCCCCCATGGCCAGCGCCGTCAGCGCCAAGGCCCGCCAGGTGGAACCCGCCGTACCGAGCGCCGCCGCGCCGGCCAGCACCACAGCAACCAGTACCAGCACGATCGAGCGGCGATGTCGCTCATTGAGCGATCCGCACAGCGAGCCGAGTGTGACGCCGATCACAAAGCTACCGATCAAGCCGCCCGCGATCGCCGCAGCCGTGGTCCAATGCGCCAGGCCTACCGCAAGGCGCGTGGAATTACCGCTCATGAACGACACGAAAAAGCCGCCCGAATGCAGGAACCCTACGGCATCGACATAGCCCGCCACGCCAGACAGGCAGACGGCGAGCGCCTGGACGCGCTTATCGAGCCTGGTCAGGCTGACACCCCATCAACTGGGCGTTACGCCGAGAAAGGGGCTGTTCGATCATCTCGGCGAGCCTATCACCAAGTCCGTTCGCTGCCCATATGCCGCGAACACACGCGCGGTGACCGGGCCGCAGGACACGGATCATCGGAAGCGCATCCCGATCCACAGCGTGCGCGGGGTGCCAAGGTCGATCGAGCCGCCTGCGTTGCGCGTGACGACCGCCTGGTCGAGCACATTTTCCGCACGTGCGATCAGCGAGACATGCGGCCCGAGCGGCAGCCGTGCCACGGCATCGAGCGTCGTCGCAGCAGGGAGAATGTCGGTCTGCAGATCGTCCTCATATTGTCGACCGACGTAGCGTGCGGTGAGCGATGCGCCCAGACCGTGGCGTTCCCAGGCAAGCGTTGCGCTTGCCGTGTGCCGCGGGCTTTGTGCCGGGCTGAACCCGTTCAACGGCGCAGACACCCCCGAAGCGCGGACCTTGCTGTCGCTGAACGCGTAGGAGGCATCGAGCGAGAAGCCGCCGCGCGCGGCATGCGCGGTCACTTCGACCCCCTTGGCGACGATTCCGTCGACATTGCGACGCTGGCGCGTGTTGGCGGCGATCGTGACGTTGGCAATGGCACTTTCGAGCCGGTTGTAAAAAGCGGTGACACCCAGTGTGACGCCGCGCGCGGGCGTGAGGTCGATCCCGCCTTCCACGCCGCGCAGCCGCTCGAGCCCGAGCGCGGCGTTGGCTTGCGTCGTAACCGGGAACACCACGAACGGCCGGTACAGTTCATTGAGCGTCGGCACGCGGAAGCCGGTGTACCCCGCCGCGCGCAGCTTCACCGCGGCGCTGGCAAGGAACAACAGGCCTGCCCGTCCGGTGCCCTCGACTCCGTGGCGATCGCCGAAACGCGTGTCGGTGGTCGGCGTGCCCAGCGCGTTCGCCTCGCGAAAAAAGCCGTCGGTGATCGTCCAGCGGTCCCCGCGCAGACCGGCGGTCAGCACCAACCGTCCGAGCGTCCAGTCATCCTCGACGAACAGCCCAGTCGTACTGGTCCTACCGCCAGCGGTGCGCCGCGCCGTGACGAGGCCGGTCACAGCATAGGCGTCTTCATACAGCACGCCCTCCCCGATCCGCGCATCAGCGCCGAGCCGCAAGACATGATCGGGCCCGACCGGTGGACGCAATTCGATCTTGCCACCCGCGCCGGTCGCGGGCGTGTTGCGCTGGTCGAGCGTCAGTTTGGAGGTGGTCGCGCTGATCACGCGATTGGTGAAGTTGCGCGCCTGAACATAGGCCAGCGCATCGACCGCCCAATCCCCACGGCGGATCAGCCGGATGCTCGCATCCTCCGCTTCGGAACTGCTATCGGCACCGGCGAAGCGCAATGTGCGATTGTCGCGGTAGAGCAGCCCGCGTGCTTGTAGCTCGGTCTGCGCATCGATCGGCACGACCGCGCGGAGCGAGCCCGACCAGTCGCGATAACGCGCGCGCACCGTTGCAGCAGAACGCTGCGCGATGGGCGTCGTGAAGAAGCCATCGCCTTGTTCAAACTTTCCGAACACGCTGACGAAGCCGCCGCCGACATCGGGCGAGATGCTGCCCGCCGCTTCGAGCGCATTGGCGCTACCGTAGAACGCTTCCCCCGCGACTTGCGGCAACTCGCGCCGGGTCGCGCTTGCCAGTTCGATCGTCCCGGCGACTGCGCCCGCCCCGAACGCCCCCGCACCGCCACCACGCGTGACTCGCACGCTCGACAGCCGGTCGGCGGCAAGCGCATTGAACGGGATATAGCCGAAGAACGGATCGGCCAGCGGCACCCCGTCGAGCAAGACCAGCGCGCGGCTCGACGCATTGCCGCCCAGCGCGCGCAGCGTCACGCCCTGCGCCGACGGGTTGGCCGACCGACTGTCGGAGCGGCGGAATTGCTGAAACCCTGCAACATCGGCGAGCACATTCTCGACCCGACCCGAGGCGTCCCCGGTCAGCCGCGCGCGCTCGATCGTGACCGAGCCATACGCCGGGACGCCCGGCGGCGGCGGCAACGGGCGACCGAGCACGACGATGTCGGGGGCATCGGTTTCCGGCTCCGACTGTTGCGCGAGGACCGGGACGGGAAGGACGATCGCGGCGATTGGCAGGAATAGGAAAGGGCGCATCGTATGGGTGAAACTTTCAACGCGCGGAGCGTCCGGGCAATAGCGACGCCCCTATCACGCGCATCGCCAAAGGCCACAAGGGCAAGATCGAACGCGACACGGCGTCTCGCCCCGTCCGATCACCGTGCCTTGCGCAACGCCGACTTCCCATCTCTATATCCGACGGTATATGGCGAGTCGCCGACGCGCTTTGCGGCATCAGAACGGGGATTTTCATGCGATCGATGATCTTGGCCGGAACCGCTGCAGGGGTGGTGCTAGCCTGCGCCCCGCTCTCGGCGCTCGCCAAGGGTGCCCCGTCGGCCAAACCTTCGGGCGATGACGCAACGTCCGACATCGTCGTCACTGCGCGCCAGCGAACGGAGGATGTGCAGACGGTCCCGATCGCGGTGTCGGTGGTCGGGGACGACCTGATCCGGCGCTCCTACACGGTCAACACGCAGCAATTGAGCGTGCTCGTGCCCGTGCTCAATTACAGTTCGGCCAACCCGCGCAATACGGCCTTCACGATCCGCGGGCTCGGCAGCAGCGTCGTCGCGGTGAGCCAGGCGAATGACGGGCTGGAACCGGGTGTCGGCTTCTATGTCGACCAGGTTTATCACGCGCGCCCGGCCACCGCCGCGTTCGATTTCTCGGATCTCGAGCGGATCGAGGTGCTGCGCGGGCCGCAAGGCACGTTGTTCGGCAAGAATACGACGGCGGGGGCGATCAGCGTCACCTCCAAAGCGCCGAGCTTCACGCCGCAAATGGATGCGGAACTTTCGGTCGGCAGCTATACCTTCGTGCAGGCGCGGGCCTCCGCAACAGGGCCGCTGATCGGCGATACGGTGGCATTTCGGCTCTCCGGGCTGGTAACCCGGCGCGACGGCGTGATCCACAACACGCGCACCGGTGCGACCCAGAACGGCATCGGCAATCAGGCGATACGCGGGCAGTTGCTGGTCACGCCGACCGCGGATTTCCAGCTGCGCCTGACCGCCGATTTCACGAATTTCCAAAGCGAATGCTGTACGCAAGTCTATCTGCGCGCCGCCGATGTCAGCCCGCTGCGCTCGGCCACGCGGCAATATGCCGGGCCGACCGGCCTTGCCGCACAGTTCGGCTATGCGCCGCCAAGCACCAATCCGTACGATCGGCTGACCGATATCGACGCCGAGCTTGGCGTCGATACCAATGAGGGCGGCGTCTCCGCGATCGCCGATTGGAACCTCGGCGGACTCGGCACGCTGACCTCGGTCAGCGCGTGGCGCTTCTGGAATTGGGATGCCGCCAATGACCGCGATTACACCGGGATTCCCGTGCAGATCACGCAGCACATCCCATCGCGGCAGGACCAGTTCAGCCAGGAACTGCGCCTCGCCTCGAACGGCGAACACCGCTTCGGCTATGTCGCAGGGCTGTATTTCTTCGACCAGACGATCACCGGGCGTCCGATCAGTATCTATGGCCCGGCGGGTGCGCGCTATCTCATCGGCACCAGCACGGGCACGGGCACGGGCACGGGCGCTGCGGCGGTCGCGGTGCCGGGCAATTTGCTCGACGGCTATGGCACCGATGGTAGCACGCGGCTAAAGGAAGACAGTTATGCCGCCTTTGGTGAGGTGACGTACAAGATCGTGCCGCGCGTCACGCTCAGCGCGGGGCTGCGCTATACCTATGAAGTGAAGGACGGGACGTACGACACCTTCACCTTCGGCGGGCCGAGCGTCACCAACCAGACGCTGATCAACGCGCGATTGGGGGTCTTACGCGGGCAAAGCTATGCCGCGCGAGATAGCGAGAGCAATCTTTCGGGCCGCGCCAATCTCGCCTGGCAAGCGACCGACGCAATCCTGCTCTATGGCGGCTATGCGCGCGGCTTCAAATCGGGCGGAATCAACCTGTCGGGCTTGCCGCTTGACGCGAGCAATCGCCCCGCACTCGCCACTGCCGTGGTCCGCCCCGAGCTGAACCAGACTTATGAAGGCGGGATCAAGGCCGGACTGTTCGACCAGCGGCTGACGGTCAACCTCGCCGGCTATTACACCGATGTGCGCGATTTCCAGGCGACGATTGTTGACAGCAGCCAGACCGTCGCGCTGCGCGGCTACCTCTCGAATATCCCCACGGTGACGGTGAAGGGGTTCGAGGCCGACGTGACCGCAAACGTGACACCGAACTTCCAGCTACGCGGCAGTGTCGCTTATGCCGATGGCACCTATGCGCGCTATCCCGCTGGCCCCTGCTCGCTCGAAGCGCTGACCAGCGGCACGCAGGCATGCAATCTGACCGGACGATCGCTCGCGGGGCTACCGAAATGGTCGACCACAATCGGCGGCGATTACACGCTGCCGGTCGGGCCGGGCGCGTTCATCCTGCATGCCGATTCCAATTTCCGCAGCAGCTATGCCGGTGAGCCGACGCTGTCGCGCTACACGCTCATCGACGGGTATAATGTCACCAATGCCAGCCTTGGCTACCGCGCGAAGAACGGGCTTGAGATCGGCGTGTTCGTGCGCAACCTCCTCGGCGCGAACTACATCCAGAACCTCACGATCCAGGCGGGAAATTCCGGCCTGATCCTCGGCACGCCGAGCGACCCGCGCGTGATCGGCCTGACGCTTAGGATGCGTCAGTAAACCACCACGCTGCGGATGCTCTTCCCCGCATGCATCAGCTCGAACGCCTTGTTGATGTCGTCCAGGCCCATGACGTGCGTGATCATCGAGTCGATCTCGATCTTGCCGGTCATGTACATATCGACGATCTTGGGCACGTCGGTGCGGCCCTTCGCCCCGCCGAACGCGGTGCCGCGCCAGTTGCGCCCGGTGACGAGCTGGAACGGGCGCGTCGTGATTTCCTTGCCCGCCTCGGCCACGCCGATGATGATCGAGGTGCCCCAGCCGCGGTGGCACGCCTCGAGCGCGGTGCGCATCACTTCGGTGTTGCCGGTCGCATCGAAGGTGTAGTCCGCACCGCCATCGGTAATCGCGACGATCGCCGCGACGACGTCCTCGCGGCTCAACCCCCTGGAATTGAGGAAGTCGGTCATGCCGAACTTGCGGCCCCATTCCTCGCGGTCGGGGTTGATGTCGACGCCGACGATCTTGTTGGCCCCCGCCAGCCGCGCGCCCTGGAGCACGTTGAGGCCAATGCCGCCGAGGCCGAAGACGACGACATTGTCGCCGACCTGAACCCTGGCGGTGTTGATCACCGCGCCGACGCCCGTGGTGACCCCGCAGCCGATATAGCAGCTCGATTGGAATGGCGCGTCTTGGCGGATCTTCGCGACCGCAATCTCGGGCAGGACGGTGAAGTTCGAGAAGGTCGAGCAGCCCATATAATGGAAGATCGTCTGCCCCTTGTAGGAGAAGCGCGAGGTGCCATCGGGCATCAAACCCTTGCCCTGCGTCGCGCGGATCGCGGTGCAGAGGTTCGTCTTGCCGCTGAGGCACGATTTACACTGGCGGCATTCGGGGGTGTAGAGCGGGATGACGTGATCGCCGGGCTTTACGCTCGTGACGCCAGCGCCGACTTCGCGAACGATCCCGGCACCCTCATGCCCGAGCACGCTCGGGAACAAGCCCTCCGAATCGAGCCCGTCGAGCGTATAGGCATCGGTGTGGCAGATCCCGGTCGCCATGATCTCGACCAGCACTTCGCCCGGCTTTGGCCCCTCCAGATCGAGTTCGACGATCTCAAGCGGCTTCTTCGCTTCGAACGCTACAGCGGCACGGGTCTTCATGGGCGGTATCCTAGACGGGGGTCTCGCTCCACTTACGGTGCGCGCCGCCCCCGTCAACGGCCTTCGAGGTTCAGATGCTATGCCGCCAGCGCATGACCGCAGGCTCAGAAAAACAGCTTGCGCACCGAAATCCGCACCGTCCGGCCAAGCGGGTTGAGATAATCGGGCTGATACGCGACCGGTATCGTGCCGCGCGCATCGGTCACGCGCTGCCGCGCATCGAACAGATTATCGATCGAAAAGGCCACGCGCGTGCCGCGCAGCCACGGATATTTCTTGATCAGCTCAATCCGCTGGCCGAGATCGGCGAACAGCCGCAGGTTCGCGGTGCCGAGGTCCGAAAAGCGCAAGGTCTGGGGATTGACGGGCGTGCCGCCATTGACGCGCGTCGCGCTTTGCCAATTGGTCGACAGCCGCACGCCGATGCCGTTATTGCTATATCCCGCCTGCCCTTCGAGTTCGTGCCGCGACTGCCCGCCGCTGCCGCCGGTGGCATCGCCATTCAACAGATCGAGCGCAGGGCCGCCTTGCTGGACCAGCACGCGATCGGTGAAGTGCCAAGTGTGATACAGCGCGAACTGCAAGCGCCCACCGCCCGGGCCGCCGCGCCCGCCAGGTCCGCCGCCGCCAAAGCCGCCAAATCCGCCAAAGCCGCCGCGTCCGCCCGCGCCGGGGCCCCCGCCCGGCCCGCCTGCGCCCGGCCCGCCCCCACCCGGTCCACTTCCGCCCGGCCCGCCACCGCCCGCGCCAGCAGGACGGTCACCGCCACCCTGCCCGCCACCGCGTTCGGCGCGCGCCTGGTCGATCTGGCGTTGCACGCTCGCCGGAATTTTCAGGCCGGCGAACGGATTGGGGCCCTTGCCCGCACGCCATGCCTCGATCTGCTTTTGCAGTTTCGATTTCAGCGCGGTCGAGAAATTGATCCCCCAGCGCAGTTCCGACCGGCTGGTTTCCGCAAAATTGATCGGACTGGAATCGATCCGTTGCAACACCCCGCCGCTGCGCGTGAAACGCGACGGGAACGCCGCTTCGATCGCCGCACTCGCGCTCGGGAACGCAACGACCGGATTTTCGACGCGCGCATCGACATAATTGGCGGACAGCGTCAGCTCCTTGGTGCTCCACGGCTTCAACGTTACGCCGAGCTTGCGGACATGGCTGTTGCTCGCGATCAAGCCGCGATTGCCGCCGGAGACCGTCGTTACCAGCGCATTCTGGCCGAGCACATAATCGAACACGGGCACGTTCGGGGTCACGATCTGCGGGTTGCCGAGTTGTTGCGGAGTTGGCGCGACATCCTGATCGGTGATCGATGCGATGATCCGGAGCGGCACGATCGGCGACCAGTTGAGGCCATAGCCGATCGTCTTGAGCGTCCCGAAGTCGGAAAGCTGATCGACCGCGAAATTGCCATTGACCGACAGCGTCCCGACCGCCGCCAGCACATTTTTAGTGCGACTGGTAAGGGGCAGATCGACATTGATCTGGCCATTGCCGCTGTTGCGCGAGGCCGCACCCGGCGTGCTCACCCCGCCCCGAAACGACTGGCTCGAAAAGCTGTTGAAATCGCCGCCGACGCGGACGCTCGTCGACACATCGCCCGCCGGCAATTTGAACAGCGCGCCATTGAGCAACGCGTCGACTTGCCCGGTATTCGAGATCGACGAACCACGGCTCGCCGGCAACGCGCCCGGGGGCGTGGTGGTCGGATCGAACCCGACATCGGTCAGCGTCTTTGCTTCATTGTGATCATAGCCGCCGGTCAGCGTCCACTGCCATGTGCCCAGCACGCCGTTAAACGCGGTGCCGAAATGCGTGGCGATCGTGGAATTGCGCTGGTTGAGGGCGGACTGATCACCATTCGGCGCGTTGGCCGGCAGTCCGCGCAGCCCGTTGCTGGTGGTCGTCCCGAGCGTCCCGTTGAAGGTCCCCGAAATGTCGCCGAAATTGCGCGCATAGGTCGCGTTGGCGTTAAACGCCTCGGTCGAGGGCAGCAGCGTGCGAAACGGCCGCTGGTCGATCCCGCCGGGTGCGGCCGTCGCGGCAATGTTGCGCTCGCTTTCGGTCAAGGCCGTGGTGGCCGAATATTCCAGATGGAGGTTGACGCGCCCTTTGTTGGCGATCTTGAGCAAATCGAGCTCGGCTTGCGGGGCATGGCGCCCGCCCGCCGTCGGCACACGGTCCGCCAGTTCGACCGTCGCCGCGCGGAAACGGCGGCGCAGCACGATATTCACGACCTTCTGGTCGGCGCGATAACCATATTTCAGCGCGACCTCCTCGGGCAGGATATCGACGCGGGCGATCGCTTCAGTGGGCAAATCGCGGATTTCCGAAAAGCCCGAGATACGCTTGCCGTCGAGCAACACCACCGGCGCACCGCCACTGCCACGGTCGCTGCGGATTTGCGGTCCAAGCTCGGCCAGCAATTCGGTCACCGAGCTGACGCCGTAAGAGCGAATATCGGCGGGCGAGAGTTGCTGCTCGGGCGGAATGTCGCCGATCACCGAACCCGGCGGCCGCGCGCCGCGCACGACAATGTCGCCACCGTCGTCGCCCTCGTCCGAGATCGCGGCAGGTTGCGCAGCCGGCCTGGCGGGAGTCGGCTTCTGCTGCTGAGCCAGGGCGAAGGTCGGGGTTGCCGCAAGCGCAAGCGTGAGCAGGGTCGAAGAGCGTTTCATCACGATTCCATAATCCGTTCGCGGATGCCGTTAGCCGCGATGTGTCGCAAGAGTGTGTCGGGAATGCGGGTATGCTGGCGCATCCGCCTCCGGCACGGTATCGCCAGCGCCATGAGCGAAGATCGATTCGAACGCCACCGGCAACCCTGGACCACCGACGAAATCCAGAAGCTGCACACGCTTGCCAAAAAAGGCATAGCGCTCAAAGCCATCGCCAAAGCGCTCAAGCGTAGCGAAGAATCAACCAAGGACCGCGCCAAGGCGGACTCGCTGAGCATCGCGAAACTGCGTTAGTGAATGCTGCACTGCGAAAGGGCCGAACCGGGATAGTTGATTCAGGCCCGGAACAATCGCTAACAGACGGCGTTGTGGCTGCATGAGGCATCCTCCGCGCGCAAACAGCACCGGATCGATGGATACGCAATGATAGTTCGGGCCTCTTCTCGTCGTGTGATCGGCATTTTGGGTGTAGCGGCGCTCGCGCTTGGCGCGTGCAGTTCAGGTTCTGGCGATCAGGCAAAGGGCGGCCGCGGCGGCGCCAAGGGTCCACCCGAGGTGGGCTTTGTAGTCGTCCAGCCAAGCAGCGTGCCGATCGTCACCGAGCTTGCCGGGCGCACCGCGGCCTACCAAAGCTCCGAAGTCCGTCCGCAGGTAACCGGGCTGATCCGCCGCCGTTTCTTCACCGAGGGCGCACTCGTCCGTAAGGGCCAGCCGCTTTATCAGATCGACCCGAGCCTTTATCGCGCCTCGAGCAATGAAGCGCGCGCCAACCTCGCCAGCGCAGCCGCCAATGCCGAGGCAACGCGCGTCAAGGCGGAGCGTTACAAGCCACTCGCCGACATGCAGGCCGTCGCCAAGCAGGATTATACCGATGCCGCCGCCCAGGCGCGGCAGGCCGCCGCCACCGTCGCGCAGACGAAAGCTGCGCTCGATACCGCGCGGATCAATTTGCGCTTCACCACCGTTCCCGCACCGATCACCGGGCGGATCGGCCGGTCCCTGTTCACCGAAGGCGCGCTCGTCACCGCCAGCCAGGCCAACCCGCTGACGACGATCCAGCGGCTCGACCCGATCTATGTCGATATCCAGCAAGCCAGCGCCGATTTGCTCCGCTTGCGCCGCGCCCTCGCCAGTGGCGGCGCCGCTGCTGCCAGTGCCGATGTTCGGCTGAAGCTGGAGGATGGCAGTGATTATGGCATGGTCGGCACGGTCGAATTCTCCGAGGTCATGGTCGATGCCGCGACTGGCACGGTCACGTTGCGCGCGCGCTTCCCCAATCCGCAAGGATTGCTGCTGCCCGGCATGTTCGTCCGCGCATCGTTCGCGCAATCGATCGACACCAATGCCTTCCTCATTCCCCAGCAAGCGGTCACGCGCGATCCCAAGGGCAATGCGACGGTCTTCGTCGTCGTCCCCGACGGCAAGGGCGGCAGCAAGGCGGTGTCGAAGCAAGTCACCACCACGCGCACGCTGGGGGCCAATTGGGTGGTGACCGCGGGGCTTGCGGCGGGTGACAAAGTGATCGTGCAAGGCGTGGGCAAGGTGAAGGCCGACGCGACAATCCGTCCCGTCGCGGCGGGAACACCGCAAACGATCAAAGCGCCCTCCTCCGACACACCGAAGAGCTGATCGCGCCGTGATTTCGCGCATCTTCATCGACCGGCCGATTTTTGCCTGGGTCATCTCGATCATCATCATGCTGGCCGGCATCGGCGCGATCTACACGCTGCCGGTCGAGCAATTCCCCGACATTGCGCCGCCCAACGTCAATATCCGTGCCAGCTATCCCGGCGCATCGGCCGAGACGCTGGAAAATTCGGTCGCGCAGGTAATTGAGCAACAGCTGACCGGCATCGATGGCCTGCTCTATTTCAGTACATCGTCTTCCTCGCGCGGTCAGGTCTCGATCTCGGCGACCTTCGCCAAGGGCACCAACCCCGACATCGCGCAAGTCCAGGTGCAGAACAAGGTGCAGCAAGCCCTGCCCCGCTTGCCGCAACAGGTCCAGCAACAGGGCCTGACCGTCACCAAATCGAACCCCGATTTTCTGCTGATCGCGGCAATTTATGACACCAGCGACCGCACCACCAATCAGGACGTGTCGGATTATCTCGTGTCGAACCTGCAGGACACGATCGGGCGCATCAAGGGCGTCGGCGACATCAACGTGTTCGGCGCGCAATATGCAATGCGGATCTGGCTCGATCCCAACAAGCTCGCCAGCTTCAGCCTGATTCCGGGCGATGTCATCACCGCAATCTCGGCGCAGAATGCCGAGGTGGCCGCCGGCGAGATTGGCGGCACCCCCAACGTGCCCGAGCAAGTGCTCAACGCCATCGTGACCGCGCAGGCGCGCCTTTCGACGCCCGAACAGTTCCGCAACATCGTCTTGAAAACGCAACCAGACGGGTCCGCCGTCCGCCTGTCCGACGTTGCGCGGATTGAATTGGGCGCGGAGAATTACGGCGTAACCAGCCGCGTGAACGGCCATCCCGGCGCGGGTATTGCGGTCAGCCTCGCTCCTGGTGCCGATGCGCTGGGCACCGCCGAGCTGGTCAAGGCCGAGATCGAGCGCGCGTCGAAGAGCTTCCCGTCGGGCTATGCCTTCAGCTTCCCGCAGGATTCGACCGCATTCATCAAATTGTCGGTTGAGGAAGTCGAAAAAACGCTGATCGAGGCGATCGTCCTGGTTGTCATCGTCATGTTCGTCTTCCTGCAAAGCTGGCGCGCGACCTTGATCCCGACGATCGCGGTGCCGGTCGTGCTGCTCGGCACGTTCGGGATCTTCGCGCTGGCCGGGTTCAGCATCAATACGCTCACGCTGTTCGGGCTGGTGCTCGCGATCGGCCTGCTGGTCGATGACGCGATCGTCGTGGTCGAGAATGTCGAGCGGCTGATGGCGGAAAATCCCGACATGTCGCCGCGCGACGCGACGATCAAATCGATGGACGAGATCACCGTCGCGCTGATCGCGATCGCGCTCGTGTTGTCGGCAGTGTTCCTGCCGATGGCATTTTTCGGCGGATCGACCGGGGTGATCTATCGCCAATTCTCGATCACGATCGTCTCCGCGATGGTATTATCGGTGGTGGTTGCGCTGGTGCTGACCCCGGCGCTCACCGCAACGCTGCTGAAGCGCAAGCAGGACGAAAAGCAGGATGGCTGGATTGCGCGCAAGACGCAGCCGGCCAAGGACTGGTTCAACCGCGGGTTCGAACGGACCACCAATGGTTACGTGGCGGTGGTCGGCAACGTGGTGGACCGCAAATGGCTGTTCCTGCTGATCTATGCCGGCGTCGTCGCGATCCTGGCGATCATGTTCGTGCGCTTGCCGACCGGCTTCCTGCCGACCGAGGACCAGGGCATTGCGCAAATCCAGTACAATCTCGCGCCGGGATCGACACTCAACCAGACGCGCGAGGCGCAGCTGCAGATCGAAAAATACTTCACTGAAACCGAAGGCAAGAACGTCGCCGGATTCCTGACCGTCGCGGGTGGTGGCGGCGGCGGCGGCGGCGGACAAAATGCCGGTCGCGGGTTCATCGCGCTCAAGGATTGGGCCGATCGCACGGGCGCCGAGAACGGTGCCGATGCGATCACGCAGCGCGCGACCAAGGCGCTGAGTGGTCTGCGCGACGTCGAATTTTACGCAACGGTGCCCGCCGCGGTGCGCGGTCTCGGCCAATCGAACGGTTTTACGCTGCAGTTGCAGAACACCGGCGGATTGAGCCGCGCCGACTTCAAGGCCGCGCGTGACGGACTGCTCGCCGCCGCCCGCGCCGATGCGACGCTGGCCGCGGTGCGCCCGACCGATCTGGAGGATCAGCCGACACTGCGTGTCGATCTCGATCCGCAAAAGCTGAGCACGCTCGGGCTCAGCCAGGCCGACGTCAACACCACGCTGTCGACCGCCTGGGGCGGCCGGTACGTCAACGATTTCAACGATCGCGGTCGCGTGAAACGCGTCTATGTTCAGGGCGATGCGCCGTACCGCGCCACGCCGGAAGACCTGTCGAAATGGTTCGTGCGCGGATCGAGCGGGGCGATGGCGCCCTTCTCGGCTTTCTCGACCGTCGCCTGGAGCAAGACGCCGCCGACGCTCGCCCGCTTTTCGGGGATTTCCTCGTACGAGATTTCGGGTCAAGCGGCACCAGGACAAAGTTCGGGCACGGCGATGAATACGATGAGCGCGCTCGCCGCCAAATATCCCGGAACCTCGGTCGCGTGGAGTGGCCTGTCCTATCAGGAGCGACTGTCTTCAGGGCAAGCGCCATTCCTCTATGGCATTTCATTGCTGGTCGTCTTCCTGTGTCTCGCTGCGCTCTACGAAAGCTGGACGATCCCGATCGCGGTACTGATGATCATTCCGCTCGGGCTGGTCGGCGCGATCTTCGCGGTCACGCTGCGGGGGCTGCAGAACGACGTGTATCTGCAGATCGGCTTGCTCACCACGATGGGCCTGGCCGCCAAGAATGCGATCCTGATGATCGAATTCGCCGAACAGGCCGAAAAGTCGGGCAAGCGCGTGATCGATGCCGCGCTGGAGGCGGCGCGGCTGCGGCTGCGCCCGATCCTGATGACCAGCCTGGCGTTCATTTTCGGCGTGTTGCCGCTGGCGATTTCGACCGGTGCCGGTGCCAACAGCCGCGTCGCGATCGGCACGGCGGTGATCGGCGGGATGCTGACCGCGACGATCCTCGCGGTATTCTACATTCCGCTGTTCTTCGTGCTGGTCCGCCGCGGCACACGCGACGCGCTGAAGAAGATTCGGCATAAGCCGGCGCCGGACACGGAGGTAACGGCATGATCCGCAAGGCCATCACGCTCGTCTCACTCGCCGCTCTATCGGCCTGTTCGTTCGCCCCGAAATATGTCCGGCCGGAACTCCCCGTCCCGCCGAGCTGGCCGGTGGGAGACTCGTATCTGCGGCAAAGCGAGGCGGCGCTGCCGAGCGTCGCGTATCGCGATATCTTCCGCGATCCGCGCCTGCAGAAGATCGTCGAACAAGCGCTGGTCAACAATCGCGATCTGCGCATTGCCGCCGCCAATATCGCGGTGGCGCGCGCGCAATACCGTATTCAGCGTGCCGAATTGCTGCCCGCGATCGAGGCCACATCCAACTATACACGCAGCGATGCGGGGACCGGGCGGGCGTTCAACGGCGGCGCGCCGGTGAGCGGCGGGGTGCGCGAGAATTTCTCGGCTGGCCTTGGCATCACGGCATTCGAGGTCGACCTGTTCGGGCGCGTCCGCTCGCTCAGCACCGCGGCGCAGAACCGCTATTTCAGCACCGAAGCGGCGGCGCGCGCGACGCGCCTCACGCTGGTGGGCGACATTGCCACCGCGTGGCTGACCTATGCGGCGGACCAGAGCCTGCTGCAGATCGCGCGCGATACCGCCGCCAGCGCCGAGCGCAGCGTGACGCTGACCAGATTGCGCCTCGACGGCGGCATCGCGCCGCGCACCGATCTGGCGCAGGCGCAGATCGTGGTGCAGACCGCGCGCTCCGACCTCGCGACGCAGACGACCGCTGTGGCGCAGGACGCCAACGCGCTGCAACTGCTGGTCGGCGCGCCGGTGGACGCCGCCTTGCTGCCGACCTCGATCGAGGAAGCCGCCGCGACCGTTGTCGCGCTGCCGGCGGGCGTCGATTCGGGTGTGCTGCTGCGCCGTCCCGATGTGGTTCAAGCCGAATATCAACTGCGCGCGGCCAATGCCGAGATCGGCGCGGCGCGCGCGGCACTGTTCCCGCGCATCTCGCTGACCGCACTCGCCGGGCTCGCCAGCAATACGCTGAGCGGCTTGTTCACCGGTGGCGCGTTCAACTATTCGCTGGCGCCGAGCGCCAGTTACCCGATCTTCCAGGCGGGCGCCGGCCGCGCCGGTGTCGCACAATCGAAAGCGCAGCGCGATGTGGCGCTCGCGAGCTATGAAAAGACGATCCAGACCGCGTTCAGCGAAGTGGCCGACGCGCTGGCGCGGCGCGGCACGATCGGCGATCAACTGGCCGCGCAGGCCGCGCTCAACGCCGCGGCGAGCGACAATTATCGCTTGTCCGACGCGCGCTATCGCGGGGGGATCGACACCTTCCTGCAAAGCCTCGACGCGCAACGCTCGCTCTATTCGGCGCGGCGTTCGCTGGTCACGACCCAGCTGATCGGTGCGACCAATCTCGTCACCTTATACCGTACGCTCGGCGGTGATGCGACGCTGGACGTCACGCCAAGCGGACCACGCGACGCCAGCACGGCCAAATGATGCTGCATTCATGCTGCACCTTAATGTGCAGCATCGGCGCTTGACGGCTTTGCCCGGGCGGTGAAGAATGCCGTCAATGGCAAACCCACCCGACCCCGGCGCCCTGTTCCGCGACATGCTTGGCCAGTGGGAGCAGATGACCAATCAATTTGGCGGCGAGGCGCTCAAGACCGGCGAATTCGCGCGCGTCATGCAAGGTGCCAACGCCGCCGCGATGCAGGCGCAGGGCGCGACCCACCAGGTGATGGACCGCGCGCTCGCCGCCGCCAACATGCCGAGCCGCAGCGAGGTTGCCGACATCTCCGCCCGCCTTGCCCGGATCGAGGAAGCGGTCGCGCGGATCGAGGGGATCGTGATGGCGCAAGCCGGGATCGCGCCCCCGCCCCGCCCCAAGCCCAAACGCACGCGCACGGCCCCGACCAAGTCTTGAGCGACGCGCCCGACCTTCTGACGCAAGCCCGCACCGCGTTCGACCGCGCGCTCCAGCGCAACATCAAGGGCCTCGGCTATTTCGCATCCTCCGCCCCCGCACTGGGGGCGTGCGCCAAGGATCTGCTGATCCAGCGCGGGACGATGAACCTCTACCATTACCGCCCGCTGGTCGACGATGTGTACCGCGTGCCGCTGCTGCTGGTGATGGCGACGACCAATCGCGGCTACATTTTCGACATGGTGCCCGGGCAAAGCCTGGTCGAATATCTGCTGAACGCCGGGTTCGACGTGTTCATGCTCGACTGGACCGCGCCGCGCGCCGATGAAAAGACGCTGGCGATGGAGGATTACGTCCTCGACTTCATCCCGACCGCGATCGCCCGCGTGCAAGCCGAGACGGGCGAGGAGGACTTCACGCTGGTCGGCTATTGTTTCGGCGGGGTGCTCGCCGCGTTGTGGGCCGGGCTCCATCCAGATGCGCCGATGAAGAACCTCGTCTGCTTCACCACGCCGGTCGATTTCTCGAAGATGGACATGTTCCAGGCTTGGGCCGACCGGCGCTTCTTCGACGTCGATCGGCTGGTCGACACGTTCGGCAATTGCCCCGGCGACTATCTCTACACCGCGTTCGATCTGCTGCGGCCGGGCGGTCGCATCGCGGGCAATATCCGGCTCGCCGACAATCTGTGGAACGACGATTATGTCCGCTCCTTCCGCATGTTCGACCGCTGGACGAGCGATATCCTGCCGCTGCCCGGCGAATATTTCCGCCAGACGGTCAAGCAATTGCTGTGGGGCAATGAGTTGCACGCGGGCACGATGCACGTCGGCGGGCGCCGGGTCGATCTGGGCGCGATCACCGCGCCGTTCCTGCACGTCACCGCCGAGCATGATCACATCGTCCCCTCCGCCGCGTCCGCGCCGCTGATCGACATGGTCGGCAGCACGAGCAAGGAACAGGTGACATTGAAGGGCGGCCATGTCAGCCTCGTCGCCGGCGGCAATGCGATCAAGCGCTTGTGGCCGAAACTGGTCGACTGGCTCGGGGAGCGTTCGGAATGAGCCATCACATCCGCCGGTTCGAGGCCAAGGATGCAGCAGCGATGCTCGCCTTTGCGGAAACCCTGCCCGAGCATGATTTGCTCTTCCTCGGCCGCGACCTGAAGCATCCGCGCGTGATCGCGGCCTGGGTCGAGGCGATTGCTGAGGGTTGGATCGACAGCCTCATCGCCGAGGAAAATGGCCAGTTCGTCGGCACCGCTGCGTTGGTGCGCGATCCGCTCGGGTGGAGCGCGCATGTCGGCGAGGTGCGACTACTCGTATCCCCCTCGAAACGCGGCGCCGGGCTCGGGCGCGATTTGCTCGAGGGGATGTATTCGATCGCAATGGAGCGCGGCATCGCCAAGCTGACCGCGCAAATGACGCCCGATCAGGTCGGGTCGGTCATGCTGTTCGAAAGCCTCGGGTTCCGCGCCGAGGCGCTGCTGAAAGATCAGGTGCGCGATCGCGCCGGAAATGCCTTCGATCTCGCTATATTAAGCCATGATGTCGCGCGCGTCGCGGCGCAACACCGCGCGTTCGGGGTCGAGGATTGAAACATATTGCAATGCAGCACGTTTAGACTGCAATTCAAGGAAGGAACGCCCGATGCCCACCCCCCATGCGACGACACAGGTCGCCCCGCCCTCCGCGTTGCTGGCGCTGACCGAATTGCCGCGCGCGCTGGCGGAATTGTCGAGCCTCGGCATGGCGGCCCCCTTCCTCGCCAGCGCGCCGCGCGGCGACGGGCATCCGGTGATGGTCCTGCCGGGCTTCGTGACGAGCGACATTTCGACCACCGTCCTGCGCCGCTATCTGACGCAGATCGGCTATGATGCGCATACCTGGGATCTCGGGCGCAATCTCGGCCCCAAGGCGATCGGGATGCAGGGCGAGAAATTGATCGCGCGGTTGCACGCGATCCACGAGGCGACGGGACAGAAGGTCAGCTTGATCGGCTGGAGCCTCGGCGGCGTGATGGCGCGCCAGCTCGCGCGGCGCGCGCCCGATGCGGTGCGCCAGGTCATATCGCTCGGATCGCCCTTCACCGGCACGCCCAAGGCGACCAATGTCTGGCGCGCCTATGAAATGCTGACCGGCCAGAAGATCGACGATGCCGACGTGACCGAGCAACTCCGCGAAAGCGCCAGCCCGCCGCCCGTACCCTCGACCTCGATCTACACGCGCGAGGACGGCGTCGTCGCCTGGCAGAACTGCGTCGAGCCACGCTCGGCCGAGACCGACAATATCGAAGTCCATGGCAGCCATTGCGGCCTCGGCGTCAACCCGGCGGTGCTCTACGCGGTGGCCGACCGGCTGGCGCAAGCCGAGGGCGATTGGCACCCGTTCTCGCGCCGCGGGTTGCGCGCGTTGGTCTATCCGTTTGCGGGGCATGCCTGAGGGCGGCGCGTAAAGTCACTAAAGTTAGGGCATTGACGAACATTCGTACGGCCGATCGCTGACGTTCAGCGGTCGGCCGCTGTCGTTTGCGAGGGGGTGATCGACGGTGGAAAGAGCACGTCGAGGGTCTCGCAAATCAGGTGCGTGTAGGAAAGGCTTGTGCGTGACTAAAACCACCCACTCGCGCGCCTCGTTTGCAAACGTGGTTCGCTGTCACCCCGGCCTTGTGCCGGGGTCCACCGCGCGGCAAAATACTGCCCATGACGATCGATCGCGATTCGGCGTGGACTGATCTTGTACCTGGGTTCGGCCTACCGCCGCCGACTGTGCGATCGCGGCATGGTGGACCCCGGCACAAGGCCGGGGTGACGATTCTTACGTCCCCTGGGACCCGCCACTGCTCTTCGTTCAAGCACCGCCGTGGCGATCATACCGCCCAAAAGCTGAAAGGCTGCTTATTGCTTTGGCGGCAAGGTTGGTTGCGGATCGTATGCTTCGAAGGGCGGTCCGACATCGCCAATACGCCACCATCTCCCACTACCCTCTGCGCACTGACCGAACTTGCAATCTAGAGTGTCGGATACCAGCCGACGCAGCCGAGCCACTGCATCGCAATCAACGTCCGGCGCAAACCTGATCTGCACCACCGGCACGGGGTTCAGCGTCGCTGTTTCCTGTAGATAAGTTTTGAGCGTGGTGTCCGAAACGCTCTTACCGTTCCATTGTAATGAGCCGTCCGCGCGAACGGTGATAACGCTTAGAAGCGACATAATGCCCCGTCCATCACGCGGAGTTATCCAGTTCGAAGACAAACCACCACATCCCTTGGCGTAGGTCGTCTGGTGATGACAGCCGCCCAAGAACATCATCGCGATAAGGAAGAAACTGATGCGCTTCATAGCCAGAGCTAGTCCCGCTTTGACGGCTACGCCACAGCATCTGCTTTCCAACTTGTCCGGCCGTTCAGCGCCTCGCCCGACGCCCTGCCCCACTCACCCCACCTTCTCCCCCACCGCCCCCGGCCGACTGATCCGCGTAATCACCACCGCCGCGACCGCGAGCAGCAGGATCGCGCTCGCTTCGAACACGATATTCTCCGGCGCCATTTCCTTGCTTTGCAGCACGATCAGACGGGCGAGCGCGGTCATCGCGATGAAGATCGGGTAGATGAAGGTCGCGCCCTTGCCGGTGTAGAACACGCTGACCATGCCGATCACCTCGGTATAGAGGAACATCTGCAAGATGTCGGCGAGCGTAATCGAGCGCGTCTGGTAAATCCCGACAATCTCGGTCAGCGCGCCGCCGATCGTCATCAGCGCGACGAGGATCAGCAGGACGCGCTCGACCAGATGAAACGCCGCTGCGGCGACGACGTGTTCGGTGCCGCTGACCGTCGGCTTGAACGAACTGTCGGCGATCATGTCGTTCGCGGGCGGCGTCGGGTCGGGCGGGGTGGGTGCGTTCATCGTCAGGATCGTAGCATGCGGCGCGGATCGGCACGAGGGCCGGTCCGCGCATCCCTCGTTATTTCTCGCCGCGCACCGTGCTCACCGCGTCACGGCCGAATTGCATGATCAGCTCGCCGATTTCGCGCGCCTGGCCCATGCTGCGCGTGCCCTGTTCGCGGATGAAATCGCCCTGGATTTTCATCACTTCGGACAGGTCCTTGGCCCCGGCGGCGGCGCGCATCGCCTGGAACGCTTCGCGCGTATTGGCTTCGGCCTGATCGAGCATCTTGAGCCCGACGGTCGAGGTGGATTCGCTCATCTTGCTCCCGGCATCGCGGAGCGCTTCGCCGGCTTTCTTGACGGGGTCGGCCATTTTTTCGAACGTATCGCGGATCTTGTCGGTCATGCGGTCAGTTCCTTCTGCTTGGATGCCTTCGCCTTTTTGGGCGCAGGCGGGGGGGATTTGGGGGGCTTGGGCGCCACCGGTTTTGGAGCGGCGGCGGCGGCCTTCAACGCCTCGAACGCGGCGGTCAGCGCAGCAGCATAGGCCTCCGGATCGGGCATCATCGCGCGGTCGCTGGTGAAGCTGATCGCGATCGTATCGGTATAGGAGTAGATCGTGTTGATCAGGCCCATCCCGTCGAACACCGGCCCGGTGCCGTACATCGCGACCATCTTCGCCCCGCCGAAATAAAGCGGGATGCGGCTGCCCGGCACGTTCGTCACGACGCAATTGAACACCGGGGCGTGGGCATTCGCCGCGCCCACGCGGGTGTAAAGCCGCGCGGCGAGCCCGGCGAGGCCGGAGGGGATCAACTGGCTGTAATCGGTCAGCGTGCGCGCGCCGACCGCGCCGGTCATCGCCTTGGAATTGGCGGCCTCGCCATGGACGAAGCGCAGCCGTACGAGCGGGTCTTCGATCTGCGTCCCCAAGCCGACCACCATCGCCGAGACGAGGTTGCCGAGCGCGGCTTTCTCCCCCTCCCCGCGCACCGAAATCGGCGCCATCGCGGTCAGCGTGTCTTTGGGCAGTTCACCCTTGGCTTCGAGATATCCTCGGAGGCCGCCACCGACGATCGCGAGGATGACGTCGTTGACGGTGGCACCCGGCACTGCGTCCTTGATCGCGCGGATGTCGGCGAGTTTGAACGCGGCGGCATCGAACACGCGATGCGCCGAGACCTTGGCGTTGAAGCGCGTCTTCGGTGCGAGCTTGGTGCCGGCCAAGCTGACGTCGCCCTTGGTCACGCTGGCGGTGAGCTTGGCCATGCCGGGGAGCGAGCGCCCGATCGTCTCGACCACGCGCATCGGTTGCAGCAGCGAATTGAAATAGCTGCGCGTCAGCAGATCGGCGACACCCGGCATGTGCTCGGGCCGCCAGTCGTCGGTCGCGGTCGGCGGCGTCATGTTGGCGTCGATATCGTGGAGCGCCGCCGACATCTCGACCCCCGACATGCCGTCGATCGCGGCGTGGTGCACCTTGGCGATCAGCGCGAAACAGCCCGGCGGCAAACCTTCGACATTGTCGAGCCCTTCGAGAATGGTGAATTCCCACAGCGGCTTGCTGAGGTCCATCGGCCGCGCATGCAGCCGCGCGACCTGGATGCAGAGCTGCCGCCAGTCGCCCGGCTTGGGCAGCGCGATGTGGCGGACGTGGAATTCGATGTCGAATTCGGGGTCCTCGATCCAGTACGGATGATCAAGATCGAACGGCACGCGCACCAGCCGCTGCCGGAAACTCCGCGCGCCGCCGAGGCGGCTCTGGATGAAGCTCAAAATGTCCTTGAAGCGGACGAACCCGCCGGGTGCGGTGGACGGATCATAGATGCCGACCGAGCCGATATGCATCGGCGTATGCGGCGTTTCGAGGTAGACGAACGACGCGTCCTGCCCGCTGAGTTGTAGCATCGGTGGCTCTCCACTGCTGGGCGTCTTCGTGCGCCGCTGGGGAGATGGTGGACCGGCGACGCGAGCAAGGCAAGCCTTGCACATCACCGTCACCCCGGCCTTGTGGCGGGGTCCGCCGGGCCCCAAGCACTCCGTCGGGGCGCTAAGCCGAGTCGACCGCAAGATTCTTCCACGTCGGATGCTCATACTCGGTGAGATCGCTTTTCCAGTCTCGCCGACAGCGCTCCAACTGCTTTGCGCGCACTTGCTCCGCGGTGGACCCCGGAACAAGGCCGGGGTGACGGAAGATCGCTTGCAAATGACCTCGGCGGCATCGGCAATATCCGCCAAGCCCTACTTCCCAAACCCGAAGACGTCCTGATGGAAGCGCCCATCCTCGATCATCGCGTTGAGCCAGTCCGAGCCCTGCGCGTGTTCGTCGCCGACTTGCTGCATCTGGATGCGGATCAGCGTGTCGCGCACAGCCGGCGCCATGAACTTGCCGTCGCCGCACAGGAAGATGTGCGCGCCCGCCTCGATCGCCGCCCAGACGCGCTCCTGTTCGGCCCAGAGCGCGTCCTGCACGAACTTCCACGGATGGCTCGGGACGGCGGAGAAGGCGAGGTACGGGTCGACGATCCCCGCCGCCGCCCAGCGCTCCACCTCTTCGCGGCAGAACCAATCGTGGTCGGGGTGGCGGCAGCCGAAAAACAGCAGGCTCTTTGCGATCGCCTGGCCCGCTGCGGCTTGCGCGGCGCGTTCGGCGAGGAAGCCGCGTAGCGGGGCGAAGCCGGTGCCGGGGCCGATCAGGATCATCGGCACCGACGGGTCGGCGGGCGGCGCAAAAGGCGGGTTGGGGCGGCGGATATAGCCGAACACCTGATCGCCGGGCGCAACATGCTGCATATAGCCGCTCGCGAAACCGCGATGCTCGCCGAGGCCAGACCAGGCGGGTGCGGCCATCGTGCCGACGATCAGATCGGCGATGTGCGGGTCATCGAGCGGGCTCGACGCGATCGAATAAAAGCGCGGTGCGATCGCGGGCGAGAGTTCGACCAGACTGTCGAGCGACAGTTCTGCGGCGGGATGCTGTTCGAGCACATCGAGCAACGACAGGCGTTTGCCCGCGACCTCGGCGTCGTACGCCGCTTCCAGCGCGGCCAGCTTGCTCTTGGTATCCGGGCATCGCGTCTGCGCCGCCACCACCGCGAGCGCGCGTTTGGGGAGCGTGTCGGAAAGTTCGACGAAATCGGTGAGCAACTGCCGCACCGTCACCGTCTGCCCTAACGGAAGGTGATGGAAACGCCCGCCCTGCCCGTCGAGCCGTACCTGCGTGGCGCCCGCGAGCCCGAGCCGTTCGATCGCGCGCGTCACCAGTTCGGGCCGGTTGTGCGCGTAAATCGCGACATGGTCGCCGGTGTGATAGCGCTGCCCCTCGGGCAAGCGGATGCGGATGAAGCGGGTCGAGGGGCGCGGTGGCTCGATCGCGAAATCCCACAGCCCGTCGGCGGGCTGCACCATCTCGTCATTGGCGACGATTTCGAGCTGTTGCGCATGTTCGGGCAGCGCCTGCGCGCGGACGTCGGCGGTATCGACCAGGTGCAGCGACAGCGTGGATTTCGTGACGCTCGGCTCGGCGACGCTGCCCAGCGCCTTCCACAAATCGCGCACGAACTGCGCCACCGCGCCGTCGAAATCGCCCAGGCCATCGGCCTCGGCGCGCGGGAGCAGCCGCTCGGCGCCGGTCGCCTCCAGTGCTGCATCGACGCGCTTGGGGAAATGCTGGTAGTTCGGCCATTGCGAATTGCCGATGCCGAGCACCGCGAATTTTGCACCGACCCAATCGGCGTCCTTGAAGGTATCGGCATCCATCGCGCGTTCGAGCGCGATCGCGGTGTCGGGCGCGCGGCCGTTATAGGTCGCAGTGACGACGACGATCACCTTGTCCTCGGGCAAATGGCCCTGCAGCAGCGCCTCGTCCATCGATCGCACTGCGGTTTCGAACCCGTCGAGATTGGCGCGCTCGGCGATTTCCTCGGCAATGTCGCGCGCGGTGCCGAGCGATGAGCCATAGAGCACGGTAAAACGCTGGCCAGTGCCGGACACCGCCGCGACCGGCGCGTCCTCGGGCGTTGCGCCGGCCGACCCGAAGCGCATCCGCTCATGCTCGCCGCGCAGCCGGATGCGCATCGTGAAATCGTCGGGCTTGATCGACAGTGTCTCCTTGATCCGCAGCCGGTAACCGTGCGGATCGCTGATCGCGAAGTTTTGCAGGATCATCGCCAGCGCCATCTTCGCCTCGACCATTGCGAATTGCCGCCCGATGCACGCGCGCATCCCGTTGCCGAAGGGTTTGTAGGCATGCGGGTGGCGCGCCGCCTCGGCATCGGGCAGCCAGCGGTCGATGTCGAATTCGTCAGGGCTCGGCCACACCTGCGGGTTACGATGAAGTCCGGGTGAGAAGACGTTGATCGGACGGTCTTTCCGCAGCGTCCAGGTCCCGCCGACCAGCGTATCCTCATACGGCGCGAGGCTGAAGATCGGCGCGGTCGGCCACAGCCGCTGCGCCTCTTTCAGGATGCGTTCGATCACATCGAGTTGCGCAATATCGGCATAATCGGGGCGCTTGTCGCCGGGCAGGACGCGATCGACCTCGCCATAAGCCTGCGCCAGCACGTGCGGATGCCGCAGCAGCAAATGCTGCGCGAAGGTCAGCAGGCCGCTGGTCGTCTCATGCCCGGCGATCAGGAAAGTCAGCACCTGATAGCGGATGTTGAGATCGTCGAGTCCCTCCCCCGTCTCGGGATCGACCGCCGAGAGCATCAGATTGAGCAGATCCTTCCCGTCATTGGGGTTCGCGCGCCGTTCCGTGATGATCCCATCGACGAGGGCATTCATCTCGGCGATGTCGGCCTCGAACTGGCGCGCCGATTTCTTGGCAAAGCGCTGCTGCAGCGGCATGCGCGTGATCATGTTGAGCGATTCACCAAGCGCGCGGCCGAGTGCTTCGAGGAAGCTGTCCAATTCCTCACGCTCGAAACTGTCGAAGCGGTGCCCGAAGCCAGCGACCGCGATCGAATCGAGCGTGAAGCGCGTCATGTCGTCGGCGACGAGCACGTCGGTGCCCGACAGCCGCGACCATTTCGCCACCAACTGATCCGCCACTTCGAGCATCATCTCGAAATAGCCCTTCATCGCGCGCTGGCTGAAGGCCGGGAGCAGGATGCGGTGCGCCTTGCCCCAATTGGGCTCCTCGCTGAACGCGGTGAACAACCCGTCGCCAGCGAATTTGCGCACGACGCGCAGGCCCGGCCCCGGCATTTTGCGGAAGCGCGTCTCGTCGCACAATTCGGCGACGAGATCGGGATCGGTCACGAACACCGCGACGCGGCTGCCGAATTTGAGCTTGAAGATGCCTTGCGGAAAATCGCGGCTGACATGGAGCAAATGGCCGATCAGCCCAGCGCGCGCGATCTGGTGGAGATGGCCGACGACGGGCAGGCCCTTAGGCGCGGGGATTTGACCAGGAGTACCCGGCCGCTCGATCGCCGATGTCGCCATCCTCACCTCCTGTTTTTGCTGATCGATATCTGACCACAGCGCCGCGGCGCAAGCAACCTTAACGCCGCCGCAACCAGCAGCAGTGCAGGGAAGCGGGATGACCTTTGGTTTCCCCGCCAGCCGCGCCACCCGGCACGCTGCGTTACCGCTGCTGCTGGTGCCGTTCGGCCTTGTGCTTGGCGGCGCCTGGGTGTGGCCGATCGCCTGCCTGATGGCGGTGCTGGCGGCGACCGAGGACGATACCCGCGCGCTGCTGATCTGGTACGGAGTCGCTCTGGGCTGCGATCCGCAAGCGCTGCTGCTCGCCCCCTTTGTTCTTGCTTTGGCGATCCAACGACGGACGTCGCCGATGCTGCTGGCGTGCGCCGCGCTGGTTGCAGCGGCAATCCTGCTGGCGCGCGCTTTCGGTGGCGATGCCCCTGCATTCCCCTTCCCGCTCGATCTGCCGCTGTCGCGCGGCGCGCCGAACCTTTGGGTACTGGCGCAGGCTTTGCCGGGAATTGGTGCCTTGCCGCTGACCGGCCTCGCGCTCGCCGCGACCGTGGGGGCGGGCGCGGCCTATGCCGCGTGGTTTTCGGTGCGCAAACTGTATCGGCACACGGTGCCGGACGCCGCTTTGCTGTGCGCGCTGGTCATGGCGGCGGTGCTGCCGGGGGCAGATATCGCGGTCCTTGCCGTCGTTGACCTACTCGCGTTGATGCTCGCGATGGGCACCCGCCGCGATCCGGCGCGCTGGCGCGTCGCAGGATTGGCGCTGGGGGGCAGTACCATCGCGCTGTTCGCGACGCCGGACGCTGCGCCGCTCGCCGCTGCCGTGCTGGTCGTCGCGACGCTGCTGCAGGCGCGCGCGGTGCTGAAACCCGCCGCAAACGACAATCCCCTTATGGCACGCACGGCCTGACGAACTTCGCTGCGGCGGACGCGCGCGATATGCTACCCGGTGCTGCGAATCGGGCATGCGGGGAGCTGTCAAAATGTCGATGTTCAACAACGGGTCGCGCGGTGGGCGCGACGGCGGTAATTCGGGGCTGCCGTCCGCACCGCCAACGATGGCGCAGGCGTCGGGGGGCAAGCGCGGCATGTTTTCAGTCATCGGGTCCGACATGGTCATCACCGGCAATGTCGCCGCCACCGCCGATCTCCACATTGACGGCCGCGTCGAAGGCGACATTGCGTGCGGCAATTTCGTCCAGGGCAATGACAGCCACATCAAAGGCGCGGTCCGCGCGGAGAGCGCGCGGCTCGGCGGATCGATCGAGGGATCGGTCTCGGTCCGACAGCTAACGATCGAGCGCGCTGCCCGGATTACCGGCGATGTCGAATATGAATCGATCGCGATCGAAACCGGCGCGTCGATTGATGGGCGTCTGAAGCATATCGCGGCCGACTCCGGCGCGCGGACCTTCGATGGCCCTCCATCTGTTGCCGCGCACCGCGACGACGACGTGGTGCAGTTTACGACGGCACCAACTGCCGCCTGATCGACTTCCCCCGGCCCAAGCAACGCTATCCGAAGGCTTCGTTTGCTTGGCCGGGCGCCGTGATCATCCGCTGCGTTTCCTACCGCAGCAAATCGCGATGGCCGGTTGGCGGACTCGGCAGGGTCAGCCGCGCCACCGTTCCAGCGACCAGAACCACGGCAAGCGCCAGTCCGCCGATCCGCACGACGCGCTGACTCCGCCACCAGTCCCCCCACAACAAAACCGTCGCCAGCGCCGTCGCGACCATCGGCCACAAATGATAGCGCAAGTCCGAGGCGATGCTCAGCACGCCGAAGCTCAGCTCCAGCGTGATCGCCGACACCAACAGCGCCAGCGCGAGATCGCGCGGCGGGGCGCTTGCCCGGGGCGCTGCCGCCGCCAGCCCGATGATCGCGACGATGAGCCACACAACGGGCCACCCGAGCGGCGTTTCTGCCATCCACCCGGCTGTCACCTGCCACCCGCGCGCCGCCGCGCCGGGATTGCCCAAGCCAAGGCTGTTTGGCTCGCTCCGCGCCGGTGGAGCAGCCCCTGGTAAGCCAGCCAGCACGAGCCAGCGTTCGGTCGAATTGAAATGCGCCAGCCGATGCGCCGCATAGGCAAAGGGGTGTCGGACGATCGCAGCGACCAGCATTCGGTAGAGCTCGCCCGCAGGCCGGCTTCGCAGGCGCGCCATAATCGGCGCGCAGCGTGGTTCCTCACCTAGCGGATCCCAGAAATACGGTTTGACGCAATGCCCGCTCATCAACGCGCGTGCTTCAAACGGCGTAAAGCCAATCGCCGCATCGGGCGCACGGACCGCTATGCCAGCAAGATCGTAGAGCGCCTCGGTCCGCTCGACCCCGCTCGACGCCGCCCCCAGCGGCCCATGATTGAGGAGCGGCGCGACCATCAGCACCGCCGCCACCCCCGCCAGGCCGAGCGCGAGCCGCGTCCACCAGCGCCCCGAACCGAACAGCATCACCGCCAGCGGCACAGTTGCGAACACCGCGTTCGCGCGCAGCAGCGTGGCATAGGCCAGCAACGCCGCCACCGCGATCAAGGCCCAGACCGGCACGCGTGCAGCCCGGAGCCGCCACCACGCCATCGCGCCACAGGCCGCGAGCACCGCGCCCAGCATTTGCGTGTCCTTGAGCACTACCGCTTGCCAGCCAAGGAACAAGGGCAGCGCGCCGATTGCGAGCACGGCGGCTGCCGCACGCCTCCGCCCCAGCCGCGCGAGCGCCGCAGCGATCAGGCCGAATCCGGCCCAATACAGCGCCATCTGCAGCCCGAACATCGGCTCGCTCGTACCACCGACGGCAGCGTGGAGCCCGCTCCACGTCCGCGCCATTGCGGGCGGATGCCAATCTTCATACGCCCCGGCCAGCGCCTGCGCGAACTGGCGGACGCTATCGTACATGGCGATGCCCGGCCAGAACAGCGCCAGCGACCCCACCAGCAACATCAGCGTCACCCCGGCAACCGTCCAGATGCGGGGCAACTGAGTCGTCACATCGGTCGCCGACGTCCCGCGACTGACGGGCGAACCCCCATCAGATATGGATCGCGCGGCCATACGCGCCGAGCACGCTTTCGTGCATCATTTCGCTGAGCGTCGGGTGCGCGAAGATCGTTTCCATCAGTTCGGCCTCGGTCGTCTCGAGCTGGCGCGCGATGACATAGCCCTGGATCAGCTCGGTCACTTCCGCGCCGACCATATGCGCGCCGAGCAATTCGCCGGTTTTCGCGTCGAACACCGTCTTCACAAAACCCTCGGCCTCGCCCAGCGCGATCGCCTTGCCATTGCCGATGAAGGGGAATTTGCCGACCTTCAGCTCATGCCCGGCTTCTTTGGCCTTCGCTTCCGTCATACCGACCGAGGCGACTTGCGGGCGCGAATAGGTGCAGCCCGGGATATTCCACTTCTCGAATGGATGCGGGTTCAGCCCCGCGATCGCCTCGACACACACCACGCCCTCATGGCTCGCTTTGTGCGCCAGCCACGGCGCGCCGGTCACGTCGCCGATCGCGTAGATGCCCCCGACATTGGTGCGGGCATAGCCATCGACCTTGATATGGCCGCGCTCGGTCTCGATCCCCAGCGCTTCGAGGCCGATATTCTCAGTATTGGGCACGATGCCGATCGCGACGATGACGTGGCTGAACTCTTCGGACGTGACCTTGCCGTCCTTGCCCTTGATCTTCGCGGTCACGCCCTTCGCGGTCGCATCGAGCGCTTCCAACCCGGTCGCGGTGCGCAGCGTGATCCCTTGCTTGGTCAGCGCCTTGTCCATGAACGCGCTGACCTCCTCATCCTCCACCGGAAGGATGCGCGGCAGCATCTCCACAATCGTAACATCCGCGCCCATATCATTGTAGAAGCTCGCGAATTCTACCCCGATCGCGCCCGATCCGATGACGAGCAGCTTGGTCGGCATTTCGGTCGGCACCATCGCGTGGCGATAGGTCAAAATCCGCGCGCCATCGGCCTTGGCAAAGGGCAGATCGCGCGCGCGGGCGCCGGTGGCGATGATGATGTGCTTGGCTTCGAGGTCGCTGGTCTTGTCGCCTTGCGTGACCGTCACCTTGCCCGCTGCGGTAATCGTGCCGGTGCCTTCGAACACGGTCACCTTGTTCTTCTTCATCAGGCCCTTGACGCCCATGTTGAGCTGGCCTGCGACCTTGCGGCTGCGCTCGACCACTTTGGTCAAGTCGAAGCCGACGTTATCGGCGCTAAGGCCATAATCGGCGGCATGCTGCATGTAATGATAGATTTCCGACGTGCGCAGCAGCGCCTTGGTCGGAATGCAGCCCCAATTGAGGCAGATACCGCCCAGCCGCTCGCGCTCGATGATCGCGGTCTTGAGCCCGAGCTGCGCCGCACGGATCGCGGCGACATAGCCGCCGGGGCCCGAACCGAGGATGACGAGGTTAAAAGTGTCGGCCACTGGGGAGTTCCTTCTATACCAGCTCTTGCAAGAGCCGCGGTCGATCGTCCGCGCCCATCGAA
Organism: Sphingomonas psychrolutea; assembly: GCF_014636175.1. Classification (GTDB taxonomy): domain Bacteria; phylum Pseudomonadota; class Alphaproteobacteria; order Sphingomonadales; family Sphingomonadaceae; genus Sphingomonas; species Sphingomonas psychrolutea. The sequence goes on along the minus strand of NZ_BMDW01000017.1, from coordinate 44,284 downwards.
ACCAACGTGAAGCGCCCGTTCGCGGCAAGTTCGGTGCCCTCACCGTGCCGGTCGCGCCGCCACACGGCCACCGCGACCGTCATCGAGCTGCGCCCGGTGCCGACGATCTCGGCGTAGAACGACACTTCATCGCCGATGCTCACGGGCGCGGTGAAGCTGAAGCCGTCCGCGGCGACGACCGGCGCGCGCGCGCCGCAATGCCGCGACGCGACCGATCCGGCGGCCAGCGCCATCTGCCCCATCAGCCAACCGACGAAAATCTTGCCGTACGGATTGGCATCGCGCGCCATCGCGGTCGCGCGGATCGCGGGCATGGCTTCGGGGGCATCATGCATCGGTCGAGCGACGGTCTGCTTTTGCCGCCGCGGCGATTGGCCGCAGACTCATCGCCACCACCACCGCCATGACGCCGTAGGTGACGGCCCAGATCGTATCGTGGGCATGCGGCAGCGACCACACCGCGCCATAGGCAAGCACCGCGGCCCCGGCGATTCCGATCACCAGATGCAACACCTCGACAAGAGTGCGCCGCCCCAGCATGTCAGGCCAGCATCGCCAGCGGCGCTTCGACCAGCGCCTTGAACACTTGCATCAATTCGGCACCGTCCGCCCCGTCGATCGCGCGGTGATCGAAGCTGCCCGTCGCCGACATCACCGTCGCCACGCCGAGCGCATCGTCGATGATATAGGGCCGCTTCTCGCCCGCGCCGATCGCCAGGATCATGCCCTGTGGCGGGTTGATGACGGCGTCGAACTGCTTGATGCCGTACATGCCCATGTTGCTGACGCTAGCGGTGCCGCCCTGATATTCTTCCGGCTTGAGCTTCCCGTCGCGCGCCCGCGCGGCCAAGTCCTTCATCTCGGTCGAGATCGCGGCCACGCCCTTGCTGTCGGCCCCGACGATGATCGGCGTGATCAGGCCGCTCGGCGTCGAAACCGCGACCGAAATGTCGGCACGGCTGAAGCTGATGAGCTGATCCGGCGTGAACATCACGTTGCACTTCGGCACTTGAATCAGGCTGACCGCGAGCGCCTTGATGATCAGATCGTTGACCGACAGCTTCACGCCCCGCGCGGCGAGCCCGACGTTCAGCTCGCCGCGCAGCTTGAGCAGCGCATCGAGCCGGATATCGACCGTCAGATAGATATGCGGGACGGTCTGCTTCGATTCGGTCAGGCGGCGCGCGATCGTCTTGCGCACGTTGGAGAGCTTGGTCGCTTCGTGCGGGATGTCGGGGATTGCGGCGGGCTTCGGTGCGGGCGCTGGTGCTGCCGCAGCTTCCTCCTGCTTCGCCGGCGTCGGCCGCGGCCCAGTATCGATGGCCTGCGTAACCGGCGATGCATCGAGATCCGCCTTGACGATCCGCCCGTTGGGGCCGGAACCGGTCAGCGTGGCAAGATCGATGCTCTTCTCCGCCGCAATCCGCCGCGCGAGGGGGCTGGCCTTGATGCGTTCGCCCTTCTCCCTCTCCCCGCTTGCGGGGAGAGGGGCAGTGGGAGCGGGCGCCACCGGGGTCGGGGCGGGTGGAGACGTCCCCTCTCCCCGACCCTCTCCCCGCGGGGGAGAGGGAGAAGAAGGTGCAGGTGCAGCTTCAGCTTCAGCAGCCGGGGAAGAAGCCTCCTCCCCCTCCATCAGCAACGTCGCGATCACCGTGCCGACCTTCACATTATCGGTGCCCTCGGCGACGAGAATCTTGCCGATCACGCCTTCGTCGACCGCTTCGAATTCCATCGTGGCTTTGTCGGTCTCGATCTCGGCCATCAAGTCGCCGGACTTTACGGTGTCGCCCTCTTTCACCAGCCATTTCGCCAGCGTGCCTTCCTCCATCGTCGGGGAAAGCGCTGGCATCTTGATCTCGACCGGCATCAACACGTCCTTATTTGTCCGAATCCGTAGCGTGTCTCTCGCCCCCGCGCTGCCGCGGGTCAAGACCACGACTTGCGCGCAGGCACGCTTGGCCTCACGATGTAGGGCATAATCTCCATGGAGGGGAGAGCCCGCATGCGCATCTATCTGGTGGTCGTCGACGAGACGCCCGAAAGCGGCATCGCCTTGCGCTTTGCCGCACGCCGCGCGGTGAAGACCGGCGGCGGCGTCGAAATCCTCGCGCTCGTACCCCCGACCGAATTCACCACCTTCGGCGGCGTACAAGCGACGATCGAGGAAGAGGCGCGGCTCCATGCCGAGGGGCTGGTGACGGGCGCGGCGGGTACGCTGGTCGAGGAATCGGGGCTGAAACCGATCATTACAGTGCGGCAAGGCGAAGGCCCCAAGGTGATCCGCGAGATGATCGCCGCCAATCCCGACATCGCCGCGCTCGTGCTGGCAGCGGCGGCGAGCGGCGCGCCGGGGCCGCTGGTCACACACTTTGCCGGGACGGATGCCGGGTGTTTGCCGATTCCGTTGATGATCGTGCCGGGGAGTTTGGATCGGGAGGCGATTGATCGGTTGAGTTGAGGGGGCGGGATGAGTGTATCCTCGATTATTGCTCTCACCGTCGCTTTATTCATCGTTATGATTGTGGCGGCCGGGTTCGCGAGCGGAAATATGCCCAACAGTCTGAGCGGATTAGATGCTCGCCGGGACACAGCGCCGTTTGCCTTTTGGTTGTTTACAACTGTCTACCTCCTAGGCGCTTGCCTTTTCACAACCCTCGCAATCGCAGGGCGGGGCAATTGATTGTCCTTTGCCACAACCCGTCACCCCGGCCTTGTGCCGGGGTCCACCAAGCGGCTTGATGCACCGGTAGCAATGGTGCGGCGGCGGTGCGGTTGTGGCGCGGTGGGCCCCGGCTCAAGGCCGGGGTGACGAAGGGGGGGCGTAAGCGCAGACCTCGACAATCCTCCCCCGCCAGGGGGAGGTGGCGCCGAAGGCGACGGAGGGGGCGGTTAGCGGCTAACTATCAAACTTTCTCGGTGGCGCAGTTGCGACAGCCACGACTCGCTGTTCGCGTTGCATCTGCCGCTTGCTCGACCTTCCAAGCGTTTCGCCGACCTCCCCCTCCGTCACGCTTCGCGTGCCACCTCCCCCTGGCGGGGGAGGATCTACCGAGACCGAAGGGGCATCGAACCCCTTGAACCCCCGCGCCTTCCCCGCCACGATGCCGGAATGCGCACCCTCCCCCCGCTCGCCCTCGCTCTTGCGATCATCGCCACCCCCGTTTTCGCCAAGGATGCGCCCAAGCCCGCACCCGACCCAACGCGGCTGAAAGCAACCGTCGAAAAGCTCGTCAGCTTCGGCACACGCCACACGCTGTCGTCGCCCGATCACCCGACGCGCGGGATCGGGGCGGCGCGCGGCTGGGTCGGGGGCGAACTGACCCGGATCGCCGATGCGTGCGATGGCTGCATCACCGTCGCCAATATCGCGCGCACCTTCACCAATGCGCGCGCGCCAAACGGGGTCAATGTGGTCGACGTGCTCGGCTTCCAGCAGGGGCTCGACCCCAAGCGCGTGATCATCGTCGGCGCGCATATCGACAGCCGGATCAGCGACGGCATGGATTTCACGCACGATGCGCCCGGCGCGAATGACGATGGGTCGGGCGTCGCGCTCGTGCTCGAAGCCGCGCGCATCCTGTCGAAGGAGAAATTCCGCGCGACGATCGTCTATGCGATCTTCTCCGGCGAGGAGCAGGGGCTGTTCGGCGGCACGCTGCTGGCCGAAACCGCGAAGCAGCGCGGCTGGACGATCTCGGCGATGCTCAACAACGATATCGTCGGCAATACGATGGGGCAGAATGGCGTGCGTGTCGCCGACCGCGTCCGGGTCTTTTCGGAAGGCATTCGCGAGAGCGAGGAGTTACCGGCGCAGATCGCGCGGCGCGGCAATGGCGGCGAGGATGACGGCCCGAGCCGCGCGCTCGCCAAGACGATCGACGGCGTCGCGGCGGGCCTTCCCGGCGGGCTCGACGTGTTCGTCGATCGCCGCCCCGATCGCTTCGGGCGCGGCGGCGATCACGAGCCGTTTCTGAAACTTGGCTATCCCGCGGTGCGCTTTTCGGTCGGTGCAGAGAATTGGACGCAGCAGCATCAGGATCTCCGCGTCGAGAATGGCATTCCGTATGGCGATACCGTCGACAAGATGGACTTCGCCTATCTGGCGAAGGTCACCGCGATCAACGTAGCCACAATCCGCCGCCTCGCCACCGCGCCTGCCGCGCCCGAGGGCGTGACGATCGCAGGCGCGCTCAGCTTCGACACGACGGTCAAATGGAAGCCGGTCGAGGGCGCCACCGCCTACCGCATCCACTGGCGCCGCACCGATACGGCAGACTGGCAGAAATCGCTCGACGTCCCCGCCACCACGACGAGCAGCGTGCTGAAGGACATCAGTGTCGACGATCACTTCGTCGGCGTCGGCGCAGTCGCGGCGGACGGGTCGGAGAGCGTCGTCACCTTCGCGGGGCCGGAACCGCGCGGGGGTTAGGCGCTCCGCTTCCCTGTTCTCCCGCGAAAGCGGGAGTCCAGGGGCCGCTAGCCGTTACGCTCCAAATCCTGGGCTCCTGCTTTCGCAGGAGACCAGCGCACGACCCGATCAGCTCCCCATCACCGGCTTCTCCACCACCACCGCGCGGCGGCAGACACATCGCGGGCGATACACTTTCTTCTTTGCGCGATAGACGCGGCGCGGCGCGACATAGCGCGTGCGGGTTTCCTCGATATATTCGGTCGTGGTTGTCGTGACGCTGGGCGCGCCCATGATCGTCACCACCGTCGTCGTCGCGCCGGGGTAATAATATCCGCCGCTGGCATAGCCGCCCGCGCTGTAGCCGTTGCTGGTCGAATAGGTCGTTACGCCGCCATTTTGCACGACCGGCGGGAGCGTCTGATAGCTATACCCCTGCCCGCCGGCCCCGCCTTGGGCATAGCCATACTCGACCGACGAATAGCCGCCCTGTGCAGAGCCGTCGCCATAGCCACCGGAACCGCCGTCCCAATCCAAACCGTAGACCGAATCACGCACGCGGCCGCGGCTGTCGACCAGCACCGCGTCGTCATAATAACGCTGCCAGCCATAGCCCTGCGGCGGGGCATAGAGGCCGTATCCGCCAAAATCGCCGATGAAGAAATTCGGGGAAACCCAATAGCTCGGCAGACGATAGCCGCGCGACGGGCGCCGATAAGCGTTCCAGCCGCCCGGCGCATTCATTCCGCCCGACCACTGTCCCTGATACGATCCGCCCCAGCGCGATCCGCCACCATTGTGCACCGGGCGCGGACCGGGATTCGGGCGCTGCGGGTTCATCTGGCCGGGGTACGGACGCGGCATCGTGTTGATCTGCGGCGGCGGCGGCAAGGTTACGGGTCCGCCCCCGCCGGGCTGCTGCATCGCGGGCATGCTCCCCGGCACCGGATAGGATGCGCCGGGATAGGATCGACCACCCCCGAGTCGTTGCGCATCGGCCGCGGTCGCCCCGAAAACGGTAACCATCGTGAGGACCGAAAGAGCTAGAGTTCGCATGGTAAACACTCCCGTCGCGGCACTGTGCGCGGATGCACGCCGTCACATCATTAACGGCTAAGTTACCCTTTTCCCCGGTTTTACTCTAGGTTAACGAGTGTCCCGAAACGGATCAGCCGGCGACGCGTGGCGCGAGCAGCGCGACCAGCGCCTCGCATCCGACGGCATCGGCGGCATCGAAGCGCGCTGGCGTCGGACTGTCGAGATCGAGCACGCCGATCAACCGCCCGGCGTGCACGATCGGCACGACCAGCTCCGAGCGGCTCACCGCATCGCACGCAATATGGCCGGGAAAGGCGTGGACGTCCTCGACCCGCTGCGTCTCGCGCGTCGCCGCCGCCGCACCACACACCCCGTCGCCAAACGCGATGCGGATGCAAGCGGGCTTGCCGAGGAACGGCCCGACCACCAGTTCGCCGCCGACGTTCCGGTAAAATCCCGCCCAGTTGAGATCGGGCAGATATTGCCAGATCAGCGCGGCGGCATTCGCCATATTGGCGATCGCATCGCTTTCTCCGTCGGTCAGCGCACCGAGCGCCGAATGGAGGTCGCGGTAAAGCTCGGCCTTGGAGCTTTGGTCGATCGTGAAGTCGTACATGGCGGTCGATGTATCCGCTCCCGCCCCCTCGCGAAAGCCGCTGGCTTGATTTATGGGCGGGCGATGGCCGCGATCCCCATCACCCGCACGATCAGCATCGACAGCGACGAGCTGTCGGAGAGCTTCACGCGCGCCGGCGGCCCCGGCGGGCAGCATGTCAACACCACCGACAGCGCAGTGATGCTGCGTTTCGACGTCGGCAATTCGCCGTCCTTGCCGCTGGCGGTGAAGAACCGGCTCGCGGTGCTGGCCGGGTCACGCCTGACGCGCGACGGCGTGTTGGTGCTGCGCAGCGAAGGCGCGCGCTCGCAATTGCTCAACCGGCAGGAGGTGCGCGAACGGCTGGTCGACCTGATCCGCGAAGCGACAATCGTCCCCAAACGCCGCCGCCCGACCAAGCCGAGCAAGGCCGCGAAAGCAAAGCGGGTGGATGGGAAGACCAAGCGATCGGTGGTGAAATCGCTCAGGGGGCGGGTGACGGATTAGCCTTGCCTTCTCCCCTCCCTTTCAGGGAGGGGAGAAGTGCCTCACCCCTCCCCAAACCCCGCCGCCGCGAAGCGCGCGGGCAGCGGCGCTTTTGCCACGATCGGCTCCTTGCCCTCGCGCGGGATCGTCAATTCGGCGGCGTGGAGCAGCGATTCCTTGCCCCCGCTCCCGTAAACCGGATCGCCCACCACCGGCGCGCCGAGCGCTTCGGCGGCATGGACGCGAATCTGGTGCGTGCGCCCCGTCTCCGGGATGAACTCGACGAAGCTACGGCCGTCTTTTACTTCGATCACGCGCCAGGCGGTGCGCGACGGTTTTCCTTTCGGATCGCCGACCATCCGCCAGCCGGTCTCCTCCGTGCTGACCTTCGCCAGCGCGAGATCGATCAGTCCGCTCTCGCCCTCGACCACGCCCTCGAGCACGGCGAGATAGCGTTTGCGCACCAGCCCCTGCTCGAAGGCCTGGTGCAGCTTGGCATGCGCCTTCGGGTTGCGCGACAGCAGCAGGCACCCCGACGTATCGCGGTCGAGCCGGTGCACCGGCACCGGCCAGCGTTTGAACCCGAAAGTCAGCCCATCGAGATGGTTTTCAAGGGAGATCGAGCCATCGCGCGGACGGTCGACCGGGAGCCCGGCGGGCTTGTCGATAACGAGCGCTTCGCCGTCGAGAAAAAGAACATGATTTGCCAGCATCGACGACCCTTGCCACCGCCAGCGCCGACATGCCAGAGCCGTTACCTGTGGCGGCGCGACGGAAATGGGCGATTCAGGTCGCATCGGGCTGGGTTGCCCTGCTATTTGCCGTGTCGCCGATCACCGCGGACGCTGCGCAGAGCGATTTGCCGCCGCCGATGCAAGACGGGCGCATGTTCGGCCATTTGCCTTATGCCGAGGCGGCGCGGACCGACCTGCTCGCAGCACCGCCCGGCTTTTCGATCGGCCTGCCGTGCCTCGTCCACCGCGACGCCGCGCCCGATCTCACGCGGATGCTCGCTGCCGCCGCCGCGACGCCGGGGGTCGGTAAAGCGCTCCACGGCGTGTCGTGTTTCCGCAAGATCGCGCATCAGCGCGCGGTTTTCTGCCGCAATTATACTCCCGGCATTTGTCCAGACCCGGTTTCTCGCGCGCGCTTTGTCGGGCCGCCGGGCTATAGCGAGCATGCAACGGGATATTCTATCGACTTTGGCGTGCGACCTGCGCCTGGATGTCCCGATGTCGACGCTTGCATGGCCGCAACCCCGGCTGGACGCTGGCTCCTGACACACGCGCCGGATTACGGGTTCGAACTGTCCTTTCCCGCCGGCAATGCGCAGGGCGTGACGTGGGAGCCGTGGCATTGGCGCTGGGTTGGCGCAAACGTGAACGCGCTGGGCGCGGCGCGCGCACGCCTGACCTTTTCGCGCGCGCGCTCAAGCTACCCCGGCAGCCCGAAGGTCGCCGACGTGTCCGACGCGTGGCTGTCGCCGCCCGCCGTCGTGCCGACCGTTCTTCCGCCTCCGCTCCGCCCCCCGACGGTGCTACCGCCGCCGATCCTTGGCCCGGTAGCACCGCGGGTGCCCGAGGTCAGGCACTGAGCTTGGCGGCCGTCTCGGCAATGCGCTTGCCCTGATAGCGCGCGCCGGCGAGTTCCTCTTCGCCCGGCTGGCGGCTGCCATCGCCACCTGCAATCGTCGTCGCACCATAAGGCGATCCGCCACGGATCTTGTCGACCCCCATCTGATCCTGAAAGCCATAATCGAGGCCGACGATGGTCATGCCGTGGTGGAGCAGATTGGTGATGATCGAGAACAAGGTCGTCTCTTGCCCGCCATGCTGGCTCGCGGTCGAGGTGAACGCACCGCCAACCTTGCCGATCAGCTTTCCGGTGAACCACAGGCCGCCGGTGGTATCCCAAAACGACGCCATCTGGCTCGGCATCCGGCCGAAGCGCGTCGGCGCGCCGACGATGATCGCGTCATAATTGGCCAGCGCATCGGGGCTTTCGATCAGCGGGTGGGCGGTATCTGTCTTGAAATGCGCAGCTTCGATCACCGCTTGCGGCGCGGTCTCGGCGACACGGCGGATCTCGACTTCGGCACCGGCGGAGCGCGCGCCCTCGGCGACGGCGTCGGCCATTTGTTCGATATGGCCGTAAGAGGAGTAATAGAGCACGAGAACTTTGGTCATGGGATCAGTCCTTCTGTTTGCTCCCCTCCCGCCTGCGGGAGGGGTTGGGGGAGGGAATGTTCGGGGAGGCACTGCGTGCGGACACGCTCTCCCCTGACCCCTCCCGCAAGCGGGAGGGGGATTTTACCGGTTACTCAGAATCAACCAGCACCAGCTCGGCATCTTCGAGCGCGGTGATCGTGACGGTCTGGCCGCCATCGATCGCCGCGCCGTCGCGCGCTTCGAACGTTTGGCCGGCAATCTCGATCCGCCCGGTCGCGGGGACGAGATAGGCATGGCGGCCAGCCGCAACCTCGTGCGTGATCGTCTCGCCCGCCCGCACCATCGCCGCCAGCACGCGCGCATCGGCGCGGATCGGCAGTGCATCGCTATCCTCGGCAAACCCACTGGCGAGCGTCACGAACTTGCCCGACCGATCATCCTTCGGGAACGGCTTGGCGCCCCAGGAGGGCGCACCGCCGGTACGCGTCGGTTCGATCCAGATCTGGAAGATCCGGGTCTGTTCGGCTTCCAGATTATATTCGGCATGGCGCACGCCGGTGCCGGCACTCATCACCTGCACATCGCCAGCGCCGGTGCGGCCCTGATTGCCGAGCGAATCTTTATGCGTGATCGCACCAGAGCGGACATAAGTGATGATCTCCATGTCGCGGTGCGGATGCGGCGGGAAGCCGCTGTTCGCGGCGATCTCGTCATCGTTCCACACGCGGATCGCGCCCCAGCCCATCCGGGCGGGTTCGTAATAATCGGCGAACGAAAAATGGTGGCGGGCGTTCAGCCAGCCGTGATCGGCATGGCCCAGGCTTTCGAACGATCTCTTCTCGATCATTGGGTGTCTCCTCATGTTGCCGCTAAGATAGGGATTTCGATCATGCGGTAAATGGAAACACTGGAAACGGATTGTTTCATATAATCTCCCCTCCCGCTTGCGGGAGGGGCTGGGGGTGGGCAATATTCAACGCTCGCAGTGACTCCCCTCCCCCAACCCCTCCCACAAGCGGGAGGGGAGAAAGTTGGTCCCATGCGCCTGCCCGATCTCGAAGCCTGGGCGATTTTCGCCTGTGTCGTCGAACACCGCTCGTTCAGCGGCGCAGCCGACGCGATCGGCGTGTCCAAGGCGACCGTTTCGAAGGCGATCACCCGGCTCGAGACGCATCTCGGCCAGTCGCTGTTCCACCGCACATCGCGCCGCCTCAGCCTCACCGAAAATGGCAAGGCCCTTGCGGAACATGCCGCGCGCATTCTGGCCGAGGCCACTGCGGCCGAAGAAGCCGCGCTCGACGCCGCGACCGCGCCGACCGGCCTGGTCCGCGTCGCCGCGCCAATGTCGCTCGGCCTGATCGCGATCGCCCCCGTCATTGCCGATTTCCTCGTCGCGCATCCGGGCATCGAGATCGACCTGCATCTGTCCGATGCACGCGTCGACATCGTCGCCGAAGGCTTCGACATCGCGCTGAGGATCGCCGCTTTGCCCGATTCCTCGCTGCGCGCGCGCAAACTCGCCGATATGCGGATGTATCTGGTCGCCGCGCCGGAATATCTCGCGCAGGCCGGCACCCCGACGCATCCCGGCCAACTCGGCGAGCATCGCTGCTTTGCCTATACCAACGTCACGACGCCATGGCGCTTTGTTGGGCCGGATGGGACCGAAGTCTCGGTGCGGCTGCGTGGCCCGCTTGCGACCAATAGCGGCGAGGCGATGCTGCCGGCGCTGCGCCGTGGCCTCGGCATCGCGATGCTACCCGATTTCATCGTCGGCGACGATGTTGCGGCGGGGCGGCTGGTGCCGATCCTGTCGGAGTGGATTCCGCATGGCGGCGCGCTGCATCTGATGACCTCGCCCGGAACGCTCCGTCCGGCGCGGGTCGAGGTGTTGATTGCCTATCTCAGCGAGCATCTGAAATCGCTCTGCGCGCTGCAGCGCTAAGTATAATCCCTTGCGACTCGTGGATTCAGGCCGATTAATTTGAAATTAACCTTTTGCGTTCATCACTGAAGAGGTTAATGGTTTGGTTCAGGCAAGTCGGGCCGCCGGGGGTGCCGAACGCCTGATGAAAGAGTGGGGAACGCCCAGATGCGCGTATTGCTGATCGAGGACGAGCCGACGACCGCCAAGGCGATCGAGCTCATGCTGACCACCGAAGGTTTCAATGTCTATAAGACCGATCTCGGCGAAGAAGGCCTCGATCTGGGCAAGCTGTATGATTACGACATCATCCTGCTCGATCTCAATTTGCCCGATATGCACGGGTACGATGTGCTCAAGCGGCTCCGTGTCGCCCGCGTCCAGACTCCGGTGCTGATCCTGTCGGGCATTAACGAGATGGACAGCAAGGTTCGCTCGTTCGGCTTCGGCGCCGACGATTACGTCACCAAGCCCTTCCACCGCGAAGAACTCACCGCCCGCATCCACGCCGTGGTGCGCCGCTCGAAGGGCCACAGCCAGTCGGTCATCCGCACCGGCAAGCTTGCGGTCAATCTCGATGCGAAGACGGTCGAAGTCGATGGCGCGCGCGTCCATCTGACCGGCAAGGAATATGCGATGCTCGAGCTGCTCTCGCTGCGCAAGGGCACGACGCTGACCAAGGAAATGTTCCTCAACCACCTGTACGGCGGCATGGACGAACCCGAACTCAAGATCATCGACGTGTTCATTTGCAAACTTCGCAAGAAGCTGTCGATGGCGTGCGAAGGCGAAAACTACATCGAAACCGTCTGGGGCCGCGGTTACGTCCTGCGCGAACCCGAAGACGTGATGGTCCCCGCCGCCGTCGCCTGATTTTCAAAGACGTACCGCTCCCCAGTACCCGGGAGCAGGCCGCGGCATCGGGGGGTGCCGCGGCCTTTTTTGTCTGGGGGGTGGGGTGGCTGGAAGCGCCCACTTGCGGTCATTCATCTCGCGCTCGGCGGCAGGCATTTCAGTTTGAGGGCCTGCTGTATCCAGGGACGTGCGAAAGCCGCTGCCCGAGTCCTCGCAACATCCAGGTTGAGGGGACGCCCCTCTTTCGCGGCGACCTTTTCCTCTTCGTATGTATACGCCTGCTGGCAATAATCCGCCGCAGATAGCCCAGCGTCGACGTACGGCGAGCCCCTCGCTGCGATCTCATAAGAGATGCGGATCAGGCATTCTTTTGTTCTCTTTCGCTGTACGGCGAGTTTGGGTGCCCAATACCCCTTCGACGCCGGATAGTAGCAGCTTTTCCCCGGCACATTTTGCGCTACGGCTCCCTGAGAGGCCCACAGGTAGGCAAAGCCAAATGCTATGAGCGACTTTCTCATTCGGGCAAATTAGCCAAGAGTTGTTACCTCTGTCTGAATGACGGCTTGCAACCAACTGTCGACGTTCCTGCGGCGCGTCAGTCGCTTGTATCACCACCGCGGTGATCCCGACGTTTGCGAGGCGACCGCACTCTGTTTACACTCCACTTCCTTTGGATCGGTAGGCTTCAGGCCATGTCCTACACGCCCCCGCTCTGCCATACTCATGATCCGGGCTCCCGGCCCGTCGCTCTTTGACCTCGCTGCGCCATCAAATCGCCGCTCGGCCCCGAAGGACCGCGCGAAACGAACCGTTTTACGCCTAACCTTAGCCTAAACTTCCGCGCGCAAAGACGGCCCGATCGTGTCACCTTTGCGACTTTAGCCGGAAAAATGGGCCGTATCGAAAGCCGCTACTTTCGCACCCACACCTTCTCGCCCCCGACCCAGGTCTGCTCGACCTTAGTCGCACGCAGGTCGCTGGGGGATGCCAGCAGCGGGTCACGATCGACGATCACGAAATCGGCGCGTTGCCCGACGCCCAGCCGCCCGAACTTCTCCTCGGCGAAGCCGGCATAGGCCGCCGCGCCAGTGAACGCCCACCACGCTTGCTCGCGCGAGACACGTTCCTCGGGGCGCCAGCCGCCATAGGGCTCGCCATCGGCACCCTGCCGCGTGAAAGCCGCGGCCCAGCCCGCGAACGGATCGGGCTTTTCGACCGGATAGTCCGACCCGAACGCGAGTGTCGCGCCGTTCTTCAGCATCGACGCCCAGGCATAGGCCCCCGCCAGCCGATCCGGCCCCAAGCGCGCCTCGGCCATCGTCCGGTCGCTGGTCTGGTGCGTCGGCTGCATCGAGGCGATGATACCATTCTTGCCGAAGCGCGGAAGATCGGCCGGATCGACGATCTGCGCATGTTCGATCCGCCAGCGCCGATCACCCTTATACGTACCGACCATATCGTCGATCGCGTCGAGTACTTCGGCATTGGCGCGGTCGCCGATTGCGTGGACCGCGACCTGAAAATGGTCGAGCGCAGCGCGGCTCATCAAGTTGCGGATCACATCGTCCGACATGAAGCCCGCGCCCGATTGGCCCGGCGCATCGCGATACGGCTTCTTCAACCACGCCCCGCGCGACCCGAGCGCACCATCGGCATAGAGCTTCACGCCCCCCATGCGGAGCTTGTCAGCATAGAGCCACGGCGTCGGCCCGGTCCCGCCGACGCGTACCGCGGTATCGACCCCGAAGGCGTAGGACATGATCCGCACGCGCAAGGCTCCGGCATCCCCCGCCCGGCGGTAAGCGAGCCAATCGTCGAGGCTGCTGCCCATATCGGCAGTGGCGGTGATGCCATAGCCGAGCAGAATTTCCTGCGCTTTCTGAAACGCATAATCGCGTTCCTTGGGCAGCGGCTGCGGCACGACCTTCTCGACCAAAGCTTGCGCGGCATCGACGAACACGCCGCTCGGCTCCGCGCCGCTCTTCTCGATCCGCCCACCGGCGGGCGAGACGGATTTGGCGGTGACCCCCGCTGCCTTCAACGCCGCGCTATTGCCCCAGCTGGCATGGCCGTCGGCGCGCGCCAGCCACACCGGGCGATCACCCACCACCGCATCGAGATCGGCCGCAGTCGGGAAGCGGCCGAGCCCCCAAACCTCCTGGTTCCACCCGCCACCGACGATCCATTTCCGCTCGGGATTGGCGGTGGCATAAGCGGCGATCGCGGTCTTGGCCTCGTCCAGCGTCTTCGTCCCCGACAAATCGAGTTCGAGCGCGCGGAAACCCAATTCCATCACATGGCCATGCGCATCGATGAATCCGGGCAGCAGAACCTTGCCGTGCTGATCAGAGCGCCAGTCGAGCTTTGCCGGGCGTTTGTCATTCTCGGCCAGCAGCTTGACCACCTTGCCCTCGGGCGAGATCAACAGCCCGGTGAAGCGGACGACCTTGCCGTCCTGATCGAGCGCGATGCCGTTGACGTTATCGACCAGCGCATCGGCGACGGCGGCGGTGGGGAGCAGGAGCGCGGCGAGCAGGCAGGCGGCGCGAGCGACGAAAGGTGAGCTTTGCATGACCCACGCGATAAGCAATGTTCCCCCGCCGCGCCAGATGGTCTAGGCGGCGCGATATGGCTACCCATCCCCGCCCCGCGCCCGAAACCCTCCCCGTCACGCTTGCCGACGTGCAGGCGGCGCACGCGCGGATCGCCGCGCAGATCGTGCGCACGCCGTTCTTCATCAGCCGCACGCTGAGCGAGCTGACTGGCGCGACGGTCTATCTCAAGTTCGAGAATCTGCAATTTACCGCAGCCTATAAGGAACGTGGCGCGCTCAATACGCTGCTACAATTGCCGGCGGGGACCAGCGGCGTGATCGCCGCATCGGCCGGCAACCATGCGCAGGGCCTCGCCTATCACGCCAACCGGCTGGGCATTCCCGCGACGATCGTGATGCCGACCAACACCCCAACCGTGAAGGTGACGCAGACCGAGGGCCACGGCGCGACCGTCGTGCTGCACGGTGACACGTTCGACGCCGCCTATGCCCACGCTCGAGAGTTAGAGGCAACCGGTGGCCTCACCTTCGTCCACCCGTTCGACGACGCGCGCGTCATCGCCGGGCAAGGCACCGTCGCGATCGAGATGCTCGCTGACGTACCGGCGATCGATACTTTCCTAACGCCGATCGGCGGGGGCGGGCTAATCTCGGGCATGGCGGTGGTCGCCGCCGCATCGGATCATCCGATCGAAGTGATCGGAGTCGAGGCCGAGCTCTTTCCGTCGATGTACAACCGAATCAAGGGCACCGACATGCCCTGCGCGGGCGATACGCTTGCCGAGGGCATCGCGGTCAAGGAGCCGGGCGCGATCACCTCCAAGATGGTCGCGGCATTGGTCGACGACATCGTCCTGGTCAGCGAACGCAGCCTGGAACAAGCGGTCAGCCTGTTGCTGCAGATCGAAAAGACCGTGGTTGAAGGGGCCGGGGCAGCGGGCCTCGCCGCGCTGCTGCAACATCCCGAACGCTTTGCCGGCAAGACCGTCGGCGTCGTGCTATGCGGCGGCAATATCGATACGCGCTTGCTCGCCAATGTGCTGCTGCGTGACTTGGCACGCTCGGGCCGGCTCGCCCGGTTGCGCGTCCGCTTGCAGGATCAGCCGGGCGCGCTGTTCAACGTCGCGCGGATCTTCGAACAGCAGCGCGTCAACATCCTCGAACTCGCGCACCAGCGGATTTTCACAAATCTCCCCGCCAAGGGCCTCAGCCTCGAAGTCGAGTGCGAAACCCGCGACAAGGCGCATCTCGATCGCCTGCTCGCCGCACTGCGCGCGAGCGATTACGATGTGAGCACCATCGAACTGGCATAGTCCCAAGAGTGTGACGAGTGGAATCTCGCGCGCGGCGAACCGAGTCGCGCGACCCTTTTCGACGCGCGCAAAACCGGGCATCATTCTTAAGTGCTAGAAATCGTTTGATCGCGGTCTGCGTTAACCACCAATCATGGTAAAGCGGCTTTTCATCACGTTCCCGCTGATTCATAACACGCCTCAGCAGTCGGCATCGGGGCGGCGCGGACAGACTTGAGGAAACCTTTCACGGTGACTGCACCCTTTCGGTTTCCCAGGTTCTTCGTCACCAGCCCTTCGCCCTGCCCGTATTTGCCCGGTCGGCAGGAGCGCAAGGTCTTCACCGAATTGCGCGGCGACCAAGCATCGGATTTGAACGACGCGCTTGGCCGGATCGGTTTCCGCCGAAGCCAATCGGTCGCGTATCGGCCGAGCTGCGCGGGCTGTACCGCGTGCGTGTCGGTGCGGGTCGTCACCGCCGATTTTGTGCCGAATGCGACACAGCGCCGCCAAGTGAAGCGCAACGCCGATCTCGAAGTGTCCGCCTGCCGCCCGTGGGCGACCGACGAGCAGTTCCAGTTGCTCCGTCGCTATCTCGCCTCGCGCCACCCCGGCGGCGGCATGGCAGAGATGGATGAGGGCGACTATGCCGACATGGTCGAGCATTCGCCCGTCAACAGCTTCATCGTCGAATATCGCGAACCGTCGCTGCACGGCGAGCGCGGCAAGCTCGTCGGAGCCTGTCTGACCGATCAACAAGCCGATGGGCTGTCGATGATCTACAGCTTCTTCGATGCCGACAATGAACAGCGTCGTGGTCTGGGCAGCCAGATCATCATGGACCACATCCTGCGCGCGCGCAGCGTCGGCCTGCCTTATGTCTACCTCGGTTATTGGGTGAAGGGATCGCCGCGTATGGACTATAAGATCCGCTATCGCCCGATCGAAGTGCTCGGCCCGAAAGGCTGGAGCCTGTTGGTCGACGAGGACGCGAGCTATGCGCCGCCGGCCGAGAAATACGCCATCATGGCCGAGCAATTGGTGGGGACAAGGTAGGCAATCTAGATTTTGCGGTGCTCCTGCGAACGCAGGAGCACCGAGCAACAATCGGCAGCCCTCGGAACACTGGGCTCCTGCGTTCGCAGAAGACCTGAGCTTTGATTGGGTTTACTGCCCAGCCCGATCCACGTGCAGATCGACGTCGAGCGCCTCCTCGCCCTCCCCCAGCCGCGAGCCGGCGACCGGAGCCGCTCCCGCCGAATCCAGAGCGACCGCGACCCGCACATAGGCTTCATCGGCACAAAGTCCGGTGCACGAGTCGAACGCGACCCAGCCCAGCCCGATAACATGCGCCTCAGCCCAGCCATGTGGCGCGGGGCTGGCATCGTCGCCGAAACATGCCGGGCTGTAGCCCGAGACATAGCGCGCCGGAATCCCGAGCGAACGCGCCGCCGCGATGAACATTTGCGCCAGGTCGCGCGGCGTGGCGGTCGGGTGCTGAAAGGCGGTGGCGGCGCTCTGGCCAGCAGCCGGGCGCCCGTGATCGAGGGCGAAACGCCGGTGCACCGCACCATTCAGCGCGTGGAGCGCCGCCAGCGGCTCGCCGAGGCCGACGTCGCGCGCGAAATCACGCATGTCGAGGTCTGCCATCGTCAGCACCGTCTCGCGCAGGAACAAGGCGGGCGGGAGCGGCTCATGCGCGCCGTGGACGATACCGTTGGACGGATTGGTCAGCACCTCTCCCGATACGGTGATTTCGATGCTGTCGACCGGTCCATCGACATACAGCATCGTCGTGCTGTTTCCGAAGCCGTCGCGCCCGCGGCGGAAGCGCGCGTCACAATCGACGTGCACGTTCCAGCTGGCGACCGACTGATCGTGCGTGTCCTCGGGATTGACGCGCAGCAATTGGATCAAGCGCGCCTGCGGGGCGGTAAAGCGATACGTCGTGCGGTGATCGACGATCAGTCTCATTGGGGCGATCTCATTGGGGCAACCGCATCAAGTGAACTTGAACTGTCGACCGACCGCCCGGTGCAACTCGTCATTCTCGGCGATGAAGCCTTGCAGATATTGGTGAAGCCCGCGCGAAATCACCGCGCCCGACGCCATCTTGGCCAGCCGCATATGGCGATTGCGCGCCATGCGGTCGGCCTCGCCGTGCAGCCCGGTGCGCTTGGCGAGCAGGTTGAGGATATCGACCGCTTCCTCGACCGACGCCGCCAGACTGCGCGGTAATTCGGGCCGTGCAATCAACAAGTCGATGACATTGGCGGGCTTCAGCCCTTCCGAATAGAGCCAGCGATAGGCGGTGACGGCGGACACCGTCTGTAAAATCGTCGTCCATTGGTCGCGATCGACCACACCACCGACGCGTTCGCCCTCGGGCAGCAGGATGTGGTACTTCACGTCGAGCAGCCGCGCGGTATTGTCGGCCCGCTCGATCGCTTGCCCCAATCGGATGAACCATGTCGCTTGATTGCGCAGCATGCGGTGCACCGCGCCCTCGAACCCGCGCGTCTCGGCCTTAACCGCTTCGACCAGATTGAGCGTTGCCATCGCGCCACCGGGGCTCGAACGGTTGTCGAACAACAACCAGGCGCGGTTAATCCCGGTCCACGCTTCCTTAGTAAGCGCGGTACGCACCGCGCGCGCATTATTGCGCGCCATGTCGAGCGAGCGGACGATCGAACCGGAGTGGCTTGAATCGACCGTCAGAAAGCGCGCGACATTGTTTTGCGTGACGCTTTGACCGGTCTTGGCGAAGGCGCTGTCGGTCTCGCTAACCGCGAGCGCGCTGGCCCACGCCGCCTCCCCCGCCGGACGCGGCGACAGCACGTCGAGCCGCACCGTCGCCTCGACCAGGCGTGCGATGAAATCGGTCCGCTCGACATAGCGGCCGAGCCAGTAGAGCGAAGATGCGGTGCGCGAGAGCATTTTTCTATTCCGCCCCCGCAGGGGGAGGACGACCATTTGCCTCTTCCGGCAAATGGTGGAGGGGCAGTTCCGGGCGCAGCGCCTGCGACTGCCCCTGCGACTGGCGCTGCCCGCGCGCCGCGCCATTATCCATCAGCACGAAGCTGTCCTTCGTCCCGCCGCCCTGCGAGGAATTGACCACCAGCGACCCCTCTTTCAAAGCCACCCGCGTCAGTCCGCCAGGCACGACTTGCACGCCCTTCGATCCGGTCAGCACGAACGGCCGGAAATCGACGTGGCGCGGCGCCAGACCCGCATCCGCCAGCGTCGGCACGGTCGACAGCGCGAGCGTCGGTTGCGCGATGTAGCGGTGCGGTTTGGCGATCAGCGCGGCGCGAAACGTCTCGATCTCGGCCTTGGTCGCGGTCGGCCCGACCAGCATCCCGTACCCGCCCGATCCGTCGACGAGCTTGACCACGACGTCCTTCAAATTGTCGAGCACATACTTCAGCGCCTGCGGCTCGCGGCAGCGCCACGTCTCGACATTGGGCAGCTTCGCCTCGCCGCCCGAATAGAAGCGCACGATTTCGGGCATGTACGAATAGATCGCCTTATCATCGGCAATGCCATTGCCCGGCGCGTTGATCAGCGCGACGTTGCCGGCGGCATAGGCCGCGATCAGCCCGGGCACGCCGAGCATCGAATCCGGACGGAAGACGAGCGGATCGAGATAATCGTCGTCGATCCGGCGATAGATGACATCGACCTTCACCCGCCCCGCGATCGTGCGCATCCACACCACATCGTCATCGACGACGAGATCGGCCGCCTCGACCAACTCAACCCCCATCGAATCCGCGAGGAAGCTATGCTCGTAATAAGCCGAGTTGTAATGGCCCGGCGTCAGCACGACGCAGACCGGCGCGGCGACGCCTTCGGGCGCGACCGATTTCATCGTTT
Source organism: Sphingomonas psychrolutea (assembly GCF_014636175.1). Classification (GTDB taxonomy): domain Bacteria; phylum Pseudomonadota; class Alphaproteobacteria; order Sphingomonadales; family Sphingomonadaceae; genus Sphingomonas; species Sphingomonas psychrolutea. Next base: position 25,088 of record NZ_BMDW01000017.1, on the reverse strand, counting down.
CGAGCAATCGATCAGGATAGCTGTCGACCGCCGCCACCCGGAAATCGCGGAACAGTTCAGGGCACAGCCGCAGCATCGCCTCGCGATTTTCGAGCATATAGCTGACGCCCGATGGCGTGCGCGCATTATCCTCGAGCACGAAGAAATCGTCTGGGCCGGTGCGCACCAGATCGATCCCGCAGATATGCGCCCAAATGTCGTGAGGTGGACGGATCCCGGCGATTTCGGGCCGGAACTGCGCGTTGCCGAAGATCAGATCGGGCGGCAGCACGCCCGCATCAAGGATTTTGCGCTCGCCGTAAATGTCGACCAGAAAAGCATTGATCGCCTCGACCCGCTGAACCAGCCCAGCCGAGAGCCGCGCCCATTCATCGGCGAGGAAGACGCGTGGCACGATATCGAACGGAATGATCCGCTCGCTCGCATCGCTATCGCCATACACCGCAAAGGTAATACCGAGTTGCCGGAAGGTCGCCTCGGCCGATTGTTGGCGACGGCGCAATTCTGCGTCGGGCGTCTCGTCGATCCAAGCGCCGAGCGCGGCGAGTTCGGGCCGCGCCACGGTCGAACCGGCTTGCCCCATAATCTCGTCGAACGCCGGTCTTGTCGCCATTGAAACGGTAAAGCCCCCAAACGCCTGTCAGTTCCATGCTGCGACGAATTGCTGCGTTGCACAAGCATTGCCGAACAGAAAAGTGCCGGGGGCACTTTTCCGGCAATGCTCGGCGGAGCGAAGCGCAGCCGCAGCCGCGCTACGCCCCGAGCCCCGCCAACAAAGCTGGCGTCAAAACCTGCGGCAAGACCTGCGGTTCAGCCGCGCCCGGTGCGTAATACAAATAGAGCGGCACGCCCGCGCGGTTATGCGCTTCGATGAAGCGTCCCATCACGGGATCGCCATTGGTCCAGTCGCCGACCAGCACCGCAACCTTGTGATCGGCAAAGCTTTTGCGCGTTGCATCGGTGTCGATCGCGATTTTCTCATTGACCTTGCACGTCAGGCACCAATCGGCGGTGAAATACACGAACACCGGACGGTTGGCTTTCCGCAGGGCGTCGAGCTTGGCTTCGGTGAACACCTCGCTTCCGGCTTCCGCCACAACCGCGCCAGCAGGAGCACGGCTCACCAGCGTGGCGCCGCCGACCGTCACCACTGCCAGGGCACCCAGCGCAACCCAGCCGAACGCCAGCCCGCGTGCCTGACGCCGACCACCAATCCACAAGGCGAACCCTGCGAAGAGCGCGGCGCCAAGCCCAAGCGTCAGCCCGTCAACCCCGGCTTGCCGCCCCAGCACCCACGCCAGCGCCAGCGCGGTCAGCCACATCGGCACCGACAATATGTGGCGGAACGTCTCCATCCACGCGCCGGGCTTGGGCAAGCGCTTGCGCAAAGACGGCACGAAACCAAGCAACAGGAACGGAATCGCCAGCCCTAGTCCAAGCCCCGCAAACACCGCGAGCGCGGCGGGCCATGGCAGCACCAGCGCCGCGCCCAGCGCGGCCCCCATGAACGGGCCGGTGCACGGCGTCGCGATGAACGCCGCGAGCGCGCCGGTCGCAAACGCACCGCCCGCGCCGCCCGAGCGGTTGACGAATTGCGGCGTCGGAATCTCGAACAGTCCGCCAAGGTTGAGCGACAGCGCCACCGTCAGCAGCAACAGCACGACGATCGCACGCGGGTCCTGCAGCTGGAACGCCCAGCCGACGGCCGTGCCCCCGGCTCGCAGCGCGAGGATCGCGCCGCCCAATCCCACACACACCGCCACCACGCCGGCCGTATAGGCGAGCGCCTCGCGTCGTGCCGCGCCCTCGTCGAGATGCCCACGCGCCAGACTCAGCGCTTTCAGGCTCAGGATCGGAAAGACGCACGGCATGACGTTGAGGATCAAGCCGCCGAGCATCGCGCCGCCAAAGGCGATCAACGTCGCGAGCAGAACGCCCCCGGCGACACCCGACGCGGCGCGCGTCGCCGCCGCTACCGTCCCGGCATTGGCGGTCACGACCAGCCCCTGTTGCTGACCGATCTGCAACACGCCCGAAAGCGGCCCGGTGCCACCCGCGCCGCCCGCTTTGGTTTCGATCACCAGCCGGTCTCCATCCTGCGCAACCGTTTGCGGCGCGGAATAATCGACCAGTCCGGTCGTGATCGGGTAGAAATACACCTGCTTCGGCAGCGCCGCGCCTGCGGGATAGGGGATCGCGATGCGGACGCGGCCGCCACTTGTTTGAAACATGCCCTTTGCGTCGAGCGGCTTGGGCACCGCGCGCCGCCACGCGTCGAAGCGACTCTGCGCTTCTGTCGATACGGCGCCGTCGCCGACCGTCAGCACCGTCGCCACATCGGCGGATTCGGGCACGCACACTTCGGGCGAACAAACCAGATAAGTGGTGTGCAGCTTGACCGGCAGCTGCGTCCCCGCCGCCAGCCCGGCCGGAATTGTCAGCGTCACCAGCGGGGCATAGGGCTTGTCGAATACATAGTTCATCAAATCCGCGACGATCAGCCGACCCGGCACAGGATAAGCTGGCGCGCTCGCCGTCACGCCCTTGGGCAGCGTCCAGTCGAGCTTCGCTGCAAATCCAGCATCGCCCGGATTCTGCCAATAACCGTGCCAGCCCGGCTGCGGCACCGTCGCCAGCGCGAGCGTGACGGTCGATCCGGCGGCAGGGCGCTCAGTTTCGGCGACCAGCGTCATCGTCAGGTGCGGGCCCTTGCCATAGGGGTCTGGTGCCACGCCTTGGGCATGCGCGCCGCTGGCCGCGAGAAACGCCAGCAAAGTCACCGTGATGTAATGAAACCAGCGCATCGCTCATCCTTGTTGGCCAGCTTGTCGGCCTAGCCCCGACGCGCCATAGCGGCACAATCGGTCCGCCGCCAATTCGGAGAAGTCGAATGAATCGATACGCGTCTGTCACTGCTCTCGCGCTCGCCCTGCTTTCCGCACCGGTCCGGGCCGATACCGCACCGCCAGCACCCACAGCCTTGAGCGCACCTGTGACGCCCCCCAAGCTGATCGTGGTCATCTCGGTCGATCAATTTTCCGCCGATTTGTTCGGCGAATATCGCAGCTCCTTCACCGGCGGCCTCGCGCGGCTCCAGCGGGGCGGCGTGTTTTCGAGCGGTTATCAAAGCCATGCCGCGACCGAGACCTGCCCCGGCCATTCGACGATCCTGACCGGCTTCCGACCCGAACATACTGGCATTATCGCCAATAACTGGACCGACCTCTCGGTCGCGCGCGCCGACAAGCAAATGTATTGCGCCGAAGATGAGACGGTACCCGGATCGACCTCTTCCAATTACACCGTCTCCGACAAACATTTGCTCGTGCCCACGCTCGGGGAGCGGATGAAGGCGGCAATCCCGGCGACGCGAGTCGTTTCGGTCGCGGGGAAAGATCGCGCCGCGGTGATGATGGGCGGCCATAACGTCGACGAGCTGTGGTGGTGGAACGGCAAAGCTTTTGTCAGCTATGCCGGCCGCGCAACGCCAGCCGTCGTTGCGCGGGCAAACGCCGCCACCGCCGCCAACATCGCCGCGCCGCAGGCCGCGCTTGAGGTTCCCGATATCTGCAAGCCGCACGATCGCGCCACGTCGGTGGGGGGCGGCAAGAGCGTCGGCGATGGCCATTTCGAACGCGCCGCCGGCAATGTCTCGGCGTTCCGCGCCTCGCCCGCGTTTGACGGCGCGATCGTCGCGCTCGCGGCCGGGCTGGTGCAGGACATGAAGCTCGGCACCGGGCCGACCACCGACATCATCGCGATCGGCGCGTCGGCGACCGATTATATCGGCCATACCTACGGCACCGAGGGGGCCGAGATGTGCATCCAGCTCCAGCAGCTCGATGCCACGCTCGGTTCGTTCTTCAGCGTGCTCGATACGACTGGCGTCGATTATGCAGTCGTGCTGACCGCCGATCATGGCGGCAACGACATCCCCGAACGCGAAGTTTCCGCTGGCCTGCCCGATGCACAGCGCGCGAAGGTCGAACTTGCGCCGTCCGTGGTCGGCAAGCAGATCATGGCGAAGCGCGCGATCACCACGCCAGTGCTGTTCGGCGACATTCCGAACGGCGATGTCTATGTCGCACGCGACCTGACCCCCGCGCTGCGCAAGACCGTGACCGCCGACGCGCTGGCTTACTACAAAGCGAACCCGCAAGTGGCTGCGGTGTTCACCGGCGCGCAACTCGCGGCAACCCCCGCGCCAAAGGGCGATCCGGTGAAATGGACGATCGCGCAGCGCGCGCGTGCATCCTATTATCCGGGTCGGTCGGGCGACTTGCTGGTCTATCTGAAGCCACGCGTCACGCCGATCCCCGATCCGACGCGGGGCTATGTCGCCACACACGGCAGCCCGTACGATTATGACCGCCGCGTGCCGATCCTGTTCTGGCGCAAGGGGATGGCGGGGTTCGAACATCGCGGCAGCATCGAAACCGTGGACATCATGCCGACGCTCGCGCGGCAGATCGGCTTGCGGATCACCGGCGCGAAGATCGACGGCAAGTGCCTCGACGTGACGAAAGCAGGTGCGGTCTGCCAGTGATCGAAGCGCTCGCGCATATTCGCGGGGCCGAGGCGTATCTTGATCGGCTGAGCGGACGAGCGCAGGAGCGCTTGCCCGAACATCAGTGGCGGATGCTGCTCGACACACTCGGCCTCGGGATCGAGCAGGCAATGCAGCAGATCGGGCGGACGCTGCCCGATCCCGCGACCTTTGCCGAATGGGTCATCGCGACGGCGGGACAGCCGATGCCGAGCGGGTGGCGCGCTATCACGCCGCGCTGGACGGTGCGCCGCTGCCCGCCGCCACCGCCGCGCGGCTCGCGGCAATTGACGCAATGCCGCCGGTGCTGGATGCGGCCGATCTCGCGCATTGGGACGAGCACGGCTTTGTCATCGTGCGCGCCGCGATCGACCCGGCACTGGTGCACGATACCGCCGCGCTGGTGTGGCGCATCGTCGGCGCGACCCCGGATGATCCCGACAGCTGGTACGGCAAGTCGCACAACGGTATTATGGTGCAGCATTTCCAGAGTGCGCAGCAGGATACGATCCGGCGCGCCGCGCGCATCCACAAGGCCTTTGCGCAGCTGTGGGGGACAACCGATCTGTGGATGAACACCGACCGGCTCGGTTTCAACCCGCCGGCGCGCGGCGACTGGAACTTCGCCGGTCAGCCGCTGCATTGGGACGACAGTCTGATCCGCCCGATCCCCTTCGGAACGCAGGGCATTCTCTATTTGACCGACACTGCCGCCGAACAGGGCGCGCTGCGGCTGATCCCCGGTTTCCACCACCGGCTCGATGCGTGGCTCGACAGCCTTGGCGACCGCGATCCGCGGCTGGTCGATCTGACCGCACAGGCGGTGCCGATTGCGGCCAATGCCGGTGATCTGATCATCTGGCGTTCGGAATTGCCGCACGGTGCCACCACCAATCATGGCCGCGCGCCGCGTCTCGTCCAGTATATGGCGATGTACCCGCCGACGCCGATCGTGGAGCGCGATTGGCTTTAGGCGTTTAGCGGACCTCGTACATCCGGATACCCGGCCCGAGCCGGTTCGCGCCGACCGCAAGTTGATCACCGCTCATATTGGCGACGAAGGCTGGGTTGGTCGGCGCATTGGGCGCGAGCGTCGCGTGATTGCCCTCGACGCGCAGACCGGTCGCGCGATACGTCTTCGCCTCGGCCGAGACCACGATCAGCCCCGAGTGGTTCTCCTTGCCTGCGCCTTGGACAAAGGTGTTGCGCGTGATCAGCCCGGTCGATCCTTCGGGCAAGTCGATCATGTAATTGGTCTTGCTGCCCCTGGTATCGTCGAAGCTGTTATCGGTGATCGTCACGGTTGGGACACGCAGCTTGACATAATGCCCGCCCGTCCCGCGTTCGAAGCGCGAATTGGTGATCGTCACCGAGCCCTGATTGGCGAGGTAGATGCTATGCGAGCAGTTCGGATTTTCCTCACACCCGCCCAGCCCGGCAAAGGTCGAATGGTCGATCGTGATTTTCTGTCCCGACGGATGCCCGCCAAGAATGCCCTCCTGGCTATCCAGAAAGGTCGAGTCGCGCACGATCAGATCGCCGATCTCGGTGCGGATGCCCGCACCATTGCCATCGGCGACGCGCATTCCGCGGAACACCAGACCATCGACGGTCGAGCCTTGCCCGCGCAGCACGAACGCCGCCTTGCCCTCGCACGTCGTCCCCTCGAAGATCGCAGTGCCCGGCTGCACCGCCTTGAACGTAATCACCCCGCCCGCCTGCACGGTGCATTGGTGATAGACTCCCGGCGCGATCAGGATCGTCGCGGTGCCCATGCGCACCGACTGCACCGCATCGTCGATCGTCTGGAAACCCTGCCCGGTTTCGGCGATGGTAAACGGCGCTCGCCCCTGCTGCGCGGCGGCGGGGACGGCGAGCGCAAGCACGAGCAGCGGGAGACTGTGACGCATGAGGACACTCCTTTGCGGAGTGAAATGCGTCGCTTAACGCGGCTTGTGAAGGCAAATTGAGGGTTAACCGTGCCCCGCGATCAATCGAGATTGGGCCGCAGCCAGCGTTGCGCTTGCTCCAGGCTGACCCCGCGCCGTGCCGCATAGTCTGCGACCTGATCCGGCCCGACCCGGGCGACGCCGAAATACTCGGCTTGCGGGTGTCCGAAATAGAAGCCGGAGACCGCTGCCGTCGGCAACATCGCGAAGCTTTCGGTCAGCGTGATGCCGGTCGCCGCGGTCGCATCGAGCAGTTCGAACAACATCGGCTTTTCGCTGTGATCCGGGCACGCGGGATAGCCCGGTGCGGGGCGGATGCCGCGATATTGTTCGCGGATCAGCGCCTCGTTGGTGAGCTGCTCGCCCGCGGCATAGCCCCACAACGTCATGCGGACATGCTGATGGAGGCGCTCGGCGAAAGCCTCGGCAAGGCGATCGGCGAGCGCCTTCAGCAGGATGTCCGAATAATCGTCATTGTCGGCTTTGAAGCGCGCGAGGTGCGAGTCGATGCCGTGCCCGGTGGTTACCGCGAAGCCGCCGATCCAATCGCCTGCGGGATCGATGAAGTCGGCAAGGCACATGTTAGCGCGTCCCTCGCGCTTGGAGATCTGCTGACGGAGGAAGGGTATGCGCACCTCTTCTCCTGCTGCGATGACGACATCATCGCCCTCGCGCCGGCACGGCCACAACCCGGCCACGCCCTTCGCCGTCAGCCACTTCTCGGCGATGATTTGGTCGAGCATTTTCTGCGCATCCTCGAACAGGTTGCGCGCGCTTTCACCGACGATTTCGTCTTGCAGGATCGCCGGGTAATTTCCCGCCAATTCCCAGGCGCGGAAGAACGGAGTCCAATCGATCACCTCGCGCAGATCGGCCAGATCCCAATCGTCGAACACATGCACGCCCGGCGAGACTGGGGCACCCGGCTTCAACGCCATGTCCGCGACAAAACCATTTGCGCGCGCCGCCTCGATCGGGACGAGCGCGCTTTGCCCCTTATTGGCGCGCGCCACGCGAACCGCTTCATACTCATCGGCAGTCTTGCGGACGAACTCGTCGCGGATCGTGTCGCTGACGAGCGTCGAGGCGACCCCGACCGCGCGGCTCGCGTCGAGCACATGCACCACCGGCCCCTTATAGGCCGGCGCGATGCGCAGCGCGGTGTGGACTTTCGAGGTCGTTGCCCCGCCGATCAGCAGCGGCATCGTCATGCCCGCACGCTGCATTTCCTCGGCGACCGTTACCATCTCATCGAGCGAGGGCGTGATCAGCCCCGACAGACCGATCATGTCGGCATCATTCTCGTTCGCGGCCTTGAGGATATCCGACCAAGGCACCATCACCCCCATGTCGACCACATCGAAGCCGTTGCACTGGAGCACGACACCGACGATGTTCTTGCCGATATCATGCACGTCGCCCTTGACGGTCGCCATGATGATCTTGCCCTTGCCGCGCGCACCGGGCTCCTTCGCCGCCTCGATGAAGGGGAGCAAATGCGCCACCGCCTTCTTCATCACGCGCGCCGACTTCACCACTTGCGGCAGGAACATCTTGCCCGATCCGAACAAGTCGCCGACGACGTTCATGCCGTCCATCAACGGCCCTTCGATCACTTCGATCGGTCGCGCGAAGCCCTGACGGGCTTCCTCGGTATCCTCGACCACGTGCAAGTCGATGCCCTTGACCAGCGCATATTCGAGCCGCTTGTTGACCGGCAAGCTGCGCCATTCGGCTGCGGCTTTCTCGGCCACCGCATCGGTGCCCTTGAAGCTCTCGGCCATCGCGATCAGCCGTTCGGTCGCGCCGTCATCGGTGTTGAGGATGACGTCTTCGCAGGCCTGGCGCAGCTTGGGATCGATCGCGTCGTAAATATCGAGTTGCCCGGCATTGACGATCGCCATGTCGAGCCCGGCGGGGATCGCGTAATACAGAAACACCGAGTGCATCGCGCGGCGCACCGGCTCATTGCCGCGGAAGCTGAACGACAGGTTGGAGAGGCCGCCCGAGATATGCGCATGCGGGCAGCGCGCCTTGATGTCCTTGCAGGCTTCGATGAAATCGACTGCGTAATTGTTATGCTCCTCGATCCCCGTCGCGACCGCGAAGATGTTGGGATCGAAGATGATGTCCTCGGGCGGAAAGCCGATCCCCATCATCAAATCATAGGCGCGTCCGCAAATCTCCACTTTCCGAGCGCGCGTATCGGCCTGGCCGACGGTGTCGAACGCCATCACCACTACGGCGGCGCCGTAGTTCATGACCTTCTTGGCCTGGGCGAGGAATTGCTCCTCGCCCTCCTTCATGCTGATCGAATTGACGATCGGCTTGCCGCTGACGCACTTCAGCCCGGCCTCGATCACGCTCCATTTCGAGCTATCGACCATGAACGGGATGCGCGCGATGTCAGGCTCGGCGGCGATCAGCTTGAGGAAGGTGACCATGGCATATTCGGCGTCGAGCAAGCCCTCGTCCATATTGACGTCGAGCACTTGCGCGCCGCTCTCGACTTGCTGGCGCGCGACTTCGACCGCCGCGGGATAATCCCCCGCCATGATGAGCTTTTTGAACTTGGCCGAGCCGGTGACGTTGGTGCGTTCACCGATGTTGACGAATTGTGCGGTCGAGGTGGTCATGGGTTTCTACTTCCCCCCTCCCGCTTGCGGGAGGGGTTGGGGGAGGGGATGTCATTCAAACGGGCGGCGCGTGGGAGGACAGGCCCTCCCCCAGCCCCTCCCGCAAGCGGGAAGGGAGTTATGCCGCCATCGTCATCGGCTCCAGCCCGGCGAGGCGGGTGACGATCGGCGGCATCGGCACCGCGCGCGGGGCGAGGCCAGCCACGCCGTCGGCAATCGCCTTGATATGTGCCGGCGTCGAGCCACAACAACCGCCGAGCACATTGACTTGGCCCGCCTGCGCCCATTCGCCGACCAGCCCCGCAGTCGTATACGGGGCCTCGTCATATTCACCCAATTCATTGGGCAGGCCAGCGTTGGGATAGACCATGATCAACGTATCGCAAATCTGCGACAGCGTGCGCACGTGAGGACGCAACTGCTCGGCACCGAACGAGCAATTCAGCCCGATCGTCACTGGCCGCGCATGGCGCACCGCGTGCCAAAACGCCTCGACGGTATGCCCCGAGAGGTTGCGCCCGGAGAGGTCGGTCAGCGTCATCGACAGCATGATCGGCACGTCGCGCCCGAGTGCGTCGCCCGCCTCGAGCACGGCCATGATCCCGGCCTTGGCGTTCAAGGTGTCGAACACGGTCTCGATCAGGATGAAATCCGCACCGCCTTCCAGCAACGCATTGATCTGTTCGCGATACACGTCCTTCAGATAATCAAAGTCGATTTCGCGAAAGCCGGGATCGTTGACATCGGGCGAAAGCGACAGCGTCTTGTTGGTCGGCCCCACCGCCCCAGCGACGAAGCGCGGACGCCCGTCCTTGGCCTGATATTCGTCGGCAATCCGGCGTGCCAGCCGCGCACTTTCGAGGTTGATCTCGCGCACCAGCCCTTCAGCGGCATAATCGGCCTGGCTGATGCGGTTGGCGGAGAAGGTGTTTGTCTCGGCAATGTCGGCGCCTGCCTCAAAATAGGCGCGGTGGATCGTCTCGGGCACTTCGGGCTTGGTCAGCGCGAGGATGTCATTATTGCCCTTCTGGTCCTTGGCGAGGCCGAGCGACCCGGCATAGTCCGCCTCGGACAATTTCCAATTCTGGATCTCGGTCCCGAACGCGCCGTCGGTGATGAGGATGCGCTTGGCAGCTTCGGCGAGGAATGTTTCGCGGATGGTCATTGTCTTGTCCTTCTCCCCTCCCGCTTGCGGGAGGGGTCGGGGGAGGGAATGTCTCGGGAGCCGCCTCGTTACAGGCCCTCCCCTAACCCCTCCCGCAAGCGGGAGGGGAATTAGATTACGCCGCTTCGGCTCGCGCAGGCACCGGAACCTTCGCCCGGATCCCCAGCAAATGGCAGATCGCATAGCTCAGCTCGGCGCGGTTGAGCGTGTAGAAATGCAGGTCGCGTACCCCACCGGCGTAGAGCCGACGACACAGCTCGGCAGCGATCGTCGCCGACACAAGCTGTCGCGCGGCAGGATGGTCGTCGAGCCCTTCGAACAGCGTACCCATCCATGGCGGCACGACCGTGCCGCACATCGCCGACATCCGCTGCACCGCCCCGAAATTCACGATCGGCATAATCCCTGGCACGATCTCGGCCGTTACGCCGGCCTTGGTCGCGACATCGCGAAAGCGGAAAAAGGTCTCCGCCTCATGGAAGAATTGCGTGATCGCGCGCGTGGCACCCGCATCCAACTTGCGCTTAAGATTGTCGATATCCGCCGCCGCATCGACCGAATCCGGATGGCATTCGGGATAGGCAGAAACCGAAATCTCAAACGGGTGAAGTTTGCGCAGACCCTCGACCAGTTCGACCGCATTGGCATAGCCACCAACCGGCGACTGGAATTTTTCCCCCGGCACCGGCGAATCACCGCGCAGCGCGACGATATGCCGCACCCCCGCCTGCCAATAGGCATCGGCGACGGCATCGATCTCGTCGCGCGTCGCTGCAACGCAGGTCAAATGCGCCGCCGCCGGAATAGCGGTATCGCGCGCGACCCGCGCGACCGTCGCATGCGTCCGCTCGCGCGTGGTGCCGCCCGCGCCATAGGTCACCGACACGAAACGGGGGCCAAGCGGTGAGAGCGTCTGCAGCGATTGCCACAGCGTCTCTTCCATCTTCTCGGTCTTGGGCGGGAAGAATTCGAAGCTGACCCGCGCATCGCCCGCCAGATCGGCGAACAGCGGCGTCGCCAGTGCGTGGCGCGCTTCCTCCATTTGCCTCACTGAAACCGTCATGCCGCCCTCACTTCGTTCATTATACGTCCCACTTTGCGCGCGAGCCACAATTTCACCGTCAATTCGCCACCGCCCAGCGTCTCGATCCGCAACGCGGCGAGCCCCGCCGCTGCAAACCACGTCGCCATCTGATCGTCGGTAAACCCAAGCCGGGTATGACCGTCCTTGGTGCGCAATTCCTCGCGATCATGCGCGGCGAAATCCGCGATGAGCAAACGCCCGCCAGCGGTCAGCACGCGCGCCGCCTCGGCGATCGCGGCGCCTGGCTGCTGCGCGAAATGCAGAACATGGTGGATGATTGCGACATCCGCCGCGTCATCGCCGAGCGGCAGCGCGTACAAATCGGCCTGCCGCAGCTCGGTATTGGCGAGTCCGCGCTCCGATAGCTTCGCGCGTGCCAGCCGCAGCATTTCCGAGCTACGGTCGATTCCTAAGGCGTGATCGGCCCGGCCAGCGAACAATTCGAGCATCCGCCCGGTGCCAGTACCGATATCGATCAACTGCCCGATCGGCGCATCGCCGAGCACCGCCGAGATCGCCGCCTCGACTTCGCTTTCGGCAATATGAAGCGAACGAATCGCATCCCATTGACCGGCATTCGCCTCGAACCAATTGGCCGCCGACGCCGCCCGGTCGGCGCGCACCGCCGCCAGACGTGCAGCATCGGCCACCGCCCAATGATCGGGCTCGATCGCGGCCCATTGGTCGAGCGCGCCGATCACCGGGCCGACCGTCGCGCCGCTGCCAAGCGCCACGAACACCCAGCTGCCCTCCTTGCGGCGTTCCGCAATCCCGGCGTCGCACAGGATTTTCACATGGCGGCTGACGCGCGGCTGGCTTTGCCCGAGCACTTGCGCAAGCTCGCCGACCGACAGCTCCATCGTGCGCAGCAATGCCAGGATGCGAAGACGCGTCGCGTCGGCGAGCGCGCGGAAGACATCAAGGGCAATGGTCACGGCGTTTTCATTCTGCCAACGACATATAAAGATATCTTTATATGTCGTCAACGCACTTGGCGTGGACCCGGAAGCGATTGCGCGGGTTCTAACCCTCCGATACCGTCGTGCCAGCCATCAGGAGAGCCATTTCATGAAAACCGTCCGCATCCTGCCGCTTTTCGCGCTTACCGCCCTCGCCCTCGCCGCGTGCAGCCCCAAGGCGCAGAACGAAGTCGCGGAAGCCGCCAATGCTGTCGAAGCCGATGCGAATGCGACCACGGCCGAAGCGGTCTCGGATACCGACGCGGCGTTGGGTGCGGCCGAATCGCGGATCGACAAGGCGGGGGACGTGCTCGGTAACAAGGCCGACCGCGTCGCCGACAAGACCGGCGCGGCCTTGAAGGATCTGGGCAACGAGATTCAGGAATGAAGCAAGCCGGGGTCCTCGCACTGCTGTTGACGCTTGCGGCTTGCTCGGGCGCGACCTCCTCGACCGGCGCGCCACCGGGCGAGGAACAGGCCCTCAACGAAGCCGCAGCTTCGCTCGATGCCAATACGATGAACACCAACGCCGCCGAAATCGTCGATGAAGACGGCGGCGGCAATGAAAGCCAGCCGCAATGACGACTCTTCGCCGCTTGGGCGCGACCGATCTCCACATCGCGCCGCTGGTGCTGGGCGGCAACGTCTTCGGCTGGACCGCGGACGAGGCGACCAGTTTCGCCGTGCTCGACGCGTTCGTCGCGGGTGGCGGGACGATGATCGACACCGCCGATGTCTATTCGGCTTGGGTCCCCGGCCATAAGGGCGGGGAGTCCGAAAGCGTAATCGGCGCGTGGCTCAAACAATCGGGCAAGCGCGACCGGGTGCAGATTGCGACCAAGGTTGGCATGCTGCCCGGCGACGGCGGCGAAAAACTCGCGCCCAAGCGGATTGCGGCGGCGTGCGACGCCTCGCTGCAACGGCTCGGCATCGACACGATCGACCTGTATTTCGCGCATCAGGATGACGATGCCGTAGCGCAGGAGGATGCGCTTGCCGCATTTTCGAAGCTGATCGACGCGGGCAAGGTCCGCGCGATCGGGGCGTCAAATTTCCACGCCGCGCGGCTGAAATCGGCGAACGATGCCGCGCGCATCCATGGTTTGCCGCATTACCACGTGCTGCAACCTGAATATAACCTCGTCAGCCGCCACAAATTCGAGGGCGAACTGCAGAATTATTGCGTCGAGCACAATATCGGCGCGGTGCCGTATTACGGCATCGCCTCGGGCTACCTCACCGGCAAATATCGCAGCGCCGCTGACTTCGGCAAAAGCGTACGCGGTGGGCGAATGCAGGCGTTCATGGACGGCACAGGACCCGCGGTGCTGGCTGCGATGGATTCGGCCGCCGAGGAAACCGGCGCGACACTCGCGCAAATCGCGCTCGCCTGGCTTGCCGCGCAACCTGCGATCACCGCGCCGATCGCAAGCGCGACGAGCGTGGCGCAGATCGAGGAATTGCTCGGGTCGGTGGATTTGGTGCTGACGGCCGAGCAACTCGATCGGCTGACCGTGGCGGGCGTCTAGGCCGCCGCCCGTTCGGGCTCCTGCGCCAGCGCGCGGAGCCAATGCGCGCCAAGCCGATGGTCGAGCGCGACCGGATCGAACCGGTCGAGCCCAGACCCGGGATAGAACGTCATCTCGCCGAACAACGGTCGCCCGCCAATCTCGTACAGATCGACGCGGAGGAAATCGGTCGCTTTGGCGAGCACCTCGGCCGCCACAATCATGCGCGCAAGCGATGCGGGCGCGACCGGGTCGGGATCGGCGCTCGCGGCTGAGACCCGGTGCCAGTTGCGGTCGAGCAGAATCCAGCGATGCCGCCCGCCGCGCCCGAGATGCACCTGCACATATTCGACGCGGCCTGCGAACACGTAGAATTTGTAATCGATCGGCAGCGCGGGGGGCGGCCCCATAAACGGCTCGACGATCAACCCACGCGGGATCCGCGCGTATAAATCCTCGTCGAGCCAATACCCATAATCCGACGCCATCCAGCGTTTGCCACGCGCCCGTGCGGCATCCCAATCGGCCGCGTCGTTCAGGACAAACGTAGTCTGGTTGCAGCCGTGCCGCGCCTTGACCACGAACGGCGTCGGCCAGACAGGCCGATCGGGCAGCTCGGTCCCGTGCCACAGCGTTGGGATCAGCCAGTCCGAGCCCAATTGCGCGGCCACGATCGCCTTGGCGGCAACCTTGTCCGCCATCCGCGCCATCGCCGCATTGGCCCCGGCAAGTTTGCGCGCCTGCACCAACTCGGTGAAGGTGCGCGGGTCGTCGAGATCGGGCCAGCGCCCGTGCCGCCACCAATAGGTCAGTTTAATGCGCCAGCGCGCGCGGGCATGGGTCAGGCGCGGGGTTATTGCGGGGAAAGCAGCTTGCATCGGGGCAGAAGCTGCGGGGAGCGGGTTTTGTTCCGGGGGTGAAATTAGTGGTCGGACCGGCGCGGCAAAGCCGCACGTCAACGGCGGGTCAGGTGACCCGCCGTCGACCGGGCGTGATGCGGGCGTGATGCGGGCGTGCCGCAGCTTACGCTTCGGCTACTGCATCACGCCGCGAACTGGTTCATCGTGTTGTGCGCGCCGCCGGCCTTGAGCGCCGCCTCGCCCGCAAAATACTCTTTATGGTCGTCGCCCATATCCGAGCCGGACATGTTCTGATGCTTGACGCAAGCGATCCCCTCGCGGATTTCCTTGCGCTGCACGCCCTTCACATAGCCGAGCATCCCCGCCGCGCCGAAATATTCCTTGGCGAGATTATCGGTCGACAGCGCCGCGGTGTGATAGGTCGGCAGCGTGATCAGGTGGTGGAAAATCCCCGCCCGCGCCGCCGCATCCCGCTGAAAGGTGCGAATGCGCTCATCGGCTTCGTCGCCCAGCGGCGTGCCGTCATAATCGACCGACATCAGCTTCGCGCGGTCATAGGCTGACACGTCGGCACCCGCCGCAACCCACGCATCATAGACTTGCTGACGAAAGTTGAGCGTCCAATTGAAGCTTGGCGAATTGTTGTAGACCAGCTTGGCGTTGGGGATAACCTCACGAATACGGTCGACCATGCCGGCGATCTGATCGATGTGCGGCTTCTCGGTTTCGATCCACAACAGGTCGGCGCCGTTTTGCAGCGACGCGATGCAGTCCATCACGCAGCGATCCTCGCCAGTGCCAGCGCGGAACTGGAACAGGTTCGATGGCAGCCGCTTAGGCTTCATCAGCGTGCCGCCACGGTTGATCACCACGTCACCGTTGATCGTCGAAAGGTCGGTCACTTCCTCGCAATCGAGATAGCTATTATATTGGTCACCCAGATCGCCCGCTTCCTTCGATACGGCGATCTGTTTGGTCAGGCCGGCCCCCAAGGAGTCGGTGCGCGTGACGATGATGCCGTCCTCGACGCCGAGTTCCAGAAAGGCGTAACGGCACGCGCGCACCTTCGCGAGGAAGTCCTCGTGCGGCACCGTGACTTTGCCATCCTGATGCCCGCACTGCTTTTCGTCGCTGACCTGATTTTCGATCTGAAGCGCGCAGGCCCCCGCTTCGATCATCTTCTTGGCGAGCAGATACGTCGCCTCGGCATTGCCGAAGCCCGCATCGATATCAGCGATGATCGGCACGACATGCGTCTGATACCCGTCGATCGCGTTGAGCAGGCGTTGTTCCTCAATCGCATTGCCGGCGGCGCGCGCCGCGTCGAGATCGCGAAACATCATGCCCAATTCCCGCGCATCGGCCTGGCGCAGGAAGGTATAGAGCTCCTCGATCAACGCGGGGACGCTGGTCTTCTCATGCATCGATTGATCGGGCAACGGCCCGAATTCGCTGCGGAGCGCCGCCACCATCCAGCCGGACAGGTACAGGTAGCGCCGCTCGGTCGATCCGAAATGCTTCTTGATGCTGATCATCTTCTGCTGACCGATGAACCCGTGCCAGCACCCCAATGACTGCGTGTATTTCGCAGAATCGGCATCATAGGCCGCCATATCGCGGCGCATGATCGCGGCGGTGTAACGCGCGATGTCGAGCCCGGTTTGGAAGCGGTTCTGGACGCGCATGCGTGCGACGCTTTCGGCGTCGATGCCGTCCCAAGTGCCGTTATAGCTTTGGATCAGGCTGGCGGTCTGCGTGATGTCGGTCTGGTAGGTCATGGCGCAATTCCTCATTGGCATGCCCTCCCAGTATCGATATTTACACGTTATCTCCCGAGATATCGGTCAATGTTAGCGTTTAGCGGTCAATTATCGCTGTGATGGCTTGAAATATTGCAACTTATTTACACAGCATCTGCGCAACGCGGCGCGTTGCGTCACCAAGCGCGCCTCGGCGGGCGTCGCCGCCCCGTAGGCCGCCTTCGCAGAGACGATCAGATCAGGTGGCGCCCGATATTCCGCGTTCGTCACGGACCGAGCGATCGGATCCTCAGACGCAGCGCTCGAAACGGCCGTCGAGATCGTTGCTTTGGGGCGTACCCTCGGGTGCGTTTCGCTCGAGATGGCCGCCGAAATCGTTGCTTTCGCGCATTCCCTCAGGGTGAAGATAGCGCGGGTCGAATCCCGCCAGGGCGGTAAGGGCCGCCCTGTTTTCGATCGTGATGGACCGGGCATGCGTTCGAATCAGCCGGTCCCGTCGTAGCGATTGCAGCACGCGGTTGAGGTGGATCGCGGTCATTCCCAAAGCATCCGAAAGGTCGCTCTGGGTAATGGGAAATTCGAATGTATCATCCTCGGCTAATCCGGCTCGCTCATAGAGCGCTGCCATTTCGAGGATCAGATGCGCGGTGCGCTCATGCGATTTGCGCCGTCCGAGATTGATCGTCCATTCTCGAAAAATCGCTGCGTCGCTGAGCGTGTCGAACCAAAATGCCCGCCCGAGCTCGGGGTAATTCGCGGCCGCGCGAAGGACGTCGGCATGGGCAACCGTAACGATCCGCGTAGCGCAATGCGTGCGCACGCCATGGTCTGCGATCACGACCAAGGCCGATTGCAGGTCCACCAAGTCACCCGCAATGTGGAACGACATGATCTGCCGTTCACCACCGCGCAATGTCTGATACCGGCTCACCAGCCCGCTTTCGACAAAGGAAGCCAAATGCGGGCGTTCCCCCTCCTTGATGACATCGCGATAGGCGGCAAAGTCCTGGCTCTCTGCGGGCATCGACAAGAACGCTTCGCGCGCGGGGGGCGAAAGCGGCACGCGCCGCTCAATCTTCGCCAGATACTTCGTAAGGGTTAGTTTTGACATCATGCTCCCATCGAGGGGGAGCACGAGTGTCTCTCAGCCGCCGAAACCCAGTGGCTGATCGACGATGCGGTCGCAGTACACTGTTTGAGACAAAAGTTTAATCGAAGTTACAAAGATTGTTACGAAAGCGTTCAATAGGTTGCCCTGTAACCGACCCGCGAGCGGCCGGACCGACCTTTCATGACATCGCACGCGCGTGGGACGACTCCGCACAACCTCAATCGCCACCGAAGGTAAATGCACTCACCCCGCGTTCGCGTTCGTTCAACACCAGCGCGCGACCGGCGGGCGGGAGCGAGCGTTGCGGGCAGTTACCGCGTCCACACGCGCGGCAGCCCAGACCGACCGGGGTCGCCTCGCCCTTCAAATCGAGTCCGCGCGCCACCGCCATCGTGCCGCCTAATGCGGCCGCGACGCCAAGCCCGACCGCGAACTCGGCTGGCACCGCACCATAGCGCCGCCCCTGCGGGGTAACGGTGCGCGCGATCGTCAGCCAGCGCGTCTCGTCCTCCAGTTCCACGATTTGCACGGCAAGCGCGCCGGGACGGTCGAACGCGGTGTGCAACCGCCACAGCGGGCAGCGACCTTCCGCCTCGGCGAGTGGCGATCCGCTCGCGCCCGAAAAGCGTTTCGACGCCTGCCCTGCCCGATCGATCCGCACCAGAAAGAAGGGAAGCCCGCGCGCGCCAATCCGTTGGAGCGTCGTCAAGCGGTGCGCGACCTGCTCGAACCCCGCGCCGAAACGGCGCTGGAGCAGTTCGATATCATAGCCGGTCGCCTCACATGCCCGTAGGAAGCGCGCATACGGCATCATCACGGCTGCGGCGAAATAGCTCGCGAGATGACGGCGATACAGCCGTTCGGACGCGCGATCGGTAAACCCTGCCCCCTTGGCCAGCCCATCGATTTCGCCGCGCGCCTCGATCTGCGCGAGCTGAAACGCAACCGCAAAGGTGCGCGACGCCGGATCGAGCGTTTCGGACAATTGCAATTGCCGCGCGTGGAGATCGGTGCGCCGCAACATGTCGGGCATGACGTCGACCGGCAGCACGCGGATCGTCAGTTGATGTTTGACACGCAACCGCTCGGCAATTGCGCCGTACAGGTCGCCCGCACCGAGGCGGAGCTCGTCGGCCAGCGTCTCCGCCATCGCATCGAGATCGGCGAAATGCCCCCGCCACCGCTCGATTTCGCGGCGCACTTCGCTGACCGGATCGCTCGCCGCGCTTGCATCGACGCTCCCTGCTCCGATCCGGTCAAAGGCTCGCGCGAAGGCTTCAGCGCCGCCTGGTGCACCCGCCAGCCATTCCTCAAGCTCGTTACGGTCGATTTCGAGATCGGCGAACATCGGATCGGCGAGCCGACGCCGCAACGCCGCCTCGCCCCCGCCCGGCTCGCCCGCGGCCAGCGCGCGCGGATCGAAATCGAAGCTTTCGGCGAGCTTGACGATCAGCGAGGCCGATAACGGCCGCTGGTTCTTCTCGACCAGATTGAGGTAGCTCGGGCTGATCGTCAGCACCTCGGCCATCGCGGCTTGCGTCAACCCCGCCTGCCGCCGCATTCGGCGAATGGCATGTCCGGCAAACAGCTTGCGGTCGGCCATGTCCTGTCCCCTTTTCCGTCATGACTTCGCGCGCGCGAACGGGCGCCGATTGGGTTATGGCCTGTTTGTGATGTTTTTTACAATACTACAAGGTGATCGAGTGCGGACCGCACAGAACGACTTTGCTGAAGCGCTAATTTGGCTGGTAGGTGACGCCAATATAGCGGACTTCGCCCACGACCGGATTGGCTCTGGAGCAGACTTTGTAAATCTGCGACCAAGCAAACAGGCGTTGAAAGTTTCCTGGGGAGGAAAGGATGCCCGCCGCGATTCACCCTCGCGGCGGGCATTTCCGTTAGCGCGTCGGCGCGATGCGACCGCGCGCGATCCGCCACAGCGTGACCAACCCGATCGCCGCCCATGCGATGTTGAGCGTCGTCGAGGGCCATGCTGCGTGCCAGCCGCTATTGACGATAAACCCCGCGGCACCGCCGACATTCATCCATTGAAACGTTGCCGACTGACCCGAGAGCTTGCCGGTCGAGACCAGCAGGTACGAGGCCAGGATGAGCAGCGCGGCTGCCCATCCAATCACCTCGACCGCCAACGTCATGCCGCCAGCTTGCGCAATACGTATTGCAGAATGCCGCCGTTGAGGAAATATTCCAGCTCGTTGACGGTATCGATCCGGCAGCGGGTGAGGAAAATTTCGACCGTGCCATCGGCGCGGGTGAGCGTGACCTCGACATCCTGACGCGGGCGGATTTCGGCGACCTTCATGATCGTGAAGCTCTCAGAACCGTCCAATTTCAACGTCTTGCGATCGACTCCTTCGGCAAACTGCAACGGTAGGACGCCCATACCGACCAGATTCGAGCGATGAATCCGCTCGAAGCTTTCGGTGATGACCGCCCGCACGCCGAGCAAATTGGTGCCCTTGGCTGCCCAGTCGCGCGACGAGCCGGTGCCATATTCCTTGCCCGCGATGACCACCAGCGGCGTGCCGTCGGCCTTGAAGCGCATTGCAGCGTCGTAGATCGGCATGGTCTCGCCCTTGTACGACGACATGCCGCCTTCGACGCCCGGAACCATCTCATTCTTGATGCGAATATTCGCGAAGGTGCCCCGGACCATGACGTTGTCATTGCCGCGGCGAGCGCCGTAACTATTGAAATCTCCACGAGAAACTTGCCGATCAAGCAGCCACGCACCCGCCGGGGAATCGGCTTTGATCGAGCCTGCCGGGGAGATGTGATCGGTGGTGATCGAATCGCCGAGGATCGCCAGCGGGCGTGCCTCGATGATGTCCTGCACCGGCGCGGGAGTCATTGACATTCCATCGAAATACGGCGGATTGGCGATATAGGTCGAGGCTGGCGGCCAAGCGTAGGTGTCCGATCCTTCGATCGCGATGGCCTGCCATTTGGCGTCGCCTAGGAAGACGCTCGAATAGCGCGATTGGAACATTTCACGGTCGATGTTCGAATCCATGACCGCGCGGATCTCCGCATTCGTGGGCCAGAGGTCCTTGAGATACACGTCGGTGCCATCGGTCGCCTGACCGATCGGCGTGGTCGTGAAATCTTCGGTCACGGTGCCCTTCAACGCATAAGCGACGACCAAGGGCGGCGACGCCAGGAAGTTGGCGCGCACGTCGGGCGAGACGCGGCCTTCGAAATTTCGGTTGCCCGAGAGGACCGACGCCGCGACGATGTCGTTTTCGTTGATCGCAGCCGAGATTGCCGGCGCCAACGGCCCCGAATTGCCGATGCAAGTGGTGCAGCCATAACCCACGAGGTTGAAGCCGACCGCGTTCAAATCCGCGGTCAGCCCGGCCTTGTCGAGATAGTCGGTCACCACCTGGCTACCCGGCGCGAGCGAGGTCTTGACCCAGGGCTTGGGCTTGAGACCGAACGCATTGGCCTTCCGCGCAACCAGACCGGCCGCAACCAGCACCGAGGGGTTCGAGGTGTTGGTGCAACTGGTGATCGCGGCGATCACCACGTCGCCGTCGCCAATGTCATGGTCGCGGCCCTCGACAGGCACGCGCTTGGCCGTGGCGTGGTGATAGACCTTCGCCAGATCGGCGTTGAACGTGTCGTCGACCTCGGTGAGGATGACCTTGTCCTGCGGGCGCTTGGGGCCGGCGAGCGAGGGGACGACATTGGCCATGTCGAGTTCGAGCGTGTCGGTGAACACCGGATCGGGCGCATCGGCCAGCCGCCACATGCCCTGCGCGCGCGCATAGGCCTCGACCAGCGCGATGTTCTCCTCGGTCCGGCCGGTGAGGCGCAGATAGGTGAGCGTCGCGTCGTCGATCGGGAAGAAGCCGCAGGTCGCGCCATATTCGGGCGCCATATTGGCAATCGTCGCGCGATCGGCGAGCGCCAGCGCATCGAGGCCGGGGCCGTAGAACTCGACGAAACGGCCGACCACACCCTTGGCGCGCAGCATTTGCGTGACCGTCAGCACGAGATCGGTCGCGGTGATGCCCTCGGCGAGGCTGCCGTGGAGCTTGAAGCCGACGACTTCGGGGATGAGCATCGAGACGGGCTGGCCGAGCATCGCGGCCTCGGCCTCGATCCCGCCGACGCCCCAGCCGAGCACGCCGAGGCCGTTGACCATCGTGGTGTGGCTGTCGGTGCCGACGCAGGTGTCGGGATAGGCGATCGTGGTCCCGTCGGGCGCGACCGAGGACCACACCGTCTGGGCGAGGTTCTCAAGGTTCACTTGATGGCAAATCCCCGTCCCCGGCGGCACGACCTTGAAATTGTCGAGCGCCTTCGACCCCCATTTGAGGAACTCGTAGCGCTCATTATTGCGCTGATATTCGAGCTCGACGTTATCGGCGAACGCCTTGGGCGTGCCGAATTCGTCGACCATCACCGAGTGATCGATCACGAGGTGGACGGGGACGAGCGGATTGATCTTCGCGGCATCGCCGCCGAGCTTGGTGATCGCATCGCGCATCGCCGCGAGATCGACCACGCAGGGGACGCCGGTGAAATCCTGCATCAGCACGCGTGCGGGACGATATTGCACTTCGCGGTCGGACTTGCGCTCCTGCTGCCAGTCGATGATCGCCTGCACATCCGCGGTCGTAACGGTGACGCCGTCCTCGAAACGCAGCAGATTTTCGAGCAGCACCTTCATCGAGAAGGGCAACCGGCTGATATCGCCCAGCTTCGCCGCGGCGGTGGCGAGGCTGTAATAATCGTAGCGCGCGCCGTTCACGTCGAGCGTGGCGCGGGTGCCGAGCGTATCCTGGCCGATGGCAGTCATGCGGGTCCTTTCCAAATGGCCTCTCGAGCGCGGCGGGGAGGCGGCAGCATGCCGCGCGGGCGCGCCCGGGGTGGGCGGAAGCGAGAGTCGTGGCGGGCCTTAGCGCGGGTGGGGGTTTGGGGGAAGTGGGGGGTGGAGACGGGCTGCGAGCAGATTGTCTGCTTTCGGATGGCGGGTTGTGAAAAACGGACCTTCGTTAGGTTGGCGAATTGCCGCCACGCCACTCACTAAATTTCAGATGCCAGCAGATTGGGATAGAAGCGATAATAGTGCTCATAGTCGTTCAAGAACGCTTCTCCGACCTCCAAAGCGCCAAAGTCGAAGCCGAGATGTTTCTTTATATCTGGTAAAGCAGTGGTTCCAATGGCGCGCTCTAGAAAAAGCCTTTCTCGTATTGTCAGATCGGGCACGGTCAAAAGGCGCACTTCGCTCCAATCTCTTGAGGCGAAACGCCACGATGGGAGGTCCAACTTATCCCTCATTTCTGCTTCTTGGTCTCGTGGAACGACGATTCCTGTGAGCGAGAGCATCTGCTGACCATCGGCATAGCGCACGATGGAAAGCGGTGCGAAGGTATTGGCCCCTGACGTGGGGAAGGCCTTCAGCGCAGCAGCGCCAACAGCCCTGCTAAGCACCGCGGGAAGCAGTTCGTCCGTCATCATCTCCGCTTCTGCATCGGCGGGAAGGTAGTCACCTATCCGTTCGCTCAGTTTCTCGAATCTGACCTTCCGAACCTCCTCGCCGGGCATCGTCGGCACGCCCTTCTCTGGCTTGGGTGAAAAGAGTGAGCTAGCATTCGCGTTGACGGTAATGCGCACCACGTCGCCAAGCTTGAGCTTGTCCAGCAACGTTACGAACTCGCGGATTTGCTCGCCGAGTTCCGCGGGCGAGGTATAATCCAACCAAACGATCAAATTCGATGCATCTGCATAGCCGGCATCGGCGAGAACCGCGTCGAGATTGGCGACCAGATCGCCGGACGAGTGGCACACGCATTTACAAGTATCGATCGGACGATTGAACACCTGTCGTTTGACGATTTCAGGATCATAATCAAACGCAATCAACTTTCGCAGACCCAGCATGCGGTGGATCAGTTTGTGATCTTCGAGGGGGTACGCCCCCATGCTGATATAGGTGGCGTTGGTAAGCGGGTGCCAGCGTTCGCATCTCGTCAGCAAATCGACGAACAGTCGTCGATCAACTGGGATCTGTTGGATAATTGCGTCGATGGCATCCTTCGCAGCATTGGTGAGGTCCAAGGCGATACGCCCTACACTGGCTACAGGGCCACTATGACCTTCGACGCCAATTACTTCATTATCGAGGACAATTGCGGCGGCATTCCGAAGAGTGTCGCCGAGAAGTACGCTTTCTCGATGGGCCGTCCGCCTGACGAGGATGTCGAGCAGTTGGCCGCTGCGGCCACAGTCGGTATGTACGGCATCGGCATGAAGCGGGCGATCTTCAAGCTGGGGACGGACGCGCTCGTGGAGTCACGCCATGATGAAGGCTTCACCGTAGAGTTCAGCCCAGAATGGATGAGTGATCGCGGGTGGACTGATCTGCCAATGTTTCCGCTAAAGGATGGCGAACTTGTTGATGGCGGTACGCGCATAACCGTCTTTCAGCTTCATGATGAATGCAAAAAGGCCTTCGCTGAGAAAACGTGGATCGAGTCTTTTAGAAACAGCATCTCTCGCCACTACGCGATCATCATCAGCAAGGGGTTCGAGGTTCGCGTCGGCACGGAAGAGGAAATCGTGGCGGGAGCCGAGCCGATCGCCGGAGCCGGATTCCGGCTGCTGGAGACCGATGCGCTACCTGACGGCAGCCGAGTCCAGCCGTTCACCTATTTCGGGGTACTCGATGGGGTGAAGGTTGAAATATATGCTGGCCTCTACCGCAAGCTCCTCACAGAAGAGGAAGCCGATCGAGAAGAGCAAACCAGAGGTGTCAAAGACGACGCTGGTTGGACCGTCGCCTGCAATGATCGCGTCGTGATCTGGAAGGATACCACTCGGCTGACCGGCTGGGGCGAGGCCACCGTTCCCAACTATCATGGGCAGTTCATTGCGATCACCGGCTTGGTGCTTCTGCACTCGGACGATCCGTCAAAGTTGCCCCTAACGACTACCAAGCGGGGAATCGACGCGGCCTCGAATGTCTATGCCGAAGTCAAAGACCTCATGCGAGAGGCAACCAAAAATCTCACGAGCTTCACCTACAGGTGGAAGAAGCACGAGAGAGATTTGGACAGCATTTACCAGAATAGCCGATACGTCGAATTGTCGGCGCTGCGTACGATGGCTCAGGAGGTATCGACGGGTCAGGTTCGGAAATTCGCCACGATGAAGCGGTCGGAAGTCAAATTACCCGTACCTGTGAACGAAACCCGAACTGCGCGCGTCAGCTTTACCGCCGACAAGGACGATATTGCAAAGCTGAAAAAACACTATTTCGACGATCAACAGGCGACGAACTCCGAGGTCGGCGACGCCGCATTCTACGACGCACTGAAACGCATTAAGAAATGAGCGGCTCGTCTATTCCGTATCACCTGCGCCCTCACAAGGCAGTTGATCGGCTTTGTTGCATAACGTCGCGAGAGCATAACCGCGCTTTTACTTGAAGATGTTATGAGAGGCGGACGGTCACCGGTGTTCCTATTTCGGAGAAGCGATT
>NZ_BMDW01000016.1 GCF_014636175.1 Sphingomonas psychrolutea | reverse complement strand
AAAACACCATCCGTTCCGCAACAGCCTTCCTCTACGCTGCCGCCGCCCTCGTTATCCTCCGACGCCTCGCTCGTTACGCTTGAGATTCAAGACGGGCTCTTAGGTTTTGCGCTCGTGGTTCGGCAACCAGCGATGGCGCCGCACATAGATCCAATTGTTAAGGCGAGAGATTACGTTTTCTCTCACTTCCCCAAGAGATACTCAGCTAAAGGCGCATACCTTTCCTACTATGTTTCCGACCACCGCGACGCTTGGCTTGTAGAAGTTTCCAACCAAGATGAGCTAGGCGGCGGCGTTCGCTTGCTGGTTGTCAAACGAAGTGGCGCGACAACGCTGGTTGGCTTTTCGCAATAAGTGACGGCAGCTTTCCACCAGCTATAGCCGTTCTGCCGTCGCCAGCGCGTGCATCGTGCCCAAGAGCCGACCAGCCGCTATCAGGCGGGAAAGCGAACCGGCGTAAATCGCCCAAATGGCACCCAGTCTTATGCATAGGCGATGGCTGGGTCGCCAACATCGACTGGCGATAGGGTTTCTCGTTTCGTCGCGTGTTTGAAACAGTGCGAGACAAGAGTAGGGCGGATGTACGGCGTTGCCGTACTATTTCGCTTGCAATCTATACGGCAATGCCGCATATGAGGGGCGTGCAGTTGATCATCGAGACCAACACTTATCTCGCCGATGCCAAGGCCGCTGGCATGTCGGAAGAAGAGTGCGACGATGTGAAAACTGCGATCGCCACGAACCCGTTACGCGGGACACCGATCGCGGGCGGGGCGCGCAAGGTTCGGGTTGCCGGTCGCGGCAAGGGTAAGTCGGGCGGTTATCGCGTCGTCTATTTCTTTGGCGGCGGCGATATCCCGATCTTCCTGCTCACCGTGTTCGGCAAAGGCGAGAAGGACAATTTGACCAAGGCAGAACAGAACGCGCTCGCGGGGGTTGGAGACCGGCTGCGCGCATCATTTACTAAGAAATGAAAGCCACGAAAGGCTAGACAGTATGAAGAGCGCATTCGACAAGATCATGGGCGGGCTGGATGATGCCGTTGCCTATGCCGAAGGGGACCATAGTCGCGGGCGCGTTGCCACCGTGGATGTAAAGGCAGTTCGTGCCGCGACCAAACTCAGCCAGAGCAAGTTTGCCGACACGTATCGCCTGAGCGTCGCGACCGTTCAGGACTGGGAGCAGGGACGACGCGCCCCGGATCGCAGCTCGGTCACGCTTTTGCGGATGATCGAGGCGGATCCCGCTGGTGTGCAGCAGATTATGGCGAAGATACCAGCGTGAGCCTTCCAGCCAAAGGCCGGACCTCGTGAAGTCTCGGGCTCGTACCAAAGACGCGCTACCGCACCAACCACGCGACCCAAGCGGCCGCGTTGGAATCCCGCTGCGAAGGATATGATCGAAACCAAATTCGACCGTGGCGATCGGGGTGCTTCCCACTCGTTATCCGCGTCATCTAGTGCGCGCAGCGGCACGGCCTGTCCCCCCTTTGACGGGTGCACACCCTAACTCCCCGGCAACGCCTCGAGAAACGCCCGCACCTCGGGCGCGATCGGGAGCGATTTCCCCGTCGGCAGATGGACGTTGACGATGACCATCTCGATCTTGGTATGCACTGCGCCGGTTTCCGCGTGGCACAGCTCGAAGCTCTGCGTCAGGCTCGAATTGCCGATCCGCCCGATCCGCACGAACGCCGCGACCGTGTCGCCCAGCACGAAGGGCCGCAAATAGTCGATCTCGGTATGGCGGACGTGGAATTCGGTGTGTGCCCACGTATCGCCCAGCGCCGCCGCGATGCCGGTCCACTCCCAGAATTCGGTGACCGCGACATCGGCATATTCGAGATAGCGCGAGTTAAAGACGACCTTCTGCCCGTCAATCTCGGCATAGCGCACTTTGAACTGGCAGGAAAACGCGAAGCCCGGACGTGCCATCAAAACAAACCCAATAATTTCACACCGACCAGCGCCAGCACCACGGCCAGGATCGGCCCCAACACGCGGTCCGATACGCGGCTTGCGATCACACTGCCAACCACGATTCCCGGAATCGATCCGACCAGCAGCGACACCAGCAGAAACCCGTCGACCGAGCCGAGCAGCCAATGCCCGATTCCGCCGAGCAAGGTCAGCGGCACGGCATGCGCGATGTCCGAGCCGACCAGCCGGTTGAGCGGCATGTCGGGGTAGAGGATCAGCAACGCCGTCATCCCGAGCGCGCCCGCCCCGACCGAAGTGAGCGAGACCAAAACGCCGAGCACGACGCCGAGCAGCACGGTCAGCCCGGCGAGCCGTGCCTTGCCGATCTTGCCCAGCGCGCGCGTCAAGGCGCGGACGATGTGCGCGCGAAACAGCGTGGCGAGGCCCGACAGGATCAGTGTTACGCCCAATGCGAGCGAAATCGCGCGACCCGTATCCTTGGTTTGCTCGCCGGCATAATGCAGCACCGTCAGCGTCAGCAGCGCGGCGGGGACGCTGCCCAATGCGAGGCGGCCGACGACGCCCCAATCGACCGTGCCGCGCCAGCCATGCACGCTGGTGCCGACGGTCTTGGTCGCGGCGGCATAGAGCAAATCGGTGCCGACCGCCGTCGCGGGGTGGAACCCGAAGGCGAGCACCAGCAGCGGCGTCATCAACGATCCGCCACCGACTCCGGTCAACCCGACGATCAGCCCGACGAGCACGCCGGCCAGCGAATACAGCGGGTTGATCAGCATTGGGGGTTGATCAGCATTGGCGCGGCTCAGCCGGCCTTTGTGCTGGGGATGTTGACGCCCATCGACTGGAGGTACTTCTTAACGTTGCGCGCGGCCTGACGCAGGCGCTGCTCGTTTTCGACCATTGCGATGCGGACAAAGCCTTCTCCGTTTTCCCCATAGCCCACCCCTGGCGCAACCGCGACCTGAGCGTGCGTCAGTAATTGTTTGGAGAACTCAAGACTTCCTAAGTGCGCGAGCGCGGGCGGCAGCGGCGCCCAGGCAAACATCGACGCGCGGGGGCTGGGAATATCCCAGCCGGCGCGACCGAAACTCTCGACCAGCACGTCGCGGCGCTTGTGATAAAGCTGGCGATTGGTCTCGACGATATCCTGCGGGCCGTTGAGCGCGGCGCAGGCGGCGGCCTGGATCGGGGTGAAAGCGCCGTAATCGAGATACGACTTCACGCGCGTCATCGCCGCGATCAGTTTCTTGTTGCCGACCGCGAAGCCGATCCGCCAGCCCGCCATCGAATAGGTCTTGCTGAGCGAGGTGAATTCGACCGCGACATCCTTGGCACCGGGGACTTGCAGGATCGACGGCGTCGGGTTGCCGTCGAAATACAGCTCCGAATAGGCAAGGTCGGAGATGATCCAGACTTGATTGTCCTTCGCCCAGGCGACGAGGCGCTCGTAAAACGCGAGATCGACCGCCTCCGCCGTTGGGTTGGACGGGTAATTGACCACCAGCACCGATGGGCGCGGGACGGTAAACGCCATCGCGCGTTCGAGCGCTTCGAAATATTTTTCGTCGGGCGTGGTCGGCACCGCGCGGATCGTCGCGCCGGCGATGATGAAGCCGAAGGTGTGGATCGGGTAGCTTGGGTTGGGGGCGAGCACGACGTCGCCCGGCGCGGTGATGGCCGTCGCGAGGCTGGCGAGACCCTCTTTCGAGCCCATCGTGACGACGACTTCGCTTTCGGGATCGAGCTCGACGCCGAAACGGCGCCCGTAATAATTGGCCTGGGCCTTGCGCAAGCCCGGAATGCCCTTCGATTGCGAATAGCCATGCGCGTCGGGCTTGCGCGCGACTTCGACCAATTTGTCGATCACGTGCGGCGGCGGCGGCAAATCGGGGTTGCCCATGCCGAGATCGATAATGTCCTCGCCCGTCGCGCGCGCCGCCGCCCGCATCGCGTTCACTTCGGCGATAATGTACGGCGGCAGGCGCTTGATGCGATAGAATTCATCGGACATTGCGGGGATTCCGGTTAGAGAGACGGGAGCACCTTACGGCATTCGCGCTTTGGTGGGAATGACCGGACTGGTTAAGACGCAGCGAGAGGATCGCCTGATGGCCGATATGCCGGATATGCCCGACGTCGCCGTGCCGAGTCTGGCCGATATGCAGCATTGGACATGGGTGCTGGGGCGCGCGCAGCAAATGGTGCTGGAGCAGGGGCTGGATGTTGCGGGCAAGGCTTTGCCGCCGATCCCCGGCGTGACCGATCCCGACACAGTGGCGCGGGCGCGGGATTTCTGGGCCGATAGCCTGGGGCTGTGGCAGCGGATGCTCACCGGCGAAGCGCCGGCGGCAGCGGAAACCCCCGAGCAAGCGCGCGACAAGCGCTTCAAGGATCCGCGCTGGCGCGAGAATCCGGTGTTCGACTGGATCCGCCAAAGCTATTTCCTGCTGTCCGACCAAATGCTCGCGCAGGTCGAGGCGGTGCAGGGGGTGGATGACAAGCAACGCGAACAGCTGCGCTTTGCCGCGCGCGGTTTTCTCGATGCGATGAGCCCGTCCAATTTCCCCGCGACGAACCCCGAAGTGATCGAAAAGACGATCGAAACCGGCGGCGAAAATCTGCTCAAGGGCCTGCACAACATGCTCGCCGATCTCGGCCGGGGGCAATTGACGCACACCGACGCAGGGGCGTTCGAAGTCGGGCGCAATCTGGCGATGACGCCGGGCAAGGTCGTGCTGCGCACCGATCTGTACGAGCTGATCCAGTATAGCCCGACGACCGAAAGCGTGCTGGCGGTGCCGCTGGTGATCTTCCCGCCATGGATCAACCGCTTCTACATTCTCGACCTGACGCCAGAGAAGAGCTTCATCCGCTGGGCGGTGGAGCAGGGGATCACGGTCTTCATGGTGTCGTGGCGCTCGGCCGATGCGAGCATGAAGGATGTGGTGTGGGACGATTATATCGCCGCGCAGATCGCCGCGATCGATACGGTGCGCGCACTGCTCGACGTGCCGGCCGCGCATGTGATCGGCTATTGCGTGGCGGGGACGACGCTGGCCGCGACGCTCGCGATTCTGGCGGCGCGGGGCGAGGCCGCGAAGGTCACCAGCGCGACGTTCTTCACCGCGCAAGTCGATTTCGAGAAAGCCGGCGAGCTGCTGCATTTCGTGAGCGACGAACAGCTCGCCTTGCTCGATTCGGTGACGAAGGACGGCTTTCTTGACGGGCGCTATATGGCGGCAGTGTTCAATCAGCTGCGCGGGCGCGATCTGATCTGGAATTACGTCACCAACAATTATCTGCTCGGCAAGGATTATGCGCCGTTCGATTTGCTGCACTGGAACGGCGATACGACCAATTTGCCCGCGACGTGGCACCGGCAGTATCTGACCGATCTCTACCGCGACAATTTGCTCAGCAAGGCGGGTGCGCTCAGCGCGCTCGGCACGCCGATCGACTTGGGCAAAGTTGCCACGCCAAGCTATATCCAGGCGGGACGCGAGGATCATATCGCGCCGCCCGAGAGCGTCTGGGCGCTTATGCGGCTGTTTGTGGGCGAGAAGCGCTTCGTGCTCGCTGGCTCTGGCCATATTGCGGGGGTGGTCAACCCGCCGGCCGCGCAAAAATACCAATATTGGCTGAACCCGGTGCCGGTCGAATCGCTGGCGGACTTCGTCGCAGGCGCGGTCGAAACCAAGGGTAGTTGGTGGCCCGACTGGATCGACTGGCTGCGCGCACGCGATTCGGCGACGGTTGTCGCAAACGGCGCACGGATCCCCGGACACGGCGCGATCGCGGCGCTTGGCGATGCC
The DNA here is from genome assembly GCF_014636175.1 of Sphingomonas psychrolutea. Classification (GTDB taxonomy): domain Bacteria; phylum Pseudomonadota; class Alphaproteobacteria; order Sphingomonadales; family Sphingomonadaceae; genus Sphingomonas; species Sphingomonas psychrolutea. The sequence continues at coordinate 87,291 of NZ_BMDW01000016.1, read as the reverse complement.
CCCGGCGACTATGTGCGCGCCAGATAGGGTTTCGCGTCAGTAGTTGGACCGCCTGCGTTTCATTATGTTGCGGTGCAACATTTTTGCTTGTAAAGCGGCTTCCATCGTTTATATTGCAGTGCAGCAATAACGCGGGAGCAATCCGATCATGGCCAGCAAAGGTCCAAAATCCGACGCCATCACCCCGGTCGTAAAGGCCGCGACCAAGTCCGTTGCCGCGCCGGCAACAGCCGCGGTAGCAGCGCAGGCGCCCGAAGCGAAGCCTGTACCGGTTGCAGCGAAGCCCGTACCGGTTGCAGCGAAGCCCGTACCGGCTGTCGAAAAGCCCACGCCGGTCGCCGAAAAGCCCGCAGCGGTCGTCGCAAAGCCGGTCGTTGCGGCGGCGCCAGCCAAGCCCGCAATCGTCGTCGCCGCGCCGAAGCCGACCCCCGTCATTACCCCCGAAGCAAGCAAGCCGGCCCCCGCACCTGCGGTGGCCATCCTCAAAAAGGAAGTCACCACCATGGAAAATACTCTCAAGTCCGCCGCTGAAAAGGTTCAGGCTCAGGCAACGTCGCTGTTCGGCGATGTCAACGATCGCGCCAAGACGGCCATGGAAAAGGGTTCGAAAATGTTCGAGGACATGAACGAATTCTCGAAGGGCAATGTCGAGGCGCTGGTCGAATCGTCGAAGATCGCCGCCAAGGGCGCTGAAGAGATCGCCAAGTACACGAACGATTACGTCAAGGCGTCGGTCGAAAAGGCCAATGCGACCGCCAAGCAGTTCGCCGCGATCAAGTCGCCAACCGAACTGTTCGCGCTGCAGAGCGAGCATGCCAAGTCGGCAATGGACACGTTCATGGCTGAAAGCGCCAAGTTCACCGAGAACTACCTGAAGCTGCTTGGTGAAATCGCTCAGCCGATTTCGAACCGCGTCGCAGTTGCCGCTGAAAAGATGAAGATCGCCGCATAAGCGCATCGCGCTTTTCGTCGACGCAAAAGGGCGGTCCCGCGAGGGGCCGCCCTTTTCGTATGGCGGCACGCATCAGCCCCCTTGCCCTCACCCCCCGCAATGCCATATTTTAGCGACAGATGATCGACAGCAACACAATCTCGATGGCCGAGCGCCGTGATGGTCCCGACGATGGGGGTTCCAACGATGACGAGGGGACGGGCCTCGGCGTCGCGACGCGGACGCGCAGCAAGACCAAACAGCCGACGCCGTATCGCGTCCTGCTGCTCAACGACGATTACACGCCGATGGAATTCGTCGTGCTCGTGCTGCAGCGCTTTTTTCGCATGGATATGGAGGCGGCGACGCGGGTGATGCTGCATGTCCATCAAAAGGGCGTCGGCGTGTGCGGCATCTTCAGTTACGAAGTCGCCGAAACCAAGGTGAGCCAAGTGCTCGATTTCGCGCGGCAGAACCAACATCCGCTGCAATGCATGCTGGAAAAGGCGTAGCGTCGAACGTCGCTATGGCCGGGGTTTACCGCCCCGCCGGCAGCCATGCCAGATCGAGCCCGGCATAACGATCGACGAAATTCGCCGCGCGCTCGAGTGCGCGCTCGTCGGTAAAGGTCACGCGGCCAGCCTCGCGCGCGATCATTCCTTCGTCCTCCAATTGGCGTAGCATGCGGTTGACGTGAACCGCGGTCAGCCCGGTCGCGTCGCCGAGTTCTTCCTGCGTCAGGCCGAGCGTGAAGCTCATCGTAATGCCGCGGTCGAGCATTCGCATCCGGTTGCGCAAGTCGATCAGGATCGCGGCGACGCGCGCCTTGGCCGAGGTGCGGCCGAGGACCGCCAAGCGGTCGGTCAGCACGGCGCGTTCGATCTGGTCGCACACCATGATCAACGCAGCGAGCCTCGGATGGTCGGTAATGACCGCCGCGAAGGCGGGCCGCTCGAACGGGCAGACCACGCAATCCGACAGCGCCGAGATCGTCTCGCTCGCCGCGCGGTACGCCAGGCTCGATACGGCGAGCATGTCGCCGGCGAAATGGAAGCGCAGGATTTGGCGGCTGCCATCGTCGAGCAGCACCGACGACATCATCATCCCCTTGCGCAGGATGAACATTTCCGCGGCGCGGTCCTTATCGCGCTGTAATGTCGCGCCGCGCCGCACATGGCGTTCGCGCGCCTCCAGCCGCTCCAGCGCGTGCCGTTCGTTTGCGGTCAGCACAACCATGTCGCCCAATCGAACGGCGAAGCAACTTCCTGACACGCGCGCAATATCCCCCTTGAATGGTTCCCTAAAAGCAGTGCGGCGCAAAGCTTGCATTAAAGTCGATCAACCGCCCCCTCCGGCAGTCGGTCCGCCCCGGTCCTTTCTATCCGGCTTGCGCAGACGTAGCGAGGCGATAAACGAGGGGCATGGATCGTATTCTCATTCGCGGTGGAAACCGCCTGTCGGGGCGCTTGCCCATTTCCGGGGCGAAGAACGCAGCCCTTACGCTGATGCCGTGCGCGCTGCTGACCGAGGAACCGGTGACGCTGCGCAATTTGCCGCGGCTCGCCGATGTCGACAGTTTCGGGCATCTGCTCAATCAGCTTGGCTGTTCGACCCGGATTGAGGGCGCGCGGCCCGAAGATTTCGGGCGGGTGATGACGATCCGCGCGGGGAAGCTCACCGCGACCGAGGCGCCGTATGACATCGTGCGCAAAATGCGCGCGTCGATCCTGGTGCTCGGCCCGCTGATCGGGCGCGCGGGCGAGGCGACGGTGTCGCTGCCCGGTGGCTGTGCGATCGGCAACCGCCCGATCGATCTGCATTTGAAGGCGCTCGAAGCAATCGGGGCCAAGCTCGAAATGGCGGCGGGCTATGTCAAGGCGACCGCCCCCGGTGGGCGCCTGTCTGGCGGAAAATACACCTTTCCGATCGTCTCGGTCGGCGCGACCGAGAATGTCGTGATGGCGGCGGTGCTGGCCAAGGGTGGCAGCCGGATCGAAAATGCCGCGCGCGAGCCCGAGATCGTCGATCTGTGCAATCTGCTGGTGCAGATGGGGGCGCGGATTTCGGGGATCGGTACCGAGACGCTCGAGATCGAAGGCGTCGACCGGCTGCACGGTGCCACCTACCGCGTAATGCCCGACCGGATCGAAGCGGGCAGCTATGCCTGCGCGGCGGCGATTACCGGGGGATCGCTCGAACTGGTCGGCGTCAAACTCTCCGACATGCACGCGACGACCGATGCGCTGATCGCCGCCGGCGTGACGCTGGAGGAGCGCGGCGACAATCTGCTCGTCTCCGCCTCCGGCCCGCTCCAGCCGCTGACTTTGTCGACCGCGCCCTATCCGGGTTTTGCCACCGACATGCAGGCGCAATTCATGGCGATGCTGTGCCTGGCGCAGGGCGCGAGCGTGCTGACCGAGACGATTTTCGAGAATCGCTACATGCACGTCCCCGAACTGGCGCGAATGGGCGCGAATATCGAAGTGCATGGCCGCACCGCCGTGGTGCGCGGGGTCGAGCGGCTGACCGGCGCGCCGGTGATGGCGACCGATTTGCGCGCGTCGATGAGCCTGATCATCGCCGGGCTGGTGGCGGATGGCGAGACGCAAGTGTCGCGCGTGTATCACCTCGATCGCGGGTATGAGCGGTTGGAGGAGAAATTGAGCGCGGTCGGGGCGGATATCGAGCGCGTTGGGGACGGCTGAGGGGCCGATTGGGAGGACTTGCTTCCCCGGCGAAGGCCGGGGCCCAGTAGTGCAACGTCGACAGGCGCGGATCGCGCTTCGTTACGGCGACCTTCGCGACGGGGCCCCGGCCTTCGCCGGGGAAGTGCGACAGGAGGCTTGCCCTACCCTCGCGCTACATACGCATCGAGCTTCGCCAGATGCGCTGCAACCGCGTCGTCGGGCAGGAACGAGCCGAGGAACGAGTTCCGCGCGAGCGTGACGAGATCGGCGCGGGTCAGGCCGCGCGCAGCCTCCACTGCGCGGTAATTATCGGCGATGTAGCCGCCGAAATAGGCCGGATCGTCCGAATTTACCGTTGCGCGCAGCCCCGCGCGCAGCATCCGGTCGATCGGATGCGCGACCATGTCGTCGACGACGCACAGCTTCAGGTTCGAGAGCGGGCAGACCGTCAGCGTCATCGCCGTCCGCGCCAGGCGGGCGACGAGCACCGGGTCCTCAAGGCTGCGATTGCCATGGTCGAGCCGGTCGATGGCGAGCAGATCGAGCGCCTGATAGACATAGTCCGGCGGGCCTTCCTCGCCGGCATGCGCGACGGACTTGAGGCCGAGCGCGCGGGCAGCCGCAAAGACGCGCGCGAATTTCTCGGGCGGATGGCCGAGTTCGGACGAATCGAGCCCGACCGCCGCGATCCGGTCGAGCCACGGCCGCGCCGCCTCCAGCGTCTCGAACGCGTCGGCCTCGTCGAGGTGGCGCAGAAAGCTCAGGATCAGCTTCGTCGTCATGCCGTGTTTGGTTTCGGCCTCTTCCATTGCCGACAGTAGGCCGGTGATGACGGTGTCGAAGCTAACGCCGCGCGCGGTGTGCGTTTGCGGATCGAACATGATTTCGGCATGCACGACGCCGTCGGCCGCAGCGCGATCGAAATAGGCAGCCGCAAGGTCGTGGAAATCCCGCACGGTCAGCAGCACGGCCGCCCCGGCATAATAAATGTCGAGGAAATCCTGCAGTCGCGAGAAGTGATAGGCGGCGCGAATCTCTTCGATGTTCGCATAAGGAATCGCGACGCCGTTGCGCTCGGCCAGCGCGAACATCAGTTCGGGCTCGAGGCTGCCCTCGATATGCAAATGCAGTTCGGCCTTGGGCAGGCCGGTGATGAAGTCGCCCATAGGCGCGAGTGCGGGTGCCGACATCGCACCCCTTTAGGTCGGCGGAACGGGGAAGTTTAGGGGAAAGTGGACCCCGGCGTCGGCGGCGATCGTAATTTACAAGATGTAGACTGGCGATCGTTAGACGCGGCGATGATGAAGCGGATTCCTCTTGTACTCGCGCTGATTGCCACCGCTACCGTGCTGTTTGCGGCGTGGATGCCGCTCGCGACGCTCGATCCGCGCAATGTCGGCTGGTTGCTCGCCGGATATGATCGCGGGCAAAGCGCGATCGGGCTCGCCGCTTATCTTGCCGGCGGGGGTTGGCCGTCGTTTCACATCGCCTTGCTGTCCGCGCCTGAGGGGACGAGCTTGCTGCTGACCGACAGCATCCCGTTGCTGGGGCTGCTGTTGGGGCCGTTTGCCGCCGTGCTGCCGCCGGGGCTGCAATTCATCGGACCGTGGATGTTCGCGTGCCTGGTGCTGCAGGTACTGTTCGCCTGGGCGCTGGTTCGCCCGCATGCCCCCGATACGCTTACGGCGTGGTTCGGCACGGTCTTGCTGGCGGCGCTGCCGATGCTGTTCAACCGCTTCCCGCACGTCAGCCTGTGCGCGCAGTGGCTGATCCTGTGGGCGTTGTGGATCTATGTCGAACCGCGGCGTACCGACCGTCCGTTATGGTGGCTGGCGGTGCTGGCGACGGCGACGCTGGTGCACAGCTATCTCTTGCTGATGGTGGCGAGTATCTGGGCGGGCGCGCTGCTGCGGCGGTTCGTCGCGGGCAGCCGCGTGCGCCCCGTGATCGAAGCGGTGGCGACGATCGGAGTCGTTGTGCTGCTGCTCGCGCTCCAGGGGGTGTTTGGCGGCGGCTTCGAATCGACCGGCACGTACGGCGCTTTTCCAATGGCGCTCGATGGGTGGTGGAACCCGGCCAATCCGACCTATTCGGCGCTGCTGCCGTCGCCGCCGCAGGATCATGGCCGCGGGTATGAGGGATTGAATTACCTCGGGGTCGGGATGATCCTCGTGGTGTTGGTCGCAGGCGCAACGCGGCGCGCGGGGCTGCGGCGGCTCGCCTGGCTGCTGCCGGGCTTTGCGGTGCTGATGCTCGTCGCGATCGGGCCGCAGCCGATCCTGTGGGGTCAACCGGTCGCGACGCTGCATCTGCCGCTTTGGCTGACCGATGCACTGGACCCGGTGCGGGCTGCGGGGCGGCTGGTCTGGCCGATGACCTACACGCTGACCTATGCCGCGGTCATCAGCGTCATGGCCTTGCGCCGCGCGACGATCGTCCTTGCCGCGGCCGTCGCCCTACAGGCGGTCGATCTAGTGCCGATGCTCGCGGCGATCCGCGCGACGAGCGCGCGGGCGGACGATCCCGCCGTCTTCGTCCGCACCCGCGATCCGCGCTGGGTGGGATTGGTCGCGCAGGCCAAGCAGATCGACTTCACCCCGGCCGATCCCTTCATCGATCTGCAACTGCTTGAGGAAGTGACTTGGCGCGCGGTGGTGGCGCGGCGTCCGGTCGGCTTCACCTATACCGCGCGCACGTCGAGTACGACGCGCCTGCGCACCGCCGCCGAACGCCTGGCGTTCGAGCGCGGTACGATCGCGCCCGGCCATCTGGTGATCGTCCAGGACGGGAAGCTCCCCGCGACGCTCGCCCGCCGCGCGCTGCACATCGACGGGGTGACGGTCATCGCGCCCTGAACGGTGGCGACTCAGATCGCCGCGAGCGCCTGTTCGAAATCGGCGATCAGATCGTCGGCATCCTCCACCCCGATCGAGATCCGCACGAGATTGTCGGTGATGCCGAGCGCTTGCTTGCGCGCATCGGGCACCGACAGATGCGTCATCGCGGCAGGGTGCGACGCCAGCGTCTCGGTCCCGCCGAGCGACACGGCGAGCTTGGCGATTTTCAGCGCGTCGAGGAAAGCGAAGGCTTCCTTCTCGCCGCCATTGACGAGCAGCGAGAAGGTCGAGCCAGCGCCGGTGCAGTGGCGCGCGTAGATATCGGCCTGGCGCTCCATCCCCGGCGTATCGGCCAAGAAGCCGAGATAGCCAACGCGCTCGACCTTCGGGTGCTGACGCAAATAGGCGCAGACCTTGACCGCATTCTCGCCCGCGCGGCTCATGCGCAGTTCGAGCGTTTCGAGGCTACGCATCAGCATCCATGCGGTGTTGGGATCGCAGATCGTGCCGATCGTGTTGCGCATCATGCGAATGGTGTTGATGTGCTCCTTGGACCCGAGCACGCCGCCCGCGACGAGATCGCTATGCCCGCCGGCATATTTGGTGAGCGAATAGACGACGATGTCGGCACCGTGCTGGAGCGGCTTGAGCCACAGCGGGCCGAGAAAGGTGTTGTCGATCGCGATCGGCGGCTTGACCGCCGCCTTGGCGAAGATCGCGTCGCGGCTCGCCGCCACCGCCTGGATATCGACCAGCGCGTTGGTCGGGTTGGCGGGGCTTTCGAGATAGATGAGCGCGACATTGCCGGTCGCTGCCCTGGCCATCACCGCATCGATCTCTGCGCGCGTCGCGCCGGCCGGAAAATCGAGCCAATGCACGCCGAAGCGCCCGAGAATCCGCGCGATCAGCGTCTCGGTCGCGGCATAAAGCGGGCCGGAATGGACGATCGTGTCGCCCGGCTTGACCATCGACAGGAACAAGGTCGCGATCGCCGACATGCCGGAGGAGAAAACGAGCGCGTCCTCCGCTTCTTCCCAGACGCCGAGCCGGTCTTCGAGAATCTCCTGATTCGGGCCGTTGAAGCGCGAATAAACGAGGCCCTCGGCCCCGCCCGGACGCTTGCCGGTGACGCCCTCGAAATGGCGCTTGCCCGCCGCGGCATTGGGGAAGACGTAGGTCGAGGTGGCGAAGATCGGCGGTTTGAGCGACCCTTCGGACAGCGCGGGATCATAGCCATGCCCCATCATCAGCGTGGACGGCTTGAGCTTGCGGTCGCCGATTTTCTCAATCGACGGCTTGGGCTTGGTGCGCGCGGCGACGCCGGTCAGATCGGCTTCGGTTTCGTGCGTGTCGGTCTTCGCCATCGGGATTCCGTCCTGCTGCAAAAAATGATAGAAACGCTTACCGCGCGATAGTCTCAAAAGATACCATCTCGCGACGAACGCAGGGGAGGACGCGGTATGGCGGTTGCGGTGGTGTCGATCCCGGTCAGGGATCAGGTGGCGGGGCGGACGTTCTATACCGAGGTGATCGGGCTGGCGGTGTTGCGCGACGAAGCAATGGGGCCGGACATGCGCTGGATCCAGCTTCAGCCCAAAGACGGCGGGGCGACCATCGCGCTGGTGACCTGGTTCCAGGGCATGCCGCCGGGCGGCGTGCAGGGGCTGATGCTCGGCGTCGACAATGCCGATGCCGAATATGCGCGGCTGTCCGCGCTCGGGATTACGGTGTCGCCAGTCGACGAACAGCCGTGGGGGCGTTTCACGATGCTGAACGACCCCGACGGCAATGGCCTGATCCTCGCGCAGCTTACCGCGCCGGAGGAATTCAGGACGCGATAGTCATGTAAGCCCCTCCCCTTCAGGGGAGGGGTTGGGGGTGGGGACTATCCGCGTGTCCGACGTCAAGCTTGAGGCACGGCCCCACCCCAACCCCTCCCCTGAAGGGGAGGGGCTTATCCCGCAGACAGCCCGATGATCGCGATCTGCCGCCCGTAACCCGGTTCGCCGCGGTGCGTGGCGCGGCGGTAGCTGAAGAACCGCGCTTCGTCGGCGTAGGTGTCGAGTCCGAGCAGCGCGACACGGCCAATCCCGGCCTCGGCGAGGCGGTGGGCGACATAGGCCTCCAAGTCGAACTGGAAGTGGCCCTCGCGGCCTTCCGCAAAAAAGCGTTCATTGGCCGGGTCGTGCGCCGCGAAACGGCGCGCAAAGGCGTCGTCGACCTCATAACTGCTGCGCGCGATGCACGGGCCGATCGCGGCGGCGATGCGCTCGCGCTTTGCGCCCAGCGCTTCCATTGCGAGGATCGTCGCGTCGGTCACGCCGCCGAGCGCTCCCTTCCACCCGGCATGCGCCGCGCCGACGACGCCCGCCGCCACGTCGGCCAGTAGGACCGGCGCGCAATCGGCGGTCAGGATGCCGAGCGCGAGGCCGGGACGATCGGTCACCAGTGCATCGGCGCGCGGGCGCAGCCGGTCCTCGAAGGGCGCGCGTACCGTCACGCAATCGGCGGAGTGGGTTTGATAGAGCGTGGTGAGCGCCGCTCCGGGCAGCACGGCGGCGGTCGCCAGCCGTCGATTTTCGAGGACCGCGGCAGCATCGTCATCGGAGCCGATCCCGACGTTCAGCCCGGCATGAAGCCCGGTAGAAACCCCGCCGATCCGCCCGAGAAAGCCATGCGCGACGCCGTCCAATGACGGCGCGCGGATGACCGCGACCGGCGGGGGCGCGCTCACAGCAGCAGCCGCATCAAATTGTCGTCATCGACCGTCTCGCCAACGCGAAAGGCGATCCGCCCAATATCTTCGAAGCCATATTTTTCGTAGAAACGGTGTGCGCGGTGATTGTCGACATAGACGCTGAGGATGATCTCGCGCGCGCCGTGGCTGCGCGCATGTTCGAGCGACCAGGCCATCAATTGCTGCGCGACGCCCTCGCCATGCCACGCGCCCAGCACGTAGAATTGATACAGTTCGATCGCGTCGGGGCGCCATTCGCCGGGGAAGGTGACGGGGCCCATCTTGACGAAGCCGATGATCTCTTCGCCGCCATTTTCCTTGGCCGCCAGCGCGAGCCGGATCGCGAAATCGGGATCGGACAATTGCGACGGCAAGCCATTCGCGCCGAACGCCTGGTCGAGAAAGGCGGCGAGGTCCGACTGCGGGTAGAGCGTTCCGAAGGTCTCGGTAAAGGAGCGCCGCGCCATGGCGGCGAGCTCGGGGCCATCGATCGTGCGGGCGTCGCGGTAGGTGATCATGCAAAACCTGCGGGGTTGGGCCAGCCGGGTGCGGTGACGGCGAGGACCTGGAAGAGATCGCCCATGTCCTGCGTCAGGCGGGCTTTGTCGATGGCAATCTGCGCCGCGCGGGTGGGTGCCGCCGTCGCGAGTGCGGTGGCGCGCGCGTCGATACCGAGCGCGGAGAGGAACGCGCCCTGGCCGGTAGGGCCCGCCACGTGCGCGCGCTCAACTAAGGCGGCGGCCGCGAGTGTGCCGAAATCGACATGCGCGGTGAGATCCTGTTCGCCGGGGTGTTCGAACGGATTGGCGAAGGCATGGCCGCGCACCGCCTGGAGCGTGTCGCCGATTGCGGGGCCGTCATAACCATAGTCGATCGCGAGCAGCGCGCCGCCCTGCGCCACGATCCGCTGGGCGAGGCCGCGCAGGATCGCGACGCTGGCGGGCGATGTTTCGATCACCGATCCGGCGGCGGCGTCGCGCAATTGTTCCGGGATCACCGCATCGGGGATTTGCTTGCCCGCGATTGGCAGGAACAGCGTGTCCTGGCACGCGACGAGCCGTTCGAACCAGCCCGCGCGCCCGCGCACCAACTGCCGGATCGGCAGCGCATCGAAAAATTCATTGGCGATCACGATCAGCGGGCGATCGGTCGGGAGCGTGTCGATCGCATCGTGCCAGGTCGCTTGCGGTACGCGCTCAGCCTGGGCTGCGCGGAGCACCGGGCTGGTCTCGACGAAATGGACGGGCGGCGCGAGGCCCGCTTTGCGCATCGCGCGCAGGGCATCGACGGTGAGCGTACCGCGCCCGGGGCCGAGTTCGACCCATGCCGCCTCCGGCCGTTCGGCGCGGTCCCACAGATCGGCGGCCCACAGCCCGATCAGTTCGCCGAACATCTGGCTGATCTCGGGCGCGGTGGTGAAATCGCCGCCCGCGCCGAGCGGATCGCGCGTTTCATAATAATGCTGGTTCGCGGCCGCCATAAACTGGGCGAGCGAAATCGGCCCGGCCAGCGTGATCGCGCGCGCGAGGCGGTCGGCCAAAATCCCCCTCCCGCTTGCGGGAGGGGTTAGGGGAGGGGATTCAGCGAACATCTGAGGTGCGCAATGCCCTCCCCCAGCCCCTCCCGCAAGCGGGAGGGGAGCAAGAAGGTGCCCTCCCGCGAGCGGGAGGGGAATTTTCTCACGCGACGCTCTCGCCTCCGGCGATCGGTTCGACGCGGGTGCGGCGGCCTTTGGCAGTCAGCACCAGATACAGCCCGCCGACGATCATCGGCAGCGTCAGTACCTGGCCCATATGGATCGTATTGGCGAAGAAGCCGCCTGCCCATTCGCGGAATTGACCGTCGGGTTCGCGGAAGAATTCGACCGTGAAGCGCGCGAGGCCGTAGCCGAGCAGGAACAGCCCGACCAATTTGCCCGGCTCGTAGCGCGCCTTGGTGCGCCAGAAGGCGAACCACAGAATCGCGAACAAGGCGATTCCTTCGAGCCCTGCCTCGTACAATTGGCTCGGGTGGCGCGCCGGATCGATGATGCCGGGCATCACCGTATCGGGGAAGACGATCGCCCAGGGAACATTGCTCGGCTTGCCCCACAATTCACCATTCACGAAATTGGCGACACGCCCGAAAAACAGCCCGAACGGCACGGCGCAGGCAAGATAATCGTGGATGCGCAACCAATCGAGCTTCTGCGCTCGCGCGAACAGGATGATGCCGATCGACGTGCCGATCATGCCGCCATGGAACGACATGCCGCCATCCCACAGCCGGAAAATGCCGGTCGAGACGAGCAATTGCGGGGCGTAGAAGAGCGCGTAACCGATCCGCCCGCCGAGAATGATGCCGAGCGTTGCGTAGAAGACGAGGTCGTCGGCATGCCGCCTGGCCATCGGGCTGCCGGGTTGGGCGATCAGCTTGAGCAGGTACCACCAGCCGACGACGATGCCGGTGATATAGGCGATCGAATACCATTTGATCTGAAAGAAACCGAGGTCGAGCGCGACCTTGCTCAGGTGCAGATCGGTGAAATGCAGGTGCGGGGAGACCGTCGTCGCGGCGGCGACGATCTGGCCTAGCATTGGGATCTGGCCGAGCACTGGCGAAAGATGAGACAGGATCAAGGCTTTTCCCCGGAGGTTTGCGCCTCCATAAAGGCGACAAGCAATAAGACCAAGTGGAGAGCGTGTATGCCGAGCAAACTGGACCTGCGGATGGATGCGGCGCTCGCCGCGCTGACCGGCACAGGCGCGCCGCTGGCGCTGGGCACGGTCACGGTCGAAGGGATCGAGCTGCCGCTCATCACTGGCGTACCGCAGACGCTGCCGCCCTATTTCGCGCATTACTCCGCCGACCATGCCGACAAGACCTTCCTGGTCGCGGGCGACGAGCGGCTGACCTTCGCCACGGTCTACGCCGCGGCTACGCAGGTCGCGCGGGCGCTGGTCGCGACGCACGGCGTGCAGCCGGGCGACCGGATCGGCATCGCGATGCGCAATTCGCCGTCGTGGATCGTGCTGTACATGGGCATCGTCATGGCCGGCGGCGTGGGGACGCTGCTCAACGGCTGGTGGCAGTCCGAGGAGCTGGCTGCGGCGATGAGCGATGTCGAGTGCAGCCTGGTGTTCGCCGATCCGCCCCGCGCCAAGCGGCTGGCAGCGATCCCCGACCTCAAGACCGAGGTGGTGACAATCGACGATTTGCAGCCGTTGGCGGCCGCGCTCGCCGGCTTGACCAGAGCCGCCGATGCGACACTCCCCACCATCGCGCCGACCGATCCTGCGACGATCTTGTTCACCTCGGGCTCGACCGGCCAGTCGAAGGGCGCGATCAGCAATCATCGCGCGGTGACGCAAGCGGTGTATAATTATCTGGCGCAAGCGCTGGTGATGCTCGGTATCACCAGCGAGGACGGCAACCCGCCGGTCGGGCAGCCCGCGACCTTGCTCAACGTGCCGCTGTTCCACGTCACCGCCGAAGTGCCGGTGTTCCTGCAAAGCTTCGCGATGGGGCGCAAACTCGTGCTGATGCCGAAATGGGATGCCGAGGAAGCGATGCGGCTGATTCAGGCCGAGCAGGTCAGCTATTTTGTCGGCGTGCCGCTGATGAGTTTCGAGATTCTGACGCACCCCAAGCGCGGTGACTATGATTTGTCGAGCGTTACCGATTTTGCGGCGGGCGGTGCGCCGCGCCCGGTCGAGCATGTCCGCCGCATCGCCGAGGAAATGGGCGGGCCCAAGCCGCTGCTCGGCTATGGCCTGACCGAGACGAATGGCATCGGCTGCGGCAATTTCCGCGACAATTACCTCGCCAAGCCCAATTCGACCGGACGCGCGTCCTTTCCGCTGGTCGATCTCGCGATCCTCGACGGCGCGGGCAAGCCGGTGGCGCAAGGGGAGCGCGGCGAAGTGGCGATCCGCTCGGTCTGCAACTTCACCGAATATTACGGACGGCCCGATGCGACGGCATCTGCGTTCACGCCCGACCGCTATTTCCTGACCGGCGACATCGGCTATGTCGATTCGGGCGGGTATTTGTTCATCGTCGATCGCAAGAAGGACATCATCATCCGCGGTGGCGAGAATATCTCGTGCCAGGAAGTCGAGGCCGCGATCTACGAACATCCCGCCGTGGCCGAGGCCGCGGTGTTCGGGCTGGCCGACGAGCGCTTTGGCGAAGTGCCGGGCGCGGTGGTGCTGGCGCGCGAGGGCGCGGCGCTGACGACCGAGGAATTGTGTGCGTTCCTGTTCGCGCATATCGCGGCGTTCAAGGTGCCGCAGCGGATTTGGTTCGTGGACGAAGCGCTGCCGCGGCTGGGGACCGAGAAGATCGACAAGGTGTCGTTGCGCACGAAATACCGTGCGATCGCGGAAGCGGAGGCGGCGGTGCGATAGCAACCGGGTCCTCAATTCCGTTCGTGCGGAGCTTGTCGAACCATTGCTCTCCGCACGCGAGGCATCGCATGTGGCACCGGCCCTTCGACAGGCTAAGGACGAACGGGAGGGGGTAACCCTACCCCGCGTCGCGCGCGCTGCTGATCAGGAGTTTGTCGATCCGGCGGCCGTCGAGATCGACCACTTCGAACTTCCAGCCTTGTTCGACGAAGCTCTCGCCCTCGCCCGGCAAATGCCGGAATACCGCGAGCGCGAGGCCGGCGACGGTGGCATAATCGCGCTCCTCGGGCAGATCGATGCCGAGGCGTTCGGCGAGCGCATCGGCTGCCATATGGCCGGCGACCAGCAATGATCCGTCGTCCCGCGTCACGACCGTCGGCGCATCCGCAGGGTCGGCGTCGGAGACGAATTCGCCGGCAATCGCGGCGAGCAGATCTGCGGGCGTGACGATTCCTTCGAAATGGCCATATTCGTCATGGATCAGCGCCATCGGCACTTCGGCCTGGCGCAGCGCGTCGAGCGCGTCCATCGCGTCGATCTGATCGAGCACCACCGGGGCCTGACGCATCAGCTTTCGCAAGTCGAGCGGCTCGCCCTTGAACAAAGCGACGGCGATGTCGCGCGCCTGCACCACGCCGATGACAGTATCGACCGATCCTTCGGTGACCGGCAAGCGGCTGTGCGAAGCTTGCACCAGCGCCGCGCGGAGACCGGCATCGTCGAGCGTCGCGTCGATCCATTCGATGTCGGTGCGCGGCGTCATGACCTCGCGCACCGGGCGATCGGCGAGGCGGACGACACCCGAAATGATCGAGCGTTCATGTTCTTCGATCACGCCGGATTTGCTCGCTTCGGCGACGATCAGATGCAGTTCCTCGGCGGTGACATGCTCCTCGCTCTCGCGCTTCAGCCCCATCACGCGGAACAGCGCGCCGCTCGACGAATCGAGCAGCCACACGACCGGGGCGGCACCCCAGGCCAGCGCCATCAGCGGCCCCGCCATCGCCGCGGCGATCGGCTCGGGCGCACGCAGCGCAATCTGCTTGGGCACCAGCTCGCCGATCACCAGCGACAAATAGGTGGTAATGCCGATGACGAGCGCAAAGCCGATCGATTGGGTCACTTCGCTGCTCAGGTCAAGATATTGCATCCGTACCGCGACCGGCCCGCCCAGGCTTGCGCCCGAATAGGCACCCGCGAGAATGCCGATCAGCGTAATGCCGATCTGCGTGGTGGAGAGGAACTTGCCGGGGTCGGCGGCCAGCGCGATGGCCGCGCGGGCCCCGCGCTTGCCGGCGCGCGCCATCGCCTCCAACCGCGCCTTGCGCGACGAGACAATCGCCAGTTCGGACATGGCGAAAACGCCGTTCAACACGATCAGCGCGAAAATGATCGCGACGTCGATCCACGGGAAGGGGGGGAGCGGGTGCATGATGCTGCAGCTTCCTTCGCGCGATTCGGGTGATTTCACAACCGTCTCGTTACTTTCGGATACGTCGCGCGCGGCAGGTCAGCGCCGTGCGGCAAAGAAATCGCGCAGCAACGCGGCCGCTTGCCCTTCGCCAATGCCTGGAAACACTTCGGGTCGGTGGTGGATTGTCGGCTGGGCGAACAGCGCGGGGCCATGTTCCACGGCGCCACCTTTGGGATCGCTTGCGCCATAATAGAGGCGGGCGATGCGGGCGTGCGCGATCGCGCCGGCACACATGGCACAAGGTTCCAGCGTCACCCACAGGTCGCAATCGCTCAACCGGTCGGTGCCGAGCGCCACTGCCGCCGCGCGAATCGCCAGAATTTCGGCATGGGCCGTCGGATCATGCAAGGCGCGCGGCGCATTGGAGGAAATCGCGATGATTCGCCCGCCCCGCATTACGACGGCACCTACCGGCACTTCGCCCGCCGCTGCCGCCAGCGCGGCGGCATCGAGCGCAGCGCGCATCGGGGCGGGGAGTGGGATCACCGCGATCCCATGCCCCACCGCGTGCGAAACCGCCAGATCGTCGGCGCGATCGTGCGCCGGTGTTATTGGGCCGTGACGGTATTGCCATCCGCCCCGGTCGGCTTGGTCAGCGTGAGCGTTGGCACGGCGATTGTTTTGGTGGTGGTGCCGACGGTCGGCACTTCGACGGTCTTGTTGGTGGTGCCAAATTCGACCGTCGCCATGTTGGCGGTCACTTCGGGGGCTTTGCCGCCGTTGACGCTGACGCTTGGCAGCGACCCGGCCTTGGTATCGATCTTGAGCATGCCAAGCGATACAAGGGCGACGACAACAAGCGCGGCAAGGCCGACCAGGGCCAAAAGGAAACGCATGGGACTTCTCCTGTAGTGCCCAATCATCGGGGCAAATCGAATCGTTACCGTAACCAAACGCCGAGTCCGCGTGTTCGTTGCATGACAGAGACGTATTCGCGCCGCAACGCACACGTCGTAACGACCGCAGATGTTGACCTGCTGGATCGCTTTCGGTATGCGCCCCGCCTTCACGAGCTTCATTAAGAGCTCGATCATCGACTCAGGAATTCACGATGGCGCGCATTTGCGAACTGACCGGCAAGGGCCGGATGGTGGGAAACAACGTCTCCCACGCGAATAACAAGACCAAGCGCACGTTCCTGCCGAATCTGCAGAACGTCACGCTCATCTCGGACGCGCTCGGCACCAGCGTGAAGCTGCGCGTTTCGGCGCACGGGCTGCGTTCGGTCGAGCATGTCGGCGGGCTGGACAATTGGCTGGTCAAGACGACCAACGAAAAGCTCTCGCTGCGTGCGCGTCGCCTGAAGCGTGACGTTTCCAAGAAGCTGACCGCCGCGACTCAGGTCGCCGCTTAAGCGCTATTGCGTCCTGGCCTGCGTTGGCGGGGCCGGGGATAGCCTGAATTTCAGCAGCAGACTGCGCTGAACCGGGAGCTGGTTGTCGTCCGACACCAGCCAAATGATGGTCGCGCGCCCTTCGCGCGTGGCCGCGACCCCTTCGAAATTTTCGTGGATCAGCGGTGCCGCCAGCGTTGCGATATCGCGTCCGCGCACCGTCGCGCCGGGCTGCACCTGCGCCGGATCAACCACACTCAGCACGCTTGAAAAGCGCGCCCAGCTGAATCGCCGGTTGAGGATCAGCCAGCGCCCGTCGGGCAGCACGGTCATGTCGCTTGGATCATACCCCTTGGGGGGCAGGTAATTGAAGCGGAAGCCGCGGCGCGGGTGGAGCACCGGATCGCCGTAAAAGACGACGCCGCCACGCCCCTTTGCGCCGCGCCACGGCTCGCGCTCGCCGATCGTAACCATTCCGCCGCCTGGCAGCAGCGCCATCGCCTCAGGTCCGGCGTTTTCGGGCCAGCGGCGAATCACCGCCGGGCGGACGCGCGCCTGGGCATGCGCGAAGTCTGGAGCATAGCGCCACAAAGCATTGGCATTTTCGAACCCGACCCAGATCGCGCCGGTCTTCGCATCGACGCTCATCGATTCGCTGTCGCGACTCCGCTTGGACCAACCAGTGCCGGGTCCGTCGGGCACATCACCAAAGCTCGCCGCGCGCAAGTGCCAGTCGCGGCCCAGCGCGAACCGCACGATATTGCCGCCGTCGCTCAACAGCGTGAAGCGGTCGCCAGCGACGGCCAGCGAAGAGAAGCCGCCAAAGGCCGGGTCATGGCTCGAGAGCTTGACCCCGCCGAGCCAAACGAGATCGCCGACGCGGCGGCGGCGCGGATCGGCGCGGTCAAGCGCGACCGGAGTGGCGCGCACGTCTGCGACCGCGCCCAGCACCGGGCGATGGACCGGTCGCGACCCTTCGGGGACGAGCAAGAGCATGAGCAGGAGCGACCAGAATATCCGCATACCCCGCCCCTGCGGGAGGCGCGCACATCACGCAACCTTCGTCCGCGGCACAGGCATCGTGATGAACGGTGGCTAACAACCCCATTCAGCCTCGTCTCAGGGCGACTCGGCCATACGTCTGGCATCGGACACAGCCCAACCGGCCCGAACAGGAGACGTACCATGATGAAGAAGCTTACGCTCGCCGCCACCGCGATGGCCATGACCGCCGCCGGTTTGGCCGCAACGCCTGCTGCAGCGCAGCGCTACGATAATAGCCAGGCCTATGCCTATGACCAAGCGTATCAGGACGGCTACAATCGTCAGGACGACCGAGAGTATCGGCGCGATGACCGTCGCGATTACCGCGACGACCGTCGTTACGAACAGCCGCGTCAATATCGCCAATATCAAAACCAGTATCAGTATCAGGACCAATATCAGAACCGGCGCTATTACAGCCAATCCCACAACCGCTGCCGCAGCGACCAGGGAACAATCATTGGTGCGATTGCGGGCGGTTTGCTTGGCAACGTGATCGCCGGTCGGGGTGACCGGACGTTGGGCACAGTGCTGGGCGCGGGCGGTGGTGCGCTGGCCGGCCGCGCGATCCAGCGGGATGGGTGCCGGTAAGGGCACCGGGGCGGCACTGTCCGCCCCGGCGCTCGCGAAAGCGAGCAGCGCCCCTACCGGACGGCGGGTCGCCCTAGCGAGCCCGTCCGACGGCGGCTTTGCCGACCGGCGCTGAACAGTTCCTGAGTTACCCCCGTGTTGCGTAGCCGGGGGGCGGGGTCGGCCTTTCCTCGAGAAGGCCGACCCCGTTTTGCGTGCGGTGGGGTGAAGACGGCAAAGCCGTTGCCCGGATCAGTGCGCTGCCGCGTCCGCCGGCCGTGCCGGGCGCTCGCGCGGCGCGCGACCGGGGCGGACGTGGCCGCCCTTGCGCCGGTCAGTACATATGCTGCCCGCCATTGATCGACAGCGTCGATCCCGTCACGAACCCGCCCGAATCGCAGCACAGGAAGGTGACCGCACGCGCGATTTCGCCAGCCTGGCCCAGCCGCCCGACCGGAATCTTCGCGACGATCTTCTCCAGCACGTCGGCCGGGACCGCCGCGACCATGTCGGTGTCGATATAGCCCGGCGCGATCGCGTTGACGGTCACGTTGAACTTCGCGCCTTCCTGCGCCAGCGCCTTGGTGAAGCCGTGAATGCCCGATTTGGCGGCGGCGTAATTGACCTGGCCATATTGACCGGCCTGCCCGTTGATCGAGCCGATATTGACGATCCGCCCCCATTTGCGGCTGCGCATGCCGGGGAACACCGCCTTGGCCATGTTGAAACACCCGCCAAGATTGGTGTCGATCACCTCTTTCCAATCCTGATAGCTCATCTTCAGGATCGTACCGTCGCGCGTGATGCCGGCATTGTTGACGACGATATCGACCTCACCATGTTCGGCGGCGACCTTGGCGCAGCCCTCCTGGCAGGCATCAAAATTGCCGACATCCCATTTGTAGGCGGCGATGCCGGTGCGCGCGGTAAACGCCTGCGCGCGGGCGTCGTCGCCCGCATAGGTCGCAGCGACAGTGACGCCGGTCTCCTGCAGTGCAAGGCTGATCGCCTCGCCAATGCCGCGCGTTCCCCCGGTTACGATTGCGACGCGTGCCATCTGTCTCTCCTCGTTGGATCTTGTGTCCAACGCCGACGCTAGGCGGGCGCGACCCAGCCTTCAAGTTCCCTTGTGAGTAAAGCACGCAACATGGCGATTCCGATATCGCTGTCGTTGAGGCAAGGAATATACGCGAAGTGCGTACCGCCCTTTTCCTCGAAGCTCTCGCGCCCGCGAATCGCCAGTTCTTCGAGCGTCTCAAGGCAATCGGCCGAGAAACCGGGGGCGAAGATCGCGATCTTGGTGATGCCCTTTTCCGGCAATTCCTCGAGCGTGGTGTCGGTCGCCGGGTCGAGCCATTTGGCGCGGCCGAAGCGCGACTGAAACGACACGACCAGCGGCTTGCCAAGCCGTTCGCCAAGCAAGCGCCCGGTCTTCTGGCAATGGCAATGATAGGGATCGCCGAGCTCGAGCGTGCGCTGCGGCATGCCGTGGAAGCTCGCGACGATCGCTTGCGGCTCGAAATCGAGCTTCGCCACCGCCGCCTCGATCGATTCGGCGAGCGCGTCGATATAGGCCGGGTCGTCATAATAAGGCGGCAGCGTCCGGATCGCGGGCTGCCAGCGCATTTTAGCGAGCGTTTCGAACACCTTGTCGTTGGCGGTCGCGGTCGTCGCCCCGCAATATTGCGGATAGAGCGGCGCGATCAGGATGCGGTCGCATCCGGCATCCTTTAGCGCCTGCACGCGCTCGGCGATCGAGGGCTTGCCATAGCGCATCGCCCAATCGACCATCACGCCCGGCCCGAACGCGCCCTGCAAGGCGGTATTCTGCGCCTTGGTGATCGCGGCGAGCGGGGAGCCGTCGTCGCTCCACACTTGCGCATAGGCCTCGGCCGATTTGGCGGGGCGGGTGTTGAGGATGATGCCGCGCAGGATCGGCTGCCACAGGATCGCCGGGATTTCGACGACGCGCTTGTCCGACAGGAATTCGAGCAGATAGCGCTTCACCGATTTCACGTCGGGGCCGTCGGGCGTGCCGAGATTGGTCAGCAGCACGCCGACTTTGCGCAGGCGGACCGGCGGATGCTCGGGCGGGAGCAGCGCGGGCGGGAGGGCAGGCGGAAGAACAGGCGGCATCAGACGGTTCCGGGAACGAGCGGCAGGCGCCGCAAGCGTCCCCCCGTAGCGGCTTGCAGCGCGTTGGCAATCGCCGGTGCAACGGGCGGCACGGCAAGTTCGCTTACCCCCCCGGGTTCGGCCTCGCTCGGGATCAGTTCGACCGTGATGTCGGGGGTGTCGGCCAGACGCGGCAGGCCGAGTGCGCCGAAGCTGCGCGCTTGCGCCAAATTGGCCGTGAAGCCGGTGGTGCCGCCAATCGCGGCGGCCATGCCGAACAGCAGCCCGCCTTCAATCTGTTGTTTGACGATGTCGGGATTGACCTGCCGCCCGCAATCGACCGCCGCGACGATCCGGTCGACGCTGACCGCTTGTCCTTCGCCGATATGCGCCTCGACCAGCACCGCGATGTGGCTGCCGCGAAAGCTGTGGCAAGCGATGCCCTGACCGCTGCCCGCGACGCCGCCCTCCCATCCGCCGAGCGAGGCGACGGTCGACAGGCAGCGCGCGAGCCGCGCATCGCCGCCGAGCATGCCGATTCGGAACGACAGCGCTTCGATCCCCGCGACATGCGCGAGTTCATCGAGGAAACATTCGGTGAAGAACGCGGTGTAGCTGTGTGCGCCCGATCGCCAATGCCCGGTCGGCACGCCGATGTCGGCGGGGTGGTGATCGACCGCATAGGCCGGAATGCGATAGACGGGCTTCGCGCCCGCCACCGCATAGCGATCACCCGAGGGCGCGAGCGCCAGTGCGGCGCTGGAGCCGCCGTCGTGCGCCAGCAGCCGTCGTGCGAGCTGCTGCCCGGTGGCGGGCGCGGCGATCTTGGCCAGCCAGCCGAGGATTTGCCCGTTCGCCCCGAGCCGCGCCGCCATCCGCGCGCGCGCGGACGGACGGAAGCGATCGTGCAACAAATCCTCGGCGCGGCTCCACACCAATTGCACCGGGCGGTTCAACTTTGCGGCCAGCACCGCGGCTTGCGCTGCGCACTGCGTTTCGAGATTCGCGCCGAACGATCCGCCGATCAGCATCGGGTGGACCAGCACCGCGTCTTCGGCGATGCCGATCGCGGCGGCGGCGGCGGCGCGCGCGAGACCGGGCGCTTGGGTGGGGAGCCACAGGGTGAGGCGGCCGTCGCGCAACTGCGCGGTCGCGGCCATCGTCTCGATCGCGGCGTGCGGCGCAAGACCAACCCGATACTCCGCGGTGATTAGCTTGGCACCCTTGAACGCTGCCGACAGGTCGCCGGCCTTCGCGATTCGCGTGCCCGGTCCATCGAGCGCGGTGTTGAGCGCGCGGTCGATGCTGGCATCGTCGACCACGCCCCCGCGCGTTTCGAAGCGCGGCGCCATCGCGTCGAGCGCCTTGTTCGCCGCCCACCAGCTGATGCCGACCGCCGCGACCCACTGGTCGTTGGTGACGACCTGCAGCACGCCGCGAATCCGGTCCGCCGCCGCGCGATCGACCCGCACCAATGTGCTGTCGCCGACCGGGCCCTGGCGGATGCTGGCGAAGAGCATGTCGGGCAAGCGCACGTCGCCCGCGAAATTGGCTGATCCATCGACCTTTGACGGCGCATCGAGCCGTGGCAGCGACTGGCCGTAGAGCCGGTTGTCGGTATCGCCGCGTAAGGGGAGCGGGCCGGGCAGCGCGCCGCCGCCAAAATCGCGCGCGGCTTCCGCCGCCAGTTCGGCGAAGCGCAGCCGGTCCTTACCATGCACGACGAAGCCGTCGATCGCGCCGCACGTTTGCCAATCGACTTTCCAGCGCCTGGCCGCCGCCTTGCACAACAGCGTCCGCGCCGCCGCGCCCGCGGCGCGGAGCGGTTCTTCGAAGCTCCGCACCGAGCTCGATCCGCCGGTAAACATCAACCCGATCTGCACGGCATGGGCATCCCGCCAGCCTTTGAACAGCGCGTCATCGCCGCCTTCGAACAGTTCTTCTGCACCGAACGGATTGGCGTAAAGCGGGTTGAGCGGGGCCGGCTCGACCGCGACCGTGCGCCAGTCCGCGCCGAGTTCGTCGGCGATGATTTGCGGCAGCGTGGTATAAACGCCCTGGCCATGTTCGGCCTGCGGCACCGCGACCGTGACATGGCCGTCATTGCCGATCTTGAGCCACGCGCCGAACAGCGTCTCTCCCTGGTCGGCGGTGAGATTGGGCAAATAACGCCGTGGCCACAGGCCCCACGCGACGACCAGGCCGATCCCGGCGCCACCGCCGATCAGCAGCGTACGGCGGTCGATCCGGGGAAGCGAGCGGTCTGGCATCCTGCTGCTGTATCGCGGGTGTGGAGGCGACGAAAGGGCCGCGGGTCTATCCGCCCAAATTGCCAAACGCGGCTTCATAGCCGGCAGTGTCGCCGGCGGCGAGCAGCTTGGCCTGCTCGATCCAGCGATCGCGCGCCATGCGGCCCTGGAACGAGCCGAGCTTGGCGTCGAGCTCGGCCGCTGTCCCCGGGCTAAGCGCCGCGATTTGTTCGACGCGGGTGATGCCAAGGTCGGCAAGCGTGGCGGCGAGCTTGGGGCCGAGGCCCTTGATCCGGGTCAGCTCGGTTGCGGCCGGCGGTTCGACTGCGGGGGCGTCCGCCACAGGTTCGATCGGGACGTCGCTGACCGCGCCATCGCTTGAGATTGCGGTCGGCTCTGTGGTTGCGCCATGCGCTTCGGCAATCGCGAAATCCTCGGCCATTCGCTTCTGCGCGGCGGCATTGCGGCGGCGCAGCACCGTTCCCCACCAAATCCCGACGATGGCGAGAATGGCCAGCACCAGCATCAGCGCGACATGGGTGATCGTGATCGGCACCATCATGTCGACGGCCTGGTTCGGGTTTTGCGGGCTAGCGGCCATGGACATGCTCCTGAATCTACGACCCGATTAGCGTAAAGCGTCAGCCCGCGTCGCGTGCAATCTCGCGTCCGTGCGCATTGCGCATAATTTCACGGTAGCCAATGTCGTTGCGGTAGAATCCGCCGGGAAAATCGATCGCCGCGAGCGCGCGATACGCATCGGCTTGCGCATCGGCGATCGTCGGCCCGCAAGCGGTGACCGCTAGCACGCGCCCGCCCGATGCGACGATCTGACCGCCTTCCAGGCGTGTGCCGGCCTGAAAAACCGTCGCGCCTTTGGCTTCGGCTTCGGCGATTCCAGTAAGGATAGCACCGGCCTCGGGCGTGCCGGGATAGCCCTTGGCCGCGATCACCACCGTGAGCGCGGTCGCGTCGCGCCACTTGGCCGGACCGCGCGTCCCCAGCGTGCCCGTCGCCACCGCGAGCAGGATATCGAGCAAATCCTCGTCGAGCCGCGCCATCAGCACCTGACATTCGGGGTCGCCGAAGCGGGCGTTATATTCGATCAGCTTGGGGCCATCGGCGGTCAGCATCAGCCCGGCATAGAGCACGCCCGAAAACGGCGTCCCCGCAGCCGCCATGGCCGCCACCGTCGGGCGGACGATTTCGTCGAGTGCGCGCGCCTCCAGTTCGGGTGTGAGGACGCGCGCCGGGCTGTAGGCGCCCATCCCGCCGGTGTTCGGCCCGGTATCGCCGTCGCCGACGCGCTTGTGATCCTGCGCGGTGCCGAATGGCAGGATGGCGGTGCCGTCGGTCAGCACGAACAGGCTGACTTCCTCGCCTTCCAGAAATTCCTCAATCACCGCTTCGCCACCACGCAGGCCGAACAGGTCGGCCAGCGCGCCCTCGGCTTCCTCGCGCGTCGTGGCGACGGTCACGCCCTTGCCTGCGGCGAGGCCGTCGGCCTTGATCACGACCGGCACGCCGAATTTGTCGAGCGCGGCGCGTGCCTGGGCGCGGCTGGTGGCGTGGACATAACCTGCGGTCGGAATGCCCGCGCGGTCGCACACTGCTTTGGTAAAGGCCTTCGATCCTTCGAGCTGCGCGGCGGCCTTGTCGGGTCCGAATACCGCGATGCCGGCTGCGCGAACGCTATCGCCAAGGCCATCGACCAACGGCGCTTCGGGGCCGATGATGACGAGTTCGACCGCTTCTGCCGCGCAAAACGCAACCACGGCGGCATGATCGGACACGTCGAGCGCGACGATCTGCGCATGCGCCGCAATGCCCGGATTGCCGGGCGCAGCGAACAGTGTACCGAGGCGCGACGATTGCGCCAGCTTCCACGCGAGCGCATGTTCGCGACCACCCGAACCGATCAGCAGGACATTCAATGGCGGACCCTCAAAGCGACGTGTTGTTCGATGCAGCAGCGCGCCTGCTAGCCGACAGCGCGCCTGACGACAACGTAAGCCCCGGTAATTCGGTGATGGGCGTCGGCGAGCTCGCCAACAAATTGAAGCGCGTGGTTGAGAGCGAATTTGGCCATGTCCGGCTGCGCGGCGAGATTTCGGGCTATAAGCGCGTTGCCTCGGGCCATGCCTATCTCAGCCTGAAGGACGAAAATGCCGTTATCGACGGCGTGATCTGGAAGGGCAATGTCGCGCAATTGGGCTTCACCCCGCAGGACGGGGCGGAGGTGATCGCGACCGGCAAGGTCACCACCTATCCGGGCCGCTCCAAATATCAGATCGTGATCGATCGCATGGAATTGGCGGGCGAAGGCGCGCTGATGGCTTTGCTCGAAAAGTTGAAGGCCAAGCTGGCGGGGGAGGGGCTGTTCGCGGCCTCGATCAAGCAGCGCTTGCCATTCCTGCCCGCGCGGATCGGCGTGGTCACCTCGCCGACGGGCGCGGTGATCCGTGACATTCTGCACCGGCTCGAGGATCGCTGCCCAACGCATGTGCTGGTGTGGCCGGTCAAGGTGCAGGGCGCTGGCTCCGCCGCGGAGATCGCCGCTGCGGTGCGCGGGTTCGATGCGATGCCGCCGGAGACGCGCCCCGATCTCGTCATCGTCGCGCGCGGCGGCGGCTCGATCGAGGACCTATGGGCGTTCAACGAGGAAGTCGTCGTCCGCGCGATCGCGGCGTGCCGCATCCCGATCATCTCGGCGGTCGGGCATGAGACCGACACCACGCTCGCCGATTTCGCCGCCGATCTGCGCGCGCCGACGCCGACCGCGGCGGCGGAAATGGCGGTGCCGGTGCTCGCCGATTTGCGCCTGACGCTGGGCGGCTATGGCCAGCGCAGCGAGAAATGCGTGCGGCGCTATCACCAGCGCGGGCGCGAACGGCTCGACGCGCTGGTGCGTGTGCTGCCGCGCCGCGACGCCTTGCTCGGGCCGCAGCGGCAGCGCGCCGACGATCTCGGCGCGCGGCTCGACCGCGGGTTAGAGCGGCGCGTGGGCGTCGCGCGTGGGCAGCTCGATCGCTCAAGCGCGGCGCTGCGGCTGTCGACGCTGGAGCGCCAGCTCGAACGCGCGCGGGACCGGGTAAAGGCGACATGGCGGCTGGTCGAAACGCTCGGGCCGAACGCGATCCTCGATCGCGGCTACGCCTTCGTTTCGGCGCGGCCCTCCGGCGCGGTGGTCGGATCCGCCGAGGCGGCGCGCGGTGCGGGCGCGGTCACGCTGCATTTCCGCGACGGGCAAGTCGATGCGAAGGTTGAGCGCAGCGTCGGCAAAGCTTATGATGCAGTCAAACCCGACCAACCAACCCTTTTGTAGCGAGCGCGTCTTATGCTGATGTCCAACACCGATCGCGCAGCGCGGCTCCATTTCATGGCGAACGGTTTTCGCGTGCTCAGCCCGGGCGACCATGTTGTCTGCGCGACATCGGGCGTGCGGATCGCGCTCGACGATTTGCGCTATTGGAGCGTCGCGCGGCAGGAGGCCTATGCGACGCCCGCGCTGGCGACGGCGGCGATGAGCGGATGAAACGGGCCGGGGGGCGCTTGCGCGTGGCACGCTGGACGATCGGCCTTGCCGCGCTGATCGCGCTGGGCAGCTGCACCACCGCGCCCGAAATCCGCCAAGTGCAACCGCTCCCGCCCGCGCCGATCGCGCGCAAGCCGACCGTTCAGCCGCGCCAGGCGCCGGTGCGCGACAGTTTCAGCTATTCCGGATCGATGATCCAGGGCGGCATCGTCATCGGCATTGCGCCCGCTGGCACCAGCTTGCTCAGCTTCAACGGCGTGGATGTGCCAGTCGCCGCCGATGGCCGGTTCCTGATCGGGTTCGACCGCGACGCCGCGCCGACCGCGACGCTTGTCGCGACGCTCGACGATGCGCGGCGGGTGCGCGATACGCTGACGATCGCGCCGCGCGGCTGGGATGTGTCGCGGCTCGACAGCCTGCCCAAAATCCCGCTGCCGCAGCCCGATTTCGATCGGCTTCGCCCCGCCGAACTCGCGCAGATCAACGCCGCGCGTCGCATCCAGTCGGATTCGCAAGGCTGGCGGCAACCGTTCCTGTGGCCGACGACGGGGCGGATTTCGACGCTGTTCGGGTCGCAGCGCATTTACAAGAATAACGAGGCGGGATCGTATCATTCGGGGCTCGATGTTGCGAAACCGACCGGATCGGTGATCCTCGCGCCTGCCGATGGCGTGGTGATCCTGGCGGCGGACCATCCCTTCACGCTGGAGGGCAATTTGCTGATGATCGATCACGGCGCCGGGCTCAACACCGCCTTCCTGCATCTTTCGCGGATCGACGTGCACGTGGGGCAGCGCGTGCTGCGCGGCCAGCCGGTCGCTTTGTCGGGCATGACCGGGCGCGCGACGGGGCCGCATCTCCACTGGAGCCTCAAGTGGCGCGACGCCAAGATCGACCCGCTGCTGGTCGCCGGACCGATGCCACGCGCCGAGTAAATGGTTCGTTTCGATGATGTTACGATTTGTGTCTTTTCAGTGACAGCCTCATTCTAAAGTACCGGAACGCGCGCCGCTGCGGGTTTACAGCCATCCGCAGCGGAGTCATTCAGCCGCCATGTCTCGGGGGGCCGAGCATGCGTTTATGCGTCGGATCACGAGACTTGCCACTCCGCGGCACTGCTTCGAAAGCGGTGCGCGCGTCACGCAAGGAACCACATGTGACCCGAATGACCTCGACCATCCGCAAGCCCGTTTTGTTGTCCGGTGCCGCCACAGGCGCGCTGCTGCTCGCGCTGAGCGCAGCGCCCGCGTTCGCGCAGGACCAGGCGCAGGCCGGCGCGACCGCCGCCACCAGCGCGGCACCGGTCAACCCGAAGGCGCAAGCCGCCGATCAAAGCGACCAGGGCAGCGATATCGTCGTTACGGGCACGCTGTTCCGTCGTCTCAATACCGAAACCGCCTCGCCGATCACGGTGCTGACCAGCGAAAATCTGCAGCGCGCGGGCATCACCAATGTCGCCGATGCGGTCCGCTCGATTTCGGCTGATAACTCGGGGTCGATCCCGACGGCGTTTGCCGCGGGCTTCGGTTCGGGTTCGGCAGCGGTCTCGCTGCGCGGGCTCAGCGTCAACTCGACGCTTGTGCTCATCGACGGTGTCCGCACCGTCAATTATCCCTATGCCGATGACGGCCAGCGCGCCTTTGTCGACTTGAACTCGATCCCCAAGAGCACGATCGACCGGATCGAAGTGCTCAAGGACGGCGCGTCGGCAACATATGGCGCGGATGCGATCGGCGGCGTGGTCAACATCATCACGCGCAAGGAAATCCAGGGGTTCGAAGGCACGGTCGAGGCCGGTGTTTCGCAGCGCGGCGACGGCGGCGAGCGCCGCGCGACGCTGACCGCTGGTTATGGCGATCTGAAGGTGCAGGGCTTCAACGTCTATATCAACGGCGAATATGAGAAGGACAATCTCATCTCGGTCGCCGATCGCGGCTTCCCGTACAACACGGCCGATCTGACCTCGATCGGCGGCCTGAACAACAACAGCGCGTCGCTGGGTGCGTTTGGCAACCGGTCGGCAGCGATCGCAGCGGTGGTGCGGCCTGCAACCTATACGCCCGGCAATATCTATTCGGGTGTCGCGGTGCCGGGTGCGCTGACCCAAGTCCTGAACCCGGCTGGATGCGTGACCGGCACGATCACGCGCAACGATGCAACCGGCGCCTATTGCGAGCAGAACACGACGCAATATGGCACGATCGCGCCCGAGCAGGAGCGCTATGGCGCGACGATCCACGGCACGCTGCAAGTCGGCGACCGGGCGCAGGCCTATGTGACCGGAACTTACTATCACAGCCGCGTCTTCTCGACAGCGGCGCCGTTCACGATCCGTCAGCGTAACCCGATCAACAGCACCAACATCGTGCTTCCGGCCCTGCTCGCCAACGGTCAGCTCAACCCGCAAAACCCCTACGCGGCATCGGGTCTCGGCGCGCAGATCTCCTACGCGTTCGGTGATCTGCCGCAGACATCGACGACCGAGAATGACGTGTACCGCGTCGCCGCCGGCATTGCCGGCAAGTTTGGCGACGATTGGGCCTATTCGCTCGATGCTAGCTATGCGCGCAGCGATCTGGTCGGCACCAACACCGGCTATATCAACATTGCCGGGCTGACCAACGCGATCAACACCGGCAGCTACAACTTCATCAACCCGTCGCAGAACAGCCAGGCGGTGCGCGATCAGGTTTCGCCAACCCAGTCGAACTCGGCCAAGGGGCAGCTGTATTTCCTGCAAGGCTCGCTGACCAAGAGCTTCTTCGAGCTTCCCGGGGGTCCGCTCCAGGTCGGCATCGGCGGATCGGTGCGGCGCGAGGAGCTGAACAACCCCAATGCCAATGCCAACAATGCGTTCCTCGGCCTCAACGCCGTCACCGCATCGGGCAAGCGTACGGTTTCGGCGGGCTATTTCGAGATTTCGGCCCCCGTGCTGAAGTCGGTCGAGCTGGGTGCTGCCGGTCGTTTCGATCATTATTCGGACGGGTTCAGCAAATTCTCGCCCAAGGCGACGATCAAGTTTACGCCGATCCGGTCGCTTGCGCTGCGCGCGACCTATACGCAGGGCTTCCGTGCACCGAGCTTTGCCGAATCGCAGAATGGCGCGGTGATCGGCTATACTTCGGCCACCCCGCCCGCCGCCGTCGTCGCGGCGCACGGCAACAACGCCTATGTCCAGAGCTATTCGCTCGGCTATAACAGCGCATCGAACCCGAACCTGAAGCCCGAAAAGTCGCGCAGCTTCACCGGCGGCGCGATCTTCCAGCCGACGCGCTGGCTGTCGGTCACGGCGGATTACTATAACATCAAGAAGACCGATGTGATCTCGGGCGGTCCGCTCGCGGGCACGGCGATCGCCAATTACTATGCCGGAACGGCGCTGCCGGCCGGCTACACCGTGACGCTGGACGATCCCGATCCATTGTTCCCCAACGCGATTCGCAAGGTGCTGATCGTCAATTCGCCTTATGCCAATGCGTCGTCGCTGCAGACCTCGGGGATCGACGTGTCGGTCCAGGCCGATTTCAAGTTCGGTGGCGGCAACCGCTTTACCAGCCGGCTCGAAGGCACCGAAATCCTGACCTATGATTTCGATCCGGGCGATGGCATCATCGACAGCTATGTCGGCACGCAAGCGCCGTATGTTCTGTCCTCGGGTGCGGGTACGCCACGCTGGCGTGCCAATTGGATGAACAGCATGCAGGTCGGTGCCACCACGCTGACGGCAACCGCTTATTACACCAGCGGTTACAAGAACGTCGCGGTCGACCAGAGCGGCCACGGGGCCAACACCTGCGCCGACAATCTCTACGGCACGGGCGATGTGTTCTGCCGGACCAAGGGCTTCTTCACGCTCGATCTGGTCGGTCAGTTCAAGGTCAACGACAAGTTCACCTTCTACCTGAACGCGGTGAATTTGCTCGACGCCTCGGCGCCGATCAACCCGGCCAATTATGCGGCGGTCAATTACAACCCGACCTGGACGCAGCAGGGTATCGTCGGCCGCACCTTCCGCGGCGGCGCGAACTTCAAGTTCTAAGAGGTACCAAGCGAGGGCCTGAGAAGGGGCGGTTCCGGCAACGGAGCCGCCCCTTTTTCGTGTGCGGTCACACGACCTGCAGTTCGAGCTTTCCGTCGCCCTCATCGACCCTCACCGTCGCGCCGCCCAGCACCGTGCCGCGCAGGATCAAATCGGCGAGCGGGTCCTGCAGATAGCGCTGCACCGCGCGCTTGAGCGGCCGCGCGCCATAGACCGGATCATAGCCGACCCGCCCGAGCCACGCGCGCGCGGCGTCGGTCAGTTCGAGCCCGACCTTGCGCTCGTCGAGCAGCCTGGCGATGCGCGCGACCTGGATGTCGACAATCGGTGCCATCTCGGCCTGGCCGAGCCGGTGGAACAGCACGATCTCGTCGAGCCGGTTGAGGAATTCCGGGCGGAAATGGCCGCGCACGATTTCCATCACTTGCGGCTCGACGGTCGAGACGTCCTCGCCCTCGCCCAGCGTCGTCAGCACCTGGCTGCCGAGATTGGAGGTCAGCACGATGATCGTGTTTGTGAAGTCGACCGTGCGGCCCTGGCCGTCGGTCAGCCGCCCATCGTCGAGCACTTGCAACAGGATGTTGAAGACGTCCGAATGCGCCTTCTCGACCTCGTCGAACAGCACCACCTGATACGGCCGCCGCCGCACCGCTTCGGTCAGTACGCCGCCTTCCTCATAGCCGACATAGCCCGGCGGCGCGCCGATCAGCCGCGCGACGGCGTGCTTTTCCATGAACTCGCTCATGTCGATGCGGACCATTGCGGTCGGATCATCGAACAGGAATTCGGCGAGCGCCTTGGTCAGTTCGGTTTTGCCAACGCCGGTTGGCCCTAGGAACAGGAACGAGCCGAGCGGGCGATTGGGGTCCTGCAAGCCCGCGCGCGCGCGGCGCACGGCGGTCGAGACGGCGCGGATCGCATTTTGCTGGCCGATCACGCGCTTGCCGATCGTCGCTTCCATCGCGAGCAATTTGTCGCGCTCGCCCTCAAGCATCCGCTCGACCGGAATGCCGGTCCAGCGCGCGACGACGCCGGCAATGTCTTCGCCGGTCACTTCCTCGCGCAGCATCGCGCCCTTGGTAGCGCCCGCTGCCGCGTCCAATTGCCGCTGCAAGTCGGGGATGCGCCCGTAGGAGAGCTCGCCCGCCTTGGCGAGATCGCCCGCGCGTTGCGCCTGCTCCAGTTCCAGCCGCGCTGCGTCGAGTTGCTCTTTCAGCTTCGCCTCGGCCGAGATCTTGTCTTTCTCGCCTTGCCAGCGCGTGGTCAATTCGGCCGATTGTTGCTCCAGATTAGCGAGTTCGCCTTCGAGCGTGACCAGCCGGTCCTGCGACGCGGCATCGGTCTCGCGCTTCAACGCTTCGCGCTCGATCTTCAACTGGATGATGCGGCGGTCGAGGATTTCGATTTCCTCGGGCTTGCTCTCGACTTCCATGCGGATGCGCGACGCGGCCTCGTCCATCAAATCGATCGCTTTGTCGGGCAGGAAGCGGTCGGTGATGTAGCGGTGCGACAGCGTCGCCGCCGCGACGATCGCGGCATCGGTGATGCGCACCCCGTGGTGGAGCTCGTATTTTTCCTTCAATCCGCGCAGGATCGAGATCGTGTCGGGAACGGTCGGCTCACCGACGAACACCGGCTGGAAGCGGCGCTGGAGGGCGGCGTCCTTCTCGACATATTTGCGATACTCATCGAGCGTGGTTGCGCCGACGCAGTGCAGCTCGCCGCGCGCGAGTGCGGGTTTGAGCAGATTGCCCGCATCCATCGCGCCTTCGGATTTTCCGGCGCCAATCAGCTGATGCATCTCGTCGATGAACAGGACGATGTCGCCTTCAGCGGCCTTTACTTCGTCGAGTACGCCCTTCAAGCGCTCCTCGAACTCGCCGCGATATTTCGCGCCCGCGATCAGGCTGCCCATGTCGAGCGACATGAGCCGCCGTCCTTTCAGCGTATCGGGCACGTCGCCATTGGCGATGCGCAAGGCCAGCCCCTCGGCGATTGCGGTCTTGCCGACGCCGGGTTCGCCGATCAGCACCGGATTGTTCTTGGTTCGCCTTGCGAGAATCTGGATCGTGCGGCGGATTTCCTCGTCGCGGCCGATCACGGGGTCGAGCTTGCCGTCGCGCGCCGCTTGCGTGAGATCGCGCGCGAATTTTTTCAGCGCGTCGAACTTGTCTTCCGCGCCTGCGCTATCGGCGACGCGACCGTTGCGGACTTGCTCGATCGCTGTGTTGAGCGCTTCAGGGGTGACGCCTGCGGTCTTCAACGCCTTGCCCGCCACCGTGTTGAGCGACAGCGCGAGCGCCACCAGCAACCGCTCGACGGTCACGAAACTGTCGCCCGATTTGGTCGCGATCTGGTCCGCCTGGTCGAGCATGCGCACGGTATCGTTGTCGAGGCCGGGGGTTTGCTGCGCGCCGCCGCCGCTCACCGCCGGGATTTTCGACAGCGCGAGGTCGGTCTCGCTGAGCGCGCGCTTGGCGTCGCCCCCGGCTGCGGCGATCAGGCCCGACGCCATGCCCTGCTCATCCTCGAGCAGCGCCTTCAAAATGTGTTCGGGCGCGATCCGCTGATGGCTCATCCGGATCGCGACGGTTTGCGCCGATTGCAGAAAGCCCTTGGCGCGATCGGTGAATTTTTCGATGTTCATGGTGGAAGTGTCCCTCCTTCGTTGCAGCGGATGTAGTGTTGCATATGTGCAACACAAGGGTCGGGACGCGTTCGATTCCCGCTGTAATGTTTCGGACGCAAATCCATCATCCGTAAGTCTCGGATTTTACGCATTGTTGCAACGCAGCATCGGTAGGCGCTGGGCCGGGACACAGGGAGTGGTGTCGCCACATCCACAAATGGGGTTCATATCATGCACCGTTCTGCCTTCTGCCTGCTTGCCGGCGTCGCTTTGTCCTGGCCGCTTGCCGCCTCGGCGCGCGATCTGCCGACCCCGCCTGCTCCCGCTCCCGACGCCGCGCCCGTTGCCGAGACGGCCGACAGCGATATCATCATCGTCGGCAAGGGCCAGACGCGGCAAGTGCAGCAACTCGACCAGGCCGACATTGCGATCCTGACGCCGGGCACCAGCCCGCTCAAGGCGATCGCCAAGCTCCCCAGCGTCAACTTCCAGTCGGCCGACGCCTTCGGTGCCTATGAATGGTCGGAGCGCGTTTCGATCCGCAGCTTCAACCAGAATCAGATCGGCTTCACGCTCGACGGTATCCCGCTCGGCGACGGGTCGTATGGCAACACCAACGGCCTCCACATCAGCCGCGCGATCTCCTCGGAGAATGTCGGCCAGACGATCGTCTCGCAAGGCGCGGGCGCGATCGGCACGCAGGCGACCAATAATCTTGGCGGCACGATCGAATTCCGCTCGTCCGATCCGACCGCGAAATTCGGCGTTCAGGCGAACGGCACCTATGGCAGCAACGATACCTATCGCACGTTCCTGCGGCTCGACACCGGCGTGTTGGGCGACAATGGCCCGGCGGCCTATGTCTCCTATGGCTATCTGACCACGGGCAAGTGGAAGGGGTTCGGCAAGCAAAAGCAGAACCAGGTCAATGCGAAATTCACGGCACCCTTGTCGCCGGCGGTCCGCTTGGTCGGCACGTTCAACTTCTCGGATCGGCGCGAGCAGGATTATCAGGATCTGTCGCTCAACCAGATCAGCCGCCTCGGCCTCAACAATGACAATGTCTCGAACAATTTCCCGCTCGCCGTGCAGATCGCCGATGTCGCTAACAATATCGACACGCGCAATAACACGACCGGCGCGCTTGGAGCCGATGGCTTCTCCGATGTGACCGGCAATCGCCCGACCAACCCTGCCGCGGGCACAGTCTATCCCGCTCCTTACGGTGCGACGGGCACGGTCGACGATTCCTATTTCGACGCCTCGGGTCTGCGGCAGGATTATCTCGCGTCGTTCGGCGTCGAGACGCGCAAGGGTTCGGCGATTCACGGCGAACTCAAGGCCTATTACCATTCCAACCACGGCCAGGGCACGTGGTTCACGCCGTATGTTCCCTCACCCTCGGGCGTGCCAATTTCGGTGCGCACCACCGAATATGACATTCGCCGCAAGGGCGTGTTCGGATCGATCGGCACCGATCTCGGCATGTTCGGTGATGTGACCGTCGGCGGCTGGTACGAACGCAACGATTTCCGCCAAGCGCGGCGCTTCTACGCGCTCGACAGCCGGACGGTGCCGACCCGCAGCGCGCTCCAACTGCAGGACCTCCCCTTCTTCACGCAGCGCTATGGCAAGTACACGACTGACACGCTGCAATATTATGTGCAGGACAAGCTCACGTTCGGCGCGTTGACGGTCGATCTTGGCTGGAAGGGTTTCCAAGTCAAGAACAAGGCCAGCCAGATCGTTGTGAGTGATACCGCGGTCGGGTCGATCGACGCGACCGACTGGTTCCAGCCGCATGCGGGCGTTGCGTATAAGCTGAGCAATTCGGCCGAGCTCTTCGCCGACTTCACCGAATCGAAGCGTGCCTTCGTCTCGGCCTGGACCAACGGTCCGTTCTCGACCGGTCAGAATGGGTTCAACGCGCTGATCTCGACCAACAAGCTGAAGCCCGAGCAGTCGGACACGTTCGAAGGTGGTGCGCGCTTCAAGAGCGGTCGCTTCAACGGTTCGCTCGTCGGTTATTATGTCGACTTCAGCAACCGCATCCTCGGCACCACGGTTGGTGCCGGGATTGTCGGCAATCTCGCGACGCTCGCCAATGTCGGCTCGGTCCGCTCCTACGGGCTCGAAGCGGCGGCCGAAGTGAAGCTGCCATACGGCTTCGGGATCTTCGCATCTTACGCCTATAACGACTCGACGTACCGCAACGATGTGCCGGTCGCAGGCGGCACGCCGATCGCGATCAAGGGCAAGACCACGGTTGACAGCCCGAAGAACCTCGCCAAGGCCGAGTTGACCTATGCCGGTTCGGTGTTCTTTGGGCGCATCGGCGGAAATTATATGAGCCGCCGCTACTTCACCTACACCAATGACCAGTCGGTGCCGGGGCGCGTGATCGTCGATGCCACGATCGGGGCGCACGTGACGATCGCCGATCGCAAGTTCGAAATTCAGGGCAATGCGACCAATCTGTTCGATAAGAAGTATATCGCGACGATCGGATCGAACGGCTTTGGCTATGCCGGCGACAATCAGACGTTGCTGGCGGGTGCTCCGGCGCAGTTCTTCGTCACGCTCAAGGCTGGCTTCTGATCCGGTGACGGTGCCCCCGGTCGGGGTGGCACCGTCACAAGCCGCTCGCACACCGCGCGGCCCCGCGCTACAGCTCTGCCAAACAATAAAAGGTTGGGGTGGATGCGGGGCTGGTTTGGGCGTGGAATAGCTGGGTTGGCGCTGGTCGTGGCGCTGGCCGCGATCGGCCTTGCGGTGTGGGAGCCGCTGGCGGCGAGCGCGGTCACTCCGCCTCCGGCCCATATCTATAACAGCGTCATCGCGCGCGATGGCTACGGCGTGCCGCACATCTTCGGCAAGACCGATCCCGATGTCGCCTACGGCGTGGCCTATGCCCATGCCGAGGATGATTTCGCGACGCTGCAAGAGGCGGTCGCGATGGCGCGCGGGCGCTTGGGCGCGATGTCTGGAGCCGACGGGGCCAAGGTCGATTACACGCTCGCCTTGCTCGGCGCGCGCGAGACCGCGCACCGCGATTATGACAAGCAACCTGCCGACGTCCGTGCTTTACTCGATGCCTATGCCAGCGGCCTCAACGCCTATGCCCGCCGTCATCCAGGCGAGGTGCGGCTGTCGAAACTGTTCCCCGCCAATGGCGAGGATATCGCCACCGGCTTTGTCCTACGGACGCCCTTCTTTTTCGGGCTCGACCAGACTTTGGGCGCGCTGACCGGCGACAAGCCGCTGCCGCGCGAGGATGCGGGCGCGGTGCCCGACAGCCCCGATCCGACCGCGCTGCCCGCCACGGGTGAGGCGATGCCTAATGGCTCCAACGCGTTCGTCGTCGCGCCGAAGCGCTCGGCCGATGGTTTCACGCGCGTCGTTTCGAATTCGCATCAGCCATGGCAAGGCCCGGTCGCCTGGTACGAACTGAGCGTGCAATCGGGCACCGGCTGGCACTTTTCGGGTGCGACCTTTCCCGGCGTGCCGTTCCCGGTGCTGGGGCATAATGAGACGCTGGGCTGGACCAATACGGTCAACCGACCCGATTTGACCGATGTCTACAAGCTCGTGACCAATGCCGATGGCACGCAATACCGCTTCGACGGGAAGTGGCTGCCGCTGCAGACGCAGCGCGTGTGGCTCAAGGTCGCGTTCGGGCCGTTCGTGTTGCCGATCCCCAAAATGGCGTATCGCGCGGTGCAGGGGCCGGTGGTGGTCAACAAAAGCGGGGCGTTCGCGATCCGCTACGCCGGGGCGGATCAGCTCCGCATGGTCGAGGAATATTACCGCCTGACGCGCGCGCGCGCCTTCGCCGAATGGCAGAAAGCGCTGGCGATCCAGGGCGTGCCTGCGACCAATTTCCTCTACGGCGATGCGCAGGGCAACATCGCCTATGTCTATAATGCGAGTTTCCCCAACCGGAAGCCGGG
This sequence comes from Sphingomonas psychrolutea, assembly GCF_014636175.1. Taxonomy (GTDB): domain Bacteria; phylum Pseudomonadota; class Alphaproteobacteria; order Sphingomonadales; family Sphingomonadaceae; genus Sphingomonas; species Sphingomonas psychrolutea. Next base: position 50,773 of record NZ_BMDW01000016.1, on the reverse strand, counting down.
GTTTGATTACAAGCATGTCCTGCCGGGCGACACGTCGCGCGATCTGATGGCGGGGACGGTGCCGTTTGCGCAAGTTCCCAAGAACGTGAATCCAGCCTCGGGCTATCTCGTCAACGCCAACAACACGCCGTTCCAGGCGGCAGGGGCAGGCTCGGAACTCAAACCGGCGGACTATTCGCCGCTGCTCGGGATCGAGACCGACACCACCAATCGCGGCACGCGTGCGGTCGAGTTGATGGGGCAGCACCCGTCAATCTCGGCGGCCGATCTCGACCGGATCAAATTCGATACCGGCGTCAGCCGGCTGAGTTGGGCGGCGCGCTGGTATAATGATGTCGCTGCGATCGACCCCAAAGGCGATGTGCAACTGACCAAGGCGGTGGCGTTGCTAAGAGCCTGGAACTGGGATTTCGACGGCAAGCATGGCGGGCAAGCGCTCGCCGCGATCCTGCTGCGGACCGGCCAGAAATGGCATTATCAGCGCCGACCCGAACTCGATCCGCGCGATGCGCTGGCGAAGGCGGCGGCGTATCTGCAGACGCATTTCGGCACGCTCGATCCGCCGCTCGGCACTGTGCTCAGGCTGCGGCACGGCGCCCCGGACAAAAATGGGGTGGATCTCCCGCTCGACGGCGCGCCCGACGTGCTGCGCGCCGCCTCGACCTGGACCGAGGCGGATGACGGGCGACTGGTCGTCAATCACGGCGACAGCTTCATCATGTTTATGGAATGGGACAAAAAAGGCCGCGTCGCGTCACGCTCGGTCCAGCCGTACGGCGCGGCGACGACGCGGCCGGGATCACCGCATTATAGCGATCAGGCGGCGTTGTTCGTCGCGCACAAGACCAAGCCGGTGCACTTCTGGCGCGAGGATCTGCGGCGGAATGTCGAGCGGGTGTATCGGCCTTAAAATCCTCCCCCGCTGCGCGGGGGAGGAATAAGATTTGCCCCGATTGCCTCCGCCACACGCCCCGCTATACTCCGCCAGCACAGTCCGTTTTCTAACCGCCTTCCCAAGAGGATGCCCACATGACCGTAAAGCTGTTCGCGCTCTCGGGCGTTGCTTTGGCGACGCTTGCCATGCCCGCTTTCGCACAGACCGCCGCGCCCGCGCCCGCGCCGAAGCCGGTGCCGGTCGCGACGCTGGTGAAACAGGTCGATATTCCTTATAGCGAATTCACCCTCGCCAATGGTCTCCGCGTCATCGTCAACACCGATCGCAAGGCCCCCGTCGTCGCGGTGTCGGTTTGGTATAATGTTGGTTCGAAGTTCGAACCCAAGGGCAAAACCGGCTTTGCGCATCTGTTCGAGCATCTGATGTTCAACGGCAGCGAGAATGCGCCGGGCGATTACTTCACCTACACCAAGCAGATCGGCGCGACCGACCTTAACGGCACGACCTATTTCGACCGCACCAATTATTTCGAGACGGTGCCGTCCGCGGCGATCGAGCGGACGCTGTTCCTTGAAAGCGACCGCATGGGCTATTTGCTCGGCGCGATCACGCCCGCCGTCGTCGATGAACAGCGCGGCGTCGTGCAGAACGAAAAGCGCCAGGGCGACAATCAGCCATTTGGCCTGGTCGAATATAAGCAGATCGAGACTCTGTTCCCGGCGACGCATCCCTACGGCCACACCACGATCGGGTCGATGGCCGATCTAGATTCGGCGAGCGTCGAGGATGTGAAGAACTGGTTCCGCGGCCATTACGGCCCGAACAATGCGGTGCTCGTTTTGTCGGGCGATATCGATACCGCGACGGCAAAGACGCTTGTCACCAAATATTTCGGCGGCATTCCCAAGGGCCCTGAAAGTGTCCTCCCTGCCGCCAAAGTGCCCGATCTTCCCGCGCCCAAGGCCGAGACGATCAAGGACCGTGTTTCGAACACGCGCATTTACCGGATGTGGGCGGTGCCCGGTCTCAACGACCCGGATTCGGTCGCGCTCGATGTTGCGGCTGGCGTGCTTGGCGGCTTGTCGAGCAGTCGCCTCGACAATGCACTGGTGCGTAAGGAAAAGCTCGCCGTGCGCGTGAGCGCCAATAATGAATCCTTCTCGCAAGTCGGAATGTTTTCGGTGTTTGCCGATGTGCGCCCCGGCGTTGATCCGGCGCTGGTCGCCAAGCGGCTCGACGAGATCATCGCCGATCTGATCGCGAACGGCCCGACCGCTGACGAAGTGCAGCGCTCCACCACGTCGACCATTTCGCGCACGATCGCCGGGCTCGAATCGGTTGGCGGGTTCGGTGGCAAGGCGGTCGCGCTCGCCGAGGGCGCGCTTTATTCGAACGATCCCGGCTTTTACAAGAAACAGCTCGCCACCCTTGCAGCAGAAACGCCCGCGCAAGTGAAGGCGGCATCGGCGAAATGGCTGACGCGCCCGGTCTATGCGCTGACCGTCGTCCCCGGCGCGCGCGACGCTTATGTCGAATCGACCCCGCCCGCCAAGGTGGTGACGGCAGCAGAACCGGCAGTGAAGGGCACGCGCGGCGCGCTGCCTGCAGTCGGCACGATTTCCGAGCTGGTCTTTCCCAAGATCGAACGCGCACGGCTCAAAAACGGGATCGAGCTGGTCTATGCCTATCGCAACGCCGTGCCGATCACGCAGGCAGCGATCGTCTTCGACGCCGGGGTCGCCGCCGACGTGCCGGGCAAGCTGGGCACGCAACAGCTCACGCTCGACATGCTCGACGAAGGCACGACGTCGCGCGATTCGATCGCGATCGCCGAGGCCAAGGAGCGGCTGGGCGCGAGCATCAACAGCGGGTCGGGGCTGGACCGCACCGGCGTGGGCGTGACCACGCCGAGCGCCAATCTGGCGGCGTCGCTCGAACTGTTCGCCGATATCGTCCGTCACCCCAAATTCGATCCGGCCGAAGTCGCGCGCCTCAAAAATCAGCAGGCAGCGCGGATTGCGTCCGAACTGACCAGCCCGCAGGGTCTGGCGCAGCGCGTCTTGCCCAAGCTCGTCTACGGTGCTGCTTCGCCTTATGCGAAGGGGATCGGTAGTGGCGATGCCAAGGCGGTTGCACAACTGACACGCGATGATCTGATCGCGTTCCAGCAAGCCTGGCTCCGCCCCGACAAGGCGAAGATTTTCGTGGTCAGCGATCGTCCGCTGGCCGAGGTCAAAGCGATGCTCGATACGCGCTTCGGGGACTGGTCACCGACCGGGGCGGCCGGAACCAAGGATTTCAGCGCAGCCGCCACGCCCGCCGCGCCAAAGATCGTGTTGGTCGACCGGCCCGATTCGCCGCAGTCGTTCCTTATCGGCGCCGCGCCCACGTCGCTGGTCGGCACCGACGACTTGCTTCCTTTGCTTGCCGCCAACGATACGCTCGGCGGCGACTTTACCGCGCGGCTCAACATGGATTTGCGCGAAGCCAAGCATTGGTCGTACGGCGTCAGCGGCAGCTTCCGCCGCGGGCAATTTCAAACGCCTTATATTATCGGCGCGGGGGTGCAGGCCGACAAGACCGGCGATTCGATCAAAGCGCTGCAGGCCGACGTGAAAGCGTTCCTGACCACCAATGGCGTGACCAAGGATGAATTCGACAGCACGGTCAGCGACGCGATCCGATCGCTGCCGGGCAATTTCGAAACCTCGGGCGCGGTGCTCGGCGCGATGCAGCAGAACGATCTCTACAACCGCCCCGACGACTATTACGCGTCGCTCCCGCAAAAATATCGTGCGCTGAGCGTCGTCCAGCTTGACGCTGCGGCACGCGCGGCAATCGACCCAGCGAAGTTCATCTGGATCGTGGTTGGGGATGCTTCGAAGGTCCGCACCCAGCTTGACAGTATTGGGTTGCCGGTTGAGGTGGTGAGCGCCGCATCCGTCGCGGATGTGCGCTGAAGATTCGAGTCAGGAGAGAGACAATGGCTGCAATCGACGGAACATGGAACACGGTCGTCAAGTCGCCGCTGGGCGACCAGAAGGCGGTTCTGACGGTCAAGACTGACGGCGCTAGCTGGACCGGAAGCCAGGCAGGCGACCAGGGCACGGCGCAGATCACCGACGGCATCGTTGAGGGTGAGACGATCAAATGGTCGATGTCGATCGTCGTGCCGATGCCGATGACGCTGACCTGCCAGGCAACGGCCGATGGCGACACGCTGACCGGTTCGGTCGGCGCAGGTGCATTCGGCAGCTTCCCGATGACGGGCACGCGCGCGTAAAGCTGACGATCCGAAAGGGTAAGACGGCCCGCGCTCCCCGGGGGGGAGCGTGGGCCTTTTTTATTCCAACGCCGTCACCCCGGCCTTGTGCCGGGGTCCACCGTGCCGCACAGTTTGACCGGTCGGGTTCGTGCCCGGTGGACCCCGGGACAAGCCCGGGGTGACGATGGGGGATTGCGATGTTGGTTAGATGGCTCATCGGCGCGGCAGTTCTCGCGCTCCTTCCCCTCGCCGCGCATGCGCAAAGCTATGACGAACGCCCGGCCAAGCCGGTGCTCTCGACCGAGGGGTTCAATTTCGAACGGCGGATCGTCGAAATCGCGATGCGTGACGGGGTGAAACTGCACACCGTCATTCTCGTGCCGAAGGGCGCGAAGGATGCCGGCATCCTGATGACGCGTACGCCGTACAATGCCGATGGCCTGACTTCCTTGCAGAAAAGCGGCGATCTCGGCGCGGTGCTCGACGGTTATGACAGCGCGCCCGATGTCGTGGTGGGCGGCGGCTATATCCGGGTCGTGCAGGACGTGCGCGGCAAATATGGCTCGCAGGGCATCTATATGATGAACCCGGCGCAAGCGGGGACCAAGTGGAACCCGACCAAGACCGACGATTCGACCGACACGTACGATACGATCGACTGGCTGGTGAAGCATTTGCCCGAATCGAACGGCAAGGTCGGCATCCTCGGCATTTCCTATGACGGCTTCCTGCCGCTGATGGCGCTGATCAACCCGCATCCCGCGCTCAAGGTCGCGGTGCCGATGAACCCGATGGTCGATGGCTGGCGCGGCGACGACTGGTTCCACAACGGCGCCTTCCGTCAGACCAATATGCCCTATGTGTGGGAGCAGGTCGCGACCAAGGACAATTCCTCTCCCTGGATCTCGTCCTATGCTGACGATTACGACCTTTACCTCAACGGCGGGTCGGCCGGTGCGATCGGCAAGGCGCACGGGCTCGAGCAGATCGGCTTCTGGAACAAGATCGTCGCGCATCCGGCCTATGACAGCTTTTGGGCGGAGCAAGCGATGGACACGGTGCTCGCCAAGCAACCGCTCAAGGTGCCAACGATGCTGGTCGCCTCGCAATGGGACCAGAAGGATATTTACGGCGCGACCGCCGTGTACCGCGCGCTGAAATCCAAGGATGCGGGCGGGGACATGGTCTATCTGTCGATGGGGCCATGGTATCACGGGCAGGAAATCGGTGCTGCGAGCAACCTCGGGCCGGTGAAATGGGATCAGGATACCGGCAAGACGTGGCGGCGCACGGTGCTCAGCCCCTTCCTCGCGCATTATCTCAAGGGCATTCCGATGGACGTCGCGCCCGTGACGGTGTTCGAAAGCGGCACCAACGAATGGCGGCGCAGCGACCGTTGGCCGATCGCCGAGGCGACGACGCCGCTCTATCTGAAGCCCGGCGAGAAGCTTGGCTTCGACGCCACGCCGGGCGATGTGCAGACGGTCGATTACGTGTCGGACCCGGCCAAGCCCGTCACCTTCGTGCCGCGCCCGGTCGCGCCGATCGGATATGACGGCGATCACTGGACCGGCTGGCTGACCAGCGACCAGCGCCCGGTCTCCTCGCGGCCCGACGTGTTGAGCTTCACCGGCGCGGTGCTGACCGCCCCGGTCAAGATTGCGGGGGTTCCGGTCGTCCATCTCACCGCCTCGACCAGCGGCACCGACAGCGATTGGGTGGTCAAGCTGATCGACGTTTATCCTGATCAGGTGCCCGGCGACCGTGCGATGGGCGGCTATCAGCTGGCCGTCGCGATGGACATTTTCCGCGGCCGCTATCGCGAAGGACTCGGCAACCCCAAGCCGATCGCCGCGAACGTGCCGCTGAAATATGAATTCGCATTGCCCGCGTCGGACCATGTCTTCCTGCCGGGCCACCGCATCATGGTGCAAGTCCAGTCGAGCTGGTTCCCGCTTTACGACCGCAACCCGCAGAGCTTCGTGCCGAACATTTTCTTCGCGAAGCCCGGCGATTATGTGAAGGCGACGCAGAAGATCGTGGTGAGCGGCGCGGATGCGAGTTTCGTGGCGTTGCCGGTGGTACAGTAACTCCCTCTCCCGTTGGGAGAGGAAAGGGGCCCGCCGCGAAGCGGTGGGAAGGGTGAGGGTGAGCTCGTGAACAGACCCTCACCCCGCGCCGCTTCGCGGCGTGCCCCTCTCCCGATGGGAGAGGGGAAGATGGCTCACCGCCCCAACCGCGTGACATGCCCCATCTTGCGCCCCGGCCGGGTTTCCTTGCCGTAGAGGTGCAGATGCGCGCCCGGCTCCGCCAGGATCGCTGCCCAGCGATCGGCGTCGTGGCCGATCAGATTTTCCATCGCCACGCTCGGCGCGGTCAATCCCGTGTCGCCCAGCGGCAGCCCGCAAATCGCGCGGATATGGTTCTCGAATTGCGAACAGACCGCGCCCTCGATCGTCCAATGCCCCGAATTGTGCACGCGCGGTGCCATTTCGTTGAACACCGGGCCATCGCGCCCGGCGAAAAACTCGCACGCCAGCACGCCGACATAGCCCAGCCGGTCGGCGATCCGCCCGGCGAGCGCCGCCGCCTCGCCCCAGCACGCCGCGACTTCGGCCGGGGCGGGTAAGGTCGATCGCGCCAGCACGCCGTCTTTATGTTCGTTCCAGGGCGGCGGGTAGCTGACCATCTGGCCATCGCGCCCGCGCACCAGCAGGATCGAGAATTCGTGGCTGAAGGTCACGAACCCCTCGAGGATCGCGGGGCGCGACCCGATTGCTTCCCACGCCGCCGGAACATCGTCGGGCGTGGTGATGCGCACTTGTCCCTTGCCGTCATAGCCGAGCCGCAGCGTCTTGAGGATCGCCGGGCAGCCGATCTCCGCCACGGCCGCCCGCAATTCGGCGAGCGTCTCGACCTTGGCCCAGGGCGCGGTGCGCCCGCCGAGTTCGCCGACGAACTGCTTTTCCTGCGCGCGATCCTGCGCGATGCCAAGCGCCGCGGGGGCGGGGTGGACGGGGACTTTCGCCGCGAGATAGACCACGGGATCGAGCGCGATATTCTCGAACTCGTACGTCACGACATCGGCGGCAGCGGCGAATTCGTCGAGCACGATGCGGCTGTGATAATCGGCGCGGGTGAAACTCGACGCGGTCTGCGCTGCGACGGCTTCCTGATCGGGCGCCAGCACGCGGGTGTGATAGCCGAGCTGCGCGGCGGCAACCGACAGCATCCGCCCAAGCTGTCCGCCGCCGAGGATGCCAATCGTGGAGCCGGGGGGGAGGGGGGTCATATCGTTTTCCGCTTCTTCAAACGCCAGTCACCCTCACCCTTCCGTCGCTGCGCTCCTCCCTCCCTCTCCCATTGGGAGAGGGAAGGGGCCCACCGCCATAGGCGGTGGGAAGGGTGAGGGTGCGCTACTTTTAACTTGGATCGACCGCCACACCATCCGTCTGCGCACCACGCCACGCCTGCAACCGCGCGCTTAGCTCCGCATCCGACAGCGCCAAAATCGCCGCTGCCAGCAATGCGGCATTCTTCGCCCCCGCCTTGCCGATCGCCAGCGTGCCAACCGGCACCCCAGCGGGCATCTGCACGATCGAATAGAGGCTATCGACGCCCTTCAGCGTCTTGCTCTCGACCGGCACGCCCAGCACCGGCAAATGCGTCAGCGCCGCCGCCATGCCGGGCAAATGCGCCGCGCCGCCTGCCCCCGCGATGATCACCTTCAGCCCGCGATCGGCGGCGCTCATCGCATAATCATAGAGCCGCTGCGGCGTGCGGTGGGCGGAGACGACCTTCGCTTCATGCGCCACGCCCAATTCGGTCAGCAAATCGGCGGCATGGTGCATCGTCTCCCAATCGGAGGTGCTGCCCATGATGATGCCAATGTGCGGGGTCTCGGCCGATCTCATCTCTGATGCGTAGCGGGCGGTGCGAGGCAGGGCAACCGTCCCGCTGGCAAGTCCGTCTGGTCGCCGCTACCGCTCGCTCAGATAATAGCGATCGGTGGCGGCAAGGTTGTCGTCCAGCTCATAGACGATCGGTTGCCCGGTCGGGATTTCGAGCGTGGTGATCGCGTCATCGGGAATCCCCGACAGATGCTTGACCAAAGCGCGCAGTGAATTGCCATGCGCCGAAATCAGCACGCGCTTGCCTGCCTTGAGTTCGGGCACGATGCGACCCTCCCAATACGGCAGGACACGCGCGATCGTGTCCTTCAGGCTTTCGGTATTGGGGATCGCGATCCCGGCATAGCGCCGGTCGGCCGACAGGTCATAGGCGCTGCCCGCCTCCAGCGGCGGCGGCGGGATGTCGAAGCTGCGGCGCCAGATATGGACTTGCGCGTCGCCGTGCTTGGCGGCGGTCTCGGCCTTGTCGAGCCCGGTCAACCCGCCATAATGCCGCTCGTTCAACCGCCAGTCCTTCTCGACCGGCAACCACAGCCGCTGCATTTCTTCCAGCGCCAGATTGAGCGTCTTGATCGCGCGGCTTTGCAGCGAGGTGAAGCAGGTGTCGAAATCGAGCCCCTTCGCCGCCATCAACCGCCCCGCCGCGCGCGCTTCCTCCGCGCCTTTCTCTGTAACATCGACATCCCACCAGCCGGTGAAGCGGTTTTCGAGGTTCCAGGTGGATTGGCCGTGGCGGATCAGGACGAGCGTGGGCATTCTGCGTGTTCTCCGTATTCGGCGTGTTCTATTGTCATCCCCGCGAAAGCGGGGACCCAGCTCGTGCCGCTGGAGATGGGTCCCCGCTTTCGCGGGGATGACAAACAATTGGGTTAGCTCAAATCCCGTCGATCATTTCCGCCAGCACTTCGAGGCACGCGTGCGCCAGCTTTTTCGATCGCTCGCCCGACCAGCCGAATTCGGCATCGGGATTGGGATCGTGATCCTTGAACGGCATTTCCAGCGTCATCGACACCGCACCGAAGCGCTCGGCCAGTTGGTTGGTCGACATCGTCAGATTAGCCTTGCCCGGCGCGGCTTTGCCATAGCCAAGCGCGGTCTGGAAATCGGGGGTATGCGCCTCAAGCCGACGGCCAAAATCGTAATATTTCGCGCCGAGCGCGTCGGTCCACGACGGAATGCCTTCGAACCCGGCGAGGAAATTAGCCGCGATCGCTTCGTCGCCATGCACGTCCATCGCGAAGGCGACGCCGGTCTGGTCCATCGCATTGCGCACGCACAGCACTTCGGGGGATTTTTCCGGCGTCGGCGTGTTCCACTCGCGATTGAGGTTCACGCCCGCCGCATTGGTGCGCAAATGCCCGCGAAAACTGCCGTCGGGGTTCATATTGGGTACGCAGTGGAAGGTCGCCTTGTCGAGCAGCGCTTGCGTCACCGGATCGGCGGCATCGGTCAGCCGCTCTAGCGCGCCTTCCATAAACCATTCCGCCATGCTCTCACCGGGATGCTGGCGCGCATAGAGCCAGACATGCTTGGGGCCGCTGCCGATCTCGAGGCAATCGATCGCCCGCCCGTCGAGCGACTGGCCGAGCTCGCGGTGCGTGACGCCGGCTTGGCCGGCGATCCGCGCGACCAACGCGTCGTGGCGCTCCATTGTATAGGGCTGAAAGTAGGCGAACCAGACGAGTTCGCTTGTGCCCGTCCATTCGAATTCGAGCGCGCCGTCGACATAGCGCGTCGGTGCCATCCGCCACGTCTCGCGGTCGGTGCTGACGCGGACCTTATAGCCCGGCCAGCCGAACGGATAGGCCGAGCCGCCGGCATTGGCGATGCGGAACGTCAGCGTCCGCCCGCGCGCACCGGCCACGCGGAAATGGAACCATTGGTAGAAATCCGACAGATGATCCTGCCGGATATTGAGGGTCACGCGGTCGCCCTCGACCGCGCTGACCGCGATATTGCCGCTGTCGAAGGCGGCGTTGATGCTGAGCAATGGGGTGTGTGTCATTTCACCGTGATAGTGCGGCCCGATTCGCCGGGGAAGCCCTGGAACATCGCATGCGCCAATTTGGTGGCGGCGATATCAGTCTGCGCTTCGGGTGCGGTGCCATCGGCGCTGGTCTCGGCGCGGCCTTCCCAGATCACCGTCGCGTCACGGCGACGGCGGATTTGCACCGTCAGTTGCGTGACGACGATTTCGCGGTAGCGCCGCTTGCCGACCGGGAACGACACGCCGCCGCCCACGCCGACTCCGCCACCACCATATCCGCCGCTATAGCCGCCACCGCCGAGCCCGATCGTCAGCCCGCCGCCGCGCGGGGCGCCCTGTCGCAGCGTCCGGCTGAAGCCGACGACCGCAAGATATTGCGCCGTGGTTCCGCTTGCCGGGATGGTGAAGCCATTGCGCAGCGCCTCGGTTTCGACCGCAGCGGCGTAGGTCTTGAATTCGAGGCTCGGCGGACCGCCGTTTGGGAGCGGCTCGGTCGTCAGCGTGCCGGTCTCGAGCGGTGCGCCGAGATGGAAGCGCGAAACCTCTACCGGTGCCACCGATGTCGTTGCACACGCCCCAAGCGCAGCGGTGGTTGCCAGCGCCAATGCCAAACCCAGCTTCATCATTCTATCCTTCGACCACGGAACCGTTGCAGGGGTGTAACGCTTCGACCCCGCCTGCGGGTTCCGCGCCGTTTCACCGCCCTTCGGCTTGACTTAGGCGTAAGGCGACCATATGCGCAGCCCCTCTTTTCCACATTCCAGAATTTGCAAAGCGAATCGATCATGAAGATCCGCAATTCCCTGAAGTCGCTCAAGGGCCGTCACCGCGATAACCGCGTGATTCGTCGTCGCGGCCGTACGTACATCATCAACAAGACCAATCGCCGGTTCAAGGCACGCCAGGGTTAAAGCCCGTGGCGAAGGCCGTCGTTTTCGACGTCGGCAACGTCTTATATGATTGGAACCCGCGGTTCCTGTACGAGCGTCTGACCCCACCGGGTCCGGCGCTCGATGCGTTCCTGCGCGATGTCGCGACCAAGGAATGGCATTTTCAACACGATGCCGGGCGCCCGTTTGTCGAGACCTCGGCCGAGCTGTGCGCGCAATATCCCAACCATGCCGCACTGATCGCCGCGTGGGGCCCGCGCTTTACCGAACAGCTCGGCAACATGCTGCCGGGCATGCGCGATCTGGTGCTGGAGCTCGATGCGGCGGGCGTGCCGCTGTATGCGATCACCAATTTCTCGGGCGAATTCTGGCCACCGTTCCGGGAACGCGAGGCGGACCTGTTCGATCGCTTCCGCGGCATTATCGTCTCTGGTGACGAACTGCTGACCAAACCCGATCCCGCGATCTACTCTCTCGCGCTCGACCGCTTCGGCTTGCGTGCGGAAGAGTGCGTGTTCGTCGACGACCGCGCGGACAATGTTGCGGGCGCGCAGGGGGTGGGGATGCACGCCGTGTTGTTCAGCGATTCGGCGACGTTGCGCGGTGATCTGATGGAATTAGGGCTGCCGCTTTAACGTGCGACTCCACCCCGGCGAAGGCCGGGGCCCAGCTGCGGGCGGGTAGTGGCTGGCACTGCGCCATATGACGATGGGCTACGCAACTGGGCCCCGGCGTCCGCCGGGGTGGGGCGTTGCGAAGCCCGCTCAGTGCGAATACCCCTTCAACTCATCCCCGACGATCCGCACCACGTGCAGCACGTTGGTCGATCCCGGCGTCTTGAACGGTACGCCCGCCATCAGGATGACGCGATCGCCGGCCTTGGCGAGGCCGTGGCGCAGCGCCATGCGTTTGGCCTTGGCGACCATCTCCTCGAACGAATCGACGTCCTTGGTGTGGATCGCATAGGCGCCCCACAATAACCCAGCGCGGCGCGCGGTTTCGATCTTGGGGGTCAGCACGATCAGCGGCACGCCGGGCCGCTCGCGCGCGACGCGGCGGGCGGTCGAGCCCGAGGTGGTGAAACACACAATCGCCACCGCATCGACCGTCTTGGCGATGTTTTTGGCGGCCTCCGACAGCGCATCCGCCGTGGTCGGGTCGGAGCGGATCACGGTGAAGTGGATGCGGTCGCCATGCGTCGGGTCGCGTTCGACCGCTTCGCCGATCGCGTTCATCATCGCGACCGATTCGCTCGGCCATGCGCCCGCCGCACTTTCCGCCGAGAGCATGATCGCGTCGGCCCCGTCATAAATTGCGGTCGCCACGTCGGACACTTCCGCGCGGGTGGGGGAGGGCGAGGTGATCATCGATTCGAGCATTTGCGTCGCCACCACCACCGGGCGGCCGAGCCGGCGCGACACTTCGATGATGCGCTTCTGCAGCGGCGGCACGCTTTCGGGCGGCAGTTCGACGCCGAGATCGCCGCGCGCGACCATCACGCCGTCGCACGCCTCGACGATTTCCTCGAGCCGGTCGATCGCCTGTGGCTTCTCGATCTTGGCGAGCAACGCCGCCTTGCCGCCGATCAGTTTCCGCGCCTCAGCCAGATCCTCGGGCCGCTGCACGAAGCTCAGCGCGATCCAGTCGACCCCCTGATCGACCGCGAAGGCAAGGTCGCTGCGATCCTTCTCGGTCAGCGCCGCCATCGGCAGCACGACATCGGGCACGTTAAGCCCCTTGCTGTTCGACAATGCGCCGCCGACCACGACTTCGGTCACGATCGTCGTCGCGTCATGGGCCGTCACGCGCAGCACCAATTTGCCGTCGTCGAGCAGCAGGCGTGCCCCCACTTCAATCGCTTCGAAAATCTCGCGGTGCGGCAATTCGACGCGGGTTGAATCGCCCGGCGTCGGGTCGCGGTCGAGCGTGAAGGTGGAGCCCTTTTCGAGCAGCGTCCGCCCGCCGTCGAATTTGCCGACGCGCAGCTTCGGCCCCTGCAGATCGGCAAGGATCGTGGTGGGGCGACCGTAGATTTTCTCGAGACCGCGGATCGCCGCGATCACTGCGACCTTCGATTGCTGATCGCCGTGGCTCATATTGACGCGGAACGCATCGGCCCCGGCCTCGAACAACGTAGCGATCATCTCGGGGCTGCTGCTCGCTGGGCCAAGCGTGGCCAAAATCCGCACCTTGCGCGAACGTGGGGCAAACGCCTTTGTCGGGGAAGCTTTGGTCATGGGGAGGTCCTGGCTTGTGCCCGCCTGCCTCTAACCCCTATCTCCGCGCGATCAACTGCGGAGCGATGACATGACCGATTTGGCCAAAGACCTTGACAGCCTTGACGATGCGGTCGCGGCGGCGGCGTTCCGGCGGCTGGTACGGCATTTGCGCCACCGCGACGATGCGCAGAATGTCGATCTGATGGGGCTGGCCGGTTTCTGCCGCAACTGTCTGTCGGACTGGGTGCAGGAGGCGGATGGTACGCTGTCGAAGGACGCCGCGCGCGCGGTCGTCTACGGCATGCCCTATGCGCAGTGGAAGGCCGAGCACCAAGCCGAGGCGAGCCCTGAGCAACTTCAGCGCATGGCGGAGAGCGTTGCGAAGAATGCGTGACGCCAGGCGTTCGCTGCCCTAAAGCGCCCGCCTTTCACTGATTCCATGCGGGGAGCATTACCGTGAGCGACATTATCGCCGCCGACCAATTACGCCTTCTGATCGAACGGATCGAGCGGCTCGAAGAGGAAAAGAAGGGTATCGCCGACGACATCAAGGATGTTTACGGCGAGGCGAAATCGACCGGTTTCGACACCAAGACGATCCGCGCCATCGTGCGGCTGCGCAAAATGGAAAAACATCATCGCGACGAGGCCGAGATGATGATGGAGACCTATCTCCAAGCGCTCGGCATGAAATAGCCTTAGGCGCCGCGCTCGAGTTCGGACTGGTATTTTTCGAGCGCGTCCGCGTTACCCGCGAGGAGTTGATCTAGAAACGTTCGTGCGTCGATCAGAGCCAGATTGGTACTAGCCATAATGTATTCGATTGTCGCTGCTAGCCAGGAAAGGCCGGAGGCTACTGCGTGCAACTCTTCGTCGCTGACGTTCAGGTCGTTTTCCGGTCGAGGGTGCGTGATACGGTTGCGGATTGAAACGGCGCGCCGGAAGTTCGACCAGCCGGTACCAGCAAAATCCACAGCAAGCTCAGGACAGATAATTTGGGTCTGGGCGACGACCAATCTGACCGCGGTCGGTAGCGGCACACTTCGTGTCTGCTCAAGCAGCTTGCCGTTTTCCGTCACCACATAAGCCTGCTCACTTAATGCGAGATTCGCCAAAGGCGACAGCTCGTCAAAACCCCGTAGAGTATCCCTGACGTGGTCGCGTGCGAGCCATACCTCACCTTCTATCGCGGCCAGGCTTGCGCGAACAACGTCTCGGCGGGCTGTCTGCGTGTCGGCCATGTTGAGGCGCTCGCGGGCTGCAATGACATCCCCGATCAGAATCCTGATGAGGTGTATCGCTCGATTGCGCTCACTTTCATTCGGCATAATACCATCTCACCGCCGATTGCGGCGGCTGGCAAGGGGTTGCGGTACTGAACGGTGACCGCGTAAAGCGCGACTTTCGCGATCGAGGACTAAATGGCAGGCCATTCCAAATATAAGAACATCATGTACCGCAAGGGCGCGCAGGATAAGAAGCGCTCGGGCATGTTCTCCAAGCTCAGCCGCGAAATCACCGTCGCGGCGAAGATGGGCTTGCCCGATCCCGACATGAACCCGCGCCTGCGCATGGCGATCAACGCCGCCAAGGCGCAGTCGATGCCCAAGGACAACATCCAGCGCGCGGTCGACAAGGCGTCGAAGGGCGACACCGAGAATTACGAGGAAATCCGCTATGAAGGCTTCGGCCCCGGCGGCGTTTCGCTGATCATCGAGGCGCTTAGCGACAATCGCAACCGCACCGCCACCAACGTCCGCATCGCGATGACGCGCAACGGCGGCAATATGGGCGCGTCGGGCGCGGTGAGCCATGCCTTCGACCGGATGGGCCTGATCAACTATCCCGTGAGTGCGGGTGATGCGGAGAAGGTGTTCGAGGCATCACTCGAGGCTGGGGCCGAGGACGTCTCGTCGAGCGAAGACGGTCACGAAATCTGGACCGCGAATGACCAACTCCACGAAGTCGTCACCGCGCTCACGCCCGTGCTCGGTGAACCCGAAGGCGCCAAGCTTGCCTGGCGCCCGCAAACGATGGTCGAAGTCGGCGAAGAGGATGCGATCACGCTGTTCAAGCTGATCGACGCGCTCGACGATGATGACGATGTGCAGACCGTGTGGGGCAATTACGACGTGCCCGATGCGATCCTCGAGAAATTGGGGTGAGTCCAATCCCCTCTCCCTTTGGGAGAGGGAGGGGCCCATGCGCAGCATGGGAGGGTGAGGGCAGCACCCTCGCGCGCTCTGCCCTCACCCTTCCGTCGCTGCGCTTCTCCTTCCCTCTCCCGCAGGGAGAGGGAGTTTGCGAATGCTGATCCTCGGCCTAGATCCCGGCCTCGGCACCACCGGCTGGGGCCTGATCCGTGCCGAGGGTAACCGCCTGAGCCACGTCGCCAACGGCAAGCTCAAGACCGACACCGCCGCCCCGCTTCCGCGCCGCCTCGCGCATCTCGACGCGATGTTGTCCGCGCTGCTGATCGATCACGCGCCCGATGCGTGCGCGGTCGAGGAAGTGTTCGTCAACGCCAACCCGCAATCGACGCTCAAGCTCGGGCAAGCGCGCGGCGTCGTGCTGTGCGCGGCGGCGCGCACGGGGCTTGAGGTCGGCGAATATGCTGCGCGATTGGTCAAGAAGGCGGTGGTCGGCACCGGCAACGCTGAGAAAGCGCAGGTCCATGCGATGGTGTCGCGCCTTCTGCCCGGCGTGAAGATCGACGGTCCCGATGCCGCCGATGCGCTCGCCGTAGCGATCTGCCACGCGCACCATCTGGCGAGCGCGCGCGCGCTTCGGTGAGCACCGCCGTCACCCCGGACTTGTTCCGGGGTCCACCGTGCCGCATAGAAATGCCTGCGGCGCTTGCGGCCCGGTGGATGCCGGAACAAGTCCGGCATGACGAATGGTGGCTGGGTTGATCGCGCATCTCAAAGGCAGGCTTGACGCAACCGGGCTCGACCACGCCGTGATCGATGTCGGCGGGGTCGGTTATCTCGTCGGCTGCTCGTCGCGCACGCTCGCCAGCATCGGGCCGATCGGTGAAGCGGTGATGCTGCATACCGAGATGCTCGTGGCGGAGGATTTCATCCGCCTGGTCGGCTTTGCGAGCGCATCCGAACGCGATTGGTTCCGTTTGTTGACGGGCGTGCAAGGCGTCGGCGCACGCGTCGCGCTGGCGATCCTCTCGGCGCTCGAACCCGCCGACCTCGCGCGCGCGATCGCGGCGCAGGACAAAGCGATGGTCGCGCGTGCCAACGGCGTCGGGCCGAAGCTCGCCGAACGCATCGTGCGCGAATTGAAGGACAAGATCGGCGGGGTCGAAATCGGCGGCGCGGGCGTTTTGGCTGCCCCGACCGGTGCCAGCGCGGATGCGGTGTCGGCGCTCCTCAACCTCGGCTTCCGTCCCGCCGAAGCCAGCGGCGCGGTCGCGGCGGCGGAGGAGGAACTGGGGGCGGGCGCGAGCCTCGACGCGCTGGTGCGGCTGGCGCTGCGCAAGGTTACGCGGTAACAAGAGATGAGGAGCCGACCATGCAACTATCCGCTGTTCTGACGCCCGCCGAAGAGGGCGGGTATATCGCTCACAATCCCGAGACGATGACGACGACCGATGGGGAAACGATCGAGGAAGCGCTGGCTAACCTCAAAGAGGCGGTCGAACTCTATCTCGAAGAGGCACCGTTGCGAGTCCGTGGCAACATTCTTCTGAGTACGATCACCGTGAACGACAATGCGTCGGCTGCCGCGGCTTAGCAGTCGCGAGGCCATACGGGCGTTGGAACGGCTTGGTTTCGTGCGAGTCCGCCAAAAGGGGAGCCACATCGTTCTCAAACGCGGATCGCTGACCTGTATCGTGCCGGAACGCCGCGAACTTAAGCTTGGGACTTTATCGGGTATGCTCGATCAGGCAGATATCACCGTGGACGAGCTGCTGGATGCGATGAAGTGAGCAAAGTTACTGGGGTTGCCCTAATCGCTCGTTCCCCGGCGGTCGTTGGTTTCGCGGATGAAAAAGCTCTGATTGTCAGCGACCCTATAGCCGAAATCCAGCAATGGTTGAGCAAGCATCACCACGGCGCGAGCCTGGTCGAGGTCGCCGACCACGCAGGTGGCAGCAAACATCCACAGTACGAGTGCCGGCTCGCAGGCGTGAATTATATGTCGGAGGACGAGTTTGCCAAATTCGTCATGTCGCGGCGGTGGAACAGGCCAGAATCGGTGGTCCTGACGCTTCAGCCCAAGGAACGGGACACCCGGGTCTTTCGCCCAGCCTTCATTGAGGGCGCGTGGCGGGCATGACCGACAACCCCCTCCTCACCGCATCCCGCACGCCCGAGGATGTCGACGCGGCGCTGCGCCCGAAGTCGCTCGACGATTTCGTCGGGCAGAAGGCGGCACGCGAAAACCTCCGCATCTTCATCGCCGCCGCCAAGGCACGCGGCGATGCGCTCGATCATGTCCTGTTCTTCGGCCCGCCAGGGCTCGGCAAGACGACGCTCGCGCAGATCGTTGCGCGCGAGATGGGGGTGGGGTTCCGCGCGACGTCGGGGCCGGTCATCGCCAAGTCGGGCGATCTCGCGGCGCTGCTCACCAATCTCGAGGACGGCGATGTCCTCTTCATCGACGAGATTCACCGCCTGCAACCCGCCGTGGAAGAAGTGCTTTACCCGGCGATGGAGGATCGCGCGCTCGATCTGATGATCGGCGAGGGGCCGTCGGCACGCTCGGTGCGGATCGATTTGCCGCGCTTCACGCTCGTCGGCGCGACGACCCGACAAGGGTTGCTGACCACGCCCTTACGCGATCGCTTCGGCATCCCGGTGCGACTGACCTTCTACACGGTCGAGGAACTGACCAGTGTGGTGACGCGTGCCGCCGGGCTGCTCGGCCTCGCCATCTCGCCCGAGGGTGCCACCGAAGTTGCGCGCCGTAGCCGCGGCACGCCCCGTATCGCCGGGCGCTTGCTCCGCCGGGTGCGCGATTTCGCGCATGCCGCCGGACAGACCCAAGTCGATGCCCATGCCGCCGATTCGGCGCTCAACCGGCTCGAAGTCGATGGCCTCGGCCTCGACGCGATGGACCGGCGGTATCTGATGATGATTGCCGACATTTATCGCGGCGGCCCGGTTGGGGTGGAAACGCTCGCGGCCGGCCTTAGCGAACCACGCGACACGGTCGAGGAAGTGATCGAACCCTATCTCATCCAATTAGGGCTGATTGCGCGCACCGCGCGCGGGCGCTGCCTCAATGCAGGTGGCTGGAAACATCTCGGGCTCAATCCGCCCGCCGGCAGCCAGGACGGGCTGTTCGATTGAGCATGTCCGGCTAACCCGAGTTTAACACTGTTTCACTAGCGTTCCGATATCATGGCGACGGAACGGTGCAGCCTTTGTAGCAAATCTGCCGAGCGGGCCGCGCTGGTGCGCTGTTCCGACGCGCGCTGCCCGCTTGCTCGAACACCGCAGCGCGCCTCGCCGAAAGTGCTGTTCGCGATGGGATTGGCCGGGTTGGCAGGGGTCGCTGCGATCTTTGGCGTGGCTTCGCTGGCAAATGGGAAGTCGACCGAACGTGCCGCCCCGGCGCAAGCGGCGGTCGCGGCCTCGGTTCATGGAACTGGCGACGCGTCGTACGCAACCGTGGATGCCGGTAATCGCTCGGCCGCCGCGTGGCTCACCAAGCTCTTTGCGGCACCCCGACCGGAACGGCCGGAATTCGCGGCGGCGGACGAGCCCGATTCCGGCGTTTCTGATCCGCGCGCTGCCACCCGCGTCCAGAGCTTTGGGTGCGCCGGTGCCTTGTCCACCAGCCGTTCGCTGGTCTGCACGCGCTGGGATCTGGCGACGGCGGATTACAATTTGATGCTGTCGTACAAGGCGGCCTTGGCGCATGCCCGCAATCCGCGTGCGCTGCGCCGTGCACGGGCGGCGTGGCTGAAGCAACTCGACGCCCTCGGCGGCGATGCCACGCAAATTCTTCGGCACATCGAAGCGTTCCAGCGGATGATCGCCACCGCCTAAAGCCGCGCCCGGCTTGATCGTACGGGTCGGCCAAAGCAAATCTTGTGCGTCGCACGATAGCCAAGGGCGGCCACAATCTGTTAGCCCCGTTGCAATGCCCTCCGCCGCTGCCTCCGCCCGAGAAATCCTGCGCCGTCTTCACGATGTGATGGCGTCGCGCACAGCGCCGCAAGCCAAGCTCAACGCCGTTGTCGGCATCGTCGGCGAAGCGATGGCGAGCGAGGTCTGCTCGATCTATTTGCTGCGCGAAGGCGTGCTTGAACTCTACGCGACGCGCGGCCTCGCGCAGGAGGCGGTCCACGTCACCAAGCTCGCGTTGGGCGAGGGCTTGGTCGGTACGATCGCCGCGCAAGTCGAGACGCTCAACCTCGACGAAGCCGCGTCGCATCCCGATTTCGCCTATAAGCCCGAAACCGGAGAGGACCGTTTCCACAGCTTTGCCGGGGTGCCGATCATCCGGCGCGAGCAAGCGGTCGGCGTGCTGTGCGTCCAGCATGTCGAAAGCCGCAAATATGACGATGTCGAGATCGAGGCGCTGCAGACCGTTGCGATGGTGCTGAGCGAATTGATCGCCAATGCCGAACTGGTCGATGCGACCGGCGCCGCGACCGTGCGCCCGCAATCGACCGCACCGATGCGCATCGCCGGGCTGAAGCTCGTCGAGGGGATGGCGAGCGGTTATGCCGTGTTCCACCAGCCGCGCGTGCATGTCGAACATACCGTGGCCGAGGATACCGAGGCCGAGCGCCACCGCGTCTATGCCGCGTTCGACAAGATGCGCGAGCAGATCGAGCGGATCGCCGCGCAAGCCGAATTCGGTGTCGGTGGCGAGCATGAAGAGGTGCTCGAAACCTACAAGATGTTCGCCTATGATGAGGGCTGGAGCCGCCGCATCAACGAGGCGATCGACAGCGGCTTGACCGCCGAGGCGGCGATCGAGCGCGTGCAGCAGCGCACGCGGATGCGGATGCGGCAAATCGACGATCCGTTGCTTGCCGACCGGATGCACGATCTCGAGGATCTTTCGAACCGGCTGCTGCGCACGGTCTCGGGCCAGATGGGCACCGCGGCGCAAATGGGCTTGCGCCAGGACACGATCCTGATCGCGCGCAATCTCGGGCCGGCCGAGCTGCTCGAATATGATCGGCGGCGGCTGAAGGGCGTGCTGCTCGAGGAAGGCTCGCTCACCGCGCATGTGACGATCGTCGCGCGGGCGATGGGGGTGCCGGTGCTAGGGCGGGTGCGCGATGTGCGGCGGCTGATCGGCGAGGGCGATCTGTTGCTGCTCGACGTGACCGCGGGCAATGTCTTTGCGCGGCCCTCGACCGCGATGGAGGAAGCGTTCGAAACCGCGCTCGACCTTCGCCAGAAACGCAAGGCGGTGTTCGCTGCGCTCAAGAGCGTGGCACCGGTGACGCTGGACGGTCACCGCGTCACGGTGATGGTCAATGCAGGACTTCGCGATGACGTGTCGGCGCTCGATGTGACTGGCGCGGACGGAATCGGCCTGTTCCGCACCGAATTCCAGTTCCTCGTTTCGGCCACGCTGCCGTCGCGTGAGCGTCAACAGCGGCTCTACAAGGACGTGCTCGATGCCGCGGGGGATCGCCCCGTTATCTTTCGCACGGTCGACATCGGCGGCGACAAGGCGCTGCCCTATCTCAACAAAGAGGATGCCGACGAAGAGAATCCCGCCATGGGCTGGCGCGCGATCCGGCTCGCGCTCGAACGCGGCGGGTTGATGAAGGTGCAGGCGCGCGCTTTGCTCGAGGCGGCGGCCGGGCGGACGCTCAGCGTCATGTTCCCGATGGTGAGCGAGCCGTGGGAATTCGACGAAGCACGCGCGCTGTTCGAAGCGCAGCGCGATTGGCTGATCGGCCGCGGCAAGAAGTTGCCGAACGAAATCCGCTACGGCGCGATGCTTGAAGTTCCCGCGCTCGCCGAACAGCTCGATCTGTTGCTGCCCAACATTTCCTTCTTGTCGGTCGGCACCAACGATTTGACGCAATTTCTGTTTGCCGCCGACCGCGCCAATCCGAAGCTCGCCGAGCGCTACGATTGGCTAAGTGCGGCGATCTTGCGGTTCCTGGCAAAACTGGTCGAACCGACGCGTGCGGCGGGGGTGCAACTCACGGTGTGCGGCGAAATGGGCGGGCGTCCGCTCGAGGCGATGGCGTTGATTGGCCTCGGGATCGAACGGCTGTCGATTACGCCGGCGGCCGTCGGACCGATCAAGGCGATGCTCCGCTCGCTCGATCGCGCTGCGCTCACGGCGCATATGGCCGAACTGCTCAAGGCGCCCCCGCGCGACATGCGCGGCGCGCTTGGCGCCTGGGCGAGCGAAAACCATGTCGAACTGGCGTGATCGCAGCGCAGATCACGCCACGGGCCGTTGACTTGTCGGCGTCCCTTTGTGAGACACGCGGGCAGGACAGGACAATGATCGGGCCGCACCCATCCTGTCGGAGAGACTGATGACCGACCCGAATCCGCCCGAAGAGGCGACCCTGTTTCCCAAGACCGCCGGCGAAAAACTGCGCGAGGCGCGCGAGGCGCAAGGGTTGTCGCTGGCCGAAATCGCCGCGCGCACGCGCGTGCCGGTGCGGCAGCTCGAGGCGATCGAGGCGGGCAATTACGCGGCGCTGCCCTCGATCACGTACTCGGTCGGTTTCGCCAAGGCCTATGCTCGTGCGGTTGATCTCGACGAGGTTGCAATCGCGCGCGAAGTGCGCGGCGCGAGCGATCAGCCCGGCGCTGTCCGCCGCACCGAATATGAAGCGTATGAGATTGACGAACCGTCGCGCGTGCCGACGCGTGGGCTGGCGATCGGCGCATTGATCGTCGCTGTACTGCTCCTGGTCGGGGTCGGCTTGTTCTATGGTACCACGCTGTTCCGCGGCGAGGAGTCTGCCCCGGCGCCCGTCGTCGAGAATAAGATCGAAGCGGCCCCCGCGCCCGCCGCTGTCGCGACGCCCAGCGTCCCGACCGGGGCGGTTGTGCTGACCGCGACTGGCGAGGTCTGGCTCAAAGTCTATGACGCGGCGGGCAAGACGCTGTTCCTAGGCACGTTGAAGGCGGGGGAGGTCTATACCGTCCCGGCCGATGCGACGACGCCGCTGATCAATGTCGGTCGGCCCGACAAGTTGCAGATCACCGTTGGCGGCGCACCGGTCGCGCCGCTGGGCGATGGCCGGGTCGCGATCAAGGATGTGGCGATCGATGCCGCCTCGCTGACGGCGCGTGGCGTTCCGACGGCGGCAGGGGCGCAGCCGATTGTACCCGCCGCTGCGCCGTCCGCCGCGCCGACCACGATCCCATCCCGGCCAACCGCGCGCGCCACGCCGCGTGCCAGCCGCGCGATCCCGTCGGCGTCGGCACCGCTCAACATCGCTGCACCCGTCCCGGTTGCACCCGAACCCGTCGCGCCTGCGTCGGGCCCGACTCCGACACCGTGAAGGCTGGCGACACCGTGCGGTGTTCCGCTATGCTCAAGACTTTACCGCACCGGGGGGTGTATCATGCGTAACCTTATACTGTCCGTCATCCTGCTGAGCGGAGCCGCAGTGACCGCGCCGCCGGCGCACGCGCAAAGCGGGCAGCGCGGCGCGATCGAGGGGCGGGTCGATCGGCTCGAGGGGGAGATGCGCGCCGTTCAGCGCAAGGTGTTCCCCGGCGGCAGCGGGCAATACGTGCAGCCCGACAATCGACCGGCCAACCCCGAAACGATCCTGCCCGGATCGCCGACCAGCCCGGTCGCCGATTTGACGACGCGCGTCGATTCGCTCGAGACGCAGTTGCGCGGCATGATCGCCCAGATCGAGACCAACCAGCACAAGGTCCAACTGCTCGATGCGCGGATCAAGGCGCTGGAGGCGAGTGCCGCGGCGGCCCCTGCCCCTTCGGCTGCGCCGATCGATGCGGGGCCGATCGAGCGGCCGCTTCCGTCCAAACCGCCGATCGACAAGCCCGTCGTCACCAAGCCGATTCCGCCGAAGGCTCCTGCCGTCGCGACAACCAAGGCCGTGGGCGCGACTGACCCTGCGCGCAGCACCAGCGTTGCTGCGGTCGAGCGACCCACCACCGGGGATGTCGCGGAAGACACGTATCTGTATGGATATCGCTTGTGGGCCGCGAAACTCTATCCCGAGGCCGAGGCGCAATTCACCACGGTCACGACGAAATTCCCGACGCATAAACGCGCGAGCTACGCGCAAAATCTGCTTGGGCGCTCGTATCTGGAAGAGGGCAAGCCGTCGCTGGCGAGCCTCGCTTTCTATGACAATTACAAGAAATGGCCCGATGGCGATCGTGCCCCGGAGAGCCTGTATTACCTCGCCCAGGCGCTGGTGAAGCTCGGCAAACCAGCTGTGCAAGTCTGCAAGGTCTATACCGAGTTGACGCGCAGCTATGGTGCCAAGGTCGAGGCCGATCCGCGGATGAAGGCGGGCGTGGCCAAGGGCCGCGCGGATTCGAGCTGTTCGTGAGATGAACGCGCTCGACCGGGCCACGGTCGAGCGGTTTCGCGGTGATTTCGCGCGCGCGCTGGGCCGATCGGTCTCGCCGGGTGAGCGCGTGGCGCTTGCCGTGTCGGGCGGGCCCGACAGTATGGCGATGCTCGCGCTGGCATACGCAGCCTTTCCGGGACAGGTGGTGGCGGCGACGGTCGATCATCGTTTGCGCGCGGCATCTGCGGACGAAGCGGCGATGGTTGCCGGTTGGTGTGAGGCTGCGGCGATTCCGCACGCAATCTTGCCGGTGGAGGATGAGATCGGCACCAGCGCCGTCCAGGCGCGGGCGCGCGAGCGGCGCTATCCGCTCCTGCTGCGCTGGGCGGTCGATAGCGGCGCGAAAAACCTCGCCACCGCGCATCATGCCGATGATCAGGCCGAAACCTTCCTGATGCGGGCCGCGCGCGGGTCCGGGGTCGCGGGGCTGGCCGGCATCCGCGCGTTGCAAACGCGTGAGGTATCGAAGCCGGTCGGCGATTCCGGCATGGTCTTCGATGTCAGCACGGTCGCCCTCGTGCGACCGCTGCTGCACTGGCGCGTCGCGGAACTGCGCGCGCTCGCGGTGGCGCTCGCGCTGCCGTTCGTCGATGATCCCAGTAATGCGGACGACCATTATGACCGCACCCGCTTCCGCGCGTTGTTGCAGGCGACGCGGTGGCTCGATCCGTCGCAGCTCGCCAAATCTGCCGCCTATGCGGCTGAGGCCGATGCGACGCTGCGCGAGATCGAAAACTGGCTGTGGCGGACGCGCAAGATCGTGCCGGTCGGGGTCGAAGATCCGGATTTCCAAAGCTGGCTCGATATCGCCGATTTGCCGCGCGAACTGAAACGCCGGATGTGCCGCTCGGCGATCGAATCGGTCCGCGCGGTCAACGCCATCGCCCGCCCGGCGTTCGACGACTCGACCAATATCGAGCCGTTGCTCGACGCGCTCGAAGCCGGGAAAAGCGCGACTCAGGCCGGAATTCTGGTGTCGGTAAAGGGCAATGTGTGGCGATTCGTGGAAGAACCACCGCGTCGCTCTGTGTGATCGACGAAATGCGGCGCTGTTCCATTGCCATTAATCGCGCTGTGCTTATCTTGGTGCCTCGAGAAAGGTACGTTTCTGTATGAACGATAACGACAAGCAGCCAGGCTCCGACAATAATGGGGCCAACCCCTGGATGAAATCGCTGCTCATCTGGGTCGGCATCCTCGTGGCGCTGGCGCTGTTCGTGACGTTGATCGACAACCGTTCGGCCAGCCCGGGTTCGACGGCGATCGCCTATTCGGCGTTCCTCGACCGGGTCGAGCAAGGCGGCGTGAAGGACGTGAACATTGCGGGCGACGTCGTCACCGGCACGTTCGCCGATGCCTCCAAATTCCGCACCTACGCCCCGCAGGATCCGCGCCTCACCGATCGCTTGCGCGAAAAGGGCGTGATGATCAGTGCGAAGCCCGAGGAGGGCGCGCCGATCTGGCAAGTCTTGCTCGTCAATTCGCTGCCGTTTTTCCTGTTCCTGGGGCTTGGCTATTTTGTCCTGCGCCAGATGCAGAAGAATACAGGCTCGGGCGCGATGGGCTTCGGCAAGAGCCGCGCGAAGATGCTGACGCAGAAAGAAGGCCGCGTGACCTTCGACGATGTCGCGGGCATCGACGAAGCGCGGGAGGAGTTGCAGGAGATCGTCGAGTTCCTGAAGGACCCGACGAAGTTTGCGCGCCTCGGCGGCAAAATCCCCAAGGGCGCGCTGCTGGTCGGTTCACCCGGCACCGGCAAGACCTTGCTCGCCCGCGCGATTGCGGGGGAGGCTGGCGTGCCGTTCTTCACGATTTCGGGTTCGGACTTCGTCGAAATGTTCGTCGGCGTCGGCGCGAGCCGCGTCCGCGACATGTTCGAGCAAGCCAAGAAATCAGCGCCGTGCATCGTCTTCATCGACGAAATCGATGCGGTCGGTCGCCATCGCGGCGCCGGGCTCGGCAATGGCAATGACGAGCGCGAACAGACGCTCAACCAGTTGCTGGTCGAGATGGACGGGTTTGAGGCATCCGAAGGCATCATCATCGTCGCGGCGACCAACCGCCCTGACGTGCTCGATCCCGCGTTGCTGCGTCCGGGCCGCTTCGATCGCCGCGTGACGGTGCCGCTGCCCGATATCGAGGGCCGCGTGAAGATCCTGCAAGTCCATATGAAGAAGGTGCCGCTCGCGCCCGACGTCGATGCGCGCGTGCTGGCACGCGGTACGCCGGGCATGTCGGGTGCCGATCTCGCCAATCTCGTCAACGAGGCCGCACTGATGGCGGCGCGGCTTGGCAAGCGCCTGGTGGCGATGGCGCAGTTCGAGACCGCCAAGGACCGCGTCATCATGGGCACCGAATGGCGCTCGCTGGTGATGACGCCCGAGGAAAAGCGCATGACCGCCTATCATGAGGCGGGCCACGCTTTGGTCCGTGTGCATGAGCCGGCGTCGGATCCGATCCACAAGGCGACGATCATCCCGCGTGGTGGTGCGCTCGGCATGGTCGTGTCGATGCCGGAGCGCGACAATTACTCGTACCACCGCGATAAGATGTATGCCGATCTCGCGACCGTCATGGGCGGCCGAGTCGCCGAGGAATTGATCTTCGGTTATGACAAGGTCTCCTCGGGTGCGTCTGGCGACATTAAGCAAGCGACCAAATTGGCGCGTGCGATGGTGTCGCAATGGGGCATGTCCGACGCGCTCGGTCCGCTGCAATATGAAGAGCAGCAGGGCGAGACCTTCCTCGGCTATTCGCAGACGCAGCGGCAGAACATGTCGAACGAAACCGCGCTGATGATCGACAGCGAAATCCGCAAGCTGGTCGACGGCGGTCTGACGCGGGCGCGCGAAGTGCTGACCGAACATATTGATCAGTTGCACCGCATTGCCGGCGCTTTGCTCGAATATGAGACGCTGACCGGCGATGAAATCAAACGGCTGGCGTTCGAAGGCGATATCGGGCGCGACGATCCCGATGCGGCGACCCCGGCGGTGCCGGGGGCAGGGACGTCGATCCCCAAGACGCGCCGTCCCAAGGGTGGTGGTCCGTTTGGCAACCCGGCACCCGCCGGCGCCTGAGCTACGTAAGGGTCCCGAAAAGGCCGCGTTCGATGTTGATCGGGCGCGGCTTTTTCTTGACGGTGCGGCAAGTGGCACGGTTCAGTATTGGTTCACGCGCAGAATTGCCAAAAGCGCGTGCTTTTTCGGGGAGGCAATGATGCGGATCGGGTTGCGGATTTTGGTGCTCGCAGGCGTGCTTCTGCCGGTGGCGGCAGAGGCCATGACGGTCGAGACTTTTCTGTCCAAGGCGAAGGCGTTGCAGGCCAAAGGGCCTTTCGCGCTTGGATCGTCCGATCTGCCATTGTTGCGCGATGAGGTGAAGGATGCCGGGACCGCGTACCGCGCGCAGATCGAGGCCGATCGCCTTGCCGGCAAGCCGCGCCGCGCCTGTCCCCCACCGGTCGGCCAGGCCAAGATCGATTCGAAGGTGGTGATGGCGGAATTTGAAGCCATCCCGCTGGCCAAGCGCAAAGTCAGCGTTCAAGCCGCCTTCTACGCGATGATGGACCGCCGCTTCCCTTGCAAGTGAGCGTTAGCCCATTAATCCCATAACGACCAAAAGCAGCCCGAACGCCGTTAGCGCCACTCCGGCGAAGGACAGAAGAGCGATCGTGCGCCACAATGCCGAACGTTTGCGCAGCGAATAGGCACCACGCAATTGCGCGAACATATGCCCCGGCGGGGCCAGGCATAGCAGGATAACGAATAGCCAATCCGGTGCACCGATAGTGCCGCAAAGGCTGACGACCACGACCAAGAACATCATGAAGGACAAGGAATAGGTCACGAAAATCGCGTGATCGTACAATTTATACTGCGGTCGCCACAAAAACAGCAGGGCGACGAGCGGCAGCGAGATCGGAATAAGCGCCCAGCTATATTTATAGGCGCTCGATTGTAGCTTATAGAGCATTAGGCCGGGATTGGCATTTATCTTGGCAATACTTTTGTCGAGGATCGGCCATTTCGTATAAAATTGTGCGGTGCCCTTGGCAGGCGCGACGAGATTGCGCGCCTTGTTGAGCGTCCGCAACTGGCTCCGTGCCTCGATCGTCCGCGCGGTGTCGCCGTTGCCCTTCTGCGTCGCCTCTGCCGCCGCAAGCGCGACCTTCGCCAATGCGA
Organism: Sphingomonas psychrolutea; assembly: GCF_014636175.1. Taxonomy (GTDB): domain Bacteria; phylum Pseudomonadota; class Alphaproteobacteria; order Sphingomonadales; family Sphingomonadaceae; genus Sphingomonas; species Sphingomonas psychrolutea. The sequence continues at coordinate 22,909 of NZ_BMDW01000016.1, read as the reverse complement.
TCTGCTTGTCGATGTTCTCCACCGCAACCAGTTGCTGCTTGGGCGTTAGGCCAATGCCGTCGACGTCGCCGCTGAAGGTATGAATCGTCGCGAACATGAGGAAGACGGAAAACAGAAAGAGCGCGAGCGGCGAGACGAAGCGCGCACGCTCCCCTGCGATATAGCGCCGCGCCAGCTCGCCCGGGCGGGTGAACAGCATCGGCAAGGTGCGCCAGATCTTGCCCTCGAAATGGAAGACGCCGTGCAGCAGATCGTGCCCGATCGAGGCGAGGGTACGATGCACATGGCCCGCCTGGCCGCAGGCGTAACAGAATTCGCCGCGCAGCGTGGTCCCGCAATTGAGACACAGGCCGTGCTCGTGTTGCCCGCTGGCGCGCGTCTCCCCCGCATGCGGCTCGACCGCGCGACCGAGCAATGCCCCCGTGGCGATATCGCCTGCTGCTGCCATTTCCCCCGACATGGACCGCAACATATCACCGGCTGCGGCAGAAGCGATAGTTTTTGCGGCACTGCACGCTCCCGTGATACCGCCCCCGCAATGACCGACACCGTCGCCCTGATCGCCGAGTTTACGACGCGCGCCCGCGCGGCCGCACGCATGCTCGCGACGCTGTCGACCGCGACCAAGGCGCAAGCGCTGCGCGCCGCCGCCGAGGCGCTGCGCGGGGCCGAACCGGTAATCCTGGCGGCCAATGCGGTCGACATGACAAAGGCGGCGGAGGCGGGTCTGTCGGGCGCGATGCTCGATCGGTTGCAGCTCGATGCCGGGCGCGTCGCGGCGATGGCCGACGGGGTTGCTGCGGTCGCGGGGCTTGCCGATCCGGTCGGCGCGGTGATCGACGAAACCACGCGGCCTAACGGCCTCGTCCTGCGCCGCGTGCGCGTACCGATCGGGGTGCTCGGCATCATCTATGAAAGCCGTCCCAACGTCACCGCCGATGCCGCCGCGCTTGGCGTGATGGCGGGCAATGCCGTGATCCTGCGCGGCGGGTCCGAAGCGATCGAGAGCAACCGCGCGATCCATGCCGCGATGGTTTCGGGCCTCGTTGCGGGCGGCGTGCCGGTCGATGCAGCGCAATGGGTGCCGGTTACCGACCGCGCCGCGGTGGGCGCGATGCTGGCCGCCGACGGATCAAATGGAACAGGAGCGATCGACCTGATCGTGCCACGTGGCGGCAAGGGCCTCGTCGCGCGCGTCCAGAGCGAGGCGCGCGTGCCCGTGCTCGCGCATCTCGACGGGATCAACCATGTCTATGTCGACGGCTCGGCCGATCCAGCAATGGCGGCGGCAATCGTGATCGACGCTAAATTGCGGCGTACCGGGGTTTGCGGCTCGATGGAGACGCTGTTGATCGATCGCGCTTTTCCCGATCCACACGCGCTGATCGACCGGCTGGTTGCGGCGGGCTGCGAGGTTCGTGTCGGGCCGGGGCTGTCCGACGCGCTTCCGCAAGCGACCGAGGCGGATTGGGATACCGAATATCTCGATGCGATCGCGAGCGCCGCGCTGGTCGACGGCGTCGCTGGCGCGATTGCCCATATCGCGCGGCACGGATCGCACCACACCGACGCGATCGTCGCGGCAGACGAAGCGGTGGCGACCCGGTTCCTTGGCCAAGTCGACAGCGCGATCGTCCTGTGGAACGCCTCGACACAATTCGCCGATGGCGGCGAGTTCGGGCTTGGCGCCGAAATCGGCATTGCCACTGGCCGCCTCCACGCCCGCGGCCCTGTCGCGCTGGAGGGTTTGACGACGTACAAATGGGTCGGCCTCGGGACGGGACAGGTGCGGGGTTGACCGGGTGTATCGGATGTATACATTCGATGCATGAGGAAGACTGCTGTCATCACCGCACGAGTCGAATCAGATATTGCTGAGGGTCTTAGTCGTCTGGCGACGCAGTATGATCGCTCCCGAGCATGGCTCGTTGCCAAAGCGGTCACGAAATATGTCGAAGACGAGAGTGCGTTTTTGGCGTCCCTTAAGGAAGGCGAGGATGCGATCGACCGCGGGGATTATCTGACTCAGGAGGAGATGGTAGCCGAGGTCGAGCGGTGGAGGCAGAATCGGAAGCGTCCCGTTTGACCCGCGTGATATGGTCGTTTCCGGCCCGCGACGATATCTTCGATATTCTCGACTATTACGATGCGATTGATCCCGCATTTGCTGACGACATCGCAGCGCGGATCGACCACGGGCCAACATCGCTTCTGTCAAACCCGAGCATCGGCTCCCCCGTCGACGGGGGCTATCGAAAATGGAGGGTCCGCGGAACGCCGTTTCTTCTCTTCTATGTCGTGCGCCAAGCCGAAATCGAAATTCGACGCGTGCGACATTATCGCGAACATTGGCGCGATACATGACCCGCATCGGCATTCTCGGCGGGTCGTTCAACCCGGCGCATGGCGGGCACCGTGCGATCAGTCTCGCCGCGCTCGATGCGCTCGGGCTCGATGAAGTCTGGTGGCTGGTCTCGCCCGGCAATCCGCTCAAGGAGCAGAGCGGCGACATGGCCCCGTTCGCCGCGCGCTTCGCCTCGGCGGTCCGAGTCGCGCGGCATGCGCCAATCCGGGTGAGCGCGATCGAACAGCGACTCGGCACGCGCTACACGGTCGACACTCTCGCCAAATTGCGGCGGCTCTACCCCAAAAAACAGTTCATCTGGCTGATGGGATCGGACAATCTGGCGCAGTTCGACCAGTGGAAAGGGTGGCGGCGGATCGCGCGTGAGGTTCCGATTGCGGTTATCGCGCGTCCGGGGTATGAACGGGCGGCTCTCGCGGCTCCCGCGATGGGTTGGTTGCGGCGCGCAGTTCGGCCCGCATACCAGGCGAAGAACTGGACGCAGTGGAGATTGCCGGCACTCGTGCTGTTGCGCTTCCGCCCCGACCCGCGCTCCGCGACACAGCTTCGTGCTGCCGATCCCGCCTGGCAGCGGCATTTCCTGCCAGCCGCTCCGTCTCCACCGTCAGAATAGGAATCATCTTGGCCTCATCTTCTCCTGCGTATCGCGCGTCCGAACCCGATGCGGTCGAGGCGCTCCATCGGCTGGTACTCGCGTCGCTCGACGACGATCAGGCGGTCGACACGATTTCGATCCCGCTGGCGGGCAAATCGAGCATCGCCGATTATATGGTGATCGCCAGCGGTCGCTCGACCCGGCAGGTCGCCTCGATGGCGCAAAAGCTCGCCGAGAAGATCAAGGCCGAGTTCGGCCGCCCTTCGCGGATCGAAGGCTTGCCGACGGCGGATTGGGTGTTGCTCGATGCCGGGGACGTGATCGTCCATCTGTTCCGGCCCGAAGTGCGCAGCTTCTACAATCTCGAACGGATGTGGGCGTTTGGCGATGCACCGACCCCGCCGGTCGTGCCGGTGCTTGGGGACTAGAGCTTCCCGACCGCGCTTCCCCCGCGAAGGCCGGGGTCCAGCAGCGCGCGGCGAGATGGCGAGCGCGGCGCTTCGTGACCGAAGCCGTCGCAACTAGGCCCCGGCCTTCGCCGGGGAAGCGTGGGGACGGTCCCTTCGCAACGGAGGTGGGGATGCTCCTGCACATCGTCGCGCGCGGGCGGATCGGGCGTGGGCCCGAGGCGGAACTGGTCGAGCGCTACGTCAAGCGGTTGTCCTGGCCGTACAAGCTGACCGAATTGCCCGATACCGGCGGCAAGATGCCCGCGGTTGAGCCGGGCTGCCGTATCGTCATGCTTGACGAGACCGGGCAAGTCCTGCCCTCGCGCGATTTCGCCGCGACTCTCGAAAAGTGGCGCGATGCGGGCGTGCGCGAGGCGCGCTTCCTGATCGGCGCGGCCGACGGCTTCGACGATGCGCAGCGTAGCGCGGCCGACCTGCTGCTCAGCTTCGGGCGGGCGACCTGGCCGCATTTGCTGGCGCGCGCGATGCTCGCCGAACAATTGTGGCGCGCGACGAGCATCCTTGCCAACCATCCGTATCACCGCGAAGGGTGAGCCATGCGGGGGCGGCTTCTTCTCTTGGCGATGGCGATCGGCGCGGCTGGCGCGGGCGTTGCACTCGCGCAATCCCCCGACGACCAACGCGCGCGCCTGGCCGAGGCGAAGGCGCAATCCGAGGCTGCAGCGGCTCGCTCGGCCAATCTGGAACGGCAAGCCGCCGCCGAACGCGATCAGGCGCAGCAAGCGCGCGCGCAGGAAGCCGCCATTGCCGCCCGTGTTCAGCAGGCCGAGACCGATATCGCCGCCGGACAGGCGCGGATCGCGATCGTCGAGCGCTTGCTTGGCGAGCAGCGCGCGCGGCTGGCCGCGAAGCAAGCGCCGGTCGTGCGGTTGATGGCGGCGCTGCAATCGCTGGCGCGACGCCCCGCGATTATCAGCGTGGTCCAGCCCGGATCGGTCGATGATCTGGTCCATGTCCGCGCGGTGCTCGCCAACACGATGCCCGTGATCCGCGCGCGCACCGCCGATGTGCGCGCCGATCTCGCGCGCACCCGCGCGCTCCAGACACAGGCCAGTGTTGCGACCGCAGCACTCGCCGAAAGCCGTGCCCGGCTTGAGGCGCAGCGGCTCGCGCTCACCCGGCTTGAGGCGGAACACCGCCTGCGCTCGCGCGCGCTCGGGCGCGATGCTTTGTTCGAATCCGACCGCGCGATCGCGCTCGGCGAAAAGGCGCGCGATATCGTCGATCTGATGGGGACGATCGGCAATCAGGCCGCGACGCGCGAGGCGCTCGAATCGCTCCCCGGCCCCCTTCCGCGTCCGCCGCGCCCCGGCGAAAGTGTCGCGCCGATCGACCGCATCGCCTGGTCGCGCGCTGCGCCGCCATACCGGCTGCCGGTTCAGGGCAAGATCGTCACCGGCCTCGGGGAGGTCTCGGATGCGGGCGTGCGGTCGCGCGGGATCACGATCGCACCGCTCGCCAGCGCCGAGATCGTCGCGCCCGCCGCTGGTCGGATTGCCTTCGCCGGCCCGTTCCGCGCGTATGGCAGCATCGTAATCATCGATCATGGTGGCGGCTGGACGTCGCTGGTTTCCGGACTCGCCGTGGTTTCTACCCAGATCGGCGATACGGTCGTACAGGGCGCGCCGATCGGCCAAGCGGGTAATGGCACAAACCCGCGCGTCACGGTCGAGCTACGGCGACGCGACCGTGCGATCGATCTGACCGCTCTGGTCGGATGAGGCTGGCTGAACGTCAGCCGCCGTTCATCCCACCTGCGCTTTGATCCGCGGACAAACCCCGCTACAGTCTGCCAAACACCCCGCCCAACACCCCGCTGTCACGAGTATCCGACGATGTCGCGCTTCACTACTTCGCTGCTCCAGGCATCCGCGATCGCTGCGGTGCTCGCGATCGTCCCCGTGGGCACCAGCGCGATGGCGGCGGTCGATACCGGTGCGTATCGCGAGATGTCGGTGTTTCTTGACGTGTATAACCGCGTGAAGGCCGAATATGTCGACAAGGTCGATGATAAGGTGCTGGTCAAAGGTGCGATCGAGGGGATGCTCGCCGCGCTTGATCCGCACAGTGCGTATGAAACCGGGCTCGATTATCAGAACCTCCGGATCCAGACTCTCGGCAGCTATGGCGGACTCGGCCTGACCGTTACGATGGAAGACGGCGCAGTGAAGGTGATCGCGCCGCAGGAGGATTCGCCGGGCTGGCGCGCCGGAATCAAATCGGGCGACTATATCACGCACATCAATGGCAAGCTCATTTTCGGCCAGACGCTCGACGAAGCGATCAGCGCGATGCGCGGCGAGCCCGGCACGCGGATCGCGCTCACCTTGCTCCGTCCCGGTCGGCCCAAGCCGATCGAAGTCGCGCTGGTGCGCGAGAAGATCGTGCAGAAGCCGGTCAAATGGAGCGTCAAGGACGGCGTCGGCGTGATCAACATCAACGCCTTTTCCGAACATACCGGCGAAGCGGTGACGGCGGCGATCAGGGGCATCCAGAAGCAGCTCGGCCATGATCCGCTCGGCTATATCGTAGATCTGCGCGACAATGGCGGCGGCTTGCGCGACGAATCGATTGCGGTCGCCGACAATTTCCTGTCCGGCGGCGAAATCGTTTCGCAGCGCGGACGCGACAAGGCCGATATCGAGCCATTCTACGCCGAATCCTATGTAAAGGGCGATCTGGCGCACGGCGTGCCGATCATCGTGCTGACCAACGCGGGGACCGCGTCGGCGTCGGAGATCGTCGCGGGCGCGCTACAGGATCATCACCGCGCGCTGGTGATGGGCGAGCGGTCGTTCGGCAAGGGATCGGTGCAGACCGTGATCGATCTCGGCGACAATGCCGCGCTGCGCCTGACCACGTCGCGTTATTATACGCCGTCGGGCCGATCGGTGCAGGAAGGTGGGATCGAACCCGATATCGCCGTCCCGCAAATCTCCGACCCCGATTACAAGTCGCGTCCTGTGTTCCGCGAAGACGATCTGCGCCGTCATTTGATCAATGAGGTCAAGGCCGACAATGCCGCGATCGAAGAGGATGGCAAACCCGACCCGCGCTTCGCGGCCACCGCCGATCAACTCAAGGCAAAAGGCGTGGACGATTTCCAATTGAGCTATGCGCTGAAGACGATCGGTCGTCTGTCGGGCGCGCCGCAAGCGGTGGCGGCGAAGTAGCGTGCGCGATCGGTTCGATACGGCGCGCTTGCTCGCGCTAGGCGTGCCGCTGGCGCTGCTTGGCGGTGCGCTGATCTCGCAATATGTCGGGCATCTCTATCCGTGTGAGCTGTGCTGGTATCAGCGCTATCCGCATATCGCCGCGCTTGCCTTGGCGGCGCTCGCCTTCGTCATGCCGGGGCGTCCCGCGCGCGGTGTTTTGGTTGGGCTGGCGGCGGTTGCGATCCTGCTTAGCGGCGCGATCGGCGTGTTCCATGCCGGGGTGGAATATCATTGGTGGCAGGGCTTCACCGCATGCACCTCGACGATGTCGGGTCCGGTCACGCTCGACAGCATCATGAGCGCGCCGATCGTGCGCTGCGACGTCGCGCAATGGCGTTTGTTGGGAATATCGCTTGCCGGGTTCAACGCGCTCTTTTCGATCGGCGGTGCAATCGCCATCTTCGCCCTGATGCAGAGGAAACGCGCATGAGTGGATGGAAGCCGGGAGATGCCAAGCGGCTGACCGATTCGATGGTTCGAGTCGATCAGGCGGGCGAATATGGTGCGACGCGTATCTATGCCGGTCAGCTGGCGGTGCTGGGCGATCGCAGCCCTGCCGCGCGCGCGATTGCGGGCATGGCCAATCAGGAAGCCCGCCACCGTGCGTTTTTCGATGCAATGATGGCGCGGCGCAGCGTGCGCCCGACGCTGCTGCAACCGATCTGGAACGTCGCAGGCTTCGCACTCGGTGCGGTGACGGCAGCGTTTGGGCCAGAGGCGGCGATGGCGTGTACGGCTGCGGTGGAGACCGAGATCGACAAGCATTATGCCGAACAGCTCGTTGTGCTAGGCGATAGCGATCCGGAATTGTCGGATGCGATCCGCGATTTCCAGGCCGAAGAGGTCGAGCATCGCGAGACCGCGCTGGCGGCGGGGGCAGAAAACACGCCGGGCTATCCGGTGTTGAGCGGCCTGATCCGCCTCGGGTGTAAGGTCGCGATCGCGACCGCGAAACGGATTTGACGGGAGACGGGATCATGAAAAGCCTGACGACAAAGGCCGTAACGGCAGTGGCAGCGACGATGGCGGCTTTTGGCGGGCTGACCGCAGCACCCGCCGTCGCGCAGGGCGTCACCGCGCCACCGCTGATCATCTACGGCAGCCAGAAATGCCCGACCGATGCCGATGGCAATGAAATTGTGGTATGCGTAAAGCGCCCGCCCGGTGAACAATTCCGCATTCCCAAGGAATTGCGCGAACTGAAGGTGACCCCGGAAAACGAAAGCTGGGCGGCCAAGGCGTCCGCGAACGATCGCGTCGGTCAGGACGGCATCGGCAGCTGCTCGAACGTTGGGGCGGGCGGTGCGACGGGATGCTTCGTTCAGGCTGGCCGCGCTTACAAAAAGCAGAAACAGGAAAACAAGGCCGATCAGCGCGCGGTCGATGCGGCGATCGTTCCCTGATCTGATGCGCTGAGGGGGCGGCATGGCGACACTCGCACGACAAACGCGGTCCACCGCCAAATCGCTGGTGTCCGACAGCTATGAACGCTTTCTGGCGATCGCCGCCGGTCTGCTGTTCGTGACGATCCTGTTCGCGCTCGCCAAGGGCTCTGCGCACTGGGGACAATTGCCGTTGGTCGTTTGGGGGCATCTCGTCACGGTGATGACGGCGCTCGCGCTCACGCCCGTGATGCTGCTGCGGCCGCGTGGAGACACCACGCATCGCATGCTCGGTCGGGTCTGGGTCGCCGCAATGTTCCTGACCGCGGTGGAATCGTTCTTCGTGCGCTTCAGCAATCATGGCAATTTCAGCTTCATCCATCTCATCTCGGCCTATGTCGTGATCGTCACCCCGTTGCTGTGGTGGAGCGCGCGCACCCACCGGATCGCCGCACACCGTAGCCAAGTGCGCGGGATGGTGACCGGGGCCTTGCTGATCGCGGGCTTCTTCACCTTGCCTTTCGGGCGCTTGCTCGGCCGGTGGCTGTTCGCCTGACCGGATGACCAAGCAGGACGGGATTGTTCGCGGGCCGCACGGCGTCGCTTTGCTGTTGTTCGCATTGGTATGGTTGTCGTGCGTCTGGTTCGGGTCGTTCGAGCTGAATCCCAACAACGCGACCCGGCTGTTCGGCGCGCTGTCGCTGGTCGAGCGCGGCGAGGCGACGATCGATCGCTATCAAACCCTGACGATCGACAAGGCGCAGTTCACGCGCAAATCCGGCGTACATTATTACATGGACAAGGCGCCGGGCGTGACGCTGATGGCGGCACCCGTGGTGTGGGCGACCAATTGGATCACCGGCGGCAATTCCTATGATCAGGTGATCGACATCACCAACCCGAAGCTCGCCGATTTCTTGCGCTTGCGCCTCGGGCTCGCCGTGGCGTTCGGCGCGGCGCTACTGACGGCGTTTGCGGCGGTATTGCTGCTCGATCTCGGCACTGGCATCACCGGGAGCCCAGCGGCAGGGTTGTTCGCCGCCTTGGGATATGCGCTGGGGTCGATCGTGTGGGGCTGGTCGACCACGTTGTTCGGCCATGCACCCGTCGCGGCGCTCCTGCTGATGGCGACCTGGGCGATCTGGCGCGGCACGTCGGGCGACCGGGAAATCGGGCGCTGGCGCTATCCGCTGATGGCGGGCGCGGCGCTCGGCTGGGCGGTGGCGATCGAATTTCCCTCGGCCTTGGGCGGCATCGCGATCGGGCTGTGGGCGCTGTGGCGTAGCCGCGAGGCGGCATGGCCGATGCGGCGGCGGCTGTATCTGATCGCGGTCGGCACGGCGCTGGTCGCGGTCCTGCCGCTCGCCGCCTATAACCAGTTCGCGTTCGGGACGCCGTTCATGACGGGGTATCAGGGCGTGGTCGGCTTTGGCGGGATGAATGAGGGATTGTTCGGCCTGACCTATCCCAAGCCCGCTGTCCTGTGGGAGATTCTGTTCGGCACGCGGCGCGGGATGTTGTGGGTGGCACCCGTGCTCGTGCTCGGCGCGCTCGGCGTGTCGCGAATGATCCGCGCGCCGGCAACGCGCGATCTGGGGGTGCTGGCGCTGTCGGTCATTCTGATCGTGCTCGCGGTCAACGCGTCATACGCCTATTGGGACGGGGGCGCATCCGTAGGCCCGCGCCATTCGGTGCCGGCGATCCCGTTCCTTGCGCTTGGTCTGGCGCCGTTTTGGGCGTCGCTCCGGGGGATGGGGGCGAAGGTCGCGGCGGCGGCTTTGCTTGGCGCGTCGATGCTGCTCAATTTGGTGGTGGCCGCGACCGATATCTTCGCGCCCGAGACGATGATCACCCCGGTGTGGACGCGCAATTTTGTCGGGCTGTTTGCGCACGCCAAGCTCAATACGGTGCCCAATCTCTATTGGGGGTGGCAGCCGTGGTGGGGCTTTGCGCTGTATCTCGATATTGCGCTGCCGCTGCTGGGGTTGATGCTGTGGTGGACGCGGCGGGCCGATCGTCTCCGCTCAGAATAGCCGCCCGCCATTGGGCACCGACCGGTTCGGCTCGATCAGCACCACCTCGCCCGCCGCATCGGGAAAACCGAGCGTCAGCACTTCGGACATCATTTTCCCGATCTGGCGCGGCGGAAAATTGACGACCGCGGCGACCTGCCGCCCAGGCAATTCCGCGATCGTATAGTGCGCGGTGATCTGCGCCGAGGATTTCTTGATGCCGATCACCGGGCCGAAATCGATCAGCAGCCGGTAGGCGGGTTTGCGCGCTTCGGGAAAGGGTAGTGCCTCGATGATCGTGCCGACGCGGATGTCGACCTTCAGGAAATCGTCGAAGCCGATCAGCGGGGCCGCTTCGGCGGCGGGATCATGCGTCGCGTGCATCGGCCCACCCCGTCAAAAATCGACATCGTCATAATGTTTGGGCGGAACGATCCCCTCCATCCGTTCCGACAATAAGGGACGGAAGCTCGGGCGGCTCTTGAACCCCCGATACCATTTCGCGGTCTGCTCGTGGTGCTTCCAGTCGATCCCGCCGAGATAATCCGCGACCGAAATCTGTGCGGCGGCAGCCAGATCGGCGAGGCTCATCGTCGCGCCCGCCATCCAATTGTGCCGGTCGAGCAGAAAATCGGTATATTCGAGGTGGCGTACTGCCGCCTTCATCGCCGCACGCAGCTTGTTTGAATCGGGCGGTGCCTTGGTGACGATCCTTTTCTCCATCCGCTCGTGCAGCAACGGTGCGACGATATCGGCAAAGAATTGTGTGTCGAACCACGCGACCAGCCGCCGGATTTCGGCGCGGTTGACCGCGGTGCCGCTGATCATCGCATTCTTATCGACAGTTTCCTCAAGATATTCGCAAATCGCCATCGAATCCATCAGCCGCAGGCTGCGTGCGGCGTCGGTCATCACCGGCACTTGCCCCGCCGGGTTCATGTCGAGGAATTCGTCGCGCTGCTCCCACGGATATTCGCGCACGAGTTCGCACCCCACGCCCTTTTCGCCGAGCAAAAGGCGGACTTTGCGTGAAAAGGGACAGAGCGCGAATTGATGGAGTTGCCACATTGCGCGACGTTAGCCCCGTCGGACACCAGACGGAAGACGCGGTGACGCGCCGTCGCCGATTATCCGCGCGTAGGCGCTCACTCCGCCGCGATTTGCTCCAACTGGTCATCGAGCGGGTGGCTCAACCGCGTCAGCATTTCCTTCGGCACAACTTGCCAGAAATGCTCGACCACGCGGCCCCAATCGTCGAGCAAAGCACCCGACCATTTCGAATCGGTCGCTGCGTGATGCGCGCGCACCAGACCGAGCAAAGTCGCTTCCCAATGCAGCGAGGACAGCCGGTTCCACGTGATGTTCTCTGGGTTCGCGCGGCGCGGGAAGCGGCCTTCGGGATCATAGACGAACGCCATCCCCCCGGTCATGCCAGCGCCGAAATTCGCGCCGACCGTACCGAGTACGACCGCGATGCCGCCGGTCATATATTCGCAGCCATTGGCGCCGCAGCCTTCGACCACGACGCTCGCGCCCGAATTGCGCACCGCGAAACGTTCGCCGGCCTGGCCAGCGGCATAAAGGCTGCCCGAGGTTGCGCCGTACAGCACGGTGTTGCCGATGATCGTATTGTCCTGGCTCGCGAGCGGGGAGGAGACGACCGGGCGCACCGCGATGATGCCACCGGACAGGCCCTTGCCGACATAGTCATTGGCGTCGCCGAACACTTCGAGCGTAATGCCCTTGCACAGGAAGGCGCCGAGCGATTGCCCCGCCGATCCGCGCAGCCGGACATGGACGTGCCCGTCCGCCAGCGCCGACATGCCGAAAGTGCGCGTGATCTCGCTCGACAGGCGCGTGCCGACCGCGCGGTGCGTGTTGCGCACCGAATAGGTCAGCTGCATCTTCTCGCGCCGGCTGAACACCGCAGCGGCATCCTTGAGGATCTGCGCATCGAGGCTGTCGGGGACTTCGTTGCGCCGCCCGGTCAGGCTGAAGCGGCGCTGATCGTCGGGCGCGTCGACCTTGGCGAGGATCGGGTTCAAGTCGAGATCGTCGAGATGCTCCGCGCCGCGGCTGACCTGGCGGAGCAATTCGGTGCGACCGATCACTTCGTCAAGGCTGCGGAAGCCGAGCCGGGCGAGGATGTCGCGGACTTCTTCGGCGATGAAGGTCATCAGATTGATGACCTTTTCGGGGGATCCGCTGAATTTGGCGCGGAGCTTCTCATCCTGCGTGCAGACCCCGACCGGGCACGTGTTCGAATGGCATTGGCGGACCATGATGCAGCCCATCGCGACGAGGCTGAGCGTGCCGATGCCGAATTCTTCGGCCCCGAGGATGGCGGCAATGACGATGTCGCGTCCGGTCTTGAGCCCGCCATCGGTGCGCAGCTTGATCCGCCCGCGCAGGCCGTTGAGCGTCAACGTCTGGTTGACCTCCGAAAGCCCCATTTCCCACGGTGTGCCGGCATATTTGATGCTGGTCTGCGGGGACGCGCCCGTGCCGCCGACATGGCCGGCGATCAGGATCACGTCGGCATGCGCCTTGGCGACGCCCGCCGCGACGGTGCCGATCCCGGCCGAGGAGACGAGTTTGACGCACACCCGCGCGATCGGGTTGATCTGCTTCAGATCGTAAATGAGCTGCGCCAGATCCTCGATCGAATAAATGTCGTGGTGCGGCGGTGGGGAGATCAGCGTCACGCCGGGGGTGGCGTGGCGCAGCTTCGCGATGAATTCGGTCACCTTGAAGCCGGGCAATTGCCCGCCCTCACCGGGCTTGGCCCCTTGCGCGACCTTGATCTCGATCTCGTCGCAAGCGTTGAGATATTCCGCCGTCACACCGAAACGCCCGCTCGCGATTTGCTTCACGGCCGAATTGGCGTTGTCGCCGTTTGGATAGGGGTGATAGCGCGCGCTGTCCTCGCCGCCTTCGCCCGACACGGCCTTCGCGCCGATCCGGTTCATCGCGATGGCGAGCGTCTCATGCGCTTCGGGGCTGAGCGCGCCCAACGACATGCCCGGCGTCACGAAGCGCTTGCGGATCTCGGTGATCGCCTCGACCTGATCGACCGCGACGCCCTCCGCCGGGAAATTGAACTGTAGCAAATCGCGCAGATAGACCGGCGGCAGGCTTTCCACCCCGCGCGAGAATTGCAGATAGGTCGAGTAGGAATCGGTCGCGACCGCATTTTGCAGCAAGTGCATCAATTGCGCCGAGTAAGCGTGCGTCTCGCCGGTGTGGCGCTGGCGATAGAAACCGCCGATCGGCAGCGTCGCAACGCCCTCGTCAAACGCCTTGTCGTGGCGCAATTGCGCGTTGAGGTGGAGCGAGGCATAGCCCTCGCCCGAAATCTTCGCGGGCATGCCGGGGAACAGATCGTTGACCAGCGCCCGGCTCAAACCCACCGCCTCGAAATTATAGCCGCCGCGATACGACGAGATCACCGCGATCCCCATTTTCGAGATGATCTTGAGCAACCCCTCTTCGACCGCGGTGCGATGCCGCGCGAGACACTGGTCGAGCGTCAGATCGCCGAACAGCCCACGCGCCTGGCGGTCGGCGATCGATGCCTCGGCCAGATAGGCATGGACCGTCGTCGCGCCGACGCCGATCAGCACCGCATAATAATGCGTGTCGAGGCATTCGGCGGTCTGGATGTTGATGCTGGCGTAGGAGCGCAAGCCCATCCGCACGAGATGCGTATGCACGGCCGCTGCCGCGAGCACGCCGGCAATGCCGATCCGGTCGGGGCCGATCGTGCGGTCGGTCAGGAACAATTCGGTCCGGCCCTCGCGTACTGCCGTCACCGCTTCGGCCCTGATCCGCGCGATCGCGGCGCGCAACGTTTCCGCGCCGCCACCGGCCTCAAAGGTGCAGTCGATTTCGGCCGCCTGCGCGCCGAAATGCGTCTTCAGCCGCGCCCAGTCGGTGCCATCGAGCACGGGCGATTCGAGCACCAGCACGCCATCGCGCCGGTCCTCGGTGTCAAGGATATTGGCGAGATTGCCGAACCGCGTGCGGAGCGACATGACATGGCGTTCGCGCAACGGGTCGATCGGCGGGTTGGTGACCTGGCTGAAATTTTGCCGGAAGAATTGGCTGATCAAGCGTGGCTTGTCGGAAATGACGGCGAGCGGGGTATCGTCGCCCATCGATCCGATCGCTTCCTTGGCCCCTTCGACCATCGGCGACAGGATCAGCTCCATATCCTCCATCGTCTGCCCGGCGGCGACCTGGCGACGCGTCAGCTCGGCGCGATCGTACCGCGCGATGACCTCGCCCGTTGGCATCGGCAAATCGGCGATCGTGGTGAACGCGCCGATCATCGCGGCATAATCGGCTTCGCCCGCGATTTTGTCTTTCACCGCGCGATCGTGGAGCAATTCGCCCTTGTCGAGATCGACCGCGATCATTTCGCCCGGGCCCAAGCGGCCCTTTTCGATGATCGTCGATTCAGGGACGACGACCATGCCGCTTTCGGACCCGACGATCAGCAAACCGTCGATCGTGCGGACGTAGCGCAAGGGACGCAGCGCATTGCGGTCCATGCCGGCGACGGCCCAGCGGCCATCGGTCATCGCGAGCGCGGCGGGGCCGTCCCACGGCTCCATCACCGAGGCGAGATATTGGTACATCGCGAGATGCTCGGGCGGCATGTCGCTGTTGGGCGCCATTGCTTCGGGCACCAGCATCAGCTTGGCGGTGGGGGCATCGCGGCCCGAACGGCAAATCGCCTCGAACACGCAATCGAGCGCCGCCGTGTCGGATGCGCCCGCCGGGATCACCGGCTTGATGTCCTCCGAATGCTCGCCGAACGACAGGCTCGCCATTTTGATCTCGTGGCTGAGCATCCAATTCTTGTTGCCGCGGATCGTGTTGATTTCGCCATTATGGGCAAGGCAGCGGAAGGGCTGCGCCAGCCACCATTGCGGGAAGGTGTTGGTCGAATAGCGCTGATGAAAGATCGCGACGCGGCTTTCGAAGCGCATGTCGCACAAATCGGGATAGAAGACCGACAGGCTCTCGGCGAGGAACAGGCCCTTGTAGATGATCGACACGCACGACAGGCTGCAGACGTAGAAGCCCTGGATTTGCGCTTCGATCACGCGCTTTTCGATGCGGCGGCGGACGAGATAGAGGTTCTTCTCAAATTCGGCGGCGCTGGCCTCGTCGGGCAGGGGGCCGGCGATCATGATTTGCTCGATCTCGGGGCGCGTGGCGAGGCCCTTCTGCCCGATCACCGAGACATCGACCGGCACTTGCCGCCAGCCATAGATGGTATAGCCCTCGTCGATGATCACGCTTTCGATGATCGTGCGGCACGCTTCCTGTGCGCCGAGATCGGTGCGCGGCAGGAAGATCATGCCGACCGCGAGCCGGTTGGGCAGCGGCTTGTGGCCCGAGGCGGCGATCGCATCGTCGAAGAATTTGAGCGGCAGATCGATGTGGAGGCCCGCGCCATCGCCGGTCTTGCCGTCGGCATCGACCGCGCCGCGGTGCCACACGGCCTTCAGCGCATCGATCGCCGATTGCACGACACGGCGCGACGGCGTGCCGTCAGTTGCGGCGACGAGGCCGACGCCGCAGGCATCGCCCTCGAATTCGGGGCGATACATGCCGTGTTCGGCGAGATAGGCGCGTTGGTCGGTCATATCAGATGTTCCGTGCGCAGAGCGGCGATGGTCCGGCGGGTTTGGGAGATTAGATCCGGAAGATCGGCCCATGCGCGGTTGGCGCGTTGCGCGCGGGCAGCGACATTGGTTGGGTAATCGTGGACGAGAATATTGCGCGTTGCGCTGATTTCCAACCAACGATCAGCGCTCGCGATACCACCCAGCGCTTCAACCCGACGGAACTGGTTTCGTGCAGACAGGCCGACGACGGTCTCCCCCGAAAGTACCAGATAGCCTCGAAATAGCTTCCGGCTCGTCAAATCGTAAAGTTGTTCGAACATTCGCAACAAAGCGTGCAGTCGCTCCCATGGATCGTCTCCCCAATTCTGCAGATCGGCGGGATCGACGGGCAGTAAATGCCGCATCCGATCGATCAACCGATCGAGATGGGCGGCCAGGTGTTCGGCGGCTTGAGCGGCCTCAGTGGTGGCTTCTGATACTTCGTCCGGGTTCACAATATGAGTCCATCGCGCAACGCAGCGCGGTCAATCCATTGAGGGTCGGCACCGCGCGCATGCACGACAATGTCAATCTGCTCTTCGTCCAGCGCTTTCCAGATCAGTGTTCGGAACTGCACCTCATGATCGACATCGGCCATTTCGGGGGACGCCTCGATGTGTAGGTCGATATCGCCACCCCGTCGGGCATCGTCTGCGCGGCTGCCGAACAGGCGGACGACCGCGTCCGCTCCAAATGCGCATGCGGCGGCGACCTTGATCGCCGAAATCTGATCGCTTGAAAGCCTCACGCCGCTTTCCTCCCCGCGCTCGCCTTCGCCTTCAGATATTTGTGCATGCTCGCCGCGACATCACGCCCGTCGCGGATCGCCCACACTACCAGCGACGCACCGCGCACGATGTCGCCCGCCGCGAACACGCCGTCGAGGCTGGTCATCAGCGTCTTGTTGTCGACCAGCACGGTGCCCCAGCGCGTCACGCCAAGCTCGCGTGCGCCGAACAGCGTTGGCAGATCCTCGGCATCAAAGCCGAGCGCCTTGATCACCAGATCGGCGGGGATGTCGAACCCGCCGGCCGGATCGATCTCGGGCGCGCGGCGGCCGCTCGCGTCGGGCGCGCCGAGCCGCATCGCGCTCGCCTTGACGCCCGTCACGGTCTCGCCGCCGACGAAGCTCTCGGGCGCGGAGAGCCAGACGAACTCGACGCCTTCCTCCTCGGCATTGGTCACTTCGCGTTGCGAACCCGGCATGTTGGCGCGGTCGCGGCGGTAGAGGCATTTTACCGAGGCGGCACCCTGGCGCACCGCGGTGCGGACGCAATCCATCGCGGTATCGCCGCCGCCGATCACCACGACATGCTTGCCCGCCGCATTCAGGCTGCCATCATCGAACGCGGGGACGGCGTCGCCAAAGCCCTTGCGGTTGGACGCGGTTAGGAATGCGAGCGCATCGACCACGCCATCCGCCTCAACGCCGGGGGCCTTGATGGCGCGCGCGCGGTACACGCCGGTCGCGATCAGCACTGCGTCGTGGCGTTGGCGCAGCTCGTCCATGCTCGCGTCGCGCCCGACTTCGAAGCTTTCGTGAAACACGATCCCGCCCGCCTTCAACCGCTCGACGCGGCGCATCACCACGGGCTTCTCGAGCTTGAAGCCGGGGATGCCGTAGGTCAGCAGACCGCCCGCGCGATCATAACGGTCGTAGATGTGGACGTCATAACCGTTGACGCGCAGATATTCCGCCGCGCTGAGGCCCGCCGGCCCCGCGCCAATCACCGCGACCGATTGTCCGCGCGCGGCGCCCGGCACGAGCGGCTCGACCCAGCCTTCTTCCCACGCGGTATCGGTGATGAACTTCTCGACCGCGCCGATCGTAACCGCGCCATGGCCGGAAAACTCGATCACGCAATTGCCTTCGCACAGCCGGTCCTGCGGACAGATGCGCCCACAAATCTCGGGCATGGTCGAGGTGGCGTTGCTGAGCTCGTACGCCTCGCGCAGCCGCCCTTCTGCGGTCAGCCGCAGCCAGTCAGGGATATGGTTGTGCAGCGGGCAATGCACCGAGCAATACGGCACGCCGCATTGCGAACAGCGCCCGGCCTGATCCTCGGCATCGGGCATCGCATAGCGATCGGCGATCTCACGGAAATCCTCGGCACGGATCTCGGGCTCGCGCTTCGCCGGATAGGCTTGATCGCGATCGACGAACTTCAACAGCGACGTGTCGGCCATGGTGCACCCCTTCGAGTGCGGCGGATAGCGCGACATACCTGTGCTGTCACGCAGAAAACGCTTAATAGGACAGGAGTTATGTCCTATTAAGCAGAGTGTCGCTAGATCGAGCCGATAAACCGACCGATCTTTTCCAATAGCAGGACCGTATCGGACCTATAGCGTGAAGAGCCAGATCAGCGCCGCGCTGCCCGCGACGATGCGATACCAGGCAAAGGGGACGAAGCCGAAGCGGGTAACGATCCCGATGAACCCGCGCACCACGATTACGGCAACCACGAACGCGACGACGAATCCCAGCGCGATCGCCCCGAACCCCACGCCGACACCGCTCATCAACGCGTCGCGATTCTTGACCAGTTCGAGCGTCGTCGCGCCGAGCATCGTCGGGATTGCGAGGAAAAAGCTGAATTCCGCCGCCGTCCGCCGCTCGACCCCGAGCGCCAGCGCGCCGAGGATCGTCGCACCCGATCGGCTGACGCCCGGCACCATCGCCAGGCATTGCAGGAAACCGATGCCGACCACTTTGCCGAGAGGAATCTCCGCCACGCCGACGATATCGCTCTTGGGCGCGAACCGCTCGACCGCGATGATCGCGAAGCCGCCCACGATCAACGCGATCGACACCACTTCGGCATTGCCGAGCAACGCTTCGATCTGCTTGTGGATTGCGAGACCAATCACGGCCGCCGGCACGAACGCGACGAGCACGTTGCGCACGAAGCGGATCGACACCGGATCGCGCTTCAACAGCCCCAGCCCGACCGCCCAGAACGTCCGCCAATACAGAACGACGATCGCGAGAATCGCGCCCAATTGGATCACGATGTTAAATACTGCCCATTTCTCGGCATCGTAGCCGAGCAATTTGGTCGCCAGGATAAGGTGACCGGTCGAGGACACCGGCAGGAATTCGGTCACTCCCTCGACAATGCCGAGCAGAATGATGTTGATAATATCGGTCACGAAATTCCCCTATCGAGCCGCGTTCACGTGGCCGTCGGTGCTGCGAAGCGACCGCCCTTGCGGTAACGCACGAGCCAGCCCGCCGCCACGGCGTCGAGCGGCGTCGGTGTGATACCCAGCGCCTTTAGCCCATCGCTGCCCGTGACGACATTGTCGTTTGCCAACATCTTCCACTGGTCGGTCGTGATCGGCGCACCGGGCAGGAAGCCCAAGGTGGCAATCGCCGCGCCGATCGCGTCAGGCAGTTCGACGATCGCCCGCTTGCGCCCCGTTGCCTTGGCGATCCAGCGGACCAGCGCGCCCATCGACACGATATCCGGGCCGCCGAGCTCGAGCGTCTTGCCTGCTGCCAAATCGGGGTTTGCCAGCGCCGCCGCCACCGCCTGCGCGACATCGCCGACATAGACCGGCTGGAACTTGGTGCCGGCGCGCAACACGGGCACGATCGGGGCGCTGGCGATCATCGCGGCGAAGCGATTGACGAATTGATCTTCGCGCCCGAACACGATCGAAGGCCGCAGGATCGTTGCCGCAGCAAACGCCGCGCGCACTGCCGCCTCGCCCTCGCCCTTTGAGCGGCCATAGGCCGAAGCGGACGCCGCATCCGCCCCGATTGCGGAAACATGGACGAATGCAGCGACTCCGGCCTGCGCTGCTGCCTCGGCGACGATTCGCGCGCCCTCGACTTGCACCTTCTGAAAATTGCCGTTGAGGATGCCGACCAGATTGACCACTGCATCCGACCCCGCGACGGCATGCGCGATCGATTCGGGCTTGGAAATGTCGGCCGCCACGAATTGCGTCTGGCCGAGTCCGCCCAAGGGTTTGAGGAAAAACGCCCGCCGCGGATCGCGTTGCGCGATCCTTACCCGCGCGCCGCCTTCCAACAGCACCTGCGCGACATAGCGCCCGAGGAACCCCCCGCCGCCAATCAGCGTAACCAATGTGTCCGTCATGTGCGCATGTCCTTGGGGGCAAATCCCGGTCGCCGACCCTTGCCCCAGCACGCCCTTGGTTGACAAGGCCAAGTCAGCCGCCCTAAGGGCCGCCCCCTACCTGATGTTTAAAGCTCTTGGGCTTGACGACTTTTGTGCCCGGATGGCGGAATTGGTAGACGCACCAGCTTCAGGTGCTGGCGCTCGCAAGGGCGTGGAGGTTCGAGTCCTCTTCCGGGCACCAGCACTACAGAAACCGTTGAAAATGCTACGAAATCGTCGTCTCGACGGTCCTCAAAGCGTATTTGCTACGACAAACTGCTACGGAAAAATGGCTTATCTTCAGGCCGAAAGTCCCCAAAAACCGTCGTTAATGGGGGCCGTGTTTGCTACGGGAACCTGCTACGAGATTGGCCCAAGGGCGTGTTTCGACGAGGCCGCACGCTTTATTATCGGCACACCGTCCCGGTTGATGCTCAGCCACTGTTCACTCGGATAGAAATCTGGCGCTCGCTGGGGACCGACAGCCTCGCCATCGCCCTGCGCAGATTGCCGGGCGTCGTCGCACGGATCGAAACAGAAATTGAGCACATTCGGGCAATGGCGGGTTTGCCGATCGATGCGACGCTTATCCGACCGTATAAAGACGATTCTGCCGAGCGCCCGATCCCGATATCGCCTCCAGCCGTTGCTATCTTTCAGCCCGATCGGCCCCTCACGCTCGCCGAGGCATATGACAACTATATCGACGATCCGACCCGCGCTTGGACCGCCAGCACGCGGGAGGCATATGAGACGAGTCGGAAGCTGGCGATCGCGGTGATCGGTGAGGCAGTTCCCATCGCATCGCTCTCTCGCGCGCACTGCCGTGATCTGCTGGACGTTCTGCGTTTCCTCCCTGCCAACGCGGGCAAGCTATTCCCGAAGCTCTCGCCCCGCGAAGCGGCGGATCGGGCGCGCGTACGCGGCGACATCAAGATCATCAGCGCAGCGAACGCCAACTCGCTCATTTCGAACATGAGCAGTTTCTTCAACTGGGCGGTCAATGAGGAACTGCTCACGCGTAACCCGGCTCGCGGGCTTCGTCTGCCTGACCCCATTAACAAGCGCGACAAGCGCCTACCTTTCGCTCGCGCGCAGCTTGATGCCATCTTCAACGCGCCCCTCTATCGCGGCTGCATCGACGGGGAGCGGGGCTACAATAAGGTCGGCAATCAGCGCCCGCGCATGGCGCGGTTCTGGGTGCCGCTGATCGCTTTGTTCACCGGCGCGCGGCTTGGCGAAATCTGCCAGCTTGATGCGACTGACATCCGCACTGTCGATGGTGTCGATTGTATCGTTGTTAGCCTTGAGTCGCTGGTCGGGAGCACCGACAAGCATTTGAAGACCACCGCCAGCGACCGGATGATTCCGGTCCATCCAATACTCATTGATTGCGGGCTACTTCACTTTGCTAACGCAAAACGGAACGCGGGCGAGAAGAAGCTCTTCGACGATATCGAGACGGGCTCAACTGGCTCGCGACCGGTCGCTTTCAGCAAATGGTTCACCCAATTCCTACGGGCATGCGGCGCACAACGAAGCCGCACTTCGTTCCACTCGTTTCGGCATAACTTCCGAGACGAGCTACGCGCCGCGCGAATCGATCACGACATCGCTCTATTTTTGGGCGGATGGACATCGGGGTCATCAAGAAGCGCAGTCCATGAAAACTATGGCAGTGGCTATCGGGTAGAAACACTTAACGAGTCGGTGAGGAAGCTCTCATTCGGCCACATCGATCTCCACCATTTATGTATGGGCTCTGATAATGGGGTCGTCGATCGACGCGCCTAACATTGACTAAGCAAGGGGAGAGTGCACCATACTGCTAACTATCGACCGACAGCGAGTTTTCAATGGCTCTTTCAACATTTGCCGACGCGGTTTTAGATTCGGACCAGTTTTCCAAGCGGCATCTGCTACTGGGGAACGGTTTCAGCATCGCGTGCCGAGCCGACATTTTTCACTATGGCTCGTTGTTCGCCCAAGCTGACTTTGCGGCAGTGCCCGAGGTGGTCGCGGTCTTCGAAGCGTTGGGCACCCAAGATTTCGAGGCAGCTATCCGCGCTCTGGAAAATGCGGCAGGTATCCTCCCTGCTTATGCGCCCCACGATGCTGCGTCGGTCGCCAAAATGATCGAACATGCGGCTGCCCTAAAAGAGATTTTGGTGCAAACAATCGCTGGAAACCATCCACATATTCCTTCGGATATACCTCACGACAGGTTTTGGGCATGCCGTCGATTTCTCGCGCACTTTCTTGCAGGGGAGAAGGGAGGTTGTGTTTTTACTTTGAACTATGACTTGCTACTTTATTGGGCATTGATGCACGATGACATGCCTTTTGAAAATCCGATCAATTTGTCGATAAGCCACGGGTTCGGCAACGATGAAGATGCGCCAGACGCGGAATATGTCGTGTGGCAAGGTGAAACTAACGCCCATAGTGCGTGCGTGATATTCTTGCATGGAGCGCTGCATCTGTTCGACTCTGGTAAGGAGCTTCTCAAATACACTTGGGTTCGCAAAGGTGTCCCGTTGATTGAACAAGCCAGAAGCGCCTTAAATAACGGTGCATTCCCATTGTTTGTCGCCGAGGGTACAAGTGGCCAAAAAAAACAAAAATCCGGCACAACGCCTACCTTTATCAGGGCTTCAAGCAGTTCACCGCCAACGTCCAGCAGGGTAGGCACTGCCTCTTCATCTTTGGTCATTCGCTGGCAGAAAATGACGACCACATCCTTACTCGTATCGGCCGAGGACGTTTCAAGAAGCTGTATGTCGGGATATTCGGCGACCCCCTACACCCTGTGAACGAGGCAATCATGGCGCGTGCAGAAGCCCTTTCAAACTTGCGACAGGTGAAGTGGCCGCTTGAGGTCTCGTTCTACGATGCGGAGTCGGCGAATGTTTGGGGGCCATAAGCGGCGTTTATTTTGGACGATCATCGTTCACCGGCGTAGCAAACACGGCCCCCATTAACGACGGTTTTTGGGGACTTTCGGCCTGAAGATAAGCCATTTTTCCGTAGCAGTTTGTCGTAGCAAATACGCTTTGAGGACC
>NZ_BMDW01000015.1 GCF_014636175.1 Sphingomonas psychrolutea | reverse complement strand
TTCCACATCGGTTCTTCCAGATCAGGTGTCGCAACCCTCTGGAATCATACCGGAGCTCGATCGTCCACTATCATTACGCCGCCGTTTCGAGACAGCCTCTAAGCAGCAGTGCACGCGTTAACCAAAACTGCTATGGCCGGTTTCGGGGGGAGATCGATTATGCGACTCTTGGGTGCTCTCGCGGCCTTGCTGCTGTTGGGCGGATGCGATTCGGCGAACCTCACCGGAGCGCAGGCTGGCGGCAAGGCGACCGCCGCCAATGCGGCGATCCACGCCGCCGATGGCAGCTTCGATTATCGCTACGCCTTTCGCTTGCCCGCCAGCCGCATTGAAGCCGTGCAGGAAAGCCACGCGCGCGGCTGTGATCAGCTCGGCCCTGCGCGCTGTCACATCACCGCGATGCGGTACACCGTCGGGCAGGATAACACGATCACCGCCGTGCTGACGCTGACACTCGATCCGGCGATCGCGCGCGCCTTCGGCCGTGCTGCCGCGGTGACCGTCACCAACGCGCGCGGCACGATGACCGATGCCGATGTCGCGGGCGTCGAGACGACCGCAGGCGGGCGCGGCGACGGCGTGCTCGCAAAATTGCAGCAGGCGTTGGCGACCGCCGACGCGCGCGTCCGTGCCGCGGCCACGCCCGAGCAAAAGGCGCAGGCGAGCAGCAAGGCCGAGCGGTTCCGCAATGCGATCGCGACGATCGGCGAGGTCGACGCGGCAGCCGGAAGCTCGGCCGCCACCGCGCCCGTAATTTTTACCTACACATCCAGCAGCGGCATCCCCGGGATCGGTGCATCGCCTGAGGCGACACTGGCCAGCGCGGGCGACACGTTCCTCTCCTCGCTCGCGGGGCTGCTGGTGGTGCTCGCCGGGATCGGGCCGTGGCTCGTGCTACTGCTCGGCGGCGCGCTCGGCCTGCGCTGGCTGCTCGCCCGGACCGAGAACACTGCGCCCCCCGTCCTGCCGCGCGCCCCGGCGCCCGACGCCGAATCGAATCGCAACGTTGTGCAGCGCTGGTTCCAGCGCGACGAGACGCGGGAACACGAACCGGCCGAATGACGCCGCGCGCGGGCCCTCACGCCCAACGGTACACATCGCCCCAAGCTGATTGCACCCCCCTTCCGCTTCCGATATAGCCAAGAGCTTAGCGCCCCGGCCCGCGTTTTCCCCGCGTCGCCGGGGCCACTCGTTTTCTAAGGGTATCTGCACACATGGCACGTCGCCGCCAGATTTACGAAGGCAAGGCCAAGATCCTCTATGAGGGTCCCGAGCCGGGTACTTTGATCCAATATTTCAAGGACGATGCGACTGCCTTCAACGCCCAGAAAAAGGGCACGATCAGCGGCAAGGGCGTGCTCAACAACCGGATTTCCGAGCATATCTTCACGCTGCTCGGGCTGATCGGCGTGCCGACGCACTTCATCCGCCGCCTCAACATGCGCGAGCAGTTGATCCGCCAGGTCGAGATCATCCCGATCGAAGTCGTCGTCCGCAACGTCGCGGCGGGATCGATCTCGACTCGACTCGGCATCGAGGAAGGCACGCAGCTGCCGCGCACGATCATCGAATATTATTATAAGGACGATGCGCTCGGCGATCCGATGATCACCGATGAACATATCGCCGCGTTCGGCTGGGCGGGGCAGGAGGAGATGCACGACATCGCCGACCTCGCCATTCGCGTGAACGATTTCCTTTGCGGCCTGTTCGCCGGGATCGGGATTCGGCTGATCGACTTCAAGCTCGAATTCGGGCGCGTCTGGGACAATGACTATCCGCGCATCATCCTCGCCGACGAGATCAGCCCCGATGGCTGCCGCCTGTGGGACATGCAGACCAACGAAAAGCTCGACAAGGATCGCTTCCGCCGCGATCTCGGCGGTGAGGTCGAGGCGTATCAGGAAGTCGCCCGGCGTCTGGGCTTGCTTCCCGAAGGTGCCGACGGCGCGGTCCTCGACCTAGAAAAGCATCGGCTGAGCAAGGGAAAATGACGCGGGCGGTTGCGGGGGCGGTTGCGAGCGGGGCCGCACGCGGCCATAGCGCGCGCAACACTGGATTTAGGATACGCCCATGAAGCTCCGCATCTTCGTCACGCTGAAGCCCGGCGTGCTCGATCCGCAGGGCCGCGCGATCCACAAGGCGCTGGGTGGCCTTGGCTTTGCCGGCGTCAATGATGTGCGCGCGGGCAAGCTGATCGAACTTGATGTCGCCGATGACGTCAGCGACGCGCAAATCGACGCGATGTGCCGCAAGCTGCTCGCCAACACCGTGATCGAGAATTACCGGGTGGAACGGGCGTGAAAACCGCCGTCATCGTCTTTCCCGGCTCGAATTGCGACCGCGACATTGCGGTGGCGCTCCGCGACGTGAGCGGGACCGCGCCGACGATGGTATGGCATGCCGACACCGCGCTGCCCGACGGCGTTGGGCTGATCGCGCTGCCCGGCGGCTTCTCCTATGGCGATTATCTCCGCTCGGGCGCAATCGGCGCGCGTTCGCCGATTATGGCAGCAGTGACCGCGGCAGCGGAGCGCGGCGTGGCGGTGCTCGGCATTTGCAACGGTTTCCAGATCCTTACTGAAGCAGGACTGCTGCCGGGCGCTCTGATGCGCAACGCCGGGCTCGATTTCGTCTGCCGCGACGTCCCGCTCACGGTCGAGAATGCGCAGAGTGCCTTCACCAGCCGCTACGGCGCGGGCGAACGCATCGTTATCCCGGTCGCGCATCACGACGGCAATTACGCTGCCGACGAAGCGACGCTCGACTGGCTCGAAGGCGAAGGCCGCGTCGCGTTCCGCTATGCAACTTCGGTCAACGGATCGGCCCGCAACATCGCCGGCATCCTCAACGCCGCCGGCAATGTCCTAGGCCTCATGCCCCACCCCGAACGCCGGATCGAAACGGCGGCGCATGGCGGCAATGACGGGCGGCGGATGTTCGAGGGGCTGTTCGAGCTGGTTGCCTGATCGCCGGATTGTCGATATGTTCCATCTGTTGCAACAAGTGGAACGACCGATGGGTATCATGACCGTTCGAGAACTCAACGCTAACGTCTCGCAAGCGATCGCGCGCGTCGAAAAGGGCGAGACGCTCGACATCAGCAAGCACGGCAAAATTGTTGCGGAGATGCGCCCGAAGCGCCCCGTGCGCGACGCGGCGTGGCACGACCGTTACGACCGCATGCTCGCTTTGATGGAAAAGGGTGCAGATCTGGGCGGCGGCCCCTTAACGATGGAAGATCGTTACGGTGACGCCCGGTTGTAATGCTCACGCTCGATACAAACGTTCTGTTCTACGCCTTCGATAGCAGCGAACCGGCAAAACGCCGGATCGCCGCCGATATTTTCCTTCGCCTTCAAGCGCTTGATGTCGTCATCACAACGCAGGTATTAGGCGAATTCATCAATGCCGTAAGCCGCAAAAACCCCGCTGTGAAAGCGGATGCCATCGCGTTGGTCGAGAGTTGGTCAAGCTTGTTTTCGGTCGTCGACACGAAAAGCGCCCATCTGTTGACTGCCGCTCGGCTGGCGGATCGTTACAAATTGCAATTCTGGGACAGTCTGATCATCGCTGTCGCAAGATCGTCCGATGTCGAGGTAATGCTGACAGAAGACATGCAGGACGGCGCGACGATCGACGGGATGACGCTGCTAAACCCCTTCAACCCCGCCAATCGCGCTGCGCTCGATGCGCTGCTCGCGCCCTAAACCCGCGCCTTGAACGGCGAAAAATCGGTCCCGCGGTCATACACGTCGACGCCCTCGCGCCGTTTCAGGAAGTTGACGACGGCATAGGTAACGGGGGTCAGCAGCACCTCCCACGACACTTTCAGCACGAACTGGCTCAGCATCACCGCGCCGATCTGTGCGGCGGGCCAATCGGTCATCCCGTAAAAGGCGAGCGGATAGAAGATCAGGCTGTCGAACCCCTGCGCCACCACCGTGCTCCCGACGGTGCGCGTCCACAGCATCCGGCCGTTGGTCAGGATTTTCAATTTGGCGAGGACGAAGCTGTTGGCAAACTCGCCGACCCAGAAGGCCGTGATAGAGGCGAGGATGATGCGCAAACCCGTCGCCGCCTCGGGGCTGACGAAAATCGATTTACCGAAGACATATTCGTACGAGGCTTGCCCGGTCCACCCCGATGCAGGGGGCAGCGCTACGACGACCTGCTCCATGAAGGCCATAAAGATCAGCCCGGCAAACCCAGCCCAAACGCACCGCCGTGCGCGGGCATAGCCATAAACTTCGGTGAGGATATCGCCGATCAGATAGCTGAGCGGGAAAAACAGGATCCCCGCCCCGAACGGCCACGCCCCGATGAAGGGCAAATCGACGACCGCGGGCTTCCCCGCCCCGATCACGTTCGACAACAGCAGGATGACGACGAATGCCACCATCACGAAGTCGTAATAGCGGAATTCGCGGCCCGCGGTCTCGCGTGCGTCGATCGTCTGCAAGCCGTCCATAATGCCCCTGTTTCGCTACTCGGGGGCAAGTATGAAGCCGGTTTCGCCGCTCCGCAATCCGCGCTAAAGACCGTATTGGTGTGCGCCCGTAGCTCAGTTGGATAGAGCAAGGAGCTTCTACCTCCTCGGTCGGGGGTTCGACTCCCTCCGGGCGCACCATTTCCCCAAATGTTCAGGCAGTTACGCTACGGTAACGCCCTTCCAGAACGCAAAGCGATCCTTGATCTCGGCCGCCTTCGGCTTGGGGTCGGGATAGTACCAGGCGGCATCGGGGTTGCGCTTGCCGTCGACGACGATCGTCTTGTAGCTTGCCTCGCCCTTCCACCGGCAATGCGAATGCGTCGGGCTTGGCTCGAAATACTCGGCCACGATGCTGTCGGCGGGGAAATAGTGATTGCCCTCGACGATCACGGTGTCGTCGGACTGGGCGATGACGGTGCCGTTCCAAGTTGCTGTCGGCATGATCGAGTCTCCTAGCGGTTGAAGGCAGACAGATAGGTATCCGGCTTGAACCCTGCCAGCAGCACATCGCCCGATTCGAGCACGGGGCGTTTGATCGTCGAGGGGTTGGCCAACATGATCGCGATCGCCGTGTCGGTGTTGAGATCGGCCTTGTCGGCATCGGGCAGCGCGCGAAAGGTCGTGCCGGCGCGGTTGAGCAGCACTTCCCACCCGAGCCGATCGACCCAGCCGCGCAGCGCCGCCGCATCGACCCCGGCCTTTTTATAATCGTGGAAGGCATAGTCGATACCCTGCGCGGCGAGCCACGTTCGCGCCTTTTTGACCGTGTCGCAATTGGGGATGCCGTATAGAATCGTCATGCGGGTGCTCCTGCGTTTCTCCGCGCTCGCTTACTACCTCCCACAAAAATTTCATGCACGTGTCGAAATCGTGGGCGCTCGAATGTCATGGCGCTGGGCAGCCCTTTTCGACACACTCAACCCGAGAGAAAGAGACCGACCATGCAATACATGATCCTAATGTGCGAACCCGAATCCGAATCCGGCAAGCGCAACGATCCCGTCCATGCCGATGCCTATTGGGGCGGCTGGAACGCCTTTATCGGCGCGATGGCGCAGGCCGGGATTATCGTCAACGGTGATGGCCTCCAACTCCCGCATACCGCCACGACGGTGCGCGTCCGCGACGGAAAGCGCACCGTCGAGGACGGCCCGTTCGCCGATACCAAGGAACAGCTTGGCGGCTATTTCATCATCGAGGTGGCCGATCTCGATACCGCGCTCGAATGGGCAGCGCGCTCGCCAGCGGCCTCGTCTGGGTCGGTCGAAGTGCGACCGGTGATGCCACCACCGGCTTCCGCGGCGGCGTGATGGGGGAGGACGCGCGCCGCGCCGCCGAGGTGGCGGCGCGCGTTTCCTACGGACGATTGCTCGCTTTGCTGGTGGCATGGTCGCGCGATATTGCCGGGGCCGAAGACGCGCTTGCGGAGGCGTTTGCGACGGCGCTCGCGACATGGCCCGAAAGCGGCGTCCCGGCCAATCCCGATGGCTGGCTGATGACCGCGGCGCGCAACCGGTTGCGCAATGCCTATCGTCACGCGGCTGTGACGGAGGCCGCAATGCCCGAGCTTGAGCGCCGCTTCAATCCCGCGACCGAGCAAGCGGCCGCCTTCCCCGACGAGCGACTGAAACTGCTGTTCGTCTGCGCGCATCCCGCGATCGACCCGGCGATCCGCACCCCGCTAATGCTGCAGACGGTGCTTGGTCTAGACGCCGGACGCATCGCCAGCGCCTTCCTGGTCGCACCTTCCACCATGGGCCAGCGGCTCGTCCGCGCGAAAGCCAAGATCCGCGACTCTGGCCTTCGCTTCGAACCGCCAAGCGGCGAGGACCTGCCCGATCGGCTCAGCGACGTCCTGAATGCGATTTATGCTGCTTATGGTACCGGCTGGGACGATGTTCCGGGCGCAACGGTCGGTACGCAGGACCTGTCGCACGAAGCCCTCTATCTCGGGCGCTTGCTGGTCGAGCTGATGCCTGACGAGCCCGAGGCGCGCGGGTTGCTGGCGCTGATGCTTTATTGCGAGGCACGCCGCACCGCGCGACGCGACGCCGCGGGCCGCTTCGTCCCCTTACGCGACCAGAATGCCGCGCTTTGGTCGCGCGACCATATCATCGAAGCCGAGAGTTTGTTGACAACGGCGGCGCAGGCGGCGCGCTTCGGGCGGTTCCAGTGCGAAGCGGCACTGCAATCGGTGCATATCCAGCGGCCAATAACCGGCCGCGCTCATCACCAAGCGCTCCGGACGCTTTACGACCTGCTGGCCACGCACGCGCCTAGCCTCGGCGTGCTGGTCGGGCGTGCCGCCGCAACACTCGACGCCGGCGATCCGGCAGCCGCCCTGCGGCAACTCGACGCGCTGCCTGCTTCGACGGCTGTCCGGTATCAGCCCTATTGGGTCACACGCGCGCACGTCCTCCACGCGGCATCGCGCGCTGCGGATGCACAAGACGCACTGCAAACCGCGATCGGCTTGACCGAGGACGATGCCGTGCGCGGCTATCTGCGCGGCGTGGCAGCAGCATGGCAGGCGGAGCATCGCGCTGCGGACACCGAAGCGCCGACGCGGCACCCGCGCGCCTGATCTGCCCCTTGCGAGACGGCATGGATGCGCCCAAGTTCCCATCAGGGCGTCAGAAAATGCCGACGCGGGGTCGAAGGGACGGAGTGATGGGGGACTGGCCTTCGCACGATGGCGCGCGACATCGCTTGCGCCTGCTTGGGTCATTCGGTTTTTTCGCGCCCGATGGCACGCGGCTGCCGATCACCAGCCGCAAGAGTATCGCGCTGCTCGCTTTGGTCGCGCTAGCGCGCTCGGGCGAGCGTTCGCGGACGTGGCTGCAATCGCAACTATGGGGTTCGCGTGAGCCCGATCAGGCGCGCGCAAGCTTGCGGCGCGAACTTTCCAATTTACGCCTCGCGATCAACCCATCGCAGGGGGCTCCGCTCCTGATTGCGGACTCGCGGCGCGTGCGACTCGATCTTGCGCGGCTCGATATCGATGTTCGCGAGCTGAACGCCAATGTCGCCAATGCCCGGCGCGCCTCGCTCACCGATCCCGGTGCCTTGCTCGAAGGGCTCGACGTGCCGGGTGAGGAAGGATTTGAGGATTGGCTGCGCGAACAGCGCCAGCATGTCGCCGGGCTGATCGCGCAGCTCCAGATTCAGGATTGGGAGCGCGTCTCGCTCGCCGATCCGGCGGACGACTCAGCGAATGGCAGTGCCACGCCGTCAGGACGAAAACCGTCGGTCGGGGTGGTCGCCTTCACGCTGCGCACGAGCGATCAGGACGACCGCGCGATTGCGGACGGGATGACCGACGAGATCGGCGATGCTCTGTCGCGATTTTCGACGCTGTTTGTGGCACTGGCGGGTCCGCGGCCCGAACGACCGGTGGATCATAGCGCGCTGTGCCGCGAACTCGGCGTGCGCTATCTGCTCGAGGGCAGCATCGCGCGGGACGGCGACACGATTGGAATCCAGGTTCGGCTGACCGACGGCGTGGTGCGCGAGCAAATCTGGGCGCAGCGCTTCGAGGCGACGCTTGCCGAGCTGTTCGCGGTCCAGTCAGAGATCGCGCAAACGGTTGCGCAGCAGATCGATTCTTCGGTCGAAATCGCCGAACGCACCAGGGCGGTCACGCAGCGCGTGACGACTCCCGACGCCTATCACCTCTACTGGCGCGCCAACGCGCTGTTTCGACAATGGGAGCGGGGTTCCATGTTGGAAGCGATCGCAACCGCGCAGCAAGTACTCGAGCTCGAGCCGCACAATGCATGGGCGAGCGCGCTTGCTGCTTTCTGTCATTCGATCGTCTTTACCTTCGGCTGGGCGGATGACCCCGACGCTACTCGCGCTGCTGCCCTCAGCCATTACGAACATTGCCTGCGCCATGGCGAAAGCGATCCCTTCGTGCTCGGCTATGCGGCCGGTGCGCTGATCGGGGTCGGCGGCGATGTCGAGATTGCTGACCAGTTGATCGAGCGTGCGCTGGCGATTCACCCGGCCTCGGGCGCGAGCCTGTTCTGGGGCGGCTGGGTCGATCTCGCCTGTAGCAAGCCCGCGCGCGCGATCGTGCGGTTCGAATCGGCGCTCCGCATGAACCCGCGCTCGGCGGTACGGCCGCTGGCGATGACCGGGATCGGGATCGGACAGCTCGTGCTCGGCGACCTGGGGGCTGCGCGCTCCGCACTCCGCGATGCGGTGCAATATATGCCCCATTCCCCCGTCACGCTCGCGGGTTTGATCCTGGTCTACGCACTGGATGGAGATCACGCGGGGGCAGCGCCGTTCGTCGCGCGGCTGGACGCCCTGGGCGGCGGACAAGCGGTCCGCGCGGCGATCCGCGATCCGGGATTGCGCGCAACGCTCGACGCGATCCTGGCGCGTTACGCCAAGCCCCAGGCCGACAAAGCATCGCTGCGGATCGTTTCGCGCATGGCAGGCGACAACAGCCGGTAACGCGCCGCCCGCCAGCGCCCGGCGCGCGTGGTGGGATCGGCGGGCGACCCGAAATCGCGCGCGACGCGCGTGCTGGTGATAACGCCCTGCTTCCCCCAATGCTGGCTGAACGGGATCGCCGTACGCTCAAGCGCCAGCGCGACGTTACGCGCAGCATCCGAGCTGTTGAGCGTGCGCAGACCGTCCATGTTGATCACGACGCTATCGTCGAAGCGCGTGAACGCCATCAGCCCCGCCGCCTTCGTCACGAAGCGCAGCGTGAACACTTGATGGCCGCCGCCATTGCTGTGAAACGCATCGAGCATGGTCTTGAGCGTCGTCGTCAAATGCTGGCGCTCGATCGCATAGGCCGCATTGTACAATTCGATGTCCCAGCCGAGAATTTCCTGGCGGACGTGCGGCCCGTTGGCCTTCCCCCACGTCATCCGACGGGGCACCGTACCGGCTGCGGGTTCCGGATGAAACTCCTGCGCGACCAGCCACGCGACGGCTTGCGGCAATGGCAGCAACAAGTCCTGCTCGGGCTGGGCAGACAGCGCCTTGGCAAGCAGATTGAGTGTTTCATGCGCAGCTTCGACCACCGACGCGCCGTTGGCCGCCAAGCTGCGCGTTATGCTGCGATCGGGTTCGCGTTTATAGAACAAGGTTATCAGAGCATTGTGCGCCGCGCCGCGATAGCCCGCATACGGATGGAACGGGTCGAGGATTACCTCGATATAATAGGGTTCCTCACGGCTGGGCGCCCATACTTCGCGCGCAAAGGCGGCAAAATCGCCTTTTTCAAGCAGACCGATCGACGCCGCGGTCAGCGGGTGTTTTACGCGTACGACATCGACGACATAGCCCGGTGCTGCTTCTATCAGCACGGCGTTGATGATGCCCAGACCACCGAGATGCACGAGCGCGGCATCGAACAGATCGGGTTCGAGCACGACATGATTGGCCAGAGCCGCTGCGGTCGCGCTGGCCAGCCACGGCATCGGCCCGCGCTCGATCCACCACGATTCGCCCGGACCGGTGACGATGTGGACCCCGCGGACATGATTCTGGAAGCCGCCATAGCGCAGCACTGATCCGTGCACTCCGGTGCCGAGCATGCCCCCGACCGTTTGCCCGTCATGCGCGCCCGTGGTGATCAGCGACAGATCGGGTTCCAGAAACGCGTTGAGTTCGTGGATCGTCGTCCCTCCGTGGACCAACACCATCCGGTCGCGGTGCACCGCCGCCGGGCCAAGATCGGCCGCATCGACCTGCCAGATATGCTGCGCGAGGCCCGTGTGGAGCAGGAAGCCGTTATTCTTGGTGATGTCGCTGAACGACCAGGCCGAGCCGAGTGCGGTGAGCGGCAGCTTCTGCCGCGCCGCACTTGCAAGCACGAAGCCGAACTGCGCCGCAGTCTGGCGCAAAGCGGCGATCGCGCCGAGCGGGGCACCATTTGGAACGAGCTTGGCCGTGTCGACTTGGCTTCGGTCCTGCGTCCGGTGGTAGTTGCGCCAATGAGGCGTCTTCGACCAATTGAGTGCTGGCACGCGGAGGGTCCTTCGCAAGGCTTATGCAGAACCTTGCCGCCTGACTGTCCTAAATCCGTGAAAACCGTGCCGCGCAGAACTTTTCAGGCGAATTTGTCCGCGCGGCGGCGCCCTACCATCAAACCCCGTTCCAACCGCACGCACAATGCCGCATAATAATCGCTCAGAAATCCCCTGTCGTCAGCGTCATCGGCGATCCCGGCCTTGCGGCGGATCGTCGCGGCGACGGTAGCGATCGCATCCTCGCGCCCGCTGCGCAGCACCTCTTCGAGCGTTTGCAGTTCGTATACGCCGTACAGGCTGAGTGCCGCTTCGCTGAACACGCGGCGTTCGCGCGCGACCGAAATCGCCAAGTCGGAGCCAAGTTCGCCGCGCACCGTCCGCACCACCCACGTGCCCGCCAACACATCGCCGATCCGCAACCGGTCGCGATTGAACAGCGGAAAGAACAGAAAAATCCCGCTCCAGCACAACGCAAAGATCGTCAGGAAACTGTCGGCCAGCCCTTGCGCCGTTTGGGCAGCGAGGAAACTAAGCGGCAGGAACACCTCGATCTCGCGCATCGCGTTGCGCGTGATCACCGCGCCCCCGGTCAACCGCGCCCCGTCGCGTGCGACGACGCGCAGGCCCATGATCCGCTTTCCCGGCGTCGCGCCGCGACCGCCCATTTCAAACAGAGTGAACCAGCCATTCCGCAACACGAAAAAGCCGATCAGCCACAATATTCCAAAGGCGGTCTCCTTGCTCGCCACGAGCAGCAAGGCGATCACGATCGTGGCGATGATCAGCAGAATCAACATCGCCAGCGCATCGAGCATGAACGCCGCCGCGCGCACCCCCGCCCCGCCGAGTTCGATCTGCAAATCGACCCCCTCGGGCGTGACGAAGCTCCGCCGCAGCGACGGCGGGCCCTTGGGCCGCTTGCTGTCGCGGTTACGCCGGAACCACGCCATTGCGGCTCCTCGGCAAATAGAAATAGAGCAACCAAGCCCCCAGCATCGTCAGCCCGATGCCATAGCGGCTGAGATCGTCGAGCACGGTCTGCCGCCCGATCCCCTCGAGCAACCCGGCGACCGCCAGCATGACCACCGCCCCGCCCATCGCGGTCGCACCGGTCCTACCCGCCTGCACCGCCGAATCGCTGCGCGCCTGGCGACCGGGGAAGGCGATCGCGGTGCCGATCCGGAATCCGGCCGCACCTGCGATGATGATCGCAAACAATTCGGTCGTGCCATGGATCATGATCCAGCCGGTAAAATTATACCCCAACCCCTTGGGCACGAACACGGCCATGAATGCACCGAGCATCAGCCCGTTATAGACAATCAGCAAGACGGTCGGCACGGCGAAGGCAAAACCCAGCGCAAAGGCAAAAATCGCAATCTGGGCATTATGCGTGAAGAGATAGGCGGCAAAGGTGGCCAGCATGTCGGAATGCTTGCCGTATAGCGTCTGGCGCAGCGTTTCGACCGACGCGGACGGATCGCGGCCCTGTGCCATGCCATCGCCGACGATGCCGAAAAACCAGCTCGGATCGCCGCGCACCAGCACATAGCCGACGATCGCGGCCGCAACCGTCAGCAGAGACGCAACCAGCGTCTCGCGCCACAGCGCTTGCATCGCGGCGGGCCAGCTATGCACGAAAAAGCGCCCCAATTGGCTGAGCGCCGAGGTCGGCACGCCGTAAAGCTGGAAATAAGCGCGCGTGCAGAGCTGCTCAAGATACACCACCAGCGACCGGTCGAGCGACGTCTCGCGCGCCACCGACAGCGACGACAAGGCCGAGCGATACAGCAGCGGCAACGCCAGCAAATCGTCATCGTTCAGCGCCCGAATCGAGCGCTTCTCGATTCGGCTGACCAGCCGTTCGAGCCGCTCCCATTCGGCCGCATGCGCGGCGCGAAAGCGGCTGGCATTGACCAGCATCGGCTGGGCCGGGGCAAGCGCCGTGGCCATTACAGCAAATTCCTCCGCTTGAGATCGACATAGCCCTGCACCAGCCGCTCACCGACGCGGTCATGCTCGCTTTCGATCACATGCACGCCGAGATGCTGCAGCCGCGTCAACACCAGCTTACGATCGCGCAGCAATGCAGCGGCGGTGACGGCGCGCGTCACATCCTCGCTCGTCGCAGGGGCGCGGTCGGCGATACGCTCGACCTCCTCGTCGCGCAGCACCACCACCAGCAGCAGATGGGTGTTCACGATGCGGGCAGCGGCGCGGACCATGAAGTCCGCCGAGGTAAGATCGGTGAATTCGGTGAACAACACGATCATCGAGCGCCGCGTCAGCCGCGTCGCGAGCGTGGTCAGCGCGAAGGTATAATTGGTTTCTTCGCCGCTATACTCGATCTGCGCGGCAAGGCGCTGCAAGCTGGCAAAAGCGGGCACGCCCGACACCAAACCGCTGGCAATGCGCGGCCGCGAATCGAAGGCGTGGAGCGCGACTCGATCACCCAGCTTGAGCGCGATCCACGCCGTCAGCAGCATCGCCGACACGGCGCGATCGACCCGCGGCAAGCCCGCGACCGGCTCCGACATTTGCCGCCCGGCATCGACCGCGAAGACGATCTGGTTGTTGCGCTCGCTGCGAAACTCCTTGGCGTGCAGCTTCATGTGCCGCGCCGACTGCTTCCAGTCGAGCCCGCGGCGGTCCATCCCTGAGCGAAATTCGACCAGCGCATCGAAATCGGTGCCATCGCCCCGGTCGATTTGCGTCAGCAGCCCTTGCAGCGCGTGGCGCTGGAAAATCTGCGCGCCCTGTTCGTGGACCATGCGAATGTCAGGCAGAATCGGCAACGCGGCGTCGGCCGGGATCGTGCGCTGATGCCACGCCAATCCAAGGCTCCCGCGCCAGCGCAGCCACAGCGTCTCGATCCGCGCCGTCCCGCGCCGGAGCGTCGTCATCGGCAGCAGCACCGCGCCACGCCCGCCCGCCAGCGCGACCCAGGCGCGCCCATCATTCTCGACCTCGAGCAACGGACTCGCGCCGATCGCGACTTCGGCGCTGGCGGGCGGACGCGCGCCTTCTATCACGACGCTCAAGGTCGCCTCGATCGTCGCACCGACCGCGGCACTCGATGGCAGCGCGAGCGTGACCGTACCGGCCCGCAACCCGTTCAGCGCATCGAACAGCGTTAACGCCAGCACCGCGACCGGCCAGGCAAGCCCGACGAACCAACGATCGGGCAATGCCACGGCCACCAGCAAAGCAAACGGCGCGCCCGCCGCCGCCGCCAGCACCGCCATGCGCGTGGGGTAGATCATGCCCGCAGACGCTTCCCCGGCGAAGGCCGGGGCCAAGCTGCGAGACGGTCATTGTCGGATGCTGCGCTACCCAAAAAAAGACATCGCAACTGGGCCCCGGCCTTCGCCGGGGAAGCGGATAAGCTGGGGAGCGAAACCGAAAAACCTCTCACCGCGGCGCTTCGATCGTTTCGATGATGCTCGTCACCACATCCTCGATCGCGCGACCATCGATTTCGGCGGCGGGCGACAGGATCAGCCGGTGGCGCAGCAACGCGGGCGCAAGCGCCTTCACATCGTCGGGAATCACAAAATCGCGCCCGTCGAGCGCCGCGCGGGCGCGTGCCGCCCCCGCCAGCATCGCGCCCGCACGCGGGCTCGCGCCGCTTTCCAGATCGGCGACATCGCGCGTGCCGCGGATCAGCGCGGCGATATAGTCGATCACTTCATCGACCAACCGGACCTGCGCGACGGCAGCGATCGCTTCGCCGATCACGCTCGCATTGGCGATCACCTCCACGCCCCATTCTTCGGGCGCCATTGCATTGCCGTGCGACCCGTGCGCGGCGATGATGCGGCGTTCCTCCGAGGCGCTCGGATAATCGACCGTCTGCTTGAACAGGAAGCGGTCGAGCTGCGCCTCGGGCAGTGGATAGACGCCTTGCTGTTCGATCGGGTTCTGCGTCGCCACCACCATGAAGCGCGCGCCGAGCGCGAGGCTTTCACCGTCGATCGTCACGGTGCGCTCCTGCATCGCCTCGAGCAATGCCGCTTGCGTCTTTGGCGGGGTGCGGTTGATTTCGTCGGCGAGCAGCAGATCGGTGAAAATCGGCCCGCGCGTCAGCGTGAAGGTGCTCGTCTGAAAGTTGAACAGGTTCGCGCCGATAATGTCGCCCGGCATCAGATCGGGGGTGAACTGGATCCGCCCGAAATCGAGCCCGATCACGCGCGCAAAACTGCGCGCGAGCAGCGTCTTGGCGGTGCCCGGCGGGCCTTCGAGCAGCACGTGCCCCCCGGCAAACAAGGCGACGAGCAGAATGTCGACCGTTGCCTCCTGCCCGACCACAGCTTTGCCGATCTCGGCGCGGATATCCTCGGCGAGCGCCTTGACGTCTTCTACTGTCACCGTGACTTCTCCCATAACCAGTGGTGCAGCGCTTGCGCCGCTTGCAACATCGCGCGCGGATCAGTGGCGACCCGTGCTTGTTCGGCCAGTTCGGAAAAGCGCGCGCGCCCACCCAACCGGTCGAGATAGGCGTCATACGCCTGATCACGCAGCCGCGACGGCACGCCCAACACGGTCCGCGCCCGCTCGCGCACCAGATCGAGATAGCGCGGGCCGAGCGCGCCGTGCCGCCCGGCTTTTCGCACCAGCGCGGCGGTATTGTCGATCAGCGCGGTCTTGCCGAACGCGATCGCGCGCGCGCGCCGCTGAGTCACACCGAAGCGCGCGGTCGCCTGAATCCCCGCCAGCAGCACCGCGATTGCGATCGCCAGCGTCATCGCGAGAAACGGCGGATCGAACGCCAGTTTCAACGGGCTGGGGCCATGGCCGAAGCCGTTGAGCGTCACGTCGAAAGCAATCGATTTCGCGCCCGTCGCATTGAGGAAATCGAGCAGATCCAGCGCGGCGCGCGCTTGGCCCGCATCGCGCATCCCGATGTTCGACAGCAAATCGGGATCGGCCAGCACGTAGAAAGGATGTTCACCAATCTGGGCGAGCACGATGTGCCCCTGATCGTCGGTGATGAGCGGCGTCAGGTCCGGACCCGAAATCGTCTGGACCGGCTTGGGTCCACGAAAACGAATGGTGGCCGGCATCCACGAAACGCCGAGCAGCGGCCGCCCGCCGCTCGAATAGCGCCGCGTCTTCAACACGTTTTTGGGGGCGAGCACGCCATCGGGCTCCGACGTGCTTTTCAGATCCACGAAACGGACCCAGCCCGGATGAAATTGATCCGCCGCGGTTTCCCATTTCGGCAGGATCACCAGCGTCGGCTTGCCCTGCCGGACCTCAATCATCTTGGTCATGTCGGTCGCGGCCGCCTCGGGCGTCAGCACGACGAGATCTTCGGTAGCGAGCTTGCGCGGGTCGCGGACGATCTGCGGGTTATGTCCCGTCGCTTCGGCCAGCCGCACGATCCCGCTATAGCCGATCGCGGCGTTCGACAGCGCATGCGCGCCGCCATTGCGGCCCGATCGCAAATCGGGCGCATAGGCCCCAAGCACGAGCATGCCGACAAAGGTCAATATGCCGACCGCGACCAGAATCGCGACGGTCCGAGTCGTGAAAGCGCCCCCGGCGCGCGCGCCCGATGGCGCTCCGATCGCGACGTCGCTCATGCGCGCCACGTCCCCGGCAACGCGAAATCAGAATATGCGGCGCGCGCGCCGGTCCAGTCGACGGCATCAACCGGGCGCCCACCGAACAGGCTGCGCTCGACCAGCCGCGCGATCCCGGCGAACAAATCGCGCGCGGACGGCGGAAGCGCGTCGGACGCGCTCAGCTCGCGGCTGGTCAGTGCGGGACGCACCAGTCTCGGCCGGCGCCGGGCGATGTCCTCGATCGACCGGAACAGCAAATGGTGCACCGCCTCGGCATAGCGCCCCGCCGCCGCCATCGCATCGGCCTCACGCAGCCATTCGCGCACCGGCGCCGCGTCGGGGGACCACGCTTCCTCGTCCACCACAACCGCCGTCGCGCGCAGCCGGATACGGCGCGGCAAGCGCCATTCGCCATAGCGGATGCGCTGATACACCCCCCACGCAACCAGCGCGACAACCACCGCCAGCACGCTCCACAGGAAAATGCGCGCATACGGCCAGTGCGGGAAAAAGCTGTCGATCCACGCGAAGAAACGCCCGACCGGCTCGAACACCCGCTCAAGCCATTTCAAGAACGGTTCGAGCCAAGTCGGCGGCTGCGGCGGCGGCGGCGCGCGCCGCAACGTGAACTGCACGGTGGGATCGGCCTTCAACGCGGCATGGGCAGCGGCAAACCGGTCGGTAGCGGTTGCCACCTGCTGCGCTGTCGCCCCGCTCACCTTGAATTCCCCCGTAGCATGCATCGCTACCTGACTGAGATTAAAGCAAGTCCGCGCCCGCGCAATTGGCAAAATGCGCTGGACAGCGGCGAAGCGCACCGGCAGACCGTTATGCCAGAGACCAAGGGGACTTAGCATGGCCAGTATCGCAGAAATGTCGGATCGTCGCATGTCGATTGGCCGCGTGTTCAGCCGCGCCTTCGGAACAATCGGCGCGCAGCCGGTGCTGATGTTCGGAATCGCGTTCCTGTTCGGCGCGCTGCCCGGCCTGCTGGTAAATCTCGCCGTACGAGCTTCCAGAATCACGCAAGCCACGCCGCTCAGCCCGACCAGCATCGCGCTGTCGGTGGGCGTTGGGGTGCTCGCGATCGCCTTCTCGATCCTCGCACAGGGTGCGCTGGTGCGCGTGACTGTCGCCTATAGCGACGGCGAATCGGTGGCGTTCGGTGACGCAGCCCTCGCCGGATTGCGCAAGATTGTGCCGTTGTTCGTCCTGGTCCTGCTGATGGCGATCGCGATCGGCTTCGCATCGCTGCTGCTGCTTGTCCCGGGGATGATTCTCTATGTCGTGTGGTCGGTCGCCGCGCCGGTGCTGGTGGCGGAGAATACGGGGATCTTCCGCGCGTTGGGGCGAAGTGCCGAACTGACCAAGGGCGCGCGCTGGAGCATTTTTGGCCTCCAGTTGATCCTGCTCTTAGTGCTGTACGCCATCATCGCGGTCGCTGGGATCGTCGCCATTTTCGCGGTTGGCGGCGTACAGAATTTGGCTGCCGCACAGGCGGCAGGTCCGGGCAGCCTTTCGACGATCCTGTCGGCGGCGTTCAACACCGTGTCGATCACCTTTGCCGCCGCGATCCAGA
This sequence comes from Sphingomonas psychrolutea, assembly GCF_014636175.1. Lineage (GTDB taxonomy): Bacteria > Pseudomonadota > Alphaproteobacteria > Sphingomonadales > Sphingomonadaceae > Sphingomonas > Sphingomonas psychrolutea. The sequence continues at coordinate 76,613 of NZ_BMDW01000015.1, read as the reverse complement.
CCGCGCTATATGTCGAACTGCGCGATTGGAAGGACGGTCCTGCGACGGCCGCGCTGGGCGAGATTTTCGGCTGAGGCGTCGCGGCTTAATCCGGCGTTCAGCAGCAATCCGCAAAAGCGCGCGGCCTTGCGGCCATGGTTCCATTCCGGCCCTAACCTGGTTTAAAGGGCCCGTCATGATTCGTTTCGCTCCCGGTACGCGCGTCTGCGCGGCGACGCTCCTCCTGGCCACGCTGCCGCTGTGCCCGGTGTCGGCCGGTCAATCGAGCGGCGTGCTGCACGTCGCGGTCGATAATGTGCGCGATCGCACCGGCCGCGTGCATGTCGATTTGTGCACGCAAAAGCAGTTCCTGAACGATTGCCCGGTCGCCGCCGATGCCCCGGCGCATATCGGCCAATCGACTGTTACGCTGACCGGGCTCAAGCCGGGCCGCTATGCCGCGCAGGTGTTTTATGACCAGAATGGCAATGGCAAGGTCGATCGCGCGCTGTTCGGCATTCCCAAGGAAGGGGTCGGCTTCTCCAACGACGCCAAGATCCGCCTCGGTCCGCCCAAGTGGGAAGAGGCCTATTTCGATTATGACGGGCAAGAGCGCACGATTCGGTTGCGGTTGCGCTACTTCTCGGGCCCGGATGCACCGACGGCAACTGCCGCACGGTGATCGCACGCGCGCTCCAACAGCTCGTCGCGCTCGGCGTGCGGCGGCCCTTTGCGGTGCTGGCCGCGTGCCTCGCACTCGTGGCAGGGGCAACGCTGTTCGCCGCTAGCCACTTTGCGATGACCACCGATACCGCCGCGCTGATCTCGCCCGAGATCGAGTGGCGCAAGAATGAGAAAGCGGTCGAAACCGCCTTCCCGCAGCTTCGCGACGTGTTGCTGGTGGTGGTCGACGGCAAGACGCCCGAACTGGCCGAAGCGGCGACGGTGAAGCTCTCCGCCGCCCTCGCCGTCGACGCCGCGCATTTCCGCAGCGTCCAGCGCCCCGATGGCGGCGCTTTCTTCGATCGTGAAGGGCTGCTGTTCGGATCGCCCGCCGAAGTCCGCGCATCGACCAAGGCATTGATCGACGCGCAGCCGCTGCTCGGTCCGCTGGCGAGCGACCCGTCGCTGCGCGGCGTGGCCAATGCCTTCGCGACGATGCTGACCGGGGTCGAGCGCGGTGACATTCCGCTGTCGCGGATCGATCGCCCGATGCGCGCGATGGCCGATGCGCTTGATGCCTCGGCGCAAGGCAAGCCGGCCTATTTCTCCTGGCAGGACCTGTTCGCCGAACCCGGCGCCAGCACCGCTCCCCCGCGCCGCCGCCTGATCCTCGCGCAGCCCAAGCTCGATTATGGCGCGCTACAGCCGGGCGAGGATGCGGTCGCGGCGATTGCCGCGCAGGCGAAGACACTCGGCCTCGACGCGGCGCACGGCATCACGGTGCGCACGACCGGCGAAGTCCCGCTCGCCGACGAGGAATTCGCGACGCTTGAGGAGAATATCGGCTTTGTCGGGCTGGTGATGGCCGCCGCAATGCTGGTGACGCTTTGGTTCGCCACGCGCTCGGCGAAGATCGTCGCGGCGATCGTGGGGACGATCGTCGCGGGGCTTGTGCTGACGACCGCACTCGGGCTGGCTGCAGTCGGCGCGCTCAACCTAATTTCGGTCGCCTTCATCCCGCTGTTCGTCGGGCTCGGCGTCGATTTCGGGATCCAGATCGCGGTGCGCTTCAATGCCGAACGGCTCGATGGGGCGGAGACCGGCGAGGCGTTCGAGCGCGCGGCGGTCGCACTCGGCGCGCCGCTCGCGCTCGCGGCGGGGGCGGTGTTCCTCGGCTTCGGGGCGTTCCTGCCGACCGATTATATCGGGATCGCGGAGCTTGGCATCATCGCTGGCCTCGGCATGATCGTCGCGCTGGTCGCTAGCGTCACCGTGCTTCCGGCGATGCTGATGCTGCTCAAACCCGGTGCGCCGCGCCGCGAGGTGGGTTTCAGCGAAGCGGCACCGCTCGATCGCTGGCTAGGGACGCATCGCAAAGCCGTGCTGTGGGCGTTCGGTCTGTCGATGGCGGGCAGCATCGCCTTGCTGCCACTCGTCCAGTTCGATTTCAACCCGCTGCATTTGCGCGCGAAGGACGGCCCGGCGATGATCGCACTGATGGATTTGATGCGCGATCCGCTGCGCACCCCGAACACGATCAACGTGCTGACCGCGAACCCGGAGGCCGCGCGCGTGCTGACCGCAAAGCTCTCGGCGCTGCCCGAGGTCGCCGAGGCGGTGTCGGTCGACAGCTTCGTGCCCGCCGATCAGGACGCCAAGCTGGCAGTCGTGCAGGACGCAGCGCTTTTGCTCGACGCGACGGTCAACCCGTTCGACCTGACCCCGCCGCCGAGCGATGCTGCCAATGGGGCGGCGTTTGCGCGCGTGGCGGAAAAGCTTCGGGCGGCCGCAGCACAAGGGACCGATCCGGCGGCGCGGAGTGCGCTCCGCCTCGCTGTCGCTTTCGATCGGTTGGCAAAATTCGCTCCGGCTGAACGCGACAAGGCGACTTTGCTACTCGTCACCCCGCTCGGCACCATGCTCGACCAGATCCGTTCGGCGTTGCAAGCCGAGGCAGTCACGCGCGAGACGCTGCCGCCCGAAATCGCTGGAAACTGGGTGGCCAAGGACGGCCGCGCGCTTGTGCAGGTCTTTCCCAAAGGTGATAGCAACGACAATGTCGTGCTGCGCCGCTTCACCAAGGCCGTCCGCGTCGTCGCGCCGACCGCCAGTGGCCTGCCCGTCGCGACGCAGGAGGCGGCAGGCACCGTCGCCTGGGCCTTCGTCGAAGCTGGTATCCTCGCACTTGCGCTCGTTAGCGGTCTGCTCTTCCTCGTGCTCCGCGACGCGAAGGAGGTCGCGTTTACGCTGGCCCCGGTCGTGCTGTCGGGGTTCCTGACTTTGGGTAGTTGCGTCTTGATCGGGCAACCAATCAACTTCGCCAACATCATCGCCTTTCCGTTGCTGTTCGGCGTCGGCGTCGCGTTCCACATCTATTTCGTGATGGCATGGCGCGCGGGCGCGACCGACTTGCTGCAATCGAGTCTCGCCCGCGCCGTCCTGTTTAGCGCGCTTGCGACCGGCAGCGCGTTTGGTAGCCTGTGGCTGTCGCAGCATCCCGGCACCGCGAGCATGGGCAAGATCCTGATGATCTCGCTCGCCTGGACGTTGGTGTGCGCGTTGATCTTCGAACCCGCCCTGCTCGGCCCGCCGCGCGCGAAGAAAGCTTAGGGCGCGGGCGGCGCAGGAGCGGCTTCGGGCGACGGAGCAGCCTCGGCCGGCGGCGGCGCCGGATCGACCGGAAAATCATCGGCCGGTGCGGGCGCGGTCTGCGCCGGACCCGCCGCCGGATCGGTCAACGGGTCGTCGAGCGGGTTGGCCGCCTTGGGCGTATCGCTGCGGCGCGCATCTGCAATCGACGCCGCCCGATCCTGCAGATAGGCTGACCGCAGCGTCGCATAGGGATCGATCGCACTGCCCAGCAACGCCTTCAACGCATCATCCGATTCGGCGCGCAAATCGAGGCCCGTCAGCGCACCTTGCGCGACGCGATATTCCGCGCGACCGAACGGCGTATCAATCGTGTAGGGCAGCACCTGCCCCTGCGCGAATCCGGCGGTAAAGTCGCGCAGCGTGCTCGGTCCAACCAGTGGCAGAAAGATATAAGGCCCCGGCCCGACCCCGTAGCGGCCAAGCGTATCGCCAAAGCTATTGTCGTGGTGTGGCAGCCGGAAATCCCGCGTCTTGGCCACGTCGAGCACGCCGCCGATGCCGACGGTCGAATTGATCAGGAAACGCCCGAACGTCTTCACTGCGCGCTTGGGCTTCAGCTGGAGCATGTCATTCGCGAACACCAAAGGCTCGCCGATATTGGAGAAGAAATGCCGGATGCCCTTGCGCACCACCTTCGGCACGATCTTCTTATACGCCATCGACACTGGTCGAAAGAAAATGCGGTCGAGCACTTGGTGGACCGAAAACATCGCCCGGTTGAAACCCTCGAGCGAATCGCCCTTGGCATGGCGACGCCTGGTTCTGGCAGCCGGCTCGGCAGCCATCGCCGCTGGCGGCTGCGCCTGCGCGGCGACCGCGGCCGGCGCTCGCACAACCTCTTGCCCCGCCGCCGGGACACTCGTCAGCGCGATCGTCAGCGCCAGGGCAACGCTCCCCCCCCGGGTCCGCATAGCGTTAGCGTCCAGTTTTCGCGGCAAGCGCGTCGAGGTGTGAGATCAGTGCCTTCGCCCCACCCTTGGCAAAGATGCTCTCGAAATCGGCCCGCCGTGTCGCCAGCTGGCTGATCGCGTTGCGATAATAGACATCGACGATCCGCCATTTGCCGCCGCTCTGGCGCAAGCGATAGCCGATCGCGACGCTGTCGTCCTTCGGCGCGGACAGCGTGGTGCGCACCAGCTTGTCCGCCCCGCGCGTTTCGATCTTGGGGTCGATCGTAAAGCTCTGGCCGGAATAGCTGCTGAAATTTGCCGCATATTGCGCCACCGTCAGACGCCGCATCCCCGCCACAAGCGCCGTCTGATCGGCCGGCGCAACCTTCACCCAATCCGGCCCGACCGACAGCCGCGTGATCAAACCGATGTCGAAGGTCTGGTCGACCACCGGGCCGATCTTCGCCGCGCGACCGGCCGCACCAAGGCCGCTTCCACCCTTCATGATCGCCAGCAAGCCATCGTCGAGTATTTGCACGGGTGCGCGAGCCGGATCGGCCTGTGCCAGCGCCGGGCCAGCGACCGAAAGCGCGACCACGGAGAGGCCCGCGCGCATGGAAATACGACTGCGAAACGTCATCGAAAGCTCCTTTGCGATATTCGGCGATGCCCTTCTTTCTTCGGCAGGGCGGTATCACCGCGGTCGCGATAGCACAAACCGCTGTCGCGCCGATGAACCAAGCGTCGTCTCCGGTTAAGAGCCGAGGCGACGGATGCGGGCGCGGAGAGGACGCGTTTTCGCGCTTCCTTTATGTTGCGATGCGGCTAGAATAACTATCCGGGAGGCATAGGTGACGTTCGCACCGCCACGCTGTAAAGCATGGCGCGGTGTCGGCGGCATTCGAGCGGACGGAAGGGACTTTGCTTGCAAGTAATTCTGGCCAACCCGCGCGGTTTTTGCGCCGGGGTCGTTCGCGCGATCGAGATCGTCGAGCGCGCGATCGATCGCTATGGCGCGCCGGTCTATGTCCGGCACGAAATCGTCCATAACCGCCACGTCGTCGATACGCTGCGCGCAAAGGGTGCGGTGTTCGTCGAAGAATTGTCCGACGTGCCCGATGGCGCGATGACGGTGTTCAGCGCGCACGGCGTTGCCCGCACGGTCGAAGAGGAAGCGCGCGCGCGCGGCTTGCCCGTGTTCGACGCCACCTGCCCACTGGTCACGAAGGTCCATCTTCAGGGACGCCGCTATGCCAAGGCGGGGCGCACGCTGGTGATGATCGGGCATGAGGGCCATGCCGAAGTTGTCGGTACGCGCGGCCAAGTCGACGCGCCGGTCCTGCTCGTCTCGACCGAGGCCGATGTTGCCGCACTCGACCTGCCCGACGATGCCCCAGTCGCTTATATCACACAAACGACGCTGAGCGTGGACGACACCAAAGGCGTGATCGCGGCGCTCGCCAGGCGCTTCGTCAATCTGGTGGGGCCCGACGTGTCGGAGATTTGCTACGCCACGCAAAACCGCCAGAGCGCGGTGCGCGACCTGTGCAAGGTTGCCGATCTGCTGCTGGTCGTCGGATCGGAAAACAGCTCGAACTCGAGCCGGCTGCGCGATCTCGGCGCAGATGAAGGTTTGCCGAGCTACCTCGTCGCCGATGGCAATGCGATCGATCCGGCCTGGTTCGAAGGCATATTGCGCGTCGGCCTGACGGCGGGGGCCTCGGCCCCTGACGAACTGGTCGACAGCGTCATCGATGCGTTACGCAAGCTCGGTCCGGTTGAAGTGACCCAACTCGACGGCGTCGAGGAATCGCTCGAATTCGGGCTGCCGCGTGAATTGCGCGGGGCCCCGGCGAAAGCTGCCTCTACCAAATTCGCCACGATCGGCGCATAGGAACAGCCATGACGCTCCCCCTCGCCCCGCTCATGCGCATTGGCGCCTACACGCTCAAGAACCATATCAAGGGCGGCAAATACCCGCTCGTGCTGATGCTGGAACCGCTGCTGCGCTGCAATCTTGCCTGCCCCGGCTGCGGCAAGATTGATTATCCCGACGCGATCCTCAACCAGCGGCTCAGCTATGAGCAGTGCATGGAGGCGATCGACGAATGCGGCGCACCCGCCGTGTCGATCGCGGGCGGGGAGCCCTTGCTCCACCGCGACATGCCGCGAATCGTTCAGGGCTATCTCGCGAAAAAGAAATTCGTGATCTTCTGTACCAATGCGCTGCTGCTCAAGAAGAAGATCGACGATTACAAGCCGTCGCCGTTCTTCACCTGGTCGATCCATCTCGACGGCGATCAGGGCATGCACGATCACGCGGTCGATCAGGACGGCACCTACGATGTCGCGATCGAGGCGATCGAGTTGGCGAAGTCCAAGGGCTTCCGCGTCCAGGTCAATTGCACCGTGTTCGACGGTGCCTCGTCCGAGCGGCTGGCCAGCTTCTTCGATGAAATGGAAAAGCGCGGCGTCGAAATCACCATCTCGCCCGGCTATTCCTACGAACGCGCCGCCGATCAGGAGCATTTTCTGACGCGCGAGCGGACCAAGAACTTCTTCCGCGACGTGTTCAAGCGCGGCGACGGCGCGCGTGCCTGGACCTTCACCAATTCGCCGCTGTTCCTCGATTTCCTGGCGGGCAACCAGACCTATGAATGCACGCCGTGGTCGATGCCCCTGCGCACCGTCTTCGGCTGGCAGAAGCCATGCTACCTCGTCGGCGAAGGCTATGTACCGACCTTCGCCGAACTGATGGAGGGGACCGATTGGGACCAATATGGCGTCGGCAAATATGAGAAATGTTCGAATTGCATGGTTCATTGCGGGTTCGAGGGCACGGCGGCGGCGGATGCTGTGCGCAATCCGCTCAAAATGTTCACCGTCGGCCGTCGCGGCATCCGCACCGAAGGCCCAATGGCACCGGATATCGACTTGAGCCACGCCCGCCCGGCCGAGGACGTCCATTCGACGCATGTCGAGGCCGAACTTGCCAAGATCAAGGCAGCGGACCCGGACGGCTATAAGCGGACACAGCGCGCGGCTTGACGCTCCTGCGTGACGCTTTGCAGCATCGCGCGGAACCAGGTGAGCAGCGGATCGCTGCCGCGATACGTCGCCCAGACCGCGACGACGCCCAGCCGGTCATGTGCCAAAGGCGGCGCGATCAGACGCAGCGCGAGCGGCCCGGCGACGCTCTGGGCAAAGGCGTGCGAAATCGTCGTGACGGCATCGGTGCGCGCGACGATCTCCGCCGCCGCACGGAAGGTCGGGACGATTGCGGCGATCGGCCGCTCGATCGCTGCCGCTGCCAGTTCAGCATCCATATCCGACGCGCGGTCGCCGAGCAGCGACACGATAACGCTGGGATACGCGCCATAGTTCGCGATCGGCCACACGCCGCCACACGGATGACCGGCACGCACGACAACCGATAACGCGTCTTCCATCAACGGCTCCGACGCCGCGCCGCGCGGTAACGGCGTCGTATCGAGCGCGAGCGTCAGATCGACAGCGCCGCTGAGCATCCGTTCGGGCAGGCCCGCGCTGATCGGCACCCATTCGACGATCACCCCCGGTGCCGCCGCCGCCACGCGCACGACCAGTGGCGCCAGCAGGAGCGTCGCTTGCGCATCGGTCATCGCCAGCCGCAGCGTGCGGCGCTCGGCCGCAGGATCGAACGCCGGCTCGCTAAGCAATCCACGCAAGTCGGTCAGCATCGCCGCGAGCGGCTGGCGGAGCGCTTCGGCGCGCGGCGACAGCATTTGCCCACCCGGCGCACGCACCAGCAACGGATCGTCGAGCAAGTGCCGCAGCCGCCCGAGCGCGCGGCTCATCGCCGGCTGGCTCAGCCCGACTTCCGCCCCCGCGCGCGTCGCATTGCGGTGGCGCAAAAGGGCTTCCAGCACCGGCAGCAAGTTCAGATCGATCGCACGAAGATGTTTCTCAAGCATGATTGCTATGATGATCTTGCATTTCACACATAGTCAAGCCGGGCCTATCTGTTTGGGCGTCACAAGGAGACAGACGATGCCGAACGAAATCGTGATTCTGGGATATGGACCGGTCGGGCGCGCAACGGTCGCTGCGCTACTTGCCAAGGGCCGCGCGGTGCGCGTGGCGCAGCGGTCGCGCCCGGCCGACTTGGCCGCCGCCGTGCCGTTTACGCCGTGCGACGTGCTCGACGCCCGCTCGGTTCGCACAGCGATTGAGGGCGCCGCCCAAGTGGCGGTGGCGATCGGCTTCGAATATCTCGGGGCAGTCTGGGAAAAGGTCTGGCCAGTCGCGATGCAAAACCTCCTCGACGCCTGCGCCGCCGAGAATATCCGCATGGTATTCCTCGACAATCTCTACATGTACGGCCCGCAGCACGCGCCGTTGGTCGAGACGATGCCGCTGAGCGACCGCAAGCGCAAACCCGCCGCGAGGGCACGCATCACGCGGATGTGGCAGCAGGATCGCCGCGTTCGCGTCGCTGCCTTGCGCGCACCGGATTTTTACGGGCCTGGTGTTCTGCTGTCGCACGTCGGCGAAACCGGTCTCGCCGCCATCGCCAGGGGCAAGGCGGCAAGCTTCGTCTTCCCGCCCGATCAGCCGCATGACTTCGCCTATATCCCCGATATCGGGCGCGCGATGGTGAGTTTGCTCGATGCCGACGATGCTGCCTTTGGGCAGGTCTGGCACATGCCGTGCGCGCCAACACTCACCTCGCGCCAAATCCTCGCCATGGGTGCGCGTGCGGCTGGCGTGCCGCTGAAGCTGCGCAATATTCCCCCGTTCCTGCTGGATATGCTGGCACCGTTCGTGCCGTTCTTGCGCGAATTGCGCGAGATGCGCTTTCAATGGGATCGGCCGTACCGCGTCGATGCCGCGAAGTGGAAGGCGCGCTTCTGGTCCGATGCGACGCCGTTCGAAACTGGCGTCGCGGCAACGATCGCATCGTTTCGCGGCTGATCAAGGATGGGGCGGCAACGCCTCCACCGCGCGGCGCAAACTGGTGAACGCCGCACCCGCATCGCGCCCGGTGCGGATCAGCGCGGGCAATTGGCGCGGATCGCGCGCCAGCGACGCTAGCACTGCGCCGAGCGCGACGCCGCCATCGGGTTTCATGCCGACCAGTGCGGCAGGTGGCAGTGCGTGATCGGCGGTGTCGGAGATGGTGCGGAGGATCGCGAAGGGGAGGCCGTGACGTTGCGCCACGTGTGCGGCGATGTGCGATTCCATATCGACGGCAATCGCGCCGGTCGTCGCGTAGAGTGCGGCTTTTTCGGCGACCGAGGCGATGATCGCGTCCGCGCCGACCACTGTGCCGCGATGGGCGTGGGGGAGGTTTTGGGCGAGCCATGCCAACAAAGCGCTTCCCCGGCGAAGGCCGGGGCCCAGTTGCGAAGGTGGCTGGGATGAAGCGCTGCGCTCAGCAACAGCCGAAGTCTCTACTGGGCCCCGGCCTTCGCCGGGGAAGCGTATCGGGGGGGCAAGCTCGCCGACCACCCCATCCCCCGCCCGCAGCTTAGGATCGAGCGCACCTGCAACCCCGCATGAAAGCACCGCACTAACCCCGCCGCGCGCGACCACCGCCTCAAGCTCCGCCTCCAGCCGCGCCGCATCGCCGCCGCCCGCCACCACCACCCAGCCCGGTCGCGCGATGATCGCCGCCTCGCGCTGCAACCCGCACGCGACGAGCAGCGTCACATCCCGAACGCCACATGCGCGCTGTTCGACCGCTTCAAATTGCGAAACCGCGCCACCGCCCAGAGCGGAAAATACGCCGGATAGCCATGATAGCGGAGGTAGAACACGCGTGGGAAACCGCCGCCGGTATATTTCTCCTGCCCCCACAATCCGTCCGCTGCCTGTGTCGCAATCAAATGCCGCACGCCACGCTCGACTGCCGGATGATCGACCCGCCCCGCCGCCATCAGCGCGAGCAGCGCCCAGCCGGTCTGCGACGCAGTCGACGGTGCAGGGGTGTAACCCTTGTAATCGAGCGCATAGCTCTCGCAATCCTCGCCCCAACCACCGTCGAGATTCTGGATCGACAACAGCCAGTCCGCCCCTTTTCGCACCATCGGATGCTTGTCGCCCAGACCCGCGGCATTAAGCGCGCACAGCACCGACCAGGTGCCATAAATGTAATTGACCCCCCAGCGCCCGAACCACGACCCGTCGGGCATTTGCTCCTTTTCGAGAAAGGCCAGCGCCGCTTGCATCCGCGGACTGTCGGTCTCGCCCAATTGCGCGAGCATCGAGACGCAGCGCGCGGTTACGTCGCTGGTCGGCGGATCGAGCAGAGCGCCATGATCGGCAAAGGGGATGTTGTTGAGGTAGTGATAGCTGTTGTCAGCGTCGAACGCGCCCCAGCCGCCGTCCTTGCTTTGCAAGCCGACGGTCCACTCCACCCCGCGCGCGACCGCTGCGTCAAAACCATCTCCCCTCCCCTTCAGGGGAGGGGCTGGGGGTGGGGCCGTGCCGCAAGCCGTCAGCGCCGGGTCCGCTGACAGGCCCCACCCCAACCCCTCCCCTAAAGGGGATGGGCTAGCAAAAATCCGCGCCTTAACCCGGTCCATCGCCATCACCACCACCGCGGTGTCGTCGAGATCGGGATAATGCGCATTGTTATACTGGAACGCCCAGCCGCCGGGGCGAACATCGGGCTTTTCGTCGGCCCAATCGCCCTTCACATCGAGGACTTGCAGCGGCTTCAACCACGCCAGCCCCGCCGCGGCCCGGGCCTCGGCGTCGTCGCCACCCGCTTCGAGCATCGCATGTGCGGCGAGCGCGGTATCCCACACCGGCGAGACACACGGCTGGCAATAGGCTTCGTCGTCCTTGACCACGAGCAGCTTTTCGACCGAGGCCCGCGCCAGCGCCCGCGCCGGATGGTCTGCCGGATAGCCCAGGCAATCGAACATCATCACGCTGTTCGCCATTGCCGGATAAATCGCGCCGAGGCCGTCCTCGCCGTTCAGCCGCTCGGTGACGAAGGTGATGCAGGCCTGAACCGCCCGTTCGCGCGTGCCCTTGGGCCAGAGCGGCTCGGCTGCTTTCAGCACCACATCGAGCCCGTTGAAGAAGGCGGTCCACGCACGCTGCGTCCCCGCCGCCTTGCTGACCAGCGGCGCGCGCTTGGCGGTGTAGAGCTCGTCGACTTTCACGCCCGATGCGTTGCGCGCGACCGGCTTCTTCGCCGCCAGCACCAGCAGCGGCACGATCACGGTGCGCGCCCAATACGACATTTTCGACAGATGCACCGGAAACCAGCGTGGCAGCAGGATCAGCTCGACCGGCAAGGTCGGCACCACCGACCAAGGCCCCGCATCGAACAAAGCGAGCTGAATGCGCGTGAACACATTAACCGCCGCGGCCCCGCCCGCCTTGTGAATCGCCGCGCGAGCGCCGGCCATGTGCGGTGCATCCACGTCATCGCCGATCATCTTCAGCGCGAAATACGCCTTCACGCTCGCGCTCACGTCGAACGCACCGCCGTGGAACAGGCCCCAGCCGTGATGCGCCTCGGACTGGATCCGGCGCAGATACACGCCAATCTTGCGCTCGATCTCGGCATCGCGCGGCTCGCCCAGATAATGGCGCAGCAGCACATATTCGGCCGGGATCGTGGCATCGGCCTCGAGTTCGAACACCCAATGCCCGTCGGCCCGCTGCAGCCCGCCGAGCGCCGTCGCAGCGCGCGTTGCGGTCGCGTCGGCCGCATCGACCAGGCTCATGCGTTCGATCGTATCGGTCTCCATTGCTCCACCTTAGCCGAGCGTGGCACCCGACGCCAAGCGCGCCGCGCTCTCGCCCGATCGGATCGCACCCTCGATCGTCGCGGGCAGACCGGTCTGCGTCCAATCCCCCGCCAGAAACAGGTTGCGGAAGCGCGTCGCCGCAGGCGGACGCTTCGCATCCTGCGCGGGCGTCGCGGCAAAGGTCGCGCGCTTTTCCTTGACGATTTGCCACGGCGGCAACGTCACTGGCAGGTTATGGATGTTGGCAATGTCTGCCCAGAAACGCGCGGCAAGGTCTGCGCGGTCGGTATCGACGAGGTGGTCGGCGGCACTCACCGTGACCGACAGCCGATCGGGAAAGGCGAAGATCCATTCCGCCGCGCCGCCAAGGACGCCGATCATCGGCGCGGTGCCCGGTGGGGGCGCAAAGGCGAAATGCGCGTTGACGATCGCACGGAAATCATCGGGAACGGTGAGCCCGGGCACCAGCGCCGCCGCGACCCACGGGGGCACCGCGAGAATGATCGTTTCGTCCACCGCAACCGGCTCATCCCCTGCCCCGAAATCGAGCGCTGCGACCCGGTCCCCATCGAAGCGCAACGCCCGCAAGCGTCGCCCGAGCGTGAGCGCAGTCCCGTGCTTCGCCAGCCAGTCGATCGCAGGATCAACGAACGCCGCCGCCAGCGTCGGCTCGGCGATACGCGGACGGCTCGCCCGACCGCCTTTGCCCAATGATTGGCGAATCACTGCCGCCGCTAGCGCCGCCGATCCGTCGGCTGCGGCTGTGTTGAGCGCGGCGAGCAACACCGGCTCGAGCAATTTGTCCCACACTGCACCGTGCGGGGCGATCCGCTCCCCCACGGTCTGCCGCGGCTTGCCCGACAGCAAGCCTGCGAGTCGCAAATAGTCCCACATCCGCGTGCCCGGCACACGCCTGCCGTCGCGAAAAATCCACCACGGCACCGGCCCGTCATTGATCCGCACCGACCAGCGCGCACCGGTCGCCCGGTCGACAAAGGCGAAATCGGCGTGGAGCGGCCCGCTCAGCCGATCGCTCGCGCCGATCGTCGCGAGGTAATCGGCCACCGCGCGATTTCCCGACAGAACGAGGTGATTGCCATTGTCGATCGTGCGGCCAAGCTGCGGATCGTAATAGCTGCGGCAGCGACCTCCGGCGTGCGCTGCGCCATCGATCACCTCCGCGGCAATCCCACGCCGCGCGAGCTCGACCGCAGCCGACAGGCCCGCCATGCCCGCGCCGATAATCCGCACGCATGGGCTCACCGGAACAGCCACAGCCTCAGGGCCGTGAACAGCAACGCCGGCTTGTTCGTCTTGACCCTTTTGCGCGGCGGGGCCCAGCCGACCGCCTCCATCCGCCGAAGGATTGGGGCATAGACCGCCGCCATCAGACGCGGCGCGATCAGATGGCCTTGCGGACGCTTCGCCAGGATCGCCTCGGCGGCGCGGAAATGTTCGTGCGCCTTTGCGGCAAGAAAGCGGCACGCAGCATCGACGCGGGGATCACCGACGACCGTGATCGGATCGAGCAAATCAATCCCCGCCGCGACGAGCGGTTCGGACGGCAAATAGACGCGGCCAATGTCGGCATCCTCATCGACATCGCGCAGGATGTTGGTGAATTGCAGCGCGCGGCCGAGATGGTGGGCAAGGTCGATGCCGACCGCATCCTCCATCCCAAAAATCTTGACCGACAAGCGCCCAACTGCCGAAGCGACACGGTCGCAATACAGGTCGAGTTCCGCAAAGGTCGGCCAGCGCACGTCGCGCGCGACATCGGTCGCCATGCCGTCGATCACTGCGAGGAAATCGGCCTTGTCGAGCGCAAACTCTCGCACAGCCTCAGCGACGAGCGCCGCCTGACCCGGATCACCACCGGCGTAAAGCGATTCGATATCGGCACGCCATGCTTCAAGCTGCACAGTACGCTCTGCCCGGTTGCCAATCTCGTCATCGGCAATGTCGTCGACCGCGCGGCAAAAGGCGTACACAGCATACATCGCCTCGCGCCGCGCCTTCGGCAGCACGCGCATGCCGGCATAAAAGGAACTACCCGAGACTTGGGCCTGCAACGCAGCGGGAGTGGAGTCCGGGTTCATCCCCGGCCCTTAACCAACTGCGCGGCTGCCGCCAATGTCGCGAGGCCGAACATCTCCGCCTTGCCGTGGTGGACGCGCTGCGACAGCGGATCGTGCGTCTTCAGCCGCAGCGTCAGATCGCGCGCGAGGCGGTGGATGATCGCAACCTCGATCGCAAGCCGTCGGTCGCGGATCGCGCGCGCAAAGCCGGCCGATCGCACCAGCAAAATCTCGGTCCGCGCGACCAGATCGCGCAGCGCCGCGCGCAATTGCGGCGTGGCGACGGGCTTGCCGAGATCGCTCACTTCGGCCCCGTGCGCCGCCAGCACGTCGAGCGGCAGATACACCCGCCCGATCGCCTGATAATCCTTCCCGCAATCCTGCAAATGGTTGATCACTTGCAACGCCGCGCACAGCGCATCGTTGGCGGCCCAGGTCGCCGGATCCTCGCCATGCACGTCGAGCACGTAACGCCCGACCGGCATCGCCGAGTAACGGCAATAGTCGATCAAGGCGGGCCAGTCGGCATAGCGATCGATGCTGCAATCACGCTCGAACGCCGTAAGCAGATCGAACGCGTGCTGCGCGCTCAGATCATGCCCCGCCATCGTTTCACGCAAAGCGACTGAGGGCGCATCGGCGTCGTGCGTCCCGGCGATCGTCGCGCGCATCGCGCCGAGCAGAGCGAGTTTCTCGTCGGCCGAGGCGGTTTCGTTATCCGCTACATCGTCCGCCGCGCGCGCGAAGCGGTAGAAGGCCATCACCGGCGCACGGTGTTCGCGTTTCAGCAGCGCCGAGGCGACCGGGAAATTCTCGTCCTTATATCCCTTGCCTGAGGCGAGTTGGGCGGCGGCGGTCATGCGGTCAGGTCCGCCTGAACGCGGCCCTTCCACATGCCACCGCGTCCGCGCACATGCTGCCACGCCGACAGCAAGGTGCATCCCGCATAGAAAGTCGCGATCAACGGCAAAGCAGGTCCCCAAAGTGGCGAGCGCCGGTAAAAGCGCAACATCGGCTGAAACGCCAGCGCCATCAACGCCCAGGCACCCAACGCGGCGCATTGGGTTGGGCCGCGCGCGACAATCGCGAGCACCGGCGGCACGAGATAGGTGAGCGCGAGACCGAGCGTCGTCCCCGCCAGCACGATCGGGGAATAGCCGAGTTGCGCATAAGCCGATCGCGAAATCATCGCCGCGACCGAGTCCCATGTGTCGTATCGCCGGATGCTGACGGCGCGATCCGTGAGCCCGAGCCAGACCGATCCTTGACGTTTCATCAGCGCCCCGAATGCGCAATCGTCGATCAGCGCCGATCGCACCGCCGCAATGCCGCCTGCGGCTTCCAGGGCGCTCCGCTCGACGAGCATCACCCCGCCCGCCGCCGCGCCGAAACCGTTGCCGCGCCGGTTTACCTTGGCGAACGGGTAGAGCATCTGGAAAAACCATACGAATGCCGGGATCAGCGCGCGCTCGGCAAAGCTCTCGCAGCGCAGCCGCGCCATCAGCGATACGAGCACGCGATCGTCCTCCACCGCGCGCGCGACGAGGCTGCGCACCGTATCGGGTGCGTGCGCGATATCGGCGTCGGTGAACAGGAGGTATTCGGGCGTATCCCCCGCGGCAGCGACACCTTGCGAGACCGCCCATAATTTCCCGGTCCACCCCGCCGCAAGCGGCGCGCCAGTCACAACGCTGACGCGATCCGAGCCGAGCCCCCGCGCGATCTCGGCGGTGCCGTCGCTGCTCGAATCATCGACGAGCAGGATGCGGAAGGCACCCGGATAATCCTGCGCGGCGAGGCTGCCGATCGAGCGCGCGATCACATCGGCCTCGTCGCGCGCGGGGACGATGGCGGTGACGGAGGGCCAAGCACTTGGCTGCTCACCGTCATAGTCGCTCTCTGTCATCCCCGCGAAAGCGGGGACCCAGCTCGTGCCATCGGTGATGGGTCCCCGCTTTCGTGGGGATGACACCTGATCGGAGAAGGTATCCCGCTCGCGTGTCAGCCAGAACCCATCGCGCGCGAACACCAAGGCGACCCAGATCGCCAACGACAGCAGCGCCACCGCTAACCCAATCACCTGATCATTCCCGCCTGACGGAACCACGCAATCGCATCGGCCAGCGCCTCGGGATAGGGCCCGGCGCGGTAGCCCAGTTCCGCTTCCGCCTTGGCACTCGAAAAATACATGTCGTGCGCCGCCATGCGCAGCGAATCGAGCGTCAGAAACGGATCCTTGCCGGTAAGGCGCGCAAGCTGTTCATTGGCCCAGGCGAGCGGAAACAGCGGCGCGGTCGGGATGCGGATCGTCGGAGCCTTACGCCCAACCAGCCCCGCCACCACCGCGAGCATCTCCTGCAAGCTGACGTCCTGCCCGCCCAGCACATAGCGTTCGCCGATTCGCCCGCGCAGCATCGCGGCAAGGTGCCCCTCGGCAACGTCGTCGACATGGACGAGGTTCAGCCCGCTCTCGACAAAGGCCGGCATTCGGCCCGATGCCGCCTCGACGATGATTCGCCCAGTCGGCGTCGGGCGCGCGTCGCGCGGGCCGATCGGGGTCGAGGGATTGACGATGACCGCGGGCAGCCCCCGCTCGGCAACCATCGCCTCGACCAGGCGCTCCGCCACGACCTTGCTACGCTTATACGCGCCGACGGCTTGTTCGGGCGTGGCAGGGCGCGATTCGTCGGCAGGGCGGCCCCCCGAAGCGCTATCACCGGGCCGCAACGTCGCGACGCTGCTGGTATAGACGATCCGCTCAACCCCCGCCGCCAGCGCGGCGTCCATCACCGTGCGCGTGCTGGCGAGGTTGTTGCGCACGATATCTTCAGGGTCGCGCGCCCAGATCCGGTAATCGGCGGCGACATGGTAGAGATAGCGCACGTCGGCCATCGCCTCGGCCATTGCGCCGGGATCGCGCGCGTCGCCTTCGACCAGATGTCCCGGAAAATCGTCGAGATTGGTCCGCGCGCTGCTCGCCCGCACCAACCCGCGCACTGCGACACCCCCGGCCGCCAGCCGCCGCGCGACCGCCGATCCGACAAACCCGGAAACGCCCGTGACGAGCGTGATGTCGGCGCTACTCATTTCGGCGGTCTAGCTTGCGACACGGTGCGGCGCTACGGGGAGAATCGTGGAGCATATTTTTGCTATTGCAGGCGCAACGCTTGGTTCGCTGGCGATCGCGCTGGCGGCGGTGGGTATCGTTTACCAACTGTTCGCCGCCAATGCGCTACGCCGCTTTTTCGCCAATCCGCCTGCCGCTCCGCGCTGCAGCGACGCGGTCACGTTGCTCAAGCCGCTTTACGGCTCCGAACCACGCCTGTTCGACAATCTCGCGACCTTCCTGGCGCAGGACCATGATGGCCCGGTGCAAATGGTGTGCGGCATCCAGCGCCCCGACGACCCGGCGATTGCCGTCGTCGAAGCCTTACAGGTGGCCTTTCCGGCGGCGCAAATCGATCTCGTCATCGACGCCACGTCCCACGGCGCGAGCGGCAAGGTCTCCAACCTCATCAACATGATGGCGGTGGCACAGCACGACATTCTGGTTCTCAGCGACAGCGATATCGCGGTCGCGCCGGACTATCTGGCACGCATTCTGGACGCGCTCGATCGGCCGGGGGTCGGCTTGGTGTCATGCCTGTACCGCGGCCGCGGCGATGCCGGTTTCTGGTCGCGCTTCGGCGCGGCGGGGCTGACCTACCAGTTCATCATTGGGGTCGTGATCGCAGTCGCTTACAAACTCGCCGATCCGTGCATGGGATCGACGATCGCGCTGCGCCGCGCGACGCTAGATCGCACCGGCGGCTTCGCGCGCTTTGCCGATACGCTCGCCGACGATCACGCGATTGGCCAGGCGGTGATCGCGCTGGGCCTCACACTCTCGGTCCCGCCGATGTTCGTGACGCATGCCTTTGAAGAAACCAGCCTCGCCGCGCTGTGGCGGCATGAGGTACGCTGGCACGCGACGGTGCGCGGCGTCGCCTTATGGTCCTATGTCGGCGTGATCGTCGCGCTCCCGCTGCCGCTGGCGTGTCTGGCGAGCCTCTATGCGCCCACAATCGGCCTCATGCTGATCTTCGCAGCGCTGATCGCACGCTTCGTAGTTGTGCGAACCGTCGATGCGGCGGTAGGGGAGCAGGTCGCACCGTATTGGATGGTGCCGGGGCATGACCTGATGAGCTTTGCGGTCTATATCGCGGGCTTCTTCGTGCGCTCGGTTGATTGGCGCGGGGCGACGCTTACAATGAAGGACGACGGTCGAATTGCGGCCGCTACGGAGCAACGGGCATGATGCGCACCCTTTTCCTGCAGGCACCGTCGTTCGACGGCTATGATGGCGGCGCCGGTGCGCGCTATCAGATGAAGCGCGAGGTGAAGTCCTTCTGGTATCCGACCTGGATCGCGCAGCCCGCCGCGATGGTCGAGGGATCGAAGCTGATCGACGCGCCCGCGCACGAACAGTCGTGGGAGGACATCGCGCATGAATTCGACACGCGCGATCTGGTTATCCTCCACACCTCGACGCCGAGCTTCAACCAGGACATCCGCACTGCCCGCCTGATCAAGGAGCGCAATCCGAAGATCATCATCGCGTTCGTTGGCGCCAAGGTGATGATCGAGGACAAGGCCAGCCTCGAGGCGTGCGAGGCGATCGATCTCGTCTGCCGCGAGGAATATGATTTCACCTGCGTCGAGCTCGCAGAGGGCCGCCCCTTCGCCGACATCGACGGCATCACGTGGCGCGGGCTCGATGGTGAGATCATCCGCAACAAGGACCGCGCACAGATCGCGGATATGGACATCCTCCCGATGGTCTCGCCAATCTATAAGCGCGACCTCGACACCTCGAAATATTATGGCGGCTATCAGCGCCACCCCTATATCTCGTTCTACACCGGGCGCGGCTGCAAGAGCCGCTGCACCTTCTGCCTGTGGCCGCAGACGATCAGCGGGCACCGCTATCGTCACCAGAGCGCGGGCAAGGTGATCGAGGAAGTGAAATACATCCTCCGCGAAATGCCCGAGATCAACGAAATTTTCTTCGACGACGACACGCTCGCCGATGCGCATGACTTCGTCGTCGAACTGTCGGGCGAACTGCGCAAATTGGGCTTCGGCACGCCCGGTTTCCGCGTCACCTGGGGCTGCAACGCCAAGGCCAATGTGCCCTATCCGGTGCTGAAGGCGATGAAGGAAGGCGGCTGCCGCGTGCTGCTGGTCGGCTATGAAAGCGGCAACCAGCAGATTTTGCACAACATCAAGAAGGGCCTGCGCGTCGATGTCGCGCGGCAATTCACCAAGGACGCGCATGCGCTCGGCCTGACGATCCACGGCACCTTCATCCTCGGCCTGCCCGGCGAGACGCTCGAGACGATCGAGGAAACGATCAATTACGCCAAGGAAATCGATCCGCACACGATCCAGGTGTCGCTGGCGGCGCCCTATCCCGGCACGTTCCTGTACAAGCAGGCGATCGAGAATGGCTGGTTCGTCAAGAGCCACGATCTGTTGACCGATGACGGCAACCAGATCGCCCAGCTTTCCTACCCGCATCTGTCCTCGGCGGTCATTTTCGACAAGGTCGAGGAATTCTACAAGCGCTTCTACTTCCGCCCGTCCAAGATCTGGGAAATCGTGCGCGAGATGCTGACCGATTGGCAGATGATGAAGCGCCGTCTGCGCGAGGGCGTCGAGTTCTTCGACTTCCTGCGGCGGCGGAAAGAGGCGGCGTGATGCATCTCTCCCTCTCCCCTTCAGGGGAGAGGGTGGCCGAGCGCAGCGAGGTCGGGAGAGGGGCAGTGCGCAACCTCGACGCCCGCGTTACTCCCCCTCTCCCCTGCCCTCTCCCCGCAAGCTGGGAGAGGGAGAAATGAGCAAAACCGCGATCATCACCGCCGACGATTTCGGCGTCTCGCGCCAAGTCAACGAGGCGGTCGAACAAGCGCACCGTGAGGGCATCCTAACCGTCACCAGCCTGATGGTAACGGGCACGGCGGCGGCAGACGCGGTCGCACGGGCACGGGCGAACCCGATACTCGGCGTGGGCCTGCACGTCGCGCTGGCGGAGACGCCCCCTGCCCTGCCGCCCAAGCAAATTCCGGACTTGGTCGACGAACACGGCGCATTCCGCATCGAATCGCTCCCCGTCGCGCTCGCGCTCGTCGCGCGCCCAGCGGTGCGGCGTCAGCTCGAAGCAGAGATCGAAGCGCAATTCGCGCTGTTTGCCGCGACCGGCCTGCAGCTCGATCACGTCAACACGCATAAGCATATGCATCTGCACCCGGTGATCGCCGCGATCCTGATCAAGGTGGGCTTGCGCCACGGCATGAAGGCGCTGCGCGCACCGGTCGAGCAACGCGCGCTGCTGGCCGAGCCGGTCAGTGGCTTCGACATCGCCAAGCCCTTCGCGCGCCGTGTGCAGCGCACGGCCCGCGCCGCCGGAGTGAAAGTACCCGATCGCACCTTCGGCCTCGCCTGGTCGGGCGCAATGCACGCGGAACGCCTGCGCGGCATTCTCGAAACGCTGCCCGAGGGGGTGAACGAAATCTACCTCCACCCCGCGACCGGCCATTACCCGCTATCGGCACCAACCTATCAGTATGAGGCCGAACTCGCTGCGCTGACCGACCCCGCCGCGCGCGCGATCGTGGCGGAGCGCGGCATCACCCTCGCGCGCTTCGCCGATCTGTGAACCGCTCGGCGCACATCGGGCTGCTGCTCGCGACCATGATCGGCCTCGCCGTCGCCGCCGCAACCGTCGGCAGCGTCGGGCTCGCCCAAGTCACCACCGCGATGGCGACGATCGGCTGGGTCGGCATGGCGAGCTTCGTTCTGTGGTCAGGCGGCGTGCTCGGGTTACTCGGCATGGCGTGGGTCTCGGTCGCGCCCGGCGAACCCGTCACGCACGCCGCACGCTTCGTCTGGGCACGGACCACGCGTGAGGCGGCGACCGATATCCTGCCCTTTTCGCAGCTCGGCGGCCTCGTCGTCGGTGCGCGGACGCTGGCCGCGTTCGGCGTGCCGCAGCCGGTGATCTACGCTTCGATGATCGCCGACCTCACGACCGAAATGGCGGCGCAATTGCTCTTCACGCTGGCCGGGGTCGCAGTGCTGCTGATGGTGCTGACCGATCAGTCGGTGCAGCAGGGCCTTGTGCCGCTCGCGCTCGGCGGGGTCGTCGCGATGGTCGCACTGATGGCGCTGTTCGTCTTCGCGCAAAAGCCGGTGCTGGCGCTCGCGGGGAAGCTCGGCGCACGCATCCTGCCCGGTTCGGTCGCGATGACCGATGCGATCCGCGACCAGCTCGATCTGATCTACCGCGAGCCGAAACGCGTGATCGCCGCCTTCCTGTTCAACCTCGCCGCCTGGCTGGCAAGCGCGGCGGGGGCGTGGATTGCGCTCCGCTTCATGGGCGTGGGCACGCCGCTCTGGGCGGTGCTGATGATCGAAGCGCTGATCTTCACGCTGCGCAGCGTCGCCTTCGCGATTCCCGGCGCGATCGGCGTACAGGAAGCTGCCTATGTGCTAATCGGCCCGCTCGTCGGCCTACCGCCCGCGACCGCGCTCGCCCTGTCGCTGCTCAAGCGCGCGCGCGACGTTATCATCGCGGTCCCGGCGCTGCTGGCGTGGCAGGTCGGCGAAGCGCGGCGGGTGGTATCTTAAGGACACACGGACGCACACCGCTTTTTGTCATCCCCGCGAAAGCGGGGACCCAGCTCCGGCGGCACGTGATGGGTCCCCGCTTTCGCGGAGATGACAAAGGGAGGGAAGTGCAGGCGTAGCGCGAGTTACGCAACTTCACCGACCCCAGCCGAAGTAGGCGGCAGCGGCGCCTCCCGCAGCAAATTGCCGAGTTCTGCCAACACCGCCCCGCTCGCCGCCTCCGCCAGCCCAGCCTCGAGCCGCCGATACGCCGCCAGCACCGCCTGCCCCGTCGGCGAGAGTGACGCCCCGCGCCCATGCCCGCCGCCCGCGACCGTCTCGACCAGTTTCTCTTGCCAGCAGCGGTTCATGCTGTCGACCAGCAGCCAGCTGCGCCGGTAGCTCATCCCCATCGCGCGGCCAGCGCCCGAGATCGATCCCGCGCGGTCGATCGCCTCGAGCAGATCGGCCTTGCCCGGCCCCATCGCCAGTTCGTCGCCGCAATAGAGCTGCGCCTTGATCTTGAGCTTGCCGACCCGCATGGCCGGGGTTCTAGCCCAAAACCTTGGCAGGTGGCAAAGCGGCGCAAACCGCGTTAGGTCGCAGACATGGCGAAGCCGCACCCGTTCCATTCGATCCACACCCACGGCTTCGTGCGCGTCGGTGCCTGCACCCCGCGCGCCAGCGTTGGGGACCCCGTCGCCAATGCCGAGGCGGTGATCGCGCTGGCGAAGGACGGCCACGCTAGGGGTGCGGACTTGCTAGTGTTCCCCGAGCTCAACATCACGTCCTATGCGATCGACGATCTGCATTTGCAGACCGCGCAGCATCGCGCGACCGAAGCGGCGATCGGCGCAGTGGTGGCGGCGAGCGCCAAGCTGCGGCCGGTGCTGCTGGTGGGGGCGGCGCTGCCGCGCAACGGGCGGCTGTACAATTGCGCGGTGGTGATCGCGCGCGGGCGCATCCTGGGCGTGGTGCCAAAGATTTTCCTGCCCAATTACCGCGAATATTATGAGAAACGCTGGTTTGCGAGCGGCGCGGGGATGACCGGCGACTGCGAGATCACGCTCGCCGGACAGACGGCACCCTTCGGCACCGACCTGATTTTCGCCGCGAGCGACTTGCCGCATTTCATCTTCCACGCCGAAATCTGCGAGGATTTCTGGGCCCCCACCCCGCCCTCGACGATGGGTGCGCTGGCAGGCGCGCTGATCTGCTGCAATCTCTCCGCCTCCAATATCGTGGTCGGCAAGGCGCGCGAGCGGGCGATGCTGTGCGCGGCACAGTCTGCGCGCGCGATCTGTGCCTATGTCTTCTCCGCGGCTGGCCCCGGCGAAAGCACGACCGATCTGGCGTGGGACGGCCAGGGCATGATCCACGAACTCGGCGAATTGCTCACCGAATCGACCCGTTTCGGGCGCGAGTCCAAACTCGTCCTCGCCGATGTCGACGCCGAGCGGATCGCGCAAGAACGGATGCGGGTCGGTACCTTCAACGACGCCGCGCGCCTCGCCGACGATCCGGAGAAGCGTTTCCGCCGGGTCAGCTTCACGCACCAGCCTAGCTTCGCCGATATCGGCCTGCTGCGCGAACAAGGCCGTTTCCCGTTCGTGCCCGACACGCCTGAAAAGCTCGATCAAGATTGCTACGAGGCTTTCAACATTCAGGTCGAGGGTATCTTGAAGCGGTTCGAAGCCGCGCATGCCGAGCGGCTCGTGATCGGCGTATCGGGCGGGCTCGATTCGACCCACGCGCTGATCGTCGCGGCCAAGGCGATGGACCGGCTCGGGCTACCGCGCAGCCGCATCCTCGGCTTCACCATGCCGGGTTTCGCGACGAGCGATGCGACCAAAGACAATGCCTGGGCGCTGATGCGCGCGCTCGGCGTCGACGGCGACGAAATCGACATTCGTCCCGCCGCGACGCAAATGCTCGCCGATATGGGTCACCCGTTCGCCAGCGGTGAACCGGTCTATGACGTGACCTTCGAAAATGTGCAGGCGGGCTTGCGCACCGATTATCTCTTCCGCCTCGCCAATCAGCGCGGCGGGCTGGTGGTCGGCACGGGTGACCTGTCGGAGTTGGCGCTCGGCTGGTGCACCTACGGTGTCGGCGATCAAATGAGCCATTATGCGGTGAACGCCGGCGTCCCCAAAACGCTGATCCAGTTCCTGATTCGCTGGTGCATCCGCACCGACCAATATGACCGCGAGACCGACGCGATCCTCGAAGCGATTCTTGGCACCGAGATTTCACCCGAGCTGGTGCCCGCCGGGGCCGACGGCGCGATCCAGAGCACTGAAGCGAAGATCGGGCCGTATCCGCTTAACGATTTCTTCCTGCATCATGTCGTGCGGCACGGCATGGCGCCGTCGAAGATCGCCTTCCTTGCGCTGCACGCCTGGCGCGATGCAACCGCGGGGCAGTGGCCGCGCGATTTCCCGCCGGCGGCGCGGGCGGCGTACGATCTGCCGACGATCGCCGGTTGGCTGGAGAAGTTTCTCGTGCGCTTCTTCGCGACGAGCCAGTTCAAACGCTCGGCGATCCCCAATGGGCCGAAGGTCTCAAGCGGCGGGGCGCTCAGCCCGCGCGGCGACTGGCGGGCACCGTCGGACGGAACGGCGCGGGTCTGGCTCGAGGAACTGGCGCGCGGGTTGCCGTGATTCGTCACCCCGGCCTTGGGCCGGGGCCCATGGTTCAACGAACGCACCCAGTGCATTTACGTCCGACCAAGCCCCACGATGGGCCCCGGCTCAAGGCCGGGGTGACGGATTATGGTACTACCGCTTCGCCTTACGCGCGGCATAGCGCGCGTCGCGCGCCGCCTTCTTGTCGATCTCGGCTTGGACCGCGGCTTGCTCGGCATCCTTGATCGCTTGTTCAGCGGCTTCGGCCTTGGCGAGCTTGTCGAGTCGTGCCTGCTCGATCGCGAGCTTTTTCTCTTCGCGCTTCTTTGCTTCGGCGGCTTCCTTGGCCTCGCGCGCAGCGGCGCGGGCAGCGGCGACCGCGGGATCGACCGGAGGCTTGGCCTTCAGTTTTTCGAGCGCGCGCTGCTTTGCGTCGGCGGAAAGGGCCGCGCGGTCCTGGAAGGTGGGTTCTTTGTAAGATGCCATGCGGCGGGCTTTAGCCTTATCGTCGAGAGAAGGAAATGGCGGAGAGGGTGGGATTCGAACCCACGGTACCCGTGAGGGCACGCCGCATTTCGAGTGCGGTACATTCGACCACTCTGCCACCTCTCCGCGAGGTCTTATGATGCCGCTTTTTTGGGGGTACAGCCAAACGACACCGGTCGGTGAGCGCGGGCCTCTAACGCACTGCTCTCGGTCTAGCAAGCGTTTGGGCGCAGCATTCTCTTGTGCAGCGCCGAACAAGGCCTAAGTTAACATGATGCAACGTTCCCCGATCACGACTCCGCCCTTTTCCGCCGAGATTCCCTTGCCGCCCGTCAGCCATGCGCGCTTTGCGATCGGTGATGTCGTGCGCCACCGCATGTTCGATTTCCGGGGTGTCATTTTCGACGTCGACCCGATCTTCGCCAACAGCGACGAATGGTATGACGCGATCCCGGAGAAGCTCCGTCCGCCTAAGGACCAGCCCTTCTACCATCTGCTCGCCGAGAATACGGAATCGAGCTACGTCGCTTATGTCAGCCAGCAGAATCTGGTGCCCGACGATAGCGACGAACCGATCGACCATCCCGCCATCGCTGGCCTGTTCGGCGACTATGAAGACGGCAAATATCCACTGCGGCGCGAACACCGGCATTGATCGCGGCCGATCGCGGAATGGAGTAAATGGCGGCGGATGTTCTAATCCGCCGCCATTTTTACGTCGGTCGTATCGGACCGCGCAGCCGTCCGGGAGCATTGCTGCCCCCGGCCCCGGCTACTGTTAGTATTTGACGCGGAGGCGGGCGTAATAGAACCCGCCGTTCATGCCGAACGGTCCGCCCGAGCGGGGGTAGACCTGCCCGTCGTTCAGCCCGCCCGAAAGCGCATAGATCGGGTTGACCGGCGATGCCTGGACCTTGTCGGGGAAGATGTTGAACAAATTGTTCGCGCCCAAGGTCAACGTGTAATGCTTCGCAACGGTGTAGCTGACGTCGAGGTCGAACAGCGTCTTTCCGCTGAAGATCTGCGACGGCGGTGCTGTCGTGTCGGTCGGCAGCGGCGCCCGCAAATTGTATTCCAACGCGTTAGACCATTCGCCATAATAATTGGCGCGAGCGTTGATCGTGAAGTTATCGACCTGCCACCCCGCCGAGGCGGTAATGCGGTTACGCGGGGCGAGGTTGGCGATATTATACTGTTGCTGCAGGCTGACCAGCGGCTGTCCGCTGGTCGTCAGCTTGATGTTCTTGGCCTTTAGGTTGTTGTAGCTATAGGCCAGCGTGAAGTTGAGCGGCCCGCCCAGCAGCTTGGTGCGATAGTTCGCCACCGCCTCGATCCCCTTTGACGAGACGTCGAAGCCGTTGGTGAAATAGTTCACCACACCGCCGAGACCCACCGACGCCAGCGACGGCAGGGCCGTGATGTTCGCCGGAGTCACCGTGAAGTTCTGCGAAATGCCGATGCGGTTCCTGATCTCGATGATATAGCCATCGACCGTCAGCGATAGCGCGCTGGTCGGCTTCAGCACGATACCCGCACCATAGTTGGTCGACCGCTCGGGTTTGAGCAGCCCCGCGCCATAGAATTGCGCGATCGCGCTCGACGTTGGATAGGTGCCGGTCTGCACCTGGTTGCCGCCGAGGAAGTTCGTCGTGACGACCTGCGTGTTGTTCTGGCCGGGCGACGGTGCGTGAAAGCCGTTGCCGACCGTCGCGCGGATCGAAACCGCGTCAGTAATGCGATACAGCGCGTTGGCCTTGCCCACGACGACGCCGCCGAAGGTGTTGTAATTCTCGTACCGGCCCGCAAAGCCGACCGTCAGCGCTTTGGTGATGTCGGTTTCGGCAGCGACGTAAAAGGCGTAGCTTTTCTGGGTCGATACGCCGGCAAAGTTCGGGCTGGTGCCGCCATAGCCGCTCGCGGCCGGCGACTGGGTCGCGGTGACAGGCTGGACGGCACCGTTGAGCAGGACCGGCGCGCCTGCCGCGTCGCGGACGATCGTGCGCTGATACACGCCCGGTGCGATCTGGTCATAGAGCGGCTGCGAGGCGAAGGGCCCTGCTCCGTAGGATTGCAGGTCACCGGTCGTCTTCTCATAACGCTCGCGGCGATACTCCGAACCTGCCGCCAGCACGATCGGGCTGTCGAAGCCGACTTCGACCGGATAGGTGAAATCGGCGTTCAACGTGATTTCGCTCTGGATCAGCTTGCCAAATTGGAAGCTCGTCTGGCTCTGCGGGCCGTATGACGCCGACAGCGAGTTGGTCATCGACAGGTCGAGCGAGTTGCGGCTCAACGTACCCGACAGGTCGTAGGTAAAGCCGCTGTCGGCCTTGCCCTTGAAGCCCAGCGTTCCGTAGATCTGATCGACCTTACCGATGAAGCGCGGGGTAAAGCCGCCCGGATAGATGCTCGTAAAGCTGAACGTCGCGCCGTTGTTGATATTGGCGAACGTCGCGTTCGGGCTGTTGACAAAACCACCCGTCGGGCAGGTCGCATTACCGGCAGGGCATGCCGTCGTGAAGATCGGGTTGAACGATCCGTTGCGGTTCAATGTCACCGTTGAGTTGGTCGTGCCATCGCTACGGACGAACCCACCGTTCGTCTGCGACGGACGATAGTTGAAGCTCTGGTTGGTCTCGCTGTGCGCCAGATTTCCGGTGAAATAGATCTGGCTCTGCGCGCCGACGTCGAGCGCCGCATTGGCGAACAGCTTATAGCCATGGCCTGGCGACGTTCCCCAGATCTGCGCCGGGTTCGGCACGGCGACGGACGGGTTGTTCGCCTGGATGGTGATCGCGCTGGCGCGCGTCACGCCACGGCTGGTCTGGCCCTGATCATAATATTCACCCGCAACGCTGACGAAGCCGCGGTCGCCGATCTTCAGCCCGCCATATCCCGAAAAGATCTTGCTTTCGCCGTCGCCGCGATAGGTCTGTCCGTAAAGCGCCTGCGCCTCGATGCCGACGTCCTTGCGGATCGAATAGTTGAGCACGCCCGCCAACGCGTCGGCACCATATTGCGCGGTCGCGCCATCCCGCAGAACCTGCAAATTACCAACCGCGATCGCAGGAATGTTGCCGATGTCGGCACCCTGCGACCCGAACGACAGCGCCGTGTCGGCACCAGTGTAGACGTTGACGAGCGCCGAACGATTGTAGCGCTTGCCGTTGATCATGACGAGAATTTGATCCGCACCCAGGCCACGCAGCGACGGCGCGCGCACGAAGGTCGATGCGTCGGAAATGGTGTTTTGCGGGACGAAGAAGGACGGAACGAGGTTCCTGACCGCGTCGAGCATATTCACGGCCGGCTGCGCAGCCAGCTCGGCTGCGCTGATCACATCGATCGGGGATGCCGATTCAGTGACCGATCGATCGGTGCGGCGCGTGCCGATAACGACGATCTCGGTGTCTTTCTCATCGGCAGCTACGGGTGCTGGTTCGCCAGCCTGAACGCCAGGCGTCGTGCGTTCGGCGCTGCCCGCTTCCGCGAACGCCGGCGTGGCCACGCTCCCGACGGCCAAGGCTAAGAGTGAAATCGCGTTTCTGTAGATCACGGTCAAATCCCCCAAAGATGAAAACACGTTGCAGTCGGTCGACACGATTTCGCGCAGACGACACGAAGACTCGCTCCGCGCCGACCAGTTTTGTCGACATCAGCAAACACTCGTTCCCCTTCCGCAAAGGCGACAACCGGTAGACCTGCGAACTTCTTTGTATCCGGCCGCACCAAACAGATAAAATCGGTAGAACCGGACTTTGCTTGGGGAATTTACGCGGGGCTAATCCTTGTCGAGCACAACTAGGTTGCTCAAGTCCCGATCGCCTCATCTGTCCCGTCACGAATGACGCCATATCGGCTTATCCATTGCAACATAAAGTTCACCAATTTCGGCCACATCGTCCAGATTAGGGCGTTTTCGGCCCTAACTATGGCGTTTCGGCAACGCTTTCGCCGAGCTCGATTGCGCCGTGGCGGTTGACAGCGGCGCGCTCCTCGCATAGCTGGCGCTTCTTTCCCGCGCTCGGCTCGCCGTGCGTGGGGTACAGGTATTTTTGCCCCGCCGGGGGCACGGCATTTTTGAAAGTGATGTAGGCCCATGTTCGCAATCGTGCGCACGGGCGGCAAGCAGTACCGCGTTGCCGCCGGAGACAAGATCGTCGTCGAGAAGCTCGAAGGCGAAGCCGGGGCGTCGATCACGCTCGGCGACATCCTGCTGGCGGGTGAAGGCTCGGAGCTGCACTCGGTCGAAGGCCTCACCGTCTCGGCTGAGATCATCGCGCAGGCGAAGGCCGACAAGATCATCGTCTTCAAGAAGCGCCGTCGTCATAACTATCGCCGCAAGAACGGCCATCGCCAGCAGCATACGATCCTGCGCATCACCGCGATCGGTGGCGAAGAGATGAAGAAGGCCGTCAAGGCAGCTCCGGCGGACGCCGAAGCACCGGCCGCTCAGGCGTAAGGAGTAATTCGAGATGGCACATAAGAAAGCAGGCGGTTCGTCGCGCAACGGTCGTGATTCGGCCGGTCGTCGCCTTGGCGTCAAGAAGTTCGGTGGCGAAGCCGTCATTCCGGGCAACATCCTCGTGCGTCAGCGCGGCACCAAATTCTATCCCGGCACCAATGTCGGCATTGGCAAGGATCATACCTTGTTTGCGCTAACCGAGGGCCGAGTCGCGTTCCATCAAGGCAAGCTTGGCCGCAAATTCTGTTCGGTCGAAATGCCGGTTGCGATTGCGGCTGAATAACATCGGGTAACCGGACGGGTTGCCCACCAGGGCGATCCGGATAGTCTTCGTACTATCGAAAAAGGGAGACGGGTCGCCCCGGTCTCCCTTTTTTCATGCTCCCTCCCCACCCATTGTCGCTTGCCCGTCACGAGATACGGGCAAGCGACGGCGACGAGGAGAGTAAGCGATGTTCGCTCGTACCCAGAGACTGACGCTGCGGCCCGGCTGGCCGGAGGATGCTCCGGCGCTTGCGGCGGCGATTGCGCATAAGGATGTCGTGACCAAAATCTCGCGTGCGCCTTGGCCGTACACCGAGGACGACGCGCGCGCGTTTTTGACCCGCAGACAAGCTTCCGCCGATAGCGCCTTGCTTATCACCACGCTCGACACGGGAACGCCCCGGATCATCGGATGCATCGGGATTCATCCCGAGGGCGACGCACACGAGCTGGGGTATTGGCTGACGCCAGACGCCTGGGGGCGGGGTTACGCGACCGAGGCTGGGCAGCACATGGTCCAGATTGCGCGGCACGCGTTGGGACTGAAACGCCTCCGTGCAGGACATTATGTCGACAACCCTGCCTCTGGACGCGTGCTTTCGAAGCTCGGCTTCACCCCAACTGGGCGTATCGAGCCGCAATATTGTCGTGCGCGCGGCCATGAAGTGCTTTGCGTCAAGTTAGAGCTGGATCTCGACATCGCGCGCGGGGATTTTAGGTTGGCGGCCTGAGCGCGTGTAGCGTTCGCGTTCGGGCTGCGTTTCAATCGTTGAAATTGCGCTTCCCCGGCGAAGGCCGGGGCCCAGTCGCGGAGGTTTAGGTAACCGCGCGCGGCGTTCAAATTTCTCACCGGACGCGACTGGGCCCCGGCCTTCGCCGGGGAAGCGCTAAAGTTGGGGAAAACTCCCCCTCAATACCCGGCGCCGACAAAGTCCGAAAACTTCGTGATGCTCGGCTCGAACTTCAGCATCACCTTACCCGTCGAGCCATGACGCTGTTTAGCGACGATCAGTTCCGCCAATCCGTCCACCCGCGACAGATGCTCGGACCATTTCGCATGCTTGTCCTGCACGTCGCCGGGGCTGCTCGCATTGGGAATCTCGGGCTGGCTCATGTTGAGATAATAATCCTCGCGATACACGAACATCACCATGTCGGCGTCCTGCTCGATCGACCCCGATTCGCGCAGATCCGACAGCAAAGGCCGTTTGTCCTCGCGGCTCTCGACCGCGCGGCTGAGCTGTGACAGCGCCAGCACGGGCACGTTCAAATCCTTGGCGATGTTCTTGAGACCGCGGCTGATCTCGGAGATTTCCTGCACGCGCCCGTCGCCCGAACTCTTCGCAGTGCCCGACAGCAATTGCAGGTAATCGACGACAATCAGGCCCAATTGATTGTTGAGCTTGCGCTGCAGCCGCCGCGCGCGGGTGTGCAGCGCACCGATCGACAGACCGGCGCTATCGTCGATGAACAGCGGCAAGCTCTCGAGGCTAGCGGCGGCAGCGGCGAGCTTGTGGAATTCCGCATGGCTGATCTTGCCTGATCGCAGCACCTCGGAATTGATCCCCGATTGCTCGGCGAGAATACGCCCGGCGAGCTGATCCGCTGACATTTCGAGGCTGAAGAACGCGACCTTGGCCCCGAGCGAGCGATCCGGCTCGATCCCGTCGGCCATGTCGCGCATCCAGCGTTGCGCGGCATTGTACGCGATGTTGGTGGCAAGCGACGTCTTGCCCATGCCTGGGCGTCCCGCGAGAATCATCAGATCGGAGCGGTGCATCCCGCCGATCTTGGCGTTCAGACTGTCTAATCCGGTCGTAATGCCCGAGATATGCCCACCCGAATTGAGCGCGATCTCGGCCATCTTGATCGTCATGGTCGAGGCCTGGACGAAGGTCTTGATCTGCGAATCGCTGCCGCCGTCGGCTGCGACCTTGTAGAGTTCCTCCTCGGCCGCCTCGATTTGCGCGCGCGGGTTGACCTCTTCCGACGTGTCCATCGCGCGTTCGACGAGGCCACGCCCGACCGTCACCAGCGTGCGCAGCATCGCGAGATCGTAAATTTGCTTGGCGAATTCGCGCGCGCCGAGCAGGCCTGCGCCAGAGCCGGTCAATTGCGCGAGATAGGCGGGACCACCCAGCTCGCGCATCCCGACATCGGCATCGAACATCGGGCGCAGCGTGACCGGGCTGGCCAGCATGTCGTTCCCGCGCAGCGTGCGGATTGCAGCGAAAATGCGCCCGTGCAGCGGCTCGAAGAAATGATCGGGATCGAGCGCATCGATCAAATCATCGGCTAGCCGGTTGTCGATCATCATCGCGCCGAGCATCGCGGCCTCGGCCTCGACATTTTGCGGCAGCGAAACGCCTTCGGGACCGGGCGGGGAAACGGGCGGAGATGCAAATGCGGTGGCCATCGCGCCTTCTCCCAGACGCGTCGGTTCGGGTCAAACCGTCGCAGCGCGAATTGCGGGGATAAGTTTCCCGATTTTGGTGTTGGTCGCGCCTGCACCGCCCAGCGAATGCTGGGGGGCAGCGCTCAGCGCATCGCCATCCGACGCAAGGTCGAAAGCGTGTCTTCAATCGTTTCCGTAACCGGCTCAGCAACTATTGGCTCCGCGACCGCTTCGGCAGGGTCAGTTTTAACGTGACGGCGCGCCGCAGCGACGCGTTCGAGCCGCTCAAGCAGCGCCTGGACCGTCTCCGACGGATCCGCCCGGGCCGGGGCTGGCGCGTCATGGGGCGGTGCGGCGGGTCGCACCATCGGGGTCAGCGCGAAGGTCTCGAAGCGCTCGCCCGGGTCGAAGGTCTGGCGGCGCTCGGGAATGGTGACCGCAACGGGTGCCGGGAACCAGTCGAGAGGCGCTTCCGGCACGGCGGCGGGATCATACGCCGCGAGGGGCTGATCCAGATCGATCGGCAGCGGCTGCTCGACCGGAACAGGCGCCGGGGTTGGCTCCACTGCCGCAACATCGACATGGACCGGACCCCGCACGGGGCGGGCGCGCACTTCGAGGAACGGGGTCCCCAAATCGGTATTGGCGAACAGCGGCCGCCGCGCGGGCGCGTCGGGATGCGAATCGGCGCGGCGCAACACTGGCGCAGAGACCGGAGCAGCGCCATCGCCCTTTTGTCGACGGTGCACGACAATGGTCCGCGCGCCGAAGCTCAGAAACAAGCCAAACCACGCAATCGCGCCAACCCCGCCGCCGCATACCAGCACCAGCGCCAGTCGAGCGGTAAAGCCGAGCGGCGGCTCGGCGGCGGACAGCACTGACGCAATCCCACTGTCGACGACCATCGATTCGAGCAGATCGGTTGGAATGAGCGCGAACATCGCGGCGGTGAGCACGCCGATCACACTCGCGGCAAGCGGCGCAATCGGCAATATCACATGTTTAGAGCGGGGGGACTCGGCCATGGTTTATGGGATGCCATACCATCGGTAAGTTTCTGGTAAACAGGCGCATAACGATCCACGTTCAACGCCCAATTGCGTTCCGCCTCGACAAACGCACGACCCCGCGCGCGCCGCCCCTCCCAACCGTCGCGATCGGCCAGCAACGCAGCCAGGGCCCGCGCCATGCCGGCGGGATCATCGGGCGGAAACAGTGTGCCGGTGTCGTTGTGGCGGATCAATTCGCGGTGCCCGCCAACGTCGGATGCCGCGACCAGCCGCCGCTGCGCCATCGCCTCGAGCGGTTTCAGCGGGGTCACGAGATCGGTCAACCGCATGCGCTTGCGCGGATACGCGAGCACATCGACGATGCTGTAATAGCGGTCGACTTCGGTATGCGGGACGCGCCCGATGAAATGAATGTGCTGTGCCACCGGGGAGGCTGCTGCCTGCGCGCGTAATGCGGCCTCCATCGGCCCGCCACCGACCAACACGAGTTGCGCCGAGGGACGGTCGTCGACAAGCAACGGCATCGCCGCGATCAAATCGTCGAGCCCTTCATAATCGTAGAAGCTGCCGATGAAGCCGATCACCTCGGCCCCTTGCACTCCCAGTGTCTCGGCGAGTGCGTGGTCATACGGCAAGGGCTCCCCGAAAACCGACATGTCGACGCCATTGGGCGAGACGGTCAGCTTGCCCGGATCGATCCCGCGCCCAATCAGATCGTGCCGCAGCCCGTCGCAAATCACCGCGACCGCATCGACGCGCTTCACTGCCCAGGTTTCCAGCGCGCGGGTGGCCCGATAGCGCAGCGATCCCTCGGTGCCGGTGCCATTGCCGACGGCGGCGTCCTCCCAAAAGGCGCGGATTTCATAGACGATCGGCAGCTTGCGTCGCCGCGCCACGCGCAAACCCGCCAGCGCATCGAGCACCGGCGAATGCGCGTGCAACACATCGGGTTTGAACTGCGCGACGACCTGATCGATCCTGCGGGCAAAGGCGCGGATTTCGCGCAGTTCACCGAACGGGCTGATCGTCTCGGGAACCGGATCGGTGCGGTAAAAATCGATCCCATCGACCGTTTCCTCGGCCAGGTCGCGCGGACCGTTTCGTGGCCCGGTCACCGCCGCGACCTCCCACCCGCGCCGCTGCTGGCTCTTCAGGATCGCGCGGGTGCGAAAGGTGTAGCCGCTCTGCAACGGCAGGCCATGATCCAGGAGGTGGAGAATGCGCATCCGCTTTCCCTAACGCCGACTGCTTAACGTAGCCTCAACCCGCTCGCGCGTAGGGCGGGCGGATGCAAGGCGGATCGCAGCCATGATCGACAATCTCGCGCTCGCGATCAGCCATGGCTTGATCGCGCTGACGGTGTGGGTGCTGCTGCGTCGCCCCGACCTCGACCGCGAAGACTCCCCGCCCCCCGAGCAGGACTTACGCAAGCCGAAGGGGCGCCCGCGTGCGTGATCTCGTCTTCGTCGCCTTTCTGGGTGCCTTCTTCGCGGCAGGCTTTCGCAAGCCGTTCATTTTTGTGCTTGCCTATGTCTATATCGACATCGTCAGCCCGCAGCGGCTGACCTATCTGTTGCTCAACGCGATCCCGATTTCGCTGATGGCGGTCGCGCTCACGGTCGGCGGATGGATGCTGGCCGACGACAAGACCGACACGCGCGTCGCCCCGCGTCAGGCGCTGATCGTGCTGCTCTTGCTCTATTGCGGCATCACCACACGCACGGCGGATTTCCCGGTCGAGGCGCTGGATAAATGGGATTGGGTCTGGAAATGCCTGGCCTTCGCCGCTTTCCTGCCGCTGACGCTGCGCACCAAATTGCGGATCGAATCGCTGCTGCTGGTGATGATTGCCTCGGC
Source organism: Sphingomonas psychrolutea (assembly GCF_014636175.1). GTDB lineage: Bacteria > Pseudomonadota > Alphaproteobacteria > Sphingomonadales > Sphingomonadaceae > Sphingomonas > Sphingomonas psychrolutea. The sequence continues at coordinate 41,852 of NZ_BMDW01000015.1, read as the reverse complement.
ATCCTCGATCATCATCATCGGCGGGATCAAAACGATCGCCAGCGGCGGTGGGGGATACGGCACGCTCAACTTGATGGTGTCGAACAATTCGGGGCTGTACGAAGGATCGACCATCTCGACCGTCGCGGTCGCGATCATCCCGCTGATCCTGTGGTTCACCAAATACGGCACGATCTTTCCGCCCGACTGGAAAGTGAAGGGCTTCTGCTACGCGCTGGTCTTCGCCTGCTTGCTGATCCCGGTCGGCACCTCGACGCGCACCGGGTTGCTCTGCATCGGCCTCGTTGCGGTGCTGATGCTGCGCGATACCAAGCGCAAGGTGCTGTATCTGTGCGTGCTCGGCGCAGCCGGGCTGATGGCAGTGCCATTCCTGCCCGCCTCCTTCACCGACCGGATGAGCACGATCAAGACTTACAAGGCCGACGAATCCGCCTCGACCCGGCTCGCGGTGTGGGGCTGGACTTGGCAATATGCCAAGGAGCACCCGCTGGGCGGCGGCTTCGAAATGTACCGCCAGAACCAGATCCGCTACGATACCGAAAAGGTCGGGGGCACCGCCGCCAATGCAACGATCGACAAGAAGCTAACCGTCGACAAGGCGCGCGCCTTCCACAGTGCCTATTTCGAGATGATCGGCGAACAGGGCTTTCCCGGTCTGGCGATCTGGCTGCTGATCAACCTGATCGGCATCATCCGGATGGAAGTGCTGCGGCAACGCTATCGCAAGGCGGGGCCGGATCAGGCATGGATCACGCCGCTGGCGGGCGCGTTGCAGTCGGCGCACATCGTCTATCTGCTCGGCGCGGCGTTCATTGCGATCGCGTTTCAGCCGTTCGTCTACATGCTGATTGGCGCGCAGATCGGGCTCGATACCTATCTGGCGCGCAAGCGGAGCCAGGCGGCATGGCGCCCGTTGCGCAAGCCGCGCGCGACGGCGGTCGAGGTGGTGGCGTGAGCGAGGCGCAATCATCTGAGCCCCTCCCCTTTAGGCGCTCCGAGTCGGCGATGCCCCCGGCATCGCCTGAACAGCGCGGGGCGCTGTTCACCCGGAGCGGGGTTGGGGGTGGGGCCGTGCCGCAAATGCCCAATGGCAGAATGTGGGAGAGGCCCCACCCCAACCCCTCCCCTGAAGGGGAGGGGCTTAGAAAATACCAACTGCGCGCGCTGACCGGCATGCGCGGGATCGCAGCGTGGTTCGTCGTGCTGTACCATATCCGCCTATCGATCGCCGGTCTGCCACCGGTCTGGGTCGGGGTCTTTGCCAAGGGCTATCTGGCGGTCGATTTCTTCTTCCTGCTCTCGGGATTCGTGATCTATTTGAGCTGGGGCGAACGGCTGCGCGACGGCGGATTGCGCGCAGTGCCTGGGTTCCTGTGGCGGCGGATCGCACGGATCTGGCCGCTCCATTTGTTCATGCTGGGGTGTGCCGCGCTACTCGCGCTCTTGCTCGCCGCGCTCGGACGGCACGATCCGGTCGATTATCCGTTCGCCGAGCTGCCACTCCACATCCTGTTGCTGCAGAATTGGGGTTTCACTGATCATCTCGCCTGGAATGACCCGAGCTGGTCGATCAGCACCGAATGGGCGGCGTATCTGCTGTTTCCGCTGCTCGCATTCGGCGTCGACTGGCGGCGCGTGCCGAGTTGGGCGGTGGTCGGCGCGATTACGGCGGCGCTGGTCTTGCTCCACGCGCTGATGGCCGACGCCCCGACGCTCGGCACCGATATCTGGACCTTTGGGCTGCGGCGCTGCGTGATCGAATTCGCGGTCGGATCGGCGCTGTGCGCGTTGTGGTTGCGGTGGCGCGATGCCCCTGCCCGCGCCGTCGCCGCTGCAGTGACAGTCGCGGGTGCGATGCTGGCGGCGCGTTCGGCTGGCGCGCCCGAAACGCTGACCATCCCTGCCGCCTTTGCCGCGCTCCTGCTCGCGCTCGCGCTGGCTTCGGAATGGCGCGGCAACCTGCTCAATGCCCGCGCGATCCACTATCTCGGCGAAATCAGCTACGCGACCTATCTCGGCCATTTCCTGCTATTCGTGGTGTTCAAGCTCGCGTTCGTCGATGACGCGCACGCGATCCCGCCAATATTGGTGGCGCTGTATCTCGCGCTCGTCCTGGGCAGTTCGGTCGCGCTATACCATCTCGTGGAGCGACCTGCGCAGGCGTGGTTGAATCGGCTCCCCGTCCGCTGGCGGGGAGCCGATCCGGCTCAGGCGTCCGCCAGTTCTTCTTGAAGCGCGGCCAGGATCGCCGCGTTGAAGGCGGGGATATCGTCGGGATTACGGCTGGTGATGAACTGGCCGTCGCGGACGACTTCCTCGTCGACCACGTCGGCCCCGGCATTGGCGAGATCGGTGCGCAGCGACGGCCAGCTCGTCATGCGCTTGCCCTCGACCACATCGGCCTCGATCAACAACCACGGCGCGTGGCAGATCGCCGCGACCAATTTGTCGTCATCGACGAATTCCTCGATGATCTCGATCGCGCGATCGTTCATCCGCAACGTATCGGGGTTGGCGACGCCACCGGGCAGCAGCAGCGCGGTATAATCCTCGGTCTCGACGTCTTCGAGCAGCAGGTCGGGCGTGATCGTTTCGCCCTTCACGTCGTGTTGCATGCCTTGAATCGGATCGGTCCTGATCGAGGCAAGCGTCACCTTGACGCCGGCATTGAGCAAGGCTTGGCGCGGCTCGAACAGTTCGGCTTGCTCGAATCCGTCGGTGGCGAGGATCAGGACGTGCGCGGTGGAAAGGTCGGCCATTGGGTGTCTCCGGCTTTGATAATGGTTGGGGGGTCCGCGCCGCTCAACCGATAAGCCACCCAAGACGTTCCGGAACGATGCGACGGCCCGTGCATTCTCATCGGCCATGGCCAAGATCAGCTATCACGACGACAGCGCGCCCGGCATCACGCGCAAGAAAATGCGCCACGGCTGGGGGTATTTCGACGCGAGCGGTGCGCGCATCACCGAGCGCGACGAGATCGATCGGCTCAACGCCATCGGCCTGCCCCCGGCGTACCGCGATGCGTGGTTCTGTCCCAAACCCAACGGCCATATTCAGGCGGTCGGCTGGGATGAGAAGGGCCGCAAGCAATATCGCTATCACACCGGCTTTCGCGAAACGCAGGAGGCAGCGAAATACGAAGGCTGTGCGGCGTTCGGTCAAAGTTTGCCCAAGTTACGCGCCTGCGTCGCCGCCGACTTGGCGCTGCCCGGCGTGAGCCGCGAAAAGGCGGTCGCAGCGGTCGTGCGGCTCCTCGATCTCGGCCACATCCGCGTCGGCAATGAAGGATATGCAAAAGCCAATAACAGCTTCGGTGCCACCACCTTGCGCAACCGCCACGTCAAGGTCGCAGGCAACGCGCTGAAACTCAAGTTCCGTGCGAAATCGGGCAAGGAGCGCGTGATGACGATCACCGACAAGACGCTCAGCCGCTTCGTCAAGAAATGTCAGGATTTGCCGGGCCAGCATCTCTTCCAGTGGCTCGACGCTGAGGGGGAACCGCATCCGGTCTCCTCCTCTGACGTCAACGAATATATCCGCGCGGCGAGCGGTGGCGATTTCACCGCCAAACATTTCCGCACCTGGGCGGCGAGCGTCCTCGCGTTCGAGACGCTGGCCACCGCGCGCGCCGATATCGGTCTGAAGACGCTGCTGCTGCCGGTCAGCGAAGCGCTCGGCAATACCCCAGCAATCGCGCGCAAATCCTATGTGCACCCCGCCTTGCTCGCGCTGGTGAAGACCGGCCAAGCCGAATTCCGCGCTCGATTGCGCTTGCCACGCCGCACCCTCTATCTATCGCGCGCCGAGCGCGGGTTGATCGCGTTCCTCCAACCCGGCGCGCCAGCGGCGGTCCAGCGCGCCGCGTGAAAGTTTTGATATGAAGACCGGTAACACCAGCAATGCGATCCTGCCGCCGATCAAGGTGCAGGATGTCGATCAACAAACGCGCGCTTTGTTCGGTTCGACCGTGCAATGGGTCGGCACGCACTGGCTGCAAATCCTTATCGCGGTCGGCGTCGCGAGCCTGCTCGTCATCCTGTTTCACTTCGTCCGTCGGCTTGCCCGCAACTATTGCGCACGCCGCACCGGGCCGAGCGGCTGGGCCGCGGTGATCGCGCGCGCGCTGGAAAAGACCGGCAATGTCTTCATGGTGCTGGCCGCCGCAAAGATCGTCACTGCCGCGAATTTCGCCGCGACGCCGGTCGAAGTGGCCGCGACGATCACGTTCCTGTGGACGCTTGTCGCCTGGTTCCAGGTCGCGATCTGGGCGCGCGAAATCATCCTCGGCGCGATCGAACACCGTACCGCCGGCGACCATTATGCGGGCGAGGCGATCGGCAGCGCGATGGGCATCATCCGCTTGCTCATCAGCTTCGCGGTGTTCGCGATCGCGGTCATCGTCATCCTCGACAATCTCGGCGTCAACGTGACCGGGCTGGTCGCCGGGCTTGGCGTCGGCGGCATTGCGATCGGTCTGGCGGCGCAAGGCATCTTCGCCGATCTGTTTGCCGCACTCGCGATCATCTTCGACCGGCCGTTCCGGCGCGGCGACACCATCTCCTACGACGCGACCACCGGAACGGTGGAAAGCATCGGCCTCAAATCGACCCGCATCCGCGCCGCGACCGGCGAAGAGCGGATCATCGCCAACAAGCAGTTGCTCGAAAAGGAAATCCAGAACATCACGCAGCGCGATTATCGTCGCATCATCTTCACGCTAGGCGTGGTGCAGTGGACGCCGGTCGAAACGCTGAAGCGCTTCCCCGCCTTGCTCAAGGAAGTGGTGGAGAGCTGCGAGCAGAAGTTCGTCCGCGCCGGTTTCGTCAAGTTCGGCGATAGCAGCTATAATTTCGATCTCGAATTCGATTCCGAACATGCCGGCTTCAAGGAATTCTTCGACGCGCGCCACGCGGTCGGCGTTGCGATCATCGCGCGCATGAACGATGAGGGGATCGCGCTTGCCTACCCGACCCAGACCGCCTTCACCGCCGCGCCCGAAGGTGGGCTGATCTTGCCCTATGCCGAGGCCACCGCGCCCGTAGTCACGATTTCGACCGACACTGCGCGCCTTACTGCCGACCAATCGACGCTCGGCAAGGCGAGCGAGCCGGAAGGGTGATCCGCGCCACCTTGTGCCCCCCCCGGCGAAGGCCGGGGCCCAGTAGCGGGAGGTCGGCAAGTGAGGGCTGTCCTCACCAACTGAACGCGCGCGACTGGGCCCCGGCCTTCGCCGGGGTGGCGCAGTCTCGCTAAAGCCCGCCCTCATCCAAACTCAACAACGTCGCATTCCCGCCAGCACTCGTCGTGTCGATCGAGACCGCGCGTTCGACCACGAAGCGGTGGAGGTAATGCGGCCCACCCGCCTTCGGCCCCGTGCCCGACAGCCCCTCCCCGCCAAACGGTTGCGATCCGACCACTGCGCCGATCATCGAGCGGTTGACGTAGAGATTACCGACATTGGCCAGCGCCTGGGTCTCGTCCGCCGCGCGGGCGATGCGGCTGTGGAGGCCCATCGTCAGCCCATAGCCCTTGGCATTCACCGCGCGGATCGTCTCGGCGAGCTTGCCCGCCGGCCAGGTCGCGACATGCAGAATCGGGCCGAACCATTCCTGCGTCAGCGCATCGATCCTGTCGATCCGAACTAGCGTCGGCGGCACGAACAGGCCCTCGGCGGGCGCATCGAGCGTCTTTTCAATCTTCGCCCCCGCGCGGTACGCCATCAGCTTGTCATACGCCGCCTGGTCGATCACCGGCCCGACATCGGTCGCCGGGTCGCCCGGGTCGCCAAGCCGCAGCGTATCCATCGCGCCCTTGAGCATTTCGATCGTGGTATCGGCGATTTCCTCTTGCAACAACAACAGCCGCAGCGCCGAACAGCGCTGTCCGGCCGAGCGGAACGCCGAGGTGATGACGTCGGCCACCACTTGCTCGGGCAGAGCGGTCGAATCGACGATCATCGCGTTGATGCCCCCAGTCTCGGCGATTAGCGGCACGATCGGACGGGCGTCATCCTCCAGCAACGACCGCGCGATCTTTCGCGCGGTGGCGGTGGAGCCCGTGAAGGCGACGCCAGCGATGCGCGGATCGGCCGTCAACGCCGCACCGACCTCCGGGCCACCGGGGACGAGGATCAGCGCATCCGTCGGCACGCCCGCCTCATGAGCCAACTCCACCGCACGCGCGGCGATCATCGGCGTCTGCGGCGCAGGCTTGGCGACCACGGTATTGCCTGCAACCAATGCCGCGACGGTCTGCCCGAGGAAAATCGCCAGCGGGAAATTCCACGGCGCGATCGTCGCCCACACCCCGCGCCCCTCGAAACGAAGCACGTTGCGCTCACCGGTCGGCCCGGGGAGTTCGACCGGCTGCAACCCGTCGCGCGCTTGCTGCGCATAGTAACGACAGAAATCGACCGCCTCGCGGACTTCGCCGAGCGCATCGGGAATGGTCTTGAAGGCCTCCTGCACGCAAATCGCCATCAGCTCGTCGAGGTGCTGCTCAAGCAGGTCGGCGAGGCGATCGATGATCCCCGCGCGATCCTCAATCGAGCGACCGGCCCAATCGGCGAAAGCCGCGTGGACGCGGGTGATGGCCTCTCCGACTGTACCACCCCGGCGAAGGCCGGGGCCCAGTCGCGCAGAGATTGATTGGCGGGCGCCGTCTTCAGGTACATCCGCCGGCGCAACTGGGCCCCGGCCTTCGCCGGGTTGGTGGGCAATTGCCGCCACCGTCGCCTCCAGCACCGCCCGATCCGCCAAATCCAGCCCGGCCGAATTTCGCCGCTCCGCCCCGAACAAATCCACCGGCAGCGGAATACTCGGATGCCGCGCACCACCGACCGCCGCGATCTTCGCCACCGGGTCCGCCAAAATCTCCGCCTCAGTCAGCCGCTCATCCGCAAGCTGATGCACGAACGACGAATTCGCCCCATTCTCCAGCAGTCGCCGCACCAGATACGCTAGCAGATCGCGATGCCCGCCGACCGGCGCATAGACCCGACAATGATAGCCATTCTCGCGCACCAGCCGTTCGTACAGCCCGTCGCCCATCCCATGCAGACGCTGGAATTCGAAATCGCGCGAATTCCCCGCCCATTCCATGATCGTCGCCACCGTCAGCGCATTATGGCTCGCAAAGGCCGGGCGAATCGCAGGCGCATCGAGCATGTCGCGCGCCACCGCCAGATACGACACATCGGTCGCGGCTTTGCGGGTGAACAGCGGATAGTCGGACAGCCCCTCGACTTGCGTCCGCTTGATCTCCGAATCCCAATACGCGCCCTTCACCAGCCGCACGTTCATGGTCCGGCCAAGCTCACCCGCCCACGCCACCACCGGTCGCGCGCGCTTGCCGTAAGCCTGCACCGCCATGCCGAAACCGTCCCAGCCTTTCAGGCTTGGCAAGCCAGCGACGGTGCCGATGATATCTAGGCTCATCTCGAGCCGCTCGCTCTCCTCGGCATCGACCGTTAGCGCGATCCCCAGCCCCGCCGCCTGAACGCTGAGCGCCTCGAGCATTTCGGTCAGCGCCGGCACGCATTCGTCCCACCGCGCGACTTCATAGCGCGGGTGCAGCGCCGACAGCTTGACCGAAATCGAATGCCCCGCCGCCGGGTCGCGACCCACCGCCGCCACCGCATCGGTGTAAGCCCGGAAGTACCGCGCCGCATCGTCTTGCGTCCGCGCCGCCTCGCCCAGCATGTCGAAGCTCGCGGTAAAGCCCTTATGCTCGGGCTTGCGCATCCGCTTCATCGCCTCGTCGATCGTGCGACCCATCACGAAGATCTCGCCCATCATCCGCATCGCGGCGCCGACCGCCTGCCGCACGAACGGCTCGCCCGCGCGGCTGATCAGGCGACGCAGGGCCGATTGCTTCTCGCCCTCGCCCACCAAAGCGCGCCCGACGACCAGCCCCCACGTCGCCGAGTTCACCAACGTCGAGTTCGACTTGCCCGTATGCGCGCGCCAGTCGGCATCGCCCAATTTGTCGGCAATCAGCAGATCCGCCGTCTCCGGATCGGGCACACGCAGGAACGCCTCGGCCAGCGACAGGAGCGCGACGCCCTCGGACGAATTGAGCCGATATTCCTGCAGAAACTGGTTGACCCACCCCCTGCCTTGCGCCGCGCGCAAGTCTGCCAGCAGCCCGGCCGCATGTCCCAGCGTCCGTTCACGCGACTCGGGGGTCAGCGCGGCACGCTCCAGCAGCGGCTTTAGAACATCGGGTTCGCTCGCACGGTGCAAAGCGGGCATGGATTTGCGGGCATTGGACGCTACGTCTGGTGTCATGTTCCGGTTTCCGGTCGGGTGAGGCTTGCGCGCGGCGAGCCTCGGTGCCATTTGCCGCGCCACGCGCCTATGCGACGATTTGTCCTTGAGGGGAATGCCGTGACCAGCATCACAGTCCAGGAAATGGCCGGCCGCATCGGCACCGAACAGGTGTCCGAGTGGGTCGAGGTCAGCCAGGAAATGATCGACAAGTTCGCCGACGCGACCGGCGATCATCAGTTCATCCACGTCAATCCCGCGATGGCGGCGATGACGCCGTTCGGCGGCACGATCGCGCACGGCTTCCTCACGCTCTCGCTGATGCCGTTGCTGTCGTCGAAGATCATCGACGGCGTAACGATCGAAGGCGTCAAAATGGGCGTCAATTACGGCGGCAACAAAGTCCGCTTCCTGCAACCCGTCCGCTCGGGCAAGCGCGTGCGCGGGCGCTTCAAGCTGCTGAGCTTCGACGAAAAACGCCCCGGCCAGTGGCAGCAGACCAACGAGTTCACCGTCGAGATCGAAGGCGAGGAAAAGCCCGCGATGATCGCCGAATGGATGTCGCAGATTTTCGTTTAGTTTCCCGCCCCCTCAAAATCCCCCTCCCGCTTGCGGGAGGGGTTAGGGGAGGGCCTGTCGGGCGCTCTCCACACGCCCTCCCCCAGCCCCTCCCGCAAGCGGGAGGGGAGCAAGAAGCAGAAGGAAGAAATCCCATGCGTTCCGCCGTCATCGTCTCCACCGCCCGCACCCCGATCGGCCGCGCCTATCGCGGCGCGTTCAACAACACCCCCGCCCCGACGCTCGCCGCCCACGCGATCAGGGCCGCCGTCGAGCGCGCCGGGATCGAGGGCGGCATGGTCGATGACGTCGTGTTCGGCTGCGCGCTGCAGCAGGGCCACCAGGCCGGCAACATCGCGCGCACATCGTTGCTGCGCGCCGGGCTTCCGGTCACCGTGCCCGGCATGTCGGTCGATCGTCAGTGCGCGTCGGGCCTGATGGCGATTGCGACGGCCGCCAAGCAGATCATCACCGACAACATGCAGATCGCCATCGGCGGCGGCGTCGAGAGCATCAGCCTCGTCCAGACGCCACAAATGCGCGTCGCCGCCGATCCCGAGCTGATCGCGATGCACAAGGACGTGTATATGGCGATGCTCGGCACCGCCGAAGTCGTCGCAAAGCGCTACAATATCAGCCGCGAAGCCTGCGACGAATATGCGTTGGAGTCGCAGCGCCGTACCGCCGCTGCGCAGGCCGCCGGCTATTTCGATGCCGAGATCGTGCCTACAGCCGCGAGCATGGCCGTCACCAACAAGGAGACCAAGGAGGTCACTTATAAGGACGTGACGCTCGCCAAGGACGAAGGCAACCGCCCCGAAACCACGCTCGAAGGCCTGCAGGCGCTCCAGCCCGTCATGGGTCCGGGCATGAACGTGACCGCAGGCAATGCGTCGCAACTGTCGGACGGCTCCTCGGCCTCGGTGCTGATGGAAGAGTCGCTCGCCTCGAAGCGGGGCCTTCAGCCGCTCGGCCGCTACGTTGGCATGGCGGTGGCGGGCACCGAGCCCGACGAAATGGGCATCGGCCCGGTCTTCGCCATCCCCAAGCTGCTCGAGCGCTTCAACCTGAAGATGGACGATATCGGCCTGTGGGAGCTTAACGAAGCCTTCGCCGTGCAAGTGCTCTATTGCCGCGACAAGCTCGGCATTCCGAACGAATTGCTCAACGTCAGCGGCGGCGCGATCTCGATCGGCCACCCTTATGGCATGACCGGCGCCCGCGCGACCGGCCACGCCCTGATCGAAGGCAAGCGTCGTGGCGCGAAGTACGTCGTCGTCACGATGTGCATCGGCGGTGGCCAGGGTGCGGCTGGGCTGTTCGAAGTCCTCTGATCGCGCGCGCTTGGGCGGGTTAGGAGAAGCGGCGTCGGGAAACCGGCGCCGCTTTTTTTGGGATCAACGGTTGCGGGCCGGAGCCGGGTGCCGACGTTCGACCGTCAGTCTTGCTTTTCTCCAGCTGCCTCCGAGGCATAGATGAGCGTTACCGAAACGACCGGCCAACTTCCTCGAATTGATGGGGTCGGCACCCCACGGCCATGCTACAAAACCTGATCGGCGGCAGTGTACGCATCCCGCAGACTGAGAGCCTGGATCGCTCCCGCACAATCGCGCGAGGGCCGATGCCGAAGATTCGCAACCAAAACGTTTATGTTACACGCGCGACCGCTGCGCGCCGGGAAGCCGAATCGACCACGGATGACCAGGTACGGGAAAGTCGCCTCGACCGCATAGCACAAGATGCTGTGCTGGCGGAATCCCCGCCCCAAGGAATCGATCCGGCGCGCGCAGGACTCGCTCCGTTGGCCACGGATCACGATGCGAACCAAGACCATCCGCCGCCCCCAGACGTCATCGCGCTGATGCTCGCCGATGCAATGCCGCAGATGCTCTGGTCGGCACGCGCAGATGGATTTCCCGACTATTTTAACGCCCACTGGTACGCTGTCACGGGGGTTCCGGAAGGGTCGAGCGATGGCTCGGGGTGGAACGACGTGTTGCACGTCGATGATCGCAAGCGCGCCGGTGCGCTTTGGCGGAGCAGCGTCGAGACCGGCAACCCGTTTGAGATCGAATTTCGGCTTCGATATCAAGCACAAGACTATCGATGGACGCTCGGGCGCGCACGACCGATTCGCGATGAAGCGGGTTCGATCCTGCGATGGGTCGGCACCTGTACCGATATCGAGAACGTCAAGCGTGGGACCGCCGCCAACGCGCGGCTCACATCCGAACTCAATCAATCGACCGCATTGTTGCATACGGTCGTCGAAGTTGTCCCAGGCCCGATCTATGCCAAGGATCGACAGGGACGAATCTTGTTCGCCAACAAGGCTGCGCTCGACCTGATCGGCAAGACCTTCGCCGAGATCGAACACCGGCCGGATATCGCGATCTTCGGGAATGACAACCAGGCGGAGACGGTGCGGGAAAACGATCGTCGTGCCATGGCGGAAGGCACGACCCGCGAGATTGAAGAAATCATCGACGAACGCGATACCGGGCCGCGCCTCTTCCTGTCGACCAAGGCACCGTTTTTCGAATCCGACGCAATGGTCGCCGGCCTGGTCAGTCTGTCGATCGACATTACCGAGCGCCAAGAGCTCGCCAAGGAACTTCTTCACGTGTCGAAGCGCACGGCGATGGGCGACATGGCGGCCGCGATCGCGCACGAGATCAATCAACCGCTCGCCGCAATCTCGCTCTATCTCGAAGCGGCTGGTGCCTTGCTCGCGATCGAGGGCGAGCGGGAGCCGGTGCTCCGTTCGCTCGCCCTCGCCAAGGATCAATGCCACCGCGCCGGAGAAATCATCAAGCGCGTTCGGTCGTTCGTTTCGGGCAGCGAGGTCCTCAAATGCCCTGAAAATCTAACGATGCTGGTCGATGAGGCCTGTAACCTGGCGCTCATCGGATCGCGCGAAAGCGGCATCACGACGACGTTCGAACACAAGCAGAGAGACACTGCAGTCTTCGCCGACCGGGTCCAAATCGAACAGGTCATCATGAACCTGGTGCGCAATGCCATGGACGCCATGGGCGAAATGCGGGCGTCGAAGATTCACATCACGACCGAAGACGGTGTCAACGGCATGGCGATGATTACGGTCAGCGACACTGGCCCGGGGATCAGCGCCGAAGTCGTCGAGCGACTGTATGAGCCCTTTGTCAGCGCCAAGGGGAAAAGGGGCATGGGCGTCGGTCTTTCGATCTGCCGCACGATCGTCGAAGATCATGGCGGCAAGATTTGGGCGGAGCCAGGCGCGTCCCGGGGGACCAGTTTCCACTTCACTTTGCCGATTTGCGAGGCGCAATAACCACATGACGAGACCCTGGATCGTGAGTGTCATCGATGATGACGAACCGGTGCGCAATGCCCTTGTCATGGCGCTGCAAGCGTTCGGCTATACCACCGCAACATACGTCGACGCCGACGATTTCCTCGCCCGGGGGCGGGAGGGGTGCGGCGTCGTCGTCAGTGATGTGCGGATGCCCGGGACCAATGGCATCGAACTGACTCGCATCCTGCGAACCGAGGACGGGAATACGCCAGTCATATTGCTCACAGGGCATGCTGACGCCGCGCTCTTGGCCGAAGCCATGAGCGCGGGAGCCGATGCGTTGCTCAGCAAACCAGTGGCGCTAAAAGATATGATGGCCGAAATTACGCGAACCGCCGCCTTTTATGGCCTCTCGTCATAGCGGACGACGCGACTTCGCCCGTTCCGGCAATCACCCGTGCGCGGCGATCCATTCTTCAAGCACGGGGGCGATCTTGGTGCGCCATTTGGAACCATTGAAGATGCCGTAATGGCCGGCACCCTCGGCCATGTAATAGCGCTTCTTCGCATCGGACAGGCTGGTCGCGATGTCGAGCGCGGCCTTGGTCTGGCCCACCCCCGAAATATCGTCCTTCTCGCCCTCGATCGCGAGGATCGCGATGTCGGTGATCGCGGCCGGATCGACGCGGCGCCCGCGGTGCAGCATCTCGCCCTTGGGCAGCGCATGGTCCTGAAACACCACATCGATTGTCTGGAGATAGAATTCGGCGGTCATGTCGCAGACCGAGCGATATTCCTCATAGAATGCCTTGGTCTGATCGGCCTCGAGGTCTTCGCCCTGCACCAGATGTTTGAACATCTCATAATGGCTCATCATGTGGCTGCCGAGGTTCATCGACAGGAACCCCGTCAGTTGCAGGAAGCCGGGATAGACCTTCCGCCCCGCACCCGGATATTGCGCCGGGATCGTCGCGATCACATTCTGGCTGAACCAGCTATGCGGCCGCTCGGTCGCCAGCGTGTTGACCGAGGTGGGCGCCATCCGCGTGTCGACCGGCCCACCCATCATCGTCAGCGTCTTGGGCCGGCACGGATTCTTGTCCGCGCTCATCACGCAAGCGGCGGCGTAGCACGGCACCGAGGGCTGGCACACCGCGAGCATGTGCGCGCCGCCCTGCCCCTCATTCGGGCCGATCGCTTCGAGGAATTCGATCAGATAATCGACATAATCGTCGAGATCGAAGGTGCCGTCCGACAGCGGCACCAGCTTCGCATCGCGCCAATCGGTGATGTAGACGTCGGCCACCGGCAACATCCGCTCGACCGTGCCGCGCAGCAGTGTTGCATAATGGCCTGACATCGGCGCCACGATCAGCAATTTCGGCCCGCCCGTCACGCCGGCCCGTACAAAGCGCTTTAGCTGCCCGAAGGCTTTGCGCAGCACAATCTCCTCGGTCACCGCAACGCTCTTGCCGTTGATGATCGTGCTATCGAGCCCGAACTCCGGCTTGCCGCGCGGTGCCGCGGCATGCGCAAACACTTCGAGCGCGGAACTCAATATCTGCCCGCCACCGAAATAGGCGAACGGATTGGCTGGGTTATTCAGCAATTCGGCGCCGAAATCGGCCATCGCGCTCGCGCCGGCCAGCATCGATTTCTGCATTTCATAAGCACTGTAGAGCATACCGGACTTTCTAGAAGGCAATCGTTACGTTATAGTGAGCTTATGCCGCACTGCGGTAAACGGCAATGATCGTTTACCATCCTTTCGGCGATGCGGATTGAGGCCGGCCCCGCGTCCTGCTAGGCGAACAGCATGGCCGATATAGAACCCGCCTTCCCGATCGAAGCAACGCCCACGCCCGCGCCGCCCGAGAAGCGCAAACTCAGCAGCCTGGTGATGATCTGGCGCTTCGCCTCGCATTATCCCGCGCAATTGCTGATCGCCCTCGCCGCATTGCTGACCACATCGGCGGCGACGCTGTATATTCCGTGGAGCATCAAGTCGGTCATCGACCAAGGCTTCACCCATGGCTCGACCGATGCGCACCATATCGACACGATCTTCTACGGCCTGTTCGCGGTCGTCGGGGTGCTGGCGATCGCGACGGCGCTGCGCTTCTATTTCGTCTCCTGGCTGGGCGAACGCACCGTCGCCGATGTGCGGATGGCGGTGCAGGCCAATCTCCTGACGCTCGCGCCGCGCTGGTTCGAGGAGAACCGCCCGTCCGAAGTCGCCTCGCGCCTGACGTCGGACACCGCGCAGATCGAGGTCGCGGTCGGCACCACCGTTTCGGTCGCGCTGCGCAATACGCTGACCGGGATCGGCGGGATCATCTCGCTCTTCGCGCTCGCGCCCAAGCTCGCGATCATGCTGATCATCGGCATCCCGATCGTCGTGCTGCCGATCGTCCTGCTCGGCCGCCGCGTGCGGAAGTATTCGCGCTCGAGCCAGGACCGGATCGCCGATATCGGATCGATGGCGGTCGAGACGTTCGGCGCGATGAAGATCGTCCAGGCGTTCGGACAGGAACGCCGCGAGGCCGAGCGCTTCGCCAAGGCGGTCGACAATAGCTTCGCCGCCGCCAAGCGCCGCATCACGATCCGTGCGATCATGACCGCGCTGGTCATCGGCTTGCTGTTCGGCGCGGTGACGTTGCTGATGTGGTCGACCTTCGCCGATGTCGCGGCCGGGCGGTTGTCGGCGGGATCGCTGACCGCGTTCATCTTCACGGCGGGCCTCGTGACCGGCGCATTCACCGCGCTGACCGAAGTCTATGGCGATTTGCTGCGCGCATCGGGCGCAGCCGAACGGCTGGCCGAACTGCTCAACGAAGAACCCGAAATCCGCGCGCCCGCCAAGCCGATCACGCTGCCCGTTCCGGCCCGCGGCACGCTTGCGTTCGAACATGTCGAATTTCGCTACCCCACGCGCCGCGATGTCGCCGCGCTGCACGATTTCTCGCTCGCGGTCGCGCCAGGAGAGACGGTCGCGATCGTCGGGCCGTCGGGGGCGGGCAAGACCACGCTGTTCCAGTTGATCCAGCGTTTCTACGATCCCGATGCTGGCCGCGTGCTGATCGATGGCGTCGACCTCCGCGAAGCCGACCCGGCCGAAGTCCGCGCGCGCATCGCAATGGTGCCGCAGGAAACGGTGATCTTCGGCGCGTCGGCGCGCGACAACCTCCGCTATGGCCGGTGGGACGCGCATGACGACGAATTGTGGGTGGCAGCCGAAGCAGCCAATGCCGCGGAATTCCTGCGCAAGCTGCCCGAGGGGCTCGATACCTATCTCGGCGAAGGCGGCGCACGGCTGTCGGGCGGGCAGCGTCAGCGCGTGGCAATCGCCCGCGCGCTGCTGCGCGACGCGCCGATCCTGCTGCTCGACGAGGCGACCAGCGCGCTCGACGCCGAGAGCGAGCGGCTGGTCCAACAAGCGCTCGAACGCCTGATGTCGACCCGCACCACGCTCGTCATCGCGCACCGCCTCGCCACCGTTCGCGCCGCGCGCCGCATCATCGTGATGAATGACGGACGGATTGTGGAAAGCGGGTCGCACGGGACGTTGGTCGACCAGAACGGCCTCTATGCGCGGCTGGCGAGCTTGCAGTTCAGCGAAGCGGCTTAATTCCCCCTCCCGCTTGCGGGAGGGGTTAGGGGTGGGCATGATGCTGACGATCCGCGCGAAGAGAGAGGCCCACCCCCAGCCCCTCCCGCAAGCGGGAGGGGAGCAGTAACATGCGCGACTTCGACATCATCGTATATGGCGCGACCGGCTTCACCGGGCGGCTCGTCGCCGAGTATCTCACGCAGACCGGCGCGAAGCGCTGGGCGATGGCGGGGCGTTCACTCGCCAAGCTCGAGGAAGTGCGCGACCTGATCGGCGCGCCCGCCAATACGCCGCTCGTCACTGCCAATTCGGACGACCCCGCCTCGCTCCGATCGATGTGCCAACGCACGCAGGTCGTGATCTCCACCGTCGGCCCGTACCAGCTTTACGGCAGCGATCTCGTCGCCGCCTGCGCCGAGACCGGCACGGCCTATGTCGATCTGTGCGGCGAGCCCGCCTGGATGCGCCAGATGATCGACGCACACCACGAAACCGCAAAGGCATCGGGTGCGCGGATCGTGTTCAGTTGCGGCTTCGATTCGATCCCGTTCGATCTCGGTGTGTTGACGCTGCAGGACGCGGCCAAGGCCAAATTCGGCCACGCCATGCCGCGCGTGAAGGGGCGTGTCCGAAAGATGCAGGGCGGCTTCTCCGGCGGCACCGCGGCCAGCCTGAAGGCGACGCTCGCGGCGGCGGCGAAGCATCCGTCGCTGCTCGGCCTGCTGATCAACCCGTTCGCGCTGGCCCCCGGCTTTACCGGGCCGAGCCAGCCCAAGGGCCTGCTGCCAGAATATGACCGCACGATCGAGGCGTGGGTCGCGCCCTTCATCATGGCGCCGATCAACACCAAGAACGTCCACCGCACCAATTTCCTGCTGGGAAGCGCGGGCTATGGCGCGGACTTCGTTTATGACGAGATGATGGTCGCGCCGGGCCTGGGCGAGATGGGCAAGGCCGCCGCCGAGGCGATCGCCAAGATGAACCCACTCTCCAGCGACAAGGGCCCCAAACCCGGCGAAGGCCCCTCCAAGGAAGAGCGCGACGCCGGCTTCTACGATCTGCTGTTCATCGGCGAAGGTCCGGGCGGAGAGCGGATCGATTGCGTCGTCACCGGCGACCGCGATCCGGGCTATGGCTCGACCAGCAAGATGATCGCCGAGACGGCTTTGTGTCTGGTCGAGGATGTCGCGGGCGAAGGTGGCATCTGGACGCCGGGCGCGCTGATGGGGGAAGTGCTGGCGGACCGCTTGCAGGCGCGCGCTGGGCTTACGTTCCGGGCGGGCTGAGCGCAATTTGACGGCGCCGATTCAAGCCAATACGCTCCCGTAACGGCGCGTTGCGTGAGCCGCGGTTTATCGTTTGGACGAATGGGGCCATGAACGGCATCATCGGGATTGCAGGCGTCGTCACGCTGCTGCTTTTAGTCGGCGGCGGCTTGGGTCTTGCGCGTCGCGACCAATTTTCGGCGAAATGGCTGTTCGCGGCGGTTGGCCTGGTCATCATAAACGATGTGATGCTGACGCGGGGCTATGGTGCGCTGCCCGAACTGCTCCCCGCCTCGGCGTGGAATTGGCAAGGCAAGATCCTAGCGCTCGCCGCCACGCTCGTGATCGCCGCCCTTCCCGCCTTCGGGTGGCGACGCTCGGGACTGACCATTCGCCAGGCTCAGGGCAGCCTGCCGCGTTGCCTGCCGGTCGCCTTGCTCTACTGCCTGTTCTTCGCCGGCTTGGCGTACATCCTGCCGAACGATCCGCCAACGACCGAAACCGTCGCGTTCCAACTGACGATGCCGGGGATCGAGGAAGAAGCCTTTTATCGCGGTATCCTGCTGCTCGCGCTCGACCGGGCGTTTCTTGCGCGATGGCGTTTTCTCGGGGTCGACTGGGGCTGGGGTGCCCTTCTCTCGTCCGCGCTGTTCGGACTCGCCCACGCCTTCGGCTATGCGCATGGCAGTTTCTCGTTCGATCCGCTGACCATGGCGTTGACCGCGCTGCCCGCGCTCATTGCGGTGTGGCTGCGGCTAAGGACAGGAAGTGTGCTCATCCCGATCGTGCTCCATAACATCGGCAATTTGCTCGCCTTGTTTGCGTAACGCGGGTGAAAACCTGCGCCCGCAACGACCGACATCAGCCGGTTCTGGCCGGCAATCCCCTATAATTGGAGGTAACGCAGACCATAGAACGGGCCGTCATGGATTTCGCAGGGCACCACCAGCACGACCAATCCGGCGATACTCAGCAAGGCGACCCGATCGCCGACCCGGGCACTGACTATCTGGCAACCTTGCAGAGTGTCGTCGCGCAGCTCGAAGACGGCTTGGATCACCCCGACATCTGGCAGCTTCTGAGCGCCATTACCGATCAGGAAAGCGCAGACCTTCGCGCGCTTGCCGGGAGTTTGCTCGATCGACAGACCGGCACCGTTCGCAAATCGCTGACCGTGCTGCTCGGCATCCTCCGCGCGCTTGGCGGCGAACGCGACGCCGGTCTTGGCGTCCTCGATCGGCTCGCGGTGCAGCACGCCTCTTGTCCGCAAGTCGCGGGTGCGCTTTTCTTCGTGCAGCGCCACGGCCAGCCCGGCCCGTCGGCCGATCTGTCGGACCGCTTCTGCGACTCGCCCTTCGTCAAGTTCGAGACGCTGATGGACGGTGCCGTCGCGCCATGCTGCTCGATCTGGACGCAGCAGCGGCTCGGCCATCTCGACGGTCAGAGCTTCGCGCAAATCTGGAACAGCGAAGCCGCGCAAGCGATGCGCGCGAGTATCCTCGACGGCAGCTATCGCTATTGCAACAAGCAGCGGTGCAGCTTCATCATCGACGACGTGCTTCCGAAGCGCGACGCGATCACCGACCCCGATCTGCGCACGATCATCGACGACACCGTCACCGATCTTGCCAAGGGCCCGCGCTGGTTGTTCCTGGCGCACGACGTGACGTGCAACTTGGCGTGCCCGTCGTGCCGCGGCGGCATCGAGGTTGCCGACGCGGATCAGGAGCGGCGCTTCGAGATCATCGAACGCGACGTGTTCGGCCCGCTGCTCAATGCCGAGGGCGAGGTCCTGATCTCAGTCTCGGGTCAGGGCGATCCGTGGTCGAGCCCGCATTACCGGTCGATCCTGCGCTACATGTCGGACCATCATCTCGATGCACGGCTCGATCTGCACACCAATGCCCTGCTGATGAATGAAGGCCGCTGGGCGCAATATCCGGGGCTCGAAAGGTATCAGCCGACCGTCAACGTCTCAATCGATTCGTGCACGCCTTGGGTCTATGCCACGGTTCGCCGACCCGGCAACTGGGCCAAGTTACTGCCGAACCTGCATTTTATCGCGGCCAAGCGCGCGCGCGGAGATTTCCGCGAATTCCACATCAACGCCACGATCCAGCTCGACAATTTTCACGAAATGCCGGCGTTGGTCGATCTTGCGGAGGCGCTCGGCACGGACAGCGTCCGGCTGTACATGATGCAGAATACTGGCGGTCATCTCGAACAGGATTTCGAGCACATGAATATCGGATCGGCCAGCCACCCGCTGCATCTGGTCTTCCTGGAGACGCTGCGCGACGAGCGGCTGGGCCGCGGAATCGCGCATCTCTACGACGTCGCCAATTGGCGCACCCGGAGTTTCGCGCAGACGCTGCCATCGGACAGCTTGCCGGCCAATTATTCGCTGCTCGACCTGCACGAGGCGATACGCGAGGCGCATGGCATGGAGGAGCGCGTCGTCGCTTTGTGCGCCGCTGGCCGGACCCGATTCCGCAAGGATCTCGATCTGCTACTGATCGAGGCAAACGCCCTCAACACGCTCGGCTTTAGCGCCCAAGCGCAGTATCGCCTCAACGAGCGGACCGCGCTTGGCGGCGAGGCGATCACGTTGCCCCACCACTGAGACCGGCTAGCGCTTCTTCCCCTGATGCCGGATGTTCGCCGGACGGCCGCGATGCTTGATCACACGCTTCGGGCCGCGGTCGTCGCGGTCGGGTCGCGCGCCCCTGCCCTCGACCATTTCGAAGCGTAACGCGCCCGACACCGGGTTGGCCTCGGCGAGCCGCAAAGGGAGTTTCTGGCCGCTTGCATAGACCATGCCCGACTGATCGCCGATCAGCGTGCGGCTGGCTTCGTCGAAGCGGAAATATTCGCCGCCCAAATCGCGCACCGGCATCAGCCCGTCGCCGCCGATGCCCTCGACGGTTGCGAAGAAGCCGAAATTGGTGACGCCGGTGATGCGCGTTTCGAGCACTTCGCCGATCTTTTCGGACAGGAACGCGGCGACATAGCGGTCGATCGTGTCGCGCTCCGCCTCCATTGCGCGGCGTTCGAGCATCGAGATGCTCTCGCCGATCTTGTCCATCGACGCCGCCTCGCCCTCGCTTAGCCCGCCGGGGCCGAGATCGTACGCCGCAACGAGCGAGCGGTGTACCAGCAGATCGGCATAGCGTCGGATCGGCGAGGTAAAATGCCCGTAGCTGCCCAGCGCGAGCCCGAAATGCCCCATATTGGCGGGCGCATAATAGGCTTGGGTCTGCGTGCGCAGCACTTGCTCCATGATCTGCGGACGCTCGTCGCGGTCGATCGTCTTGTCGAGGATCTGGTTGAAGGTCTTCGGCCGCACCACCTGCCCTAACGCGAATTCGATGCCGAATGTCTTGAGATAGTCTTTCAGCGCGACGAGCTTCTCGCGGCTCGGCTGCTCGTGGACGCGGTACATGACGGGGGCCTTCTTCGCCTCGAGCGCCTTGGCCGCGGCGACATTGGCGGCGATCATATAATCCTCGATCAGCCGCATCGAATCGAGCCGCTCGCGCGGCGCGACCGAGAGAATACGGCCCTTCTCGTCGAGCACGACGCGGCGTTCGGGGAGATCGAGGTCGAGCGGGGCGCGGGCGGTGCGGGCTTTGTAGAGCGCGTGCCAGCAGGACCAGAGCGGCAGGAGGGCGGCCAAAAGCTCCCCCTCCCGCTCGCGGGAGGGGGTTGGGGGGTGGGCAGGCCCGACATGATCCAGAGCACCGCCTGTGTCCTCCGCAGCCCCACCCCCCGGCCCCCTCCCGCGAGCGGGAGGGGGAGCAGAGTCGATCATCGCCTGCGCATCCTCATAGGCGATGTTCGCAGCGATCCGCACGACGGCGCGGGTGAAGCGCCACGACTTCAGCGCGCCATTCTTGCCGATACGCAGGTGACAGACGAGCGCCGCGCGATCGACGCCCTCTTTCAGCGAGCACATCTCCGCCGAGAGGCTTTCGGGCAGCATCGGCACGACGCGGTCGGGGAAATAGACGCTGTTGCCGCGCCGCCGCGCTTCGCGATCGAGGCTCGATCCAGGGCGGACGTAGAAGGACACGTCGGCAATCGCGACGATCGCCTTCCACCCGCCTTCGTTGGCGGGATCGTCATCGGGCGCGGCCCATACCGCGTCATCGTGGTCGCGCGCATCGGCCGGATCGATCGCGACGATGGGGAGATGGCGGAGGTCTTCGCGTCCCGCCCCCAAAGGTTGTGCGGCGACACGCACCGCTTCCTCCAGCGTGTCGGTTGAAAACACGTCGGGAATGCCGAGCTTGTGGATCGCGATCAGCGAGAAGCTGCGCGGCGCGAACGGGTCGCCGAGCACTTGCGTGACGCGCACCGTGATGCGCGGCGGGCGACCGGCCTTCTCGGCCAGCACCAGATCGCCGACCTGCGCGTCGCCGGCATCGGACACCTGAAATTCCCGCCGCTCCTTCTTCTCGACGCCTTGCAGCCACAGCGTCGCACCTTCCTGCCGCAGCACGCCGAGCACCAATTCCTCGCCCTTGGGCAGCACCTTCATCGGATGCGCGATCAAGCCATTCCCGGCCTCCTCGGTTCGCGCGAGCACACGGTCGCCGATGCCGAGCGCACCGCGCTTACGCTCACGCACGCGCAGTCGCGGCGCAGGCGTTTCCGCCTCCCAGCGTTCGGGTACCGCCCACACCGTGCCGCTATCGTCGACATCGGCGATGCGCAGCACCGTCACCTTGGGTACCCCGCCCATCTTGTGGAACGCGCGACCGGGGGCGGAATCGATCAGCCCCTCATCCGCCATGTCTTTCAGCAGCGCTTTCAGCAGGATCTTGTCTTGCGCCGACAGCCCGAACGCCTTGGCGATCTCGCGCTTGCCGGCGGGTATTTCCGAACTTGCGATGAAGGCGAGGACCTGATCGCGGGTCGGCAGGCCGGGGGCGGGCTTGGAGAATTTGGGCATGCGCAATGCGATACGCGAGCGTGGGGGAAACGGCAAAGGGCGCGTCACCGGGGTGACGCGCCCTTTGATCGGTCGGGCCGGACATGGGCAAAGCCCATGTCGTCGGACGCGGCGAGCCGCCCGGCCTTGCCCGGATGCGGGCCAGCGGCGCTGGTCCGTCTCCCGGGCTACGGCTTAAAACTTACCCCGCAGCGTCACGCCATACGTCCGCGGTTCTGCAAGGAACTGCGAGAAGATCTGACGGCCGCCGGGATATTGCGGATCGGTGAACGGTGCCGACGTCGCACCCGCCTGGAACGGCGAGTTGAAGGCGACCTGCGCATAGTCCTTGTTGAAGATGTTCTGGCCCCAGAATTCGATCGCCCACTGCTCATCCTTGCCGCGCAGACCGACACGCGCGTTGAACAAAGCAAAGCTATCCTGCTCCTTCTGCGGGAACAGATCAGACCCGGTATTATAGTCGCCCGATAGGCGGCTATCGATGTAGAACAAGCCCGACAGGCCACTATTACCGATCCGCGGCGTCCACGCGAACGAGCTTGTCACAACCACTTCCGGCGCGTTGGACAAATTGTCTCCCGGCAATTTGCGAAGCGCCGGATCGAGCGCCCCGCCACTCGCGCTGCCGACCAGATTGTCGCGATATTTGCTCGACTGATACGTGAAGCCGAGATTGACGCGGACGTTGCGGATCGGGACGAGCGATGCCTCGGCCTCGACGCCTTGCGACAACACACCATAACCGACATCGCCCGCCGGGCACACGCCGGTTGCTGCGTTGGTATCGCGATCGCCGCCAGCCAGGCTGGAGGAGCAGCCGTTGATGCTCTGCACCAAGAAGACGGTGCCGTTGAAGGTATTCAGCTGAAAATTGCTGAACTGCTGGCGGAACGCCGCTAGGCTGAGCGAGAAGGGCCCGGTCGAGTATTTCGCACCGACTTCATAGGCGTTCACCGTTTCGGGCGCGAATTGCAAATTGGCCGCCAGCGATTGCGCACCGCCTGCTGCCGCAAAGGTCGTTGTACCGGTCGCCGTGATCGGTGCCTTCAAGGCCGAACGATCGAGGTTAAAGCCCCCGGCCTTATAACCGCGCGCATAGCTGGCATAGACCAGCAGATGGTTGATCGGCTTCCACGATACGATCGCAGTGCCGCTGAAGCGGCTTTCGCTACGCTGCGAATTGATGCTGACGCCGTTCAATTCGGCAGTCGAATTGCCCTGGCAGCCGAGGCCGACCAACGACCCGGCCAGCGCGCGCCCAGTGGCCGTCGTCAGCGGGTTGGTGATGTCGTCGGTCAGGCGGGCCTGCAGCTGCGTGCAGACGTTGTTGTTGTTGCCGAACGTCGCGTCGAACTTCTTGCGTTCATGCGTGTAACGGCCACCGAGCGTGACATCGAGTGTATCGGTGACGTGAATGATATTGTGCGTGAACGCCGCGTAATTCAGGCTGTTCTGCTTGTACGTATCGTTGGTTGATCCGAGATTGTTGAGCGAATCGAGCAAGGTGAAGCCGGCCAGCACGTCAGGCCCACTCAACCCGCTTAGCGCGCCGATCGTGGCGGCACCACTCGGGGCGAAACAGCCCGGGCTGGTCGGCGAATAAAAGGCCGCAAGGCCGCCGCCCGAGATGATGCGGCAGGTGGCAAAGCGTCCATATTGGGTGCCGAACTTCAGGTTGTCATGCACCGTCAGGTCTTCATTGGCGAAGAAACCGCCGACCAGCCAATCGAGATGACCGTTGAAAGCCTCGCCATTCAGCCGCAACTCTTGCGTGAAGGTCTTGAACTGACGCGACGAACCGCCGTCGGCGGCGCGATATAGGATGTCGACTGCGCTATAATCGATGTCGCCGCCCTGATCGTTTTTGTAGCTGCGATAGGCGGTGATGGAGGTCAGATTGATCCCGCCGCCAAGGCTCCAATTGACCTCTCCCGAGATTCCCGCATCGGTGGTCAGGCCGGCGAAACTCCGCCCGGGGCTGACCGAAATATTGCGCGAATAGCCCTGGTTGAAACCCGCAAGCGGCTGGCCGAGATCGTTCAGCACGTTGATGATGTTGTTACCGCTATCGTTGACCCGCGGAGGCGACGCGCCCGGCTGGAGCAACGGCGTCGCTGGCGTATTAAGGTTGCCGATATACGGATTGACCGAGCTGCCGACATACGTCGCAGCGCAGCATTTTTCGTTACGGTGCGTGTAATCGCCGATCAGCCGGAGCGAGAAATCTGCGCTGGGTTGATACAGGATCTGGCCACGAACGAAATACCGGTTGCGGTCGTTGACATCGGTATTGTTGGTCGTGTCGTTATAGAAGCCCTTCCGATTGACGTAGACCGCATCGACGCGCGCGGCGATCGTCTCGGTTAGTGGCACGTTGATCGCGCCGGCAAGCCGGTAGAAGTCGTAATTGCCATAGGTCGCTTCGGCATTGCCACCAAAGGTGAAGCTCGGCTTCTTCGAGAAGATGTTGATCACACCGGCCGAGGCATTGCGACCGCCAAGCGTACCTTGCGGACCGCGCAGGACTTCGACCCGGTCGATCTCACCGAGTTCGTTGAGGCCGATACCAGCGCGCGAGCGATAGACGCCGTCGATGAACACCGCGACCGAGCTTTCGAGACCGGGATTGTCGCCGACCGTGCCGATACCGCGAATGCGGGGGCTACCATTGGCTTCGTTGCCGGTCGAGGAAACAAGCAGCGATGGTGCGAGCTGGCTCAACTGGCGAATGTCGTTCGCGCCGGACAGCGAGAGCGACTGCGCGGTTACTGCCGATACGGCGAGCGGCACGTTGGCGAGCAACTGCGAACGACCCTGCGCGGTAACGACGATATCGTCGTTCGAATCTTCGGTACTTGCTGCCGGCGCCGGCGTGGCAGCCGGCGCGGTTTGCGCGATCGCAGGCGAAGCGATCCCGAGCGCCAGCGCCGACACAGCGCAGGTATACAGCAGACGGTTAAGCACGGCACTCTCCCCGAAGCGGTCGGGAACGTCGCTGCGTCCCGTACCGGTTTATCGAATTCTGACAATGCCGCGCTCCGTGACGCGCGTCAATGTCCCCTTCCGCTAATAGGAAGGCCTGTTGCTCCCCGGCAACACTCCCGTTTCGGCCAGAACGTTTGTTCGAAAACCTTGAATTTCTTGCTGCAATGCGGCGAGATTGGAAGGTCGTTCAATAGCCGTTGAGCTGAGCGAAGCGTTCCCGGTGGAAAGCGGCATTGCCCCACATCGTCTCCAACACCCGCGCGCGCTTGATATAGAAGCCCGCGTCATGCTCGTCGGTCATGCCGATCCCGCCGTGGAGCTGGATCATCTCGCGGCTGACGAGATGGAGCGTGTCGCTTGCCACGGCCTTGGCAAGGCTCACCGCCTGATCGAGATCAGAGCGGCCCGCATCGATCGCCTCGAGCGCGCCTTCAACCGCCGAACGCATCAATTCCAGCTCGGTGAACATCTTGGCCATGCGGTGTTGCAGCGCCTGGAACGTCGACAATTGCTGCCCGAACTGGACGCGCGTTTTCAGGTAATCGTTGGTGGTGTGGAACGCCTGCTCCGCCATGCCGAGCATTTCCGCGCAAGTGATTGCGGTCGCGCGGTCGATCACCTGGGCGGTGAGCTTGGTATCGCCGAGCCGCTCGGCGGGGGCGCCGTCGAACGTCACCTGCGCATGGCTGCGCGAATCGGTCATGTGGCGCGGCGCGCGCGTCACGCCGGTATCGCCGGTGACCAAGTACAATCCATCGCTGGCAGCGACCACGAACACGCTCGCGCTGTCGCCTTCCGCGACGAACGCCTTGGTGCCGCTGAGCTTACCGCCGCTGACGCTCGCGCTGATCTTGGCCGGATCATGCACCGGGCCTTCGTCGATCGCGAGCGTGGCAATGACCGCTCCACTGGCGATTTTAGGGAGCCATTCGGCCTTGGCCGCGTCCGATCCGCCGAGCACGATCGCGCTCGCCGCCGCCGCGGTGGAGGCGAGTGGCGTGGCGGCAAGGTTGCGCCCAAGCTGCTCGAGCACCAGCCCGAGCGACAGATAGCCGAACGCGGTGCCGCCGAATGCCTCGGGGATCACGATGCCGGGCAGTCCCATTTCGGACAGCGCGCGCCACGCCGCGGGGTCATAGCCCTCGACCGGGGCGGCCGCGCGCAGTTTGCGGAACGCGGTCACGGGCGATTCATTGTCAGCCCATTCGCGCACCATATCGCGCAGCATCGTTTGTTCGTCGTTCAGTGCGGCCATTGTAAAAACTCCCTCTCCCGCTTGCGGGAGAGGGCCGGGGAGAGGGCAGCGCAACAAGCACTTCCCCCTCCGCACTGCCCTCTCCCGACCTCGCTTCGCTCGGCCACCCTCTCCCGCAAGCGGGGAGAGGGACGTCAATTATTGATGATCGAGCATCCCCAGGATGCGCTTCGACACGATGTTGTTCTGGATTTCGGTCGATCCGCCATAGATCGACACCGCCTTGCCCCACAGCCAGGTACGGGTCTGGGTCAGTTCGTCTTCGCTGAAGCCCTCGCCTTCCCAGCCGAGCCCGGCCATGCCCATGATCTCGATCGACAGTTCCGCCCGGTCCTGCGTGATGCGCGCGCCGACATTCTTCATGATCGATGTCGCCGCCGACGGGCCCTGGTTCGACTTCGCCTCGAGCGCGGCGCGGCGCAGCGTCAGCGCAAAGGCGCGGCTGTCCATTTCATGGCGGACGATGCGCATCCGCAAATCGCTGTCGGGCACGCGGCCCTTATCGTCCGCGCCGCGATATTCCTTGGCGAGCGTGCCCATCGGCTTGCCCGCGAACAAGCGCGACGCACCGCCGCCGCCCGACAGGCTGTTGCGCTCATGCTGGAGCAACCGCGTGCCGATTTCCCAGCCCTGCCCTTCGCGCCCGACGAGATTTTCCTTGGGCACCTTAACATTGGTGAAGAAGGTTTCGCAGAAAGGGGACTGGCCCGAAATCATCCGGATCGGCTTCACCTCGACGCCGGGCGCGGTCATGTCGATCAGCAGGAAGCTGATGCCGCCATGCTTCTGGCTCTTGTCGGTGCGCACCAAAGCAAAGCATTTGTCGGCCCATTGCCCGCCACTCGTCCAGGTCTTCTGGCCGTTGACGATATAATGGTCGCCCGCATCTTCGGCGAAGGTTTGCACATTCGCCAGATCCGACCCGGCATTGGGTTCGCTATAGCCTTGGCACCAGCGCACGTCGCCCTTGGCGATCGCCAGGATATGCTCCTGCTTTTGCGCTTCGCTACCATATTCGAGCAGCGTCGGGCCGAACATCATGATGCCCATCCCGCCGATCGGGTTGCTGGCACCGGCACGCGCAAGCTCTTCCTGCAACACGCGAATTTGCGCTTTGTCGAGCCCGCCGCCGCCATACGCGACCGGCCAGCCCGGCACGCCCCAGCCCTTGTCACCCATCGCGGTCTTCCACGCGATTTCGTCCGCCGACAGATCGGTCGGCCCTTCGAGCGACGACAGGCTGCTATCCTTGTTTTTCAGCGACGGCGGGAAATTGGCCGCGATCCACGCACGCGCTTCGGCGCGGAAGCTGTCCAGCGGGTTGGCTGCAACATCGAGTTCGGGCGCGGTGGCCATAAAACCTCTCCTGAAAGGCGAAAACTGAAGATCGGGTATGGTCCGGCGATGGCACAGATCGCGCTTGCGCGAAAGGCCAAATCCCCGCCGTCTCGCACATTCCGCCGCAAACGAATACGCTCGCTCCAACGAAAGGGTTTGGGGGGAGACGTGATGCGATTCGAGAATCGCGCCGTACCGATTGTGCTGGCCGCCGTGCTGATCGATACGATCGGTTTCGGCATCGTGCTTCCGGTTCTGCCCGCGCTCATCGTCCGGCTCGGGCGCGTGGGGATCGACGATGCGACGCGGATTGCAGGCTATATGCTGGTGGCGTTCGCGGTGGCGCAATTCTTTGCAGGACCCGTGCTCGGCACTTTGAGCGACCGGTTCGGGCGTCGCCCGGTGCTGATCGCGTCGATGCTGGCGTTCGGCGCGGATTATGCGCTGATGGCGCTCGCGCCGACACTGGCGTGGCTGTTCCTGGGACGCGCGATCGCCGGTGCAGCGGGGGCGGTCTATGGTCCGGCGAGTTCGGTGATCGCCGACGTGACTCCGGTCGAGAAACGCAGCGCCGCCTTCGGGTACATGAACGCGGCGTTCGGGATCGGCTTTATCATTGGGCCAGCGCTCGGCGGGGTGCTCGCGGGGTTTGGTCCACGCGCACCTTTCATCGCGGCGGCCGTGCTCGCGCTTGGCAATGCCGCGGTGATGGTCGCGCTGATGCCCGAATCGCTGGCGCGCGCGCATCGCCGCCCGTTCCGCTGGCGCGACGCCCATATCGTCGGGGCATTCAAGCCGCTGTTCAAAACGGGCAACGCCGCGCCGCTCCTGCTCGCCACCGTGATGTGGATGCTCGCCAATATGGTCTATCCGACCACCTGGGCGTTCTGGGCCACCATCCGCTTTCACTGGAGCCCGGGAGCGGTGGGCTGGAGCCTGGCCTATGTCGGTCTGGTGACCGCCATCGTTCAGATCTTTGTCATTGCGCCGACAATCGGACGCATCGGCGATCGCGGCGCGCTCATCGTCGGATTGCTCTGCGCAATTACCGGGTTCCTTGCGTTCGCCTTCGTGCAAGTCGGCTGGCAGGTTTACGTGATCATGCTGCCTGCGGCGTTGCAGGGATTTGTCGCGCCCGCATTGAAGGGGCTGCTGTCACGCCGAATCGGACCGACGCAGCAAGGCGCGCTTCAAGGGGGCCTCGGCAGCATGAGCAGCGTCGCCTCGGTAATCAGCCCATTCCTGATGACGCAGGCGCTGGCAGCGGGGGTCGAACGCGGTTTCCCCGGCGGGGCCTTTCTGCTCGCCGCGAGCTTCGCGGTCATTGCGCTCGGCATCGTCGTCTGGACGGTGCTGCAACCGGTGCCCCCAACGACCGGGGCGGTCGCAGAGGCGTGAACGTGCGCGGCTAGACTTCGCGCCCAGGTCGCCGCGCCAGCCCAACGTCGAGATGCGCGCCGGCATCGAGCAGCATCGTCTCGCCGGTAATCACGCGCGATGCGGGATCGAGCAGCATCACGATCGGCCCGGCAATATCGTCGGGCGTCGCCGCCATGCCCATCGGCGTCGCGGCGGCGATGCGCGCGTTGAGCGCGGCGAACCCCGCCTCGCCCAAGCGCTTCTCGAACCAGCCCGTCCCGACATAGCCGGGTGCCACCGCATTGACCCGGATCGCGGGGGCGAGAGCGCGCGCGAGGCTCTTGGTCATCGTTGTCAGCGCGCCCTTCGACGCGGCATAGGCGACTGACGAGCCATGGCCGAATACCCCGGCAACGCTCGCGACATTGACCACCGCGCCGATACCGCCTTCCCGCATCGCCGGCGCGCAGGCGCGGATCATCTGGAACGGGGCGATCGTGTTGAGACGGTAGATGTCGATAAAGTCGTCGGCGCTCAGCGCGTCGAGATTTTCATGATTGGCGAATTTGGTGCGGCCGGCATTGTTGACCAGAAAATCGATCCGCCCGAACGCGGTGATCGCCGCATCGGCAAGCGCATGGCAAGCGGCATCCTCGACGATATCGGCCTGCACCGCGATCGCACCCGCGCCGATTTCAGCGACCAGCGCCTCAGCATCGTCCTTGCTCGACGCATAGTTGACCACGCAGCGCACGCCGCGCGCCGCCAGCCGCCGCACCACCGCCGCGCCGATCCCAGTGCCGCCGCCGGTCACGATCGCGACCGCGCCCTGCATATCGGCGCTCATGCCTGCGCACTCGGGCGGGCGGTGGCGCGGGCATGCCAGGCGCGCAAGGCGGTGGCGTCCTGGGGCATGGCGATCCCGACAAAGGCCGCGAAATCGATCGTCGTCAGCAGCACGATATCGGCCATCGAGTATCCCTTTCCATCGAGCCAGTCGCGCGATGCGAGTGCTATGTCGAATTCGCGCATCGCCGCGATGACGCGCGGGCGCTGGCTTTCGCCAAAGTCGGTATATTGCGGCTTCACGACGCGCGCGGTGAAGGGGTGCGTATGCTGCCACACCAACGCGAGCGGTGTCATCAGCCGCAATTCGACACGCCGGATCCACTGATCGACCTCGGCCACGCCGCGCGCACCACTGCCGAACAGCGGCGGCGCGGGATGCAGCGTCTCGAAGAAGCGGCAAATCGCGACGCTCTCAGTCAGCACGTCGGCCCCGTCGAGGACCAAGGCAGGAGTTTGCCCGAGCGGATTGACCTGCAGGAACGCCTCACCGCGATGCTCCCCATCGCGGATCGAGATCGTCTGCAGCGGCACGCTCAACCCCTTTTCGGCGAGATAAATCCGGACGCGACGCGGGTTGGGCGCGGGGTTTGGAGAGTCGTAAAGGATCATATTGGGTTGGCCCCGCTGCTTTTTCGAACGTCGCGTATGGCATTTTGGTCCCGTCTCGCCTAGCGGATCGCGGCTACGGTATCGGAAAAACCACGCATGACGACTGCCGCCGAAATGCTCGAAAGCGATTTCGCCACCCTTCCCGACCTGATCCGGACGCATGCCGCCGAACGCGGCGACAAGGTCGCGCTGGCCGATGCGAGCGGCGAACTCGATTATGCCAGCCTCGGTGGCTTGATGGACCGCATCGCCGCCGCGCTCCAACGCGACGGCGTGCAGCAAGGCGATGCCGTCGCGATCGTCGCCTCGGCCAGCATCGATTATGCCGCCGTGTTCCTGGGTGCGTTGCGCGCCGGATGCGTGGCGACGCCGCTCGCGCCATCGGGGACGCCCGAGAGCATCGTGGCGATGATCGCCGACTGCGCCGCGCCGATCACTTTTATCGATGCCGAGGCGGCGACCGCGCTGGCGGGGCAGCATATTCCGGGCAAGCTCGTCCATCTGAAGTCGCTCGGGCCGTGGCTCGCCCCCGCCGGGGCCACCCCCGCGCCCGTCACGATCCGGCCCGAGGACGGCTTCAACATCATCTATTCCTCGGGTACCACCGGCACGCCCAAGGGCATCGTGCAGAGCCACGCGATGCGCTGGGCGCATATCAACCGCAATGCCACCGCGGGCTTCGGCAATGCCGTCACGATGATCGCGACGCCGCTTTACTCCAATACAACGCTGGTCAGCTTCCTGCCGACGCTCGGCTGGGGCGGCACCGTCGTGCTGATGAAGAAATTCGATGCACGCGGCTATCTGACGCTCGCCGAGCGGCACCGCGCGACGCACACGATGCTGGTACCGGTGCAATATCAGCGGCTGATGGCGCTGCCCGATTTCGACCGGTTCGATCTGGCGAGCTTCCAGTTCAAAACTTGCACCTCCGCCCCCTTTTCCGCCGCGCTGAAAGCCGATGTTCTGGCGCGTTGGCCCGGTTTGCTGGTCGAATATTACGGCATGACCGAGGGTGGCGGCACATGCCTGCTCGTCGCCAATCAATTCCCCGACAAGCTCCACACCGTCGGTCGCCCGGTCGAGGGGCACGATATCCGGCTGATCGATGAGGACGGCACCGAAGTCGCGCAGGGCGATATGGGCGAAGTCGTCGGGCGCTCGCCCGCGATGATGACGGGGTATCACGGACGCAAGGAGGCGACGTCGGCCGCCGAATGGTTCGATGCGGAGGGCAATCGCTACATCCGCCACGGCGACATCGGGCGCTTCGACGAAGACGGGTTCCTCACGCTGCTCGATCGCAAGAAGGATCTGATCATCTCGGGCGGGTTCAACATCTATCCGACCGATCTTGAGGCCGTGCTCGCACAACATCCCGCCGTCGCCGATTGCAGCGTGATCGGCGTGGCGAGCGAAGCGTGGGGCGAGACGCCGGTCGGTTTCTACGTCCCGCATACCGGGATCGAC
This sequence comes from Sphingomonas psychrolutea, assembly GCF_014636175.1. GTDB lineage: Bacteria > Pseudomonadota > Alphaproteobacteria > Sphingomonadales > Sphingomonadaceae > Sphingomonas > Sphingomonas psychrolutea. The sequence goes on along the minus strand of NZ_BMDW01000015.1, from coordinate 10,053 downwards.
GCGAGTATCCCTGAGATTCTCGACTGGACCAATGCACAGCTCGGCAAGACCCAGCGTTTGTCGACGCTGCACGCGATCGACGAATTGCCGCGCAGCGCGATTGGCAAGGTGCTCAAACGCGAACTGCGTGACCGGCTGACGGAGACGGCAGCGTGACCCCGATCCGCGAGATTCTGGCCAAGGCGACGCCGCTCGAAAGCGGGTTCCGCGCCGAAATCCCGGGCGACTGGCTGCAGGGCCGCACCGCGTATGGCGGCCTGTCGAGCGCGCTCGCTTTGCATGCCGCGCAAGCAATCGAGCCCGACCTTCCCCCGCTCCGCTCGGCACAAGTGTCGTTCATCGGGCCGCTGTCGGGTACAGTCACCGTCACCGCGACGAAGTTGCGGCGCGGGCGCACCGCCGCCTTCATTCAGGCCGATATCGTGTCCGACGCAGGGCTCGGCTTCCGCGCGATCTTCGTGTTCATGGCCGAACAGCCCTCACGGGTCGAATTGGCCGGTCGCCTCGACAGCAGCATCGCGCCGCCAGCCCCGGATGCGACGCTCTACACCGGGCCGGACGAGTTTTTTACCGGCAATTTCAATTTTCTCGACATGAAGGACGCGGCCAAGGGCGAGGCCGAATGGCTGCGCTGGGCGCGGCTGCGCGACTATGCCGGGCTCGATCCGATGGTCGAGGTGCTGGCGCTCGCCGACGCGCTCCCCCCCGCCGCGTTCAAGCTGTTCGGCAAGGACTTCGTGCCGCTCAGCTCGGTGACGTGGATCGTCAATCTGCTGACCCCGGCCCCGGCGACGACCGACGGCTGGTGGCTGCTCTCGGCGGAATCGCAGCACGCGGTGAACGGCGGATCGAGCCAAACGATGATGCTGTGGAACGCCGATGGCGTGCCGATCGCGCAGGGCATGCAGAGCGTCGCGATCTTCGGGTAAACGCACGCACCGCTCCACCGTCACCCCGGCCTTGTGCCGGGGTCCACCAAGCGGCCTGGTACAAGTTCATGATCGTGGGCGCGGCGCACGCGGCACAGTGGACCCCGGCACTAGCCCGGGGTGACGGAAGGGCATAGTTGCGACATTTTGCGACACTTTGTCCCGCCTACCGGCACAGCGGCGCGACAGTTCGGGCAGCATAAGGAGCGCGAACCGGGCGCCGTCCCGATCCTGTCGAGCGGAGTCCCGATCATGCGCTACACCTTCCTCGCGTCGTTTGCCGTCACCGTCCTAGCAACGACAGCCTTCGCCCAAGGCGGCGGGATGGGCATGATGCGCGCCGATACCAATGGCGACGGCATGATCTCCCGGGCCGAGGACATGGCGCAGGCCAATGCCCACTTCGACCGGATGGACGCCAACAAGGACGGCACGCTCACCGCCGATGAACGGCAGGGCCCGGGTGGCCGCATGATGGCACGCGCCGGCGCCGGTGACGAAGCAATGACGCGCGCCGAGTTCATGGCGCAGGCCGACCGTCGCTTTACCCGCATCGATACGAACAAGGACGGGCAGCTCTCACCCGCGGAGCTCGATGTATGGCAGAACCGAGCCCCCGCGATGGCCGGGCAACGCCACGCCGATCCGGCCGATGCCATCGCGCCAGCAGCGCCCGCGCCTGCACCCAATCCGGGCCAGTAAACCCCTTCCGGGCCCGGACGCCGGACGAGCGCCTCCCCTGTTGCTCGTCCGGCATTCCCCACGGAACGCCCCCTCCTTTCCAGAAAATCCAGCCATGCTACAGACGGACACTATGGGGGACACGCCACATCTGTTGCTCGTCGACGACGAACGCTCGATCCGCGAGCCACTCGCACAGTATCTGACCCGGCAGGGCTTTCGCGTCACGCAAGCGGGCGATGCCGAAGGTGCCCGTGCCCGCATGACGGCCTATGCCATTGACCTCGTCATCCTCGACATCATGATGCCGGGCGAGGACGGCCTGTCGCTCACCCGCCACATCCGCGAAACTGGCGAGATTCCCGTTATCCTGCTCACCGCCCGCACCGAGGAAACCGACCGCATCGTCGGGCTCGAAATGGGGGCGGATGATTATGTCGTAAAGCCGTTCTCGCCGCGCGAACTGGCGGCGCGCGTGAAAGTAATCCTGCGGCGCGCTGCCGCCGGGGGCGCGCGCCAGCATGCACCCGAGACCGGCTCCTTCGCCTTTGCCGGATGGGTCCTCAAATCGGGCGAGCGGACTTTGGTCGATCGCGAGGGCGTGTCGGTGCCGCTGTCGACCGGCGAGTATAATTTGCTCCACGCGCTCGTCACCCGCCCGCGGCAAGTGCTGACGCGCGACCAGTTGCTCGACCTGACACAAGGGCGCGAGGCCGCCGCGTTCGACCGCGCGATCGACAATCAGGTCAGCCGCTTGCGCCGCAAGATCGAGGCCGATCCCAAGACCCCCGACCTGATCAAGACGGTGTGGGGCGGCGGCTATACGCTGGCCGCCGAAGTAACGCGACTTTGAGGCGGGGCGCGGGGAGGTTGTTGCCGCGCAGCCTGTCGGGGCAAATGGCGCTGCTGATCGCGGTAGCGCTGTTCGTCGCGCAAGCAATCAACTTCACTCTGCTCTTGTCAGAACGCCGCCAGGCCCGGCTCGACCAGGCGACCGGCCCGGTCGTCACGCGGATCATCGATGCCGATGAGCGGATCGACGCCGGCCGCCCGCTCGGCGGGGGAAATTGGGGCCGCGTACAGCTTGCCGCCGCCTCTCCTGTCGTCGCGGGCGGGCAGCACGTGCCCGAGGTCGAAATTGCGCTGCGCGGAGCGCTCAACGATGCCGGCGTCAAGGTCGGGCGCATCCAGACGCAAGTGCTGCCGATCAACCGCAACGACCCGCGGCTGCGCTATGTCAGCAAGCCGCGCGTCGAGCGGCTGCTGCGCGCCGGGGCCGAACTGATGGTGGCAGTCGAGCGGCCCGACGGGCAGTGGCTGATCCTCAACTTGCCGTGGTCGCGCAGCGACGCGTTGATTGTCTGGCGGCTGATCGCGCAGACGCTGATCCTCTACGGCGTCGCGCTCGCCCCGCTGCTGTGGGCGGCGCGGCGCATCTCGCAGCCGCTGCGCAGCCTCGCCATTGCCGCGCGCGACTTTCAGCCGGGCGCGGCGGTCGATCCGGTCGAAACGCGCGGGCCGCAGGACGTGCGCGACGTGATCGTTGCGTTCAACGCGCTGCGCCTGCGCGTGACGGCAATGCTCGATGAGAAGGACCGGATGCTCGGCGCGATCGGGCATGATCTGCGCACGCCGCTGGCGGCTTTGCGCGTCCGCATCGAATCGGTCGAGGATGAAGACGACCGGTTGCGGATGGCCGACACGATCGCCGAGATGAATTCGACGCTCGACGACATCCTGTCGCTGGCGCGGCTCGGCCGCCCGAGCGAACCGCCGACCGAAGTCGATCTCGCCGCTTTGGTCGACGCCGTGGTCGAGGATTTCCGCGATTTGGACGCGGACGTGGCGTTCGAGGCCGGCGCGCGGCTGACGATGCGGCTACGTCCCGGCCTGATGCGCCGCGCGGTGCGCAATCTGATCGAAAATGCGCTGAAATATGCCGGCGCGGCGGAGGTGTCGGTCACGGCGGACGCGCGCACCGTGACGATCGCCGTCTGCGACCGCGGCCCCGGCATCCCGCCCGATCGCCTCGGCGATGTATTCGAAGCGTTCACCCGGATCGAGACCTCCCGCAACAAGGAGACCGGCGGGATCGGGCTGGGCCTGGCGCTCGCCCGCACGATCGTGCGCGATGCGGGGGGGGATATCACGCTGGAGAATCGCGACGGCGGCGGGATGGTGGCGCGGATTGTTCTGGTGCGGTGACGGGGGGCGGCGGAAGTTTAGGCTAAAGTTAGGGATAAACGCGTTTTGACGCAGGTGTCCCGCGCGGTGGGATTGAGGAGAGCGACGGGGTCAAAGAACGTTAGGCGAGAAGCCCGCGACGGCACTATGACATTGTGCGGGTTTGTAGGACAGACTTCCGGGTGGGAAGATTGGCGCATGGCCGATTTTGAAAGCGGACATTGCAACCATTCGGCGCAGCACCGGAGTGCTGCGCCTACGATGCGATTAAAACGCGACGGTGATCGTGCAACCGAATGGTTTGAACCGACACTCGATCGTGATCCGCACCCGCTGCGGTTGCTGGTTGCCCCACTCCTGAAGGCTGGTTCTTAGGCTATTGATCCGCTGCTGCTCCTCTTGGGGCAACGCGCGGAGTTCAACACCTTTTCCTGCAGCGTCAGTCACCCGCAGTTCGACACTTGCGTTCTGACGCTTTTGTGTCTGAGCAACGCCCGGTGCAGCTCCGGTCAGAGCCAGAACGACAGCCGCCGATCCAAGCACAAAGTTCTTCATCTTGCGTCTCCTGCGAAAGGTTTACGTCCGAAACATCCCTTGCGCTGATCAGCTACGCTTCCGGGAAGTTGGCACGATACGCTCCTTTCGGAGGCGTAACAACTGGACGAGACCAGTTGGCTCGAAGCGCCCTCCGCGAAGCTTTCCGCACGTCTGCGTTTGGGGCGGAACCTGCCGTCCCCCCTCACCCCACCGCCATCACCTCAATCGCCTCGTCCTTCCCCGCAAAATCCACGCGCTCGCCGACCTCCGCGCCGATCAGGGCGCGCGCGAGTGGGGCCTGGAAGCCGATGCGGCCCGCGGCGGGATCGGCTTCATCTCCGCCGACGATGTGGGCGGTGCGCTCGGCGCCGTTCAGGCGATAGGTCACGCGGCTGCCGATACCGACCGTGCCGGGTGCCGGCGGGGGGACCACTTCGGCGGTGGTCTGGCGGGTGTGCCAGTAGCGGAGTTCGCGCTGGAGCGCGGCGCGGTCTTCCTCGGGCGCGGCGGCAATTGCGGTTTCGAGCGCCACGACTTTCTCGCCGATCAGCGCTAGGCCGTTGGCGGTGACGAGGTTCGGCCCCGGCGCGATCGGGCGTTCGAATTTGGGTTCGAGATGTTCTTCGTCGCTTTCGCGGCGGAAGGCTACGCTCATATACGGTCCTTTGTCAGCACTTTGTGTCTTCCCTACACCAAACCGATGTGCAGATCGGCGCTAACGCACAAACCCGCCCCTTGGGTGCAGCGCAACAATCTGCTAGGCGCGCGGCCTATGCTCAACATCAATGGTATCACGGTGCGCCTTGGCGGGCGCGCGATCCTCGACGGCGCGAGTGCCGCCTTGCCGCCGAAAAGCCGTGTCGGGCTGATCGGGCGCAATGGCGCGGGCAAATCGACGCTGATGAAGGTGATGATCGGGCAGCTCGAGCCCGATCTCGGCGAGATCGAAATGCCGCGCGGCACGCGCATCGGCTATATCGCGCAGGAAGCGCCGTCGGGCACGACCACGCCGATCGAAGCGGTGCTGGCGGGCGATACCGAGCGCGCGGCGCTGATGCTGGAGGCGGAGACCTGCACCGATCCCGACCGGATGGGCGCGGTGTATGACCGGCTGACCGCGATCGACGCGTACACCGCCGAGGCGCGCGCGGCCCGGATCCTGGTCGGGCTGGGGTTCGACGAGGAAATGCAGCAGCGTCCGCTCGACAGCTATTCGGGCGGGTGGAAGATGCGCGTGGCGCTGGCGTCGCTGCTGTTTTCCGAACCCGATCTGCTGCTGCTCGACGAGCCGTCAAACCATCTCGATCTCGAAGCGACGCTGTGGCTCGAGAACTTCCTGAAAAGCTATCCGGCGATGATGGTCGTCATCAGCCATGAGCGCGATTTGCTCAACAATGTCGTCGATACGATCCTGCATCTCGAAGGCGGCAAGGTGCATCTCTACACCGGCGGCTATGACAGTTTCGAGCGGCAGCGCGCCGAGCGTGTCGCGCAGCTTGCCGCGGCCAAGGCGTCGCAGGATGCGCAGCGTGCCAAATTGAGCGAATATATCGCCAAGAATTCGGCGCGCGCCTCGACCGCGAAGCAAGCGCAGAGCCGCCAGAAGATGCTGGCGAAGATGCAGCCGATCGCGTCGATGGCGGAGGATTCGACGCTGTCGTTCGACTTCCCCTCGCCCGAGGAACTGCGGCCGCCGTTGATCACGCTCGACATGGCGGCGGTGGGGTATGCGGATAAGCCGATCCTGCAGCGGTTGAACTTGCGGCTAGATCCCGACGACCGCGTCGCGCTGCTGGGACGCAACGGTAACGGCAAGACCACGCTCGCGCGCTTGCTCGCGGCGCAATTGCCCGCGATGGACGGCGCGATGACGGCGTCGGGCAAGATGCGCGTCGGATACTTCACACAGTATCAGGTCGAGGAACTCGACGGCGACGACACCCCGCTCGAACATATGACGCGCATGATGTCGGGCAAGACGCCGGGCGCCGTTCGCGCGCAGCTCGGGCGCTTCGGTTTCTCGGGGGTGAAGGCGACGCAGAAGGTCGGCAAACTCTCGGGCGGCGAACGCGCGCGCCTCGCGCTCGCGCTGATCACGCGCGACGCGCCGCACATGCTGATCCTCGACGAGCCGACCAACCATCTCGACGTCGATGCGCGCGAGGCGCTGGTGCAGGCGCTCAACGCCTATGACGGTGCGGTGATTCTGGTCAGCCACGATCGCCACATGGTCGAGCTGACCGCCGACCGGCTGGTGCTGGTCGATAACGGCACGGCGAAGGAATATGCCGGCAGCATGGAGGATTACATCGCCTTCGTGCTGGCGGGCGAAGGCGACGCGGGCAAGACCAAGACCGCCGTCAAAAAGGACGAAAAACCGCAGATCAGCGCCGCGGCAGTCGCGCTCCAGAAGCGCGCGCATGAGGCGGAGGCGTTGGTCGTGAAGCTGACCAAGCAACGCGACGCGATCGACCGCGCATTGCTCGATCCGAGCACGGCGGAAGCATGGCTCGCGCGGCTCAGCCCCGCCGAGCTGGCCAAGCAACATGTGCAGGTGTCGAAGAAACTCGATGCGGCGGAAAGCGTGTGGTTCGAGATCAGCGAGACGCTGGAACTGGCGACCGCATAAGCGCAATTCTGGCGGCGGTCGGGATCGACATGGCGAACTGACGCCAGGTCGGCGGCGTTGTCCGACCGCCTGTCAGGTTCCGTGGGTCATTCTTCGGCGGCGATGTTGCGAAGCGCGCGCTCGAACGCCTCGGGCGGCTGCCCGCCCGAGATCAGATATTTTCGGTTGATGATCACCGCAGGAACCGCCGACACACCCTGCGATTGCCACAGCCGCTCGTCCGCGCGGACGTCGTCCGCATATTGCCCCGAGCTAAGGACAGCACGGGCGGCAGGCCCGTCGAGGCCGGCCTTTTCCGCCGTGGCGACCAACACCGCGATATCGCCCGGATTACGGCCATCGGTGAAATACGCCTCGAACAGCGCGTGTTTCAGTTCACGCTGTCGGCCCTCGATCCCGGCCCAATGGAGCAAGCGGTGCGCGTCGAACGTGTTGTAGATGCGACTGCCGTCCGACATCGCCATCGTAAATCCAAGCTCCGCGGCGCGGTCACGGATCATCGTTCGATTGGCAGCGGATTGCTCGGGCGTAGATCCGTATTTCTGCTGGATGTGCTCGGCAATATCCTGGCCCTCGGCCGGCATTTGCGGATTGAGCTCGAACGGCTGAAAGCGGATGTCCGCTTCGACCAGATCGCCGACATTGGCCAAGGCCTGCTCAAGCCCCTTCAACCCGATCACACACCACGGACACGATACGTCGGACACGAAATCGATCTGCATATGCTTGGTCATGCCAACGGGCCCTCAGAAGTTTAAGATCCAATGTAGGGCTATTTTCCGGCATTTCATCGGCGTGGCTAGCAACAGCCAATCAGCTAGAGCGGTTATCCATGATCAATACCGGCTTGACCACCGCGCCCGATTCCGAAGCGGCCACGGCTTCGGCAATGGCGGCGAACGGATAGGTGCGGATCAGTTTTTCGAGCGGCAAAGCGCCGGCACGGTAGTGGTCGATCAGGCGGGGGATGAAACGCTGCGGATCGATGCCGCCCTCGACCACTCCGATGATTTTCCGCCCCATGCTCATGATCGCCGATAAATCGAGCGCGAGCCGGGGGTCGCCCGGATAAGCGCCGACCAGCGCCAGCGTACCCCGGAGCGCGAGTTTGTCGATGCTCGCTGCCACCAGATCGACGGCGCCCGTTGTATCGATGATATGGTCAAAACCATCGCCAAGCGTGGCGAGATCGTCTGTCACCACCGTCGCGCCCAGCACGCTTGCCAAAGCGAGGCGGTGCTGGTGCCTGTCCAGCACGGCAATACGCCCGGCCTTGGCGATCACCGCCGCCATCACCGCCGACAGGCCGACGGCCCCCGCACCCAGGACGGCAACCGACTCGCCGGGCTGCACATTCAGCGTTTCCAAAACGGTGCCCGCGCCCGTCTGGACGCCGCAGCCAAGCGGCGCGAGGATCTCCAGCGGCAGATCGCGATCGATCTTCACGACATTGCGGGCATGCGCCAAAGCATGGGTCGCAAACGCCGACTGCCCGAAAATCTCTCCGCCGATCGGCGCGCCGCCCCGCCACAGCCGGCCATCGTCGGGGCCGGACACGCCGAGGAAGTTGCGCGGTACAAACTCCACGCAATAGCCGGGCTGGTGATCATGGCACGCCCCGCACCGGCCACAGCTGTGGAAGCTGATGAGCACATGATCGCCGGGTTGGACCGACTGGACGTCGGTTCCCACCGCCGCAACGATGCCAGCGCCCTCGTGCCCGAACACGCTCGGAAAGGTCACCGGCAAATGACCATCCCGCATGATCAGATCGGTATGGCAGATTCCGCAAGCGCGGATCGCCACTAGGATCTGATCGGGCCCAGGCGCACCGAGCGCGAGCATTTCTATGCGAAAGGCCGCTCCCGGTGCTTCGACCACCGCTGCTTCGATCTCGCGCATCGCCGCAAATCAGAACTTGAAGCCGACCCTCGCATACCATTCGCGCGGCCGGTTATAAGTACCATAGATAATGCCGTCGGCGAGATTGGAGCTGCCCGCGGTGAGGAACCTCTTGTCGGTCAGGTTGGTGGCGCCGATCGTCAGCGTCCAGCTGTCGTGCGGGTCCTGATATGTCAGGTTGGCGTTGAAGATGTCGCTTGGCACGCGTTGCAGCAGGAAAGTCCGCTGCGTATCGTTCCACACGCTGCTGGTGTGGGTATAGTCGCCCAGCAGCACCAGCGCCCCGCCATTGCCGAGCCCGAGCTTGTAGCGCGGGCTGATGTTGAGCTTCAGCTTGGGCGTTTTGGGCAGGCTCGTGCCGACCAGCGTTCCGGCCTGGAAGGCATTGGCACCCCCGACCGCGGCGGCAGCGGCAGACACCGAGGTATAGACCGCATCGATATAGCCGAGCGAGGTATTGATCCTGAACCCGTCGACCGGTTCGGCGACGACCTCAAGTTCGATCCCGCGAATGCGCGCGTTGCCCGCGTTGGCGATCGTCGGTGAGGTGCCGATCTGGATATTGAGCTGAATGTCCTTGTAATCCGTGGTGAAGGCGGCCGCATTCACTTGCAATCGGCGATCGAGGAAAGTCGATTTGACGCCGAATTCCCAGGTTGTCGCCTTTTCTTCGTTGAAATCCGGCGCGAAATTCCCTTGCGGATTGGTCAGCCGGGTGGTCCAGCCCCCGGTCTTATACCCCTTCGACCAGCTGCCATAGACCAGCAACCGATCGGCCGGATGAAGCTGGATTCCGATCTTCGGCGAGAAATTGTTGAACGATTTGCGGTTTACGCCAGGCACGTAGACCCGAACCGGATTGCTCGGATCGGGGTAGCTCAACCCCTGGAAGCACGTGATCGGCGCAAGCGGAAAGGGCCCGTTGGGCGTAACGTTGCCGTTCGCGTCGGAGCAACCGAACAGCTTGTAGTTGAAACCGTTCAGGTCCTGCTGGCCGCCTTCGAAGGTCTTTTTCTCATGGGTGTAGCGACCGCCCGCGGTGATACTGATCAGGTCGATTGGCTGATAATCGATCTGGCCAAAAAAGGGGCTTTGTTGCAAAACTGACGTTGGGGATTCACGTAGGGAATCGAGTGGGATAGATGGGCGTGATGCCCAAACCTGCCGCACCTGTGTATCGCACGACGAACT